>CAWAKY010000008.1:0-106396 GCA_963782695.1 uncultured Actinomycetota bacterium | reverse complement strand
TCGTACCCGATCCCGAGCCCGCGTCGTGCTCCTGACTCCGCGAAATCGGGCAGGCGAGCGGATCACCGGCGGGGCTGGCTAGTCTCGTCGTCGTGACAGACCTGCGGAGTGCGCTCGCCGCGCCGCGCCCGAAGGTGTCGGTCCCCCGTCGCATCGACCGAGCCGTGGAGCGGCCCCGCCTGCTCCGAGACCTCACCGGGACCCAGTTCGACGACCCGGCGGCGACCCCGCACCCCGACCTGGGGGCCGGCCCGGTGGTGCTGCTGGCCTGCGCTCCCGCCGGCTACGGCAAGACGACCATGCTCGCCGACTGGACCTACCAGCAGCGCGCTGCCGGGGTGCCCGTCGCCTGGGTCACCTGCGACCGCGACGACGACGGCACCGCGTTCTGGAGCGCGGTGATCCTCGCCGCCACCGAGGCCGCCCCCGACTCCGCGACGGTGCTCGCGGGGCTCGACGCGCCGGCCGGGCCGGCCGACTCCACCTTCGTCGCGAACCTGATGGACGTGCTCGGCGACGAGGTGCCCGGGCCTCCTCATCGTGCTCGACGACGTGCACGAGGTGCGCACCCGCGAGGTGCTCGACGGCATCCAGCACCTGGTCGAGTGGGCCGACGGCCGGGTGCGGGTGGCGCTCGGCTGCCGCTTCGAGCCGCCGATCGGGCTGCACCGGCTGCGCCTCACCGGGCGCCTGCACGAGGTGCGCGCGGCCCAGCTGGCCTTCACCGCCGAGGAGGCCGACGACTTCTGGAGCCGGCACGACATCGTGCTCGACAGCGACTCACGGGGGGTGCTGCACACCCTCATCGAGGGCTGGCCGGCCGGGATGCGGATGGCGGCGCTGTCGCTCGAGCACGGCGACCCGGCCACGTTCGTGGCCGAGTTCAGCGGCGCCGACCGGCCGGTGGCCGACTACCTGGCCGGCGAGGTGCTGGTGCGGCTGCCCGACGACGTCGTCGACTTCCTGCTGCGCACCTGCGTCGTCGAGGACCTGTCCGTCGACCTCGCGGCCCGGCTCTCCGGGCGCGACGACTCGGCCGCGATGCTCGACGACCTCGCCCAGCGCAACGCCCTCGTCGTGCCGCTGGACCGCAGCGGCACCTGGTTCCGGTACCACGCCCTGCTGCGCACCTACCTCGCAGCGGCCCTGCGGCGGCGCGACCCCGGCGAGGTCGCCGCGCTGCGGGTGGTGGCCGCGCAGTGGTTCCTCGAGCAGCGCGAGCCCGCCGAGGCCCTCGAGCTCGCGTCGGCGGCCGGCGACGTCGACCTCGTCGAGCGGATCCTGCTCGCCCACGGCCTGGGGCTCGTCCTGGCCGGGGCCGGGCCGTCGGTGCGACGGGCGATCGGCCAGCTCCCGCCCTCGCAGGAGCACGCCCCCGCCGTGCTGGTGCACCGGGCGCTGCTCGCGGTCGACGAGGGCGACGTCGGTGCCGCCGACGAGGCCCTGGCCGTGCTGGCCACGATTCCCGACGACGGCAGCGACCGGCGGATGACGTCGCTGCGCAAGGCGGCCGCCCTGCACCGGGCCCGGCTCGCCGCCGACCTCGCCGTCGCGCACGCCAGCGACCTCGTCGCCGACGTCGGGCCCTCCCACCTGCCCGCCGACCTCGACCCCGACGTGCGGCTGCTCGTGCTCGCCGACCGGGGCGCGCTGCGCCTCTTCGAGGGCGACCACCGGCGGGCCCGGCGCGACCTGCTCCAGGCGATCGACCTGGCCGCAGGCCGCCGGCCTGCACTCCATCCAGCTCTACTGCAAGAACCTCGTGGCCGGAACGCACGTGGCGGAGAACGACTTCGCGCAGGCCCGGATCGCCGCCGAGAAGGCCATCGCCTTCGCGGCCGCGCGCGGCTGGGACCGCACGCCGACCCTGGCCTACTCCTACATGCTCGCCGGCTGGACCTCGTTCCAGGTGCTGCGCCCGGAGGAGGCGGCCACCTGGGCGGCCATCTCGCTCGACGTCATCGACGCGACGATCGACGTCGAGGTGGAGGGTGCGGCGCGCACCGGCGAGGCCATCATCGCCTTCGACGAGCCGCCGCAGCGCCGCGCGGCGCTCGACCGGCTCGAGCGCACCACGGCCTGGCTCACCGACCGCGGCGCCTCGCCGGCGCTCACGGCGCTGGCCGCCCCGCACGAGCTGCGGATGTGCCTGAGCCTGGGCGAGTGGCACCGGGCCGAGCAGGCGGTCGAGCGGGCGGAGCACCGGCTCGGGGCGACCGGCGACGTCGCCGTCGTGCAGGCCCTGCTCGCGTCGGCGCGCGGCCGGCCGGCCGACGCCCGGCGCCTGCTGCGGCCGGTGCTCACCGGTGACCTCACCCCGCTGCGCACCACCGCGTCCACGACGGCCTGGCTGCTCGAGGCCCTGCTGGCCGAACGGTCCGACCGCCGGCCCGCGGCGACCGAGGCGCTGCTCACCGCCCTGCAGACCGCCGCGCCCACCGGTGCCACCCGTCCGTTCTTCGACGCCGGCGCCGAGGTGCACGCGCTGCTCTCGCAGCTGCACGGCCGGGCCGGCCACCTCGAGCCGGTGCTCGACTCGCGTGCTCGCCGGCATCACCCACCTGCTGGAGTGGCAGGGCGCCGCCGGCCACGTCGGCCACCGGGGTGCCGCTCGGCACGACGACCGCCCCGAGCGGTGGCTGGCTGACCGAGCGCGAGCTGGTGGTGCTGCGCGACCTGCCCTCGATGATGACGCTCGGCGAGATCGCGGCCGCGCAGGGCATCAGCCTCAACACGGTCAAGACGCACGTGCGCTCGATCTACGCCAAGCTCGGCGCCGGCACCCGCCGCGAGGCGATCGGCATCGCCCGGGGCCTCGGCCTGCTCTGACCTCGGCACGTCCCGGCGCGCCGCTGCGGCCCGCCGCGGCAGGTGACACCACCGGCATCCGGCTGCGCTCACCCGCGACGCGTGAGGCGACGCCGCCCCCGCCGGTGCCAAGGTCGACCTCAGACAGGAGCGAGCCCGCGGTCGTGCGAGAGGACATCCATGCGATACGAGTTCATCATCAGGGGCTCGGTGTCCGAGGACGTCATGGCTGCGCTGCCCGAGCTGTCGTCGACGCCCTACCCCACCGGCGGCACCATCCTGTTCGGGCCGGTGCAGGACGAGTCCGACGTGTCGAGCCTGCTCGCCCGGTTCTCCGACCTGGGCCTGTCCGTCGTCGAGATGCGACGGCTGCCGGACTGACCGCGCCGTGGGCGACGGCGAGCGGCCCGGCGGGTCCACGGCATCCCTGACCCGCCGGGCGCGGGGCTGGTGGTCGGGGCGGTTCGGCAACCGCACGACGGTGGCCGCCGACCTGCGGGCCGGCACCGTGCTCGGGCTGGAGTCGGTGCCCGACGGCCTGGCCAACGGCCTGCTCGCCGGGGTCAACCCGCTGCTCGCGCTGAACGGCTACCTCGTCGGCACCGTCGTCGGCGCGCTGTCGACGAGCACGGTGCTGATGTCGGTGCAGGCGACCGGTGCGATGGCGGTGATCATCTCGGACGTGCCGCAGACCCAGACCGGCGACGCGCGCGCCCAGGAGGCCGTCGCCGTGCTGGCCGTCCTCACCGGCGTCGGGATGCTCGCGCTCGGCATCGCCCGGCTCGGGTCGCTCGTGCGCTTCGTCCCCAGCTCGGTGCTCGTCGGCTTCGTCAACGCGGTCGCGATCAACATCATGCTGTCGCAGGTCGACGAGATCACCGGCTACACCAGCGATGCACCCAACCGGGTGCTCAAGACCCTCGACACCCTGGTGCACCCGGGGCAGATCCACTGGGCCGGCGTGCTCGTCGCCGCGGTGACCATCGGGCTCATCGTGCTGCTCGAGCGCACCCGGCTCGGGGCCCTCGGCATGGTCGTCGCGATCGCCCTGGGGTCGGCCCTGCCGGTCGTGCTCGACGCCCTGGGCATCACCGTGCTCAACGTGCCGATGCTCTCGGACCTCGTCACGGTGCCCCGGAGCCTGCCGCCGCTCGAGGTGCCGCTCCCTGGGGCTGGTCGTGGCGATGGTCGTGCCCGCGCTCTCGCTCATCTTCGTCGGCCTCGTCCAGGGCGCGGCGATCGGCGGCACGATGACCCGGCCGGACGGCTCGGCGAACGACGCCTCGGGCGACTTCCGCGGGCAGGGCGTCGCCAACCTGGCCACCGGGGTGCTCCAGGGGATGCCGGTCGCGGGCTCGATGTCGGCCACGAACCTGGTGCGCGCGGCCGGCGGCCGCACGGCCACGGCCAACCTGTTCGCGGGGATCGTCATCGGCGCCTCGATGCTGCTGCTGTCCGACGTGGTGGGCTACGTCGCGATGCCGGCGCTCGGCGGCCTCCTCGTGCTCATCGGCTGGCGCAGCCTGAAGGTCGACCAGCTGCTGCTCACCTGGCGCACCGGCCCGGTGCCGGCGACGACGATGGCGATCACCTTCGTGCTGACCCTCATCATCCCGCTGCAGTACGCGGTGCTCGTCGGGGTGGGGCTGGCGGTGCTGCTGCACGTGGGGCGCCAGTCGAACCGGGTCGTCGTCAAGCACTGGGTCTTCGACGACGACCACGGCTTCCCGACCGAGGCCGACCCGCCCGCCGTGGTGCCGGCCGGGGAGGTGGTCGTGCTCGCGACCTACGGCAGCCTCTTCTTCGCGTCGGCACCGGCGTTCGAGGCGCAGCTGCCGCGGCCGGTCGGCACCGACACCCACGGGGTGGTCGTGCTGCGCCTGCGCGCCAAGGAGGAGCTCGGCAGCACGGTGGTCAAGATGCTGATCAAGTACGCCGAGCAGCTCGCCGCGACCGGCTCGCGACTCATGCTCGCCGGGCGTCACGCCGGGGGTCCGCCGCCAGGTCGACGACACCGGGCTGACCGCGCTGCTCGGGGACGACGCGGTCTTCCTGGCCCACGCCCGGGTGGGCCTGTCGGTGCACGAGGCGGTCAAGCACGGCCGACGCGTGGATCGCGGAGTCGGCGGCGACCACGGCGTCGGACGAGGAGCTGAGGCGCGACGCGACGGCACGGCATCCGGGAGGTCGCGAACCGTTCGGCCACAACCCCTGTCGAGCGGGCGCCGGGCTCGGCTAGGTTCTGCCCATGGATGCGACCAAGGTCAACGTCGACAACTTCGTCCGGGCCGAGACGGACCGGATGTTCGCGGCCACCCAGGGCCAGGCCGGCGGCCCGAACCGGTTCATGCACAACCGCACTCCCGCTGCCGTCGACAACCAGCCGGTGATCCGGATGAACCGCGACACGCTCTACAGCTTCGCGGTCGTCGACCTCTCGGCGGGGGCCCGGCTCACCGTGCCCGACGGTGGCGAGCGCTACGTGTCGGTGATGGTGGTCAACAACGACCACTACATCAACCGGATCCTGCACGACGCGGGCGAGTACGAGCTGACCGAGCAGGAGTACGGCTCGCGGCACGTCGCCGTCGTGGCCCGGGTGCTGGTCGACCCGTCCGACCCCGCCGACGTCGCCGCGGTGGCCGCCCTGCAGGACCAGTTCGGGCTCGAGGCCGGTGCGTCGGAGCCGTTCGTGCCCGGCACCTGGGACACCGAGAGCCTCGACGCCACCCGCAACCACCTGCTCGGGCTGGCCGCCGGGATGACCAGCTTCGTGCACAGCTTCGGCCGCCGCGAGGACGTCGACCCGGTGCACCACCTGGTGAGCACGGCTGCCGGCTGGGGCGGCCTGCCCGACGCGGAGGCGACCTACGTGGGGGCGTCGCCCGGGCTGCCGGTCGGCCAGTACGAGCTGACCGTCGGCGAGGTGCCGGTCGACGGCTTCTGGTCGATCTCGGTCTACAACGCCGCCGGCTACTTCGAGCCCAACGAGCTCGGGCACTACAGCGTCAACGACATCACCGCGGCGCGCAACGACGACGGCACGGTCACGGTGCGGTTCGGCGGCTGCGAGCCGGGCGCCCGGAACTGCATCCCGATCACCGAGGGCTGGAACTACCTGGTGCGGCTCTACCGGCCGCGGCCCGAGGTGCTCGACGGCCCCTGGCACTTCCCCGGTCTCACCACACCACCCGCCTGACCCGGGCGGCCATTCCTCGGGACGGCACGACTCTTGACTCGTTCCAGAAAACGGGCAACACTGCGA
The DNA here is from genome assembly GCA_963782695.1 of uncultured Actinomycetota bacterium. Lineage (GTDB taxonomy): Bacteria > Actinomycetota > Actinomycetes > Actinomycetales > Dermatophilaceae > Fodinibacter. Next base: position 100,323 of record CAWAKY010000008.1, on the reverse strand, counting down.
CAGTGCCCCCACCGCCCGACGTCGAGCAGCTGCTGCGCGGGGCCTCCCTGCGGGTGACCCGCCCCCGGGTCGCCGTGCTGGCCGCGGTGCGAGGACAACCCGCACGCCACACCGACGCGATCATCGAGGCCGTGCGCGCCGACCTCGGCGAGGTCTCGCACCAGGCGGTCTACGACGTGCTCCGCGCGCTGACCACGGCCGGGCTGCTGCGCCGCATCCAGCCGAGCGGCTCGGTCGCGCGCTACGAGTCGCGGGTCGGCGACAACCACCACCACGTCGTCTGCCGCTCGTGCGGCACCATCGCCGACGTCGACTGCGCGGTCGACGACACCCCGTGCCTCACGGCATCCGACGACCACGGCTTCGTCATCGACGAGGCCGAGGTCGTCTACTGGGGCACCTGCCCCCGGTGCGCGGCCCGCACGGGCACCTGAGACCAGACCACCACCGATCCGAGTACCGAACACCGAAGGAGACGGACGTGACCGACCAGGCAACCGACGGCGTGACCGACCAGGGCAGCGAGAGCGAGAACCCGGCGATCGACACCCCCACCCCGAAGGCCGGGCGGCCCCGCACCAACCAGGACTGGTGGCCCGACCAGCTCGACCTCTCGGTGCTGCACAAGCACTCCCCCGCCACCAACCCGCTGGATGCCGGGTTCGACTACGCCGGCGAGTTCGCCACGCTCGACGTCGACGCGCTCAAGCGCGACATCGTCGAGGTGATGACCACCTCGCAGGACTGGTGGCCGGCCGACTTCGGCCACTACGGCCCGCTGTTCATCCGGATGAGCTGGCACGCCGCCGGCACCTACCGCATCTAGGACGGCCGCGGCGGCGCCGGCGACGGCCAGCAGCGGTTCGCCCCGCTCAACAGCTGGCCCGACAACGCCAACCTCGACAAGGCCCGGCGCCTGCTGTGGCCGGTCAAGCAGAAGTACGGCCAGCAGGTCTCCTGGGCCGACCTGCTCGTGCTCGCCGGCAACGTCGCGCTCGAGGACATGGGCTTCAAGACCTTCGGCTTCGGCTTCGGTCGCGAGGACGTCTGGGAGCCCGAGGAGATCTTCTGGGGTCCGGAGGACGCCTGGCTCGGCGACGCGCGCTACAGCGGCGACCGTGAGCTCGCGAACCCGCTCGGCGCGGTGCAGATGGGCCTGATCTACGTCAACCCCGAGGGCCCGAACGGCGTCCCCGACCCGGTCAAGGCGGCCCGCGACATCCGCGAGACCTTCGCCCGGATGGCGATGAACGACGAGGAGACCGTCGCGCTGATCGCCGGCGGCCACTCGTTCGGCAAGACCCACGGCGCCGGCGACCCCGACCTCGTCGGCCCGGAGCCCGAGGGCTGCCCCGGTCGAGCACGCAGGGCCTCGGCTGGAAGAGCGAGTACGGCACCGGCAAGGGCCGCGACGCCATCACCAGCGGCCTCGAGGTCACCTGGACCCAGACGCCGACGCAGTGGAGCAACAAGTTCTTCGAGAACCTCTTCGGCTACGAGTGGGAGCTCACCCAGAGCCCGGCCGGCGCGCACCAGTGGGCAGCCAAGGACGGCGCCGGCGCGAACACCGTGCCCGACCCCGAGGACGGCACGCTCAGCCGCCCGCCGACGATGCTCACCACCGACCTGGCGCTGCGCATGGACCCCGAGTACGAGAAGATCTCGCGCCGCTTCCTCGAGCACCCCGACGAGTTCGCGCTGGCGTTCGCGAAGGCCTGGTACAAGCTGCTGCACCGCGACATGGGCCCGGTCGAGCGCTACCTCGGCCCGTGGGTGCCCGAGCCGCAGCCGTGGCAGGACCCGGTGCCGCCGGTCGAGGGCGCGCTCGTCGCCGACGACGACGTCGCCGCGCTCAAGGACGCCGTCCTCGCCACCGGGCTCACCGTGCCGCAGCTGGTGCGCACGGCCTGGGCGTCGGCCGTCCAGCTTCCGCGGCACCGACAAGCGCGGTGGGGCCAACGGCGCCCGCATCCGGCTGGAGCCGCAGCGCGGCTGGCAGGTCAACGACGCCGACGAGATCGCCGCCGTCGTCGACGCGCTCGAGCGGGTCAAGGCCGACTTCGACGGCCGCGGCGGGGCCACCGTCTCGCTCGCCGACCTCATCGTGCTCGGCGGCTCCGCGGCGGTCGAGAAGGCCGCTCGGGATGCCGGCGCACGACGTCACCGTGCCGTTCCACCCCGGGCCGCACCGACGCGACCCAGGAGCAGACCGACACCGACTCGTTCCGGGTGCTGCGAGCCGCGCGCCGACGGCTTCCGCAGCTACCTGCCCCCGGGCGAGAAGCTGTCGCCCGAGACGCTGCTGCTCGACCGGGCCAACCTGCTCAACCTCACCGCGCCGGAGATGACCGTGCTCGTGGGCGGGATGCGCGCGATCGGGGCCAACGCCGGTGACTCCGACCTCGGGGTGCTCACCGAGCGCCGCGGCCAGCTGACCAACGACTTCTTCCGCACCCTGCTCGCGCCGGGCACGCGAGTGGAGGTCGTCGAAGACGCACGAGAACGTCTACGACGGCACCGACCAGGCCACCGGCCAGGTGAAGTGGACCGCCACGGCCGTCGACCTCGTCTTCGGCTCGCACGCGCAGCTGCGGGCGCTGTCGGAGGTCTACGCCAGCGACGACGCGTCACGAGAAGTTCGTCCGCGACTTCGTGGCCGCCTGGGTCAAGGTGATGGAGCTCGACCGCTTCGACCTCCACCGCTGAGCTTCGGCCCCCGACGAGGTCCCCCGCGCGCTGACCGCAGCCCGCGGCATCAGCGAGTCGTGGATCGTCGTCGCCTGGGAACGAGCCGGAGCGGCAGCCAGGCGCAGGTGCAGACCCGACCGCCTGGGCTCACCGCGAGCGTGACACCGCCCGGGAGGACGCGTTGCGGATGCGGATCGACGCCGTCGGTCACCCAGCGCGACCTCGACGACGGTGGACCGAGCGCGCGTCGTCCGACACGTTCACCGCCTGTTCCCACGTGGCGCCGTGCGGGGTGCCCTGCGGGGCGACCCGCAGCACGCCGTGCCCGACGACGTCGAGGCCGTCACCCGCACCAGCGCGGTCTCGACCACCCGGCCGTCCGGCTGACCGCTCGACAGGGCGGTGGTACGTGAGCTCGCCGCGGCCGCCAGGGTGTCGCGGTGCGCACGGCGGACCCTGATGGAGTAACGTGGTCAGCCGACACTGCGACTCCGGCGGCGTCCAGGGCGGCCCGCAGCGGTGGTCGGGACGTTGCTGATGATGGTCCCGACGCCCTCGGCGCGCAGCACCCTGCGCCCGCACCGGGTCGTCGACCGTCCACACCGTGCTGGTCAGCCCATTGGCGGCGATCAGCCGGTTCCAGAAGCCCGTCGAGCCCGGCCTGTGCCGTAGCTGAAGTCGTGGACGCCCAACGAGCGGGCCGATGGCCACCTGTGGCCGACCGTGATGGTGCTCGACGAGCGGCCGAGACCCGCTGGGTGGGTGACGCCGCGTGCACCGCCCGAGTCGTGACCGCCCAGTCGAAGCGTCCTGGAGGATGGAGCGCGCCGTCATCCGCTTCGCTGCGAGCGAACCTTCGCCAGGCGCACGGCGTCGCCGGTGCGAGCCAGCGCTAGTGTCATTCGCGCCGAGTGCTTCGACCTCGACGCGCAAGGTCGCCTGCGGGGTACGGCCGGACGGCCTCGATGACGTCGGCCAGCCGGGCCACCGGCTCGCCGCCGCAGGTCATCGTCCTCGACCTGGGCCACGGTGAGGGCCCGCAGCGGCACGCCGAGGTGGGGGCCCTGCACAGCGCGGCGCCCGCAGTGACCGGTCGTGGCTCATGACGAAGATGCCGTCCTTGGTCAGCCGCGCGTCGCCCTCGACGTCGGTCTCGCCGCTCGCACGGCGACGGTCGAACGCGGCGAGCGAGTTCTCGACGGAGCCTGGAGACATCGACGGCGCGGTGCGCGGAGATCACCGGGGCAGTGTCGGCGTGGGCCGCTGCCGGGGTCGACGAGCGCGAGCAGGGCCAACGCGACGACCCACCGTGCTCTCATCCTCGGCATGGCGTGCGATCCTCGCACCACGGGCCCGGGCAGGTGCCAGGATTGAGGGTTCTGGTGCAGGCGCGCCGGTCGGGCCCGGGACTTGTTGCGGATCTGCCACCTCAGCAGGGGTCTGCGGGGGTGGCAGTCGGGGCAGATCCGCAACAAGCGGTCTCAGGCGCGCAGCCGGAAGGTGTGGGCGCCGCGGGAGGCCTTGGTCTCGAGGTAGCGGGCGTTGGCTGTCGTTGACGTGCACCCCGGTGGGCACCACCTCGGTGACGGTGACGCCGAGCCGGGCCAGCTGGGCGGCCTTGTCCGGGTTGTTGCTGAGCAGGGCCAGCGACCCCACCCCGAGCGCCGACACCATCTGGGCCGCCACCGTGTAGTCGCGCGCGTCGGCGCTGAACCCCAGGGCGACGTTCGCCTCGTAGGTGTCGAGGCCGCCGTCCTGCAGCCCGTAGGCGTCGAGCTTGCCGTAGAGCCCGATGCCGCGACCCTCCTGGCGCAGGTAGAGCAGGTACCCGCCGACCTGCGGCGATCAGCTCGACCGCCTCGCGCAGCTGCGGGCCGCAGTCGCAGCGCTGGCTGCCGAAGACGTCGCCGGTGAGGCACTCGCTGTGCAGCCGGACGAGCGGCGCGCCGGTCGAGCCGGTCGGCCGGGGCCAGCCGGCTGGTGCGGTCGCCGAGGCCCACCGCGAGGTGCTCGCGGCCGTCGACGAGCCCGTCGAAGGTGAGCACGCGCGCGTTCGTGGTGAACCCGTCGCTGAAGCAGCAGCGGCACCATCACCTCGGTGCGGATCGTCGCCGGCTGGGGCTGCAGTGGGTGCGTCATCGGGTGGTCCCTCCCTGGTCGTCCTGCTCGAACCGTGCCGACAGCGCGTAGCGCAGCAGCACGACGTCCTCGATGCGGCGCACCTCGGCGAGGTCGGCGCGCGGCCGGCCGCCACCCGGCATCCGCACGTCGGCGACGAACCGTGGCGCCCGCGGGTCGCCGACCAGCAGCGGTGCCACGACGAGCTGCAGCTCGTCGGCGAGCTGCGCCGCGAGGAACTGCTCGAGCACGTGCCGGCCGCCCTCGACCATCAGCCGCCGCACCCCGCGCCCGCCGAGGTCGTCGGCGACCCAGCCGACCTGCGGAGAGGCCCCGGCGTCGACGACCGTGGCGGCGTCGCCGAGCCGCTCGCGGGTGGCGGCGACGGCGGGGGTCGCGCAGTAGACGAGGGGGTCGCCGTCGCCGCCCGCGAAGATCGCGGAGCGCGGGTCGAGCCCCGGATGCCGGGTGAGCGTCACCTTCCGCGGCGTCGGCGGCGCGCCCCTCGGCGACCCGGCGGGCCCGGCGGTCGGCGCCGCGCACGGCCAGCCGCGGGTCGTCGGCGCGCACGGTGCCGGCGCCGACGAGGATGGCGTCGCAGCCGGCCCGCACGGCGTCGACCCGGTCGAGGTCGGCCTCGTTCGACAGCACCAGGCGCCGGTCGGTCGCGTCGTCGAGGCAGCCGTCGAGCGAGACCGCGCAGCTGAGCAGGGTGTAGGGACGCTCAGCCACGGGGACCACCTCCCACGGCGTCCAGCCGCGGCGCGCCCACGACGCACCGGGGCCGGGCCGGGCGCCCGCGGCCCGCCGACGCACCCGGCCGGCGAGCAGCAGCGCGGCGCCGGGCAGGGTGCCGACGAAGGCGATCGCCCCGAACGCCACGGCCGTGGCGAGCCCGGTGGCCGCCCCCAGCCCGGCGGCGGCGAAGACCCACGCCGCGGCACCCTCGCGCGGACCCCAGCCGGCGAGGTTGAGCGGCACCGCCGACACGACCAGCACGACCAGGGCCAGCGGCAGCAGCTCGACCACCGGGGTGCGCACCCCCACCGTGCGGGCGGCGAGCACGAAGGTCGGCGAGGTGCCCGGCCACCGCGGCGACCGAGGCAGCACGATGCCCAGCGGATGCCGGGCCGTGCCGCAGCGCCCGCAGGTCGGCCGCGACGACGCGCAGCCACCGGGTGGCCCGGTGCCCGCGCCCGGCGCGAGCCACCGCCACGAGCGGCGACCACGGCGACGAGGACGAGCACCGACGACGAGCACGGTCGACGATGCCGTCGAGCCGGGGCAGGTCGAACGGCCGGGCGACGAGCAGGGCGACCACGGTCGAGCACGGCGAGCACCACCTGGCCGGCGGTGCGCTCCCACGCGACGCCGCGCAGCCCACGCCCGACGTCCCCGCCACCCGCCCGTGCTGCACCCCGCGGCCGACGTCGCCGAGCACGCCTCCGGGCAGCGTGGCGTTGAGGAACTGCGCGCGGTAGCAGGAGGCGACGGCACCGCTCAGGGTGAGGTCGGCGCCCAGCCGGCGGGCGACGAGCCGCCACCGCCAGGCCCCGCACACCGTGGTGAGCAGCGCGATGAGCGGCGCCGACCGCCAGCGCCCGGGCGTCGGTCGCGCGCAGCGCCGCCAGGAACGGCCCGGTGCCCAGCCCGACGGCGAGCGCAGCGAGGACGAGCGCGCCGGCCAGCGGACGCGCCCACCGCCACCACGTCGCGTCGATCACGGCCTCCCGGTCGTCCGGGCTCCTCCCCGGGTCGGGAGCGGAGCACCTGTTCTCCGGACATACGGGCCCGATGCCGACCCGGTTCACCGCGGCGTCCCCGGTCAGGCCGCCACCGCGGCGAGCACCCGGTCGACCTCGGCGCTGGTCGCGGACCAGGTGGGCAGCGACGGCACGCCGGCCCTGCGCCGCCGCGCGCAGGTGCGCCCGCAGCCCGGGGTCGCCGAGCCACTGCTCCACCGCCCCGGCGAGCGCGCCGGGGTCGTCGGGCGGCACGAGGATGCCGGGCCGCCGCCCGCCGGGTGCCCGGCCCACCGCCTCCGGCAGGCCGCCGACCCGGGTCGCCAGCACCGGGATGCCGTGCGCGAGCGCCTCGGTGACCGCCATCCCGTAGGTCTCGCCCCGCGACGCGGTGACGAGGAGGTCGGCGCCGGCGTACGCGGCCTCCAGCTCGGGCCCGCCCAGCGGGCCGGTGAACCGCACCCGGTCCGCGACCCCCAGCTCGACGGCCCGCGCGCGCAGCCGCTCGACGAAGCCCGGGTCGCGCTCGAGCGACGCCGACGCAGGTGCAGCCCCAGCCGGGGTCGGCGACCCGGGCGAGCGCCTCGAGGAGCACGTCGTGCCCCTTGGCCGGGATCACCGCCCCGACGCACAGCAGCCGGCGCCCGGCCGGGTCGCCCGACGACCACGGGTGCCGGCGTCGACCCCCGGCACGGCGACGACGACCGCGGGCCGGGTCGAGGCCGTAGGCGTCGAGCAGCCAGTGCCGGGTCCAGCGGCTCGTCGTCACGACCGCGGCGACGCACCGCAGCGCCGCCGCCTCGCGCGCCCGCACCGTCGGCGCTGCCGCCGTCGGGCCCGCCCAGGCCCAGCGGCAGGTGCACGAGCACGACGAGCCGCAGCCGACCGGCCTCGGCGCCGAGGACCTCCGGCTGGTCCGACGCGACGAGGCCGTCGAGCAGCACGGTGCTGCCGGTCGGCAGGCCGGCCAGCACCCCGGACAGCGCGGATGCCGTGAACACGGCCTGACCACAGCGGTTCTCGGGGCACGACGGCATCCTCGTGCACGTCCCACCCGAGCGCCGTCAGCCCGGTGCAGAGCCGCCGGTCGTAGGTGTTGCCGCCACTCGGCCGGGCCGGGTCGTCGACCCCGTCCGGTACGACGACGTGCACCACGGTCACAGGTCGCGCTCGTACGAGGCCCAGGCGATGTGCGACTCACGCAGGGTGACGAGCAGCGACGCCAGCTCGCCGGCATCCCGGCCGAGGTCACCCGCGTGGATGCGCTCGGCGAGCCGGTCGGCCACGACCTGGGCCAGCCGTTCGGTCGTGGTGTTGACGGTGGCGAGCGACGGGTCGTCGTCGAGGTTGCGGTAGCTCAGCGCGCCGACCACCGCGGCGAGCGCCTCGGCCGGCGCGGCCGATGTCGACCACGAGCCCGTCGCCGTCGAGGGCCTCGGCGCGCACCGTGGCGTCGACGACGTAGGTGGCGCCGTGCAGCCCCTGGGCCGGCCCGAACACCTCGCCGCGCAGGCTGTGGGCGATCATCATGTGGTCGCGGACGGTCACGCTGAACACGGTGTCTCCTCGGGGTAGGTCACGGTGTGGCACAGGGCGGGGAGGCTGCCGTCGGCGAGCCGGGCCATGACCTCGGGCAGCTCGTCGAACGGAGAGCTGCCGGTGAGCAGCGCGTCGAAGGCGGGGTCGCGCAGCAGCCGCAGCGCCAGGGCCAGCCGGTCGGTGGCGGTGCGCCGCCCGCGCTGCGCCGGTGACACCGTGCCGACCTGGCTGGCCCGCACCGACAGCCGGCTCGAGTGGAACGACCCCCCGAGCCGCAGGGTCACCTCGGTGTCGCCGTACCAGCTGAGGTCGACCACGGTGCCCTCGCGGGCGAGCGCGTCGAGGGCCAGCTGGAGGCCGGCCGAGGTCGCGCTCGCGTGCACGGCCAGGTCGCACCCGGTCGGGGCGTCGGCCGGGCAGGGCGAACCCCGCCCCCATCGCCTCGGCGACGGCGGCGCGCGCCGGGTCGACGTCGACCACCGTCACCTCGACCCCGGGGATGCCGGCCGAGCAGCCGGGCGACGCACAGGCCGACCATCCCGGCCCCCACCACGGCGACGCGGTCGCCGACGAGCGGCGCGGCATCCCACAGGGCGTTGACGGCGGTCTCGACGGTGCCGGCGAGCACGGCGCGCTCGGGCGGCACGTCGGGCGGCACGACGACCACGGCGTCGGCCGGGCACGACGTAGGCGCTCTGGTGGGGGTACAGGCAGAAGACGGTGCGCCCCAGCAGGTTCGGCGGGCCCGGCCTCGACGACACCGACGTTGAGGTAGCCGTACTTCACCGGCCCGGGCAGGTCGCCCTCCTGGTGCGGCGCCCGCATCACCGCGCGCTGGTCGGCCGGCACGCCGCCGCGGAAGACGAGGGTCTCGGTGCCGCGGCTGATGCCGGTGACCAGGGTGCGCACGAGCACCTCCCCCGGGCCCGGGGTCGGGCACCGTCGCCGACCGGATCTCGCCGACGCCCGGCTCACGCACCCAGAACGCGCGGGCCTGAACCGCCATCGCGGGCACTCCTTCCACGACTGCGCTGCGCCTGGGTCGTCTCCGTCGGGTGACGGTCGTACTCGTACACACGATGGCACCACCGGGGCGGTTCAGCACGGTGGCGCCGTCCGGCGCGGTCGCGGGGTGAACCGTCGGCGCCCGTGTTCCGTGACAAGGGGTAAGGCCCCCCGCGCGGTGGCGCGGGCGGCACCGGAGCAGTGGAGGGAGACACTCATGGTGACGCGGATCGTGACGGCGGTGGCGGCGCTGGTGTCGGCGTACGTGCACCTCAAGCTCTGGCTCGACGGGTTCAGCGACATCGACATGATCGGGCCGGCCTTCATGTTCAACGCCGTGGCCGGCCTGGTCATCGCGATACTCCTGCTGGCCTGGAAGCACTGGGTGCCCGGTTTCCTCGCGGCGGGCTTCGGCGCGAGCACCCTCGGCGCGTTCATCCTGTCGACGACCGTGGGGCTGTTCGGGGTGAAGGAGCAGTGGGTCGGTTTCGAGGTGTGGGCGGCCGCGATCTCCGAGGTGGTGTGCATCGTCGGTGGGCTGCTCGTGCTGCGCGAGGCCTGGCCGCGCCGGCAGGCCGACGCCCCCGTGGGTGCGTCCACGGACGGGCAGCGCACCTCCGGCAGCCGCTGACCGATCGGGCACCCCGGGTCACCGGGTCGCTCGTCCGTCGGTCGGCGCGGCCGCCCGGCGGCTCGCCAGCGCGTGACAGCGCGGGGCGGGGGCCCTAGCCTGACGTCACCCCGATCGCGAGACCGCCGTGACGAAGGAGGCGCCCGTGCTGTGGTTCCTCGTCGCCCTCGGCCTCGTCGCGACGGCGGTCATCGTGCGCGACGTGCTCCGCCGCCCCGACCCCGCCGCCCTCGCCGGACCCGCTGCGGTCGCCGCCTCGCGGGGGCGACCACGCCGACTGGTCGCACTCCTGGGCCGGCCTGGACGGTGTCGGACGAACCACGGCAGCGGCGACGGCCGGAGCTCCTGACGACGCAGGGCGGCACGCCGGCCGGATGCCGTGTGGCCGGTCACGAGCGCGGCGAACCTCCCGGCCACGGCGAGTAGCGTCGCGCTGGTGAGGCTCGTTCTCCCGGGCGTCCCGCCCGCACGCTGGCATCGGGATGGCTCGTCCCCCTGTCGCTCGGCGCCGTGCTGCTGATCGTCCTGTCGGCTGCCGCGGCCGCGGCGATCGAGACGCGCACGGTGACCTCCTTCTGGCGCGGCGTGTGGTGGGCGGTCAGCCTGATCACGACGGTCGGGTTCATCGGGGAGCCCCCGGAGACCCGCGCGGGGCAGGTGCTCTCGGCCGCGCTGATGGTCGTCGGGTTCCTGCTCCTGGCCACCGTCAGCGCCTCCTTGGCGGCGCTGTTCGTCCGCGAGGACGAACGACCGTGGGAGGAGCGCGAACGCCACAGCGACGAGGAGCTGACCGCGGGCCTCGAGGCCCTGGGCCGACGGCTGACCGCGATCGAGGAGCAGCTGGCGCGCCTCGGGGCGGGCCCGCCGCGCCGCCCCGCCCGGCGCGCCGCCGACCCGACGACGGACGGCCCTCCGACGAGGGCCACCGTTCCCGGGTCGTGACCCGGGGACGGCTCAGACCGGCAGGGTCAGCACGACCCGACCGTCGTCGGTGCGCACCTCGACCGTGGTGATGTCGGTGCGGCCGGTGGCCGTGGCCCCGGTCAGCCGCATGGTCTTGCCCGGCAGCGCCTTCCAGGTCGCCACCTGCTCCTCGCGGCCCTCGCGGGTGTGCACGACCAGCGCGTAGGCCTTGGCGGCCGCCGGGCCGCTGTACCCGCCGTCGTCGCCGGAGCCGCCCTTCGCGTACGAGCAGGTCAGGTCGAGCTTGGTGCCCCACGCGACGCCGGTGAGCGCCACCGCCGCCTGCACCGGGCCGGCGCCGACCGGGAGCATGGCCTCCGCCACCGGGGCGGTGCGGCTGGCCGTCGGGGTCGCGACCGGCGTTGCTGCCGACGTGGTCGGGGTCGACCGGTCGAACGCGCCGCCGATCGCGAGCGCGCTGACGAACGACGGCCGCCACGGCCGCGGCCACCGCGGCGGTGAGCACCGAGCGCCGGCGCTGCTCGCCGCGCACCTCGCGCACCAGGGCGGGCAGCAGGGTCGGCGGCAGCGGGGCGTCGGGCGTGGGCACCTCGAGGTCGGCCACGTCGACCTGGGCCAGCAGGCCCGGGCAGGCCGGCGAGCTCGCGCACGCCGCGGCTGCACTCGGCACAGCCCGGCAGGTGCGCCTCGAACTCGAGGCGCTCGGTCGGGAGCCAGCGAGCCGAGCACGTAGGCGCCGTCGAGGTGGGCGAACCGGCAGGTCATGCGCCCACCCCCATCTCCTGCAACGCCAGTCGGAGCGCTCGCAGCGCGTAGTGGGTGCGCGACTTCACCGTTCCTTCGGGGATGCCGAGCCGGTGCGCCGCCTGCGCGACCGAGGCCCCACGGTAGTAGCACTCCAGCAGCACGGCGCGGTGGTCCGCGGACAGCGAGGTGACGGCCTCGGCGACCAGCCACGACGGTCAGCAGCTGGTCGGTGTGGTCGAGCTCCTCGCGCGCCTCGGGCACCTCGGCGACGGCCACCTCGTGCTGCGAGCGCGAGGTGCGCCACTCGTCGATGACGATGTTGCGCGCCACCGTGAACAGCCACGACCGCACCGAGCCGCGCGACTCGTCGAGCCGGTCGTGGTTGCGCCAGGCGCGCAGCAGCGTCTCCTGCACGACGTCCTCGGCGCGGGCCCGGTCCTGCCCGGTCAGGCGCAGCGAGTACCCCCACAGCGCGGCGGCATGCTCGTCGTGCAGCTGCTGCATCAGCGCCACTGAGCTCTCCGGCATCCGACCTCCTACCCGAGTCATACGCATGGTGCCCCCCCCCGGTTCAAACCGGCTACTCGTCGCCACGCAGGGTGAACGAGCGCAACCGGTCGCCGGTGAACCAGAGCGAGCCGGCGGTGACGAGCGACCGCGGCCACGACGGCGTAGGCGAGACCGATCGTCGCGGCATCCTCGACCTGGTCGCTCAGCTGGCCGGCGACCGCCCGGCCCCACGCCCCGACCGACAGCCAGCGGATGCCGGCTGAAGATCGAGCCGAGCACGCCCTCCCAGACGAGCACGAAGAGCAGCCCGACGACCACGGCGTGCCGGGTGAGCGCCGCGAGGCGCGAGGAACAGCGCGGTGTAGACCGTGCCGGAGACCGCGGCACCCACGGCCAGGGCCCCGGCCCGCCCCGGCTGCGACGGGTCGAGCACCAGGGCCGCGAGGCCCACCGGCAGCGCGCCGAGCAGCATCGTGGCGCCCCACGCCGCGGCGAACTTGCTCACCGCGATGACGTGCCGGTTCACCGGCTTCGCGAGCAGGTAGACGACCGAGCCGTCGTCGATCTCGGGGCCGAGCACGGCCGTGGCGGCGAGCAGCGCGACGAGCGGCAGGGCCAGCGTGAACCCGAGCCCCGACCACCGCCTCGAGCCCGACCTCGCCGTCGGTGAGCAGCCGCACCAGCACGGCGAGCACGAGGAGCGCGCCGGCGATGAGCAGCGAGCACGATGCCCCGTCGGCGGCCGAAGAGGGCCTGCGTCGACAGGCGCAGCAGGGTGCGGTTCATCGCTCAGCCCCCCACCAGGTAGGCGAAGACGCTCTCGAGCGACTCGTCGGTGGGGGTCAGCTCGTTGATCCGGATGCCGTGCTCGCGCGCCACCCGCGGCAGCCGCACGCGCGAACGCGCCGAAGTCGGTGACCGAGACGTCGACGCCGCCGGCGCGAGCGCAGCGCGACGGCGACGACCGAGGGCTCGGCGATGAGGGATGCCGCGAGGCGGCGGTCGTCGTCGGCCATCACGACGTACTGCACCGGGCGGTCGGTCATCAGCTTGCGGATCTGGCCGAAGTCGCCCGACGCCGCGTGCCGCCCGGACACCACGACCTCGATCTGCCGGGCGACCTGCTCGACCTCCTCGAGGATGTGCGAGCTGAACAGCACGGTGCGCCCCTCGCCGCCCATCCGGCGCAGCAGGGCCATCAGGTGCAGCCGCTGGCGCGGGTCGACGCCGTTGAACGGCTCGTCGAGCAGCAGCACCGCGGGGTCGTGCACCAGCGCCGAGGCGAGCTTGACCCGCTGGCGCATGCCCTTGGAGTAGGTGCCGATCCGGCGGCCGGCGGGCTCGCCCATCTCGACGATGTCGAGGGCCCGCTCGGTGGCGGCGCCGGGGTCGTCGAGGCCGTGCAGCTCGGCGTTGGCGAGCACGAACTGGCGCCCGGTGAGGTAGCCGAAGCTCAGCTCGCGCTCGGGCACCAGGCCGATGGTGCGGTAGGCCTCGGTGTGCCGCCAGACCGGCTCGCCGTCGAGGGTGACGGTGCCCGCCGACGGGGCGAGGAACCCGGACATCAGGGCGATGATCGTCGTCTTGCCGGCGCCGTTCGGGCCGAGCAGGCCGGTGACGCCCGGGCGCGACCGTCATCGAGATGCCGTTGACCGCGACGACGTTGCCGTACCAGCGCGACGTCTGGTCGAGGGTGAGCACGCTCATGCGGTCGCCACCCGCCGGTAGCGCCACACCAGCGCGGCGAGGCAGGCCGCCGAGAGCCCGACGAAGACGCCCACGTAGGCGAGCTCCATCGCCGGTCGACGTCGGCGGCGTCGGGGTGTCGGCGTCGGCCCACGCGCCGATCAGACCGCGGTAGAGCGAGTACGGCGAGAACAGGCCGGCGACCTCGCCGACCTCCGGCTTGCCCTCCTCGCCGGAGATGCCCTGGACGGCGGTGACGATGCCGTTGGCGATGACCAGCAGGGCGATCGTGGCCACCACCGCGAAGCCGCGGCGGGTCGACCACGAGGCGATGAGGCCCGCGATCCCGGTGAGCGACAGGGCGAGCAGCAGGGCGAGGCCGAGCGCGATGCCGACCTGGCGGGTCTGCTCGGCGACGTCGAGCTCACCGAGCAGGGCCACGGCGTAGAGGATGACGAGGGGCAGCAGCAGGAACACCAGGGTGGCGCCGAGCAGCGCCGCCCAGCGCGACACGGCGTAGGCGCTCGACCGCAGCGGCCGGGCGAGGTACAGCGAGATGGTGCCGTGCCGCAGGTCGCGCGAGAAGAGCACCGGGGCCTGCGACGCCACGAAGATGCCGAGCGAGCACCTGGGTGGTCGACGCGTACTGCGCGTACCCGATCGGCAGCTCGTCGAGGCCGGCGAAGGCCATCACGCCGCCGATGATGACGGCCGGCAGCAGGTTCAGGGCGAGCAGCACGAAGGGCAGCACCTTCGACCTGCCCGAGCGGCCCAGCCCGAAGGCGTTGCGGAACCCGGTGAGGGTCAGCGCGCGGGCGATGGCCCCCGCACCGAGCCGGGGCCCGGTGTAGGGCCGGTAGCCCGAGGTCGTGGATGACGCTGCCGCCCGCGGGCGTCGCGGCCGAGGGGTCGGTCATCGGGCACCTCCGTGGGGGTGCGCGGGTGTCGTGTCGCGCCAGGTCGGCATCGGGGTCGGTGTCGGGGTCGGCGAAGACGTCCTCGATGCGGCGGTGGTCGACCTGGAGCCGCACCAGACCCAGCCCGAGGTCACCGGCGGTGTCGCGGATCAGGTCGCGCACGGCATCCGGGCGGTCGGTCGCGTCGACGGTGAGCATGCCGCCGCGCCGGGTCGTGGTGACGCCGGCGCCGGTGAGGGCCGCCGCCATCCGGGCCTGGGCGTCGTCGCCGAGCACCTCGACGAGCAGCACGCCGGTGGCGTCGAGGAACTCGTCGGTGCGCGAGGCCCGCAGCAGCCGGCCGCCGTCGAGCACCACGACGTTGTCGCTGACCCGCTCGAGCTCGCCGAGCAGGTGCGAGGTGACGATCACCGCGATGCCGAAGTCGTGGCCGATGCGGCGCACCAGGCCGAGCATCTCGTCGCGGGCGGCCGGGTCGAGCCCGTTGGTCGGCTCGTCGAGCAGCACCAGCCGCGGGTCGTGCGCGAGGGCCTGGGCGAGCTTGGCCTTCTGCTTCATGCCGGTGGAGTAGCCACCCATCGGGCGGTAGCGCTCCTCGGCGAGGCCGACGTGGCGCAGCACCTCGGCGGCGCGCTCGCGGGCGGCGACCCGGGGCAGCCCCGACATCATCGCCATGTGCACGACGAAGTCGCTCGCGCTGACGTCGGGCGGCAGGCAGTCGTGCTCGGGCAGGTAGCCCACGGCCGCCCGGATGGCCTCGCCGTCGGTGGCGATGTCGTGGCCCGAGCACGTGGGCCCTGCCACCGGTCGGCGGGATCAGCCCGAGCAGGATCTTCAGCAGGGTCGACTTCCCCGCCCCGTTGGCGCCGACCAGCCCGGTGGTGCCGCCGCCGATCTCGAGGGTCAGCGCGTCCAGGGCCAGCACCGAACCGTAGTCCTTGGTGAGCCCCTCCGCCCGCACCACTGCCTCCACGACCGCCACAGTAGCGGCGGGGCACGTCGGGCCCCTCCACCCGACAGGTGGAGATCGCGTGAAGGATTCCGCCCGAGTTGGGTGCTCAGGTGGCTCCCCGGGCAGCCACCTGAGCACCCAACTCGGAAACGGGGGCCACCTGGGGCAGGGTGGATGGTGTGAGCACCCCGAGCGAGGCCCCCGTCGGCACCGAGAGCCGGCCGGCCGACTGGTGGCGCACCGCCGTGGTCTACCAGGTGTACCCGCGCTCGTTCGCCGACAGCGACGGCGACGGGGTCGGCGACCTGCCCGGCATCACCGCGCACCTCGACCACCTCGAACGGCTCGGCATCGACGTGCTCTGGCTGTCGCCCGTCTACCGCTCGCCGATGGACGACAACGGCTACGACATCAGCGACTACCAGGACGTCGACCCGCTCTTCGGCACCCTGGCCGACCTCGACGCGCTCATCGCGGGGTGCCACGCGCGCGGCATCCGGCTGGTCATGGACCTCGTCGTCAACCACACCTCCGACGAGCACCCGTGGTTCGTCGAGTCCCGCGACCCGGCCTCGCCCAAGCGCGACTGGTACTGGTGGCGGCCGGCCCGCCCCGGCCACGCACCCGGCACCGAGGGCGCCGAGCCGACCAACTGGGAGTCGGTGTTCTCCGGCCCGGCCTGGGAGCTCGACGAGGCGAGCGGCGAGTACTACCTGCACCTGTTCTCGCGCAAGCAGCCCGACCTGAACTGGGAGAACCCGCAGGTCAGGCAGGCCGTCTACGCGATGATGCGCTGGTGGGTCGACCGGGGCGTCGACGGCTTCCGGATGGACGTCATCGACCTCATCTCGCGCGACCCCACCCTGCCCGACGGCCCGGTGCCCCCCGGCGGGCGGTTCGGGTCGGCGCACGCCGCGGTCTCGAACGGGCCGCGACTGGAGGAGTTCCTGGCCGAGATGAACCGCGAGGTGGGGCTCGCCGCGGGGCACCTGCTGACGGTCGGCGAGATGCCGGGCTCGACGATCGAGCTGGCCCGGCGGTTCACCGACCCGGAGCGCCGCGAGCTCGACATGGTCTTCACCTTCGAGCACGTCGACCTCGACGTGCGGCCCGGCGGCGCCAAGTGGGACATCGTGCCGCTCCCCCTGCCGGCGCTCAAGCGCAACCTCGCCGCGTGGCAGGAGGGGCTCGCCGACGTCGGCTGGAACTCGCTGTACTGGAACAACCACGACCAGCCCCGCGCGGTGACCCGGTTCGGCGACGACTCCCCCGAGCACCGGGTGGCCTCGGCGAAGACGCTCGGCACCGTGCTGCACCTGCACCGCGGCACGCCGTACGTCTACCAGGGCGAGGAGCTGGGGATGACGAACGCCCCCTTCGCGTCGATCGACGAGTACCGCGACATCGAGTCGCTCCGCCACCACGAGCAGGCCCTGCTGTCCGGGGCGCTGCCCGAGACGGTGATGGCCGCCCTCGCGCTCAAGGGGCGCGACAACGCGCGCACCCCGATGCAGTGGGATGCCGGGCCGCACGGTGGCTTCACGACCGGCACCCCCTGGCTGCCCGTGAACCCCAACCACAGCGAGATCAATGCCGTTGCGGCGCAGGCCGACCCGGCATCCGTCTTCAACCACTACCGCGCCCTGATCGCCCTGCGCCACGACAACCCCCTCGTCGTCGACGGCCGGTTCGAGCTGCTGCTGCCCGACCACCCGCAGCTCTGGGTCATCGTGCGCGAGGGCGACCCCGGTCGGCTGGTCGTGCTCGCCAACTGCTCGTCGCAGCCCGTCACGGCGGATGCCGCCGACCTCCCCGACCTCGCGGGCGCCACCGTGCTGCTGGCCACGCACCCGGGGCGCGAGGGCCTCGACCTGCTGCCGTGGGAGTCCCGCATCTACGAGCTGGGCTGACCCTGCCCGGCCGTCGGGTGCGAGGTGGCTGCTCCGGCGACCAGCTGAGCACCCAACTCGCACAGGCCCACAGGCCCGTCTCGAGGTGTACCGTCGCCGGTGGCCGACCGGCCCCCACCCGACGAATGCGAGGCCACCGTGAAGCAGTCCCGGACCAGACCAGCCCTGGCCCTCGCGATCGGCGCGTCGCTCGCCGCCACCCTCGTCGCGGCATCCCCCGCGTCCGCGACGAAGCCCGGCAGCGGCAGCACGACCGGCACGGGCAGCGTCTTCATGGTGAACCCGGTGCAGTCGTCCGGGAACCAGTCGCTGACCGACCAGAACGACTCGGCCGCCGCCGTCCCGCTCAGCCAGTACGCCACGGTCGCGCTGCGCAACCTCGACGGCTCGGGCCGCCTCGTCGGCTCCTGGGCCAACGTGCGCGGCAACACCGGCCCGGCCGCCTACAGCACCACGAACACCTTCTCCTACCTGCGCGACGACGACCGGTTCGAGCAGGTGATGGCCTACTTCTGGGTCAACCAGGCCCAGGAGTACCTGCAGTCGCTCGGCTTCGGCCACACCCTGCGCCCGGTCAACATGGAGAGCCAGGACGTGCGCATCGACCAGTACGGCGTCGACAACTCGTTCTCCTGGGACAAGCACGACTACCTGCGCTTCGGCAAGGGCGGGGTCGACGACGCGGAGGACGCCGAGGTGATCGTGCACGAGTACGGCCACGCGGTGCACGACGCCCAGGTGCCCGGCTTCGGCACGAGTGAGGAGGCCGGCTCGATCGGCGAGTCGTTCGGCGACTACCTCGCGGTGTCGGTCGGGCTCGCGGCCGCCGCGCAGTACGGCTGGCCGGTGAAGGCCGAGGAGGCGTGCCCGATGGACTGGGACGCCACGTCGTACACCTCCGCGCCGCACTGCATCCGCCGCTTCGACACCGGCCTCACGGTGGCCGACAAGAAGGGCGAGGTGCACTTCGACGGCCAGATCTGGAGCCAGGCGCTCTGGGAGATCCGCCAGGGCTACCCCGGCCTCGGCTTCACCACCGCCGACTGGGACCGCACGCTCGTCGACAGCCAGTTCGACTACGCGCCCGACACCTCGTTCTCGGCCGCGGCGAAGGCGACCTACGCCAAGGCCCTCGCGAACCAGGGCACGGCGGCGGCGGCGCTGGTCAAGGCCAGGTTCGCGGCCCGCGGCATCACCTTCTGACCCGCGCGCTCCCCTCGTCGAGAGTAGAGAACACGCCGCGTGCCGTTCGAGGCGCGCGGCGTGTTCTCTACTCTCGACCCGGGAAGGTGGAGCGCATCGCCGCGGTGAGCGCCGCCGGGTCGACCGGCTCGCCCCGCGCGGCGCGGGCCCCGACGGCCAGCCCGAGGATGTAGGACCCGACCGGGGCCATCGGCCGGGCGACGTCGTGCGCGATGTCGCGGGTCAGGGCGTGGATGCCGGTCACGTCGACCGCGCCCGGGTCGACGTCGAGCGCGACGCACGCGTCGTGGATCCAGTCGTGCCAGTGCTGCTCGGCGGCCGTGAGGTCGGTCATCGGCTCCTCTTCGAGGGTCCGGCGCGTGACGTCCGGCCGCGCATCAGCGGTCGCGGGACGTCGACGGCTGGATCGGGTCACTTCTTGCTCAGCTCGGGCTTCTCCCAACCCCGCTGGGGGGCCCGGTTGCCCGAGCCGCGGCCGGGCCGCTCGTCCTTCGAGCGGTAGACCAGGTAGGGGCGGGTGAGGTACCCGATCGGTGCCGAGAACACGTGCACCAGCCGGGTGAACGGCCACATCGCGAAGAGCAGGAACGCGAGCAGGGCGTGCAGCTGGAACCCCAGCGGCGCCGCGGCCATCAGCTCGGGCTTCGGCTGGAGCAGGAAGATGCTGCGGAACCAGACGCTGACGCCCTCGCGGTAGTTGTACTCGCCGCCGAACTCCAGCAGGCTGCCCGCGATGGTGTTCCACATGCCCAGCACGATGACGCTGCCGAGCACGGCGTACATGACCTTGTCGTTGACCGTGGTGGCCGAGAAGACCGGCCCGGTGGTGCGCCGCCGGTAGACCAGGATCGCGAGCCCGGCGACCGCCGCGATGCCCGCGGGGATGCCGCCGGCGAGCGCGATCACGTGGTACGCGTGCGGGCTCAGGCCCAGGGCGTTGGTCCACACCTGCGGGACGACCAGCCCGATGACGTGACCGGCCACCACCCCGAGCATCCCGAAGTGGAACAGCGGGCTGCCGATGCGCAGCAGCCGGTCCTCGTAGAGCTGGCTGGAGCGGGTGGTCCAGCCGAACTTGTCGTAGCGGTAGCGCCAGAAGTGACCGACGACGAACACCGCCAGGCACACGTACGGCACGATCACCCACAGGAACACGGTCATCGGGGGGCTCCTACGGGGATCGTCGTGCCGAGCATCGCGGTGGTGTCGACGGGGTCGGGCCGGGGGTTCAGGCGGGGGTCGATGGCGTACGGCTCGAGCCCGACCTCCTCCTGGGGCGGGCCCTCGGCGACGAGGCGCATCAGGGCGGTCTGGTCGTCGCCGTCGAGCTCGGGCAGGGTCGAGCGCAGCGCCTGGATCGCCGGCAGCCACGGTGAGCCGCGCTGTGCCAGACCGGCCTTGAGCACCTCGACGCCCACCCGGTGGCCGGATCAGCAGGTGCCACGCGGTGGCCCAGTCCTGCACGGCGCCGAACTCGAGCACGACGCAGAGGTGGTCGGGCAGCTCGGCGTCGGAGTCGAACTCGACCCCGGCCTTGCGGTAGGCCTGCTTGAACTCGCACCAGGGCCACCCCGCGGCGGCGGGTGTCGCCCTGGGTGAAGTAGGTCAGGTGCAGCGAGCACTTGCGGGTGACGTCGAAGGTGTCGACGTACTCCTGCTGCAGCTCACCGAGGTCGCCGTGCTCGAGGGTGTCGAGCATCTCGGTCAGCGGCTCGCGCTGGGCGTCGGGCAGCGCCTCGACGACGCCACGCAGCATCGGCACCCGCGACACGAGCACCTCGTCGGGGTAGTCGAGCAGCAGCGAGACGACCTGCCAGGTGTCGGCCAGGGCCTGCTTCGCTGATGCCGGGCTGCGCGTCGCGGTGCCGGCGCCACTTCATCGCTCGGCCCCGTCGCCGGACCGCGGGTCGCCCTGCGGGAAGATGCCGTCCGGCATCCCCTTGCCGTCCCAGTTGAGCAGGTTGACCCGGCCGCGCAGCGGGTTGTCGGAGGGCAGCGCCTCCATCGTGTCGGCGGACTGGGTCTGCTGCAGCATCCGGAAGTTCTCGACGGCGACCGGGGTCGGTGCGGCCCCGGACCCCTCGCCGAAGATCTCCTGGCCGCCGCCGTACTCCGAGACCGCGCAGTCGGTGGCGAGCTCCTCGAGCGCGTGCGCCTGCTCGGCGTGCGCCGTGGGGATGACGTAGCGCTCGTCGTACTTGGCCAGGGCGAGCAGGCGGAACATCTCGTACATGTCCTCGCCCTCCATCCCGACCGCGGCCGGGATCTCGTCGCGGGGGTCGCGGCCGAGGTTGATGTCGCGCATGTAGGACCGCATCGCGGCGAGCTTCTTGAGCACCCCGTTGACCGGGGCGACGTCGCCGGCGGTGAACAGGTTCGCGAGGTACTCGACCGGGATGCGCAGGGTGTCGATCGCCCCGAAGAGGTTGTCGACGTCCTCCGCGTCGTAGCCGGTGTCCTTGATGACGTCGACGACCGGCGACAGCGGCGGGATGTACCAGACCATCGGCATCGTGCGGTACTCCGGGTGCAGCGGCAGCGCCACCTTGTAGTCCATGATCAGCTTCTTGACCGGGCTGCGGCGGGCCGCCTCGACCCAGTCACCGGGGATGCCGGCCGCCTCCGCCGCGCGCCGCACCTCGGGGTCCTCGGGGTCGAGGAACACCCCGAGCTGCGACTCGTAGAGGTCGACGTCGTCGGGTGCCGACGCCGCCTCGAGCACCTTGTCGGCGTCGTAGAGCACCAGCCCGATGTAGCGCAGCCGGCCCACGCAGGTCTCCGAGCACACCGTCGGGATGCCGACCTCGATCCGCGGGTAGCAGAACGTGCACTTCTCGGCCTTGCCGGTCTTGTGGTTGAAGTAGATCTTCTTGTACGGGCAGCCGGTGATGCACATCCGCCAGCCGCGGCAGCGGTCCTGGTCGACCAGGACGATGCCGTCCTCCTCGCGCTTGTAGATCGCGCCGCTCGGGCACGACGCCGCGCACGACGGGTTGAGGCAGTGCTCGCAGATCCGCGGCAGGTAGAACATGAAGGTCTGCTCGAACTCGAACTTCACCTTGTCCTCGATGCCGCGCAGCATGACGTCCTTGGCCGCGTGCTCCTGCGAGCCGCCGAGGTCGTCGTCCCAGTTGGCGCTCCACGACACGTTGATCGGCTTGCCCGAGATCAGCGAATGGGGCCGCGCCACCGGGAAGTTCTTCTGCGCCGGCGCGTTGAGCAGGGTCTCGTAGTCGTAGGTCCACGGCTCGTAGTAGTCGTGGATCGAGGGCATCTTGGGGTTGCTGAAGATCGTGAGCAGCTTCTTGAGCCGGCCGCCGGCGCGCAGCTGGAGCCGGCCGTTCTTCATGCACCCAGCCGCCCTGCCACTCGTCCTGGTCCTCGTAGCCGCGCGGGTAGCCCAGGCCCGGGCCGGGTCTCGACGTTGTTGAACCAGACGTACTCGGTGCCGGCCCGGTTGGTCCACGCCTGCTTGCAGGTGACCGAGCAGGTGTGGCAGCCGATGCACTTGTCGAGGTTCATCACCATCGCCATCTGGGCCATGACGCGCATGTCAGTACACGACCTTCTGGTTCGAGCGGCGTGCGGATCATCGTGACCTCGTCGCGGTTGTTGCCGGTCGG
This sequence comes from uncultured Actinomycetota bacterium, assembly GCA_963782695.1. GTDB lineage: Bacteria > Actinomycetota > Actinomycetes > Actinomycetales > Dermatophilaceae > Fodinibacter. Next base: position 78,128 of record CAWAKY010000008.1, on the reverse strand, counting down.
CCCGATGTAGTTGAAGAAGTAGGCGAGCTGGGCGTAGCCGCCGATCATGTGGCTCGGCTTCATCATGATCCGGGTGAGCGAGTTGTGGATGCCGCCGCGCCTGCCGTTGGTCTCGGTGAGCGGCACGTCGATGAGCCGGTCCTGGGCGTGGTGCATGTAGACCGTGCCCTCCGGCATCCGGTGCGAGACGATCGCGCGGGCCGCGACCACGCCGTTGCGGTTGACCGCCTCGATCCAGTCGTTGTCCTTGACCCCGATCTTCTCGGCGTCGAGGTCGGACATCCAGATCGTCTGGCCACCGCGCGAGAGGCTGAGCATGAAGAGGTTGTCCTGGTACTCGCTGTGGATCGACCACTTGTTGTGCGGCGTGAGGTAGCGCACCGACACCCCGAGGGCGTTCTGCTCGCCGAGCGCCGGTCTCGCCGAACAGCTCGGTCATGTTCAGCGGTGGCCGGTAGACCGGCAGCGCCTCACCCATGCCGAGGATCCAGTCGTGGTCGAGGTAGAACTGCTGGCGCCCGGTGAGGGTGTGGAACGGCTTGAGCCGCTCGATGTTGATCGTGAACGGCGCGTACCGGCGCCCGCCGGACTCCGAGCCCGACCACTCCGGTGAGGTGATGACCGGGACCGGGCGCGACCTGGGTGTCGGCGAAGGTGATCTGCTTGCCCTCGTGCTCGGCCGAGAGGTCGGCCAGCTTGGTGCCGGTGCGCTTCTCGACGTTCCTGAAGCCGTGGGTGGCGAGGTGGCCGTTCGTCGTGCCCGACAGGTGCAGGATCGCGTCGGCGACGTGGATGTCGGTCTCCAGCTTGGGCTGGCCGGCGCCGGCGCCGTGGTGGACCACCCCGTTGCGGCGGCGCAGGATGTCGACCTCGCGGTTCACGGCGTACGGCACGCCCTTGGTCAGCATGCCCACCGACTCCAGCAGCGGGCCGATCGACGTCATCTTCTCGTAGGTCTTGGCGAACTCGCGCTCGACGACGGCGAGCACCGGCAGGGTCTTGCCCGGCACCGGCTCGCACTCGCCCTTGCGCCAGTCCTTGACGACGCCGTGCACGGTGGCCATGGCCTCGGGGGTGTCGTGCCACAGCGGCTTGGCGACGACGTCGCGGCGGGTGCCGAGGTGGTCGACGGCGAGCTCGGAGAACTTCTTCGCGATCGCCTTCCAGGCCTCCCAGTCGGTCTTGGACTGCCAGGGCGGGGAGATCGCCGGGTTGAACGAGTGCACGAACGGGTGCATGTCGGTGGTGTTGATGTCGTGCTTCTCGTACCAGGTGGCCGCCGGCAGCACGACGTCGGAGAACAGCGTCGAGCTGGTCATCCGGAAGTCGATCGTCATCAGCAGGTCGAGCTTGCCCTCGGGCACGTCGTCGGGCCAGGCGATGCCCTCGGGGCGCTTGTCGGGCGGGGCCTGCTCGGCGGTGACGGCGTTGTCGGTGCCGAGCAGGTGCTTGAGGAAGTACTCGTTGCCCTTGGCGCTCGAGCCGAGCAGGTTGGCCCGCCACAGGCTGAGGATGCGCGGGTGGTTCTCCTCGGCCTCGGGGTCCTCGACGGCGAAGTTCAGGGCGCCGGACTTCAGCTGGTCGACCACGTAGTTGGCCGGCGTCATCCGCGCGGCCTCGGCCTCGTCGACGAGGTCGAGGCTGCTGCGGTTGAAGGTGGGGTAGCTGGGGGTCCAGCCGAGCCGCACCGACTGGGCGAGCAGGTCCATGACGCCCTTGCCCGCGAAGACGCCGGTGCCGGCGTCGACGTCGTCGGCGGTGAAGGTGTCGTACCGGTACTGGCTGGTGTTGACGTACCAGTACGCGGTCTGGTTCATGTGCCGCGGCGGGCGCTGCCAGTCCAGGGCGAAGGCCATGTGCTGGAAGCCCATGATCGGGCGCACCTTCTCCTGGCCGACGTAGTGCGCCCAGCCGCCACCGTTGCGGCCCTGGCAGCCGGTGATCGTGGTGAGCACGAGCATCGCGCGGTAGATCTGGTCGGAGTGGAACCAGTGGTTGGTGCCGGCGCCCATCAGGATCATGCCGCGGCCGGTGGTGTCGATCGCGTTCTGCGCCCACTCGCGGGCCAGCCGGATGACCTGCTCGGCCGGCACGGAGGTGATCTCCTCCTGCCAGGCCGGCGTGGCCGGCGTCGACGGGTCGTCGTAGTCGGCGGGCCAGGTGCCCGGCATCCCGGGGCGGCTGACGCCGTACTGCGCGAGCATCAGGTCGAGCACGGTGGTGACGAGGCGGCCACCGATGCGCCGCACCGGGACACCGCGCGACACGTGCGCGACCTTGCCGTCGTAGGAGTCGAAGCGCGGCAACACGATTCGCGCGGTCTCGGTGGCCGTGTCGTGCAGCGAGAGCACCGGCTCGATCCCGCCGAGGTCGAGGTTCCACTTCCCCCAGCTCTCCTCGCCGTAGCGGAAGCCGATCGAGCCGCGGGGGATGGCGACCTCGCCGGTGCGCCCGTCGATCAGGGCCGGCTTCCACATCGCGTTCTCGGAGCGTCGCCTCGGGGATGTCGAGGTCACCGGCCACGAGGTACTTGCCCGGGCGGTAGGCGGGCCCGTCGGCGGCCGACCCGGCATCCGTCGGGTCGGGCTCCAGCGACGACGAGGAAGGGCAGGTCGGTGTACTTCTGGTTGTAGTCGGTGAAGAAGGGGACCTGCTGGTCGACGAAGAACTCCTTGAGGATGACGTGCCCCATCGCCATCGCGAGGGCGCCGTCGGTGCCGGGGGCGGAGGCGACCCACTCGTCGGCGAACTTGACGTTCTCGGCGTAGTCGGGCGAGACCGCGACGACCTTCTGGCCGCGGTAGCGCGCCTCGGTCATCCAGTGGGCGTCGGGCGTGCGCGTCATCGGCACGTTCGACCCCCACATGATGAGGTAGCCGGCATCCCACCAGTCGCCCGACTCGGGCACGTCGGTCTGGTCGCCGAACATCTGCGGCGAGGCGTTCGGCAGGTCGGCGTACCAGTCGTAGAACGAGAGCATCGGTGCGCCGATGAGCTCGAGGAAGCGGGCACCGGAGGCGTACGAGACCGGCGACATCGCGGGGATCGGCGAGAAGCCGGCGATCCGGTCGGGGCCCCACCGCTTGATCGTGTAGACGTGGGCGGCCGCGATGATCTCGACGACCTCCTCCCACGACGAGCGGACCAGGCCGCCCTTGCCGCGGGCCGACTTGTAGCGCTTCGCCTTCTCGGGGTCCTGGACCACCGAGGCCCAGGCGACGACCGGGTCGCCACCGACGGCGCGCTTGGCCTCGCGGTACATCTCGAGCAGCACGCCGCGCACGTAGGGGTAGCGAACCCGGGTGGGCGAGTAGGTGTACCAGCTGAAGGCGGCACCGCGCGGGCAGCCGCGGGGCTCGTACTCGGGGCGGTCTGCGCCGGTCGACGGGTAGTCGGTCTGCTGCGCCTCCCAGGTGATGATGCCGTCCTTGACGTAGACCTTCCACGAGCACGAGCCGGTGCAGTTGACCCCGTGCGTGCTGCGGACGACCTTGTCGTGCGACCAGCGGTCGCGGTAGAACGCGTCGCCCGACCGACCGCCGGTGGCGTGGATCGAGCGGTTGTCCTTCGGACACCTCGGACCGCGTGAAGTAGCGGCGGGTGCCGACGAGGGTGGCGCTCAGCGGTCCGTCCAGGGCGGCACTCATGTGGACTCCTTCGGTGCGGTGGTGCGGAAGGGTGTCGTGGTGCTCACGTGCGCGATGCAGGTGGTGTCGTCGACGAACGGCTCGAGGCTGACCCGCGTCGCGGACTCCCCCAGCTGGGCCAACGATCCCGCAATCAGGCCGCGATGGATACCGCAGACGACTGCGGGGTTCGCGCGAGCCAGGTCGAGGAAGGGGCAGTGGGCCAGGGTGACCTCGGCGACCCGGCCCCCCTCGGACGTCTTCAGCTCGGGGGTGTAGCCCCACTCCTGGAGCACGTCGATCATCTGGGCCAGCTTGCCGAGCCACCGGCCGGGGGTGTCGGCGGGCGGGGAGCCCTGCTCGGGCGCGACGTGCTCGACCGCCCAGCGTCGCCCGGCCTCGGCCGGGGTCATCGCGTGGCCGCCCACGCCCTGGGTCAGGGTCGACGCGAGCAGGCCGCTGAGCAGCCGCAGGTGGTCGGCCTCGGCGCGGGCGTCGACGTCGTCGAGCGAGCCGGGCGCCAGGGTGTAGACCTTGCGCGGCCGGCCGGCCCCGCCCTCGCGGCGCACCGCCGACTCGACGAGGCCGGCCGCGACGAGCTGGTCGAGGTGGAAGCGCACGGTCGTGACGTGCAGGCCGACCTCGGCGCCGAGCTCGGCGGCGGTGAACCCCGGGGTGTCGGCGTCGCCGTCGGCGAGGGCGAGCGCGTCGACGATCTGGCGGCGGACGGGCGACGCGAGCAGCGCGGCGGCGTTGGGCTGCGGGTCGGTCGTCATGTCACTCCTTGCGAGATTGGAGGAATCCGTTCCTCTCCATCGAACCACACCGTAACAGGTGGCCGCCAGACCCTGGCTGGCCCGCCTACCGGTTGACGCTGAGCACGATCGGGAGTACGACTGAGGCGGCCCTGAGAGGTAAGGCACACCTGTCTGGCCGCGTGGGGAGCACGGGTGTACGGTCCCGGTGTCGGAGTTTAGAGGATCCGTTTCATCCAAATGGAGGACCCGAGATGACCCAGCTGTTGACCGAGCCGGTGGCCCAGCAGGTGCCTCCCGTCGCGGATGCCGGTCGGGGCCACGTCTCCGGTGGGGCCAAGCGGGTGCTCACGATGTCGACCCTCGCGTTCACCCTGATGTTCGCGGTCTGGCTGATGTTCGGCATCCTCGGCGTGCCGATCCAGAAGGAGCTCGGGCTCTCCGACCCGCAGCTGCGCCTGGATCAGCGCCGTCGCGGTGCTCAACGGCTCGCTCTGGCGGCTGCCGGCCGGCATGCTCACCGACCGGGTCGGCGGCCGCGTCGTCACCGTGGCGATGCTGCTGCTCACCGCGATCCCCTGCTTCTTCATCACCCAGGCCACGAGCTACCTGCCGCTGCTGGGCCTGGCGTTCCTCGTCGGGTTCGCCGGCAACCTGTTCAGCGTCGGCATCTCGTGGAACGCGGCCTGGTTCCCGAAGGACCGCCAGGGCTTCGCGCTCGGCGTCTTCGGCGCCGGCAACATCGGCGCCTCGGTCACCAAGCTGCTCATCGTGCTGCTCCCGACGATCATCGCGGGCACGGCCGGCGCCACCTACCTCGGCATCTTCCCCGGCGGCTGGCGGATCTTCCCCGCCTTCTACACGGTGGCCCTCGTCGTCGTCGCCGCGCTGACCTTCGTCGATCGTGCCGCGCCACGACCGCCGCGCCGGCGCCGGCAAGCCGGTGCGCGAGATGCTCGCCCCGCTGCGGCACGTGCGGGTGTGGCGGTTCAGCCTCTACTACGCCGCCGTCTTCGGCGCCTACGTGGCCCTCGCCGCCTGGCTGCCGAAGTACTACGTCGACAACTACGACATCCCCCTGGCGGAGGCCGCCCTGCTCAGCGCGACGTTCATCTTCCCGGCATCCCTGCTGCGACCGGTCGGCGGCTGGTTCTCCGACCGGTGGGGCGCCCGCCGGGTCATGTACTGGACCTTCGCGGTGATGGCGGTGACCACCGGCATCCTGATGATGCCCAACGGCCACCTCGTCATCGCCCACGCCGACGGCTCGCAGACCGACCACCTCGGGTACGCGCTGGGCCTGGTGCCGTTCGCCATCCTCATCTTCGTGCTCGGCTGCGCGATGGGCGTCGGCAAGGCCGCCGTCTACAAGCACATCCCCGAGTACTTCCCCGACAACGTCGGCTCGGTCGGCGGCCTGGTCGGCATGTTCGGCGGCCTCGGTGGCTTCGTGCTCCCGCTGCTGTTCGCCTACACCAAGGTCTGGTCCGGCTTCCCGACCTCCACCTTCTTCGTCCTCTTCCTGCTCACGAGCACCTGCTTCGTCTGGATGCACCTGACCGTGGTGCGGATGCTGCACCAGGAGTCGCCCGAGCTCGCCCGCAACCTCGAGACCACGGCCGCCGTCGCGGCCACCCGCTGACCACCCGGCCACCCCGGCCCCGCCCAAGGAGAGACCGCCATGAGCACGTCCCACGCACCGGCCCGCAAGGGCGAGTGGCTGGAGTCCTGGGATCCCGAGAACGAGCAGACCTGGGACCAGTCCCTGGCCTGGCGCACGCTCTGGATCACGACGTTCTGCCTGACCCTCGCGTTCGTCGCGTGGTTCCTCCCGAGCGCGATCATCCCCAAGCTCAACGCCCTCGGCTACGACTTCACGAAGAACCAGCTGTACTGGATGGCCGCCATGCCGGGCCTCGCGGCCGGCCTCTTCCGCCTCGTGTGGATGACCCTGCCGCCGATCATGGGCACCCGGAAGATGGTCTCGCTGACCACCCTGCTGCTCATCGCGTCGACCCTCGGCTGGGGCGTGCGCGTGCAGTCGCCCACCGCCCCCTACTGGGAGCTCATGGTGCTGGCCTTCCTCGCCGGCATCGGCGGCGGCGCGTTCTCCGGCTTCATGCCGAGCACGTCGTACTTCTTCCCCAAGCGCAAGCAGGGCACGGCGCTCGGCCTGCAGGCCGGGCTCGGCAACTTCGGCGTCTCGTTCGTGCAGCTGCTCACGCCCTACCTCATCGCGATCTCGGCGCTCGCGGTCTTCGGCGGCAGCCAGCAGATGACCGTGTCGGGCAAGCCGCCCGCGACCGTCTGGTACCAGAACGCCGCCTTCGTGTGGATCCCGCTCATGGTGGTCGGCGCCGTCCTCGCCTGGACGATGCTGAAGTCGGTGCCGGTCAAGGCGAACATCCGCCAGCAGTTCGACATCTTCCGCAACCAGGACACCTGGTGGATGACGATCCTCTACATCATGACGTTCGGCACGTTCTCCGGCCTCGCCGCGCAGTTCGGCCTGCTCATGGCCAACCTCTACGGCAGCGGCAACACCGACATCGTCCAGGGGTCCGGCGCCTCGGCCACCGTCCTCATCGCCGGCTACGCCGTCCCGGATGCCGTGAAGTACGTCTTCCTCGGCCCACTCATCGGGGCCGCCGCGCGGGTCGTGTTCGCCCCGCTCACCGACCGCACCGGTGGCGCCGTCTGGACCCTCGTGTCCGGCATCGGCATCGTCGCGTCGATCGCCTACACGATCCCCGCGCTCACCCCGGACACCAGCTCCGCGGCCGCGCTCGACGCCGGCTTCCACCAGTTCCTCTACGGGATGCTCGCGATCTTCCTGTTCGCCGGCATCGGCAACGCCTCGACCTTCAAGCAGATGCCGATGATCTTCGAGCGCCGCCAGGCCGGTGGCGTCATCGGGTGGACGGCGGCCATCGCGGCCTTCGGACCGTTCTTCTTCGGCGTCGGCGTGACCACCCTGGGCCCGGTGGCCTTCTACTCGATCGGCATCGCCTGGGCCGTCATGTGCGTCGGCATCACCTGGTGGCGCTACGCCCGACCGGGTGCCCCCAAGCCCGGCTGACCCTCGTCCTCGCGGCCCTGCCTCCCCCTGCGGGGCGGGGCCGCGCGGCGTGACACGAACGGCCCTGCCCGCTCTGTCGGGCAGGGCCGCTTCGCGCCCGGAGCCGGACGCCGGGTTCGCCTCCGCGAGTTGGGTGCTCAGGTGGCTGCCCCCGCGACCACCTCAGCACCCAACTCCGGATGACGGGCGGTCAGGTGGGGTCGGGGCGGGCCTCGAGGTCGTGGAGGTCGGCCGGGGTGTCGACGTCGCGGCCGGCCGGGCCGGTGACCCGCAGCTCGACGTGGGGCACCTCGAGCAGCAGCTTCGCGGGGCGGTTCGCCGCCGGGATGGGCAGCGCCGCGCGCACCGCTGACGTGCGGTAGGCAGCGAGCAGCGGGTTGGCGAACCCGGCGTCGTCGGTCGCCACCACTCCGCCGACCTCCGGGGGTGCCGTGCGCATGGCCGCCACCAGCCGTTCCAGGGCGGGCCCGGCGTACGGCATGTCGCCGGCCACCACGGCCACCAGCCGGGTGCGCACGCGCAGCACGCCGGCGGCGACCCCGGCCAGCGGCCCACCACCGGCGGGCTTCTCGCGGGTCCAGGTGACCGGTCGACCGCAGTCGCGCGGCGGTCCCGACCACGACGACGGGCCAGCTCGCCGGCAGCGACCCGACGACGGTCGCGAGCACGGTCGACCCGTGCAGCCGCGCGCCGAGCTTGTCGGCCCCGAACCGCCGCGAGGTGCCGCCGGCCAGCACCACGACGGTGACGTCGCGCGGACGAGCAGTCCCGCGGCGTCGCCGCGGACGTCCGCCTCACCAGTGCCCGCGGCAGGGTCCGCTGCGCGCGCCCCGGTCGTCGTGTCGGGGTGGTCGGCGGTCATCGCACCAGTGTGGGGGGCAGGGTGAGCTCGCAGGCCCCGGGGCGCGAGAACGGCGCGAGCCGCAGGCCGTCCGAGGGCTCGTGGTGCGCCTCGAGGGCGCCGGCCACCAGCCCGAGGTGCACCTGGCAGACCACCTCGGGGTGACGGCGCGCCGCATCGAGCAGCGGGCAGGTGCGCAGCAGCACCGTGGTGCCCGACGCGCTCCCGACGGCGGGTTCGGTGTCGGGCGAGAACCCGAGCCGGTCGAGCAACCCGACGACCCGCTCACCGGCCGTCGCACCGGCCGGTTCCTCGGCGGCGTGGCGAGCGGCCAACCCTGCGCCCCAGGCGCTTCCGATGGCCCGGGCGTCGGCGCCCGGGTCACCGTCACGCTCGGCCAGCCGCTCCGAGAACGCCGCCGCCAGGGCCACGTACTCCTCGGCGGCCCCACCACCGGGGGTCGGGGCAGCGGCGGCACGGCCGGCACGCGTCAGGGCAGTACCGGGCGGCAGGGCGACCCCGGCCCCCTTCCGGCGGCGTGTGCTGCTCGAGCACCAGCCCGGCGGCGACGAGCACGCGCAGGTGGTGGCGCGTCGTGTTGGGGTGCCCACCGACGGTCGCGACGAGGTCGCCGACGCTGGGCGGCGACGACGCCGGGCACCGGGCGATGACCTGCAGCAGGCGCCGGCGTGAGGGATCGGTCACCTCGAGCGCCGCATCGCCCGACAACGGGGTCGGGGTCGGCCCGAGCGGTGGTATATTTTTCACAACCCCATTGTAGTAAATACTCACCCCGGAGGCCACCATGGACACACCCACCACCTTCCCCCTCACCGAGGTCACCGCCCACACCGCCACGGCGGCCGGCAGCTGCGGGTGCGGGGAGGCCGCCGGCGACGCCCCCGAGCTCGACGTGCGCGTCATCCCGCACGCCATCCGTCACGCCAGCGTGTTCGGCGCCTGGTCGGCGATCCCGCAGGGCGGCTCGCTCGTGCTCGTCGCCCCGCACGACCCGAAGCCGCTGCTCGCCCAGCTGGCCGACCTCGGCCCGATCACGGTGACCTACCTCGACGAGGGCCCGGACGCCTGGCGCCTGCAGATCACCCGCGGCTGACCGGCGAGCGAGAACGAGGACCGGCCGTGTGCTCCTACTGCGGGTGCGAGAGCGTCGACGTCATCGGGCGCTTCATGCGCGAGCACGTCGAGATCATCAACGCCACGGGTGACCTGCGACGGGCCACCGAGGGGCGCGACGCCGCCCTGGTGAGCACCGCCGTCGCCACGGTGCGTGCCCTCCTCGAGCCCCACGCCGAGGCGGAGGAGTCCGGCCTCTTCGCGGTGCTGGCCGAGGACGCCGAGTTCACCGAGCACGTGCACGGCCTGTGCCGCGAGCACACCGCGCTGCACCAGCTGCTCGACCGGGTCGCCGCCGGCTCGTACACCCTCTTCCCGGTCTTCGAGAAGATGCTGCGCGCCCACATCGACCGCGAGGAGAACGGGCTCTTCCCCGCCGCCGCGATCGCCTTCGCCGGCCTCGAGTGGGAGCGCGTGACCGCACTGACACCAGGACCGGAGCCGGCCCCCGCATGAGAGGTCGGGCGCACCGCGCGTGGCTCCTGCTGCCGGCCGGCCTCAGCCTGCTGGCGGGGATCGACGCCGGGCTGCTCCTCCTCGAGGTCCCCGCACCCGTGGGCGCCGCCCACCTGCCCGAGGTGCACGGACCCCTGATGGTGCTCGGCTTCCTCGGCACCCTCATCGCGCTCGAACGGGCGGTCGCGCTCCGCTCCACCCTCGGGTACGCGGCGCCGGCCCTCCTCGGGCTCGGTGGCCTCGCCCTCGCCGCCGGACTGCCCCGGACGATCGGCCAGGTGCTGCTGCTCGACGGAACGGTGGCGCTGGTCGCCGTGCTCGTCGCCCTGTGGCGCCGCCGCCGCGACGACCCGGTGATGGTCGAGGTGCTCGGTGCGTCCCTCGCCGTGCTGGCCGCGCTGCTGTGGGTGCGGGTGGATGCCGCGGTCGTCGTGCCGCTGCTCGCGGGCTTCGTGGTGCTCACCATCGCGGCCGAGCGCGTCGAGCTGGCCCGCATCCACCTCCCGGCCTCGGCGGAGCGCGTGCTCGTCGCGGTCGCCGCCCTCGTCGCGAGCGCGGCCATGGCTGCCGTGCTGTTCCCCGACCCCGGCTCCCGGGCCTTCGGCCTGTCCCTCCTCGTGCTCGTGGCCTGGCTGGCGCCGCGAGACGTCGCCCGTCGCACCGTGCGCAGCACCGGACAGCCACGGTTCTGCGCGGCGGCGATGCTCGCGGGCTACGCGTGGCTCGCCGTCGCCGGGGTCGCCTGGGCGGTGAGCGGGGTGACCACCACCCCGGCCGCGCACGACGTCGTGGTGCACACGATCTTCCTGGGGTTCGTCATGAGCATGGTGCTCGCCCACGCCCCGGTCATCCTGCCCGCGGTGCTGCGCCGCCCGGTGCCCTACCGGCCCCTGCTCTGGGTGCCCCTCGTCGTGCTGCACGCGGCGCTGCTCGTGCGGGTGGCCGGCGACCTCGCCGGCCGTGCCCGCGCTGGTGGCGGTCGGGGGCTACGGCACCGCTGCCGCCCTCCTGCTCCTGCCCCTGGCCGCCCTGCTCACCGCCACCCTCCCGGCACCGGTGCCCCCGGCGCCCCGGCCCACCGCCACCCGCCCGCTCGTGCGGTCCTGACCGCCTCCACCAGGAGCCCCCCGTGAACCCGCCCACCCCGCCGGCATCCCGCCGCACCTGGCCGCTGCGTGACCGCCCGGGCCTGGTCTGGCTCGGCCTCGCCGCCGCGCTCACCCTCGTGCACCGCTGGGTACCCGGCTCGGGCTGGCTCCTCGTGCACCTGGTGCTGCTCGGCGCGCTCACCCACTCCGCGATGGTGTGGAGCACCCACTTCACCCAGGCCCTGCTGAAGACCCCTGCCGAGATCGACGACCGCACCCAGCAGAACCGCCGCATCGCGCTGCTCATCGCGGGGGTCACCGCGGTGCTGGTCGGGGTGCCCACCGGCGTCTGGCCGCTCACCGTGGCGGGCGCGACGGCGGTGTCGGGCGCGGTGCTGTGGCACGGCATCCAGCTGTGGCGCCGGCTGCGGCGTGCACTGCCGGGGCGGTTCCGGGTCACCGTTCGCTACTACCTCGCCGCGGCCGCGTGCGTCCCGGTCGGCGCGACCCTCGGCGCCTGGCTGGCGCGCGGCCTGGACGACGAGCGGCACGGGCAGGTGCTCGTCGCGCACTCGATGGTGATGGTGCTCGGCTGGGTCGGGCTCACCGTCACCGGCACGCTGGTCACCCTGTGGCCGACGATGCTGCGCACCCGGATGGACGACCGCGCCGAACGCCTTGCCCGGCAGGCCCTTCCGGTGCTGGTCGCCGCGCTCGCGGTGCTCGCGACCGGGGCGGCCCTGGGCTCTCGCCCGCGCGGCCCTGGCCGGGCTGGCCGGGTACGCCGCCGGGCTGGCCTGGTGGGGGCGCGCCCTCGTCGGGCCCGCGCGGCAGGCCCCGCCGAAGGTCTTCGCGACGTGGTCGGTCACCGCCGCCCTCGGGTGGTGGGTCGTCGCCCTCCTCCTCGTCGGATGGCGACTGGCGACCAGCCCGTCGTGGGCCGCGCTGGCCGACGGCTACGGGACCGTCGCCGCGGTGGTCGTGGTCGGCTTCGCCGCGCAGCTGCTCTTCGGCGCGCTGTCCCACCTGATCCCCTCGGTGCTCGGTGGGGGCCCGTCCGTGGTGCGCGCGGCCTCGGCGTGGCTCGACCGTGGTGCGCTGTGGCGGGTCACCGTCGTCAACCTGGGGCTGCTCGTCTGCCTGCTCCCCGCGCCGAGCGCCGTGCGCGTCGCCGTGTCGGTGCTCGTGCTCGGCGCGCTGGTCGCGTTCCTCCCCCTGCTGCTGCGCTCGATCAAGGCCGCCGTCGCCGCCCGGCGCGCCCTGCTGACCTCCGTGGCCGAGGCCACCGAGCGCGGGGTGCGGCCCACCCCGCCGGCGCCGGCCGAGGCGCCCCGCACCCGGTCGGGCGCGCAGCTGCTCACGGCCGTGGCGAGCCTCGCCCTCGTCGTGACCCTCGGCATCGCCGCGGACCCTGCTGCTGCCGGCCTCACCGAGGCCACGACGGCGAGCGGCGCGTCGACCGCGGGCGTCGTGGCGGCGCGCGCCGGCGTGCGGCCCACCGGCCACACGACGCGGGTCACGGTCGAGGCCCACGACATGTCGTACTCGCCCGCCTCGCTCAGCGTCCCCTACGGCGACCGGCTCGTCATCGACCTGGTCAACCGCGACGACGGGTCACCGCACGACCTCACCTTCGGCGACGGCATCCAGACCGGCCGCGTCATGCCCGGTCGGTCCGCGACCCTCGACGTCGGCGTGGTCGCGGCCAGCACCCAGGGGTGGTGCCGCATCGTCGGCCACCGCCAGATGGGGATGGTGCTCGACGTCGTCGTGACCGGTGCGCCCGTGCGCCCCGCGAGCCAGGCGAGCCCGGCGGGCGCAGCGGCCGGCACGGCACCCGCCGGTGACGCGCCGGTCGACCTGTCGGGTACCCCCGCGGCCGGCTTCACGGCCGTGCCCGCGGCACTGCCACCGCTCGACGGGGCGCGCACGCACGCGGTGACCCTGACCATCGAGGAGGTCGAGCTCGAGGTGGCCCCCGGGGTGCGCCAGAAGCGCTGGACCTTCAACGGCACGGTGCCCGGCCCCACCCTGCACGGCCGGGTCGGCGACACCTTCGTCGTCACCCTCGTCAACCACGGCTCGATGGGCCACTCGGTCGACTTCCACGCCGGTGAGGTGGCGCCCGACGAGGTCATGCGCACCATCGCCCCCGGCGCCTCGCTCACCTACCGGTTCACCGCGGGCCGGGCCGGCGTGTGGATGTACCACTGCTCGACGATGCCGATGAGCGCGCACATCGCGGCCGGCATGCACGGCGCCGTCGTCATCGAGCCCGACGGGCTGCCGACGGTCGACCGCAGCTACCTGCTCGTGCAGTCGGAGGTGCACCTCGACGGCGACGGCCGCACGTCGGTGCGTGAGGTCGACGCCGCCTCCGCGGCCGCGGACACCCCGGATGCCGTGACGTTCAACGGTGCCGCCAACCAGTACGTCGCCCGGCCGTTGCCGGCGAGGGTCGGTGAGCGGGTGCGCTTCTGGGTGCTCGCCGCCGGGCCGAACCGGGGCTCCAGCTTCCACGTGGTGGGCACCCAGTTCGACACGGTGTGGTCGGAGGGCGCCTACCTGCTGCGCGACGGCACCGGGCCGATGGGCGACACCGGCGGCGGCAGCCAGGTGCTCGACCTCGCCGCCGCCCAGGGCGGGTTCGTCGAGCTGACGCCGCGCGAACCCGGCCACTACGCGTTCGTCACCCACGTGATGGCGGATGCCGAGCGCGGCGCCCGCGGGATCCTCAGCGTCACCCCGTAGGCCCCGCCTCCTCGCCATGAGTGCGGAGTGGTCGCCCTGGCAACCGATCTCCGCACTCGCCGCGGGTCCCGAGTCAGCAGCGGTCAGGGCATGCCGCGGCGGCCGTGGGTGCGCGGCGGCTCGTAGCCACCCTCGGGCGGCACCATCTCGGCCCGCACCCCGAGCAGCCGCACCGGGCGCTCGTCCTCCAACCGGCGGTAGAGCTCGAGCGCGGTCTCGGCGACCACCGCGGCGTCCCAGGTCGGCTCGGCGAGCTTGCGTGAGCGGTTGACCGTGAAGAACGGCGCGGAACCGCACCTTGAGGTGCACCCGGGCGCACGGCCGCCCCTCGGCCCGGAGGTCGTCGACGACCTGCCCGGCCAGCACCCGCACCGCGTCGGCCACCTCGGCCGGCTCGAGGTCCTGCTGGTAGGTCGTCTCGCGCCCGTGGGCCCGCGGCACCCACGGGGTGTCGTCGACGGTCGAGCTGCTCTCACCCCGGCCGAGCTCACCGAGCCACGGGCCGCTCTGCGGGCCGAACTCCCTTGCCAGCAGGGCGTCCTCGGCCTGCGCCAGCTCGCGCACGGTCTTCGACCCCCAGCCCGGCCAGCCGCTGCGAGATCCGCGGCCCCACGCCCCACAGGTCACCGGTGGGCCGCTCCCCCATCACCTCGAACCAGGTGTCCCGGGTCAGCCGGTAGGTGCCCCGCGGCTTGCCGAACTCGGTGGCGATCTTGGCCCGCACCTTGGTGTCGCCGATGCCGACGCTGCAGTGCAGGTCGGTCGCGGCGAGCACGTCGGCCTGGATGCGGCGCGCCACCGCCTCGGGGTCGTCGGCCTCCACGCCGACGAACGCCTCGTCCCAGCCGAGCACCTCCACGACCGCGCCGGGCACCGCGCGCAGGGTGTCCATGACGACGGCGGATGCCGCGTCGTACGCGGGTTTGTCCACCGGCAGCACCACGGCGTCGGGGCAGCGGCGCACCGCGGTGCGCAACGGCATCCCCGACCGGACGCCGAAGGCGCGGGCCTCGTACGACGCGGTCGACACCACACCGCGCTCGGTCGGGTCGCCGCGGGCGCCGACGATGACCGGCAGGCCCGCCAGCTCGGGGTGGCGGAGCACCTCGACGGCAGCGATGAACTGGTCCATGTCGACGTGCAGGACCCAGGGCGCCATCAGTCCATGGTGGCCGACCGAGCGCGCTCCGACGCCGTTACGGCGCGTTGCGGTCGAGGTCGGCGAAGGCCGCCCACATCACGAAGAAGTCGAGCCCGAGGATGACGAGCGCCGGCGACCGGGCTGTACGGGATCCACAGGAAGGCCGCGAACATGCTCACGGTGGCGACGAGCACCGCCACCCCGCGGGCCCAGTCCTTTCGCTGGCGCAGCGCGACACCCGGCCGCGACGGCGGCGACGCCGAGCAGCCAGGTGGGCCCAGCCCCACTTCGAGCCGTCCGAGCCGAGGAAGTACCCCTTCGCGGTGGTGAAGTCGCCGTCGCTGAAGATGCGCCGCGAAGCCCTGCACGACGTGGAACACGCCCACGACGATGAGCAGCACCGCGGCGAACTGGGTCGACGCGACGCGCCGGTGGGTGTCGTACGTCTTCGTGGGCATACCCCGCGAGTCGACCTTCTTGGACATGGGCCCGTCCTTCCGTGGCACGCCGGCGCCCGGGGTGTCCGGGTGTCGGGGCACCACTGTTCTACCCGCACCACCCACCCCGCGTCACCCATACCGGATGACGGTGGGTGCGGTGGCGCCCGGTGAGTACCGTGACCGGGATGGACCGCGACCGTCACCGCACGCCCGGAGGGCGGACCCCGTGAGGGCCGTCGTGTACGACCGCTACGGCCCGCCCGAGGTGCTCCGCCTGGAGCACCTCGAACGGCCGACCCCGAAACGCGACCAGGTGCTCGTCGAGGTGCTCGCCACCTCGGTGAACCTCTCCGACTGGGAGAGCCTGGTCGGCTCCCCCGCCTACGCACGCTTCGGCGGCCTGCGGCGCCCCGCCCGGCACGTGCTCGGCTCCGACATCGCCGGCCGGGTCGTCGCCGTCGGCTCCGAGGTGACGACCTTCCGGCCCGGGGACGAGGTCTACGGCGACAACCTGGGGCTCAAGGGCGGTTTCGCCGAGTACGCCGTGGCCCCGGCGTCGGTGCTCGCGGCCAAGCCGGCGGCGCTCACCTTCGCCGAGGCGTCGACGATCCCCCAGGCGGGCGCGATCGCGCTGCAGGGGACCGCCGGTGCCGGGCCCGGCACGCGGGTGCTCGTCAACGGTGGCGGCGGCGGCACCGGCATGTTCGCCATCCAGGTCGCCAAGCAGGCCGGCGCGCACGTGACCGGTGTCGACAACGCCGGCAAGCTCGACCACATGCTCGCGCTCGGGGCCGACGAGGTGCTCGACTACCGCCGCGACGACTTCACCCGCCAGCAGCCCTACGACCTCGTGCTCGACCTCGTCGCGCACCGCTCGGTGCGCGACTACCGACGGGCCCTGGCGCCCGGGGGCCGGTACCGGTGCGTGGGCGGCCCGGCCCGCACGGTGCTGAGCGTCCTCGTCGCCGGTGCGGTGCTCGGGCGGCTGAGCGGCCGCCGGATCGGCGTGCTCGCCGTGAAGCCCGGCCCGGCGCACTTCGGCCCGCTCGCGCAGCGGTGCGCGACGGGCGAGGTCAGCATCGTCGTCGACCGCACGTTCACGCTGGCCGAGGTGCCCGAGGCGCTGGCGCACGTCGGCGAGGGGCGCGCCCTCGGCAAGGTCGTGGTCGTACCCGGGTGAGCGCCGCGCCCGCCCCCGCGGCGGCGCCTACGCCGTCGACCGGCACGAGCTCCATCACGGGGTGGCCGGCCGCCTCGCGGGCGAACGCCTCCGGCGGGTCGTCGACCGTGGCGACGAAGTAGGGCCGCGGCACGCTGGCGACGGTGACGTACTCCTTGAGCACCGGCCCGGCCTCGTCCGGCCCGACCTCGCGCACCGCGTAGCGCGTCGTCGAGAACCGGCGGGTCAGCCGCACCTCGCCGGCGGCGCGGGCGTTGAGCACCCACGGCACGACGCCGTAGGGCGCCACGAGCCACCGCGTGCCGTCGAGCTCGACGACCGTCACCGGGTTGCGCCGCTCCTGCCCGCTCCTGCGGCCGACCGTGGTCAGCACGTAGGACCGCGGGATGAGGCCGGCTCGGGTGAGCCCCGTCGTCACCACGTTCAGGGCGTGGTGGAAGCGGGGTCGCTGGTAGGTCTTCGGTTCACCGGGGCTGGGCTGTCACGCTCCCGACCGTAGACCCGACTCCCGCCGCACCACCACGTCGTTGGCGCAGCGCAGCACCGGTTTCCCCGCGAGCCGACCCTCGGCCCCGACGACGGTGGTCCGCACGTGGAAGGTGGTGGACGCGCCCGCCGGCAGGGTCACGAGCGCGGCGTCGACGACGGCATCCGGGTCGATCCGGTCGACGAGGAGGGTGACGTCCTTCGCGAGGCTGCGCGCCGTGACGTCGACCCGGTAGCCACCGGGCTCGGCGGCCACCACCACCTCGAGCGGCGCCGGGTCGAGGTCGAGGTCGACGTCCTCGACCCAGGTGTGCACCGTGCGCTCACCACCGAGGTCGACGACCAGCATCTCGGATGCCGCGTCGCCCGGCACCCGCACGTCGGGCGCCAGCGCCGCGAGGTGCACCGACCGGGGCGCGACGGCGACGTCGACGGCATCCGAGGCGAGCACCGTGCCGTCGAGTCGCTCTCGCCGCACGAAGAGCGTTCCCGCCCAAGGGTCGTCGGTGTCGTTGACGACTGCCACGACCGGCCCCGGGTCACCGGTCGGCCCGGGCCGGTGCTGCACGGTGAGCAGCCGGTCGGCGAACGCCGCCCGCAGCGCCCACCACAGCGGCTTGACCCGCCCGTCGCCGTCGACCGCGGCCCACGACGTCACCGGCCAGCAGTCGTTGAGCTGCCAGACGATCGCGCCGGCCGTCCTGGGCCACCACGACCGGTAGTGGGTGAGCGCGTGGGTCACCGCCCGGGCCTGGTTGAGCTGGGTGGCCCAGTGCCAGTCGGTGAAGTCGTCGGGCACGCCGAGGTGGGGCGCGAGGCCGCGGTCGAGCTTGGCGTTGCCGTCGTCGGCCTTCTGGTGCAGCAGGAAGGTCGGGTGGTCCTTCGTCGCGACCGCACCGTCGGCGTCGCGGACCGCCCGCTGCAGGGTGGCCCAGGTCGGCGGCCCCTGGAAGCCGAACTCCGAGCAGAACCGCGGCACCGCGTCGCGGTAGGCCGCGTAGTCGACGCGGTTCCACACCTCCCACTCGTGGTGGGTGCCGTGGTCCGGGTCGTTGGGGTGCACCTCGGTGAGCGCGTGACCGGGCGAGCAGGGCGAGCCCTCGGCGTAGGGGCGGGTGGGGTCGAGCTCGGCGACCACCCGCGGGAACACCTCGGAGTAGTACGCCCACCCCCAGGTGCGGCCCTCGAGCTGCTCCTGCCAGCCCCAGTCGACGAAGCCCCAGAGGTTCTCGTTGCCGCCGTTCCACAGCACCAGCGACGGGTGGCAGCTGAGCCGGGTCACCTGCTCGCGGGCCTCGGCCTCGAGCTCGCTGCGGTGCGGCTCCTCCTCGGGGTAGGCCGCACAGGCGAGCAGGAAGTCCTGCCAGACCATCAGGCCGCGCCTCGTCGCACAGCTCGTAGAAGTCCTCGCTCTCGTAGATGCCGCCGCCCCAGACCCGCAGCAGGTTCAGCCCGGCGCCGACCGCCTGGTCGATGCGGCGGGCGAGCCGGGCGCGGGTGACCCGGGTGAGCAGGTGGTCGTCGGGGATCCAGTTGGCGCCCTTGACGAAGAGCGGCCGGCCGTTCACGACGAACGTGAACGGCGTGCCGTGCTCGTCGGGCGTGGTGTCGACGGCGACGCTGCGCAGGCCGATCCGACGCGCCCAGGTGTCGAGCGGCGTGCCGCCGTCGTCGAGCAGCGTCACCTCGAGGTCGTGCAGGGTGGCCTCGCCGTACCCCCGCGGCCACCACAGGGCCGGCTGGGCCACGGTGACCTCGACCAGGGCGACCGACGCGCCGGCCGCGACCCGCCCCGTCACCTCCGTGCTCGCCCAGCCGCACCGTCACCGTGAGATCGCCTGCCGGAGAGCCGATCCCGGACCTCTCGAGGTCGACGTGCACCGCGACGACGGCCGTCGAGTGGTCGTCCGACACCGTGACCAGCGGCCGCACCGAGGCGATCCGGGCCACCCGCCAGCGCTCGACGGTCACGGGCTGCCAGAGGCCGGCGGTCTGCAGGTCGGGCCCCCAGTCCCAGCCGAAGCTGCAGGCCATCTTGCGCACCATGTTCAGCGGCTGCGGGTAGGCGCCCGGCCGGAAGCCGATCCGGGCCTGCTCGGCCTCGGCGTGCTCGAGGGCGGACGCGAGGTCGACGGTCAGCGGCACCGGCACCCCGCCCGCCCGCTCGGCCGCCTCGCGCACGTCGACCCGGTAGGAGCGGTGCATGTTCGCCGGGCGCGCCACCACGACCCCGCCGAGCGCGACGGTCGCCACCGTGTCGACCCCGGCGAGCACGAGGTCGACCCGCTCGTCGTCCGCCGGCGTCGGCAGCGCGACCTCGGTGCGGTAGCGCCAGTGCGTGCGCTTCATCCAGGCGAGCGCCACCTCGCCGTCGTCGACGTACGGGTCGACCACCAGCCCCGCGTCGAGCAGGTCGGTGTGCACCGTTCCCGGTACGGTCGCCGCCACCTCGAGGCCCTCGAGGTGGGGCGGCACCGGCCCGGCCGTGGCGCGCACGCGCCAGCCGTCGACGGGGTGGTGGGTGAGCATCGCACCTCCTGGGCGGCCGGGCCCGGCCGCGCCGGGTCGCCTCAGTATCCCGGGAACACCCGGCGCAGGTCGTCGAGGTCGACGTTGCCCGTCACCGACACCGCAGCGGGGGTCCAGCGCGGGGTGAGCCGGCCGCTGAGCAGGCGCGCCACGGCATCCGGCGACCCGGTGAAGGTGGCGGTGGGCTGCACGCCGTCGGTGGGCACCAGTGCGACGGTGTCGGTGACCGAGAGCGAGAGGCCGAGGTCACCGAGCGTGACGTGCGCCGGCTCGCCCACGGCGTCGGCCTTGCCGATGAAGCCGAGCAGGAAGCCGAGCCCGGCGGCGTAGTGCTCGACGACGAGGGATGCCGTGTCGTCGGCGATGGCGGCGTCGTCGTCGAGGGCGACCCGGGCGTCCCACGAGTGCTGGGCGGCCTCGTTGAGGCGCATCCCGGCCAGCGCGGCGAGCGGCAGCGGCCTCGGGAGGAAGCCGAGCTGCACCTGCAGGTCGGCGCGCTGCTCGGTCGTCAGCGCCTCGTACGCGGCGACGAGGGCCTCGTCGGACTCGACGAAGGCCTCGGCCTGCTCGCGCGGCGACATCGCGTTCCAGCGGTCCCACACCGACTGGTTGAAGCCGTCGCCGGGCGCCTCGCCCGCACCGGTCGCGGCACGCAGCGTGGCCAGGCCGATCTCGGCGCCGCTGCCGAGGTGCGAGAGCACCTGGGCCACGGGCCACTCGGCGGCACCGGAGGGCGCGAGCAGCTGCTCGTCGTCGAGGCCGCGCACCACCGCGGCCAGCTCGTCGTGGGTGGAGCGCAGGGCGGAGATGGTCGCGTCAGCGGTGGGTGTCATGGGGGTCCCAACCCCGCTGCGTCCCAAGGTGTTCCCCGACGGCCGACGCCCCACGGGCTGCAGGGGCACCGTGGGGCGTCGGGGTGGAGCGGGCAGGCCGGCTAGCCTGCGCCTGACCGGTTCCTCCGGGACCACCTCGTCCACGTGGATGGCGTGCGCCGCCGCGTCGACGTCCTGGACCGACGAGCCGGTGCAGCTGCGGCACCCGGCCCCTCGGCATCCGGGTTGAGGCCCGGGGCGGCGCCGGGGTTGGCGAGGGTGCCGTCCTTCCCCCGCTTTCCGGTGATCGCATCCATCACCATCGACACGAACGAGCGTCGACCACCGGTCTTCTTCGACAGCACGTCGAACGCGACGGCGCCGAGGAGCACCAGGCCCTTGATGACCTGGATCCAGTTGCTGTCGACGCTCATGTTGGCCAGGCCCAGGTTGAGCACGCCCATGACCAGGCCACCGATCATGGCGCCGGTCACCGTGCCGACACCACCGGCGACGGCCGCGCCACCGATGAACACCGCGGCGATGGCGTCGAGCTCGAACCCGACGCCGTCCTTGGGGTTGGAGGCGTTGAGGTAGGCGGTGAAGACCATGCCCGCGACGCCGGCCAGCAGGCCCATGTTGACCATGACCAGGAAGTCGACCCTCTTGGTGTTCACGCCGGACAGGCCGCGCCGCGTTGCGGTTGCCACCGACCGAGTAGATGTAGCGGCCGATCACCGTGCGCTGGGTGATGAAGGTGTAGATGATGACGAGCGCGAAGAGGATGAGGCCGACCACCGGAAGGCCCTTGTACGAGGCCAGCAGCATGCCGGTGGCGAGGAGGAGGCCGCCGGAGATGACCAGCTTGATGACGACCGACCGCGATCGGCGGCACGCTCATCTCGTACTTCTTGCGCTCGGCGCGGTTCTTCAGCTCGAAGTAGGTCGAGGAACGCGATGCCGAGCAGCGTGAGCACCAGCGTCGGGTTGTGGTACCCGGTGTTCGGGCCCATCTCGGGCAGGTAGCCGTTGGCGATCTTCTGGAAGGCCTCGGGCACCGGGATCGACTGGGCGTCGAGGATCATCAGGTCCAGGCCGCGGAACAGGAGCATGCCGGCCAGGGTGACGATGAAGGCCGGGATGCCGATGTAGGCCACCCAGTAGCCCTGCCACATGCCGACCAGGATGCCGAGGGCCAGGCCGAGCAGGATCGCCATCGGCCAGGGCAGGCCCCAGTGGTCCATCGCCAGGGCGCACGGTCGCACCGACGAAGGCGCTCACCGAGCCGACCGACAGGTCGATGTGCCCGGCGATGATCACCATCACCATGCCGATCGCCAGGATCAGGATGTAGCCGTTCTGCACGAGCAGCGAGGTGACGTTGCGCGGCTCGAGGAAGAGCCCGTCGGTGAGGAAGTAGAACATCGCGACGAGCAGCAGCAGGGCGATGAGCATGCCGTACTGGCGGATGTTGCCGCCCGAGGCTCTTGCGGATCTCGGCGCCGAGCGACCGGTGGCCGTCCTTCGTCGCGGCGTCGCGGGTGGTGACGTCGTGGGCCATGGGTCAGCCTGCCTTTCTCTGGGTCATGTAGCGCATGAGCAGTTCCTGGTCCGCCTGCTCACGCGGCACGTCGGCGGTGATGACGCCGGCGCTCAGGGTGTAGATGCGGTCGCAGATGCCGAGCAGCTCGGGCAGCTCGGAGGAGATCACGAGCACGCCGCGGCCGGAGTCGGCCAGCTGGTTGATGATCTCGTAGATCTCGTACTTGGCCCCGACGTCGATGCCGCGGGTGGGCTCGTCGAGGATGAGGACGTCGGGCTCGGTGAACATCCACTTCGCCGAGCACGACCTTCTGCTGGTTGCCGCCGGACAGGCGTGACGACACCCTCCTCGACGTCCGGGCGTCTTGATGTTGAGCGAGGTGCGGAACTTCTCGGCGGCGAGCACCTCGAGGTTGTCGTCGACGGCACCCCGCTTGCGGATCTTCTTCAGGCCGGCCGAGGTGACCGACACCTTGATCGAGTCGAGCAGGTTCAGGCCGAGCGCCTTGCGGTCCTCGGTGACGTAGGCGAGCCCGGCGTCGATGGCCTGCGCCCACGCTCTTCGCGGTGATCTCCTTGCCGTCCTTGAGCAGCGTGCCGCTGCGCTTGGTGCCGTACGACTGGCCGAAGACGCTGCGCGCCAGCTCGGTGCGACCGGCGCCCATCAGCCCCGCGAGCCCGACGATCTCGCCGCGGCGCACCGTGAGGTTGGCGCGGTCGACGACGACGCCGGTTGGGGTCGGCGGGGTGGGTGACGGTCCAGTCGCGGATCTCGAGCAGCACCTCGCCGGGGTCGGACTCGTGCGGCGGGTAGCGGTGGTCGAGGTCGCGGCCGACCATGCCGCGGATGATCCGGTCCTCGTCGACGCCGCCGTCGCTGACCTGGAGGGTCTCGATGGTGCGGCCGTCGCGGATGATCGTGATGGCGTCGGAGATCTGCTCGATCTCGTTGAGCTTGTGGCTGATCATGATGCAGGTGATGCCGCGGTCGCGCAGGCCACCCAGCAGGCTGAGCAGGTTCTGGCTGTCGCCCTCGTTCAGCGCCGCCGTGGGCTCGTCGAGGATGAGCAGCTTGACGTCCTTGGCCAGCGCCTTGGCGATCTCGACGAGCTGCTGCTTGCCGATGCCGATGTCGCGGATGATCGTGTCGGGGTCCTCGTGCAGGCCGACCCGGTCGAGCAGCTCGACGGCGCGCTTGCGGGCGTCGAGCCAGTCGATGACGCCGCGCTTGGCGTCCTCGTTGCCGAGGAAGAGGTTCTCGGTGATCGACAGCAGCGGGATGAGCGCGAGCTCCTGGTGGATGATCACGATGCCGGCGTGCTCGGAGTCGCGGATGTTGCCGAACTCGCACCTCCTCGCCCTCGAAGAAGATCTGGCCGCTGTAGGTGCCGTGCGGGTGGACCCCGGAGAGCACCTTCATCAGGGTCGACTTCCCGGCGCCGTTCTCGCCGCAGATGCTGTGGATCTCGCCGCGCTGGACGTCGAAGTTCACGTCGGACAGCGCCCGGACGCCCGGGAACTCCTTGGTGATGTCGCGCATCGCCAAGATGGTGTCGGTCACGATGTCGGTCCTCCTGGATCGAGCGGATGCCGGGTGGTCGGGGCGGTGCCCCGTGGGGGCCGGGGCGGCGGCGAGCTAGGAGCCAGGCCGCCGCCCCGGGGTACGAGGGTCAGCTCTTCAGCTGGTCCGCGGTGTAGTACTTCGCGTCGAGCAGGACCTGCTCGATGTTGGACTTGTCGACGGCGACCGGGTCGAGCAGCTGCGTCGGGACGACCTTGACACCGTTGTCGTAGGACTTGGTGTCGTTGACGGTGACGGTCTTCTTGCTCGAGGATCTCCTGGATCATCGCGACGGTGGACTTCGCGAGGTCGCTGGGTGTTCTTGAACATCGAGGAGTACTGCTCACCCGCGAGGATCGACTTGACCGACTCGAGCTCGGCGTCCTGGCCGGTGACGACCGGGAGCTTCTTGCCGCCGCTGCCGTAGCCGGAGCCCTTGAGGGCCGCGATGATGCCACGGGAGAGACCGTCGTAGGGCGCGAGCACGCCGTTGACGTCCTTGTCGGAGTACGACTTGGTGAGCAGGTTCTCCATGCGCTTCTTGGCGACGGCGGCGTCCCAGCGGAGGGTGGCGACGGTCTTGAAGTCGGTCTCGCCGGACTGGATCTTGATGGTGCCGTCGTCGATCTTCGGCTGCAGGACCTCCCATGGCGCCGTTGTAGAAGAAGGTCGCGTTGTTGTCGTCGGGGGACCCGGCGAACAGCTCGACGTTCCACGGCTTGGGCTTGCCCGAGGCCTCGAGGCCCTTGAGGAGCGACTCGGCCTGCAGCTTGCCGACCTTCAGGTTGTCGAAGGTGGTGTAGTACTGCACCGCGTCGGTGTCGCGCAGGAGGCGGTCGTAGGCGATGACGGGGATGCCGTCGGCCTTGGCGTCGGCGAGGGCACCCTTGAGGGCGGTGCCGTCGATCGAGGCGACGACGAGGACGTCGTTCTTCTTGGTGATCATGTCCTGGAGCTGGGTGACCTGGGTCGGGATGTCGTCGTTGGCGTACTGGAGGTTGACCTTGTAGCCGGCAGCCTCGAGCTGCTGCTTCATGTAGTCACCGTCCTTGATCCACCGCTCGGAGGTCTTGGTGGGCATCGCGACGCCGACCGTGATGTCGGCGGGGTTGACCGAGGCCGACGCGGAGCCGCTGGCCCCGGTCGTCGTGTCGTCCGCGCGCCCGCAGCCCGTGAGGGCCAGTGCCGCAATGGCGGCCACCGCAAGGATCTTGCGCATCGTGGTGGTTCTCCTTCTGTTGTCGAGGCCGGCGGGCGCCGGTCCGTCTGTCCCTCGAGCGGCTCTGTTGTCGCTCGTCGGGGTCCTGCTGTCGGGGGTCAGAGACCCCCGGCAAGTCGGTGGTAGGCGCTGTTCCAGCGCAGCTCCTGGCGGAACGACCGCGTCGTGGTGCCCTCGCCGATGAGCGCGAGCTCGAGGCCGAGGATCTCCGCGAGGTGGTCCAGGTGGGTGCTCGTCAGGGCGGTCGACAGCACCGTGTGGTGCGGGCCGCCGGCGAGCAGCCAGCCCTCGGTCGAGGTCGAGAAGTCGGGCTTGGGGCGCCAGACCGCGCGGCCGACGGGCAGCTTCGGCATGGCCTGCGGCGCCGGCACCACGGTGACCTCGTTCGCGACCAGCCGGAACCGGTCGCCGAGGTCGCTCATCCCGAGCACCACGGCCTCGCCGGGGTCGGCGTCGAACACCAGGCGCACCGGGTCCTCGCGGCCGCCGATGCCGAGCGGGTGGATCTCGACCCGGGCCGGGGCGGTGCTCAGGGTCGGGCAGACCTCGAGCATGTGCGCCCCGAGCACCAGCTCGTTGCCGGGGTCGAGGTCGTAGGTGTAGTCCTCCATGAAGGACGTGCCGCCGGGCAGCCCCTGCGCCATCACCTTGAGGGTGCGCACGAGCACCGAGGTCTTCCAGTCGCCCTCGCCGCCGAAGCCGTAGCCGTCGGCCATCAGGCGCTGCACGCCCAGGCCGGGCAGCTGGCGCAGCCCGCCGAGGTCCTCGAAGTTCGAGGTGAACGCCGTGTAGCCGCCGGCCTCGAGGAACTGGCGCAGGCCGGCCTCGATGCGGGCGCCGTAGCGCAGCGACTCGTGGCGGTCGCCGCCGCGGCGCAGCTCGGCCGCCACGTCGTAGGTGTCCTCGTACTCGGCGACGAGCGCGTCGACGGTGGCGTCGGCGACCGCGTCGACGACGGCGACCAGGTCGTTGACGCCGTAGGTGTTGACCGAGACGCCGAGCCGGATCTCGGCCTCGACCTTGTCGCCCTCGGTGACGGCGACGTCGCGCATGTTGTCGCCGAAGCGGACGACCCGCATGGTGCGCAGGGCGGCGGCGGCCGTGGCGGCGCGCGACCACTCGGCGACCCGCTGGAGCACGACCGGGTCGGACACGTGGCCGGCCACGGTGAGCCGCGGCTGGCGCATCCGGGTCTGGATGAACCCGAACTCCCGGTCGCCGTGGGCGGCCTGGTTGAGGTTCATGAAGTCCATGTCGATGGTCGACCAGGGCAGGTCGCGGTCGGCCTGGGTGTGCAGGTGCAGCAGCGGCTTGCGCAGCGCGTCGAGCGCCCCGATCCACATCTTGGCCGGCGAGAAGGTGTGCATCCACGCGATGACGCCGACGACGCGGTCGTCGGAGGTGGCGTCGAGCATCATCCGGCGCATGGCGGCCGCGTCGGTGAGCACCGGCTTGGCGACGATCTCGGCGACGATGCCGTCGTGGCCGGCCAGGGCGTCGGAGACCGTCTTGCGACTGCGCCGCGACCTGGGCGAGCACGTCGTCGCCGTAGAGGCCCTGGCTCCCGGTGAGGAACCAGATCTGTCGGTCGGTCACTGGGTGTCTCCTTGTTGTCCGTAGACGTTCTGGTACCGGTCGAACAGGGCGTCGACCTCGTCCTGGGCCAGGGGGGTGGGCTCGCCGAGCTGGCGGCTGACGTGCACGGTGCGGGCGACGTCCTCGAGCATCACGGCGGCCTTGACGGCGTCCCGGGCGTCGCGTGCCGACGGTGAAGGGGCCGTGCCCGGCCATCAGCACGGCGCGGCTGCGCGAGCCCTGCAGGGTCTCGACGATGCCGCGGCCGATCGAGTCGTCGCCGATGAGGGCGAACGGCCCGACCGGGATCTCGCCGCCGAACTCGTCGGCGATCATCGTGAGCACGCAGGGGATCGGCTCGCGGCGGGCGGCCCAGGCGGTCGCGTAGGTCGAGTGGGTGTGCACGACGCCGCCGACGTGCGGGCATGTGCCGGTACACGTAGGCGTGCGCGGCGGTGTCCGACGACGGGGCGCGGTCGCCCTCGACCAGGTGCGCCGAACAGGTCGGTCACGACGATGGCGTCGGCGTCGAGGTCGTCGTACGAGACGCCCGACGGCTTGATGACCATGAGGTCGCGGCCGGGCACCCGGGCGCTGACGTTGCCGGCGGTCCAGATGACCAGGCCGTAGCGCACGAGCTCGGCGTGCAGCTCGGCCACCTCGGCGCGCAGCTGCGTCGACGGTGCCGCGCACGGCATCCGAGATGGGGGTCGTGGCGGTCATGCGTGGGCCTCCCGACGGATCGCCTTGAGGGTGCGCATGGCGCCGCTGGCACCCCGGCCGAAGTGGTCGTGCAGCTCGCGGTAGACCTCGTACAGCCGGTCGTAGGCCGCCACGTTCGCGGCGATGGGGGTGAACGCCGCCTGCTGGCGGTGGCCCATGGCCCTGGCGGCGGTCGGCACGTCGGGGTAGGCGCCGGCGGCGACCGCCGCGTGCAGGGCGGAGCCGAGCGCGGGGCCCTGGGTCGACGTGACGACCGACAGCGGCATGTCGAGCACGTCGGCGTAGATCTGCATCAGCAGGGCGTTCTTCTGCAGCCCGCCGGTCACGATGAACTCGGTCACCGGGACGCCGGATGCCGCGAACGTCTCGACGATGACCCGGGCCCCGAACGCCGTCGACTCCAGCAGCGCGCGGTAGACGTCCTCGGGGCGGGTGGTCAGGGTGAGGCCGACGATCAGCCCGGACAGGTCGTGGTCGACGAGCACCGAGCGGTTGCCGCTCCACCAGTCGAGCGCGACCAGGCCGTGGGCGCCGATCGGCTGCTCGGCGGCCAGGGCGGTGAGGTGCTCGTGCACGCCGACTGCCGGCCGCGCGGGCGTCCTTCTCGTAGCGCCGCGGGCACCTGGTTGGCGACGAACCAGCCGAAGATGTCGCCGACGCCGGACTGGCCGGCCTCGTAGCCGTAGAGGCCGGTGACGATGCCGCCGTCGACGACGCCGCACATGCCCGGCACCTCGGCGAGCACGTCCGAGCTCATGACGTGGCAGGTGGAGGTGCCCATGATCGCGACCATCTGGCCGGGCGCGACGGCATCCGCCGCGGGGGCCGAGACGTGGGCGTCGACGTTGCCGACGGCGACCGGGATGCCCTCGGTCAGCCCGGTCCAGGCCGCGGCGCGGGCGCTGAGGTGGCCCGCGACGGCGCCGAGCTCGCCGATCTCGTGGTCGACCTTGTCCTCGACGAAGCCGCTCGAAGCCCGGGTTGAGGGCGGCGAGGTAGTCGCGCGACGGGTAGGCGCCGTCCTGGCGGATGCCCTTGTAGCCGGCGGTGCAGGCGTTGCGCACGTAGACGTCGGTGAGCTGCCAGACGATCCAGTCGGCGGCCTCGACCCAGTGCTCCATCGCCGCGTAGACCGCGGGCGCCTCCTCGAGCAGCTGCAGGCCCTTGGCGAACTCCCACTCCGAGGAGATGACCCCGCCGTAGCGCGCCAGCCACTTCTCGCCGCGCTCGCGGGCCAGCTCGGTGATGCGGTCGGCCTGGCCCTGGGCGGCGTGGTGCTTCCACAGCTTGACGTAGGCGTGCGGCTCGTCGCGCAGCTCGTCGGTGTCGCACAGCGGGGTTCCGTCGGCGAGCGTGGGCACCATCGTGCAGGCGGTGAAGTCGGTGGCGATGCCGATGACGTCGGCCGGGTCGATGCCGGCGGCCTCGACGGCGGCGGGAACGGCGGTGCGCAGCACCTCGACGTAGTCGGAGGGCACCTGCAGGGCCCAGTCCGGCGGCAGCCGGCGGCCCGAGCCCGGCATCACGGTGTCGACGACGCCGTGGGGGTACTCCAGGACCGCGGAGCCGAGCTCGGCCCCGTCGCTCACCCGGACGACCAGGGCACGGCCGGACAGGGTGCCGTAGTCGACGCCGATGACGTAGCGATCGTCGTCGCGGACCATGTGCCAGGCTCCTTCGCCTTCGCCCACCGTCGACGCCGACGGTGATGTGAGCGCTCACATTGTTAACGCTCACATGGGGGTCAGCGCAAGTCGGTTGCCAATTCGTTACCTGAGAGTCCGCTCAGCGGCGGCGGGCGCGCGGCGGGCGGGCGGTCGAGTGCCGGGCCACCAGGCGCGGTGGCACGAGGGTCGACGGCTGCTCCTCCCCGCCGATCGCCCCGACGACGAGGCGCACCGCCTCGCGACCCAGCGCGGCGAAGTCCTGCCGGATCGTCGTGAGCGGCGGCTGCGAGAACGCGGCCTCGGGGATGTCGTCGAACCCGACCACCGAGACGTCCTCGGGAACCCGCTTCCCGGCCTCGGCGAGGGCCCGCAGCGCGCCCATGGCCATCTGGTCGTTGGCCACGAACAGCGCTGTCGTGGAAGGGTGCTCGTCGAGGATGCGCAGGCAGGCCTCGTACCCGGCCTTCGGGGACCAGTCACCGGTGACGACCGGCCCCAGCGGCAGCCCGGCCTGGGCGAGGGCCTCGGTGAACCCGGCGAGTCGGGCGTCGGCCTGGGGCCACGCCTGCGGGCCCACGGATGTGCGCGAGCCGGCGGTGGCCGAGCTCGAGGAGGTGCCTGGTCGCCATCACCCCACCGGCGCGCTGGTCGACCCCCGCCGTCGGGGTGTCGTCGCCGAGGAAGCCGTCGAGGGCGATGACGGGCACCGAGAGGCCACTCAGCACCCCGGCCCTCGGCATCTCGCCGTGGGCCGCGACGAGGACCACGGCCTCGACGGCCTGGCTCAGCTGGTGCTCGAGGGCCGCCGCGACGCTGGAGCCGGTGACGTGCCAGAGCAGGTCGAGGGTGATGCCGTAGCCGGCCTCCCGGGCCGCCTGGGCCACGCTGGAGACCGTGCTCGCCGGCCCGTAGAGGCGCAGCTCGTCGACGATGACGCCGATCAGGCCGCTGCGCCGGGTGACCAGGGCCCGCGCGGCCTGGTTGCGCCGGTAGCCGAGCTCGGCAATGGCTCGCAGCACCGCTTCTCGCGTCTCCGGCCGCACGGCGGAGGCGTCGTTGAGCACCCGCGAGACGGTCTGGTGCGAGACGCCGGCGCGCTGGGCGACGTCGGCCATCGTCGGCGCACCCGAGCCGGCTGTCATGTCGTCGATCCTAGTGCCGGAGCGCGGTGCGACACGTGGTCCTCTTCGACGGCGGGAGTGGTGCAGGTCAGGGCTCCGACCGGTCGGTGGCGCCGGGGCCACGTCCCCGGCCCGTGATGATGTTAGCGATAACATGGTGCCTGTTCCGTCCCGGCGCCGCGAGGAGATGTCCCGATGCAGGTCACCTCACCCTTCGGCGCCCTCGCCGACGGCTCGGTCGTCACCGCACACACCCTGAGCGCGTCGCCGGAGGGTCTCCGGCTCACCGTGCTCGACCTCGGTGCCACCGTCGCCCGGTTGCGGATGCCGGTGCACGGCGGCGGTTTCGCCGACGTCGTGCTCGGCCTGCGGTCGGCCGCCGACTACGCGTCGGCCGACAACCCGTACCTCGGTGCCACCGTCGGCCGGTACGCGAACCGGATCGCCGGGGCTCGCTTCACCCTCGACGGCACGGCGCACGCGCTGGCCGCCAACGAGGGCACGACCTGCCTGCACGGCGGCCCCGGGGGCTTCCACGCCCGTCGCTGGGCCGTCGTCGCCGGCGACGACGCCTCGCTCGAGCTCGAGCTGGTCAGCCCCGACGGTGACCAGGGGTTCCCGGGCCGGGTGACGGCCCGGTGCCGCTACTCCGTGACCGACGACGCCGTCACCATCGAGCACCGGGCGACCACCGACGCGCCGACCGTCGTCAGCCTGACCAACCACGCGTACGTCAACCTGGCCGGGAGCGGCTCGGTCGACGAGCACCGGCTCACCGTGGCCGCCGACGCGTACCTCCCCGTCGACCCGGCATCCATCCCGCTCGGGTGGGCAGAACCGGTGCAGGACACCCCGTTCGACTTCCGGTCCGGAGCCGAGCTGGGTGGCCGAGTGCGCTCGCCGCACCCCCAGGTGCGCCAGGCCGACGGCATCGACCACGCCTTCGTGCTGCCGGGCGACGGGCTGCGGGTGGCAGCCCTGCTCGAGCACCCGGCGACGGGGCGCTCCCTCGAGGTCTCCACCACCCAGTCGTCGGTGCAGGTCTACACCGGCAACAAGCTCGACGGCACGCTGCTCGACCGCGCGGGTGCGCCGCTGGGGCCGCGCGGCGGCATCGCCCTGGAGTGCCAGGGTCACCCCGACGCCCCGAACCAGCCGGCCTTCCCCTCGGCGGTGCTGCGCCCGGGTGAGGAGTACCACGCCACCACGGTGTGGCGGCTCTCCCGGGCCTAGAGTCCGAGGCGTGGAGCCCGCACCCGACCGGCGCACCCCGCGCCCCGAGTCGCGCTGGGCCGATCTCGACGGTCCGGTGCACTACCTCGACTTCGGTGGCCCGGCCGACGGGCCACTCGTCGTCTGCGTGCACGGCCTCGGCGGCTCGGCGGTCAACTGGGCCGCGGTCGCGCCCACCCTGGCGCAGACCTGCCGGGTCGTGGCCATCGACCTGGCCGGGTTCGGGCACACCCTGGGCGGCTCGCGCTCGACGTCGGTCCAGGCGAACAACCGCCTGCTGCACCGCTTCCTCGTCGAGGTGGCCGGAACCCCCGCGATCCTGATCGGCAACTCGATGGGCGGGCTGATCTCGATCCGCCAGGCCGCCCGCCGCGCCGAGACCGTCGCCGGGCTGGTGCTGGTCGACCCGGCCCTCCCACCCGCGCTGCGGGCCCGCCCCGACCCCAGGGTCTTCGCGACGTTCGCGGCCTTCATGGTGCCGGTCGTCGGGCGCCGGGTGGCGCGCCGGCCGCGCGACGAGGAGTCGGCGGTCAAGGCGGCGCGCGAGCTGATGGAGCTGTGCTGCGCCGACCCCGACCGGATCCCCCCGGAGATCGTCGCGATGCACACCGAGCTGGCCGGGCAGCGCCTCGAGTACCCCGACGTCGACTCCGAGATGCTGACGGCGGCCCAGTCGCTGCTCTGGGTGCTCGCCGACCGGAAGCGCTACGCCGCCATGCTGCAGGACATCGACGTGCCGGTGCTGCTGCTGCACGGCGACCAGGACCGGCTGATCAACATCGCCTCCGCCCGGGTGGCCGCCGCGGCAAACCCGCACTGGCAGTTCGAGATCGCCCACGGGGTGGGTCACGTCCCGCAGCTCGAGGCGCCGGAGTGGACGATCGACGCCATCCTCGGCTGGCTCGCCGAGCACCCGGTCGTCGCCGACCTCGCGTCGCAGGCGAAGACCTCGGTCAGGGCGCGGGGGTGAGCGTGCAGCGGCTCAGCTCGCTCGACGCCGGCTTCCTCCAGCTCGAGAACGACCGGCAGCAGATGCACGTCGGGTCGCTGCTCGTGTTCGAGGGGCCCGGCCCCGACGTACGACGAGCTCGCGGCGCACGTGCAGTCGTGCCTCGACGGCCTGCCCCGCCACCGCCAGCGGGTGCAGCGGATGCCGTTGGACCTCGCCCGCCCGGTCTGGGTCGACGACCCCCACTTCCTGCTCGACTACCACCTGCGGCACACCGCGATCCCCGCCCCCGGTGGTGACGAGCAGCTGCGCAACCTCTTCGGCCGCGTGCTCTCGAACCGCCTCGACCTCGACCGGCCGCTCTGGGAGCTCTGGTTCGTCGAGGGGCTGACCGGGGACCGGTGGGCGCTGATCACCAAGACGCACCACGCGATGATCGACGGCCTGGCCGGCAACGAGCTGATGGAGGTGCTGCTCGACAGCACCCCCGACGCCACCCGCCGCCCGTCGCGCCCGTGGCACCCGGCCGACGCCGCCGTCGCGACTCGGGCTCACGGCATCCGGCGTGGCGGGCATCGCCCGGCTACCGGTCGACACGGTCCGCGCCCTCGGGGGCGCGGCTCGGCTCGGCCTCGCCTCGCCCGGCGACCTGGCGAGGGCCGGCGCCGTGCGGGCGCGTCGGGCTGGCCAGCGTGGGGCGCCGGGCCGTGGCGCCGACCAGCGTGCTCAACGGCCCGCTGGGGCCGCACCGCCGCTGGGGCTGGGCCCGGGCCGAGCTCGCCGACGTCAAGCGGGTCAAGGCGGCCGCCGGGCTGCTCGGTCAACGACGTCGTGCTCGCCGCCGTGGCCGGTGGCTTCCGCGAGTACCTGCTCTCCCGCGGTGAGGACGTCGAGACCACCACGATCCGCTCGCTCGTGCCGGTGTCGGTGCGCACCCAGGAGCACGCGGGCCAGCTCGGCAACCACGTCACCGCGATGTTCGCCGACCTCCCCGTCGCCGTCGCCGGCCCGCGCGAGCGGCTGGCCGTCGTCGCGCACCAGATGACCGGCCTGAAGGGCAGCGGCCAGTCGATCGGCGTCGAGTCGATGCTCGCCGCAGCCGACTTCGTGCCGGCGACCCTGATGACGCTGGGCGCCAAGGTCTACGCCTTCGCCGGGCAGCGGGTCGTGAACACGGTGACCACGAACATCCCCGGGCCGCAGCACCCGCTCTACCTGCTCGGCCACCGGATGCTCGAGCTGTTCCCCTACATCCCGGTGGCCCAGACGGTGCGGATCAGCATCGGCATCCTGAGCTACGACGGGCACCTGACGATCGGCGTGACCGGCGACTACGACGCGGTGCCCGACATCGACGTGCTGTGCACGGCGATCGAACGCTCCCTCGACGAGCTGGTGGGCACCGCCACAACGGTGTGACGGTGCCCACCAGGTCGTACGAGCGGCCCGACGGGGCGGTTCAGGAGGACTCGACCGAGGCCTTGAGGCCCTCCAACATGCCCTGCCAGTTCGCGCTGAACTGCTCGGCCTGCTCCGCGGAGTCGTTGCCGTCCTGGGTCAGCGCCACCGTGGTCGGGCCGTCGCCGCCGGAGAGCTCGTACACGATGGTGTGGTAGTTCTCGGGCGCGTCGGCCTGCCCCATCAGGGGGCTGTAGTGCGTGACGGACAGCCGGTTCGGCTCGTCCACCTCGAGCACCTCGCCCTTGTCCTCGTACGGCGTGCCGTTCATCTCGCCCTGCCAGGTGATCGGGCTGCCCACCTGCCAGTCGGTCGAGACGTGCGCGCCCATCATCCAGTCCGCGATCCTGGCCGGGTCGGTCAGTGCCGCCCAGACGGCATCCTGACCTGCGTCGACGTCCACCTGCGCTCGTGCCACGTGATCAGTCATCCCTTCATGAAACTCGCTCGCGCCCGGGCTGGGGGCGTTCGCTCCGGGTGGATCTCTTGTTTGGCCGGCGGAATCGCGGGAAGGGTCAGGGTGAGGAGCTGATCATGAACTTCCGGACGTCCCACCTTCGCCCCGACGGCACCACCTGGCCCCCGGTGACCCCGGACCCGCCGCCTCCGCCGGGCTACGTCGACCCCATCCCGGACCTCGATGCCGCGCTGCGCCGCGCGTCGACCACCGAGCCGGATGCCGAGGACCCGCCTCCCGCTCCGGCCGAGTGAACCGGGGGCGGCCGGCGCCCCGGAGTACGGTGAGCGAGACGCACCGACGGCACGCACGAGGCGGGAGGACCGGACGTGGCCGACGTCGACGACCTCCTCGCCCGGCTGGCCCACGGGCTGGCCCGCGGCGCTGCCGACGGCCTGCCGCTGCCCGACCGGCTGTGCCGCGCCGCGGTGTCCACCCTCGGCTGCGACGGTGGCGCCATCACCATCGCCTACACCCAGGTCGAGCGGGTGACCCTCTGCACCACCGACGACACCGCCCGGCTGCTCGAGGAGACCCAGGACGTCGTCGGCCAGGGCCCCGGCCCCGACGCGTTCACCACGGGTGCGTACGCGCGCTTCGACCTGCTCGACGTCGACGGCCCGGACCCGCGCTGGCCACTGCTCGAGTCCGACACCCTCACCGCGCTGGCCCCGCTCGTCGTGCACGCGATGCCGATGGGTGAGGGCGGCGAGCGCGTCTTCGGGGTGCTCACCCTCCACCAGCACGGCACCGACCGCGAGCTCGACCTCGACGCCGCGTCGATCGTGGCCAGGGTCGTCGCGGCCGCGCTGCTCGCCGACGCGCCGAGCATGCAGGAGGCCGGGCAGGGACCGTGGTCGGAACGGGCCGAGGTGCACCAGGCCACCGGCATGGTCGTCGCCCAGCTCGGGGTCCCGGAGACCGACGCCCTCGCGCTGCTGCGGGCCTACGCCTACTCGCACGACCAGAGCCTCGCGATCACCGCGCACGCGGTCATCGCCCGCATCCTCGCCTTCTCGGCAAACCCGGATCAGGAGATCGAGTCGACATGACACGCACGAGCGTCTCGGAGGTCCTCGCCAGGGCCAACTCGGCCATGGTCGGGCCCGACCTCGACGTCACCGGGGCCCTGGCCCGGCTGCTGACCGGCGTCACCGCGTCGCTGCCGGCCTCCGCCGCGGCCGTCCTGGTCGACACCGACGGCTCGCTCGAGGTGCTCGCGGCCACGTCGCACCGCGCCCTCGACCTGGAGATGCACCAGGCCCAGGTCGACGAGGGGCCCTGCGTCGACGCCCTGCGCACCGGTGTCGAGGTGCACGCGGTCGGGGCCGACGCCCTCGTCGCGCGCTGGCCGCAGGCGGGGCCGGCCATCGTGGCCTCCGGCTACCGCGCGGTGCAGGCGCTGCCACTGGCCTGGCACGGGGAGTCGTTCGGTGCGCTGAACGTCTTCCGCGAGAACCCCGAGGGCTTCGAGGGGCAGCAGCCCGACTGCCGTGCCCTCGCGGATGCCGTGACGCTGCTCATCGTGAGCGCGCACGTCGACCACGACCACCTGGCCGCCGGGCTGCGGTCAGCCCTCGAGGACCGCAGCGTCGTCGAGCTGGCCAAGGGCGCCCTGGCCCACACCCGCTCGCTCGACATGGCCGGGGCCTACGACGCGCTGGTCGACCTGGCCGACGAGGAGCAGGTGACCCTCGGCGTGGCGGCCCGACGGGTCATGGACCGGGCGCGCAGCGGCACCCTGGACGCCCGCCCCACCGGCTCATGACGTCGCGTCGCCGGGCACCGCTCCGCTCTCGATGACCCGCTGCGCCACCTCGCGCAGCTTGATGTTGCGGTCCTGCGAGGTGCGCTTGAGGTGCTCGAAGGCGGCCGTGGGGGTCCAGCGGTGCCGCTCGACGAGGATGCCGACGGCCTGACCGATCTGCTCGTGGCTGTCGACCGCCCGGCGCAGGTGCTGCTCGCGCTCGGCGAAGCTCGTCGCCGCGAGCACCCGGTCGCAGGCGAGCGCGAGGGCCTGCACCAGCAGGTCGCCCGCGATCCGCTCGTCGGCCGTCACGGGGCGCGCCACCGGGAACGCGACCCAGACCCGGCACCGGGGTGCGCCGCCGCCCGCCGTGAGCAGGATGCCGTCGACGGCGCCGTCCGCGGGCGTCCGCGTCCCGGCGTCGTCGCCGTCCGCGTCGAGCCGGTCCGCGACCCGCGGGTCGAGGTGGTCGGGAGCGAGCGGACCGGAGGCGGTGAAGACCTGCTCGGTGCGCCCCGCGACCACGCTGACCGTGGCGTCACCGCCGAACAGCACGGACAGGCCGGCGACCGCCGCCGCCACCACGTCGGTGAGCTCGTCGGCCGCCCCCAGCTCGGCGGCCAGCGCGGCGGCCGTGGCCCGGCGCTCGCGCGCCTCGTGCTCGGCGGTCACGTCGCGCACGGTCGCCAGCAGCCGCGAGGGCCGGTTCCGGCCGCCCTCCACCAGGCTGACCCGCACCGAGGCGACCACCCGGCGACCCGACCGGTGCAGCAGCGCCGTCTCGACCGGACCCGTGCCGTCGTGCGACGCGGCGGCGAGGGCGACGGCATCCGCGAAGCCGCCCCGTGAACCGCCCTCGGCGACGTCCCACGGGTAGGGCTCGGCGAGCGGGCCGTCGGCAGCGCTCCAGCCGAGCAGCTCGGTGAACCGGTCGCTGACCTCGAGCACGGTGCCGTCGAGGTCGAGGATGACCAGGGCGTCGTGCAGGCCGTCGAGGACCGCCCGGCGCCACGACGCGTCCTGGGTGCGCGACGCGGCGCGCTCGAGGTTGCTCGCGACCCGGGCCCGCAGCTCGAGCACCGAGAACGGCTTGACGAGGTAGTCGTCGGCGCCGGCACCCAGCGCCGTGCTCGTCTCGTGCTCGCCGGCTCGCGCCGACAGCAGGATGACGGGCACGCCGGCCAGGGCGGGGTCGGCGCGGATGGCGTCGACGAGGCCGTAGCCGTCGAGGCCCGGCATCATCACGTCGCTGAGCACGAGGTCGGGCGTCTCGCGGCGGACCGCGTCGAGGGCCGCCGGCCCGTCGCCCACCAGCTCGAGGTCGTAGGCGTCACCGAGCACGTCGCCGAGGTAGCGTGCGCAGGTCGGCGTTGTCCTCCGCCACCACGACGCGGGGGCGACCGGAGCGGGAGGCCGGGCCGCGCTCGTCGGGAGCCGACCCCGGGGCGGTCGGCTGCTGCCAGGTCTGCACCTCGCGCAGGAAGTCGTCGACCCGACGCGGGGTCATCGTCGAGGACGCGCCCGCCGCACCCGGCGCCGGCGCGGTGGGCCGGCGCGGCAGCCGGACCGTGAAGGTGCTGCCGCGGCCGACCTCGCTGGTCAGGGTGACGGTGCCACCCATCAGCTCGGTGAGCTGCTGCACCATGGCGAGCCCGATGCCGGCACCCTCGTGCGAGCGGGCACCGGCGGCGGCGGGCAGCCGCTCGAACCGCGCGAAGGCGCGCTCGACGTCATCCGCATGGATGCCGACTCCGGTGTCGCGCACCGAGATCTCGACGTCGTCGGCAACCTCGCGCACGGCCAGCGACGACCGAGCCCTCGGGGGTGTACTTGACCGCGTTGGCGAGCAGGTTGAGCACGATCCGCTCGAGCATGTCGCGGTCGAGGCGCGCCTCGACGCCGGCACCGCAGTCGTGGTCGAAGGCGAGCCCGGCGCGCTCCACGGCCGGGCGGAAGCTCTCGGCCAGGCCCGCCGTGAGCCCCGAGACGTCGAGGTCCTCGACGCGGGGGGCGAGGCCACCCGCCTCGATGCGCCCGAAGTCGAGCATCGCGTCGACCATCCGCGCCAGGCGGTGGGTGTTCCGCTCGACGAGCTCGAGGCGCTGGCGCTGGCCGGGGTCGTCGGCGACCGTGAGGGCCTCCTGCACCGGGCCGGCGATCAGGGTCAGCGGGGTGCGCAGCTCGTGGCTGAGGTTGGTGAAGAAGGCGCTCTTGGCCGCGTCGAGCTCGACGAGGTCCTGCCGACGGCGACGCTCCTCGGCGAGCTGACGCACGTCGGCCAGGGCGGCGGCGACGTGCGTGGCGCACAGCGTGGCGTAGGACTCGAGCGAGGGGTCCCACGGCCGGTGCACCGACTCCCCGAGCACGATGACCGCCGCCCCGCGTCCACCGGCCGCTCCGGCCGTGCCGCCCACCGGGTAGGCGTGCCAGGCGCGGACGCCGGCGACCAGGGCCTCGTCGTCGGCCGGCACGCTCACGGCCCGCCCGGTGCCGGAGGCCTGGCGCACCAGGTCGGCGACCCGGGCGCGGGTGCCCGCCGCCATGCCCTCGAGCTGCTCCCCGACGAGCTCGGCGAGCGCGACCCGGTCACCCTCGGGCGGGCCGTCGAG
The DNA here is from genome assembly GCA_963782695.1 of uncultured Actinomycetota bacterium. Taxonomy (GTDB): domain Bacteria; phylum Actinomycetota; class Actinomycetes; order Actinomycetales; family Dermatophilaceae; genus Fodinibacter. Next base: position 39,949 of record CAWAKY010000008.1, on the reverse strand, counting down.
CACCAGCACCACGGGGTGGTCGCCGACGTCGGCCCCCAGGATGTCCGCGGCCTTGCGGACCACCTCCGCCCGGCTCGGCGCCCCCATCAGGCCGGCCATCTCGGCCAGGATCGCGAGCCGTCGCGCGGCGACGACCTGCTCGGTCGTCTCGGTGACCGCGCAGAAGACGCCCCCGACCCCTCCGGTCTCGTCGGTGACCGGGCTGTAGGAGTAGGTGAAGTAGCACTCCTCGGGGTAGCCGTTGCGGTCGAGCACGAGCAGCTGGTCGGCCGCCCAGGTGGCGCCCCCGCCCTGCCATCACCTGCTCGAGCATCGGCCCGATGACGTCCCAGATCTCGGTCCACACCTCGCGACCGGGGGCGCCGAGGGCGCGCGGGTGCTTGGTCTCGCCGAGCATCGGCCGGTAGGCGTCGTTGTAGATCATCACGAGCTGCGGCCCCCACCACACCAGGATGGGGAAGCGCGACGACAGGCAGATGCCGACCGCCGTGCGCAGGCTCTGCGGCCAGGTCTGCGGGTCGCCCAGCGGGCCGGCGGACCAGTCGGCCGCCTCGACCAGGGCGGCCAGCTCGCCCCCGGGCACACCGAGGGAGCCCTCGCCGCTGCCGAGCGCCGGCAGCGGGCGCTGCAGGTCGCTCCAGGCCGGTGGCGGAGGACCGAGCTGGGGTTCGTGGACGGCCACGAGTCGACTCCCGAGAACGTCAGTGCCCCGGTCGGCCGTTCCTTGGACCGCCTGGACGCAGGGTGACCCTGACACATCGGGGCCCGCCCGGGCAACACCGCGGTGAGGACCCTCTCAGGGTTCTACGCCGGGCCGCGGCGCGCTCAGGCGGAGTGGCGGACCCGGTCGAGCACGGCCCCGGCGACCTCGTCGGGGTTGAGCTCGGGCAGCCAGTGGCCGGCATCCAGCTCGACGAAGAGGTAGTCACCGGTGACGTGGTCGGCGGTGGCCTCGGCCGCCGCGCGGCCCAGCGCCGGGTCGTGCCGCCCCCAGACGTAGGTGGTCGGCACCGTCACGGGGCCGGCACCCGCACCGACCGCGTCGAGCACCTGCCACGGCGGGCGGCGACCGGCGGCGCGGTACCAGGCGAGAGGACCTCGCAGGGCCGACGGGCTCGCGAACCGCCGCGCGTACTGCGCTGCGAGGTGGGCGGGCAGGCCCGACCGGCGCAGCGCCGGGCCGAGCGTGCGCGAGAGCACCAGCTCGGGCAGCACCGGCACCTGCACCGCCAGCGTGTACCAGCTGCGCAGCGGCTGCAGCGACCGGGTCATCGCGTGCGCGAGGGCGCCGGGGTGCGGCGTCGAGAGCACGGTCAGGGAGCCGACCCGGTCGGCGTGGTGCGCCCCGAGGTACCAGGCCACCGCGCCGCCCCAGTCGTGCCCGACGACGTGCGCGGTGCGCACCCCGGCGGCATCCAGGACGGCGAGCACGTCGAGCGCCAGGGTGCTGACCCGGTAGGCCGAGACGTCGTCGGGAGCGGCCCCGGGCGAGTAGCCGCGCTGGTCCGGGGCGAGGGTGCGCAGGCCGGCCCGGTGCAACGTCGGGGTCACCTCGGCCCAGCAGCGCGAGTCCTGCGGGAAGCCGTGCAGCAGCACGACGGCATCGCGCCCCGCGCGGGCCCTCGTCCCGCACGTCCAGCGCGAACCCGTCCCGCTCGACGACGTCGATCACGTGAGCGCGCCGGGCCCGACGAGGGGGTCGAGCGGGTCGGGCCGGTCGACGCGGGCGGGCGTGCCGGCATCCGGTGGGCCGACCGCGTCACGGGCGAAGGCCTGGTTGCGGCTGCCGACCTTGCGGGCGGTGGTGAGGTGGCCGCCGAGGTAGCCGGAGGCGCCGGTCAGGGCCGCACCCGCGAGCGCGGTGACGACCCCCAGGGTGTGCCGCCGCCGCGAGCGTGCGACGAACGAGGTCAGGTACAGCACGGATGCCGTGCCGTTCAGGACACCGTGCAGCGCCCCCACCCGCTGGGCCTCGGTGCCCGTGGGTGCCCACTCGGCGAGCCCGGTCAGCGCGGTCGGGGCGGCGGCGGCCAGGCCGGCGCCGACCAGCCAGCGGCTCGCCTCGCGGTCGTCGGGCCGGCCACGCAGGTCGAGGGCCGTGGCCGCCGTCCACAGCCCGAGCGGGAGGTCGGTGAGCAGCGGGTGCAGGGCGTGGCCGATGAGGCCCGAGCGCAGCAGCTCGCTGCCCGACCAGCGGTCGAGCGGCGTGGCCAGCGCACCGTAGAAGGACCGGAGCCGGTCGAGCGACGGGCTCTGCTCCAGCCGCTGCGTGGCGGTGACGAGACGAGTGGTGGCGGTGGGCATGCGCTCAGGCGATGACCGCGTCGAGGGTCTTCTTCAGGGCGCTCGGCTGCTCCGGGCGGCGCGGGGCCTTCTCCTTGGCGGCGGCCAGCTCGGCGCCGATCTCACGGAGCTGGGTGCGGGTCAGGCCCTCGCGCACCTTGGGGAACCAGTCCTGCTCCTCCTCCTCGATGTGGTGCGTCGACGTTCTCGATGAGCACGGTGGCCTTGGCCACGAACCGCTCGTCCTTCCAGCGTCATCGGCACGAGCTCCATGACGAGCAGGTCGGCGACGTGGTGCTCCTCGTACGACTCGAGCACGTCGTCCTCGAGGTCGGGCAGCAGGGCCCGCACCCGGGGGTACATGACCTCGTTCTCGATGTAGGTGTGCACCGTCAGCAGCTCGATGATCTTCTCGACGAGCTTGCCCTTGCGGGCCGGGGTGGTCGAGGCCTTCTGGAACTCGCGGAACAGCCCGCGGACCTCCTTGTGGTCGGCCTTCAGCATCACGATCGCGTCCTGGGACATGTCGACTCCTCGGTGTCGTCGGCAGGCGCAGGGCGCACCGGCCGTGGCGTCCACGTCGACCTACCCGGCACCCCCGCGACCAAACGGGACGGCTGCTGCGCGCGGGGCGGGTCGGGCCGGCCCTGCGGTCAGGCGTCCCCGCCGGCGAGCCACTCGCGGTGGCGGCCCTCGGCGACGAGCGCCAGCCGGCGCAGGGCCTCACGGTTGCGCGGCAGGATCATCGCCTGGCGCACCGGCATCGGCACGAGCCGGCCGGGGCCGGTGACCGCGTCCTCGGCGATCGACACCGTGCAGCCGTCCGGGCCGTCGGCCACGATCTCGAGCTCGACCCGCGCCTCACCCATCGGCCAGCCCTTGGCCGTCAGCACCAGGTGGTGCGGCTCCTCCGCCTCGTCCGACACGGTGGCGTCCGAGACGACCGCCGGCCACGGGCCGAAGCTGTGGTGCACCCGGGTGCCGGCCCGCGGCCACCCCGCGTCGACGGCCCGCACCCGCGAGGCGCCGACGACCCAGGTGGCGTACTGCCACCCGTCGGCGAGCACCGCCCACACCGCCTCGGCCGGGGCCGCGACCGAGCGGCTCACCGTGGGTCGTGGGGGGGCGTGGTCGTCGGACATGGCGTTCTCCTGCCGTGGTCGGTGGGCGTCGCAGGGATGCCCGTCGCCCGGGGAAGCCGGGACCCTCGCCTACCCGGAGTGCACGCTGCGGCAAACCCCGGCGCACGCCGGCGCATGGAGCCCCGCCGGCACGGGTAGTCGCCCCCCATGAGCCCATCGTCGAAGGACCAGGCCACCCCTCCGCCCCCCGGCGCTCCCGCCGCCGAGCCGGTCTCCCTCCGAGGAGCCGACCGACGCCGCACGAGCCGCTGCCCCCGACGCCCGAGCAGCAGGCGCCCGCCACGGTCTCGCCCGACCGGGGCCGACCTCGGCGCCGTGCCCACCGACATGGGCCAGCAGGGCGCCTTCCTCACGACGTCGACCGGTGCGCGGCTGCGCGACACCGACCACTCGCTGCACGGCCGGGTCGCGCGGGCCGACGCTGCTGCAGGACCACCACCTGCGCGAGAAGATCACCCACTTCGACCACGAGCGCATCCCCGAGCGGGTCGTGCACGCCCGCGGCGCCGGCGCGCACGGCGTGTTCGTCGGCTACGGCACCGCCGCCGACCTCACGCCGGCCGCCTTCCTCGACGAAGGACGTCGAGACACCGGTGTTCGTGCGGTTCTCGACGGTCGCCGGGCTCGCGCGGCTCGGCCGACACGGTGCGCGACACCCGCGGCTTCGCGGTGAAGTTCTACACCGACGCAGGGCACCTTCGACCTGGTCGGCAACAACATCCCGGTCTTCTTCATCCAGGACGGCATCAAGTTCCCCGACGTCATCCACGCGGCGAAGCCGCACCCGGACCGCGAGATCCCGCAGGCCCAGTCGCGCGCACGACACCTTCTGGGACTTCGTCTCGCTGCACACCGAGGCGCAGCACCACACGATCTGGGACATGTCCGACCGCGGCGATCCCGCGCTCGTACCGGCACGATGGAGGGCTTCGGGGTCCACACCTTCCGGCTCGTCGACGCCGAGGGCGGCACCACGCTGGTCAAGTTCCACTGGAAGCCGCGGCTCGGCGTGCACTCGCTGACCTGGGAGGAGGCGCAGCTGCTCGGCGGCATGGACCCCGACTTCCACCGCCGCGACCTGTACGACGCGATCGAGGCCGGCGCGCTACCCGCAGTGGGAGCTCGGCATCCAGGTCTTCGCCGGACACCCCCGACCAGACCTTCGAGGGCATCGACCTGCTCGACCCGACCAAGCTCGTGCCCGAGGAGCTCGCCCCGGTGCAGCCGATCGGCCTGCTGACCCTCACCGGCACCCCGACGAACTTCTTCGCCGAGACCGAGCAGGTCGCCTTCCACGTCGGCAACCTCGTGCCCGGCATCGACGTCACCGACGACCCGCTGCTGCAGGCGCGGCTGTTCTCCTACCTCGACACCCAGCTCACCCGGCTGGGCGGCCCGAACTTCGACCAGCTGCCGATCAACCGGCCGCACGCGCCGGTCAACGACATGCTGCGCGACGGCATGCACCAGACCGCCGTGCACGGCGGCGTCGCGCCGTACCGGCCCAACTCGCTCGACGGCGGCTGCCCGTTCGTCGCCGGCGACGCCGAGGGCGCCTTCCTCGACGTGCCGCAGGCCGTCGTGGCCGGCGCGCAAGGTGCGCGAGCTCGTCGGCGTCGTTCGACGACCACTTCAGCCAGGCCCGGCTGTTCTGGCTGAGCATGTCGCCGGTCGAGCAGCGACCACATCGTGCAGGCCTACACCTTCGAGCTCGGCAAGTGCTTCGACGCAGACGATCCGGCAGCGCCAGCTGCTCGTCGCTCGCGCAGATCGACGGCGAGCTGGCGGCCGAGGTGGCCGCCGGGCTCGGGATGCCCGGCGCCCGGAGCCGGCGGTCGCGGTCGACGACGTCACGCCGAGCCCCGCGCTGTCGCAGCTGGGCGGCACCTGGCCGATCGACGGGCGCACCGTCGGCATCGTCGTCGACGCCGACTCCGACGCGGACGCCGTCGACGGCGCTCACCGAGCGAGCTGCGGGAGGCGGGGCTGACCCCGCTGCTCGTCGCGGCCACCGGTGGCCCGATCTGGCCCGACCGCGACCAGGGCGCGCACCGCACCCTGCTGACCACCCGCTCGGTGGAGTTCGACGCCGTGGTGGTCGCCGCCCTGCTGCCGCCCGCGGCGAGCGCCCGCGGCCGGACGCCGGCCGGCGCGGCGCGCCGTCGACCCCGGCTCACCCTCCTCGTCGACGAGGCCTTCCGGCACGGCAAGGCCATCGGCGTCCTCGGGAGCACGAAGACCGCTGCGGCAGTGGGCCTCTCGGACGACGCCGCCGGGGTCGTCATCGGTGACGGCGGCGGCCGTCGCAGCCGGGGTCATCGACGGCCTGGCGCACCACCGCGCATGGGACCGGTTCAGCCCGGCCGGCTGACCCCGCGCACCGTCGCGCCGGGCCGGGTTCTCGCGGGTCAGACCGCGGAGGCCGAGTCCGGCGCGACCGGTGAGCGCACCTCGACGGCGAGGATGCCGGTGTCGGCCACCTCGCTCGCGACGGCCGAGAGCTTGCGGTTCGAGTCCTGGCTCGCGGTCGCGCAGGACGTCGAACGCCTCGTCGCGGGTGATCTGGTGTCGCTGCATCAGGATCCCCATCGCCACGCCGATCTCCCGGTTGCTCTCCAGCGCGCGCATCAGGTTGGTGGCGCGGCCCCGGGCGAGGGTCGCGGTGACGAGGAGCGAGCCGTGGCTCGCCAGCACCAGCCCCATGGCGACGGCCCGGTCGTCGAACGCGTCGGGTGCGTCGGAGTAGATGTTCAGGGTCGCGACGGCGCCCGACTCGTCGAGCAGGGTCAGCCGCTGCGACAGCACGCTCGACAGCCCGAGCTCGTCGTGCACCAGGCGACCCCACTGCGGCCACCGCTCGTCACCGGCCACGTCGCCGGTGACGAACACCGACTCGGCGACCTCGGTGTCGACGCCCGGGCCCGAGCCGAGCTGGTACTGCAGCTGGTCGGCCTGACGAGCGGCCTCGTCGGTCGCGGCCTCGGTCGTGAAGCGGCTGCCGTGGCGCACGGTCAGGCTGGCGCAGCGGGCCCCGGGGACGCGGGACACCGCGATCCGCACCAGCTCCTCGAGTGCCTGGCGGCCCTCGTCCTCGGCCGCACGGGCGGCGAGCGGACGCAGGGCCTCCGCGAGCTCGCGCAAGGAGACGACGCCGGCGGCGTCGGGCTCACGGCGTCAGGGCTCATGGACCGGTCGGCTGGCACGGTGTTCCCCTCTCTGAACGGCAACCGGAATGGGGCAGACACCCCGGAGTCCAGTTCCGAGTATGGCCCCGGCCGTCGCCGTCGTCAACTCCCACCTTCGACAACGCGTCGACCGGCCGTTTCCGCACGCCGGACGGGCCTCCGGGTCACGGGCGGTGAGACCCACTTCCGGGTCGCACCGGCGTGTGAGTGCGCAGGTGGGGGGTACTAGAAGAGGTGTCGCGGACTGTCGGCGCCCACCGTCTCGTGCTCCCGCGGCGCGAAGGAGGTTCTCGTGCAACCACTACCGGAGACGACGGCAGCGCTCGCTGCGCTGGCCGTCGCCACTGACGACACCGACGATGCCCTCGTCGAGCAGTTCGACCGGGCCGCCGCCACGACCCGACGGATCGCCCCCGAGTGCGTGGGGCTCACCCTGACCCTCGTCCAGGAGGGCATGAGCTTCACCTGGGTGGCCACCGACCTGGAGTCGGCAGCCCTCGACGCCATCCAGTACCTCGAGGGCGGGCCCGGCATGGATGCCGTGGAGCGCGGCGGCGTGACCGCGGACTCGGCCGACGACCCGGTCGACGAGCGGGTCTGGCAGACGTTCGCGGCGGCGACGGCCCGCGCCGGGGTCCGCAGCACCCTGTCGATCCCCCTGATGACCGGAGACGAGGTCTACGGCGGCCTCAACCTCTACGGCAGCACGCCGGGCGCCTTCGACGGTCACCACGAGGAGCTCGCCAGCCTCTACGGCGGCTGGGCAGGCGGCGCCGTGACGAACGCCGACCTGTCGTTCACGACGCTGGCCAGGGCCAGGACCGCCCCACGCGTGCTGGCCGACGTGACGGCCAGCAACGTGGCGGTGGGCATGATCATGGCTGCCCACCACGTGCCGGAGGCGACCGCACGCGAGCACCCTGAGCGACGTCGCCGCCCGCGCCGGGGTCACCGCCGGGCAGGTGGCCGGCATCCTGCTCGACACCCGCCTGCTGTAGCCGGCGGTGACCCTCGCCTCGCGGGGCTCGTGACGACGCCCGTGAGCGTGCGGCCGAGCGGCGAGACCAGATGGTCTGCTCCTTAGCCCCCGTGGGCCCGCTCCGCGTGAGAGATTCGGATCTCCGGGTTGATCCAACCAGTCGTCTCCTCGGGACACATTGGTCCAACAGCGGTGCCAAACCCTCTCCAGCAAGGACGAGCTCAATGGCACCCACGACCACCTTCCCGACCCCTGACGACCAGGCGACGCACCAGCACCACCTCGATGACGAGGTCGACGCGCTGGCCGCGAACCTGGCCGACGAGACCGACCCCGTCCGCCGCGCCGAGCTCGTCGAGCTCATCGTGCTGAAGATGCTGCCCCTCGCGGACGGCCTGGCGATGCGCTACACCGGCCGTGGCGTCGAGACCGACGACCTCCTGCAGGTGGCCCGCACCGCGCTGGTGAAGGCGGTCGACCGCTACCGCCCCGGCGCCGGCCCCGGCTTCGCCGCCTTCGCGCACCCCACGATCTCCGGTGAGCTGAAGCGCTGGTTCCGCGACCACGGCTGGGCCGTGCGCCCGCCCCGCCGCATCCAGGAGCTGCGTGCCGGGCTGGTCGTCGAGGAGGAGCGCCTGCGCCACACGCTCAACCGCGACCCGCACGACGCCGAGATCGCCCGGGTGCTCGGTGTCTCCGTCGAGGACGTCGACGAGGCCCGGGGCGTGTCGGCCGGCTACCACGCCGTGTCCCTCGACGCCCCCACCTCGACCGGCACGAACCTGGCCGACCACGTGCTCATCACCTCGAGCCACTCGGGCACCATCGAGCTCCGCGACGCCCTGCGGCAGTCGGTGTCCCGCCTCACCGAGCGCCAGCGCCTGGTGCTCCGGCTGCGCTACGTCGACGAGCTCACCCAGGGCGAGATCGGCGAGCAGATCGGCGTGAGCCAGATGCAGGTCTCCCGCATCCTGCGCGGCATCGTGGAGCGCCTGCGCTACGACCTGCTCGCCGACGACGAGCGCCGCACCCAGGACTCCGCCGCCTGAGCGTGCTGGCTCACGGCTCCAGGAGGCCGAGCTCGCGAGCCCGGATGACGGCCTGCCGCCGGTTGATGACCTCGAGCTTGGCGTAGAGGTGCCGCAGGTGTGACTTCACGGTGTTCACCGACACGAAGAGCTGGTCGGCGATCTCCGGGTAGGTCATCATCGACGGCAGGTACTGCAGCACGCTCAGCTCGCGATCGGTCAGCGAAACCGGCTGTGCTCCAGCGGTTCTCGCCTGCACTGGAGCGGTGGCGGTCTCGAGCTCCTCGACGAACCGTCGGGTGCGGGGGTGCAGTGCCTTCGCGTGGGTCAGGAGCCGCGGGAGGTGCTCCCGGCCCCAGGCCACGAACGGCCGGCGGATGCCCTCCGGCTCGGCCGCGACCAGGGCACGGTGCAGGGCCTCGTCGGCCCGGCGGTCCTCGCGCAGGCGATCGGCGGCCAGGGCGGTGAGCACCCACATCTCCACCACCGACCGCGGCTCGAGACCCGCGGTGCGCAAGGGGGCGAGCACGTCCTCGGCGCCGCGCGGGTCGGCCAGGTCGAGCAGCGCCCGCGCCCGCAGGAGCCGCTCGGGAACCAGCGGCGAGTCGTGGTCCTCCGGCCGGTCGAGCCGCACCCGCTCCAGGGCCGCGGCCGGGTCGCCGGCCGCGAGGTCGACCTCGGCCTCGGTGACCCGCAGCCAGCGCGCCAGGAGCCGGGGCGGCTGCCAGCCGCCGAGGTCGCGGTGCAGCCGCGCGAGCTGGCCGCGGGCGGCATCCACCCGGCCGACCGCCGCGTCGACGCGCACCTGGTACAGCACCATGGCACTGCGCGGCGGCCGGCTCGAGCGCTGCCGCCGCCCGCCCGGCGGTGAGCGCCGCCCAGCGCGGCGTCGATGTCGTCGCGCTGCAGGTGCACGATCGACAGGGCGAGGTGCGCGGTGGCCTCCTGGACCATCGGTGACCAGCCGCGGTCCTGCACCGTGCTGCACGGCCCGTGACGCCCGCTCCTCGGCCTCGGTGAGCCGACCCGAGACGGCGGCCGAGAGCGCGAGGTGGCCGAGCATGTTCACCCGGCTGGCCTCCGGCGCGCCCTCGGCCTCGGCCAGGCCGTTCGCCAGGGTCACCTCGGCCTCGCGCAGCCGGCCGGCCCAGAGCTGGCCGGTCCCGAGGTTGGCCAGCGCGGTGGCCCGGTAGCCGCCGGCGGCGGGCAGCGCCGCACCGTGGGTGGACAGCTCGTCGAGCGCACGGGTGGCGGACGCCATCAGGGCGGTGTTGTCACCGATGGTGCGCGCCACGGCGGTGGAGAACAGGAGCAGCCCGATCCGCGCCGGGGCAGCGTCCTGCCGGGTCGGCCCCGGCCAGCTGCGCCTCGGCCCGGGCGAGGTGCGGGCGCATGTCGGCGTAGCGGTTCGCCAGCAGCAGCCGGGTGACCGCGGCCAGGGCGAGCTCGGGGGTGTCGGCGAGCCGCTGGACCGGGATCCGCTCCAGGAGCAGGCCGAGGTCGGCCCGCTCCGCCGACAGGGCCAGCGGCAGCGCCTCGGTGACGAGCAGGTGACCCATCAGGGACCAGTCCTCGGCGTCGGCGGCGTGCCGCAGCGCGGCCAGGGGCGAGCCCTGCCCGCTGAACCAGAGCGCTGCGCGGCGGTGCAGCTCGGGCACCAGGCCCGGGGACTCGACGGTCAGCCGGTGCCGCAGCATCTGCCGCAGGAGGGCGTGGTAGCGGAACCAGGTGCGCCCGACACCGAGGGCGACCACGAAGGTGTTCGACGCGGCGAGCTCCTCGAGGTGCTGCTGCCCGTTCGCCGCGCCGGAGAGCTCCTCGGCGAGCGAGGCGTTGAGCCGCTCGGCGACGGAGGTGCGCAGCAGGAACTGCTGCATCTCGGGTGAGTGCCGCGCCAGCACCTCCTCGGCCAGGAACTCGACGACGGCGTGGTCGTCGCCACCGAAGTCGGCGGCCCGGTGGTTCGGGGCGTCGCGGGTGAGGAACAGCGCGGCGAGGCGCATCCCGGCCGGCCAGCCCTCGGTGCGCTGCACGAGCAGCTCGGCATCGCCGGGTTCGAGCCGCACGCCGTCGTGGGCCACCAGCGCGGAGGCCTCGCTGACGCTCAGGGCGAGGTCCGCGGACCGGATCTCGCCGAGCTCGCCGGAGACGCGCAGCCCGGTGCAGCGGCAGCATCGGGTCGGTGCGGGTGAGCAGCACGACGCGCAGCTGGGGCACCGGCGACCTCACCAGCGTCGTCACCGCCGCGAGCACCGCCGGGTCGTCGACCAGGTGGAAGTCGTCGAGCACCAGCACCACCGGTGCGGGCAGCTGCTCCAGCCCGGTGACGAGCCGGCGCAGCATCTCCGCCTCGCTGCCGAGGCCGGGCACGAGCCGCGCCAGGGGGTTGTCGGGTGGCACCGCCCCCGTGCCGCGCAGGGCGCCGACGACGTACGACCAGAAGGCCCGCGGCTGGTTGTCACTGGCGTCGAGCGAGACCCAGGCCACCGGGCCGACCCGTGGGGAGCCCGCCGCCCACGCGGCCGTCGCCAGCGTCTTGCCCCACCCCGCACCCGCGCTGACCAGGGTGAACGGGCCGCGCGTACCGGCATCCAGCAGGGCGTCCACCTGGGTGCGCGGGACGTACCCGGGCGGCAGCCGCGGGCGGCCCAGCTTCGTGGTCGACAGGCCGAGCTCGGCCGCAGCGCTCGACCGGGCGTCGTGCGCCGCGCGCGCGTCGCTGGCCGGTTTCAGCTGGTGGTCCACGCCGCGACTCCCCGGGGTCGGCCCGCGCCGGGACGGCGGGTCTGTGCTCCGGGTCACACTACCGGCCGCTCCCGAGGTCGCCCTACCCCTTTCGGGTGACGCGAGACGGCGCCCCAGCCGCCACCGTGGAGGGGTCGACCCGAGGAGGAGCCGTGCTGGCGAAGGCGTTCGAGGTGCACGTCCGCGGTGAGCTGCCCGAGGCGGCGCTCGACGAGCTGGAGTACCTGACGGCGAGGGTCGTGCCCGCCGAGACGGTGCTCACCGGGGTCGTGCCCGACCAGGCCGCGCTGCTCGGCCTGCTCGGCTGGCTGCAGTCGCTCGGCCTCGAGGTGACCGAGGTCAGGCGGGTGGCCGGCACCGGGGACGGGTCATGAGCGACGAGCTCAGGGTCGAGGTGCACGTTCGGGGCTGCCTGGGCGGTGACCTGCTCGCGATGGTGGCCGGGATGGAGCCCCGGGTGGTGCCGCGGCACACCGTGCTCACGGTCGGCAGGGACGCCGGTCACGACCTGGTCGGCGTGCTGCACGCGCTGGAGCGCGCCGGCATCGAGCTGGACCGCGTCACCACGTAGGTCGTCGGGCGGCGCACCGAGCCCGACGCGGACGGTGGGCCCGGCGCCCGCGCCGGTGAGGGGGCCGCTGTCGGGCGCGCGCACGGCATCCGCAACCATGGATGCCGCAGGGCCGCCACCGAGGAGAGACGTTGAGCACGCAGCACGACCGCACCCGTGACCTGGCCCTGACGGCCACCTTCGCCGGCTTCATCGCGGCCCTCGGGCTGGTGCCGGCGTTCTCACCGTTCGGCTTCGCCGTGCCGGTCACGATCCAGTCGCTCGGCGTGATGATCACCGGCGCCGTGCTCGGCGCGCGCCGCGGGGCCGCGGCCACCGGGCTGTTCCTGCTGCTCGTCGCGATCGGCCTGCCGGTGCTCTCCGGCGGGCGCGGCGGCCTGGGCGTCTTCGCGGGCCCCACGCTGGGCTACCTCATCGGCTTCCCGATCGCCGCCTGGGTCATCGGCGCGATGGTCTACCGCCGGGGCGCTCCGTACGGCTTCTGGTGGGGCCTGGTCTCGGTCTTCACCGGCGGGGTCGTCGTGCTCTACGCGATCGGCATCCCGGTCACCGCGTGGCGCGCGGGCATCAGCCTGCACGCCGCGGTCGTCGGCAGCGCGCCCTTCCTCGTCGGTGACTGCGTCAAGGCGGTCGTCGCGGCGGCGGTGGCGGGGGCGGTGCACCGGGCCTACCCCGGCCTGCTCCCGGCGTCCCGCCGAGCCGTGGCCGAGCCGACGGCCGGAGCACGCCACCGCCTGACCCCGGCCCGTACCCGCATCGACCAACAGGTCACTCCGGGTACACCCATCGCGCGGCGGTGGCAGATCCATCCTCCGGTGGTAGATCCCTGCTCCGGACGTGGATTCGTACTCCAGTGGTGCGTTGCTGCAGCCGTACCCGAGCGGAGCACGGACTTCCAACCGGAGTACCGATCCACGAGCAGGCCTCCCTCCCCTGGCGAGGCCCGCCACTCCCGCGTGGATCGGAGTCGGGTGCTCCGATGGCTGCCGGGGCAACCACGGGAGCACCCAACTCCGAGTGACTGCCGATGACAGCGCGAGCTACCGCGCCGAATTCGTTGTGATCGCGACGAGTACCACGCGGTAGCTCGCGCCGAACCCCCACCCCTCTCGCCGGGGCGTCCGCGGGTCGACGGGCGCCCGGGTCAGTCGTCGAGGCCGCGGGCGACCAGGGCGTCGGCGAGCCGGTCGGCGTGCCGCAGGCTGCGCACGACGAGCGGCACCACGAAGGCCGTCGGGCTGGCGGTCGCACCGCGGGCCAGCTGGGCCTCACGCACCTGCCGGGCCAGGTCGGTGATCACCGGCACCGCCCGCACCGCGAGCGCGACGAGCAGGCCGAGCCGTTCCGGGTCGACGCCCAGCCGGCGCAACGGCCGGGCGCCCACGACGACGGCGTCGACGATCGCGGTGGTGCGGGTGGTCAGGCTGACCAGCGCGGCCAGCAGCACCAGCCCGAGCAGCCCGCCGACCACCACGACGGCCCGCTCCCAGCCACTGACGACCAGCTGGAAGACCGCCAGGCCGACGGCGAACCACGCGATCGGCCGCACCTGGGCCAGGGCCGTGCGCCACGGCACCCGCGCCACGGCGTACAGCGCCGCGACCGCCACGAGGAGCACGGCCACCTGCCACGGCTGCCGGATGACGACGCTCACCATCGCCACGGCGGCGAGGGTGAGCAGCTTGGCGCCGGCCGGCACCCGGTGCAGCACCGAGTCGCCGGGCAGGTAGACCGCGAAGGTGCTCACAGCACCAGCTGCCGGTAGTGCGCGACGGCGGCGGCCGGCATCCCGTCGAAGACGACGCGCCCCTCGTGCAGCACGAGCGCGCGGTCGTAGTCGTCGACGAGCTCGAGGTGGTGCGTCACCAGCACCACCTGCTGCGCGAGCCCGGCGACGACCTGCCGCACCCGCTCGGCGTTGGCGAGGTCGAGCAGGGTGGTCGGCTCGTCCATGACGACGAGGTCGGGCCGGGTGACGAGCACCGAGGCGAGCGCGAGCAGCTGCTTCTGCCCGCCGCTGAGCAGGTGCGCGGGGTGGTCGCGGTGGTCGGCCAGCTCGTAGGTGACCAGCGCGTGCTCGACCCGCGTCGGCGACCTCCTCGCGGGTCAGGCCACGCCGGCGCAGCCCGAACGCGATGTCCTCGGCCACGGTGGGCATCACGATCTGCGCGTCGGGGTCGGTGAAGCAGAAGCCCACCCGGCGCCGGATCTCGCGCGCCTGCCTCGCCGTGTCGAGCCCGTCGACCCGCACCCGGCCGGCGGTCGGCACGACGAGTGCGTTGAGCATCCGGGCGAAGGTCGACTTGCCCGAGCCGTTGGCCCCGATCAGGGCGATGCGCGGCTCGTCGAGGCGCACGGTCACGTCGCGCAGCACCGTGCGCGTGCCCCGGCTGACGGGGTACTCGTGGGTGACGGCGTCGAACTCGATCAGCGGCATCCGCCCACCACCAGGCTCCTTCGCGGCAGCACTGCCCTGCCCTGCCCCCATTCAACCAGCGCCCCCGGATGCCGGCTGACACGGCCTCGCGACCCAGCGCCCGCGGACCGGGATCGGGCAGACTGCCCGCATGTCGCTCCCCGACCCGGCGCTGGTCGTGCTGGTCGGCGCCTCCGGGTCGGGCAAGTCGACCTGGGCGGCGCAGCGCTACCGCGACGCAGGAGGTCGTCTCGTCCGACGCCCTGCGCGGTGTCGTGGGCAGCGGGCCCCACGACCTGGACGCGTCCGCCGACGCGTTCGCCCTGCTCGAGGCGGTCGTCGCGGCCCGGCTGGGCCGGGGGCTGACGACCGTGGTCGACACCCTCGGCTTCGACGCCGCCCGGCGCCGCGGGTGGCTCGCGGCCGCGCGGGCGGCGGGCCTGCCCGCGGTGCTGGTGCTGCCTCGACACCCCCGACGAGGAGTGCCGCCGCCGCAACGCCGCCCGCGACCGGCCGCTGCCGGCCACGGTGCTCGCCGGCCAGCTGGCTCGGGCACGGGCCGTGGCCGACGAGGTCGCGGACGAGGGGTGGGACCTCGTCGTGCCCGTCACCGCCGACCCGTCCCCCGGCTCCTCCACGCCCCCGGCACCCACCGCGGGTGCGGTGCCAGCGGGTGGCGAGCGCACGGCATCCACGGGGGTGGAGGTGGTGCTGCAGGTCTCGCGGTTCCCGTGGGGAGAGGACCCGCTGGCCTGGCTGCGCGACGTCGCCCTCGCCGCCGACGAGGCCGGGTTCGCCGGGCTGGCGCTGATGGACCACCTGATCCAGATCCCCCAGGTCGGGCGGGCGTGGGACCCGATCCCCGAGCCGTGGGTGGCGCTCGGCGCCGTCGCGGGCCTCGGCACCGGGCTGCGGCTCGGCACGCTCTGCACGCCGGTCACCTTCCGGCAGCCCGGGATCACCGCCAAGGCCGCCGCCACCCTGTCGGCGCTGACCGGCGGCCGCGCCTTCCTCGGGATCGGTGCGGGGTGGTGGGAGCGCGAGCACGCGGCCTTCGGCATGCCGTTCCCGCCCGCCCCCGAGCGGCTCGACGAGCTGGAGTACTCGATCCGGGTGATGCGGGCGCTGTGGGCGCCGGGCACCAAGGCCCACGCGGGCCACGGCGTGTTCCTGCCCGAGACGACGTGCTACCCGCGGCCGGCGGCGCCGATCCCGGTGGTCGTGGGAGGGATGGGCGAGCGGCGCACCCTGCGGATCGCGGCCGAGCTCGGCGACGCGTGCAACCTGACGACGTCGGATCCCGCTGTGCTGCAGCGCAAGATCTCGGTCCTGCGGCACGCACTGCGCGGACGTCGGCCGCGACCCCGCCGAGGTCGCCGTCACCGTGCTCGACCTGCCGGTGGTCGGCCGCGACCGGGACGACGCCTGGGCGCGGGTCGAGCGGCTCCGGGGCCGCACTGCCGCAGCGGCATTCGCGGCCCGCACGCACGCCGGGACCGTCGCCGAGCACCGCGACCGGCACGCTGCCCTGGCCGGGCTGGGGGTCTCGACGGTCTTCCTGGGCACCCGCGACCTCGACGGCCCGGACGCCGTGCTCGAGCTGGCCGGGCTCACCGCGTGAACGGCGGCCAGCTCCTCGCGCTGCTCGCGTGCCTGCCCGTGATGGTCGCCGCGAACGTGTGGGTGCACGTCGGGCCGGCCCGGTGGCACGTCGCGACGGGGCCGGTGGCCGCGGCCGCTGCTCCTGCTGATCGGGCGGCTGGCGGGCCTGTCGTGGGAGCAGCTGGGCCTCGGACCGGGCTCGGTGCTGCCGGGGCTGCTGTGGGGCGGCGCCGCCGCGGCCTGCGTCCTGCTGGGGTACGCCGTCGGGCTCGCGGTCCCGGCGACGCGGGGGCTCTTCCTCGACGAGCGGCACCGGGTGGGGGTGTGGTCGATGCTCCACCGGCGCCGCGCTGGTGGTGCCGCTGGCGACGGTCGTCTTCGAGGAGGTCGCGTTCCGCGGGGTGCTGTGGGGGCTGTTCGAGGTGGCTCACGGTGCGCTCTGGGCGACCGTGGTGTCGGCGCTGCTCTTCGGGCTGTGGCACGTGCTGCCCGCCGTCGACGGGGCCCGCCAGAACTCGCCGACCGCACGGGTGGCGCGCGCCGACCTCCTGCGCCAGGTCGCCGGGACGATCGTCTTCACCGCCCTGGCCGGTCTCGTGTTCGGGGTGCTGCGCGACCGGAGCGGCAGCCTGCTCGCACCGGGCCTGCTGCACTGGGCGACCAACGGGCTGGGCATCGTCGCCGCGGCGCTGGCCTGGCGGTGGTCGGCGACGCCGCGCGACCCCGTCGACTAGTCCTCCTGGAACACCTGCCAGCGCGCCTCTTCGCGCCGCCGGACGGCCTCGGTGACCCGGGCCAGCTGCTCGGCGGATGCCGGGAGGCCGTAGACCTCGCTGACGAACCCGGGCAGGTCGGGCCGGTAGTCGTGCCCCCAGGCCTGGTACGTGCCGGGCACCTGGGCGTTCTTGACGTCGACCAGGGTCTGGAAGAACGTCGTCACCGGCCGCCAGCGGAGGCGGCCCGGGATGCCGCGGGGGCTGGCGCCGTCGACGTGCTCGGTCCGCGGGCCGGTGCGGCCCGAGCCAGGCGGGCTCGGTGGTGAGCAGGTCGGGGCCGAACCGGGTGACCCCGTCGTTGTCGTGGCTGAGCAGGACGTACGGCGGCAAGGAGCCACGGGCCTGCGTGACGGCGCCCAGCTGGGCGAGGTCGTTGACCACGGCGATGCTGTCCCGGTCGACGTCGAGGCGGTCCGGGCCGGTGACCTCGTGCATCCACTCGCTGCCGTACGGGCGTGCCGATCCACAGCGCCCGGTCGATGCCCAGGGCCCGCAGGCCCAGGGTGCCCCAGTGCAGGAAGACGTCCTGGCTGGTGTGCGCGCCGAGGCTCTCGCCGAACAGCACGACCCGCGGGCGGCGCCCCTCCATCTGCCGGATCCGCTCGATGACCCGCAGCCAGAGCAGCCGGTTCTGCTCGCGGGCCTGCCCCGACCCGGCCGAGCGAGAGCGGGGAGGGCCGCCGCGAGTACTGCATCGTCACCGACGCGATGTCGCCGCGGGTCAGGTACTGGGCCGCCGCGAGCGGCGACGTAGTTGACGTACCCCAGCCCGGTCGGCGAGACGAGCACGAGCAGCGACCGGTCGAAGGCGCCGGTCCGCTCCATCTCGGCGAGCGCCAGGTCGACCCGCTCCCGCACGGTGGGGGCGCTGTCGAGCCCGACGTAGACCTGCACCGGGGCGGCGAGGGCCGGCTCGCCCATCACCGTCTCGATGGAGAGGTCGGGCAGGTCGGCGAAGCCGGGGGGCCGCTCCTGCGCCGGGGTCGGGCGCACGTGGGTGAGCATGTGGCGGCGGCCCTCCTTGCCGAGCGTGGCCCACGGCACGAGGCTGCCCGGCCCGCCGCTCAGGGTCGGGCCGGTCCACCGGGCGCCCTCGTCGCCGCCGAACACGGCGCTCGTCGGCGGACGCGCCGGCCTCGATGCCGCGCATCGCCCGCTCCCAGACGTCGTCGCGGTCACGGCGACCAGCCCGAGGGTGGCCGCGTGCGTCACGAACCGCCACAGGTGCGGGCCGCCGGGCAGCACCTCGGCGAGCCGCCGCCCGCGGCCAGGCCGAGCGCGTGCTCCGCGTAGGCGACCGCGACCAGCCCGCCCTCCACCCCGGCGGCCACGAGGGCCGACCGCGCCAGCGGTGGCGTCGCCGAGGGGTCCGTCTCGTCGTCCGCGCCCGGCATCCCGCGACGTCGGTCGACCACGAAGGCGATGGTCAGGCCCAGGGGCACGGCCACCGGCAGCCCGGCCACCCGCCCGCCGGCACCGAGCCGCTCGTCGATCGCGCGCAGGCCCACCCGCGCCGCCTCGAGGCTGAGGGCCGCGACCCCGGTCGTGCCCGCGCGCCATCCGGCCTGGCGCACCCAGCCGCGCGCCATGGCCTCACCGGGGTGGGACGGCAGCGAACCGGCGCAGCGCCAGCCCGACGGGACGGCAGCCACGTCCAGCGCCAGCGCCAGGGTCCGCTGCCGGGTCGCGAGGTCGCCCCACCGGGCGGCGCCCGGGGCGCGGGCCAACCCGGCCGCGACCGCCTGGAGGGCGTCCTGGGTGCCGAGGGCGAGCAGGTAGTGCACCCCGGTCGACAGCCCCGTGACCAGGCCCTGGTCGACGGCGCTGCGGGGGGCCAGGCCGGGGCCGAAGGTCCCCGGGACCTCGGCCGCGGCGACGACGAGCCCCACCTGCACCCCGATGTCCGAGGGCAGCGGCCCGACCGCACCCGACGGCGTCATCGCGAGCCCCCTCCTGGCCGGTGCATCAGCGAACCCCCTTCCGTCGCGGTCGAGTCCGCGCACGACCCAGTGTTCTGTTGCCGTGGGTCGGGCTGCCTCACCCGGCGCGGGTGGCGCGGGCCGCCGACCCGGGGCCGCCGGGTGCCCGGCACGTCGGGTTCCGATGGCCGTGCTCACCCCCGACGGCGGTGACGCTTCTGGCGCGCCCACGAGCTCAGGCGTTCGCTCTCCGCATGATTTGACCGGAACGCACTTGTATTGAAAGTGGCGCGGTGCCACCATCGTGGGATGAGCACAGCAGCGGCTACTGCCGCGCACCCCCCCGGGAAGCGCGGCGCTATTCGAGCTCCTCGCGACGGCGGCAGGTGGCGCTGGAACCGGCAGGCGGTCCTGGATGCCGCCACGGCTCGTTTCAGCGAGCGCGGCTGGGCGGCCTCCGTGCGTGACATCGCCACTCCCGCCGGCGTCTCGGTCGAGACCGTCTACGCCCACTTCGGGTCCAAGATCGACCTGTTCAACACGGTGCTCGACGTCGCCGTGGTCGGCGACGACGACCCCGTCGCGCTGGTCGACCGACCCGAGTTCGCCGCCCTCTCCACGGGGTAGCCGTCGCGAGCGAGTCCTCGCGGCTGCGGCCCTGAACACGGCGATCAACCAGCGCACCTCGAGCCTGTTCAGGGCCCTGCGGGAAGCCGCAGCCGTCGAACCGGTTCTCGCCCAGCGGCTGCACGTCCCTGCGCGAGAGCCAGCGCCAGACCGTCCACGCCGCCCTAGTGATGGTCGCCGGCCGCGAGGTTGACGGCCACCGAGGCCGACGGGCTGTGGGCCCTGCTGACCCAGGAGGTCCACGAGCTCCTCGTCGACGTCGCCGGGTGGAGCCCGGCGCACTACGAGCAGTGGGTGGCCGACTCCATCCTCACGCTCCTCCACCTCCACGACTGAAAGGAGAGGGCCATGGCGACCGACACGGCACGGGCCCGCCGACACACGCAGCATGGGCATCGTCCACAGCGCCCTGCGCCGTGACCTCAACGCACCCGCCTGGTGCTCTTCGAGCAGCCCTACCCCCACCCGGAGCAGCGTCGGGCCCTCGCCGTCCCACCTCGCCGTGGATGATGCACTTCCTGCCCCCAGCACCACACCGGCGAGGACCTCGGGCTGTGGCCGCTCGGTCCGTCACGAAGAACCACGACGGCCGGGCCGTTGCTCGACCAGATGGACGACGACCACCGGCGGATCGCGCCCGCGATCGCCGCGCCTGGAGGACGCCGCGCGCGCCTACCACGACGACGAGCTCGGCGCGAGAGTGCCTGCTCGCCGCGCTCGCTGCGCTCACGCGACGTGCTGCTGCCCCACCTGCGGCGCGAGGAGCTCGAGATGATGCCCGTCGTGGCGACCACGCTCACGGACGCCGAGTACCGCGCCGTCGAGCACGAGAACTTCGTCGCGTCGAAGGGGCTGCTGGGAGCTCGGCGCCGAAGGCCACTGGGTGCTCGACGGCCTTCCGCCGGAGGGCCGAGAGGTCATGCTGTCCGTGGTGCCGGCCGTCCCGCGGTTCGTGCTGCTGCACGCCTTCGCCCGCAGCTACCGCCGGGGAGCGGCCAGCGCGCTGGGGTGACGGTGCGGCCGCCCGGGTTCCGTCGCTCCAGCTGCTCGATGGCGCGTGAGGGGCCCAGTGATGGGCACCATCGCGCGGAACGGCATGACCGAGGCGTTCGCCGAGGCCAGTCCGGATGCCGTGTGGGAGGTCATCGCGGACGTGACCCGCATCGGTGAGTGGAGCGGTGAGTGTCGTTCGGCCCGGCTGGCCCGGGGCGCGAGAGGGCCCGCACCCGGCATCCGGTTCCGTGGCTGGAACCGGTCGGGCCCCTTCCTCTGGACCCGCTCCTGCGTCTTCACCGTCGTCGACCCGCCCCGGCACCTCGCCTGGCGCACGGTCGGCCTCTGGGGCCACGTCGACAGCACCAACTGGCAGATCACCCTCGAGCCGGAGGCCGGCGGCACCCGGATCGTGCAGTCCTACGAGGTCGTCCACGTGCTGCCGGGCGTCGACCGCGTCTACTGGCTGCTGATCACGGCGCACCGCGACCGGAGCGACGCGCTCGACCAGGACGTCGACCGGCTGGCCGCGCTGGCCGCGGTCCGCGGCCGAGCCGGCCGGCCCGGGGCGGTGCAGTCCTCCATCGGGCGCCGGTGGGCCCGAGCCGGGAACCGGATCGGCGTGTGGCTGTACCGAACCCTGGACGGGCGGCTGTCCAGCGGCAGCCGGCAGGTCCACGTCCTGCTCGTCACGGTGCCGGGTCGGCGCACCGGCCTCCAGCGGTCCACCTGCGTGCGCTACCTCGACACTGATGCCGGGTTCGTCGTCTGGGGCACCGGCTCGGGATCTGCCCGCGACCCGGACTGGTTCCGCAACCTGCGCGACGCCGAGTTCGCCGACGTGCAGGTGGGCGCCCGACACGTCCGGGTGCGGCCCCGCGAGCTGCTCGGCGCCGAGCGCGACACGACGTGGGAGGACCTCGTGCTGGCCGAGGCCCCCGAGGTGCAGAAGTACGCGAGCCGCGCCGGCCGCACGATCCCCGTGGCCGTGCTCACCCCGTGCGACGGCGACGCGCGCGAAGCACCATCCCGGTGAGCAGCACCCCGAGGGCGGCGAGCGCGGTCGTGTCGACCGCCGGGACGAAGCGCACCTGGCCGTTGCTGATGGCGTAGACGCCGATGCCCCGCACCATGCCGCCGAAGCCGGCGCCGGTGCCCTGCTCGTCGGGTGCGGTGCCGCCGCCCCCGCCGCCGATCGCCACGGCGACCGGGATCACCGTCAGGCCGTCGCGCTCCACGGGTTCTCCGAAGACCCGGCGGATGCCGAGCTGGTCACCGACCTTGGTCACGATCTCGTCGGGCGTCATCACGCACCTCCAGGCATTTCGCGTCTCACCAGCAGTTCCCGTCCAGCAGACCACAGTCCCGCGATGGCGGGAAGTGCGCCGAGGACACGACGATCGGCGCCCGCCGAGACCGGCTCAGGCGTGGTTCGCGCGACCCGCCCCGCTCCTCGAACACCGTGACCTGGAGACCGCCGGGGGCCGACAACCGCGAGTTCAGCGAGTCCCACGGCGTGACCGTCGGCGGCGCGACCAGCTCGGCACCGGCGCCCACCAGCGCGGTGGTGACCGACACGGCATCCGTCACCTCGAACGCGACGCGCAGGCGTGGGCTCACCCGGCGCCCCACCTCCACGCGGTCGATCATCTCCACCTGGGCGGGGTTGCTGATCTCCAGCGTGGCGCGGCCGACGTCGAGGATGGTGACCTTCTCGCCGGCGTCGCCGTGCACCTGTAGCTCCTCGCCCGCCCCGAGCACGTCGCGGTAGAAGCGCACCGCCTCGTCGTAGTCGGTGGCCTCCACCACGAGGCGCATCTGCACCACGCGTGGGGTTCCGTGTCGATCCTGCATGCGTCCTCCCGGTTGTCCCGTGGCGTGGAGTGGTCGACCACTCGAGGCCCAGTCAGGTCCGTGGATGCCGGTGCGTCAAGACCCGCTTGACACAACTGGTGCGATGTCGCATTATTTTCATGCGACATCGTAGTAGTTCTCGACATCGAGAGCGTTCATCAGCACAGGAGCAGCCATGTCAACGACGACCACCCAGCGGGTGACCACCACCCAGAACAGCACACCCGGCCCGGACCACCCGGCGGTGGCGGCCGTCGCGCGCGCCATGCGCCACCTCGCCTCCTGGCGGGTCTGGCTCGCCAGCGCCTCCGTCTTCACCCTGTTCGCCGGCGTCTTCTTCGGGTCGTCCGCGCCGTTCGCCATCCCCACCGTCGAGGCGGCCTGCGGCCAGGCACCCCCCGACGTGCGGTTCACCTCGAGCCCTGCCGAGGTCGGCGGCTTCCTGGAGGCCTGCGGCGTCGCCGGCCGCGAGGCCTACCGCGCGATGCAGCTGGCCGACCTCGTCTACCCCCTGGTGTTCGCGGTCTTCATCGCGAGCTCGCTGGCCCTGGTCATCTCGCACCTGGCGCCGCGTCGTCCGGCCTTCCTGGCCCTGGCCGCGCTGCCCCTGGTCGCCAGCGCGTTCGACTACGTCGAGAACGCCTGCGCCTGGCTGGCCCTGGCGAGCTACCCCGAGAGCTGCTGCCAGCTCCTCCGTGCTCGGCCTGGCGTCCGCTGCCAAGACCGCCACGTCCTGGGCCGCCGGCCTCCTGCTGCTGGTCGCGCTCGGCGCCCTGGTCGTGGTCACCCTCCGGCGGCGGGTCCGGGCCCGCACCCGACGACTCGACCGAGGTGAGCCGGTGACCCGGGGAGCCACCGGGCCGGCCGGGGCGGGTCGGGTCGACACCGACCCGCCCGTCCCCGAGCTCGACCCACGCCTGGGCAACGTGCTCTTCGACGTCTGGCTCGTGTCGCGCGCCACGACGGCCCTGATCGACGACGCCGTGAGGGAGTCCGGGCTGAACGCCGACGAGTTCGCCGTCTACTCGGTGCTGGCCTCGACCGACGGCATGACCCCCTCCGAGCTCGCGCACTGGATGGCCGCGCCGCCCACCACCGTGTCGAGCTACGTCAAGCGGTTCGAGCGGCGCGGCCACGTGCAGCGGGTGCCCCACCCCGGTGACGGGCGCTCCTACCGGGTGCAGCTCACCGCCGACGGCCGCGCGGCCCACCTCGCCGCCGGCCTGCTCTTCCAGCCGGTGCTCGAGGAGGTGACCCGACGCGTGGGCCGCGGGGTCGCCGACACCCATCGGCGGCTGCGCGACCTCCACCGGGTCGTCACCTCCAGTCAGGCGCTCCACACCCGGTTGAGCTGGGCGCTGTAGTACGGGACGTTCAGGGCGAAGAAGATCGACCCCAGGAGGCCGAGCACGCCGGACGCCTCAGGCGCCCCACCAGAGGTGGCCTGCGCCTGCCGAATTCGGTTGCCCGTGTTGTACATGCTGACGAGCCCGACGATGGGGACGAACAGCGACAGGACGGCCAAGCCGGGCTTGACGTTCACCGAGGGGTCGTAGTCGCGCAGTTCCCGGTTGATGTGGTGGTACCAGAACAGGTAGTAGATGCCGAGGGTCGGGATCAGCAGCAACCATCCCCCGATCGGGCTGCGGGTCTTGCCCTTCGGCCCGGTGCCACCGGCACCCGGCGCCGCCGGCGAGGTCGGAGCAGGCGCCGGAGCCGGGACCAGAGCGGCCGAACTCGCGGGAGCAGGCACCTCGTCCGCGGCCGGCATCGGCACGTTGCCGGGCTCAGTTGCGGCAGATGCTGATTCGGTCGCCACAGGGTCGCCCTGCTCGGTGAGTGACGGCGTGGAAGGTTCCGGCGTGGCGCCGTTGGGAACGCTGGTGTTGTCGGGTGTCATCGTGGCTCGCCTCCAGGGATGGGGAACCGGCCGTCGCACGTCGAGGGGCCGGGTGGTGAAGCTCTGGGTGGCGCACGGCCGCCGACAGGGTCCCATCCTGTTGGCCGGGTCGCGCCGCTGTGCAGCGTAGCGGCCCGGTGGCAGCAGCGCGGCTGCTTCGGGGGTGAGCGCTGCCGGACGCGCAGCATCCTGCGCCCTTCGCGGCAGCGGACGAAGCGGGTGATGCACGCCGCGCGACAGGGCGCGCCCTCTGCATCACCGGTACCCAGCCACGTTCAGCCGAGGTGCAGGGTGACCGGGCCCCGAGACGGCACCGCGCCGCGCAGCACCTTCTCGGGCACCCGGAAGACCCGCCCCGGGGCAGCCGGCCACGGCACCCGCACCCGGCCGACCTCGACGCCGCCCTGGAGGGCCCGCACCACGGGGAGCCGGTGGTACTCGTCGACCCAGAGCAGCAGCTGCCCCCGCGGCGCACCCCCGCCGGCCGGGACGCGCTGCGGCGTGACCCAGCGCAGCGGAGCCGCCGCCGTCACGCTCAGCACCTCGGGCCCGGGCCCGCCCCCGATCCCCCCGCCAGCCAGGTCGTGACGGCACCGGCGACGTGCCGGCCGTCGAGTGCGGCGCCGTCAGCGGTGTCGACGGGGTGCACGAGGTTGCCGACCGCGAAGACGCCGGGCGCGGACGTCGCCAGCGACGCGTCGACCACCGGGCCGAGGGTCGCGGCATCCATCGACAGGCCACCGAGCCGGGCGAGCTCGTGGTCGGGCACCCAGTCGCCCGTGGTGACCACGGTGTCGCACTCGATGGTGCGCCGCCGCCCGGTGCTCAGCTGCTCGACCTCCACCGACCGCACGCGCTCCCGGCCGTCGATGCGCACGACGCGGCAGCCGGTGACCACCGGTGTGCGCAGCACGCTGCGACCGAGCACGCCGAACGCGGCGTACGCCTCCGCACGCGGGTGCCGGCTCACCAGCACCGCCACCGAGCAGCCCGCCTCGCGCAGGGTCAGCACCGCCGACCAGCTGACCAGCTCGGCCCCGATGACGACGGCTCGCCGCCCCACGGCCGCGTGCTGCAGGTGCACGAGGTTCTGCAGCTGGCCGGTGGTGTAGACGCCCTCCGGCCGGTCGCCGGGGATCAGCCGGGCGGCGCGCGGGCGTTCGCGCGCACCGGTGGCGAGCACCACGGCATCCGCCTCGATGACCCGGCGGCCGCGCGGTGAGGTGACCGCCAGGCGACGCTCCCCCACCCACCCGGTGACCATCGCGCCGGTCTCGAGGGTGGCGCCGGCGTCGCGGGCCGTGGCGGTGAGCCGGCGCGCGTACGCCGGGCCGGTGACGACGCGGCGCAGGTCGCGGATGCCGTAGCCGAGGTGGTCGCTGTGCCGCGGGATGCCGCCCGTCTCACCTTCGCGCTCGAGCACCAGGACCTCGCCGTCGACGCCCGGCGCCAGGGCGGCGGCTGCGGTGAGGCCGGACGGACCGCCGCCGACGACCAGGACGGCGACCCGGTCCGCGGTCACGACGGCGCCCCATCGCTCGAGAGGTGTTCCGCGAGAAGGGCGCTCACCGCGGCGCCGCAGAAGAAGCCCTGGCAGCGGCCGTTGAGCACGCGGGTGCGCCGGCGCAGCCCGTCGAGGTCGGCGGGCGGCAGGTCGGAGGCGAAGGCGTCGCGGAGCTCGCCGGCCGTCACCCGCTCGCAGAAGCAGACGACCGCACCGTAGGCCGGGTCGGCGGCGATCCGGTCGGCGTCCTGGTACGGCCGGGTGAAGGCCTCGCCGAGGTTCGGCATCCGCGGCGGGGGCGGCAGGTCGTCGCGGTCGGCCGGCGCGAACCCGGCCTCGGCGAGCAGGGCCCGGACGTGCTCGGCGATCGCCATCCCGGCCGTCAGACCGGTGGAGCGGATGCCGCCGACCAGCAGGTAGCGCTGTGCCACGTCGACGTCGAGCAGGTAGTCGCCGTGGTCGATGGCCGCGCGCAGGCCGGCGTACGACGCGGTGACCTCCTCGTCGAGCAGGTCGGGCATCAGCCGCCGGCCCTTGTCGAGCAGGAACTCGAAGCCGGCCTCCGACGTGCCGGTGGCGCCCTTGTCGGTCAGGTCCTCGGCGGTGGGGCCGAGCATCACGTTGCCGTAGATGGTGGGGCTGACCAGCACCCCCTTGCCGACCTTCGACGGCACCGGCAGCACGATGAGCGGCACCATCGGCCGCGAGAGCTTGTCGAAGACGAGCAGCTCGCCGCGGCGCGGCGTGACGGTGAAGCGGTCGTGGCCGAAGAGCCGGTCGACGACGTCGGCGCCCAGCCCCGCGGCGTTGACCACCCAGCGGGCCCGGACCTCACCACGGTCGGTCTGCAGCACCGTGTGCGTCGGCCTCGCGCGCGCACCGCCGTGACCCGGTGGCCGAGGAGCAGCTCGGCCCCGCGGCGACGGGCGTCGGTGGCGAGGGCGAGGGTGGTGGTCCAGGTGCAGATGATCGACTCGCCGGGCACGGTGAGGCCCCCGAGGGCACCCGGCCCGAGCCGCGGCACCCGGGCGTAGACGTCGTCGGCGCCGACCAGCTCGCAGGCCGTGTACCCGTTGGCCTCGGCCTTCGCCTTCAGGCCCGGGAGCGCGTCGAGCTCCTCGTCGGTCCACGCCACGAGCAGCGCACCGGTGCGCTCGACCGGGATGCCGGTGCGCTCGGCGTAGGCGCCCAGCAGGTCGTACCCGCGGGCCACGAGCCGCGACTCGAGCGTGCCCGGCGAGGCGTCGAAGCCGGTGTGCAGGATGGCGGTGTTCGCCTTGCTGGTGCCGTCGCCGACGTCGGCACGCGCCTCGACGACCGCGACGGTGGCCGTCGTGCCTGCCAGCTCGCGGGCGATGGCGGCACCCACGATGCCGCCGCCGATGACGGCGACGTCGACACGATCCGCGACGCGGGTCGGTGCAGCGACGGGTGTGGTCACGAGTTCCCCTGTGCCAGAACCGCTTGGGCCAGCCGGTGCCAGCGGGCCAGGTGGTCCTCGGCCCGGTCGGCGGACCACTCCGGCTCGAAGGTCCGCTCCGGGGTCCAGCCACCGACGAGGGTCGCCAGGTCGGCGCCGGGCTCCAGCGCCAGCCGGGCGCAGGCCGCCGCACCGAGGGGGGTGGCGTGCGCCGACGGGTAGACCTCGACGGGCACCTGGCACAGGTCGGCCTGGGCCTGCATCAGGGCGGTCGAGCGGGTCAGCCCGCCGTCGACCCGCAGCCGGGTCAGGGGGGTGCCGACGTCGTCGCCGACCAGCGCGGTGAGCTCGGCGACCTGGCAGGCGATGCCCTCGACCAGGGCCCGCACGACGTGGCGCGACCCGGTCCCCAGCCGCAGCCCGGTGATCGTCGCCGTCGCCGACGGGTCCCACCACGGGGCGGCCAGCCCGGCGAAACCGGGCACGAACAGCACGCCGTCGCTGCTCGGTGCGGCACCGGCATCCAGCCCTTCGGCGCTCTCGAGCAGCCCGGCGTCGACGGCCCACCGCACCGCGGAGGCGGCGGTGTAGACCTGCCCGTCGAGGCAGTACGACGTGCCCGACGCGAGCCGCCACGCGACCGAGGAGGTCAGGCCCGACGCCGAGCGCACGGCATCCGAGCCGGTCTGGGCGAGCACGAAGGCGCCGGTGCCGAAGGTGCACTTGGCCGTGCCCGGCTCGAGGCAGGCCTCGGCGAGCAGGGCGGCCTGCTGGTCGACGATCAGCCCGGTGACGGGAAGCGTGGGGCCGAAGACGGACGTCTCGCCGACCACCTCGTCGCTGGCGACGACGCGCGGCATCCGCTCCCCCTCGAGGCCGAACAGGCCGAGCAGCTCGGGTGACCAGGCGACCGCGTCGAGGTCGAGCAGGAGTGACCGGCTCGCGGTGGAGGCGTCGGTGACGAACGCACCGCACAGCCGGTGGACCAGCCAGGTGTCGGTGGTGGTCACCACCCCCTCGCGTGGTGAGGGTGTCGCGCAGCCAGCGCATCTTCGGTGCGGAGAAGTAGGGGTCGAGCTCGAGGCCGGTGAGGGCGTGCACCCGGTCGCGGTGGGCGGCGTGGCGGCGGCACCACTCCTCGGCCCGCCGGTCCTGCCAGACGATGACCGGGGTCAGGGGCCGGCCGGTGTCGGGGTCCCACGCGAGCACGCTCTCGCCCTGGTTGGCCAGCGCGACGGCGTGCACCGGCACCCCCGCCTCCTCGAGCGCGCGGTGGCCCGCCACGACGACCGAGTCGAGGAGGGCCTGGGGGTCCTGCTCCACCGCACCGCCGTCGAGGTAGCGCGGGCGCAGGCCGACCTCCGCGGTCGACAGCACCGTGCCGGCCGCGTCGACGACGATCGCCTTGGTGCCCGACGTGCCCTGGTCGATGGCGAGCACGGTCGTCACGAGGTCGGCCCCTCGAGGCGGCGGGCTGCGGCACCGGTCATGACGGAAAGGTAGACCCCCGCCGCTGTTCGGCTCAGGCGTCGACGATGACCGGGATGATCAGCGGGCTGCGGCGGTGCGTGCGGTGGGCCCAGTTGGAGGCCGCCCGGCGCACGAGGTCCTCGATCTGGTCGAGGTCCTCGATGCCGTCCTTGGCCGCCTTGGTCAGCGCGGTCTGGATGGCCGGCGTGGCCGCCGAGAAGTCCATCACCTCGGGCGGGAAGCCGTGGGCGAGGTAGTCGGGGTCCTCGGTGAGCTTGCCCGTGTCGGGGTCGATGATGCACACGATGGTCACCACGCCCTCCTCGGCGAGGGTGCGCCGCACGTGCAGCGTCTCCTCGGTGGCGCCGCCGACGGTCATCGCGTCGACGTAGACCAGCCCCGCGGGCACCGTGCCGGTGATCGTGGCGCGGCCGTCGACGAGGTCGATGACCGAGCCGTCCTGGGCGATCAGCACCCGGTCGGCGTCGACCCCGGTGCGGATGGCGATGTCGGCGTTGGCGCGCAGGTGCCGCCACTCGCCGTGCACCGGCAGCGCGTTCGACGGCCGGATGATGTTGAAGCAGTAGGCGAGCTCGCCGGCGCTGGCGTGGCCCGACACGTGCACCTTGGCGTTGCCCTTGTGCACCACCGTGGCACCCCACCGGGTGAGCTCGTTGATGACCCGGTAGATGGCGTTCTCGTTGCCCGGGATCAGCGAGCTGGCCATCAGCACCGTGTCGCCGGCGGTGATGCTCACCGGGTGGTCGCGGTTGGCCATCCGGGCCAGGGCCGCCATCGGCTCGCCCTGCGACCCGGTGGCGATGATCGCCATCTGGTCGGGGCGCAGCCGCTCGAGGGCCTTGAGGTCCTTGACGACGAGGCCGTCCGGGAAGGTGAGGTAGCCCAGGTCGCGGGCGATGCCCATGTTGCGCACCATCGAGCGCCCCACGAAGGCGACCTTGCGGCCGTGTCGCTGCGCGGCATCCAGGATCTGCTGGATGCGGTGCACGTGGCTGGCGAAGCTCGACACGATGACCCGGCCGGTGGTGGTGCGGAAGACGGTGTCGATCGCGGGCGCGAGCTCCTCCTCGGAGACGGTGAACCCGGGCACCTCGGCGTTGGTGGAGTCGACGAGGAAGAGGTCGACCCCCTCCTCGCCCAGCCGGGCGAACGCCCGCAGGTCGGTGACCCGGCCGTCGAGCGGGAACTGGTCCATCTTGAAGTCGCCGGTGTGCAGCACCAGCCCGGCCGAGGTGCGGATGGCGACGGCGAGCCCGTCGGGGATGGAGTGGTTGACGGCGATGAACTCGCAGTCGAACGAGCCGAACGTGCGCCGGTCGCCCTCGGCGACCTCGACGGTGCGCGGGGTGATGCGGTGCTCGGCGAGCTTGGACTCCAGGAAGGCCAGGGTCAGCCGCGAGCCGACGACGGGGATGTCGGGACGCTCGCGCAGCAGGTACGGCACGCCGCCGATGTGGTCCTCGTGGCCGTGGGTGAGCACGATCGCGTCGACCTTGTCGAGGCGGTCCCGGATCCAGCTGAAGTCGGGGATGATCACGTCGACGCCCGGCTGGTGCTCGTCGGGGAAGAGCACCCCGCAGTCGACGATGAGCAGCCGGCCCTGGTGCTCGAAGACGGTCATGTTGCGACCGATCTCGCCGAGCCCGCCCAGCGGCACGACCCGCAGCCCGTTGCGGGGCAGCGCCGGCAGCGCGTCGCTGCTCTTGCGCCGTGGCCCACGGCGGCTCATCGCGCGTCTCCTGCCCCGAGGCGGGAGTGGTCCGGACTGGTCGAGGTGCGGTGCGGGTGGCTCACGGTTCTCCGTTGGTTTGGGACGCTGGTCGAGGTTCAGCCGCGCGCCTCGCAGGGCCGGCACCTCCGGTGCGGATGCCGTCACGCGTCGCAGCGGTGCGATGTCGGTGCTGTCGGGCGTGGCAGCACGCCGACTCTCGACGTACCCGACAGGGTTCAGGAGGCAAACCTACCGTGGCGGGCGGCCCACTGACAGCGGGCGTACGTGCGCGGTCACCTGGGTCACCTCCGTGCACGGTCACCTCGGAGTCGCTTCGGCTGGCGCGCACCGGTCGAGCTGCCCTCTCGCCTTCGCAGTGGTCCCGTTTCGATCACTGCGCTTTGGATGACGTGCCCCCGGTCGCGCTGCCCGCTCGCCATCGCAGTGGTCCCGTTTCGATCACTGCGCTTTGGATGCGGAGTGGCCGGCTCGAGTCCGCGCGCGCACCTTGCGCTGTCGTCTCGTTCGCAGGCGCTTTTGATGAGCGTGGGCTCACGTCGCCGGTTTCGTCGCCTTCCGCGGCGGCCGGGTCCGCCTGCTGATCCGCGGCCGGCTGCCACGGCTCAGGGCTTCGCCGTGGTGGCCCATATTCGAGACAAGGATCGGAGAAATCGGTGCCATCACCCCCATTTCTCCCACCCTTGATGGCGGCTCGACCTGACGCACGTTGATCGCGAAAAGATCTGCCCTGCAACGACATTGACTGTGGACAACTCTGGGATTCGTACGCGTGTTCGGGTATGATGAGGGTATGTCCAGCCAGCCAGCTCCGTGACCGCATCGCCGCGATCCGCGCCGAAGCGGCCGCGGTCGGTGCCGAGCTGGCCGCGCACGGCGCGTCGATGGACCCGAGGAGCTGTTCGAGGTCACCGGCGACCTGCAAGGGGTCGCGAACGCGGTCGAGGGGGCGCAGCTGGTCGCGATCGCGCACGCCGGCTCCCACGAGCTGCGCCTGACCGACCGCGGCCCGGTCGAGGTGCACCACCAGGTCGGGTTCATCGACGCGATGACCTCCACCGAGGTGTCCCTGGCCACCGGGGTCGGGCAGTGGGCCGCCGGGCGCAAGGTCGGCCTCGCCTCCGCCCTGGCCGGACGGTTCACCAAGCTCCTCGGCCAAGGTCATGACCGGTGAGCTGGCCACGGTCAACGCCGGCAAGGTCATCGCCGCCTGCGACGGCCTCGACGACACCGCCTGCGCCGCCGTCGAAGACGTCATGGTCGACCGGGTCGTCGGGATGGACCCGGCCCGGGTCACCACCGTCACCCGCAAGGTCGCCACCCGCATCGCCGCCGACCAGGTCGCCGCCGCCCAGCACAAGAACCGCAAAGACCGCCTCGTGCAGGTCACCCCCGGCCCCGACGGCAGCACCGACTGGTGGGCCCGCCTACCCGCCGCCAAGTCCGCCGCCGCCTGGGCCGCCGTCCGCGACCTCGGCGACCGGTACGCCACCAAAGACCCCGAGCTGACCGTTGGACCAGGCCCGCGCCGACGCCCTGATCGACCTGCTGCTGACCAACGTCACCGTCACCGCCACCGTCACCCTCGGCATCCCCGTCATCACCGGCCCCGACGCCGACACCGCCCGCGACACCGCCATCGCCGAATACGAGGCCGAGAACCGGCCCACCAGCAGCGCCGGACCACCACAGGACTCGGCCGGCGGCAGCGACACCACCACGGCCTGCACCGCCCGCCACTGACATCAACGACCCGAACTGGGTCCGGCCACCGATCGCCACCGGCGGGCTCGGCCTGGGGTCGAAGTTCTCACTGTCCGCGGCCCTGCTGTCCGGGTGCGAGATCCCCGGCATCGGGTTCATCGACGCCGACACCGTCGAAGCCCTGCTCACCGTGGTCCCCACCGACATCGGCCGCGCCCTGCTCGACGCCCGCACCGGCACCCTCATCGAATCCGTCACCCACGCCTACCGACCCACCAAAGCCGTCACACAGTTCGTCACCACCAGAGACGGCACCTGCCGGATGTGGGGCTGCACCCGCCCCGCCACCAGATGCGACCTCGACCACGCCAAACCCTGGCCCAACGGACCCACCAGCCCCACCAACCTCGGCGGCCTCTGCCGACGCCACCACCGCCTCAAACAACAACGCCGCTGGACCTACCACCTCGCCCCCGACGGCACCGCCACCTGGACCTCACCCACCGGCACCAAACGCATCACCCAACCCGACTTCGCCGCCCTACCCCCACCACAACCCCCACCGCCGAACCCGACCACGAGACACCGCCCAGCACTCGTCGACAGCGCACCTCCCCCGTTCTGACCACCTCGCTCCGCAGAGCGACCCACCACGAGGGCGACCGGTACCAGGTGGATGACGCTGGCCGCTCGCGTGGGTGCTGCCCGGCCGTGCTCAGCCGCCGAGCAGCCAGGCGTGCGGCTGAACCTCGCAGGCCACCGAGGTCGACGGGCTCGTCCGAGAGGTTGAGGGCCAGCCGGGCGTGCTCCCCGTCCGGGCCGGTGGCGGTGAGCAGCACCGACTCGTTGCTGAGCTGCGAGGCCGTGACCCGGGCGTGGGCCAGCCACGGGTTCCGGCGCCGGAACGAGATGGCCTCCTGGTAGCGGTGGAACATCTCGTTGCGCGGCCAGTCGGCGGGCGAGCGCGGGAACTCCGGGCGCACCGCGTCGTCACCGCCGGCCCGCTCCTCCTTGATGCCGGTCAGCCCGCGTTCGTCGCCGGAGTAGACGGCCGGCGTTCCGGCGACGAGGAACAGCACGGCGACCGCGTGGGCGACGTGCCGCGGGTCGCTGATCGCCGACGCCACCCGGGTGACGTCGTGGTTGCCGATGAAGGTCATCGGCAGGAAGGCCGCGGCGAACTCGTCGTGCCGCTGGAGCGACCAGGCGAGCTCGAACCAGTTGCGCTCCTCGATCGAGTTGCGCACCGCCTTCCACAGCTCGTACTGGGTGAGCGAGTCGAGGCCGGACTCCTCGACGTAGCCGACGTAGTCACCGTGGATCACCTCGCCGACGAACCAGGCATCGGGGAACCGTTCACGCAGCGGGCCCGATCGTGGTGCGCCAGAACGCTGGTGGCACGGCGTACGCGGCGTCGAGGCGCCAGCCGTCGACACCGCGCTCGAGCCAGTGGGCCATGACGTCGGTGACCAGCGCGGCCACCTCGGGGTGGTCGTGGTTCAGCACGACGAGGTTCTCGTGGCCCTCGAAGACCTGCACCTCGAGGCCGTCGACGGTGCGGGCGCCCGGGCCGGTGGCGAACCGAGCCGCCGCAGGCGACCCGGGGCCGGCCGCCACGGCCTCCTGCCACCAGGGGTGGCGCCCGGCCGACGTGGTTGAACACGCCGTCCAGGAGCACCCGGATGCCGCGCTGCCGGCACGCGTCGAACAGGGCGTCGGCGTCGGCGTCGTCCCCGAGCCGGGGGTCGATGCGCAGGTGGTCGACGGTGTCGTAGCCGTGGGTCTGCGAGTCGAAGACCGGCCCCAGGAGGAGGCCGTTGCAGCCGAGGTCGACCAGGTCGTCGAGCCAGGCCGTCACCCGCCCCAGCTCATGGGTGACGGCGGCGCCCGGGGTGCCCGTCGGGTCGGCGCCGACGAAACCGAGGGGGTAGACGTGCCACCAGATCGCCGTGTCGGCCCACTGCCGGCCGCTCATGCGGGCGACCCGGCCCCGTCGAGGTTCTCGATCAGCCCGCTGAGCAGGTGGTGCAGCTGCACGAACTGGTCGGCGTCGAAGCCGATCGACCTGGCGATCTCGCGGGGCACGTCAGCCACCTCCCGGCGCAGCCGCTCCGTTCCGGGCGCCGGGCTCACGACGACCCGGCGCTCGTCGTGCGGGTCGCGGCGCCGCTCGACCCGACCGGAGGTCTCGAGCCGCTTGAGCAGGGGGGTGAGCGTGCCGGAGTCGAGGCGCAGCCGGTGCCCGAGCTCGCCGACCGTCAGCGGGCCGTCGGTCCACAGGGCGAGCATGACCAGGTACTGCGGGTAGGTCAGCCCGACGTCGGCCAGCACCTCGGAGTACCGGCGGGTGACCGCGCGGGTCGCGGCGTACAGCGGGAAGCAGATCTGTCGGTCGAGGTCCAGCGGGTCGGTCGGTGCTCATCCCTCGACGGTACCAGTCTCAGTTTGCACAATTCTATTGTGCACAATACAGTTGCTCGCATGAACACTCTCTACACCGCCTCAGCCGTCGCCACCGGGGACGGCCGCAACGGCCACGTCCAGACCTTCGACGGCAACATCGACGCCCCCGTGCGCACCCCGAAGGAGATGGGTGGCGAGGGCGGCGCGACCAACCCCGAGCAGCTGTTCGCCGCGGGCTACGCCGCCTGCTTCCACTCGGCCCTGAAGCTCGTCGCCGCGTCGATGAAGGTCGACACCACCGACTCCGAGGTCGTCGCCGACGTCTCGCTCGGCCGCGACGACAACGGCGCCTTCGGCCTCGCGGTGCGCCTCGAGGTGGCCCTGCCGAACGCCACCCCCGAGGTGGCCCAGCAGGTCATCGAGGCCGCCCACCAGGTCTGCCCCTACTCCAACGCCACCCGCGGCAACGTCGAGGTCACCCTCGAGGTCGCCTGACCCTCAGCCTCGGGCCCGGGCGGGGGTGACCTCGCCCGGGCTCGTCGCGCTCTGCGCGGCAACGCCGTCGACGCGCCAGCGGCCGTCGGGGCCACGGCGCACCAGGCCGAGCTCGCGGAACTGCTCGAGCCACGACTCCATCGGCCACCACCCCCACTTGTCCGCGAAGACGTTCGCGTTCGCCACGATGTCGGCCACGTGCTGCACCGGCGGGCTGGGGCTCGGGTGGTACTGGTGCACCGCCCCCGCACCACCCACGAAGAGCAGTCGGCCCCCACTGCGGGCGAGCCGCTGACCGAAGTCGGTGTCCTCGGCGCCGTACCCGGCGTAGGCCTCGTCGAAGCCGCCGATGGCGGTGAAGTCCCGGGCCGTGACGGCGAAGGACAGCGACCAGAAGAGCGACACGTCGTCGACGCCGCGAATCTCGTTGGCCGGCAACGCCGGCCGCGCCGGGTGGTGACGCGGCCGGCGGGCGGCTCCGGAGCCGGCGCCCGGTGGCGGCGGCGGCTGTTCGTAGGCGACGTCACCGCACAGGATGCTCGGGTGGCCACCCGGCGTGCCGGCGAGCACCTCGCCGTACCGCGCGACCAGGCCGGGGTTCGGCACGCAGTCGACGTCGAGGAAGACGAGGTGCTCGGCGCCCGCGCCGATCGCCGTCGAGGCGCCGAGGTTGCGGGCGGCGGACAGGGGCATCCGCCCGTCCCGCAGGGCGGTGCCTGGCCGGCGGAGGTCCCACTCGGGCGAGGACAGCCGACGTGCGACGTCGTGCGCCGCCGGGTCGTCGATCGCCACCACGACGTAGACGTCGGGGCCGCGCTCCTGGGCGCGCAGCCCACGGATCTGGCCCGCGAGGTGGGCGTGCCGCCCGCGCACGATCGTGACGACCGCCAGTCGCGGGGCCGTCATGCGGACTCCGCGGAAGGCACGAGGTCGCGGTGGCCGGCCGCCAGTGCGTCGAGGTGGCGTGCGGCGTCCCGGGCGCCGTGCCCGGTGCTCCACCGGGCCCAGCCCCCGCCACCGCGGCGGTGCGCGGCCTCGAGGACGTCGGGCCAGCCGTCCGCGGACGGCCAATCGGTGCGGCCGTCGGCGATCCCCAACCGACTCAGGGCCTTTGCCGTCGCCGCCTGCTCACCGAACGGGCGACGCTGTGCGATGACGACGGCGGGCGCCCGTGCCGCGGCGACGTCGGCGACAGCGTTCTGCCCGGCGTGGGTGACCACGACGTCTGCCGAGCACAGCTCGGACCACAGGTCGGGTGAGGGGTGCTCCGGGCTGCGCTCGGTCCACACCCAGCCCGGGGTCGACCTGCGCGCGGCCTCGACGGACGCCTCGTCGACGTCGCGCCCACCGGCACCCCAGCAGCAGGAGCACCCGGCGGCGCCGCGTCGTGGCGGGCGCCGGCGGCCGTGGCCGGCCGTCGAAGCGGGACAGCGCGCCCACGCCCCACGCCTTGGCCCGTCCACGCCTGCGGCCAGTCGGCGGCGTGCGACTCCAGCGGCCAGGGGGCGAGCGAGGGCGTCGGCGAGGTCGTAGGCGGCGAGGTGCGTCGCGGTCCGTGCGCTCACCGGGCAGCGCGACGACGACGACGGGAGTGCCGCACAACCGGGCGAGCAGGGCGACCTCCACGGACACGTCGACGACGCAGCGCGGCCGGGCGCTCACGCGCGATCCAGCCGGCGAGCGTGGCCATCCGGGCGCTCAGACCCGCGTGCCGTCGCGGTGCCCAGTGCAGGACCCCGTGCGCGGTGACGTCCTCGAGCGGGAGTCGGCGACGGGGTCGTCGTCACGCGCCAGCCGCGACCCAGTCGCCGGGCCAGCCGGCTGGCTCCGGCAGCGAGCTCAGGCCGACGACCGGGTGTCGAGGTGCGGCGGCCACGGCCTGGAGCCGGCTGAGGTGCCCGTGCCCCTGGTGGTGCACGTAGTAGCCGATCACGCCGCACCCCGAAGCGCCCGCATCGTGTCGTAGACGCGCAGGTACTCGTCGACCATCCGCTCCACCGAGCAGTGCCGCACGGCGTGGTCGCGGCAGGCGTCGCGGTCGAGCGTGACCGCGTCGTGCACGGCATCCGCGGCGGCCGCGACGTCGTCGGTCGACGACCCGTCCGACGTCGCCGGTCACGAACTCCGGCAGACCTCCTCGGTCGAAGGCGACGACCGGTGTGCCACAGGCCAATGACTCGGCGGCGACCAGGCCGTAGGGCTCGTCCCAGACGGGGGTGACCAGGGTGGCGGCGCTGCCGCCGAAGAGCGCCGCCAGCTCGTGGGTGCGCAGGTGCCCGAGGTACTCGACGTCGGGGCCGAGCCGGGGGCGTGACCATCTCGCGCACGTAGTCGGCGTCGCCGACCGGGCCGGCGAGGCGCAGCCGCATCCCGGCGGCACGGGCGATGTCGATGGCCAGGTGCGGCGCCTTCTCGGGCACCAGGCGGCCCGCCCAGGCCAGCGTCCGACCACCCGGGCCCGGTCGCCACCGCTGCACGTCGACGCCGTTGGGCACGACCTCGGCGTCGACGACGTGCCGCCACGACGCCCGGGTGTGCTCGCTCACCGCCACGTAGTGGGACCGGTCGTCGTCGGCGATCTCGATCGCCGGCTCGAGCCACGGCGTCGGCGGCGTGTGCAGCGTGGTCACCATCGGGGCCGCGCAGGCCGCTGCCATCGCCACCGGCAGGTGGTGGAGGCTGTTGTTGTGGATGACGTCGACGTCGCCGCGCGCCTGCAGCTCGAGCATGACCTGCAGGTAGGCGTGGTGCTCGCTCAGCCACGCCGCCGGCGGCATCGCCACGTCCTGGCGGGCGACCGCACTCAGGGCGAGCGGGCGGGTGCGCAGCTCGCGCACACCGAGTCGCGGGTCGCTCCCCGCCCCGGCGAACACCGACACGCGCACGCCCCGGTCACGCAGGCCCGCGGCACAGGTGCCACGTCAGTGACTCGAGGCCGCCGGCGAACGGCTCCTTCAACGGGAAGCGGGAGGCCGCGATCATCACGACGTGCACGGGGCACCCCCGGTCGGCCGACCGGCACCGAAGACTGGCGCGCGCATCCGGAACCCCTCTCGCCGACCGCTTCGAGCGTGGAATCGCGCGCCGTGCCACGGCGCGCGCCGGGCACCGGGTGCCCGATGTAGCGATACCCGGCGACCGGCCCTGCAAACCGCCGCCGACACGCCGTACCGGGTGCAGGGATGGCCGAACGGATGATGGTCGCCGACTCCGCCGGGGTGGACGGTTGCACGATGGCCGGGCGCCCGACGATGGTGCCCTGACCTGCAGGTGATCCTCCAGAACCGGGGATCCGCACGAACGGATGCCGGGTTCCGGCCGTCCGCCGCCTCCTCAGCGTCGATCTGGCCTGAGCAGCAGTTCCCGGGGGAACCCACGTGCAGTCACTCCACAAGTCTGTCGTCGCATGCACCGCCTCGCTCGCGATGTGCGCGGCACTGGCCCTGGCCGCCGTCCCGCCCGCCCAGGCGGCGGCGCCGGATGCCGCGACCACGGCGGTCACCGGCCTGTTCGGCCGGCTCGCAACGGAGTTCCTGCCGCAGGTGGCGTCGAGCACGGCGCTGTCGCGCCAGCTGCCGACGCTCGCGGTCACGCCGGCCGAGTCCGTCGACCTCAAGACGGCCTTCGCCGACCTGTTCAAGACCGGTGGCCGGCTCGAGGACGCCGCGTCCCAGACCGACCTCGGCGCCCTGGCCGGCTACGTCGACGACGCCGACGGCGGCGGCTGGACGTTCACGGCATCCGACAGCGGCAGCAGCCTCACCGTCGGCTTCACGCGCAAGGTCACCCGCGACGCGGGCCTGGACATCCGCGACACCGACGGCACGATCAGCCTGTCGAGCGGCGACGGCATCCGCGTCACCGGCCTGCTCACCGGGTCGTTCACCTTCGCCTACGACGCCACCGCGGGCCAGGCCGTCGCTGACCACACCCTCGATGACCATCGCCACCACCGCCGACCTGCCCTCGGACACGCACGATGAACGCCGGTCTGGGCATCCTCGGCGTCGCCGTCACCGGCGACGACGGGGACAGCGAGGCGGACTACCACCTCGAGAGCACGGTCACCACGAGCTGGGCCAACCCCGACAACGACGCCGCCGGTGCCCTCGCCTTCGACAACCCCGCCACCGCCACGGCCGACGACGGCGAGCTGGCCGCCGAGGGTGCCGGGCACCGGCATCGTCACCAGCGACCCAGGTCGGCACCCTGGCCGGCCACCTCGTCGCGACGCCCCGAGCCAACGACCGGGTCGCCGGGCTCCCGAGCGTGGGGACGACCGTGACCCTGAGCTCCACGGCCGCCGGCGCCAGCTTCGAGGCGCCGCTCGTGACGGCCGTCGTCCCGGACGAGGCGAAGCCGTTCCTGACGATGACCCCCCGCGACCTCGCCGCCGCTCTCTCGCAGGCCGCGTCGGCGGTCCTCGGCATGCAGAACGCGAAGGACGGCAGGCTCCCGCTGATGCGCGGGTCGATCGCCAACGCCGTCGACGCCGTCGGGGGGATCAAGGAGTTCCTCGCCGACCAGGTGCCGGACGCCGATCCCGATGACAAGACGCCCGGCATGCCGAAGTTCGCCTCGCTGCAGGACATGCTCGTCGCGCTCGACAAGGCGTCGTACGTCGACTCCGGCTGGACCATCGACGTCCTCGGCGACCCGGCCGACGCGACCGACAAGGACGCGGCTCGCTACGACCCGACGTCGAAGAAGGTCGGCTTCACCCTCCGCGCCACCCGTGGCGTCTCGACCCCGCTCGAGCTCAACGTCCTGGGTGCCGCCACGTCGGGAACGGCCACCTACAGCGCCACCGGCCTCTCCGTCACGGGCGGCAGCGCCAGCCTCCCCACGGGCACGGAGCTCGTGGGTCGCAAGGTGACCTCCGGCGCCTCCTACGGCACCGTCGCGACCGTCCCCACGGCGACCACGCTGACCCTCACCGCCGATGGCTGGGTGGGTGGTCGGCCCGCCAACGACTCGGCGTTCGCCGTCGAGGCAGCCGACCCCAAGACCGGCGCCCCCGAGTTCGCCGACGTCCTCGAGGCCACAACCGGAATCGCCACGGCCAACGCCGAGGTCTCGACCGCGACGGTCACGCCGGACGTGGTGCTCACCCTGCCGATGGCGCTGGACCTCAGCGCGCCGCTGACCTATGCCGCCGACCTCACCAAGCTCGACTGCAACCC
>CAWAKY010000007.1:0-41402 GCA_963782695.1 uncultured Actinomycetota bacterium | reverse complement strand
CTGTAAGGATGGACGGGCCAGGAGACCCTGCACACCGAGCGGGAAGCGACCCACCCCACATGCCACGCGCACTCATCACCGGGATCACCGGCCAGGACGGCCTGTACCTCTCCGAGCTGTTGCTCTCGAAGGGCTACGAGGTGTACGGCCTCATCCGCGGCCAGAACAACCCCAAGCGCGAGCTGGTCGCAGCGAGATCGTGCCGGACGTCGTGCTGCACACCGGCGACCTCACCGACCTGTCCAGCCTGCTGCGCGCCATGGCCGAGGCGCAGCCCGACGAGGTCTACAACCTCGGCGCCATCTCCTTCGTGGCGTACTCGTGGGAGAACGCCCGGGCTGACCACCGAGGTCACCGGCAACGGCGTGCTCAACGTGCTCGAGGCCGTGCGGCTGTACTCCGGGACGGACCCGGCGAAGGTGCGCTTCTACCAGGCGTCGTCGCTCGGAGATGTTCGGCAAGGTGCAGGAGGTGCCGCAGCGCGAGAAGCACCCTGCTCTGGCCGCGCTCGCCCTACGGCGTGGCCAAGGTCTTCGGGCACTACATGACGATCAACTACCGCGAGTCCTACGGCATGCACGCCAGCTCCGGCATCCTGTTCAACCACGAGTCCCCGCGCCGCGGACCGGAGTTCGTCACCCGCAAGGTGTCGATGGCCGTCGCCGCGCATCGCCCTCGGGCTGCAGGACACACTCACCATGGGCAACCTCGACGCCAAGCGCGACTGGGGTTTCGCGGGCGACTACGTCGAGGCGCATGTGGCGGATGCTGCAGCAGCCCGAGGCCGACGACTACGTGCTGGCACCGGCGAGACGCACTCGATCCGCGAGCTGCTCGACGTCGCCTTCGCGCGGGTCGGCATCGACGACTGGTCCGGCCACGTCGAAGCAGGACCCGCGGTTCATGCGGCCCGCCGAGGTCGACCTGCTGGTCGGTGACGCCAGCAAGGCCCGGGAACGGCTCGGCTGGAAGCCGACCGTGGCGTTCCACGAGCTCGTCGAGATGATGGTCGACAACGACCTCGCCCTGCTGCGGGCCTCGACCGGCCGATGACCGTCGCGCTCGTCACCGGGGCCACCGGCCAGGACGGCAGCTACCTCGTCGAACGGCTGCTGTCCGAGGGGGTCGAGGTGCACGGCCTGGTGCGCTCCGAGGACCTCGGCGGCCCGCTGCCCGAGGGCCTGCGTCGTGCACGAGGTCGACCTCGACACCGACCCGCACGTGCTCGCCGACCTCGTCACGCGGG
Source organism: uncultured Actinomycetota bacterium (assembly GCA_963782695.1). Lineage (GTDB taxonomy): Bacteria > Actinomycetota > Actinomycetes > Actinomycetales > Dermatophilaceae > Fodinibacter. The sequence goes on along the minus strand of CAWAKY010000007.1, from coordinate 40,156 downwards.
TGGGGCCGGACGAGCTCTACAACCTCGGCGGGCTGAGCTCGGTGGCCCGCTCCTGGGACGACCCGCTGCTCACCACCCGGGTCAACGGGCTCGCCGCGCTCACCCTGATGGATGCCGCGCGCCGCCTGCAGGAGCGTCGCGGCCGGGAGGTGCGGGTGCTGCAGCCGAGCAGCGCCGAGATCTTCGGGGAGCCGGCCAGCTCCCCCCAGGACGAGCGCACGCCCATCCGCCCGGTGAGCCCGTACGGCGCGTCCAAGGCGTTCGCCCACCACGTGGCCGGGGTCGAGCGGTCGCGCGGGCTGTTCACCGCGACCGTCATCCTCTACAACCACGAGTCGCCGCGCCGCCCGACCACCTTCGTCACCCGCAAGATCACCAGCACGGTGGCGCGCGATCGCCGCGCGGCCGGGCCGACCGGCTCACCCTGGGCAACCTCGACGCCCGCCGCGACTGGGGCTGGGCCCCCGACTACGTCGACGCGATGGTGCGCGCCACCCGGCACGACGTGCCCGGCGACTACGTCATCGCCACCGGCCGGGCGCACAGCGTGCGCGACTTCGTGGCCGCGGCGTTCGCGCACGCCGGGGTCACCGACTGGGAGCCCCTGGTCGAGGTGCACGCCGACTTCATCCGGCCGGCCGACCCGAGCCTGCTGGTCGGCGACGCCACGGTGGCGCGCGAGCAGCTCGGCTGGTCGCCGACGGTCACCTTCGAGGACCTCGTCGGGCGGATGGTCGACGCCGAGGGGTCCGGCGCGTGAGCGGTGCCCGGCCCCGGGTCGCCATCGCGCACGACTACCTGACCCAGCGCGGTGGGGCCGAGCGCGTCGTGCTCGCCATGGCGCGGGCCTTCCCGGACGCGCGGATCCACACCACGCTCTACGACCCGGACGGCACCTACCCCGAGTTCGCCGACGCACGACATCGTGACCTCGCCGCTGAACCGGATCGGTCCGGTCCGGCGCGACCACCGCCTCGGGCTGCCGCTCCTCGCCCGTGCCGCATCCCGGTTCAAGGTCGACGCCGAGGTGGTGCTGGTCTCGTCGCAGCGGCTGGGCGCACGGCTTCCGCCACACCGGCCGCAACCTCGTCTACTGCTACTCCCCCGCGCGGTGGCTCTACCAGACCGACACCTACCTCGGCGGCCCGGCCAAGCGCTCGGCGACCGGGCTGGCCCTGCTCGTGCTGCGCCCCGCCCTGCGCCGCTGGGACGCCGCGCGCCGCCCGCCGCAGCGACCGCTACCTCGCGATCTCGCGCGTCGTGCGCGACCGGATCGAGGCGACCTACGGCATCGCCGCCGACGTCCTCCCCGCGCCGCACAGCATGGACCGCCGACGCCGCGCAGGCACCGGTGCCCGAGCTGGAGGACTGGGCGAGCACCGGCGGCTACCACCTCGTGGTGTCGCGGCTGCTGCCGTACAAGAACGTCGACGTGGTCGTCGATGCCGTGCGCGGCACCGAGCACCGGCTCGTCGTCGTCGGCGCCGGGCCCGGCCGCGACGCGCTGCTCGCACACGATGCCGGGCAACGTGCGCCTCCTGTCCGGCCTCACCGACGCCCAGCTGCGCTGGGTCTACGCGCACACGCGCATCCTCGTCGCGCCGAGCTTCGAGGACTACGGCCTCTCGCCGCTGGAGGCCGCGGTCTTCGGCCGGCCGAGCCTCACGCTGCGCGCCGGGGGCTACCTCGACACCGTGCGCGAGGGCGTCACCGGGCTGCACGTCGACGCCCCCGACCCGGCACTGTTCCGTGCCGGGCTGGCCGCGGCCGACGCCCACCCGTGGGACGCGGCGGTGCTGCGCGCCCACGCCGAGCGGTTCGCCGAGGCGGGCTTCGCGGCCCGGTTGCACGCGGAGGTCGACGACCTCCTGCGCACCCGCTGACCCGGTCGGCGGGCGGCCGCCGAGCCCTCGGGACGGCCTCCGAACGCCCCATCGGCCGAACGGCCGTATTGGATCTGGTCTGTCACGACCCCCTGTCGGGGACCCGGGTCACGCCCGATACTGGGTCGGGGCGACTCCCTTCCCGTCACGAGGGGTCGCCCGCCCGATGCTCGCCACGACGTCGCGAAGGTCCCATGATCATCAACGAGGTGCCCACGGACACCACCGCGGCCGCCCGGGCCGCCGCGGTGGAGCCACCTCCTCCCGAGCGTGGCCGCGGTCGTCGTCGACCTGCTGGTCATGACCGGGGTGACCCTCGCCGCCGCCTACGGCCGGATGCGCCTGCCGTTCTTCAACGCCGTCGGTGACGTCGACAACCTCGTGGCCATCGTGGGCGTGCCCATCGTCCTGGGCTGGGTGGCCGCCATCGCGCTGACCGGTGGCTACGCCTCGCACGTCATGGGGGCCGGGGCCACCGAGTACAAGCTCGTCGTGCGCGGCACCATGGTGGCGGCGGGCACCATCGGGGTCGTCTGCTACCTGATGAAGTTCCAGTTCTCGCGCGGCTTCTTCTTCCTCCTCATCCTCTTCGGGGTGCCCGCGCTGCTGCTCGGCCGCCTGCGTGCTGCGCCGGGTCATGCACGCGCTGCGCCGCCGCGGTCACCTGGTCAGCCGGGTCGTCGTCGCCGGGTCCGGCCGCCCAGATCGACGAGGTCGCGCGGGTGCTCAACCGCGAGCGCTGGCTCGGCTACCGGGTCGTCGGCGCGGTCGTGCCGGCCGGCGGAGGCCGGCGAGGCGACCCCCGGCGGGGTCGCGATCCTGGGCACCACGCACGCACCGCCGCCGTGGTCGCCGACACCGGGTGCGACATCGTGCTCTTCGCCGGCGGCGCGGTCGCCTCGGCCCAGCAGATGCGGCGCGCGGCCTGGGAGCTCGCCGACTCGCCCGTGCAGATCATGCTCGTGCCGGGGCTCACCGACGTCGCCAGCGACCGGGTGCGGGTGCGCCCGGCGGCCGGCCTGCAGCTCATGGAGCTCGAGGGCCGCCGCGCGCAGGCCGCCACCCGGGTCTCCAAGCGGCTGTTCGACCTGGTCGGCGCCGGCGTGCTGCTCGTGCTGTCGAGCCCGCTGCTCGTCGGCACGGCCATCGCGATCAAGGTCGACGACGGTGGCCCGGTGCTCTTCCGCCAGCAGCGGGTCGGCCGCAACGGCGACCTGTTCGACTGCTACAAGTTCCGCTCGATGGTGATCGATGCCGACACCATGGTCGACGTCGGTCGCGACCGAGAACATGCACGAGGAGGGCCACGTCCTCTTCAAGGCCCAGCACGACCCCCGCGTCACCCGGCCCGGGCGCGTCATCCGGCGCTTCTCGCTCGACGAGATGCCCCAGTTCTTCAACGTGCTGCGCGGCGAGATGAGCCTCGTCGGGCCGCGCCCGCCGCTGCCCGGCGAGGTCGAGCGCTACACCGACGACGTGCGCCGCCGGCTCGCGGTCCGGCCGGGCATGACCGGGCTGTGGCAGGTCTCGGGCCGCTCCGACCTGTCGTGGGAGGACTCGGTCCGCCTCGACCTGTACTACGTCGACAACTGGTCGATCGTGCAGGACCTCGCGATCCTGTCCCGCACCCTGCTCGCCGTCGTGTCGAGCCGCGGAGCCTACTGACCCAACCGCTCGCCCGCCCGACCCCTGGGCGCCCGCCCGTCGGTGCGCCCGTGGACATGCAGTGCGTGATGCCTCGCACCGCCGCCGTGCTCAGCGACCGGCCACATGCATGTCGCCAGGCGCACCCTCGCCCCTGCCGCCCGGCCCGGCGAGCTCGATGAGCCTCAAGGAGCCTCAAGGAGCGGCGTACATGGGGCATCCTGATGGACCCAGCATCCGTCAGTCCGGCTGGTGACCGCGGCGCGCCGAGGCAACGGACACCTCGGATGCCGTGCGGTCGGTGTTCGCTTCGAGAGGCGACCGGATGAGTGCGCCGATGGACGGACAAACGGGCCCGCCGACGAGGGCGACCGTGCTCGTTCGCTCGCGTGGTGGGCCGTTGGTCCGTCCGTGGACGCACCTGGAGTCAGACGGTGGCGTCGTCCAGGTCGCTCGAGCGCGGCACCGACCGCTGCTTGCGCGGCGCCGGGGTGATCGGCGCGACCGCCGCCGCGTCGGTGTCGGTGTCGCCGGGGGTCGGCAGGTACTTCTCGCGGGTGGAGTACTCGCTGCCGTAGCCGTGGCCGTAGCCGTAGACGACCCCGCCGAGACCCCTCTTCGGGGCCATGTTGAGCACGACCCCGAGCACGTGGCCGCCGACCTGGCCCATGATCTTGGCGCACAGCCGGGCCTGCTCCTTGTGGGTGCGGCCCACCGCGAAGACGAGCAGCGTGCCGTCGCTCATGCCGGACAGCAGGCCGGCGTCGGTGACCGGCAGCAGCGGCGGGGCGTCGAGGATCACGAGTGGTCCTTGGCGAGGTGGTCGATCAGCGCGTGCATCCGCTGCGACCCGAGCAGCTCGCTCGGGTTCGGCGGGGTGCGACCGGCCGCGATGAGCCGCACGTTGGGCTGCTCGGTGTCCTGCAGGGCGTCGGCGAGGCGCACCTGGCCGGACAGCAGCTGCGAGAGCCCCACCGACCCGGGCCGGTCGAAGATCGTGGCGAGCATCGGGCGGCGCAGGTCGGCGTCGATGATGACGGTCGGCTGGCCGGACTCGCCGAGCACCCGGGCGAGGGTGGCCGACATCGTCGACTTCCCCTCGCCGGCGTTCGCGCTGGTGACCACGATGCTCCGCGGCGCGTGGTCGACGCTGACGAAGCGCAGGTTGGTGCGCACCTGCCGGAACGCCTCGGCCGCGAGCCCGAGCTGGTCCAGGCCACGGCTGGCGTGCCCGCGCAGCTCGGGGGTCAGCGGCACGACGCCGAGCACGCTGGCCCCGGTCTCGGCCTCGACGTCGGCGACGGTGCGCAGCCGGGTGTCGAGCTGGCGGCGCAGGAAGACCAGCCCGTACGCGACGAGCAGGCCCGACGACGGCACCGATCAGCACGTTGCGCAGCGGGTCGGGGGCGATCTTGACGCCCGGCAACGCCGTCTCGATCGGCACGATCTGCACGAGCGGCCGGCTGGTCGTCGACGACCGGCCGGTCTTCTCGATCCGGTCGGCCTCGCGCGAGGTGGCCACGATGACGGCGTCGGCCAGCACCCGGGCCTCCTCGGGGTTCGGGCCGGTGGCCGTGACGTTGAGGATGACCGACTCCGGCGCCACGGTGGCCGAGACCCGCGCGGCGACCTGGGCGGGGGTCGCGTCGATGCCGGTCGCCTCGATGGCGTCCTGGGCCACCGCCCGGCCGGTGACGAGCGGCAGGTACGAGTCGGCCTTGGTGCCGCCGAGGGTGGTCGCCGCCAGCCCCTCGCCGGACGTCTGCTGGTCGCCGCCCACGACGACGTACCCGCTGGCGTCGGCGAGGTAGACCTCCGGCATCCGCTCGGTGATCACCCAGGCCGAGCCGGCGCCGACGAGGGTCAGGAAGAGCAGGCTCCAGACGTGGGCGCGCGAGAGTCGGACGAAGTCGAGAATGGTCACAGGGGTCCTCGTGGGCAGAGCACGACCTCGCCGTGCGGTGCCGAGATTTTATCCCGGCGTTCCGGGTTCCACGGGTCGTCCGGGAAACCTCGAACCTAGAGTGGCCACGTGACCGACGTCATCGACGTTCCCCTGCCGGTGCGGGTCGAGCTCGCGCATGCGGCCGTGCAGGTGCTCGCCGAGCAGGCGGGCGTCGACGTGCTGCACATCAAGGGCCCCGCGGTGCACCCCGGGCTGCGCAGCTCCGGAGCACACGCGGCACCGACGTCGACGTCATCGTGCGGCCGTCGGGGGTCGACGCGCTGATGGCCACCCTGGCCGAGCACGGCTGGCGGGTCGAGACCACCTTCGACGCCGGGTCGGCCTTCGACCACGCCGCGAACCTCTTCCACGAGAGCTGGGGGCTGCTCGACGTGCACCGGCACTACCCGGGGATGGACCGCGACCCGGCCCACGCGTTCGACCGGCTGTGGAGCAGCCGTGGCTCGGTTGCCCTGGCCCACGTGCCGTGCGCCGTGCCCGAGCCGCTGGCGCAGTCGCTGGTGCTGCTGCTGCACGCCGCCCGCACCCCGCACCTCGGGGGCGACCACCCCGACCTCGCGCCGAACTGGACCGACCGCACCGAGCCGGACCGGGAGCGGATCCGGGCCCTGGCCGCCGACACCGGGGCCACCGTGGCGCTGGCCGCCGCGACCGGCCACCTCGAGGAGTTCCGAGGCGACCCGGAGGCCGCCGTCTGGGAGGTCTTCGTGCACGGCGGCGACCGCCTCGACGAGTGGAGCGCGCGGTTCCGCGCCGCGCGTGGCCCGCGCGCCAAGGCGTCGGTCGCGTGGCGGTCGCTGCGGGTCAACCGCTACTACCTGGGCCAGAAGCTCGGGCACGCCCCGACGCGCACCGAGGTCGCGGCCGAGTCCGCGCGTCGCCTCGCGGCAGCCCTGCGGGCCGTCGTCCGGCGGGTGACCCGGCGATGACCGACCAGGAGCTGCTGGTCGCGGCGCACACCGCGTGGGTCGAGCGGGACGGCACCGTCTACGCGGCGCCGCTGCCCGACGGCCCACCCTTCGTGCTGGCGGGGCCGGGGGCCGCCATCTGGCTCGCGCTCGCGGAGGGCGGCACCCTCGACGAGGTCACCCACCGGGTCGCCGACGACGTCGGCTCAGCCGCCGAGGTGGTCGCCGCCGACGTCGCGACGTTCGTCACCGGTCTCGTGGATGCCGGCCTGGTCGTGCGCCGCACCACTCCCGCCGTCCCTGCGCCGTCGCACGACTGAGGCCGCGACGACGCCAACCACCGCGCCGAGCGCGTTGCAGGCGACGTCGAGCAGGCTGGGGTCTCGGCCGATCGACGGCAGGGCCTGCAGCAGCTCGACGGCCGCGCTGAACGCCGTCAGCAGCAGCGCCACCCGCACCGGCGGCCACCGCAGCAGCGCCACCCCGATCACGCCGAGCACGGCGAACGCCAGCACGTTGAGCAGCACGGAGTAGGCCTCGGGCGTGACCGACGACGGCATCCCGCGGTCGAGGAAGAACACGTAGAGGCGCACCACGCCCCGGTTCACGGCCGCGCCGTCGGGCCACAGCAGCGCCGCACCGAGCACGACGGCCAGGACGACCGCGAGAACCATCGCGGCCCGGCGCCCCCGACCCGCGCGGCCCGACCCGGTGTCGCCCACGCTCACCCGTCCAGCATCGCGGACGCCAGCGTCTCCTGCAGCCAGGTGAGGAAGTCGTAGATCGCCAGCGCGTACGCCAGCGGGTCGTCGGGGTCGAGGTCGGCGGCGACCGCCTCGAGCACGTCGACGTCCTCGTCGGTGCGCAGCCCCATCCGCTCCCCGAGCACGAGGCGCACGTCGGTGAGGGCGGTGAGCACCGCGCGGGCCTGGCCGGCATCCAGCCGGAGCTTGTCGTCGCCGCGCAGCAGGTCGGCCGCGATCTCCAGCGCGCCGGCCTTGCGCTGGCGCAGCCCGGTCTCGGTGAGCCGGCGGAACTCCGCCGCCATCTCGTCGTCCTGCCGGTTCGCGGTCGGCAGCAGGCGGTCGAGGGCGGGGTCGCGCCCGGCGTCATCCGGGTCGAGGTCGGCCTGGTCCTCGGCGGCGACGGTGACCCCCATCCCGAGCCCGGCGACGATCGAGGCGAAGTCGTCACCGCCCTCCGGCGCGGGTGCCGGCGGGTCGAGCAGCTCGCGGACCTGGTCCATCAGCCCCGCGACGGTGGCGCGCTCGAGCGGGTCGAGCTGGGCGACGTACCGGGTGTTCTCGCGCGACCCCTTGCGCCGGAAACCGCGCGCCATCAGTCGTCCTTCTGGAAGGTCGCCCACAGCCCGTAGCCGTGCAGGGCCTCGGTGTCGGCCTCCATCGCCTCGCGGGTGCCGTTCGCGACGACCGCCCGGCCCTTGGTGTGCACGTCCATCATCAGCTTCTCGGACTTCTTGCGGGAGTAGCCGAAGTGGTTCTGCAGCACCCACGTCACGTACGACATCAGGTTGACCGGGTCGTTCCAGACGATGGTGATCCACGGGGTGTCGGGCGCGACGTCACCGCCGGTGGCGGTGACCTCCTCCTTGACGGGCGCGAGCGACACGGAGCAAGGATAGGCGCGACCCGGCATCCGGCCGACCGCGGCGCGACCGGGCGCCGGCGCCGGGTCAGTCAGCCGCGGGTGCGGTTCCAGCTGCCGGCGTACTTCCCGTCGTCGCAGGCGCGGCCGGCCTCGCCGAGCTCGAGCGGGCGGAAGGTGTCGACCATGACGGCGAGCTCGTCGAAGTAGTGCTTGCCGATCGAGGCCTCCGCGGCGCCCGGCTGCGGCCCGTGGGCGTGCCCGCCCGGGTGCAGCGAGATCGAGCCCTGGCCGATGCCGCTACCCCTTGCGCGCCTCGTAGTCGCCGTCGACGTAGAACATGACCTCGTCGGAGTCGACGTTGGAGTGGTAGTAGGGCACCGGGATCGACAGCGGGTGGTAGTCGACCTTGCGCGGCACGAAGTTGCAGACCACGAAGTTCCAGCCCTCGAAGACCTGGTGGGCCGGCGGCGGCTGGTGGATGCGGCCGGTGATCGGCTCGTAGTCGCGCACGTTGAACACGTAGGGGTAGAGGCAGCCGTCCCAGCCGACGACGTCGAGCGGGTGGAAGGGCAGCACGTGCACCGTGCCGACGATGCCGCCACTGCTCGCCGGGCCGCCGCCGCGGTGCTTGATGTAGACCTCGGTCTCGGCGTCGGCCTTCTCCCCCACGTCCTCGGCGAGCAGCGGGCCCTGCGGCACCCGCAGGTCGCGCTCGCAGTAGGGGCTGTGCTCGAGCAGCTGGCCGTACTTGCTGAGGTAGCGCTTCGGCGGCGCGATGTGGCTGCTCGCCTCGATGCAGATGGTGCGCAGCGGGTCCTTGGTCGAGCGCTTCGGGATCCAGCGGTGAGTCGTGGCCCTCGGGATGATGACGTAGTCGCCCTCGCCGACCTCGAACGCGCCGAAGACGGTCTCGACCCGGGCCCGGCCGCGCTCGACGTAGACGCACTCGTCGCCGATGCCGTTGCGGTACCAGGGGCTCGGGGCGCCGGCCACGGCGTACGACAGGCGCACGTCGCCGTTGCCGAGCAGCAGGCGCCGGCCGGTGACGACGTCGGTGTCCTTGACGACCTTCGCGGGGAACAGGTCGTGCGGCTTCAGGTGGCGCGGCAGCAGCGGGTGGTTGGCCGTGGTCGCGAGGTCGCCGACGCTCCACTCGCGGTACTCGGCCACGGTCGAGGGGATGTTGCGGTGGTAGAGCAGGCTGGAGTCGCTGCTGAAGCCCTCCTCGCCCATGAGCTCCTCGTAGTAGAGCTCGCCGACCTTGCCCCGCCCGGCCGGCCGCCGGTGCTGGGTGTGCCGCTTCGGGGGGATGCTGCCCATCGCCTGGTAGTGCGCCACTGCTGCTGTCCACCTCGTCGTGGTCGGGTCGGGGCTCGAGCCCCGCGTGCTGTCCGAGCAGGGTATGCCGCGCGGCGGGTCGGTGGCATCCCTGCGCGTCGCCGACGTCACAAGTGCCAGAACTGACCAGCCCGCGACGTGCACGCACCCGACAACCTGCCCAGTGCGGGGTTGCTTGGCGCGACGGTGTCGCAGGTCGTCTGCATGATGGGTCCATGACGTGGTGGGTGCCGGTGTCATCATCATAGGGCGACCGCTCGGCGCACTGGCCGCGGCGGGTGGGTAGCAACTCCACGGCGCAACAACAGGGCGCCGGCACCCGCACGGCCGCGACGGTGGACCTCGCCCTGCTGCTGCCGGGGGAGAGGTGGGGTGGACGAGGAGGGGGACCCGCGACAACTGCAGCGACTCACCCGAGTCGATGCTGAGGATCCCGTCGTTCGACCGTCGCCTTGGCGAGCCCCCCGGCGCGCGCCACGCAGCGCCACCCGCGAAAACTCCGGGTCGAGGACGTCGCCAGGCCCGGCTTTCCCAACGACACATCTCCCTGCATGCCGGCGCCCTGGCGGCCGTCCCGCTTCGCGATAGGTCGTCGCGCATGCCGACGACGCGGGTGATGCCAGTGCTGCCGTGACCGTTGCTGACTGAGGTGTTGCGCTCCCAACTGGCAGACGCGGAGACCCATCCACAAGGTGGCGGCTATCCGTTGCCGAGCATGCTATCGCCAACCTCGGTGGTGAATGAATCTGAGCATTCGCAGCTCGCGCTATTGAAGTCTCCCAGTGCGGAGGAGATGCTCAACGAAAATCTGATCCAGTCCATCTGCAAGCGGCCTACCATCTGCCGTAACTAGACTTAGGGTCCCTCTTGCGGCGGACTCCGTACTCCCCTCTAGTACATTGAGGATGCTGTGAATGAGTTCCCGCATCCCTTCATCAAGAACCGTTCGAAGGTCTTCGGAATGGCCCTCGAGAAGCGCACCAACGGTTTCGAACGGCTTGGTACTATCGGCCCACTCGGTGCTCGATTCCGGCTTTTCCACCGCTGCGGTGACCGTCCCGACCCAGTACTCAAGTGCTCGAGCTAGTTCTTCCATGAAGGCTTCCAACACATCTTGCGACACAGGGCTCCTTACCAAACAAAGTGGTGGCCGAAATCCTCGTATCTGGTACGAGAATGTCGTGATTTCTTGCGCAGTTGGTCGCCGTGCACCCAATCCGCGGTCCAGACGTGCCCAAGCCGTGGTGATCTTAGAGTGGACCTTCTTGTCGACACCACGCAAGAGGGACGTCTCATGGATGTTGACGCCGGCGCGCTCATTGTTTCCGCATACTTCTGAGGCAATGCGTGGTGGACCTGGAAGGCGGACGGCATGTCAGGATGTGCGTCGGTGAAGAGCGTACGGTAGTTGCTCTTTGTAGCAATCGTGCAGGCGTTCGTGTTGTGCACCAAGACGGCTTGGAGGCCGACGTGGTAGGTGTGGACACCCTCGATCGAGAGATTGAATGCGAGCCCGAGGCGGCCAGTAGACGCATCCAGCCCGTTCACCGTCACTACACGGTTGTCGGCGGTCAGGACCTGCTCTCCGGGGGTCAGTTCATCGGCCTCCTCGAACTTCTGGTCGGTCACCGACCAGAACGGGTGGTCCTCGGTGGTGGTGATGGTCTCGCCAGCGATCTTGAGGTCTGTCAGCGTGTCTTCGTGGACGAAGACCTTGGTGACCTTGTGGGCTGACTGTTGCCCGGTCTCCGGGTCGCTGGCGACCACCTTGTCGCCGACCTTGATGTCCTCGATGGGTTTCTTGGACCCATCCCCCATCAACACCAATGTCGTCCCGGCGAAGGACCTGAAGCACGACGTTGCTGCAGACCCAGCGGCAGCGAGAATCTCCTCCGCCTTCGCCAGCTCTCGTCGGTGGCTCATGAAGGCGTCGAAGGCGCAGCGCAAGGCGTTGAGGATCTTCCCCGCCTTGAGGATCTTCCCCCAAGGAATGAACCCGATGACCATGTTGACGCAGGCGCCGACGCTGCCCTTGGTGAAGCAGTTCTGGATGTCCCGGATCCCCGTGACCTCGAGGAGGATGTCCGCACCCGACGTCATGATGATGTCGAGCAGGGACTGCTTCTTGACCTCCTTGGCGTGCCGGACCTCCTCCTCGCTCGGCCGCTTCTTCGACGGCGGGTTGCCACTCCCTGTGCCGTCGCTCCTGTCGTAGCCGGGCCCGGTCTTGTCGTTCGTGGTGTGGGTGTGGCTGGCGTCGGGCTCGTTGCGCTGCTTCTTCGCGTTCCAGCGGTACTCCATGACCGAGTTGTCGGTCGGGCCCTGGGGCGCCAACCCGGAGGCGTCGGAGTACGTCACCGGGCTGTTCTTCGCGTAGCCGTACCCGTTCATCTGGTCCGGGTCGGTGAGGTCGAGCAGCGGGTCGGCCGAGATGAAGCTGCCCGTCTCGGGGTCGTACTCGCGCGCACCCAGGTGCGTCAGCCCGCTCGAGTCGTCATCTCCGCCGACGAAGCCCTTGCCGGCCGGCCAGGGCGTACCGGGCGAACCGCGAAGGCGCCCGAACGGGTCGAGCTTGCGCTCGGTCGCCGCCAGCGAGACCCGGTCGATGGCCCACTGACCGGTGCCCTGGTGGTCCTCCGGCACGAAGCTGATCGTGCCGTTGCTGTTGCGCACGGCAGAGGCGCCGCCGAGGTTGATGATGCGGTCACCACTCACCTGCTGCGTGGTGGTGTCGAGCATGAGTTGCGTGCCACCCATGTACAGGGTGACCTTCCCGGGCTCGCGCCGCACCAGCCTCTCGCCTGACGCGTCGTAGAGGTAGGTCGACGTCTTGCCTGCTGTCGTGCTCGTGCGCAGGTGGCCCTCGGCATCCCACGTCTGCTGCGTCCCGTCCCGGCTGGTCATCCGCCCGGCGGAGTCGAAGCCGTAGGTCTCCGTGCTCGCGCCCGACGGACCGGTCTCGGCCACGCCGCGCAGCGTGTGCGGCTGGCCCGAAGCGAGCGGCGGGAAGGAGTAGTCGCGCACCGTGTCGGTGCCGGATGCCGTGACCGCGTGCCGCGTCTCGACGTCGCGGTTCCCGTGCTCGTCGTAGCCGTAGGTGTTCCAGTACGCCTGCGGGCCCGCCAACGGTGCCCGTGGCTCCCACCGACGGGTCACCGACACAGCCGTCCGTGGCGGTCCAGGCCTCCTTGAGCCGCGCCAGCCCGTCGTAGGAGTAGCACTGCGCATCGGTCACGCCCGCGGCAGTGGCGACCTGCGACTTGACGTTGCCGCTGTCGTCGTAGGTGTAGGAGCGGGCCTCCACGCGCGTCGGCGCGACGTCACGGTCGATGGTCTGCTGGGTGAGTCGACCGGTCACGTCGTCGTACAGGTAACCGACGTAGACCTGCTTGCCCGCGGCACCCAGGTACAACCGCGAGACATCGCCGTAGCTGGTGCGCAGCACGTCGTTGAGGTACGTGACGCCCGCGTCGCTGGTCACCCTGGCGAGGTCCTCGCCAGAGGTGTAGCCGTACGTGACGAGCTCCTGGGGCAGGCCGCCCGCGGCCGGCAGGAGCTCGCGGAGCAGGTTCCCGTTCTGCGAGTACACCTGGCGGAATTCGTAGGACTTGCCACCGAGGGCGCCCTCGACCGTGGGGACGGTGTACTTCACGCCGGTCGCCCGGTAGCCGTTGTCGTAGCCGACGACGCTCGTCAGGTACTCGTTGGCGCCCTCCCACCTCGACGACGACGTCAGCTGGCCCTTGGCGAGCGTCGTCATAGACGTACGAGGTGCGCTTGGGCCCGGTCTTGGACGTGTCGTTGGTGGACGTCGGCCGCCCCAGCTGGTCGTAGGTCGTCCAGATCGCTTGTCCCAGTGCGTTCTTGGACGACTCCACGCGGCCCGCGGCGTCGTAGGTGAGGTCCGTCGAACCGGCATCGGGGTCGACCGACCGGGCCAGGCGGCCGAGCTGGTCGTAGGTGTACGTCCACTGGGCACCCCCGGGGGCGGTGACCGTCGAGAGGTTCCCCTTGCGGTCGAACGCGAAGCTCGTCGAGTCATAGGTTCCCGTCGGCGAGCCGGCCGGGTAGCGCCGCCGCTCGACCACTCGGCCGAGGGCGTCGACCTTCTCGGCACTGGCCGGCTGCCCGTTCGGTGGGTCGACGAAGGTGAGCTCGCCCGAGTAGGTCGTGGTCGTGCGCCACTTCTCCGCGCCGTAGCCGCGCAGGATGGAGTCGGACACCCGGCCCATGGCGTCGTACGTCGTCACGGTCTGTGCGGGTACCTGGTTGTCGACCGCGACGAACCTGGTGGCGCTCGGCACCCCGGTCGTGTAGTACTCGTCGTTCTGCTTCGCGACGCGCCCGAGCGTGTCGTAGTAAGTGTCGGTGAGCAGCCGGCCGCCCGTCGGCGACGGTGCCTGGGTCTGGATCTGCCGGAGCAGGCCGTCGAGGATCTGCACGCTCGACTCGTACGTACCGTCGTCCTTGAGCCGCTTCGTGGTGACCGACGAAGGACCTGTCGCCGAGATCGCGTAGACGAACTCGAGGCTGGGTGTCTGGGTCGCCATGGCCCGGCCCGGCATCCACGCCTTGAGCACCCGGCCCAACGGGTCATACGTGGCGTCCGTCCGCTTGAGGTTGGCGTCAACAAGCGAGGTCTCCGAACCGCGAGCGGCGTCGATCGTGCTGACCGTCGCCTGCTGCAGCGGGTTGGTCACCGTGGTCGACGTGACCGGCCCCCTCGCCAGGGCCTGCGTGTAGCCGAACTGGGTGATCGCGCCGGCCGCGTCGGTGCTGGTCTTGACCCGCCCCGAGGTGTCGTACGACGTGCTCGAGGTGACGGTGTAGGTGGAGCTACAGCCCACGGGCCAGCTCGACAGCTCGTCGACCTTGGTCGCCCAGACCTGGGTCGGCGCCGCCCCCAGCGCGAGGTCGTCGTAGTACGTGCGCACGTCGGAGATGACGCCGGCCCCGCTCGACGGACGGCTGGCACACCAGGCCGACCGTCTTCCACACGCGCGACGGCGACGCCTGGATCCAGCTGGCGCCGACCGCCGGGTACTCCATCTTGGTGCAGACGTCGTCGTCCGTGACGGCCGGGGTCGGAGTTGCCGTACTCCTCGATGGTGAGTGGGGTGCCGGCATCCGTGAAGGTGCGCTTGGTGAGGCTCTGCCGCCACTGGCCGTCGCTCGTCTTCGCCTTGGAGGCCGCGTCGGCGACCTGGACCGCGCGCGAGGTCAGTGCCGTGGTGCCGGCTCGCGCGCGGGTCGCCTGAACCGCGCCGCGCCACGGGGTGCTGAGCGTGGACGCGACGATGCTGCCGCCGTCGCGGTCGTAGGAGGCCTCCTCACGCGCGATGCCCGCATACTGCGGCTCGTCAGGGACACTCGTGCCGAACGAGTCCACGACGGATGCCGTGCGCGTGCCCGAGGGCAGCTTGTCGCCGTTCATGCCGCGGAAGTCGCGGGCCTCGGTGAGCACCTTCGGGTCGGACCCGGAGCCGACGCGGGTGCGCACCACCTCGAAGCCACGGAACTGGTTCCAGGTGCGGTTCGCCTGCTTGGTCGCCTCGCTGTCGTCGTACGCCCAGGCCGGCAATCCCACGTACTCGTACTGGGTGACCGTGGCCGGCTGGGTTCCGGTGCCGTCCTGCTCGAGCACCTGGGTGACGGGGTACTTGTGGAAGTACTCCTTGATCGGCTCGCCCGTGCTGTCGGGCGGCGACCACATCACCGGGTAGCACCGCATCGTATTGGCCGAGTCGGAGGCCGGCTTGTTCGTGGGGGTGCACTGCGCGCTCGCGTAGGTGACCCCGAGCACCCCGTTGCTCTCCGTCGTGATGGTGTTGACCCGGTACCGGTTCAGGGCCGGGATGCCGTCGACGGTGGAGTCGACCCGGTTGGCCAGCTGCTGACCCGAGAACCTGATCGGGTTGGTCGTGCTGGTGCCGCCGACCTTGCCCGTGCGCGTGATCGTCGACAGCCAGAGCGACGGGCTCAGGCCGTCACCCGAGTTCGGGAACGTCTGACCCAGCGCCCACAGAGTCCACCGCGGCCCACGTCGGCGTGGCCGTCGCCAGGTGCTCCGTGCGCACCGTGACCAACCGCTTGCGCGACCAGAAGGTCGGCGTGTACCGGTTGGTGCAGGCGGCCCCCGACTTGCAGGCCTGGTCCATGGGCACGTCGGGCCACTTGGCCGCGTTCACCAGGTTCGCCGCGTCGAACTCGGCATCCGAGCACGTGAACGTGCCGCTGGGGATGCACCGCTCGGCCACGTCGAACCACACCCGGTCGGGAGCCGGCGTCGTGTACTCGGAGTTGAGGCGCTGGCCGTAGTCGATCCGGTTCTAGGTAGCCGCCCGCGGTGTAGGCCGACACCGGGTCGGCGTCGACGTCGCGCCCGTAGTTGTTGGTCTCCTTGCCGTACCAGTAGGACTCATGGTGTTGCCGTGCGGGTCGACGACGTAGTCGAGGTTCCAGCGCCAGGCCTGGGTGCACCACGAGCTGTCGAAGGTCGACTTGTGGCACGGCTCGCCGGTGTTGTTGCCGAAGACCGGGACGGTCCAGGCGGAGTTGGTGGTCGGCTTGCCGCCGACGGCTCAGCCGGGCAGCCGGTTGAGGCCCGAAGTAGTACTGGGTGCCGTCGGCGGTGGTGACCTTCCAGTACTCGCCGTTGTCGTCGCCGCCGTTGACCGCCACCGGTGAGGTGTTCGATGCGTGACCCGTCATTCTGCCTTCAGTGTGCCAGGCCCCGGTGGTGTCGTCTTGCACGATGCTCGGTCGACCTTGCCGCCGAGGTCGAGCATCGTCGCGTTGTCGCGAGCCCTAGCAGTGGTCACCCGTCTTCCACGGTGTTGTTGGCGGTGCCACCCATGGTCGTCGGCGCAAGCCTTTGTAGCTGCCGCTCGACGTAGCCGGTGTCGTAGCTCGAACCCTTCACCGATCCACGAGGGCTGGTTGTTCGTGGCCGCCTTCCGACCGTCCACGCCGGCCGAGGAGTACGAGAGTGCGATCTGCGGGCTGGCGCCGGCCGGCGGAGGGGGCAGCGTCACCGGCATGGACCAGTTGAAGGCTCCTGGCCGACCCACCTGCGGTCCACGTGCCCGACGGGGAGAGGGGCGTCGCCGCGAAGCTTGCCGCCCGTGCCCGAGGCACCGGCGGTGGCGGCGAGGACCATCGTCGCCGAGTTGGCCGTCGTCGCGGAGGCCGCCGATGACAGGGCGGTCTGCCCCTTCGCCTGCGAGGCAGGCTTCACCGTCGCCGACAGTTCCTCGGCGTCCGTGTCGTTGGCCGAGGCAAGGGGGGTGCCGACCCGGCACGCCGGCTTCTCCGGGGTCACCAGCGCGCACGCAGGCAGCCGGCACGAGGCGCAGTCGCGACGCCCAGTCGCCCCCGTACCCGGCGCCGAATGCCGAGTAGTCGACCGTGACCCGAACCGACTGCGACGCGAGGTCAGCCGCATCGCCCGACACGCTGAAGACCAGCCCCGCCAGGCCCAGTCGGTCGGAGGTCGACTTGTTCTCGACCGCGAGGGTCGGCCGCTGCGCGCTGGGCGTCCTTGGCCCACCTGAGCGACACCGGCCCCGCCGTGGCGACGTCGGAACGTGCCGCGGACGTCGGGAGCTGCAGCAGTGTGGGCCGCCGGCCACTGCGGGTCGGCCACCCGAGCGTTCCGCAGCGGAACAGGTCGCTTGACGGCGCGGCCGGCGGGGGCCTTGCCCTTCACCGGGGTGACCCTGTTGACGGTTCCCAGTCTTCGGTTTCGCCGGCTCGGTCGGCTGCGGCTGCGCAGTGGCGCCCTGCGCCATGGACAGGACGAGGGCCGCGGTCACCCCGACGCCGACCACCGCCCGCCTACTGGCGCGACCCCCAGCTCACGACGCCTCGAACGCTCATGAGGAACCCCCGTCTACTCGCGCCGGAGGCTCTCCGGCACACGGAGTGAACCATCACCGCAGGCCGGCGTCCACACGACTGCGAGAACTCGCAATTCGGGGCCCTGCGCCTTTCGGCGGGCGCCGACGATGGCCTACCTTGCGCTTCGGGGAGCCGACTGCGGGGACCCGTCAGCAGCTCGTCACAACACTTCGGGGAGTCACCCATGACGTCACGTCACCGGGTCGAGAACCATCGCTCGCTCGTGCCGACCGTCGGGGGGGTGCTCCTGGCCGGTGCCTTGATCTGGACCCAGGCGCCTCCCAGCGTGGCCCATGCCGCGCCGGCCGCACCGTCCGCTGCCAGCGCCGCTGCACCAGTGGCACGAGGCGAGGGCGCCGCCGAGGCCGAGGCCCGTCGCACGGGACGGGACGTCGAGGTCGACGCCCTCACGACCGAGCAGTCCCGGACGGTGGCCCATCCCGACGGCACGTTCACCCTGGAGACGAACCCCCGCCCCGTGCGGACAAAGCAGAACGGGCGATGGGTCCCGGTGGACAACACCTTGGTCCGCGCCGCCAACGGATCGGTGCACCCGCGAGCGGCGGCCAGTCGGCATGACCTTCTCCGGAGGCGGCTCAGGGCCCATGGCGGGACTGACTGCCGCGTTGGGCAGCCGGATATCGTTCGGCTGGGGAGCCGCCGACCTGCCCGCCCCCGTCCTCGACGGACCCGCGGCGACGTATGCGGAGGTGCTCCCGGGTGTGGACCTCGTGCTCACGGCTGACACCGACTCGTTCGACCTGCCCCGGTCCAGCAGGACCCCGAGGCCGCCAGGCCGCCGCTGTCCTCGCGAAATGCAACGTCGACGCACCCGGTCTTCGGGTCGGGCAGCAACCCGACGGTTCGGTTCGGGTGTTCGACCGCACCGGTGGCCCCGTGTTCAACTCGCCTCCCCCCACGATGTGGGACTCGAGGACGGTCACCCGCGAGAGCTCGCCTCCCTCCCAGAAGTCCACCAGCGCCGATCGCGCGGCGCAGCCGGGCGTCGGGGCGCGAGTACGCCCGATGCGCTCGGCGCTGAAGCGCTCAACCCTCGAGGTGACCCCGGATGCAGCGCTCCTCGACGACCCTGCCACGGAGTACCCCGTGCAGATCGACCCCTCCTGGAGCGGGGCCAAGACGGCCTGGACCTACGTCGACAAGAAGTACCCGGGTGTCAACTACTACAACGCGGCCAAGGACGCCAACGTCGGCTATGAGTCGGAGGAGGGGAACACTACGAAGCGCAGCTTCTTCAGGATGAGCACTACAGAGCTGGCGGTGGCCTCCACCCTGCGCCTCGTCGAGCCCTGGTCGTGGTCGTGCACGGCGCGGGAGATGCAGGTGTGGGCCACCGTGGCATTAACTCCGGAACGACGTGGAGCGCCCAGCCGACGTGGTACTACGAGCAGTCGGCGAAGACCTTCGCGTACAACTGGTACCGCACCGGGGAAGCCTCCCCCTGCCCCAACCCGGCGGGGGGTGTCGAGCTTGTCGGTGCTCACGCAGACGAAGAGCGCCGCTGCGCTCGCTGTCGGCAATGACGTTGGGAATCCGCGCTGCCAGCGAGACCGACACGTACGCCTTCAAGCGTTTCAAGAACAACCCCACCCTGGTGGTCACCTATGACACCTTCCTCGCCGGCTCCGACCTAGCCACGACGGAGCCGGCGACGCCCTGCACCGGCGGAGCGATCGGGTCGGCGGACATCACCCTGAAGGCCATCCCCTCGGACGGGGACGGCGGCTCCGTCACCGCGCAGTTCGAGTACTGGGCCTCCGGTGTGGCGGTGAAGACCGTCGGCGTCCCCGCAACCTCGGGGCAGACTGCTCGCCTCGAACTGAAGCGCACACTGGGAGCGGCGCTGGTGGTCCTGGCACGTCAGGACCCAGGCCAAGGACGCCAACAACGTTCTGCAGAGCTCCCCGCGTGGACACCGACCTGCTCGTTCACCGTCGACCTCAGCGCCCCGCAGAAGTCGGTCAACGTGACGAGCCCCTCCTTCGGTGGCGGAAACGTCGCTGGTGGCCCAGCGCCGGCTGGACGTGCCGCGACGTTCACCATCATGACTGACCCCGACGTCGCCAAGGTCGCCGTGCGCTTCGACCGCGCCACCCCCGTGCTGAAGGTGCCGGTCACCGGGGGCAAGGCAACGGTGACCATGATGACGACGAAGCTCGGCCGATCGGCCCTGAACGTCCAGACCTTCGACGCGGCCGGAACACCTCGGGCGTTGACAACGACTACGAGGTCTTCGGTCAGGTGCCAGCCGATCTCACGGCCGCGCACCCGGGCGACGTCAACAGCGACGGGAATCCGGACATCGTGCGGTTCTACCAGGGACAGCGTCACCTGCCTCTACGCCGGAAGCGGGGTCATCGACGTCACGACCACATTCTCCTCGGGGAATGCCTGCGCCAACCTCGTCGACGTCGGCTTCGCGGCAGGAACGAAGCCGGTGGACGTGCGCGACTGGGACGGCGACACGTTCAGTGACGCCATGACGCTGATGCCGAACGGCCAGCTCTGTCTCTCGCGCGGCAACGGCGTCGGCGCGTTCAGCCCTGCCGGCAAGTGCGAATCGCTGGTCACCGGGGACATCGACCCTGACACCCTGGAGCCACGGCCCTTCACCACCACCTTCACCGACATCTACGACGCCAAGGACTGGGACGCGGACGTGACCCGGAGATCGCCGGCAAGACCCCCGACGTCAAGCTGTGGATCATCAAGAACGATGACGGTCGTGCCCGACGTGCCCGTCAACACCTCCGGCTACCTCCTCGGCACCGGCTGGACGCCGTACCACGTCGTCTTCCCCGGCGACATCACCGGAGACGGACAGGCGGACATCATCGGGCGCACCGGCCAGAGCCTCTATGTCTACATCGGTGACAAGACCACGGCCGACCCGAAGGTGCGGGTCAAGGTCTACGAGGGCGGCGGCTGGGACCAGTACGCACAGTTGCTCGACCTCGGCAACTGGAACCGCAGCGGCCCCGCCGACATCGCCGGCGTGGGACCGACAGGGCGAGATGTGGTTCTACCCCGGCCACGTCGGTGAGGTGTCGTCGTTCTTCAACCCCCGCGTCAAGACGCGCGGTGGCTGGGGGAGCAACTGGATCCTCTGACCGGCTCCGGCCCGCACACCACGACGCCGGTAGCGTGCGGGCATGCCCCCGATGACGGACGCCTCGACCGCTGCCCTCCTGCTGCGCGCCCTCGTCGACGACGCGGCGGTGTTCCCACCCGGCAACGCCCCCCTGGCCGAGGCCGTCGCCGGCCATGCCGTGCACCGCAGCGCCTGGTACGCCGACGCCGTCGGCCCGCTGCTCGTCCCGGCCGCCTCGGTCGCGGACCTGGTCCGGGTGCTCGACGCTGCGGGATGCCGTCGCGCGCCGGGTGGCGCCGCCGACCCCCTCGCGCTCGTGCTCATCGCCCGCCCCGGCGCCGACCCGGCCACCACGACCGCCGCCCTCGACGCCCTGCGCGACGAGGTCCGCGTGCGGGTCGTCGGCGTCGAGCTCGGGTGGCAGGAGGGCTGGCGCGACCTCGGCCTCGACGACCTCGCCGTCGCGCTCGAGGTGCCCCGGGGCCCGACCACGCGGTGGCCGTCGCCGACGTGCGCGCGCGCGCTGGCGCAGGGCTGGCCCGGTCGTCGCGAAGTTCCGCACCGGCCCCACCCCCACGTGGGCCTGGCCCGACGAGGCCGAGCTCGCGTCGTTCCTCCGCCTCGTCGCCCCCGAGGTGCCGTTCAAGCTCGACCGGCGGGCTGCACCACGCCGTGCGCGGCCGCTACGAGGTGGGCGGCGTCCCCGAGGAGAACCACGGCGTGCTCAACGTGCTGGTCGCCACCTCCGCCGCGCTCGCCGACGCCGGTCAGGACGAGGTCGCCGCCCTGCTCGCCGTGCCGCGACGCCACCGCCCTCGCCGACCTGGTCGCCGCCTGGCCCGACGACACGGCCACCCGGGTGCGCGAGGCGTTCACCGCCTACGGGTGCTGCACCGTCACCGACCCCGTCGGTGAGCTCGCCGACCTCGGCCTGCTCGCCCGACCCTGACCCGCCCCACCGGCATCCGCCCGACCACGACCGAAGGACCGCCATGACCTGGCTCGACCTGCCCGCCGACCACCCCTACGGCATCCACAACCTGCCCTACGGCGTCTTCTCGACCGCCGGCACCGAGCCGCGCGTCGGCGTGCGGGTCGGCGACCACGTGCTCGACGTCGGGGCGTGCGCCGAGCAGGCCGGCATGGAGTCGGGCGCCGTGTGGCTGGCCCCGTCGCTCAACCCGTTCCTCGCCGAGGGCCACCACGCCTGGGCCGCCGCACGCGCCTGGCTCACCGAGCAGCTGACCAACGAGGCGCACCGCGAGTGCGTCGAGGCCAACCTGGTGCCGGTCGGCGAGGTCACCATGCACCTGCCGGTCGAGGTCGCCGACTACGTCGACTTCTACGCCAGCGAGCACCACGCGACCAACGTCGGGCGCATCTTCCGCCCCGACTCCGAGCCGCTGACCCCGAACTGGAAGCACCTGCCGATCGGCTACCACGGCCGCTCCGGCACCGATCGTCGTCTCGGGCACCGACGTCGTGCGCCCCAGCGGGCAGCGCAAGCCCCCGACCGAGCCGGTGCCGGTCTTCGGCCCCTCGGCGCGCCTCGACATCGAGGCCGAGCTCGGTTTCGTGGTCGGCGGCGGCACCCGCCTCGGCGAGCCGGTGACGCTCGCGGATGCCGACGAGCACCTCTTCGGCGTCGTCCTCCTCAACGACTGGTCGGCCCGCGACCTGCAGGCGTGGGAGTACGTGCCGCTCGGCCCGTTCCTCGGCAAGTCGTTCGCCACCTCGATCTCGCCGTGGGTCGTCACCACCGAGGCGCTGCGCGCCGCCCGGGTGCCGCTGCCCGGCCAGGACCCGGAGCCGCTCCCCTACCTGCGCGGGCGCACCGACCGACGACGGGGCCGGCACGGCCTACGGGCTCGACGTGCACGTCGAGGTCGACTGGAACGGCACGGTCGTCTCGCGCCCGGAGTTCCGCGACATGTACTGGTCGCCGGCGCAGATGGTCGCGCACATGACCGTCAACGGGGCCACCCTGCGCGACGGCGACCTGTTCGGGTCGGGCACGATCTCCGGGCCCGCGAAGGACACCCGCGGGTGCTTCCTCGAGCTGACCTGGAGCGGCACCGAGCCGGTGACCCTCGACGACGGGTCGCAGCGCACCTTCCTCGAGGACGGCGACACGATCACCCTGCGGGCCACCGCGCCCGGGCCGGACGGCAGCCGTCATCGGCCTCGGCGAGTGCGTCGGAACGGTGCTCCCCGCGCGCTGACCCCGCGCCGGCTCAGCGCTGCGGGTTGCGCAGCACCACGACGGTGTCGGCCACCTTGTCGTGCAGGGCCTGGCGCTTGGGGTCCCAGAGCAGCCACGCCGGGTCGAGGAACCTGCACGACGGGGGCGAACAGGCCGAGCAGCGGCACCAGGCTGAGCAGCGTGGTCACGGCGTCGATGGCCTGGCGCTTGAGGGCGTCGACCACGGTCAGCTTCCCGGGATGACCGACCCGGCGCACGACCGTGCCGACGACCATCTTCCCGGGGGTCGCCCCGCGGGTCGTCAGGAAGATCGTCTGGTAGACGAGGGACACCAGCACGCTGACCAGTGCGATCGGCACGGACACGCGAGAGGATCTGCTCGGCGAACGCGGTCTGGTCGGGCTGCGGGCCCCCCGACTCCGCCGCGAGCTGCACCGCCTGCGATGTAGTCGGACATCGCCGAGACGGCGGTGCCGAGCCACGGGAGCGCGAACACCAGGGTCAGCACGGTGATCACGATGAGGTCGAGGATGCGGCCGACCAGCCGTCGCCACCACTCGGCGAGCACGGCTCCGTCGGGCAGCACGTCGTCGCGCGCCCCGACCCAGCCCTGCTGGTAGGGGTTGTAGTCGGTGGGCGGCGCCCCGCCGCCCTGCCACTGGCCCGGGCCCTGCGGGGTCTGCGACCCCTGCTGGCCGGGCTGCGCCCAGGCGCCGGGGTTGCCGGCGCGGCCCGGGATCACACCCGGGGTGGCCCGCCCGATGGTCGAGGCGTCGGCGGTCGGCGAGCGTCGCGGGGTGGTGTGCGAGGTCCAGACGACTCCGTCGAAGTAGCGCAGCAGCAACGGGTCGTGCTCGTCCTCGTACCAACCGGGTCCTGCGGGGAGCTCGCTCATGTCGACAGGGTCTCACGGCAGGCTGCACGTCCTCGTCGCCCGCGCCCGCCGTTGACGCCCGCACGCATCGGGCGCAGCATCGGTGGATGGCGATGCACCTGGGAGCCCACCTGTCCGGCCTGCACGACGAGCTGCGCTACGAGCCGGTGACCCGGCGGGTGCGGGCGTCGCTCGACGGCGTGCCGGTGCTCGACACCGACGGACGCGGCGCTGGTGTGGGAGCCGCGCCGGGTCGTGCCGATGTACGCCGTCCCGCCCGCCGACGTCTCCGCCTCGCTCGTGCCGAGCGCGGCGGCCGAGGTGCCCGAGCGGCTTCCGCCGGTGCTCGGCCCGGTGCACTTCGAGTGGCACCACACCCCCGGCCAGAGCTTCGACGTCGTCGTCGGCGACCGCACCTTCCCGGCCGCGGGGTTCGCACCGGACGACCCCGACCTCGGCGGTCGGGTCGTCATCGACTGGGGCCCGTTCGACTGGGTCGAGGAGGCCCACCCGGTCGTCGGCCACCCGCACGACCCGTTCAAGCGCATCGACCTGCTCCCGAGCGACCGGCACGTCGTGGTCCGCCTCGGCGGGGTCACGCTCGCCGACACCCGCCAGCGCGATCGCGCTGTACGAGACCCACATCCCGGTGCGCTGGTACCTCCCCCACGACGACGTCGTGACCGACCTCCTCGTCGGCAGCCCGTCGACCACGACCTGCGCCTACAAGGGGCACGCCATCTACGTCTCGATCGCGCCCGGCGCGATCGACGGGATCGGTGACGAGGGCGCAGGACATCGCCTGGACCTACACCCACCCGCTGCGCCGAGGTGGCGGCGATCAAGGGGATGGTGTGCTTCTACTCCGAGCGCACCGACCTCGAGCTCGACGGCGTCGCGGTCCCCCGCCCGGTCACCCCGTGGTCGTCGCCTCGCGACCAGGAGCGCTCCTGAGCGACCCGCCGAGGCGATGCCGCGAGGTCGAGCACCGCGGTCGGCCACGGCATCCGGGTCGACGAGGTGGTGCAGGTGCAGCGCGCCCGTCGAGCACCGTCGGTCGGCCAGCCGTGCCGTCGCGCGAAGGCGGTCTCCTCGGCGTAGGTGTCACCGAGCGCGAGGTAGGCCTGCGGGTGGGTGACCCAGCCGTCGGGGGCCCCGAGCCGGGAGCGGAAGTAGGCCAGCGGCATCCGCCGCTCCTCGGCCCGGATGCCGGCCAGCACCGCCGGGTCCGGCACGACGGACGCGACGTCGTCGTCGTCCCACCACCGGGTCCACGGCGGGAGCAGCCCGTCGTCGTCGGCGAGGCCCGCGAGGTGGTCGAGGAGCCCGGCCGGGGCCAGGGTGGCGTCACCGCGCTCCGGCGGCAGGGCGGCATCGAGGTAGCACGACCGGCGCCGCTCCGGCGACGGCCACGCGCGTAGCGCCCGGCGTTGCTGTGGGCCACGACCAGGTCGGTGTGGCCGCTCACGGCCTCCCGGAAGGCCGCGAGAACCGGGTCGGGGCCGCGCGGCACCCCCGGGACCTCGGCGACGACGACGCCCCACCCGCGCCGCTCGAGGGCGTGCGTGAGTGGGGCGTAGGCGCGAGCCGGCAGCAGCGGGCTCGGGAGGACGACGGCGCGGTGCACCGGTCCATCATGCTCAGAGGTTGCCGCGCAGGTCCTGCTCGCGCTCGATCGACTCGAACAGGGCCTTGAAGTTGCCCTTGCCGAAGCCGAGCGAGCCGTGCCGCTCGATGATCTCGAAGAAGACGGTCGGGCGGTCGCCGAGCGGCTTGGTGAAGATCTGCAGCAGGTAGCCGTCCTCGTCGCGGTCGACGAGGATCTTGCGCGCCTTGAGCTCCTCGACCGGCACCCGGACCTCGCCGATGCGGGCGCGCAGCTCGGGGTCGTCGTAGTAGGCGTCGGGGGTGTCGAGGAACTCCACGCCCTCCTTGCGCAGCTCGTCGACGGTGCGCAGGATGTCGTTCGTCGCGAGCGCGAGGTGCTGGGCGCCCGGGCCGGCGTAGAACTCGAGGTACTCGTCGATCTGGCTCTTGCGGGCCGCGATGGCCGGCTCGTTGAGCGGGAACTTGACCCGGTGGTTGCCGTTGGCGACGACCTTGCTCATCAGCGCGGAGTAGTCGGTGGCGATGTCGTCACCGATGAACTCGGCCATGTTCACGAAGCCCATGACCCTGTTGTAGTAGCCGACCCACTCGTCCATCTTGCCGAGCTCGACGTTGCCGACGACGTGGTCGAGGGCCTGGAAGAGCCGCTTGGGGGCGCCGTCGCGCTTGACGAAGGTCGAGGCGGCGGTGACGTAGCCCGGGCAGGTACGGGCCGGCGTACGTGACGCCGTCGACGTCGCGCTGCACGAGGGTGTGCCGGGTCTCGCCGTAGGTGGCGATGGCGGCGATGCGCACCGAGCCGTGCTCGTCGCTGACCGTCTCGGGCTCCTGCGAGCACGGTGGCGCCGGCGCGGCGGGCCTGCTCGATGCAGCGGTCGACGTCGGGCACCTCGAGCGAGATGTCGACGACGCCGTCGCCGTGCTTCGGCGTGGTGGGCGATCAGCGGGCTGTCGGGGCTGACCGCGCCCTTGAGCACGAACCGGATCGAGCCGGACTTGAGCACGAAGGCCTTGTGGTCGCGGGTGCCGTTCTCGGGGCCGGCGTAGGCGACGAGCTCCATGCCCCAGGCGCTCTGGTAGTAGTGCGCGGCCTGGGTGGCGTTGCCGACGACGAAGACCAGGGCGTCCCAGCCGGTGACCGGGAACGGGTCCTGCTTCTCGTCGTACTCGACGAGCCCGACGAGCTGCTTGAGCTGCTGGAGGTCCAGGCCCGCCTGGCGCTCCTGCTCGGTGAGGTCGAGGTGGCTGGCCGGCGTCGTTGTCGTGTCAGTCATCCGGTCACTGTGCGGGATCCGGGCACGGTGTGCAACGGTGGGCCGGTCGGGTGGTCAGGCTGCGCACGGTGTTGCCTCAGAGGCGGTGCGACCCGGACAATGTGACCATGGCTCGCCAGACCGGGGTGGACACCCTCGACGCACGGCTCATCGCGCTGTTCACCGACGACCCGCACGTCGGGGTGCTCGGTGCGTCCCGCGCGCTCGGGGTGGCCCGCGGCACGGTGCAGGCCCGGCTCGACCGGCTCCAGGAGCGCGGGGTGGTCAAGAGCTTCGCCCCCACGGTCGATGCCGGCGCGCTCGGCTACCCGGTCACCGCCTTCTGCACCCTCGAGATCCGCCAGCGGCAGGGCCACGCGCCGGTGGTGGCCCACCTGTCGGCCGATCCCCGAGGTGCTCGAGATCCACTCGATCACCGGCGCCGGCGACCTCGTGGTGCGCATCGTCGCGCGCGACAACGCCGACCTCGGCCGGGTCATCGACGAGATCATCGACGACACCCACGTGCTGCGGGCCAACACGGCGATCTGCCTGGTGACCCACCTCGACCACCGCACCGGCCCGCTCGTCGAGGTCGCCGCCAGCCGCGGCTCGCCGCCGACGACGACTGACCCGTCCCGACCCGACGTCATTGCGGATCTACCACGCCAGGCGTGGCGCCGAGCGGCCGCCGCGGAACGTGTGGGAGATCCGCACATGAGCTCCCGGTCGGTGCGGTCAGGCGGTGATGGTGATCGGCGTGCCGCCGCTGGTCAGCCGCCAGTCGACGGTGGAGAACGACGGCGGGTCGATGACCTTGTTCGCCGTGACCCAGTCGATCATCAGCTGGCGGATCTCGACCGTGCGGTTGTAGACGCACCGGCGCGGTCTTGACGTGCGGGAAGTTGCCGCCGCCGGACTGCCGGTAGTTGTTGATGGCGATGACGAACGGCTGCGCCGGCGCCGACGGCGACCCCGTCGTACTGCAGGTTCGGAGATCCGCGACCCCGGCGCCTTCGCGATGTCGATGTCGTAGGTCAGCCGGGCGTCGAGGCCGCCCATGATGTCGTAGTTGTAGTCGGGCGTGCCGTTGGGCGCGGTGGGCGTCACGGCGTTGGTGACCGGTCGGAGGCCGGGAACGGGCCGGTGCCGGTCACCTGCTTGAAGTAGGCCGCCGAGGTCTCGAGGTAGTCCTTGACCTGCGCGCCGGTGAACTGGATGCCGAGCAGGGTGTTGTCGAAGATGTACAGCCCCGCGACGTCGCGCACGGTGACCTCGCCGGCCGGGATCGCGGCGTCCTTGTTGAACGGCGCCGCGATCGAGAGCACCGGGAGCGCCCGCCTGCGGGGTGCCGGCCAGGGCCGCCTTGACCGTCTCGGCCTGCACCAGTTGATGAAGTCCATCGCCGCGGTGTCCTGGTAGCGCGAGGTCGACGCCGACATCGCCTGGGTGCAGGTGCCGATGACGCTGTTGACGTAGGTGAGCACCTTCTCGTGGGCCGGGCGCACCAGGGCCGCGATCTCGGCGTCCTCGGGCACGGTGTTGGCGTTGAGCAGCGTGCGCCGACGAGCGCGACCCTCCAGCCGCGGCCGCGCACCTGCACCAGGTCGAGGTCCATGACGCGTGACCCGCATGCCCCAGTAGAGCGGCTCGCTGAGCAGCACCTCGCGGCCGGTGACGGTGTTCGTGACCTTCCGCTCGGGATCTCGAGGTGCGCGTGGCCGACGAGGATCGCGTCGATGTCGGGCACCTGCTCGGCGAGCAGCGCGGCTGGCGTTCTCCGGGTAGGGCAGCGCGTCGCCGTAGCGACGACGAGGTGGTGGCGCCGGAGTGGCACGAGACGATGACGACGTCGGCGCCGGCGGCCTTCATCCGCGGGCACCATGACCTTGGCCTGCTCGACGATGCCGGGGAAGCGCACCTTGCCCTCGACGTTGGCCTCGTCCCAGATGGCCACGCCCGGGGTGACCAGGCCGAGGATGCCGACCGTGACCGGCTTCTCGCCGGGCACCTTGACCCGTCTTGAGCACGTACGGCGGGAAGATCGGCTCGCCGGTGTCCCAGTCGACCGAGTTCGCCGACGAGCAGCGGGTGGTCGCACTGGTTCTCGAAGGCGCGCAGCGTGTCGAGGCCGTAGTTGTACTCGTGGTTGCCCAGCGCGGCGGCGTCGTAGCCGATCGGCGTTCATCGCCGTGGCCATCGGGTGCTTCGCGCCGGCGGTGATCGGGTCGATCTTGGCGTAGTAGTACGCGAGCGGCGTGCCCTGGATGGTGTCGCCGGCGTCGAGCGTGAGGCAGCGGTCGGCGCCGCGCTCGGCCCGCACCGCCTTGATCAGGCGTGGCGGCCTTGGCGACGCCGATCTCGTTGGCCTTGGTGTCGTCGTACTCGGCGTTGCTGAAGTAGTCCCAGTTGTAGACGTTGCCGTGCAGGTCGGTGGTGCCGAGCACGGTCAGGCGGAACGGCTTGCCGTTGGTTGCCCGGCCGGTGGCGGCCGGGGCGGCCTGGGCGTCGGTGGCGGCGAAGAGGCCTGCGCCGCCGACCACGGCCATGGTGAGCAGCTGTCGGCGGGAGGCGGCGGAGAGGGAGTTCGTGTCGGTGTGGGTCACGATCGGCGACCCTAGCCCGGCATCCGGCACGGCGCGCGTCGAGCGACGGGCCAATCGGTGAACGTCCGGTGACGGCCCGGCCACGGGGTCAGCGACGGCCGACGAACCAGCGCCGGATCCGCTCCACCCGCTCGAGCACCTGCTCGCTCGTGGCGGCCGCGAGCTCGGGCCCGCCGCAGGCCCGGCGCAGCTCGAGGTGGATGTTCGCGTGCGGGCTGCCCGTCTTCGAGGAGTAGGCCGCGACGAGCTTGTTGAGCTCCTTGCGCTGGGCGGCCAGGGCCCGGTGGGCCGAGACCGGAGACGGCCCGGATGCCGCGGGGGCGCCGCCGCGCGCGCCCGCCGCCTTGGTCTGCTTCGCCTGCCGCTCGTTGAGCAGGGTGGTGACCTGGTCGGGCTCGAGCAGCCCGGGCAGCCCGAGGTAGTCCTGCTCCTCCTCCGAGCCCACGGCGGCGTGCAGGCCCGAACTGCTGGGCGTCGAAGAGCACGTGGTCGAAGTGGGCGTCGGACTCCAGCGCCTCGAACGCGGTGTCGTCGAGCCCGACGGTCTTCTCGGTGCGGTTGGCCGCCGCCGAGCAGCCCCTCCTCCTCCGCCCACAGCGAGGCCTCGGCCTCGTCGGTCGACGGCCGGTTCAGCGCGTGGTCGCGCTCCTCCTCCATCGTGGCGGCGTGGGTGAGGATGACCGGCACCGAGGGCAGGAAGACCGACGCGGTCTCGCCGCGGCGGCGGGCCCGCACGAACCGGCCGACCGCCTGCGCGAAGAACAGCGGGGTCGAGGTCGACGTGGCGTAGACCCCGACGCACAGCCGGGGCACGTCGACGCCCTCGGACACCATCCGCACGGCGACCATCCACCGCGAGGTGCCCGCGGCGAACGCCTCGATGCCGGCGCTGGCCCCGGCGTCGTCGGACAGCACGACGGTGGGGTCCTGCGCCGGTGATGCTCGCGCAGCAGCCGGGCGTAGGCGCGGGCGGACGTCTGGTTCGACGCGATGACCAGCCCACCGGCATCCGGCACGTGGCGGCGCACCTCGCTGAGCCGCTTGTCGGCGGCGGCCAGCACCGAGGGCACCCACTCGCCCTTGGGGTCGAGCGCGGTGCGCCAGGCCTGCGCGGTCTGGTCCTTGGTGAGCGGCTCGCCGAGCCGGGCGGCCACCTCGTCGCCGGCCTTGGTGCGCCAGCGCATCGCGCCGCCGTAGGCGAGGAAGAGCACGGGGCGCACGACGCCGTCGCGCAGCGCCGCGGCGTAGCCGTAGGAGTAGTCGGACGCCGAGCGCAGGATGCCGTCCTCGCCCATCTCGTAGCGCACGAACGGGATGGGGGTGGTGTCCGAGCGGAACGGCGTGCCGGTGAGCGACAGCCGCCGGGTCGCGCCGTCGAAGGCCTCGCGGATGCCGTCGCCCCACGACTGCGCGTCGCCGCCGTGGTGGATCTCGTCGAGGATGACCAGGGTCGGCGTCTCCTCGGTGCGGCGGCGGTGCAGCTGCGGCTTCGAGGCGACCGCGGCGTAGGTGAGCGCCACCCCGTCGTACTCGTGCGACTGCAGCCCGCTGGAGTTGGAGAACGCCGGGTTGAGCTGGATGCCGACCCGGCCGGCGGCGTCGGCCCACTGGTGCTTGAGGTGCTCGGTGGGGGCGACCACGGTGACCGCCCGGATGATGCCGCGGTCGAGCAGCTCGGTCGCGATCCGCAGGGCGTAGGTCGTCTTGCCGGCGCCCGGGGTGGCCACGGCGAGGAAGTCGCGCTGCCCGCTGCCGAGGTAGGCCTCGAGGGCCTCCTCCTGCCACGCGCGCAGCTTCGCGGCGGTACCCCACGCCGCCCGCTCGGGGAAGGCGGGTGGCAGGTGTCCGGCGGCTGAGGTACTCATGGGCGACGGCAACCATAACCGCCCGACGGGGCTGACACACCGAGGCCCCCGCATGTCGTGGCGGGGGCCTCGGGTGTGCTATGCGCGGCTCACTCTGCGTTGCCGCACAGGCGAACTCAGGCGTTGCGGTACGTCATCCAGGCGTCCTGCATCCGGGTGGCCTGGCCGGCGGTGAACGTGTTCATGCACGAGTCGTCGGTGTAGTCCATGAAGTTCTTGATCGGGTCGAGCGCCGGTGCGCCGTGCAGGTGTCGCGGCCGGTCGGGCAGCCGAAGGCCGCCGACGCCTCGGCCGGGGTGTCGTCGACGTAGTCGCCCGAGCCCGTGCAGCCGCCCTGGAACGTGTGGTAGAGGCCCGAGCCAGTGGCCGACCTCGTGCGTCGCGGTGTCGCCGAGGTTGTACGGCGCCGCCGTGCCGCCGGGCAGCGACTGGTCGAGGATGACGACGCCGTCGTAGGTGTCGTAGCGTCGACTTCGGGAAGGTCGCCCAGCCGAGCAGGCTGCCGCCGAGGTTGGCCGTGTAGATGTTGAGGTCGCCCATGTCGCCCTTGCGCAGGGCCTTCTTCATGTCCTTCTCGGCCTTGGACCCGCTCGTGAGGCCGGTGTACCAGCGCGAGTTGACCGTGGTGTCGGTGCCGGCCAGCGTGAACGCAGAAGCCGGACGACGCGTACGGCGTTGTTCAGCACGGTGATCTGGTCGGTGATCCTGGCTCGGGTGAGCCTGCCGTTGGTGCCGTCGGTGATGACGTGGAAGTAGACCGGGATGGTCGCCGCTCGGCGAACGGCGGCGCCGTGCTGCCGCTGCGCTGCGACGGCCTGGCCCCGGGCGTTCTTGGTCAGGCCCTTGGCGGCCAGGGCCCGCGCGAGGGCGGCCTCGTTGGCCCGCACCTGGGTCTCGGTCAGCTCGTTGGCGTCCTTGGCGCCCCGCGGCGGCTCGCGCGTCGGGCGCCGCGGGAGATGCACTCGGCGCGCGACGGGCGACTCGCCGGCCATCGGCCGGGCGACGGCACTGGTGGCGGGGAGGGCGAGGGCGGCGACGCCGAGGGCGAGCGCGGCCAGCGACGGTCATGGAGCGTGAGGGCATGGGCGACCTTCCGTTCGGCGGGCCGCTCCCTGCTGGCGCGGCTGATCGGAAGGCTAGGCCGGTGCGGGCATGGTGCGGGTCAGAGCAGGGCAAAGGCTCGGTAAGGCCTTCGCGCCCGCCGTCGCGCGGGATGCCGGCTACTCGCCGCCGTCCTGCGGCGCGCGCAGGCCCTCGTAGATCTCGCGGCAGGTCGGGCAGACCGGGAACTTCTCCGGGTCGCGGCCGGGCACCCAGACCTTGCCGCACAGCGCGGTGACCGGCTCGCCGGACAGCGCGCTCTCGAGGATCTTCTCCTTGCGCACGTAGTGCGAGAAGCGCTCGTGGTCGCCGGGCTCGGCCACCTCGGGCACGGTCTCGGTGCGCTCGAGCACGGCCGTCCGGGTCTGGCGCTGGGGTTCGGGGGCGTTCGGGTCGTCCAGCGGCGGCATCGTCTCGCTCATCCCGCGAGTCTATGCGCCCGTTCCTGTCCGAGTTGGGTGCTCAGGTGGCTGCCGCGGCAGCCGCCTGAGCACCCAACTCCGTGGGTCAGTCAGTTGAGCGCGGGGTCGCTCGGGAACCAGGCCACCCAGCGCAGCGGCTCGGGCTGGCGGCGCAGCACCCGGCGCCACAGGTCGTCGGGCTCGCCGGTGAAGACGTCGTTGCTCTCGCTGTCGACGACGAACCACGAGCCCGTGACGATCTCCTCCTCGAGCTGCCCGGGCGACCACCCGGCGTAGCCCGCGAAGATGCGCAGGCCCGCGACCTCGGGCACCACCAGCGTCGGCGGGGTGTCGAGGTCGACCAGGGCCACCGCCCCGAAGAGGCGGCGCACCCCGGTGGGCTCCGGCGAGTCGCCCGGCACGGCCACCAGGCCGAGCGCCGAGTCGAGCTGCACCGGCCCGCCCTGGAAGACCTTGGCGGGCCGGGTCGCGTGCTCCTCCCAGCCGGGCAGCACCGCGTCGACGTCGGCGTCGATGGGCCGGTTCAGCACCAGCCCCTGCGCGCCGTCGTCGTCGTGGTGCAGCACCAGGACCACACTGCGCCGGAAGACGCCCTCCTCGATCTGCGGTGTCGCGACGAGGAGCTGCCCGGTCGTGTGGGTCTGGCTCACCCGTCCATTCTGCCCCGGCTGCCGCCGGGCCGTCCGGAGCTCTGACGAGGACGCCCGCCACCGAACGAGCCGTGACCGCGGGTCGCGGGGCGACCACCCGGCCGGCTGCCACCGCGGCGGCCGCCGTTCTTGCCGCCCTCGAGCACCGGGCGCCACACGGCATCCGGCACGGGCACGCCGCTCGGCGTGCGGCCACCGAGGGCCTGCACGACGGAGTCGCCCGGGGCGACCTTGGCGGTCAGCGCGTCGGCGCCGGCCCCCTCGACGATGCGGGTCACCATCTTCTTCTGGTGCGGCAGGGCGATCATGACGACCGCACCCGTCTCACCGGCGCGGGCCGTGCGACCGGCCCGGTGGAGGTAGTCCTTGTGGTCGGTCGGCGGGTCGACCTGCACGACCATGCCGACGTCGTCGACGTGGATGCCGCGCGCGGCGACGTCGGTCGCCACGAGCACGTTCATCGAGCCGTCGCGGAAGGCGCCGAGCACCCGGTTGCGCACGGCCTGGGACAGACCACCGTGCAGGGATGCCGCGAACACACCGCGCTCGCGCAGCTCACCGGCGATGCGGTCGGTGCCCAGCTGGGTGCGGGCGAAGACGATGACGCGGCCGCCGCGACCGGCCAGCTCGGCCGTGAGGGCCTTCTTGTCCTGCGGGTCGATGAGCAGCACGTGGTGGCTCATCGTCGTCACGGACGCCTGGGCGTCGTCGGTGGAGTGGGTGACCGGGTCGACCAGGTAGCGGTCGACCAGGGTGTCGATGCCCTTGTCGAGGGTCGCGGAGAAGAGCAGCCGCTGGCCGCCCGCCGGGATCTCGTCGAGGATCGCGGTGACCTCGGGCAGGAAGCCCATGTCGGCCATGTGGTCGGCCTCGTCGAGCACGGCGATCTGCACGCCGCCCAGCTCGACCGCGCCGCGGTCCATCAGGTCGGCGAGCCGGCCCGGGGTGGCGACGAGGATGTCGATGCCCTTGTTGAGCGCCTTGATCTGCGGCTCGTAGGACAGGCCGCCGGCGACCAGCTTGTGGCGCAGGCCGGTGACGTGCACGAACGGCTCGAGCGCGTCGCTCACCTGCATGGCGAGCTCGCGGGTCGGCACCAGGATGAGCGAGCGCGGGCGCTTGCTCTCGCGGGCGGGTGCCGTCGGCGAGCCGGGTGATCATCGCCAGGCCGAAGGCCAGCGTCTTGCCGGAGCCGGTGCGGCCACGGCCGAGCACGTCGCGCCCGGCGAGGGCGTCGGGGATGGTCGCGGCCTGGATCGGGAACGGCTCGGTGATGCCGTCGCGGGCCAGCCGCTCGACGAGGCGCTCGGGCACACCGAGGGCGGCGAAGCCGTTGTCCTCGGTCACCTCCTTGGCCTCACCCTTGTGCGAGGAGTAGTGGGTCCAGGTGTCGGCCTCGGCGCGCTGCGCCTCGGCCTCCTCGAAGCTCACCGGGCCGTCGCCGGCCGGGGCGTTGCCGCGGTAGCCGCCACGGTCGTCGTTGCGACCCTGGTAGCCGCCGGAGGTGCCACGGTCGTTGCGACCCTGGTAGCCGCCGGAGGTGCCACGGTCGTTGCGACCCTGGTAGCCGCCGCTGGTGCCACGGTCGTTGCGACCCTGGTAACCACCGGAGGTGCCACGGTCGTCGCGACCCTGGTAGCCGCCGGAGGTGCCACGGTCGTTGCGACCCTGGTAGCCACCGCTGGTGCCACGGTCGTCACGCTTGCCCTGGTAGCCACCCAGGTGCCACGGTCGTCGCGGCCCTGGTAGCCACCGGAGGTGCCGCGGTCGTCCGCGACCCTGGTAGCCGCCGGAGGTGCCACGGTCGTCACGCTTCTGGCCCTGGTAACCACCGGAGGTGCCACGGTCGTTGCGACCCTGGTAGCCGCCGGAGGTGCCACGGTCGTCACGCTTTGGCCCTGGTAGCCACCGGAGGTACCGCGGTCGTCACGACCCTGGTAACCACCGGAGGTGCCGACGGTCGTCACGGCCCTGGTAACCACCCCGGTCGCTGGTGGGGTCGGCGCGCCGGCCCTCGTGGCGGTCGCGGCGGGCGGGGTCGGCAACCCTCGGGGCGCGGTCGCGCACCGGGCGCTCACCGCGCTCGAGACGGGGTCGCTCGTCATGGGGACGGTGCACGTGGCGCTCCTCGCGCGAGTCCGAGACCCAGCGCTTTGGTCGGTCGTTCCGGTCATCCGCGGTTCGAGGAGGTCCCGGTCGCGGTTCGAGGAATACCTCGTCCCCGGTCCGCCGTCCGGCCCGAGGAGTACCTCGGCCGACGGGGTCGTCGGATACCTCGACCCGCCGGTGCCGCTCTGCCCGCGGCGCGGGTCCTCGCGGTCCCAGCGGGGCGAGCGCTCGGCGCGCGGTCGCTTGGTGTAGCCGTCGGCCGAGTCGGGACGGGCCGAGCGCTTGGGGGCGCTCTTCGGGCCGTCGGGCTGGCCGCGGTGGTGCGCCTTCTTCGGGGCCTTGCGGGCCTCGGACTTCTGGGCAGTGCTCCAACGGGCCTTCTTGGGCCCGGATGCCTTGTTGGGCATGGGTGTGTTCACCTGTGTTTCGTTCATCGAGTCGGACGTGGACAGACACGTCTTCGAGCCGATGGCGAAAGCGGCGAATCAAGACGAGCCTCGGACCCGGTGGTCAGTGACCGTGGTCCGTGCGGGCCGGTTCGACCTGGGTGTCACCGGCGCACCGGGTGAGATGGAGCGGCGTCGCACTCTGCGATTCCGGCGGACGCGGCCATGCGTCCGAGCACCTCGGTGGACCACCCAGTCTACCAGCGGCGCGGCACCCCCCAGACCACGGCCGGATGCCGTGACCCGCCGGTCAGCCCGCGGGCCGGCCCGCGGCGCGGGACTGCAGCGCGCGCAGCACCAGCGTGCCGACGAGCACCCCCAGCGCCACCCCGGTGAGGTCGGCGACGGCATCCAGCACGTCACCGGAGCGGTGCGGCAGGAACACCGCCTGCACCACCTCGCTGAGCACGGCCTGCGCCGCGAAGACCGCCACGACCAGCCGCCGACGGAACCCGGCGACGACCGCGAGGGCCACCGGCACGAGGAACACGAGCACGTGCACCACCTTGTCGGCCTGGGGGAACGGCGGCGGGCCCCCGCCGTCGGGCGAGTAGAGCACGACGAGCTGCACCACGACGGCGAGCACCAGCAGCACGAGCACCCCGGGCCGCGCCGATGCGGCGCGCCGGCGCCGGTGGCCGCGACCGCCGCGCCCTCCCCCGCCCCGCTCACGCCGGCTGGCGCGCGGCCACCGCGGCCCGCACCGCCTCGGCGACCACGTGGCTGACGTCGGGGTGGAACACGCTCGGGATGATGTAGGTCGCGTTGCGCTCGTCGTCGTGCACGACGTCGGCCAGCGCCTCGGCGGCGGCGAGCAGCACGTCGGTGCTGACGTGCGAGACCCCGGAGTCGATCAGCCCGCGGAACACCCCGGGGAAGACGAGCACGTTGTTGATCTGGTTCGCGAAGTCCGAGCGCCCGGTGGCCACCACGGCGGCGTGCCGGGCCGCGATGTCCGGGTCGATCTCGGGCACCGGGTTGGCCATGGCGAACACGACGCTGTCGGGCGCCATCGACTCGATGTCGGCCTCGGTGAGGATGTTCGGCGCCGAGACGCCGAGGAACACGTCGGCGCCGCGCATCGCCTCCGACGAGCGTGCCGGTGACGCCGTCGGGGTTGGTGTGCTCGGCGATCCAGGCGTGGTTCGGGTGCTCCCCCGACAGCACGTCGGCCCGCCCGCGGTGCACCACCCCGTCGACGTCGGCGACGACGACGTGCTGCGCGCCGGCCGCGAGGAACAGCTTGAGGATGGCGGTGCCCGCGGCCCCCGCGCCGCTCATCACCAGGCGCACGTCCTCGAGCCGCTTGCCGACGACCCGCAGCGCGTTGCGCAG
Source organism: uncultured Actinomycetota bacterium (assembly GCA_963782695.1). Lineage (GTDB taxonomy): Bacteria > Actinomycetota > Actinomycetes > Actinomycetales > Dermatophilaceae > Fodinibacter. Next base: position 3,326 of record CAWAKY010000007.1, on the reverse strand, counting down.
GGCGGCGAGCGCGACGATGGCCGTGCCGTGCTGGTCGTCGTGGAAGACCGGGATGTCGAGCTCCTCGCGCAGGCGGGCCTCGATCTCGAAGCAGCGCGGCGCGGAGATGTCCTCGAGGTTGATGCCCGCGAAGACCGGCGAGATCGCCTTGACCGTGCGGATGATCTCCTCGGTGTCGGTGGTGTCGAGGCAGATCGGGAAGGCGTCGATGTCGGCGAACCGCTTGAACAGGGCGGCCTTGCCCTCCATGACCGGCAGCGCCGCGAGCGGCCCGATGTCGCCGAGCCCGAGCACCGCCGTGCCGTCGGTGACCACCGCGACGGTGTTGCGCTTGATGGTCAGCCGCCGGGCGTCGGCGGGGTTCTCGGCGATGGCCAGGCAGACCCGCGCCACCCCGGGCGTGTAGATCATCGACAGGTCGTCGCGCGAGCGGATCGGCACCTTCGACTCCACCGAGAGCTTGCCGCCGAGGTGCAGCAGGAAGGTGCGGTCGCTCACCCGGCCGATCTCGACGCCCTCGACCTCGCGCATCCGCTCGACGATCGCCTCGGCGTGCTCGGGGTCGTGGGTGAGCATCGTGAGGTCGATGCGGATCTGGCTCGCCCCGGATGCCGTGACGTCGAGCCCGGTGACCACGCCCCCGGCCGCCTCGATGACCCCGGTCATCTCGCTGACCGCGGTCGCCCGCGCGGGCAGGATCGAGGCGAACGGTGACGGAGTTGGCGATCGAGGGTGCGGACGGCATACCGAGGATTCAACCCGCTACCCGCAGGTAGGACGGAAACCGCTGCCCGCCGGCACCCGGCGCGGCCCTACAGTGACCGCGCATGTCCGACCACGTGGAAGTCATCGGTTCCGGCACCGCGAGCGCGGTGCCCGACGTCGTCGTGCTCGACGCGCGGGTCCAGTGCGAGGCGGCCGACGTCGCCGGCGCCCTGGGCGCCGCGACCGGGCGGGTGACCACCGCGCTGCAGGCGGTGGCCGACCACGGGGTGGCCGCCGCCGACCGGCGCACCACCGGCATGGGGGTCTCGACCCGCTGGGACCGCGAGGGCCACGGGGTCGTCGGCTACACCGCCTACCAGAGCCTGCGGCTGCTCGTGCGCGACCGCGACCGGGTGGGCGAGCTCATCAAGGCGCTCGCCCGGGCCGCCGGCGACGCGTTCGGCCTCGACAACGTCACCCTCGAGGTGGCCGACCCGGCGCCGCTGCTCGAGCGGGCCCGCACCGCCGCCTTCGAGGACGCCCGCGCCAAGGCCGAGCAGTACGCCGCGCTCGCCGGCCGCCCGCTCGGCCCGGTGCTGCGCGTCACCGAGGAGCCCGACCGCGGGATGCCGGTGCCCCGGTTCGCCGCGAAGGCCGCCATGGACGTCGGCGGCGGGATGCCGGTCGAGGCCGGCGAGTCGACCGTGTCGGCGACGGTGACCGTGCGCTTCGGGCTGGGCTGAGCCGTGAGCTGGGTCGACGCGCTCGGCTGGTTCGGCAGCGCCCTGCTCATCTACTCGCTGCTCCAGGCGCGCATCCTGCGGCTGCGGGTGCTCAACACGGTGGCCTGCGTCATCCTCATCGTCTTCAACGCCCTGATCGGCGTGTGGCCGATGGTGGCGATGAACGTCGTGCTCGCCGCGATCAACCTCTTCTTCATCGTGCGGATGCTGCGCGAGCGCGGCGACGAGCAGGCGTATGCCGTGCTCCCGGTCCGCGAGGACGACGCCTACCTGACCCACTTCCTGGGCGTCCACCGCGCCGACATCGACGCGTTCTTCCCCGACTTCGCGCACGGGGCGGCCGCGCGGCCGCTCGACCTACCTCGTGCAGCACGGCGACGAGACGGCCGGAGTCATCGTCGTGCGCGACGAGGGCGACGGGCGTGGCGCAGGTCGAGCTCGACTACGTGACACCGCGGTTCCGCGACTTCACCCCCGGCGAGTTCGTCTTCCGGAAGTCCGGGCCTCTTCCGCGACCGCGGCTTCCGGCAGGTGCTCACCCCGCCCGGGATGGTCGCCCCCTACTACGAGCGCGTGGGCTTCACCCGGCAGGACGACCGCTACCGCCTCGACCTGGCCTGAGTGGCGAACGCCACGCTCCGCGGAGCGGAACCGGGTCGAGCGGCATACCTCCCCCGGTACTAAAATCGCTGAATTACTACGCGTCGTAGTATCCGACTTGAGGAGGCGGCCACGATGGCCCAGCTCGTCCACGACTTCGAGACCGGCAGCATGGACCAGAAGGACCTGCTGGGTGGCAAGGGCGCGAACCTCGCCGAGATGACCCGGCTCGGCATCCCCGTCCCCCGGGCTTCACGATCACCACGGACGCCTGCCGGGCCTACCTCGCCAGCGGCACGGTGCCCCCCGAGCTCTTCGCCGAGGTCGACGAGCACCTCGAGCGCTCGAGGCGCGGATGGGCCGCACGCTCGGTGACGGCGCCGACCCGCTGCTGGTCTCGGTGCGCTCCGGCGCGAAGTTCTCGATGCCCGGGATGATGGAGACCGTCCTCAACATCGGGCTCGGCGACGCCTCGGTCGAGGGCCTGGCCGCGCAGACCGGCAACCCCCGCTTCGCCTGGGACTCCTACCGCCGGCTGGTGCAGATGTACGGCAAGACCGTGCTCGACCTCGACGGCGACCGCTTCGAGGACGCCCTCGACGCGGCCAAGGCCGCCAAGGGCGTCACCGCCGACGTCGACCTCGACGCCGACGACCTGCGCGCCCTCGTCGCGACCTTCAAGGCCGATCGTCGAGGAGGACACCGGCTCCCCGTTCCCCAGGACCCCCGCGAGCAGCTGCGCGGCGCCGTCCTCGCCGTCTTCGACTCGTGGAACTCCGACCGCGCGATCCTCTACCGCCGCCGCGAGCGGATCCCCACCGACCTCGGCACCGCCGTCAACGTCCAGGCGATGGCCTTCGGCAACCGCGGCGCGACCTCCGGCTCGGGCGTCGCCTTCACCCGCGACCCTCGACCGGCGCCATCGGCGTCTACGGCGACTACCTGCAGGACGCCCAGGGCGAGGACGTCGTCGCCGGCATCCGCAACACCCTGCACCTGGCCGACCTCGAGGGCATCGACAAGAAGAGCTACGACGAGCTGCTCGACATCATGGCCCGCCTCGAGGCCCACTACCGCGACATGTGCGACATCGAGTTCACCATCGAGCGGGCAAGCTGTGGATGCTGCAGACCCGGGTCGGCAAGCGCACCGCCGCAGGCCGCGTTCCGGATCGCGGTCGCCTGGTCGACGAGGGCGTCATCACCGAGGAGGAGGCCCTGATGCGGGTTACTGGTGACCAGCTCGCCCAGCTGATGTTCCCCCACTTCGACCCGAACG
>CAWAKY010000006.1:0-573747 GCA_963782695.1 uncultured Actinomycetota bacterium | reverse complement strand
AGGCCGCCGCGGTGCTGATCCTGCAGACGGCCCTCGACACCGCAGCGGAGCACCGGCACCCCTCCCGGGGAGCAGGTCCGACCAGGACGGCGCAAGCCCCGGACGAAGGACGCGAGGCCGTGACCCAGCAGCACGCTTCACCCAACGATCTTCGGGGAGCCCCCGCCGCCGGGCCGACGCCGTCGCGACCGCCACCACCACCGCCCACCACGCCGCAGGAAGCGCCGCTGGTTCGTGCTGCTCCTCGCGATCGTGCTCGTCGGGGGGGCCGGCTACGCCGCGTTCAGCGTCCTCACGCCGATGGCGTCCGGGCTGTTCACCCAGTCCGAGGCAGAGGACTTCCCCGGCCCCGGCGAGGGCCAGGTCAGCGTGGTCGTCGAGCCCGGGCAGACCGGCGAGGACATCGCCACGACCCTGCGCGACGCGGGCGTCGTCAAGTCGCGCAGCGCCTACCTCGACGTGGCCGCGGCCGACCCGAAGCGGGCCGCCGCCATCCAGCCCGGCACCTACGCTCTGCTCAAGGGGATGCCGGCCCAGGACGCCTTCGACACCCTGGCCGACCCCGCGAACCGCGACGTCAACCGCACGCACCGTGCCGCGAGGGGCTCTGGGCCACCGAGACCTATCGCCCTGCTGTCGAAGGCAGACCGGCATCCCGGTCAAGGAGTACGTCAAGGCCGCCAAGGACACCGAGGGGATCGGCCTGCCCAAGGAGGCCGACGGCAAGGTCGAGGGCTGGCTGTTCCCCTCGAGCTACGAGTTCCCCGAGAAGGCCACGGCCAAGCAGCAGCTCAAGGCGATGGTCGCGCAGACCGTCAAGGTGCTCGACGAGGCCGGCGTCGCCGAGAAGGACCGCCAGAAGGTGCTCACCCTGGCCTCGCTCGTCGAGGCCGAGGCCAAGCTCGACGTCGACCGGCCGAAGATCGCCCGGGTGTTCCTGAACCGGGTCGAGACCGACGGGCCCCCGGCCTACGGGCTGATCCAGTCCGACGCCGCGGTGTCGTACGGCGCCAAGCGCCGCTCGCTCTTCCCGACCAAGGCCGAGCTGAACGACGCGAGCAACCCCTACAACACCCGCATCCACCCGGGCCTGCCGCCCGGGCCCGATCAGCAACCCCGGCGCGGCCTCGATCGACGCGGCGGCCAACCCGGCCGACGGCCCGTGGTTCTTCTTCGTCGCGGTCAACCCGATCACCGGCGAGACCAAGTACGGCACGACCCTGGCCGAGCACAACGCCAACGTGGCCGAGCTGAACGCCTACTGCAAGGCCAAACCGCAGGACTGCGGTCAGTGAGGGCGGCCGTCCTCGGCTCACCCATCACGCACTCCCTGTCACCCGCGCTGCACCGCGCGGGGTACGCCGCGGCCGGCCTGACCGGCTGGGAGTACGACGCCCACGAGGTCGACGCCGACGGGCTGGCGGGCTTCGTCGCGCGGCCTGGGTGACGAGTGGCGCGGGCTGTCGCTGACCATGCCCCTGAAGGAGGCCGCGCTCGACGTCGCCACCTCGGTGGATGCCGTGGCGCGCCGGGCCGCCGCCGCCAACACGCTGGTGCGCCGCGACGACGGGGGCTGGGACGCCACGAACACCGACGTCGTCGGGCTGGTGCGGGCCCTCGGCCCGCACCTGACCGCGGCGCCGGAGCGCGCGCTGGTGCTCGGGCGCGGGTGCCACCGCCCGCTCCGCGGTGCTGGCGCTGGCCGAGCTCGGGGTCACCACGCTCACCGTGCGGGCCCGCGACACCGGCCGGGCCGCCGACCTGCTGGCCTGGGCGCTCGACCTGGGCACCGGCATCCGCAACGGGTCCGTCGCCGGGCTCGGGCCGTGGGTCACCACCCGCGACGACGTCGTCGTGTCGACGCTGCCGGGTGCTGCGGGGGACGTCGCGGCGGCGACCGTGCCCGCGCGCGCACCACGGCATCCTGCTCGACGTCGTGTACGCCGGGTGGCCGACCCCGCTCGCGCGCGCCGCCGCGCGGGCCGGCATGACCGTGGTCTCCGGGCTCGACATGCTCGTGCACCAGGCGGCCGAGCAGTTCCGGCTGTTCACCGGCCACGACGCCCCGCTCGAGGCGATGGCCGCCGCGGGACGTGCGGCGCTGGGGCAGGCGTGACGCCGGTCTGGGTCGTCGCCGTCGCGGCCCTGGCCATGGGCGCGGTGGGGCACCTCACCGGGCCGACAGCTCGCGACCGGTGGCTACCGGCATCGACGAGGACGAGGCCGAGCACGCGCCCGGGAGCAACTGGTGGCCCGGGCTCGCGACGGCGGCGCTGGCCGGCGCTCGCCGCGTGGTCGGTCGGCGACCTCGGCGGCTGGGCCGCGCTGCCGGCGTACCTGCTCTTCGCCTGGCTCACCGTCGGGCTGGTCTGGATCGACCTCGACGTGCACCGGCTGCCCGTCGGGCTGGTCGTGCCGACCGGGTGGTGGCTGGTCGGGCTGCTCGCCGTGGCGTCGGTCGCCACCTGGGACCGGCGCTGGCTCGGCGCGCTCGTCGGTGCCGTGGTGATGGGCGGCGGTCTACCTGCTGCTCGCCGTGCTGCCCGGCGGGGGAGTGGGCGGCGGCGACGTGCGGCTCGCGCCGGTCATCGGGGGGCTGCTCGGCTGGCTGGGCGCCGGCCAGCTCGTCGTGGGGCTGCTGGCCGGCTTCCTCGTGGGCGGGCTCGGGGCCGTGGCGCTGCTCGCGCTGCGCCGGGTCGGGCTGCGCAGCCTCGATCGCCTACGGCCCGGCGATGTGCCTGGGGGCCTGGCTGGCCATCGGGTTCACGTCCCGGATCCTGACCTGGCTCGTCGGGCGGCTGAGGGCCGCGTGGAAGGATTCCCCCCATGCTGCGCTGGCTGACCGCTGGGGAGTCGCACGGCCCCGCGCTCGTCGCGACCATCGACGGGCTGCCCGCGGGGGTCGAGGTCACGACGCGCGACGTCGCGGCCGCCCTGGCCCGCCGCCGGCTGGGCTACGGCCGCGGCGCCCGGATGAAGTTCGAGCAGGACGAGGTCGAGTTCCTCGGCGGGGTGCGGCACGGGCTCACCCTCGGGTCGCCGTCGCGATCCGGGTCGGCAACACCGAGTGGCCGAAGTGGCAGACCGTGATGAGCCCCGACCCGGTCGACCGCCGAGGCGCTCGCCGCCGCCGACGACGTGAACGCCGAGAAGGAGCTCGCCCGCAACCGGCCGCTGACCCGCCCGCGGCCCGGGCCACGCCGACCTGGTCGGCATGCAGAAGTACGGCTTCGACGACGCCCGCCCGGTGCTCGAGCGGGCCTCCGCCCGCGAGACCGCGGCCCGGGTCGCCCTCGGCGAGGTCGCGCGCGCGCTTCCTCGAGCAGGCCTACGGCATCCGGCTGGTGTCGCACACCGTGGCGATCGGCACGGCCGTCGGTGCGCCGACGACGCGCCGCTGCCGACCGCCGACGACGTCGAGGCGCTCGACGCCGACCCGGTGCGCGCCTTCGACGCCGACGGGTCGGCGGCGATGGTCGCCGAGATCGACGCGGCCCACAAGGACGGCGACACGCTCGGCGGCGTGGTCGAGGTGGTCGTCTACGGGCTGCCGCCGGGCCTCGGCTCGCACGTGCACTGGGACCGCCGGCTCGACGCGCAGCTGGCCGGCGCGCTGATGGGCATCCAGGCGATCAAGGGCGTCGAGGTCGGCGACGGGTTCCGCACCGCCGCGCGCCGGGGCTCGGCCGCGCACGACGAGATCGAGCGCGGCGCCGACGGCGTCATCCGCCGCCGCACCGGCCGCGCCGGTGGCACCGAGGGCGGCATGTCCACCGGCGAGCGTGCTGCGCGTCCGCGCGGCGATGAAGCCGATCTCCACCGTGCCCGCGCGCGCTCGACACCGTCGACGTCGCCACCGGCGAGCCGGCCAAGGCGATCCACCAGCGCTCCGACGTCTGCGCCGTCCCGGCCGCGGGCGTCGTGGCCGAGGCGATGGTCGCGCTGGTGCTGGCCGAGGCCTGCCTGGAGAAGTTCGGCGGCGACTCGGTCGCCGAGACCGCGCGCAACCACGCGGCGTACCTCGCGCGATCCCCGAGCCGCCATGCGCACGTGGGAGCGGCTGACGGCCGCCCGCGCGTCGTCCTCGTCGGGCCGCCCGGGTCGGGCAAGACCACGGTCGGCGCGGTCGCTGGCCGAGCTGCTGGGCTGCCGCTGCGCGACACCGACGCCGACATCGAGGCCGCCGCAGGGCCGCACGATCTCCGACATCTTCGTCGAGGACGGCGAGGCGGCTTCCGCGCGCTGGAGCGGCGCGAGGTGGCCGCGCGCTCGCCGAGCGACGACGGGGTGCTGGCGCTGGGCGGGGGCGCCGTCCTCGACCCGGACACCGAGCAGCTGCTGGCCGGCCAGACCGTGGTCTTCCTCGACGTCGGCATCGCCGACGCGGCCAAGCGGGTCGGCCTCGACCAGAGCCGGCCGCTGCTCGCTGTGCAACCCGCGCGCGGCGTGGGTGCGGCTGATGGACGCAGCGCCGCCCGGCTCTACGAGCGGGTCGCCGACGCTACCGGTCGACACCGCCGGCCGCACCCCGCGAGGACATCGCCGCCGAGATCGCGGCGCCTGCTGGAGGATCGCGAGCGATGAGCCGACGCAGCGACGCCGCGATCACCGTCACCGGTCGGCCGACGCCGTACGACGTCGTCATCGGCCACGGAGCTGCTCGGCGAGCTGCCGGGCCTGCTCGGCGACGGCGTCGCAGCGGGTGCTCGTCGTCCACCCCGACGCGCTGCGCGCGCACGCGGCGACGCCGTGCGTCGACGACCTGCGGCGCCGGGCTTCGACCGTCGCACGTGGCCGAGGTGCCCGGACGCCGAGGAGGCCAAGACCGCCGAGGTCGCGGCCGTGCTGCTGGGCGGCGCTCGGCCAGGCCGGCTTCACCCGCACCGACGCCGTCGTCGGCGTCGGCGGCGGCGCCGTCACCGACCTGGCCGGCTTCGTCGCCGCGACCTGGCTGCGCGGGGTGCAGGTGGTGCACGTGCCCGACCACGCTGCTCGGCATGGTCGACGCGGCCGTCGGCGGCAAGACCGGCATCAACACCGCCGAGGGCAAGAACCTCGTCGGCGCCTTCCACCCGCCGGCCGGCGTGCTCTGCGACCTCGACGCGCTGGAGACGCTGCCGCGCAACGACTTCGTCGCCGGGCTGGCCGAGGTGGTCAAGTGCGGGTTCATCGCCGACCCGGTGATCCTCGACCTCGTCGAGGCCGACCCGCGCGGCGGCGACCCGGCCGCGACGGCCCGCACGCTGCGCGAGCTGATCGAGCGGGCCATCGCGGTCAAGGCCGAGGTCGTGGCCGAGGACCTCAGGGAGTCGTCGCTGCGCGAGATCCTCAACTACGGGCACACGCTCGGCCACGCGGTCGAGCAGGTCGAGCGCTACCGCTGGCGGCACGGCGACGCGGTCAGCGTCGGCATGGTCTTCGCCGCCGAGCTCGGCCGCCCGCTCCGGCCGACCTCGGGCCGTCGACGTCGTGGACGCGGCACCGGCGGTGCTTCGTCGCGTCGGCCTGCCCCGTGCCTACCCGGGCGGCCGCTGGGACGAGCTGCTGGCCGCGATGCGGCGCGACAAGAAGTCGCGCGGGGCGCGCTGCTGCGGTTCGTCGTGCTCGACGGCGTCGGGCGCCCGGTGCGGCTCGAGGGGCCCGACCAGGCGCTGCTGCGCGAGGCCTACGACGCCATCGCCGCCTGAGCCGCACGGACGCCCGGCGCACAGGAAGTGCACAGCCGCCGCGCGGCCTAGCTGCGCGTCGCCTGACCCGACGCGGCATGCTGGGTCCGATGACGTCCGCGACTGCCCGCCGGCCGGTGCACCCCGACCACGACCGGGGCCTGGAGTTCGACGTGCGCACCCTGGTCGGCGCGCCGGTCGGCGCTGGGCTGCTCGGCGGGGCCGGGCTGGCCGCCCTGGCCGGGTGCACCGACGGCTCGTCGAGCGCCGGCGCCGGCACCCTGGCCTCCCGACGACGCCTCGGCGGGCCCGAGCGCGACCGCGGCCGGCGACGGCATCCGGCACCGCCGCCGTCGACAGCCTGGTGCCCGACGAGACCGGCGGCCCGTTCCCGGGCGACGGCAGCAACGGCCCGGACGTGCTCGACGACACCGGCATCGTGCGCCGCGACCTGCGCTCGTCGATTCGGCACCTCGACGACGACGGCGGCCGGGCGTGCCGCTCACCGTCAACCTCACCGTGCTCGACACCGCCAACGGCTACGCGGCCATGGCGGGTGTCGCCGTCTACGCGTGGCACTGCGACGCGCAGGGCCGCTACTCGATGTACTCGCCGGGCGTGGAGGACGAGAACTACCTGCGCGGCGTGCAGCCGACCGACGCCGAGCGGCACGGCGACCTTCACCACGGTCTTCCCGGGCTGCTACCCGGGCGCTGGCCGCACATCCACTTCGAGGTCTACCGCAGCACCGCGGAGGCGACGAGCGCCGGGCAGATCGTCCGGACCAGCCAGATCGCGCTGCCCCAGGCGGCCAGCGAGGCGGTCTACGCCGACGCGGCCACGTACCCGGGCAGCGCGGACAACCTGTCGGGCACTCGCTCACCCGCGACATGGTCTTCGGCGACGACGGCGGCATCCACCAGCTCGCGACGGTGACCGGCGACGCGACCAGCGGTTACGTCGCGAACCTGACCGTCGGGGTCTGAGGCGGGCACCCCGCCCGCCGACCGGCGGGCGCACCGGGGGCCGGCGCAGTCGCGATAGGATCGTCCGGATCCCCACCCCCTCAGCGGGGGTGACGCGCGCCCGCGGCCGGGCGCTCGTCAGACCGACGTGACGAAAGCGAAGAACCACCCGTGGCATCGACCAACGACCTCAAGAACGGCCTCGTCCTCAACATCGACGGCCAGCTGTGGACCGTCGTCGAGTTCCAGCACGTCAAGCCCGGCAAGGGCCCGGCGTTCGTGCGCACCAAGCTCAAGAACGTCATGACCGGCAAGGTCGTCGACAAGACCTTCAACGCCGGCGTCAAGGTCGAGACCGCGAACGTCGACAAGCGCGACATGCAGTACCTCTACAACGACGGCACCGACTTCGTCTTCATGGACGGCGACACCTACGACCAGATCCCGGTGCGCCCGGCGACGGTCGGCGACGCCGCGAACTTCCTGCTCGAGAACCAGGACGTCGATCGTCGCCCGCCACGACGGCAACGCGCTGTACGTCGAGCTGCCGGCGTCGGTCGTCCTCGAGATCACCTACACCGAGCCGGGCCTGCAGGGCGACCGCTCCACCGGCGGCACCAAGCCGGCGACGCGTCGAGACCGGCTGCGAGATCCAGTGCCGCTGTTCCTCGAGACCGGCACCAAGGTCAAGGTCGACACCCGCGACGGGTCCTACCTCGGCCGCGTCAGCTGACCCGTGGCCGCCCGCACCAAGGCCCGCAAGCGCGCGCTCGACCTCCTCTTCGAGGCCGAGCAGCGCGGGGTCAACGCCGCCGACCTGCTCCGTGAGCGGCTGGCGACGCCGGTGACCGAGGCGCCGCTGTCGGAGTTCACCGCCGACCTCGTCGATGGGCGTCGTCGAGCACTGGGGCGCAGATCGACGAGCTGATCGCGACCTACTCGCAGGGCTGGACGCTCGCACCGGATGCCGGCCGTCGACCGCGCGATCCTGCGCCTGCGGCGCGTACGAGGTGCTGTTCTCCACCGACGTGCCCGAGCCGGTCGCGATCAGCGAGGGGGTGGGGCTGGCGACCGAGCTGTCGACCGACGACAGCCCGCGCTTCGTCAACGGGCTGCTCGCCCGGCTCGCCGAGGTCAAGCCGACCCTGGCCTGAGCCGCACCGGCCTCACTCCTCGAGGCGGAAGCCGAGCTTAGACCCACCTGGTAGTGGGCGACCGCGCCGTCCTCGAGGTGGCCGCGGATCTCGGTCACCTCGAACCAGTCCAGGCCGCGCACCGTCGTCGAGGCCCGCGCGACCGCGGACGTGATGGCCTCCTCGATCGAGGTGGTCGACGTGCCGACGACCTCGCTGATGCCGTACGTGTGTGCCATGGCGCCGCCTTCCGTCCGCCGGGCGCCCCGGTGGCGCCCTCGCCCGTGATGATCCTCGGACCGGCCCCGCTCGGCCACCCCTGCGACGGCGCGGGCGGCATACTGCCTCGGATGACGACCACCCGCCTCGCGCGCGCCGAGGACCTCCCGCTCCTGGCCGGCATCGAGGATGCCGGTGACACCTGTTCGCCGAGCGGTTCGGCGGGGTCGACTGGCCGGCCGCGTCGTCGGGAGGAGCGGGCCGCCGAGCCCGGCATCCTGCTCGTGGCGGTCGACGACGACGGCACCGTCGTCGGGTTCACCCACGTGCTCGACCTCGACGGGCACTGGCACCTCGAGCAGATCGCGGTCGACCCGGCGCACGGCCGCCGCGGCATCGGTGCCGCCCTGCTCGAGGCGACCCACGACGAGCTCGCGCGCGCGGGGTCCGCGAGGTCACCCTGATGACCTACGCCGACGTGCCCTGGAACGGCCCGTTCTACGCCCGGCACGGGTACGTCGAGCTCGACCCGCTGCCGGCCCGGCTGGAGCCGATGCGCGAGACCGAGCAGCGGATGGGGATGGGCCGGCACGGCCGGCGGATCGCGATGCCGGATCGCGGGTGGACCGTCGCGTAGGCGAGGCGTTCACCCACGTTCGGGTACGTCAGCCGCGGGTGACCGTGACCGGTGTGGGCGCCCGCAGGGTCTGGGCGACGACGCAGTAGCGCTCGGTGGCCTCGACCAGCCGCGCCAGCGCGGCCTCGTCGGCGTCGGCGTCGACCTCGATGCGCACCTCGATGTCGGTGAAGCCCACCGGCACCTCCCGGTCGACGCCGAGCGTGCCGCGGGCGTCCCAGTGCCCGACCACGTGCACCGTGGCCGAGCGCAGGGCCAGGCCCATCGCGGCGGCCACCGAGCGCAGCGTCACGCCGGCGCAGCCCGCCAGCGCCTCGAGCAGCATGTCGCCGCTGCAGGCCTCCGACCCGTCGCCGCCGGTCGCGGGGTGCAGACCGGCCCGCGACACCCCCGGCCACTGGGGCACCTCGGCGGCCACGGCGTCGAGCACCACGTGGGCGGTCGCCGACGACGACTGCCGGGCGGTGGCCGGGTCCGCCCGGTAGCGGTCCTTGAGCGGGCGCTGGAGGGCGCGCAGGGCGACGGCCTGCTCGTGGGGGTCGGTCGGCAGGCTCATGACCGCACGGTAGGCCACCCGGGCCCCCGACACCGACGCATCGTGGGTGAAAACCGTCGCCTGGACGACGGCTTCACCCACGTTCGCGGTCAGATCGCGGCGGCGAAGACGACCTCGGGCCACGGCGAGCTGGCCAGCCAGCGGCGGCGGGCCTCGGCGTCGGCGTCCTTCGGCGGGAAGAGCGGCTGCACGCCGGGCGTCGCGGCCGCCGTCGACGCTCGAGGCGGAGGCGTCGGCACACAGCGCGCCACGGGAGTCGGTCGTGGTGGTGGTCTGCACGGTGGGCCTCCTTCGCGGCGCGGTGCGGGTGCAACGGGTGCGAGCCACCATTGCATCACGTCATGTTTGGTGATGCATAGACCCGCGTTATGGGTTTCTCGCGATGCGGACGCCGCCCAGCGCGCACCCGGCGGCGGTCCGCCCGTCCGCCCCGCGAGCCGCCTGCGACCCCGCCCGGACCACCCCGTAGAGTGGGCACCGCATTCCGACATCCTTTAACGACCTGTCCCGTGAGGCAGGGAAGGAGGTCCGCGTCGTGACGCGCGCCGACACCACCGTTCCACCCGGCCATCCCCTCGACCCGTCCGGTCGTACCGTCCTCACCGCGAGCGACGTCTCCCGGGCCCTGCGCCGCATCGCGCACGAGATCCTCGAGCACAACAAGGGCGCCGACGACCTCGTCCTGCTCGGCATCCCGAGCCGCGGCGTCGAGCTGGCCCACCGCCTCGCCGACCTGATCGCGCGAGGTCGAGGGCACCGAGGTGCCCGTGGGCAGCCTCGACATCACGATGCACCGCGACGACCTGCGCTCCCAGCCCACCCGGGCGCCGATGCACACCACGATCCCGGCGGGCGGCATCGACGACAAGGTCGTCGTGCTCGTCGACGACGTGCTCTACTCCGGGCGCACCATCCGGGCCGCGCTCGACGCCCTGTCCGACCTCGGCCGGCCCCGCGCCGTGCGCCTGGCCGTGCTCGTCGACCGCGGCCACCGCGAGCTGCCGATCCGGGCCGACCACGTCGGCAAGAACCTCCCGACGAGCCACAGCGAGAAGGTGCAGGTGCGCCTGGCCGAGCACGACGGCGGCGAGGACGTCGTCCGGATCGCCGGGGGTGACGCCCGATGAACCGCCACCTGCTCTCCAGCGCCGACCTCACCCGCGACGACGTGCGGATGCTGCTCGCGACGGCCAGCCGAGATGCACGAGGTGCAGCGCCGCGACGTCAAGAAGCTGCCCACCCTGCGCGGCCGCACCATCATCAACCTCTTCTTCGAGGACTCCACCCGCACCCGCAGTCCAGCTTCGAGATCGCCGGCAAGTGGATGTCGCGCCGACACGATCAACATCACCGGCAAGGGCAGCAGCGCCAGCAAGGGCGAGAGCCTGCGCGACACGGTGCGCACCATCGACGCCATGTCGGTCGACGCCATCGTCATCCGGCACATGGCCAGCGGCGCCGCCCACCAGGTGTCCCAGTGGGTCGACGCGAGCGTCATCAACGCCGGCGACGGCACCCACGAGCACCCCACCCAGGCCCTGCTCGACGCCTACACGATCGAGCAGCGGCTCGGTGACCTCGACGGGCGCCCGGGTCGCCATCGTCGGCGACCTGACCCACAGCCGGGTCTTCCGCTCCAACGCGATCACCCTGCGCACCCTCGGCGCGCACGTCACGCTGGTCGCCCCGCCGACCCTGATGCCGAGCGGCATCGGCGCGTGGGCGGCGGCCGACGGCCTCGAGCTCACCGACGACCTCGACGCCGTGCTCGCCTCGCGGCCCGGATGCCGTGATGATGCTGCGCGTCCAGCGCGAGCGGATGAGCGGCGGCTTCTTCCCGACCGCCCGCGAGTACACCGTGGGCTTCGGCCTGACCCGTGAGCGCCTGCGCGCGCTCTCCGACGCGAACCCGGAGGCCGTCATCTGCCACCCCGGCCCGATGAACCGCGGCCTCGAGATCAGCGCCGACGCCGCCGACGCCGCCCAGAGCCTCGTGCTCGACCAGGTCTCGGCCGGGGTCGCGGTGCGGATGTCCGTGCTCTACCACCTGCTCGCCGGAGAGGGGGCGGTCGCGTGAGCACCCTGATCCTCACCGGGCCCACCTGGTACGCCGCCGACGGCACCGCCCAGCGCCGGCGACCTGCTGCGTGCGCGACGGCGTGGTCGCGCAGGTCGGCACCGTCGACGCCCCGAGCGACGCCGAGCGGGTCGACGCCGACGGCCTCGCCCTGCTGCCCGGCTTCGTCGACCTGCACACCCACCTGCGCGAGCCGGGCCGCGAGGACGCCGAGACCATCGCCTCCGGCTCCGCGGCCGCCGCGGTCGGCGGCTACACCGCCGTGCTCGCCATGGCCAACACCAACCCGGTCACCGACACCGCCGAGGCCGCCGAGCGCATCCTCGACCTCGGCCGCGCGGCCGGGCTGGTCGACGTCGTGCCGGTCGGCGCGGTCACCAAGGGCCTCGACGGCGCCGAGCTCGCCGAGCTCGGCCTGATGCACCGCTCCCGCGCCAGCGTGCAGGTCTTCTCCGACGACGGCCACTGCGTCGCCGACGCGCCGGGTGATGCGCCGGGCGCTGGAGTACGTGCAGCGCCTTCGACGGCGTCATCTCCCAGCACAGCCAGGACCCGCAGCCTCGCCGGCCCGCAGGCCTGCTGCCACGAGGGCGAGGTCTCCGGCCGGCTCGGCCTGCCGGGCTGGCCCGCGCGTCGCCGAGGCCAGCATCATCGCCCGCGACGCCCTGCTCGCCGAGCACACCGGCTCGCCGGGTGCACGTCGCCCACGTCTCCACCGCCGAGGGCGCTCGACGTCGTCCGCTGGGCCAAGGCGCGCGGCATCGCGATGACCGCGGAGGTGACCCCGCACCACCTCGCGCTGGGCACCGACCTGCTCGCCGGCTACGACCCCGTCTTCAAGGTCAACCCGCCGCTGCGCCCGAGCGAGGACCGCGAGGCGCTGCGTCGAGGGCCTGCTCGACGGCACCATCGACGCCGTCGCCACCGACCACGCCCCGCACGCCCGGCACGACAAGGAGCACGCCTTCGTCGACGCGGCGTTCGGCATGCTCGGCCTCGAGACCGCCTTCGCCGTGGTGCACGACCTGCTCGTCGCCGACGGCCGGCTCGGCTGGGCCGACCTCGCCCGGCTGATGTCGACCGGCCCGGCGCGCATCGCCGGCCTGGCCGACCACGGCCACCCGGTCGCCGCCGGCGCGCCGGCCAACCTCGTGCTCGTCGACCCCACCGCCACGGTCAGCGTCGACCGCGACGCCTCGCAGTCCCTGTCCCGCAACACCCCGTGGCACGGCCGGACCCTCACCGGCGCCGTCCACACCACGATCCTGCGCGGCCGCGTCACGGCCCGTGGAGGGGAGCCCACCGCATGCTGACCACCCGCGAGCCCGCCGTCCTCGTCCTCGAGGACGGCCGCACCTTCAGCGGCCGGGCCTACGGCCGCCGGGGCTCCACGGTCGGCGAGGCCGTCTTCTCCACCGGCATGACCGGCTACCAGGAGACCCTCACCGACCCAGCTACCACCGCCAGGTCGTCGTCATGACCGCCCCGCACGTCGGCAACACCGGCTGGAACGACGAGGACGACGAGTCGCGGCCGCATCTGGGTCGCCGGCTACGTCGTGCGCGACCCCGCGCTGCGGCCGTCGAACTGGCGGTCGAACCGGTCGCTCGGAGGACGAGCTCGACGCCCAGGGCGTCGTCGGCATCTGCGACCTCGACACCCGCGCCCTCACCCGCCACCTGCGCGAGCGCGGCGCCATGCGGGTCGGCATCTTCTCCGGGGATGCCGCGAGCGCGCCGCGCGAGCGGCTGCTCGACCCAGGTCATCGACTCGCCGCCCGATGGCCGGGGCCGCGCTCGCCGAGCAGGTCGCCACCGACACGGCCGTACGTCGTGCCCGGCGGTGGGGGAGCAGGCGCTTCACCGTCGCGGTCGTCGACCTCGGCATCAAGGCGATGACGCCGCAGCTGATGGCCGAGCGCGGCATCGAGGTGCACGTGCTGCCCGCCGACGGCCACCATCGACGACGTGCGGGCCCTCGACGCCCGACGGCGTCTTCTTCTCCAACGGCCCGGGCGACCCGGCGACCGCCGAGGCGCAGGTCGACCTGCTGCGCGCAGGTGCTCGACGCGACGGATCCCGTTCTTCGGCATCTGCTTCGGCAACCAGATGCTCGGCCGGGCGCTCGGCTTCGGCACCTACAAGCTCAAGTACGGCCACCGCGGCATCAACCAGCCGGTCATGGACCGCACCACCGGCAAGGTCGAGGTCACCGCGCACAACCACGGCTTCGCCGTCGACGCCCCGCTCGACGGCGACATCGACGACGCCCAGCACGGCTACGGCCGGGTCGCGGGTCAGCCACGTCTGCCTCAACGACGACGTCGTCGAGGGCCTCGAGTGCCTGCGACGGCTGCCGGCGTTCTCGGTGCAGTACCACCCGGAGGCCGCGGCCGGCCCGCACGACGCCGCCTACCTCTTCGACCGGTTCGTCGACCTGATGGACCGGCACCACGACGCCGACGCCACCGAGCCACCGACAGGAAGGGCGCGCCTGATGCCCGAAGCGCGACGACATCAAGAGCGTCCTGGTCATCGGCTCCGGCCCGATCGTCATCGGCCAGGCCTGCGAGTTCGACTACTCCGGCACCCAGGCCTGCCGGGTGCTGCGCGAGGAGGGCATCCGGGTCATCCTGGTCAACTCCAACCCGGCCACGATCATGACCGACCCCGAGTTCGCCGACGCCACCTACGTCGAGCCGATCACCCCCGAGGTCGTCGAGAAGATCATCGCCAAGGAGCGGCCGGACGCCGTGCTCGCGACCCTGGGCGGCCAGACCGCGCTCAACGCGGCGATCGCGCTGCACGAGCAGCGGCATCCTCGAGAAGTACGACTGCCCGCTCATCGGCGCCAACGTCGAGGCGATCCATGCTCGGCGAGGACCGCGAGAAGTTCAAGGGCGTCGTCGCAGCGCTGCGGCGCCGAGTCGGCCCGCAGTCGTTCATCTGCCCACACGATGGACGAGGTGCCTCGTCGCGGCCGAGCGACCTCGGCTACCCGCTGGTCGTGCGGCCCTCGTTCACCATGGGCGGCCTCGGCTCCGGCTTCGCCCACGACGAGGACGAGCTGCGCCGCATCGCCGGCGCCGGCCTGCAGTACTCGCCCGACCACCGAGGTGCTCCTCGAGGAGTCGATCCTCGGGCTGGAAGGAGTACGAGCTCGAGGTCATGCGCGACCACGCCGACAACGTCGTGGTGGTCTGCTCGATCGAGAACCTCGACCCGATGGGCGTGCACACCGGCGACTCGATCACCGTCGCCCCGGCGCTCACCCTCACCGACCGCGAGTACCAGCGGCTGCGCGACATCGGCATCGCCATCATCCGCGAGGTCGGCGTCGACACCGGCGGCTGCAACATCCAGTTCGCGGTCAACCCCGCCGACGGCCGGATCATCGTCATCGAGATGAACCCGCGCGTCTCGCGCTCGTCGGCGCTGGCCTCCAAGGCCACCGGGTTCCCGATCGCCAAGATCGCCGCGAAGATGGCGATCGGCTACACCCTCGACGAGGTGCCCAACGACATCACCCGCGAGACCCCGGCCTGCTTCGAGCCGACGCCTCGACTACGTCGTCGTCAAGGTGCCGCGGTTCGCGTTCGAGAAGTTCCCGGCCGCCGACGCCGACCCTGACCACGACGATGAAGTCGGTCGGCGAGGCGATGTCGATCGGCCGCAACTTCACCGAGGCGCTGCAGAAGGCGCTGCGCTCGCTCGAGAAGCAGGGCAGTCAGCTTCCACTGGGACGGCGAGCGGCCCACCACCGACGCAGGCGCGCGCGCTCCTCGAGCAGTCGCGCGACGCCCCACCGACGGCCGGATCGTGCTGGTGCAGCAGGCCCTGCGCGGCGGCCTGTCGGTCGAGGAGGTGCACGAGGCCACCGGCATCGACCCGTGGTTCCTCGACCAGATCGCGCTCATCAACGAGCGTCGCCGACGCCGTCGTCGCGGCGCCCGCAGCTGACCGCCGACCTGCTGCGGCTGGCCAAGCGGCACGGCTTCAGCGACGCGCCAGCTCGCCGCAGCTGCGCGGGATGCCCGAGGCGGTCGTCCGCGGGGTCCGGCACGCGCTCGGCGTGCGCCCGGTCTACAAGACCGTCGACACCTGCGCGGCCGAGTTCGCCGCGCTCACGCCGTACCACTACTCCACCTACGACGAGGAGACCGAGGTCGCGCCGCGCGAGCGGCCGGCCGTGCATCATCCTCGGCTCCGGCCCGAACCGCATCGGCCAGGGCGTCGAGTTCGACTACTCCTGCGTGCACGCCAGCTTCGCCCTGCGCGACGCCGGCTTCGACACGGTGATGGTCAACTGCAACCCCGAGACGGTCTCGACCGACTACGACACCAGCAGCCGGCTCTACTTCGAGCCGCTCACGCTCGAGGACGTGCTCGAGGTCGTCCACGCCGAGCGCCAGGCCGGGCCGATCGCCGGCGTCATCGTGCAGCTCGGCGGGCAGACCCCGCTCGGGCTGGCCAAGGCGCTCAAGGACGAGGGCGTGCCGATCGTCGGCACCTCGCCCGAGGCGATCGACCTCGCCGAGGACCGCGGCGCGTTCGGCCGGGTGCTGCGCCGAGGCGAAGCTGCCCGCGCCGCAAGCACGGCACGGCCTACAGCGCCGCGGAGGCGGTCGAGGTCGCCCAGCGAGATCGGCTACCCGGTGCTCGTGCGGCCGTCCTACGTGCTCGGCGGGCGCGGCATGGAGATCGTCTACGACGACGACGACCCTCAGCGGCTACGTCGAGCGGGCCACCATCGCCATCGCCCGAGCACCCGGTGCTGGTCGACCGCTTCCTCGACGACGCGATCGAGATCGACGTCGACGCGCTCTACGACGGCACCGAGATGTACCTCGGCGGGATCATGGAGCACATCGAGGAGGCCGGCATCCACTCCGGCGACTCGCTCGTGCACGCTGCCGCCGGTCACCCTCGGTGCCGGACGAGCTCGAGCGGGTGCGCGAGTCGACGCTCAAGCTGGCGCAGGGCATCGGCGTGCGCGGGCCTGATGAACGTGCAGTTCGCCCTGGCCCAGGACATCCTCTACGTGCTCGAGGCCAACCCCCGGGCGTCGCGCACCGTGCCGTTCGTCGCCAAGGCGACCGGCGTGCCGCTGGCCAAGGCCGCCGCGCGGATCATGCTCGGCGCGACCATCGCCGAGCTGCGCGCCGAGGGCGTGCTGCCGCGCGCACGCCGACGGCGGCCGGATGCCGGCGCACGCACCGATGTCGGTCAAGGAGGCGGTGCTGCCGTTCAAGCGGTTCCGCACCAAGGAGGGGCTCGTCGTCGACAGCCTGCTCGGCCCCGAGATGCGCTCCACCGGCGAGGTCATGGGCATCGACACCGACTTCGGCCGCGGCGTTCGCCAAGAGCCCAGCTCGGCGCGATCAGCGGGCTGCCCACGCAAGGGAACGGTGTTCGTGTCGGTCGCCAACCGCGACAAGCGGGCCATGATCTTCCCGGTCAAGCGGCTGGTCGACCTCGGCTTCCGCATCGTGTCGACCGTCGGGCACCGCAGACGTGCTGCGGCGCAACGGGATCGAGGCCGAGGTGGTGCGCAAGCACGCCGAGCGCGGCGCCGAGGGCGAGCGATCGATCGTCGACTGGATCAACGCCGGCGAGATCGACATGGTCGTCAACACCCCGAGCGGGCCGAGCGCGTCGGCCCGGGCCGACGGCTACGCCATCCGGGCGGCGACGACGGCGATGGACAAGCCGATCATCACCACGGTGCAGCAGCTCGCGCGCGGCGGTGCAGGCCATCGAGGCGGTCATCACCGGCGACCTCGACGTCACCTCGCTGCAGGACCACGCGGCCGCCCTCGACCTCTACGGCGTGGAGGCCACGGCGTGAGCGGGGTCGTCCAGGTCAGTCGGCGAGCTCATCGCCACCCGCCGGGTCGGCGCCTACCACCACCTCACCCTCGTCGCGCCCGGCGTCGCCGAGCTGGCCCGCCCCGGGCAGTTCGTCGCGCTGGCCGTCGGCGGGCCGACCTCGGCCAACCTGCTGCGCCGGTGCTTCTCGATCCACAAGGTCAAGCCCGTCGGGCACCTACGGCGGCACCGTCGACGTCGTCGTCGCCGCGCACGGCCCGGGCACGGTGTGGCTCACCGGCCTGCGCGCCCACGACCCGGTCGACGTCGTCGGCCCGCTCGGCCGGCCGTTCCCGCTGCCCGCCGAGCCGGTGGCCTGCGTGCTCGTCGGCGGCGGCTACGGCTGGCGCCGCTGTTCTGGCTCGCCGAGGCGCTGCGCGAGCGCGGCTGCCACGTCGAGATGGTGCTCGGCGCGGCCTCCGAGGACCGCCTCTTCGGCGTCGTCGAGGCCCGCCGCACCGCCGACGGCGTCACCGTCACCACCGACGACGGCTCGCTCCGGGCGCCGCGGCTGGGTGAGCGACGTGCTCGGCGACGTCATCGACCGCACCTCGGCGCGGCGTGGTCTACGGCTGCGGCCCGATGGCGATGCTGCGCTCGGTCACCGACATCGCCGACCGCCCACGGCGCCGTCGCCCAGGTCGCCGTCGAGGAGTCGATGGCCTGCGGCGTCGGGGTCTGCATGACCTGCGTCATGCCGGTCACCGGCAACGACGGCGTCACCCGGATGGTGCGCTCCTGCGTCGAGGGCCCGGTGTTCCGGGGCGACCGGGTGCGCTGGGACGCGTTCGGCGACGGCATCTGCCGGGTGCCCGACGACGCCCTCGGCGCCCCGCGGGCCGGAGGTCACTGATGGTCGACATGACCACCACGCTGGGGCCGATGGTCGCTGCCCGAACCCGCTGATGACGGCATCCGGCTGCGCGGCCAACGGCCAGGAGCTGCACCGCTTCTTCCCGTCTCCGAGCTCGGCGCGTTCGTCACCAAGTCGGTCATGGCCGCAGCCCGCGCTCCGGGCGCGGCACGCCGCGGATGGCCGAGACGGCATCCGGCATGCTCAACTCGATCGGCCTGCAGGGGCCGGGCATCGACGCGTTCGTCGAGAAGGACCTCGCCTGGCTGAAGTCGACCGGGGCCCGGGCCCTGGTGTCGATCGCCGGCAACACCGCCGAGGAGTTCGGCGACGTCGCCGAGGCGCTGGCGGCCAGCCCGGCCTTCGACGCGGTCGTCGGGGTCGAGGTCAACATCTCGTGCCCCAACGTCGCCAACCGCGGGCTGGTCTTCGCGTGCGACGCGCTGTCGTCGGAGCGGGTCGTGCGGCTGGTGCGCGAGCGGCTGCCCGCGCGGCACCCCGATCTTCGCCAAGCTGACGCCCGACGTCACCGACATCGTCGACGATCGCGCACGCCGCGCTCAAGGCCGGCGCCGACGGCCTGACCATGATCAACACCCTGCTCGGCATGGTCATCGACACCGACCTGCTGCGGCCCCAGCTCGCCGGCATCACCGGCGGGCTCTCCGGCCCGGCCGTGCGCCCGGTCGCCGTGCGGGCGCTGTGGCAGGTCACGCGCCGCGATGCGCGAGGGGCGGCTGCCGACGGCGCCGCTCATCGGCGTCGGGGGAGTGCGCACCGGCCGCGACGCGCTCGAGCTGGTCGCCGCCGGCGCGTCGGCCGTGCAGGTCGGCACCGCCACCTTCAACGACCCCAGCGCGCCCCGGCCGGGTCGTCGACGAGCTCGAGGCCGAGGTCGCCCGGCACGGCTTCGCACCGCTTCGCCGACGTCGTCGGCATCGCCCACGAGAGGACTGGCCCGCCCGATGACGCACCGCGCACCGCGCGCCGACCCCTACGGCGACCGGCTGCGCGCCGCGATGGACGAGCTCGGGCCGTTCTGCGCCGGCATCGACCCGCACGCCGCGCCTGCTCGCGCAGTGGGGGCTGCCCGACACCGTGGCCGGGCTCGAGACGTTCGCGCTGACCTGCGTCGAGGCGTTCGGCGGGAGCGGTGGCCGCGGTCAAGCCGCAGTCGGCGTTCTTCGAGCGGTTCGGGTCGGCCGGGGTGGCGGTGCTCGAGCGCACCCTGGCCGGGCTGCGCGAGGCCGGCACCCTGTCGCTGCTCGACGTCAAGCGCGGCGACATCGGCACGACCATGGCCGGCTACGCCCAGGCCTACCTCGTCCGACGGCTCGCCGCTGCGGGCCGACGCCATCACGGTCAGCCCCTACCTCGGCTACGAGTCGCTGCGCCCGGCGCTCGACCTGGCCGCGGCGACCGGCCGCGGGGTCTTCGTGCTCACCCTCACCTCCAACCCCGAGGGCGCCGTCGGTGCAGCACGCGGTGCTCGACGGGGCCACCGTCGCGGCGTCGGTCGTGGCGGGCGTCGCCGCGCGACAACGCGACGGCCGCGGCATCCGGCCGGCTCGGCAGTGTCGGCATGGTCGTCGGCGCCACGGTCGGCAGCGCGGTCACCGACCTCGGCCTCGACCTGGCCGGCGCCGCCGGCCCGCTGCTCGCACCCGGGCTCGGCGCCCAGGGCGGCACGCCCGCGGCCCTGCGCGAGACGTTCGGCGCGGCCCTGCCCCAGGTGCTCGGCACGAGCAGCCGCGAGGTGCTCGTGGCGGGCCCCGACGTCGGTGCGCTGCGCGATGCCGCGCGGCGCGCCGCCGACGACCTGGCCGCGGCCCTGGCGGGCTGAGCGAACCGTCCCCGACCTGCGCAGATCTAGCCCACTTTGGTGGGTCGTCGCGGTGAGGGCATCGCGATAGAGTCGACGCCGTACAGCCGGGTGTTGAGAAGCCAGCACCCGCATGTCGACGAAGGACTCCTCGCTGTGGCTCTTCCGCCGCTCACCCCCGAACAACGGGCCGCCGCCCTGGAAAAGGCCGCCGCCTCCCGACGCGAGCGCGCCGAGGTCAAGCACCGGCTGAAGTACTCGCGAGCATCACGCTCGCCGAGGTCATCTCCGAGGGCAAGACCAACGACGTCATCGGCAAGATGCGCGTCTCCGCCCTGCTGGAGTCGATGCCCGGCGTCGGCCGGGTGCGCGCCCGCCAGATCATGGAGGAGGTCGGCATCTCCGAGAGCCGCCGCGTGCGCGGGCTCGGCCAGAACCAGGTGGCGGCGCTCCTCGACCGTTTCGGCCGCGGTCGTGAGCGGGACGCGCCTCCCGCCTCACCGTCCTCGCCGGACCGACCGCCGTCGGCAAGGGCACCGTCGCCGCCTACGTCCGGCAGCACCACCCCGAGGTCTGGCTGTCCGTCTCGGTGACCACCCGGCGGCCGCGCCCGGGTGAGGTCGACGGCGTCCACTACCACTTCGTCGCCGACGCCGAGTTCGACGCGGATGGCCGCGGCCGGCGAGCTGCTCGAGTGGGCCGTCGTGCACGGCCGGGCCAAGTACGGCACCCCGCGCGCGCCCGGTCGAGGAGGCCCTCGCGGCCGGGCCGGCCGGCGCTGCTGGAGATCGACCTGCAGGGCGCGCGCCAGGTGCGCGAGACGCATGCCCGAGGCCCTGTTCGTCTTCCTCGCCCCGCCCACTGGGACGAGCTGGTGCGCCGGCTGGTCGGCCGCGGCACCGAGGACGAGGAGGAGCGCGAGGCGCCGGCTGGCCACCGCGCGGGAGCGAGCTGGCCGCCGCAGCAGGAGTTCGACGTGACCGTCTCAACGACGACGTTCGGCGCGCGGCCGAGGAACTCGTATCATTGATGAGAACGCCCCGTACCCGATAGCGCCGCAGAGCGAGACTCGACGCGTGAGTCCCGACGAACCAACGAAACGAGACTGACCGGTCCGCAGCTCCCCAGGGCATCACCAACCCGCCGATCGACGACCTGCTGGAGCGTGCGGACTCCAAGTACGCGCTCGTCCTCTACTCGGCGAAGCGGGCCCGGCAGATCAACGCCTACTACTCCCAGCTGCAGGAGGGCCTGCTCGAGTACGTCGGCCCGCTGGTCGACACCGAGGTGCACGAGAAGCCGATGTCCATCGCGCTGCGCGAGATCAACGAGGGTCTGCTGACCTCCACGCCCACCGAGGAGTGACCGGGACGTGGGAGGCGTCGTCCTCGGGGTCGGCCGGGGGCATCGCGGCCTACAAGGCCTGCTCGCTCCTGCGGCTGTTCACCGAGGCCGGCCACGACGTGACGGTCGTGCCGACCGCATGCCGCGCTGCACTTCGTCGGCGCGGCCACCTGGTCGGCGCTGTCCGGCAAGCCGGTGCACACCGACGTGTGGACGGACGTCACCGAGGTGCCGCACGTGCGGATCGGCCAGCAGGCCGACCTCGTCGTCGTCGCCCCCGCCACCGCCGACCTGCTCGCGCGGGCCGCGCACCGGCCAGGCCGACGACCTGCTCACCAACGTCCTGCTCACCGCCCGCTGCCCGGTGCTGTCTCGCCCCGGCCATGCACACCGAGATGTGGGAGCACCCGGCCACCCAGGCCAACGTCGCCACGCTCAGCGAGCGTGGCGTCCACGTCGTGCCCCCGGCCTCCGGGCGGCTCACCGGCGCGACACCGGCCCGGGCCGGCTGCCCGAGCCCGAGGAGCTCTTCGCCGTCTGCGAGCGCGAGCTGGCCCGGGCGTCGGCCGCGGCGGGCCACCCGCGGCTCCCGGCCCGTGGTGACCTGGCCGGGCGGCGGGTCGTCGTCAGCGCCGGCGGCACCCGCGAGCCGCTCGACCCGGTGCGCTTCCTGGGCAACCGCAGCTCCGGCAAGCAGGGCTACGCCCTCGCCGCGGTGCCGCCGCCGAGCGCGGCGCCGAGGTCATGCTGGTGTCGTCGTCGTCGCTGGCCGCCGCCCGACGGCGTCACCGTCGTGCCGGTCGAGACCGCGCTCGAGCTGCAGGCCGCGGTGACGGATGCCGTGCGCGACGCCGACGTCGTCGTCATGGCCGCCGCCGTGGCCGACTTCCGGCCCGGCCAGCTACGCCGACCACAAGATCAAGAAGACGCACGACGCCGGGGCCGACGGCGCCGCCGACGAGTCGGCGCCCGTCGTCGAGCTGGTGCGCAACCCCGACGTGCTCGCCGGGCTGGTGGCCGCCCGGGGGAGCGCCGCGTCGCCGGTCATCGTCGGGCTTCGCCGCCGAGACCGGTGACGGCGAGGGCTCGGTGCTCGAGCACGCCCGCGCCAAGCTGGCCCGCAAGGGCTGCGACCTGCTCGTGGTCAACGAGGTCGGGCAACGGCATGACCTTCGGCCAGGACTCACCACGGTGCACCTCCTGCGCCGCGGGTCCGAGGCCGTCACCGACGTCGGGCCCGCCTCCAAGCTCGAGGTCGCGCACGCCGTCTGGGACGCCGTCCTGCCCCTCCTCTGAGCCCGGCACCGTGACCCGCCTCACCGCCGGTCGAGGTCCCACGACACGCTGATCGCTCCGGCGGCTCCGTCAGCGTGTCGCGGGACCTCGACGAGGTCCTGCACGGACGAAGGGCCCCACCACGAGTCGTGGTGGGGCCCTTCGGTGTGCCGGGTCAGTGGCGGGCGTGCGCCTTGTTCTTCTTGCCCGACTCCTCGACGACCTCGGCCTGCTCGCCCTCGGGGCGTCTCGGACGCTCGAGCTCGGCGTCGACCGCCTCGATCTCGTCGCCCTCGGCGCCCTCGTCGGTGGCGTCGACCGCGGTCTCGGCGGCGTCCTGCGTCCGGCGCGTCGACGGCATCCGCCTCGTCGTGGACCTCGGTCTCGTCGTGGCCTCGGTCTCCTCGACCGGCGCGGCCTCCTCGACCGGGGCGTCGGTCGCCAGGGCCGGGTGCTCGTCCTCGGCCGACGAGGCCGACGGCGGCCCCGCCACCGAGCGTGGCGAGCATGTTGCGCACGTTGCTCAGCTGGGCGGTGATGCTGTCGCGGCGGGCCGTGGCGGCGGCGAGCTCGCGCTCGGAGTCGCGGCGGATCCGCTCGGCGTGCTCCTTGGCGGAGCCCACCAGCGCGGCGGCCTCGACGCGGGCGGCCTCGAGGGTGCGGGACGCCTCGGCGGCGGCGCTCTGGCGGTCCTCCTCGGCCTCGCGGCCGAGCAGGTCGGCGCGCTCCTGGACGGCGGCCAGCGCCTGGTCCTGCTGGGCCATCTGCGCGGTGAACTCGGCGGCCGACTTCTCGCGGCGCTCCCCGAGGGTGCGCTCGAAGTCGGCGGCGGAGGCCGCGGCGGTGGCGCGCTGCTTCTCGTAGTAGGCCTCGGCCTCCTCGCGGCGGGCGGCGGCCTCGCGGGCGGCGTCGTCGATGATCGAGTCGGCCTCCCGCTTGGCGCGCGAGACGGCCTCGGAGGCGTCGACGTCGGCCCGCGAGCGGACCTCCTCGGCGTAGCGGTCGGCCTCGGCGCGCACCAGGGCGGCGTCCTCGTCGGCGGCGTGCCGGGCCTGCTCGACCTCGGCGGCGGCCGCGGCGCGGATCGAGGTGGCCTCCTCGTCGGCCAGGCCGAGCATCGAGCCGATCCGCTCGCCGAGGTCGGCGAAGGTCGGGCTGGACACCTTGCGGGCCTGCGCCTCGAGCTCGGTCAGGCTGCGCCGCTGGCCCTCGAGCTCCTGGCCGAGCGCCTCGTGCGACTGGCGCAGCTTGGTCAGCTCGACCGAGCTGGCCGCGGCCTCCTGGCGGGCCGCCTCGGCCGCCTGCTGGAGGGCGGCGACGTGCTGGTCGACCTGCACGGGGTCGTAGCCGCGGAAGACGGTCGGGAACTCGGGCTGGTTCATGAGGGGGACTCCTGGTCAGGGGTGGAGGGGGATTCGGTGGTGGTGGGCTGGTCGGAGACGGCGAGGGCGTCGATGACCCCGCTGAGGTTGCCGAGCTGGGCCGTGATGGCGTCCCGGCGGGCGGCGAGGGTGTGCACCTCGGCCCGGGCCCGCTCGACGGCGGCCTGGGCCTCGGCGCGCACGGTGTCGGCGCGCTGACGGGCCTCCTCGGAGGCCTTCATGATCTCGGCTCGGGCGGCCGCGTGGTACTCGTGCGCCTCGCGGTGCATCCGCTCGACGTCCTCGGCCGCGCTCTGCCGCACGAGGCGGGCGCCCTGCTCGGCCTCGGCGGCCCGGCGCTCGGCCCGCTCGCGGGCCTCGGCCTCGCGGGCCCGGGCGTCGGCGAGGAGCCGCGCGGACTCGCGCTGGGCGGCGTCCCGGGTGCGGGCGGCATCCGCCTGGGCCTCGGCGAGCACCGACTCGGCGAGCTCGCGCATCCGGGTCGACTCCGACTCGGCCTCGGCGAGCCGGTCGCGGCTCTTGGCCGTGGCGCTGCCCAGCAGGGTCTGCACCCGGTGCCGGTGGGTGCGCGAGCGCTCGGCGAGCTCGTCGTGGTGCGCGCGGGCCCGGGCGTCGGCGTCGGCGTCGGCCTTGTCGAGGATCTCGCGGACCGTGCCCTGCGCCCACGCCAGGTGCGCCTGCGCGCCGGCGACGACCTCGTCGGCCTCGGCCTGGGCGTCGGCGAGCAGGGTGGCGGCGTCGCGCGCGGGCCTGGTCGAGCAGCTGCTCGGCGTCGGTGCGCGAGCCGAGGTCGCGGGCCTCGATCTCGGCGAGCAGGGCCGCGACCTCGGCCTCGGCGTCACGGCGGTGGCCGGTGGCGTACTCGTGCGTCTCCTGGCGCAGCCGGTCGAGGTCGGCGACCGTGGAGTCGCGCAGCTGGGCCAGCTCGGCGGCGTGCGCCTCGTGCTCCAGGCCCCAGCGCTCCTGGTGGGCGCGCTCCTCCTGGGCCAGGCGCGCCATCGTGCCCTCGTGCTCGACCCGGGCCCCCTCGAGCAGTGCGTCGGCGCGGGCCTGGGCCTCGGCCAGGCGGGCCTCGGCCTGCTCCTCGGCCAGCGCGACGGCCTCGTCGCTGGCCTTGGTGGCGCGGGCCCGCAGCAGGGCGGCCTGGTCGGCCGCGTCGGCGAGCATGATCTCGACCTCGGCGCGGGTCTCCTCGAGGCGGCGCTCGGCCTCCTCGCGCGCGGACGACGCACGGTGGCCTGCAGCTGCTCCAGCTCGTGGGACGCCTCCTGCGTCTCGCCGCGCACCCGGGTGGCCTCGGCCCGGGCCTGGGTCACCTCGCGGTTGGCGTCGGCCCGCAGCTGGTCGGCGAGGTTCTGGGCGCGGGTGAGCAGGGACAGCGCTTCGTCGACGGGGCTCACGGGCGCAGCACGACCCGCGTCTCCCGTCGTCGCCTCTCGCGTCGACCCGTCGGACACACGGGCCATGATCGCAGACGTACCCGGGTGCTTCGGACCGAGTCGGCCAATCCGGGTCGCCCCGGGTAGATTGGCGGGCGCACTCCGCGGCCGGTGGCCGCGGCAGCCCCGCCAGCCCCACCCACCGAAGGAGAACCGCGTGTCCGCACGCCTGTTCACGTCCGAGTCCGTCACCGAGGGACACCCGGACAAGATCTGTGACCAGATCTCGGACTCGATCCTCGACGCGATGCTCGCGCAGGACCCCCGCAGCCGCGTCGCCGTCGAGACGATGGTGACCACCGGCCTGGTGCACGTGGCCGGCGAGGTCACCACCGAGGCCTACGTCGAGATCCCGAAGATCGTGCGCGACACCGTGCTCAAGATCGGCTACGACAGCTCGACCAAGGGCTTCGACGGCGCGCTCCTGCGGCGTCAGCGCCTCGATCGGCCAGCAGAGCCCGGACATCGCCCAGGGCGTCGACACCGCCTTCGAGAGCCGCACCGGCGGCGTCGACCCGCTCGACAAGCAGGGCGCCGGCGACCAGGGCCTGATGTTCGGCTACGCCTGCGACGACACCCCCGAGCTGATGCCGCTGCCGATCTTCCTCGCGCACCGCCTGGCCGAGCGCCTCACCGCGGTCCGCAAGGGCGGCGTGCTGCCCTACCTGCGCCCCGACGGCAAGACCCAGGTCACCATCGCGTACGACGGCGACCGCGCCGTCTCGCTCGACGCCGTGGTCGTCTCCAGCCAGCACGCCGAGGACATCTCGCTCGACGGCATGCTCGAGCCCGACATCCGCCAGCACGTCATCGACCCGGTGCTCGCCGAGCTGCACGACGCCGGCACCGACCTGCGCACCGACGACTACCGCGCCTACATCAACCCCACCGGCAAGTTCGTCATCGGTGGCCCGATGGGGGATGCCGGCCTCACCGGTCGCAAGATCATCGTCGACACCTACGGCGGCATGGCCCGCCACGGTGGCGGCGCCTTCTCCGGCAAGGACCCGAGCAAGGTCGACCGCTCGGCGGCGTACGCCACCCGCTGGGTCGCCAAGAACGTCGTCGCCGCGGGCCTGGCCCGCCGCTGCGAGGTGCAGGTCGCCTACGCGATCGGCAAGGCCCAGCCGGTCGGCCTCTACGTCGAGACCTTCGGCACCGAGACCGTGCCCGCCGAGAAGATCCAGGCCGCCATCCTGTCGGTCTTCGACCTGCGCCCCGCCGCGATCCTCGACGAGCTCGACCTGCTCCGCCCGATCTACAAGGCGACCGCGGCCTACGGCCACTTCGGCCGCACCCACGCCGACGGCGTCGACAACGGCTTCACCTGGGAGCACACCGACCGGGTCGAGGCGCTGCAGCGCGCGGTCGCGGGCTGACCACCCCGTCATCCACAGCGCGAGCCCACCGACCCCGCCCGGGTCGGTGGGCTCCGCTAGTTTCGGGCCCATGACGACGCCGGACGGCGACGGATGACGGGGAGCAGCTCGCGCTGCTCGTCGCCCGCCCCCGCGGTGCGCCGCCCGCGGCGGCTCGCCGGCGACGACCCGACCACGCGAGCAGCTGCCGGTGGCGCTGGTCCAGGTCGACACCGGGCTGCCGCACCTCGACCGGCCGTTCGAGTACACCGTGCCCGACGTCGATGGCCGAGACGCGCGGCGCCGGGCGTGCGGGTCAAGGTGCGCTTCGCCGGGCAGGACCTCGACGGCTTCGTGCTCGAGCGCCGCGCCGACGCCGAGCACCTCGGGCCGGCTCAGCCCGCTGCGCCGGGTCGTGTCGCCCGAGCCGGTGCTGACCCCGCAGGTGCTCGCCGCGGCCCGGGCGGTCGCCGACCGGTACGCCGGCTCGCTCGGCGACGTGCTGCGGCTCGCGGTGCCCCCGCGGCACGCCACGGCCGAGAAGGCGCTGGCGCTCGAGGCGCCCGAGCACGCCGCCGCTGCCCGAGCGGGTGCCGCAGGCCTGGTCGCCGTACGCCGCCGGGCCCGGCGTTCCTGCGCACCTCGCCTCGGGCGGCGCCCCCACGGCGTCGCTGCTCGCCGTGCCGTCGGTGGCCGGCGCCGCCGACTGGCCGGTGCTGCTCGCCGAGGCCGCCCGGGCCGCGGTCGAGGGCGGCCGCGGCGCCGTGCTCGTCGGTGCCCGACCACCGCGACGTCGTGCGGGTCGAGGCGGCGCTGCTCGAGGTGCTCGGGCCGGGCCGGCACACCCGGCTCACCGCCGACCAGGGCCCGCAGGCGCGCTACACGGCCTACCTCAAGGCGCTGCGCGGCCACGCCCGGTGCGTCGTCGGCACCCGGGCCGCGGCCTTCGCCCCGGTGCACGACCTCGGCCTGGTGGCCTGGTGGGACGACGGCGACGACCTGCTCGACGAGCCGCGCGCGCCCTACCCGCACGTGCGTGAGGTGCTGCTCGCCCGGGCGCACGGTGCACGGCGCCGCGGTGCTGTCGGCCGGGTTCAGCCGCTCGGTGGCCGTCGCCGACCTCGTCGCGCCGCGGCGCGCTGACCGCCGTCGAGGCCCCCCGCGAGCGCGCTGCGCCGCGCCGTGCCGTCGGTGCGGGTCGCCGGCGAGGGGCACGACGCCGACCGCGACCCGGCCGTCGCCGCGGCCCACCTGCCCACCATCGCCTGGCGCACCGCCAAGGAGGCCCTCGAGCGCGGGCCGGTGCTCGTGCAGGTGCCCCGCCGCGGCTACCTGCCCTCGCTGTCCTGCCAGGACTGCCGTCGCGCCGGCCCGCTGCACGGTGTGTGCCGGGCCGCTCGGCGCTGCCCGGCCCGCAGGGCCCGCCGGCCTGCCGCTGGTGCGGCCGGGTCGAGACCGGCTTCGAGCTGCCCGGCCTGCGGCGGCGCACCGGCTGCGCTCGTCGGTCGTCGGCGCCCGGCGCACCGCCGAGGAGCTCGGCCGGGCCTTCCCGGGGGTCCCGGTCGAGCGCTCCGGTGCCGGCACGGTGCTCGACGACGGTCGCGGCCGGGCCGCCGCCTGGTCGTCTCCACCCCGGGGGCCGAGCCGGTCGCCCCCGGCGGCTACGCCGCCGCGCTGCTGCTCGACGCCTGGGCGCTGCTCGACCGGCCGAGCCTCACCGCGGGTGAGGAGGCGCTGCGCCGCTGGCTGGCCGCGGCGGCGCTGGTGCGGCCGGCATCCGAGGGTGGCCGGGTGGTGCTGGCCGGCGCCCCGACCGAGGTGTCGATCCCGGCCGTCGAGGCGCTGGTGCGCTGGGACCCCGCCTGGTTCGCCGAGCGCGAGCTCGACGAGCGGCGCGAGCTGTCGCTGCCCCCGGCCGCCCGGTTGGCCGTGCTCACCGGTGCCCGGCCGGCCCTCGAGGCGGCCACCGCCGAGCTCGCGCTGCCGCCCACGGCATCCGTGCTCGGCCCGCTGCCGCACGGCGTCGCCGACCGCTGGCGCACCCTGGTCACCGTGCGCGCGGCCCGACGGCCCGGCCCTGGCCCGCGAGCTCGCCGCGATGCGCGCCCGGGCGTCGGCCCGCAAGGACCCCGACCCGGTCTCGGTGCGCGTCGACCCCCCGGACCCCACGGCGTGACCGTCGCGCCACCCGTCGGCACCTAGACTCCCGGGCGTGAGCGTCACCCCCATCCGGCTGTTCGGCGACCCGGTCCTGCGCACCCCCGCCGACCCCGTCGTCGACTTCGACGCCGAGCTGCGCCGCCTCGTCGGCGACCTCACCGACACCATGCTGGATGCCGGGGCCGCCGGTCTGGCCGCCCCCCAGCTGGGCGTCGGGCTGCGGGTGTTCACCTACTGCGTCGACGGCGCCGTCGGCCACCTCGTCAACCCCGACCTCACCCTGGGCGACGAGGAGGAGACCGAGCCGGAGGGGTGCCTGTCGCTGCCCGGGCCTGCACTTCGACACCCCGCGGGCGGTGCAGGTCGTCGCCCGCGGCTGGAACGCGTTCGGCGAACCGGTCACCGTCGAGGGCACCCACCTGCTGGCGCGGGCGGTGCAGCACGAGACCGACCACCTCGACGGCATCCTGTTCGTCGACCGGCTCGACCCCGAGCAGCGCCGCGAGGCGATGCGGCTGGTCCGCGAGGCCGACTGGGCCACGACGGCCCCGGTGGTCAAGGTCAGCCCGCACGCCGGCGCGTTCGGGAGGCGCTGACGTGCGTCTCGTCCTCGCCGGAACCCCCGAGACCGCGGTGCCCTCGCTGCTGGCCCTGCTCGCCTCGCCGCCACGAGGTGGTCGCCGTCGTCACCCGCCCCGACGCCCGGGCCGGGCGCGGCCGCACCCTCGCGCCCTCGCCGGTGAAGCAGGTCGCGCTCGAGCACGGCATCGAGGTGCTGACGCCGCCGACGCCGCGCGACCCCGACTTCCTCGCGCGGCTGGCCGAGCTCGCCCCCGACTGCTGCCCGGTCGTGGCCTACGGCGCCCTCGTGCCGCGCGCCGCCCTCGACGTGCCGCCGCACGGCTGGGTCAACCTGCACTTCTCGCTGCTGCCCGCCTGGCGCGGGGCCGCCCCGGTGCAGCGCGCCCTGATGGCCGGCGACGACGTCACCGGCGCCACGACCTTCGTGCTCGAGGAGGGCCTCGACACCGGCCCGGTGCTCGGCACCCTCACCGAGACGGTGCGCCCCGACGACACCGCGGGCACCCTGCTCGACCGGCTGGCGCACGCCGGCGCCGGGCCTGCTCGTCGCGACGATGGACGGCCTCGCCGACGGCTCGCTGCACGCCGTGCCCCAGCCGGGCGACGGCGTGAGCCTGGCGCCCAAGCTGAGCACCGACGAGGCGCAGGTGCGCTGGGGGCTGCCCGCGCACGTCGTCGACCGGCACGTGCGCGGCTGCACCCCCGCCCCGGGGGCCTGGACCACCTTCCGCGGCGAGCGGGTCAAGCTCGGGCCGGTCCGGTTCGCTCCGGCGCCCGGCCCGTCCCGCGGCGAGGGCACCGGCGGCCCGACCCGGGTGATGCCGGCCGGCGACGGGCCGGCGCTCGCGCCCGGCGAGCTGCTCGTCAGCAAGCACGCGGTGCTGGTCGGCACGGCGTCCACGCCGGTCGAGCTGGGCGAGGTGCGCCCGCACGGCAAGAAGCCGATGGCCGCGGCCGACTGGGCCCGCGGTGTCCGCATCGCACCAGGGGAGCGCCTCGATGGCTGAGCACGACAACCGCGGCGGCGGCCGGTCCGGCGGCGGGTCCGGCGGCGGTCCGGCGGCGGCCGTGGACCCCGGCAGCGCAGCGTCACCGCGCCCTCCGAGCGCACCCGACGGGCCGAGCCGACCCGGTTCGCGGCCTACACCCTGCTGCGCGCGGTCGACGAGGGGTCGTACGCCAACCTCGAGATGCCCGCCATCCTGCGCCGGCACCGCCTCGAGGGGCGCGACGCGGCGTTCGCGACCGAGCTCGGCCTTCGGCACCATCCGGTGGCAGGGCTTCTACGACGCCGTCATCGCCGAGGCGGCCGGCCGGCCCGACCGAGCGCATCGACCCGCAGGTGCTCGACGTGCTGCGCCTCGGGGTGCACCAGGTGCTCGGGATGCGGGTCGCGACCCACGCCGCCGCCGACCAGACCGTGGGCCTGGCCAAGGTCGTCGCCGGGGCCGGCGCGAGCGGGTTCGTCAACGCCGTGATGCGGCGCACCAGCGAGCGCTCGCTCGAGGAGTGGCGCGAGGCCGTGGTGCCCGCGGGTGGGGGAGTCGAGGCGCTCGCGGTGCGGCACAGCCACCCCCAGTGGGTCGTCACCGCGCTGCGCGCCGCCCTGATCGGCCACGGCCGCGCGACCTCGGCCACCGTCGACGCCGAGCTCGCCGCCCTGCTGACCGCCGACAACGAGCCGCCGCACGTGCACGTCGTCGCCCGCCCCGGGCTGACCACCGTCGACGAGCTGTGCCGCTACGACGACGTCGAGCCCAGCCACACCTCGCCGATCGGCATCGTGCTCGGCTCGGGCGACCCGGGCCTGATCCCGGAGATCCGTGACGGGCGCGCGGCGGTGCAGGACGAGGGCTCCCAGCTCGTGGCCCTGGCGCTGGCGGCGGCCGAGGTCCCCGACGACGTGCCCGCGCGCTGGCTCGACCTGTGTGCCGGCCCCGGTGGCAAGGCGGGGGTGCTCGGCGCCCTGGCGGTGCAGTCCGGGGCCGACCTCACCGCCGTCGAGGTCACCCCGCACCGTGCCGACCTCGTGCGCAACACGCTGCGTGCCCTGACCCGGTACGCGAAGGGGCTGGGCCGCCACATCGAGGTGCGCACCGCCGACGGGCGGGTGGTCGGCGAGGACGAGCCCGCCGCCTACGGCAAGGTGCTCGTCGACGCGCCCTGCACCGGCCTGGGGGCGCTGCGCCGCCGTCCGGAGGCCCGCTGGCGCCGGCAGCCCTCCGACGTCGCCGAGCTCGCGCCCCTGCAGCGGGCGCTGCTCGCCTCCGCCCTGGATGCCGTCGCCCCCGGCGGGGTGGTCGCCTACGCCACGTGCAGCCCGCACGTCGCCGAGACCCGCTTCGTCGTGAGCGACGTGCTCAAGCGCCGGCGCGACGTCGAGGTCGTCGACGCCCGCCCGCTGTTCACCGACGCCGTCGGCCGCCTGCTCGACGGGCTGGGCGACGGGCCCTACGTGCAGCTCTGGCCGCACGTGCACGGCACCGACGCGATGTTCTTCGCGCTGCTGCGGAAGACCGCCTGACCGGTGTCGGCCGCCGACGGCCTCGTCTGGCGTCCTCCCACACCGGACGACGCCGAGACGCTGGGCCGACTGAACCACCGCGCCTGGGTCGACGCCTACTCCGACCTGCTGCCCGACGACTGGTTCGAGCACTGGACGGTCGACGACGCCATCGCCAAGTGGCAGCGCATCCTCGCGTCACCGCTCCCGGAGGGGCTGCGTGCGCACCGCGGTCTTCGACGAGGCCGGTCGCGCGGTGGCCTGGGTCGTGGCCGGCCCGACGCAGACCGAGGAGGGCATCGAGCCCGCGCGGCCGCGGGGCTCTGGTCGATCTACGTCGCGCGCGAGCACCACGGCAGCGGGCTCGCGCGGGCGCTGGCGGACTGGGCGCTCGGCGACGCGCCCGCCGAGCTCTGGCGTGCTTCGACGGCAACCCGCGCGCGGAGGCGTTCTACCGCAAGCTGGGCTTCGAGCGCGACGGCGTCGGAGGCCTCCGCACCGTCGAGACGGGGCTGCCCGGCATCCGCATGGTCGCGACGGTCGCTAGGGTGTCGCGCGTGCAGATCTCCCCGTCGATCCTGTCGGCCGACTTCGCCAACCTCGAGCGCGAGCTCGGCGCCATCTCGAACGCCGACTGGGCGCACGTCGACGTCATGGACAACCACTTCGTCCCCAACCTCACCCTCGGCCTGCCCGTCGTCGAGGCGCTGATCAAGGTCTCGCCGATCCCGATCGACTGCCACCTGATGATCGACGACCCCGACCGCTGGGCCCCGGGCTACGCCGAGGCCGGCGCGAAGTCGGTCACCTTCCACGTCGAGGCGGTCGCGGATGCCGTGGCCACCGCCCGCGCCATCCGCGCGGCGGGCGCTCGGGCCGCCTTCGCGGTCAAGCCCGGCACGCCGTTCGCGCCGTACGCCGACCTGCTCCCCGAGGTCGACATGGTGCTGGTCATGACGGTCGAGCCCGGCTTCGGCGGCCAGTCGTTCATGGCCGACCAGATGCCCAAGGTGCGCCAGGTGCGCGAGGCGGTGCGCCGGCACGGTGGCGAGGTGTGGATCCAGGTCGACGGCGGGGTCTCGGCCGCGACGATCGAGCAGTGTGCCGAGGCCGGCGCCGACGTCTTCGTGGCCGGGTCGGCCGTCTACGGTGCCGAGTCGGCCGCGGCCGCCGTCGACGACCTGCGGGCGCTCGCGGCGCGGCACGCGCACGGATGAGCGACCCGGCATCCCTGCTGGACCGGCTCGCCGACAGCGGTGGGTACGCCGCCGACCTCACGATCACCGAGGGGTTGGCTCCCGGTGAGGTGCTCGAGGGCGTCGAGCTCGAGGCCTGCCGCTTCGAGCGGGCGGTGCTCGAGGGCGCGGTGCTGCGCGACTGCACCTTCACCGACTGCGTGTTCGTCGGCTGCAACCTGAACCGGGTCGACCTGTCGGGGTCGCGGTTCAGCGACTGCACCTTCGTCGAGTGCACCGCACTGGCCGTGATCTGGACGCGCGCGGGGGAGGCGACCTTGTCGGCCCGCCCGTGGGACCTCGAGCGGTGCCGGCTCGACCTCGCCTCGTTCCAGGAGGGCGCGATCGCCGGGTCGCGGCTGGTCGGCTGCTCGCTGCGCGAGGCCGACTTCGGCGGGGCCGACGCCCAGCGGGTCGACTTCGGGGCGAGCGACCTCAGCGGCGCGGTCTTCGTCGGCACCGACCTGCGCGGGGCGAGCCTGGTCGGCGCCGTGGGCTACGCCTTCGACCCGTCGGTGAACCGGGTGCGCGGGCTGCGGGTCGAGGCGACCGGCGCCGCCGGGCTGCTCGCCGCGATGGGGCTGGTCGTCGAGGACTGACCCGCTCGGCCGGGCGTTCCGCGGTGCGGCACGGGCCACCCCGAGGTGCCGGGTGCCCGCCTACGGTCGGGGTGCTCGGGGCGCAGTGCGGCGCTCCCACCGAAACGAGGTCTCGCCCGTGTCCGTCCGCAAGCAGCCGTGGCTGGGCATCGCCGCCACCGCCCTGGTCATCGTGCTGGCCCTGCTGTTCATCGCCCCGATGTCGTGGGCGACGTTCGGCGGCTGGGTCTCGTTCGCGATGATGTGCGCGATCCCGTTCGCCATCGTCGTGGGGGCGTACTGGCACGGTGAGCACCCGGCATCCATCGCGAGGCTGAGGCAGCCGGTGCGCGGGCTGGCCTACCTGGCCCTCACAGCCGTGGTCGCCGCCGTCGTCGCGCTCGTGCTCTGGACGACGATCGGGGGTTCGGTCGGCCCGCCGCTGCCGATGCTCGCGCAGGCCACGATCCTGTCGGTGGTGGTCTCGTTCTGGCTGACGATCATGTGGGGCGGCTGGCCGTTCTCGCTGATCAGGAACAAGCTCGTCTCCGGCCTCGCGCTGCTGGTGGGGGGCTACGTCGTGGCGGCGGTGCTGTTCGAGGTGTTCTTCGACTACGGCTGGCTCAAGGGCGCCCCGGTCTACAGCGCTGCGCTCGACCCGGCCGGGCTGTTCAACGCCTGGGACGCCACCGTGTTCGCCGTGACCGCCCTCGCCGTCATGTTCCTGGTGCTGCACCTCGACCTCTGGCCGCTCACCCGCTCGGCGACGGTGATGAAGCAGCCGGTGCTCGGCCTGGTCTGGACGGCCCTCGTGGTGGTCGTCGGCCTGGTCGCCTACCTGCTCGGCACCCGCACCTTCGCGATGACGCCGCCGGACTTCCTCGTGACCGTGCCGATCCCGTTCATCTTCGGTTCCGTGGTGCTGCTCAACATGCTGCAGAACTCGCTGTTCGCCGGGCGGTCGCAGCCGGTCAAGGGCGTGCTCAGCGCGGTCAGTGCGATGGTCGTGGGCACCGTGCTCGCGCTGCTCTACCGCGCGGTGATGCCGCTGGTCACCGGGTCGCTGCCGTCGGGGCCGGCGACGTTCGACGCCGAGCTCTGGCTGGCCAACGCGCTGCTGGCCGTCACCTTCCCGTTCCTGGCGTTCTACGGCGACTACTTCCAGCTGTGGCCGCTCGCGAAGCCCCCGGCCCCGGAGGCGGTCGCCGACGCGGGCGCCGGCTCGGGCACCGACTCGCAGGGACACCTCACCGGCGCCTCCCAGTAGCTCGTCGAGGTCTCACGGCCCGCTGACCGAACCGACGTGACGTCAGCGGAGTCGTGGGACCTCGACGTACCGGGGGATCGCCGTCCACCGAGCGGATCTCCACCGAGAAGCCCCGGCCGGCGTGGTCGCCGTCGAGGTGCTCGACGTGCACGCACACGCCGGTGCCGACGTCGAGGGCCACCAGGTAGCGCGTGGCGTAGGTGAGCCCCGGCTGCCGGCCGCGCGCCGTCGGGGCGCCCCCGAGCGCCTCGAGGTCGTCGCTGACCCGGCCGAAGAGCAGCGGGCAGCACGAGCACCGGGGCGAGTACTCCTCACGCGGCGCCACCTCGGCCCACCAGGTCTCGCGCCCGTGCCGCAGCGAGGCGTCGAGGCGGTGCACGTCGAGCGCCGGCGGCGGCACGGCATCCGGGTCCCGGGGGCCGGGGTCGCGCAGCGAACCGTCGGCGAGCTCGACCGGGTCGAGCATCGCCACGAACTGGTAGTCCTGCCACATCGGGTCGTCGCTCGCGCGCTCCGCGGGCCGCCGCACGACGAACCCGTCGGCGTCGACCTCGACCGGCAGCTCCCAGGTGAACGGCACCTCGCGGAGCCCGCGACCACCGGCCCCCCGGTCGGACCAGTCCTCCCGGGTGCGCAGCGCCGTGCTGCGGTGCCGCTCCCCGTCGGCCAGGCGCACCTCGAGCCCCACCCCGCGCTCCAGCCGCGCGTGCACGCTGTGCTCCGGCCCGTGCAGCGGGCGCCGGTGCAGGTCGAAGGTGAGCGCGCGCCACCGCCACGGCGACGAGCGCGCGAGGCCGCGGAAGCGGTCGGGGGTGGGGGACGGCACGCCCACAGTGGAGCACCGGCGCCCCGGCGCGGTCCACGGGGTTTCGAC
The DNA here is from genome assembly GCA_963782695.1 of uncultured Actinomycetota bacterium. Lineage (GTDB taxonomy): Bacteria > Actinomycetota > Actinomycetes > Actinomycetales > Dermatophilaceae > Fodinibacter. The sequence goes on along the minus strand of CAWAKY010000006.1, from coordinate 537,955 downwards.
GAAGGACCCGGGACCACAACGTTAGACAAACTAACAACACTGCAGGTCGCCGGTTCGAGGGTCTGGGTGTCGCTCGCCTAGGGTCGGGCCATGGACGTCGGTGCCGCGCTCGCGGCCGTGCGGTCGTCCGGCACCATCCTCGAGGGGTTGCGGGCCGGCGAGCGGCTCGAGCACGTCGCGCGGCACGCCGGCCCGCAGTCCGTCGACCTGCTCGTGGCCGCCACCGCCGACCCCGACCCCATCACCGCGGTCGCCGCCGCGCGCGCCCTCGGCGCCCAGGGGGGTGCGGTGGCGGCCCGACAGCTCGTCGCCCTCCTCGACGACGACCGCGAGCACGTGGCCGAGCACGCGGTCGAGGCGCTCGGCCGGGTCGACCCGCAGCCCTCGGGAGTCGCGACGCTGGTCGCGCGGTGCGCCCAAGGAGGGTTCACCGCGATGCTCGCGCAACGCACCCTCGAGACGTGGGCGAACGGCGCCCCGGATGCCGTCCGCGAGGGGTTGGCCGCGGCCCTCACCTCGCAGCGCGAGCCCGGCGCGCGCGCTCGTCTCGTGGAGACGCTGGGCCTCGTGCGAGGGCCCGCGGTCACGGAGCTGCTCACCCGGATCGGGGAGGACGACGCCGAGGTGGAGGTCGTGCGAGCTGCGGCCCTCGCGGCGCTGGGGGACCTCCTCGCAGAGCCGGGGCTCCACGACGCACCCGAGCTGACCGCGGCCCGAGCCACCCTCGGCTCGGTGGCCGGGTCGAGCGGGCCGCTGGCCCAGGTCGCGGCCCTGGGTCTGTCCGACGAGCTCGCACCGCCGCCGGCACCGGTGCGCCGCGACGGTCTCACCGTCGTCCAGCTCTTCCTCCACGGCGACATCGACGGTCGCCTGCGCCACTCGGGCCAGGGTGACACCGGCGGCATCGCCACCCTGCTCGTCCAGCTCGGTGACGCCCTGCTGCGGCAGGGTCACCAGGTGGAGCGGGTCATCACCGTCTCGGGTGGCGGCTGGGGCGACGGCTCCTCGCTCTCCGACGCCCTCGCGCCCGCGGGCCACCACTACGCGCGGATCCCGCTCTGGGGGCAGGCCCACCGGTGCGGCGACGGCCTGGCCGCGCCGGGTCGAGGCGCGGCGCGGCATCCGGCGGCTGCTGCGCGCCGCGGGCCACGTGGACGTGCTGCACCTGCGGATGGCCGACGTCGGGTCGATGGTCGCCGCCGAGGTGGCGGCCGAGCTCGGCATCCCGGTCGTCCTCACCGTCGCGCCCGACCCCCAGGCGCTCGTCGCCGCGCGGGAGGCGGACGGCAGCCTGACCCGCTCCGGCTTCGGTGCGGCCGACCGGGTCGAGCACCTGTGGTTCCGCGACCGGCTGTTGCGAGACCTCGCCGGCCAGGCCGAGCACCTCGTCCTCTTCCCCCGTCCGGACGTCGAGCGCAGCATCGCGCGCCTCGTCGGCATCGACGTCGTCGACCCAGCCCGAGCGCGTCCTCGTGGTCGGCGAGGGCATCGACGTCGTGGCCCTCGAACGCGGTCGCGAAGGAGGTGCGTGGCAGCGCACCGCAAGCGCCGGCCACGGCAGCCGCCCTCGACGAGCTCGACGAGCTGCTCGCCCTCCTGCCACCGGAGCGGCGGTCGCTGCCCCTCGCGCTGACCGTCGGCCGGCTGGCCCCGGTCAAGGGCATGGCGACGCTCGTCACCTCCTGGCTCGCCGACCCGGCGCTGCGCGCCCGGTGCAACCTGCTGGTCGTCGGCGGTGACCTCGACGACCCGAGCCCCGAGGAGGCCGCCGAGCTCGCGCGGATGCGTGACGCCGCTCGCCGCCGACGCGTCGCGGCGGCGCCGGCCTGCTCCTCGCCGGGCACCGCCCCAACTCCACGACGACGGCGTGGCTGGCCGCCGCGCGGCGCGGGCCGGCCCGGGACGGCCGCCCCGGGCGGTGTCTACGTGTGCGCCAGCCTCAAGGAGGAGTTCGGCATCGCCATCCTCGAGGCCATGGCGGTCGGGCTCGTCGTCGTCGCCCCCAACGGCGGCGGCCCCGCGACCTACGTCGACGACGGCCTGACCGGGGTGCTCACCGACACCTCGCGCCCGGACGCCCTCGCCGCGGGCGTCGGCCGGGCCCTCGACCTCGCGACGTCGCCCGGGGCCGAGCTGCGTGACCGTCGAGCGCGGGCCGTGGTGCGCGAGCGCTTCGGCATCGACACGATGGCCGCCTCGCTCTGCGAGGTCTACGCGCGACGTCGCGTCGGGGCAGGTCGGCGGCACCGACGCGATGGCCACGGCTCCATGACGCTGCTCGTCATCAGCCCCGACTACGCCTCGCACCTGCTACCCCCTGGCCACCCTCGCCACCGCCTGGCGGGACGAGGGCGAGCGCGTCGTCGTCGCGACGGGCCACGCCAACGACGCGGTGGTCCGCGCGTTCGGCTTCGAGCGCGAACACCTCCGGCTCGGCCGGGGCTCGAACCCCGGGGTGATCCGCGCCGAGGAGCAGCCCCGGGGCGAGGACGACTCGCTGCGCGGGTTCTTCGAGGCCACCCGGGACGGCGCCGTCGCGGCGTTGGCGTTCCAGGCGCGCGCCCGCGGTGACGACCTGCTCTGGAACGCGGTCGGGGTGGCCGCAGAGGTGCGCGACCTCGTCGACGCGGGTGCGCCCGGACGCCGTGCTCGTCGACCACCTGGCCTTCGGCGCCCGGCTGGGTCTGGTGAGCGCGCGGGTCCCGCACGCCGACGTCGTGCTCGGGCACCCGTCGGCGCTCACCGTCGGAGACGAGGTCTACGGCTACCCGCCGGCCTGGCCGCGGTGCATCCGCCCCGACCCGGGCGCGCTCGCCGAGCTCCGATCGCTGTGCGTCGACGTCCGGGACACCTTCACGGCGCAGTGGAACGCGGCGCTCGCCGTGCTCGACCCGGCGGCCTCGCCCAGCGCCGACGCCTTCGCCGAGACCGGCGACCTGCTGCTGCTCAACTACCCGGAGCGGCTCCACGACCCCGAGCGCACGGCGCTGCTGCCCGCCCACACCTTCCTCGGCTCGGCGGTGCGCGAGGAGCCCCCGGACGCCGAGGTGGAGCGCTGGCTCGCCGCTGACCACCGGCCGGTCGTCTACGTCAGCCTCGGCAGCTTCCTGTCGGCCCGCGCCGACGTGCTGGCCGTCGTCGCCGAGGCACTGCGGCGGCTCGACGTGCGGGTGGCCCTCGCGACCGGGTCCGCGCCCCGTGACCTCCTCGGCCCGCTGCCGCAGGAGTGGCTCGTGCGCGAGTTCCTCCCACAGGTCCGGCTCCTCGCGCACTCGGCCGTCGCGGTGTCGCACGGCGGCAACAACAGCGTCACCGAAGCGCTGACGGCGGGGGTTCCGCTGCTGCGTGCTGCCGCTGTCGACCGACCAGTTCGCCGGGGCGGCCGCGGTCGAACGTGGCGGGCGTCGGGCTCTGCCTCGACCCGAACGCGGCGACACCGGACGACATCCACGCCGCGGTGCAGTCCCTCCTGTCCCCCCAGGGTGCCCGCGCAGCCGCGGTCGAGCTGGGCGCCGACCTGCGGGAGGTTCCCGGGGCCCGGCGCGCGCACGCAGCGGTCTCGGCCAGGTGGCCCTCGTAGCCGCGAGGGCCGGGCGACCTCAGGGGGTGAGGTCGACTGCCCGACGGTCGTGGGAGAACGTCCGGAGCAGGTCGGCCGCGACGGCGACGGCGATGGTTGCGGGCTCCTTCCCGTCGAGGTCGGGGACCCCGATGGGGGTGCGGATCCGGGCCACGACGTCAGCGGGGTGACCCTCGGCGGTGAGGCGTTGCTCGAACCGGCTCCACTTCGCCGACGACCCGATGAGGCCGATGCTGCCCAGGTGCGAGCACCGCAGGGCGGCGTCGCACAGCGCGTAGTCCTCCGCGTGGTCGTGGGTCATGACGAGCACGTGCGTTCCGGGCGGCACCGCGTCGAGCACCATCTCGGGCAGCGGCGACATGGTGCACCTGGACCCGGGCGACGGCGTCGGCCAGCCACGGCATCGCCGGCGGCGTCGACCTGCTCCTCGCGCGAGTCGACGAGGTGCAGGTCGAGGTCGTGGCGGGCTGAGGATGCGCGCCAGCTCGTGACCGACGTGGCCCATGCCGAAGACGGCGACGCAGGGCATGACGGCCAGGGGCTCGAGGAGGATGCCGACCTCCCCGCCGCAGCACTGCCGCCCGTGCTCGGTGCGCGCCTTGTCGCTCAGGTGAGGTCGAGGTGCTCCGGTGCGGTCGCGCCCTCCTCGAGCAGTCGCCGGGCCCGCGCGACCGCCGTCTGCTCGAGGTTGCCGCCCCCGATGCTGCCCCAGGTGGTGCGGGCGGACACGACCATCTTCGCCCCGGCGTCGCGCGGGGCGTGCCCGCGCACCGAGACCAGGGTCACCAGCACGCCCGGTTCGCGCGTGGCGCGCAGCCGCTCGACCGCGGCCAACCAGTGCACGTCAGGCCCCCGTCCCGGTGTGGGACGAGCGCCTCGGATGCCGGCTCGAGCGGGTGCGCGTCGACGTCGGGCTGGTCGGGGACGACCCCGGGGGCGCCCTCGACGACGGGCTGCAGGCCCGGGGGGACCGCCCCGCCGCGGGCCTGCTCGATCGCCCAGAAGACCGCCTCCGGCGTGGCCGGGGAGGCCAGGTCGACGGCGACGCCCGCCGGCCCGAACGCCGCAGCGGCCTGCCGCAGCGCCTCGCGCACCGAGAACGCGAGCATGAGCGGCGGCTCGCCGACCGCCTTGGAGCCGTAGACGGCGCCGTCCTCGTGGGCGCCGCTCGAGCAGGGCGACGCGGAAGTCGTCGGGCATCTCCGACAGGCTCGGCAGCTTGTAGGTGCTCGCCGACCCGGGTCGCGAGCCGGCCACGGGTCGGGCCGTCCGACTCGTCCCAGCGCAGGTCCTCCAGGGTCAGCCAGCCCGCGCCCTGGACGAACGCGCCCTCGACCTGGCCGAGGTCGACCAGCGGGGACAGCGATGTCGCCGACGTCGTGCACGATGTCGACGCGCCGGACGCGGTAGGCGCCGGTGAAGCCGTCGACCTCGACCTCGGTCGCCGCCGCGCCGTAGGCGAAGTACTTGAACGGCGTGCCCTGCATCGTCGTCGGAGTCCCAGTGCAGGCCCTCGGTGCGGTAGAAGCCGGCCGCCCAGAGCTGCACCCGCTGCAGGTACGCGGCCGGCACGAGGTCCGTCCCAGCGGGACGCCAGCGTCGCTGGCGCCGAGCCGCACGCCGTCCTCGACGCGGACGTCGGCGGGTGCACGCCGAGCGCTCGGCCGCGACCGGGCGCAGCCGCTCGAGGATCTGCTCGCAGGCGTCGCTTGACGGCGGCGCCGTTCAGGTCGGCGCCGAGCTGGCGGCCGTGGCCGACGTGTTCGGCACCTTGTCGGTGCGGGTCGGCACGAGCCGGACCGCGGTCGAGCGGCACGCCCAGCGCGCGCCGCGACCTGCAGCATCTTCGTGTGCAGGCCCTGGCCCATCTCGGTGCCGCCGTGGTTCACCTGCACCGTGCCGTCCCGGTAGACGAGCACGAGCGCGCCGGCCTGGTTGAACGCCGTGAAGTTGAAGGAGATGCCGAACTTCACCGGCGTCATCGCGAGCGCCGCGCTTCGTGTGCGGCGTGCGTCGCGTTGAAGGCGCGCGACCTCGCGCGCGGCGCCGGCGACGTCGCCGCGTCGTGAGCACCTGCTCCCAGACGTGGCGACCCGCTCCGGGTGGCGCACCGGCCTGGCCGTAGGGCGTGCTGCTGGCCCTCGCGGTAGAAGTTGCGGCGGCGCACGTCGGCGGGGTCGATGCCGAGCAGCGGTGCGCAGCGGCCGAGGATGTCCTCGATCACGAGCATGCCCTGCGGGCCGCCGAAGCCGCGGAAGGCGGTCTGCGAGGTCTTGTGGGTCCTGCGCGATCCGGCCGTTCACCCGCACGTGCGGGATCCAGTAGGCGTTGTCGACGTGGAACAGCGCCCGCGGGCCAGCACCGGCTCGGAGAGGTCCAGGCTCCACCCGCCGTCGGACGTGAGCGTCGCGTCGAGCGCCAGCAGCCGCCCGTCGTCGTCGAAGCCGACCCGCCACTGGGCGTGGAAGCGGTGCCGCTTGCCGGTCATCGTCATGTCCTGGGCGCGGTTGAGCCGCACCCGCACCGGGCGCCCGGTGAGGATGGCGCCCGAGCGCGGCGACGGCGGCCCAGCCGTGCGGCTGCATCTCCTTGCCGCCGAAGCCGCCGCCCATGCGCAGGCACTGCACGGTGACCGCGTTGCTCGGCAGGCCGAGCACGTGCGCGACGATCTCCTGGGTCTCGGTCGGGTGCTGGGTGCTGCGACTGCACGAAGACCTGCCCGCCCTCGTCGACGTGCGCCAGCGCAGCAGTGGGTCTCGAGGTAGAAGTGCTCCTGGCCCGAGCGACTCGGTCACGCCGCTGAAGACGTGGGCCGCCTGCGCGAGCGCCGCTCTCGACGTCGCCGCGCTGCAGCCGTCGGCTCGCGCGCCCTGGAAGCTCCCGGCCTCGATCGCCTCGCGCACCGTGACCACGGCCGGCAGCGGCTCGTAGTCGACCTCGACGGCCGCGGCGCCGAGCCGGGCCGCCTCGAGCGTCTCGCCGAGCACCCAGCAGACGCTGGCCGTGGAACATGACCTCGCTGGGGAACAGCGGCTCGTCGTGCTTGACGCCGGCGTCGTTGACCCCGGGACGTCCTGCGGCGGTGAGCACCCGCACGACGCCGGGCACGGCGAGCGCGGGGCTGCGCGTCGAGCGCGCGTCACGCGGGCGTGGGCGTGCGGTGCCTGCACGGGATGGGCGTGCAGCAGGCCCGGCGTCCGCGCCGACGAGGTCGTCGGTGTAGAGCGCGGCGCCGGTGACGTGCAGTGCGGCGCGACTCGTGCGGGAGCGGCCGGCCGACGACGGCGGCCGTCGGGCGCCTGACGGGGGTCGCTCACGCGCGCACCTCCTCGGATGCCGGTGCCGCGCTCTCGGCGTCGCAGCTCGCAGCAGGGCAGTGGCCGAGCATCGCCCGGCGGTAGGCGGCGCTGGCCCGGTGGTCGTCGATCGGGGTGCCCTCCCGGCGCAGCACCTCGCGCGGCGGCCCGGACGGTCTCCGGCGTCCACGGACGCCCCTCGAGCGCCGACTCGGTCGCCGTCGCGCGCACCGGGCGTCGCCGCGACGCCGCCGAGCCCGATCCGGGCCCGCTCGACGACGCCGTCGCCGACGTCGAGGGCGAACGCCGACCGCGACGCTGGAGATGTCGTCGAAGCGCCGCTTGGCGACCTTGTGGAAGGCGGTGACCGCGCTGAGCGGCAGGGGGATCCGGACCGCCGGATGAGCTCGTCCGGCCGCCGCACGCGTCTGGCGGTAGCCGGTGAAGTACTCCGCCAGGGGCACCTCCGCTCACCGTCGGACCGTGCGAGCACGACCGTCGCCTCGAGCGCGAGCAGGGCCGGGGCGAGGTCGCCGATCGGGGAGCGGTGGCGAGGTTGCCGCCCAGCGTCGCGCGCGTTGCGGATCAGCCGGGACGCGAACAGCGGCAAGCACCTGCGTCGAGCAGCGGGACGCTGCCGGCCAGGCGGCGCTCGAGCTCGGTGAGGGTGAGCGCGGCGCCGAGCTCGAGGTGTCGCCGCGACCGCGGGTCAGGCCGCGCAGCTCCGCGAGGTGGTCGATGGCCGATGACGAGCGGCGCCCGGGCGCCGCGCAGGTTGACCTCGACGCCCCAGTCGGTCGAGCCCGCGACGAGGACCGCGTCGGGGTGCTCGCGCGAGCAGCGCCAGCGCCTCGGCGAGGTCGGCCGGCCGGACGTAGACCGCCGTCGGCTCGTCGACGCGGGTGGCCGGCGGCGGCGGGTGCCGGGGCGCAGCCGGCGCTGCGCGAGCGGGTCGTCGGCCGCGGGGGCGCCGAGGGCGAAGGCGGCGTCGCGGATCGGGCGGTAGCCGGTGCAGCGGCACAGGTTGCCGCCGACGGCGTCAGGTCGAAGCCGTTGGGGCCGAGCTGCGGCGCCGGGTCGGGCGTCGACCGTCGGGAGCGCGGTCGCGCCGGTAGTACTCGGCGGCCATGCTGCAGACGAACCCCGGTGTGCAGTAACCGCACTGCGACCCGCCGCGCACCGCCATCTCGGGCTGCACGGGGTGCAGCGTCTCGGGGGTGCCGAGGCCCTCCGCGGTGACGACGTCCTGGCCCGCGAGGGCAGCCGCCGGGCAGCAGGCAGGAGTTGACCGCCGCCCAGCTGGTGCCCCGGCGCCGTCCGACCGGGCCACCATGACCGCGCAGGCGCCGCACTCGCCCTCGGCGCAGCCCTCCTTGGCGCCGGTCAGCCCGCGGGCCGCGCAGCCAGTCGAGGGCGTTGGTGCACGGGTCGGTACCGGCGAGACCGAAGGTCTGGCCGTTGACCGTCACGTCCGATGCCCCACCGGTCGCCATCGTGCTGCTCCTCCTCGTCGACGTGGACCATGATGCGCCCTGACCGCCAGTGTCGTGCCACGGGCGGTGACCGTGTCGAGGGTTGTGACGACGTCGCGGTTTCCACCGGGGCCGGCGGGGCCCCACGGGTGAGGGAACGCACAGGAAGACGCGAGGAACGTTCGACGGCGAGGTGCGGCATACTGCTGTGCACGTGCTCCGGGGTCGGTGAAACTCCGAGCCGGCGGTGACAGTCCGCGACCCGACCGCAGCCAGCGGCCGGTTGACCAGGTGAAAATCCTGGACCGACGGTGAAAGTCCGGATGGTAGGAAGCACGTACGACGGTTGTACCGGAGGTCTGTCGACCCCCGGCTCGTCCGTGGTGCACGTTCCCCGGAGTTCGTCCGAGAAGCACAACGAACCCCAAAGGACGAACACCTCTCATGAACACCCTCGTTGCGGCCACTGATGCGTCGCAGAACTTCTTCCAGCAGATCATCGACGCCGCCATCCCCATCGGCCCGTACCAGCTGCACTGGCTCGAGCTGATCGGCGTCTCGATCGGCGTCGCCTCCGCCTGGCTCGGCATGAAGCGCCTCGTGTGGGCCTGGCCGGTCGGCATCATCGCCAACATCATGCTGTTCTTCGTCTACGTCGGCGCCGCCTTCGGCGCCGGACCAGCGCATCCCCCTGTTCGGCCAGTCCGGCCGGCAGGTCTTCTTCATCATCGTCAGCATCTACGGCTGGGTGCGCTGGGCGCAGCACCGGCGGGCCGATCGGCGCCGCCAGCGACGCCCCGGCGATCGTGCCCCGCTGGATGACGCCAGCGCGAGCGCCTCCTGCTGGTCGTCGGCTGGCTGGTCGGCACCGTCATCGTGCACCAGGCCTTCGTGGCCCTGTGGGAGCCTCTCGCCGAACCCGTTCTTCACGCCGCAGTGGTGGTTCTACTGGTGCGACGCGTGGATCTTCGTCGGCTCGATCGCCGCCACCTACGCGATGGCGCGCGGCTGGAACGAGTTCTGGCTGGCCTGGATCGCCGTCGACCTCGTCGGCGTGCCGCTCGGCTTCGCCACCGGCTACGTGCCGACCGCCGTGATGTACACCTTCTACGGCCTCTTCGTCATCTACGGCTTCACCCAGTGGGTCAAGGTGACCCGCGCCGAGTCGGCGAAGTCGGCCGAGGGAGTCGAGCAGCCCGCGCCGGTCGCCTGACCAGCCGGGCAACCGCCCGCGGACGGGGGCGAGGGGACCTCCCCTCGCCCCCGTACCCTTGTCCCTCGTGAAGACGTTCGACGACCTGTATGCCGAGCTGGCCGACAAGGCCCGCACCCGCCCCGAGGGCTCGGGCACCGTCGCCGCCCTGGACGCCGGCGTGCACGCCATCGGCAAGAAGATCGTCGAGGAGGCCGCCGAGGTCTGGATGGCCGCCGAGCACGAGGGCACCGAGCGCACGGCCGAGGAGATCAGCCAGCTGCTCTACCACCTGCAGGTGCTCATGCTCGCCTGCGACATCTCGCCCGACGACGTCTACACCCACCTCTGACCGAGAGCCACACGACCCATGCTGCGCATCGCCGTCCCCAACAAGGGATCCCTGTCCGAGCCCGCGGCCGCCATGCTCAAGGAGGCCGGCTACCGCAGCCGGCGCGACCCCAAGGAGCTCGTCGTCACCGACGCCGACAACGGCGTCGAGTTGTTCTACCTGCGCCCGCGCGACATCGCGGTCTACGTCGGTTCCGGCACCGTCGACTGCGGCATCACCGGGCCGCGACCTGCTGCTCGACTCCGGCTCGGCCGCCGTCGAGCTGATGGCCCTCGGCTTCGGCGCGCTCCACCTTCCGGTTCGCCGCCCGCCCGGGCACCGCGACCGCGATGTCCGACGTCGCCGGCCACCGGGTCGCCACCAGCTACCCCGGCCTGGTCGAGAAGCACCTGGCCGACCACGGCGTCTCCGGCCTCGGTCGTGCGCCTCGACGGCGCGGTCGAGACCGCGATCACCCTCGGCGTGGCCGACGTCATCGCCGACGTCGTCGAGACCGGCCACGACCCTGCGCTCCCAGGGCCTGGAGGTCTTCGGCGAGCCGATCCTGCGCAGCGAGGCCGTGCTGGTCCGCCGCGAGGGCAGCGAGGAGCAGGCCGCCGTCGAGGTGCTGCGCCGCCGGCTGCTCGGCGTCATCACCGCCCGCCACTACGTGATGCTCGACTACGACGTGCCGGCCACCCTGGTCGACCGCGCCTGCGCGATCACCCCCGGCCTGGAGTCGCCGACCGTGTCGCACGCTGCAGAACCGCGACTGGTTCGCGGTGCGCGCGATGGTGCCCGCGCTCGGGCACCAACGCCGGTCATGGACGAGCTCTACGACCTCGGCGCGCGGGCCATCCTCGTCACCGACATCACCGCCTGCCGGCTGTGAGCGACCCGACGCCCGTCCCGCCCCCCAGCCCGCTCGACCCGGAGGCCCCGTTCCGGCCCCGTCGCGGCCGCGTCCTGCCGCTCGTCATGGCCGGCGTCGCGGTGGTGGTCTGCACGGTCGTCGCGATCGGGATGGGGGCCGGTGGCGTCTGGCAGGTCGGCGACCAGCTCGCCCTGGTCGGCCTGGGCCTCGGCCCTCGCGGCCTTCCTCGGCCGGTACGCCAGCATCAAGGCGGTGCCCGACGACGCGGGCCTCACCGTGCGCAACCTGATGCTGACCCGCACCGTGACCTGGGACGAGATCATCGAGGTGCGCTTCCCCGACGGCGCCCCGTGGGTGACCGTCGAGCTCGACGACGGCGACGAGCTGGCCGTGATGGCCATCCAGCGGGCCGACGGCCAGCTCGCCCGCGACGAGGCCCTGCGGCTCGCCCGGATCGTCGACCGGCGCTGGAACGCCCGCGGTTGACGGCATCCATCGGTCTGTGCTTATGATAAGTGATGGCCGATGAAGCACGTGTCCTCGACGCCCTCGGCGACCCCACCCGGCGGGCCGTCCTCGAGCTGCTGCGCGGCGGTGAGCAGAGCGTCCGTGAGCTGACCGACGCCACCGCGGTGAGCCAGCCCGCCGTCAGCCAGCACCTGCGGGTGCTGCGCGACGCCGGCCTGGTGACGGTGCGGCCCGAGGGCACCCGCCGGCTCTACCGGGTCGACCTCGACGGCCTGGCCGGGCTGCGGGCCTGGGTCGACGGCTTCTGGGACGACGCCCTCGCGGCCTTCGTCGCCCACGCCGAGGGCGAGGCGCGGCCGATGACCCGCCCCACGGCATCCCCGCCGCCCGTGCTGCGGTCGGCGCACGTCGCCCGCCCGGTCGACGAGACCTTCGCCGTCTTCACCCGCCAGATCGGCGCGTGGTGGCCGCTGCCGACGCACGGCCTGTTCGGCCCGGATGCCGGTGCCGTCGCCTTCGAGGACGGCCTCCTCGTCGAGCGCGCGGTCGACGGCCGCACCAGCGTCTGGGGCGAGGTGCTCGCCTGGGAGCCACCGCACCGGCTCGTGCTCACCTGGCACCCGGGCGGCGACGCCGACGACGCGTCCGAGGTCGAGGTGCGGTTCACGGCATCCGACGGTGGCGGCACGCGCGTCGAGCTCGAGCACCGCGGCTGGGAGCGGTTCGGTGAGAGCGCGATGCTCCGGCGCCACCGCTACGTCGGCCCCGGTGCCTGGGGCCACGTGCTCGACCACTTCGCCGCCGTCGCCGACGCCCGCCCGGATGCCGTCGACCTCGCCCCGGTCGCCGCGGCCTACGCCGCGTTCTTCGCCGAGGCCGAGCGCGGCGGCTTCGGCGAGCCGCCGGCGGGGGAGTGGGACGCCGCCCGGGTGCTCGCCCACGTCGCCCTCAACGACCTCGCGATGACCGCGGTCGCGCACGCGCTGGTGCACGGGCGCACCGACCCGGCCTTCGGCAACGTCACCTGCCAGGACCCGCAGGTGCTCACCGACTGGGTCGCGGCGACCGGCGACCTCACGGCGCTCGTGGCGCGCGGCCGCGAGCTCGCCGAGGTCTCGATGGCGGCCACCGCCCGGCTCGACCCCGACCAGCTCGCCACCGCGGTGCCCTGCCGGCTGTTCCACGACGGCGAGCTCGTGCTCGACGGGCCGATGCCGTGGGGCCGGCTCGCCGCCGACACCCAGGCGAGCGTGCACCTGCCGGCCCACACCGGCCAGCTGCGCGACCTCAGGGGCTGACCGGCTCCCGCGCCGCCTCGTCGGCCCCCACCCGGGGCAGCCCCGGCCGCAGCCGCAGGGCGAAGGCCAGCTGGGGCACCGCCACCACGGCCAGCAGCGCCCAGAGCACCGCGAAGCTGCCGGTGACGTCCTCGACCGCCCCCATCGTCGTGGGGCCGAACGCGGCGATCGTGTAGCTGACGAGGAAGGCCATCGCGGTGAGCCGGGCGCTGTCGCGCGGCGTGGCCGCGTAGCGCACGAGCAGCGCGAGCCCGAGGGCGAAGCAGGCGCCCTGCCCCGCCCCGAGCAGCAGCGCCCAGGCCCACGGCGCCGCCTCCGGGGCCAGCCACACCCCGAGCTCGCCGGAGCCGCTGAGCAGGGTGGCGCCGACGAGGAGCACCCGCGCGTCACCGACGTGGTCGAGCAGCGCCGGGGCGACCAGGCCCGACACGAGCTGGGCGCCGGTGAACACGGCCATGAGCAGGCCGGCGTCGCGGGCGGTCCAGCCGACCGACTCGTAGGTCGGTGCCAGCCAGGCCAGCGAGGAGTAGAACTGCCACGACTGGCAGGCGAGGAAGAGGGCGAGCAGCCAGGCGGTCAGGCTCGCCCACGGCAGGGCGTGCGAGACGTCCTCGGTGGGTGGCGCGTCGGGCACGGCGTGCCGCCGCACCGCCCGGGCCACCGGCACCCAGGCGAGCACGGCCAGGGCCGCGAGCGGCGCCCAGGCGAGCAGGGATGCCGACCAGCCGCCGAGCGCGTCGGCCAGCGGTACCGCCGCGGCCGAGGCGACGCCGGCCAGCCCCATCATCGCGACCATGGTCAGCCCGGTGCCCATCCCCGCGCGCCGGGCCGGGAAGACCGCCTTGACCACCCCCGGCAGCAGCGTGCCGGCCAGCGCGATGCCCGCCCCGGCCACGACCGTGCCGGCGTAGAGCGACCACACCTGCCCGCCGCCCAGGCCGCGCAGCACGAGCCCGACGAGCACCAGGGTGATGCCGCCACCGACGGCCGAGGCGGTGCCGACCCGGCGGGCCACCTGGTTCGCGACCGGCGCGAGCAGCCCCATGCACAGCACCGGCAGCGTGGTGAGCACGCCCATCCAGGCGCTGCTGAGGCCCAGGTCGGCCCGGATCGTCTCGGCGAGCGGCGGCAGGCTCGCCATCAGCGTGCGCAGGTTGGCCGCGACGAGCACCAGCGCGGTGACGAGGGCCCAGGTCGGTGCCCCGTGCGGGTGGCGCGGCGCGGTGGCGTCCGGGCTGGTGGTCACCGGCCCGAGCATTCCACGGCGGTCAGGGCAGGTGGGACTCGGGCACGATCTGCAGCGCCTCGTCGTCGTCGACCCCGGCCACGACGAGCAGGTCGACGACCATCGAGCGCACCTGGCCGCGGATCATCTCCGCGGACAGCCCGGCGGTGGGGTCGACCCGCGCCGACAGCCCCGCGACGCGCTCCAGCACCCGGCGGGCGGCGGAGGGGGTCGCGTGCTCGTCGAGCACCCGGGCGAGGTCCTCGGCGGCGTCGGCCAGCGCCTCGACGAGGTCGACGTAGTGGGTCGGCACCGGCTCCTGGCGCGCCACCGCGACGGAGGCCCGCCGCGCCAGCACGCGCAGGTTGCGCACGCAGTGGTCGAGCGGCACGACGAGCGCGGAGGCGGCCTCGGCGGCTGGGCCGTGCCCGCGCAGCAGCGGCGACTGCCGCACGACCGCCACCCCCTCGGCCGCGGCGGTGCGCAGCTCGCCGAGCTGGCCCTCGAGCGACCGGGCCTCCGTCCAGCGCCGCGGTCGCCAGCACCCGGTCGTTGCGGCGCAGGGCGGCCACGACGTCGCGCAGGGTGGAGGCGATCCGGCGCACCGTGCGGGCCGCCTCGTCCCGGGGCCGGCGCACCGGCGAGGTGGGCGCGATCGCCCCGATGACCAGGGCCACCAGCCCGCCGACCAGTGCGTCGAGCCAGCGCGAGAAGGCGGCGCTCTGGCTGGCCACGAGCGCCACGATGAAGACCGACTGCACGCCGGCCTGGATGACGAGCAGCTGCCCCGACGACACGACGATCGCGATGGCCATCGCCAGCACGACGACGACGGCCATCTGCCACGGCGCCGGCGCCGAGCACGGTGACGATGAGGTCGCCGACGAGCACCCCGATCGCCACGCCCGACGGTCACCTCGACGATGCGCCGCAGCCGCTGTCCGTAGGTCAGGCCGAGGCAGAGGATCGCCGTGACCGGCGCGAAGAACGGGGTGGCGTGGCCCGAGCACCTTGCTCGCGACGAGCCACGCGACGAGCACGCCGACCCCGATCTGCACGAGGAAGACCCACCGGGTCCGCAGCCGCCCGAGCCGGCGCTCGACCTCGGGGCGCAGGTCGTCGAGGTTCACGGGGCCTCCGTGCGCAGCACGAGGTCGGCGCCCTCCCACGGGCGGGTGCCGGCGTAGACGGCGTCCTCCTGGGCGGCCCAGCGGTCCCAGTGCGGGGCATAGGTCTCTCCGTCGCGCGACAGCGCGCGCTCCTTGCGCAGCTCGGTCGGCGCGTCGACCCACACCCGCACCGCCGCGTACGCCGCCGCCGGGGGGACGAGCGCACCGCAGCCCTCGAGCACGAGGTGCGTGCCGGCATCCACCGGCGATCGTGCGTCCGGGGCGTGAGCGCATCCAGTCCCACCGCGGGTAGGCCGCCTGCTCGCCGCGGGCGAGCGGCTCGAGCACGTGGGTGGTCACCAGGTCGACGCCGGCCTCGAGGCCGTCCCACCCCGGGTAGACCTCGTCGAGGTGCACGACCGGGCAGGCCAGCGCCCGCGCCACGGCGGTGCCGAGCAGGGTCTTGCCCGAGCCGCTGCGGCCGTCGACGGCCACGACGACCGTCGCGCCGACCACCGGCGAGGCCGCGCGGGCCGCCTCGACGACCGCCGTGACCAGGGCAGGGTCGGCGTGGTCGACGGGCCCGGTCTGCTCGACCGGCGGGAGGGCCATGGGCGCGACTCTAGTGCTGGCTAGATTGGGCGCATGTCCGTGGCGGTCCGCGTCATCCCGTGCCTCGACGTCGACGACGGTCGGGTCGTCAAGGGCGTCAACTTCGAGAACCTCCGCGATGCCGGCGACCCGGTCGCGCTGGCCCGCCGCTACGGCGAGCAGGGCGCCGACGAGCTCACCTTCCTCGACGTCACGGCGAGCAGCGGTGACCGCGCCACGATGTTCGACGTCGTCGCGCGCACGGCCGAGGAGGTCTTCATCCCGCTGACCGTCGGGGGAGGGGTGCGCACCGTCGACGACGTCGACCGGCTGCTGCGGGCCGGTGCCGACAAGGTCGGCGTGAACACCGCCGCCATCGCGCGCCCGGCGCTGATCGCCGAGACGGCCGACCGGTTCGGGGCGCAGGTGCTGGTGCTGTCGGCCGACGTGCGTCGACGGCGCGGTGACGACGGGCCGGCCGACCGGCGGGTTCGAGGTGACCACCCACGGCGGGCGCACCCGCACCGGCATCGACGCCGTCGAGTGGTGCGTGCGGGCCGAGGAGCTCGGGGCCGGCGAGATCCTGCTCAACTCGATGGACGCCGACGGCACCAAGGACGGCTTCGACCTCGAGCTGATCCGGCTCGTGCGCGCCGAGGTGACCGTGCCCGTCATCGCCTCGGGTGGGGCGGGTGCCGTGGGCGACTTCGCGCCCGCGGTGCGGGCCGGGGCGGATGCCGTGCTCGCCGCCAGCGTCTTCCACTTCGGCGAGCTGACCATCGGCCAGGTCAAGGACGCCCTGCGCGCGGACGGCCTCCCCGTCCGCTGAGGGTCCGGGCGGCGCCGACGAGCGGCGACCAGGCCGAGCAGCGCGGGGGAGCACCCACCAGGGCGAGCCCGGGTCGTGGCGCCCGGGCCGCACGGGCTCGGGGGCGGTGACCCGCACGACCGGCCGGCCGGCGAGCTGGGCCCGCAGCCGGTCGTCGCTCACCGTCAGCGGGTTCAG
The DNA here is from genome assembly GCA_963782695.1 of uncultured Actinomycetota bacterium. Lineage (GTDB taxonomy): Bacteria > Actinomycetota > Actinomycetes > Actinomycetales > Dermatophilaceae > Fodinibacter. Next base: position 521,513 of record CAWAKY010000006.1, on the reverse strand, counting down.
GCCCTCGAAGACCAGGGCGAAGCCGCAGTTGCGCGCCACGGCCAGCGCCGCCCGCTCGGCCTCGGCCGGGTCGAGCACCGGTGCGGCAGTGCCCTGGACGACCCGGCCCGGCAGGGCGAGCGACACCCTGTCGTCGGCGGTGAGGTTGCGGTACCAGTCGGCCCGGCTGCCGAACCCGGAGAGCAGGTAGACCTGCCCGTCGAGGATCGCGTAGTTCAGCGGCGTGCGGCGCGGCAGGCCGCTGCGCCGCCCGGTGGTCGTCAGGGTCAGGAAGTAGCCGGCCGCCGGGCTGCCCGCCCAGGCGGCGAGCGCCGGGTGGCCCAGCACCGGGAGCATGACGTGCTGGTTGCCCCAGCGAAAAGCCCGCCGCATCACGTCACGGGCCGAGTCGGACGGCCCCGGTGAGCTGCGCACGGTCGCCCGCGCCGTCATGACCTCAGCGTAGGGCGGGTGCCGGGCCCCACGCCGTGACCGGCGTCATGCTGCCCGGTGCTCGTCGCGGCCGCTGGTCAGGCGCGCGGCGGCCTCCGGTACGCCTGCACGGTGCCGGCGTCCGGTGCGAACCCCAGGCTGCGGTAGACGCGACCGGCCGGGTTGGTGGCCCCGGTGACGATCACCCACTGCTCGCAGCCACCCTCGGCGGCCCACTGCGCGGCGACGCCGAGCAGGTGCGAGGCCAGCCCGCGCGCGCGGTGCGCCTCGTCCGTGGTGACGTCCTGGTAGCGCGCCACGGCACCGCACCGCACGATCCCGAGGTCGGCCACGAGCACGCCGTCCGCGAAGGCGCCGAACCAGGCGCCGAGGTCACGCGCCGAGAGGTCCTGTCGGGCCTGCAGCTGCCCCTGCGCGAACCGGAGGAAGGACGCCGGGTCCTCCTCGCCGGTGCGGTCGTTCTCGGCGACGGCGCGGGCGAGGTCCTGCTCCCAGTCCGGGCCGGCGAGCCGGCGCACCGTGTAGCCCTGCGGGCAGCGGCGTCTGGCGGGGCAGGGTCCGCGTCGACAGCACGTCCTCGAGCTCCAGGTCGACGTCGTGCGCGGCCCAGGCGTCGCGGGCACCCGGCATCCGCGGCAGGCCGACCGCGACCCAGCTCGCCTCGGGGAAGGCCACCCCGAAGGTCGAGACCCACCGGTCCGCGTCGTCCACCGCGCCCTCGTCCGTGACGAGCAGGAAGTTGCCCCAGTGGAAGTCGGGGTTGCCCGGGGTGCGCACGACCAGGTGGTCGCCGCGGTCCTCGACCAGCCGAGCCGGTGTGCTCGAGGATGGCGAGGTCGGTGGCCCAGCCGGGCGGGCACGAGCGCATGGCCGCGACGCTACCGGAGCCGTCGTCGGTGGCAGCCGTGGCGGGAAGTGCGTGGAGCACCCGCCGTCAGCTCGCTGCGTGCGGAAGTGCGCGACCGGAGCCCGCTCAGGAGACGCCCAGGCGCGCGTTCCGCAGGGTCGCGACGTCCTCCGGCGACCCCTCGAGCTCGACGGCCGCCACGCGCATCCGGCCGTAGGCGAGCAGCAGCAGCTCGACCGGCTCGCCGGTGACCGTCACGACCGGCGTCTCCGGCCCGGCCGTCACCGGCTCGGCACCGGGCGCCACGAGCCGCACGCCCGACGTCGCACGCGGCGGAACATCAGCGACGCCGACCGGCGCAGCACCACCATCACGGCCCGTGCGGTGCGCTCGGGCACCTCGCGCCGCGGACCGACGGCACCGTCGCCGCGCAGGGCGTCCTCGTGGTGGATGACCAGCTCGCCGGTGTTGAGCAGGGCGTCGACCTTGTCGATGCGGGTCGGTGCCCACCACGGCGGCCCGGACCGCACCCGCTCGACCAGCGCGGGGTAGTCGCCGGCGGCGAGCTTCGCCTGGCCGCGCTGCATCGGGCCCTCCATCAGGGCCAGCCAGATGCCGGTGGCGAGGACGGGCTTGTTCTCGCGGAGCAGCAGGTGGGCGGCGAGGTCGCGGGTGCGCCACGGGTCGCACAGCGTCGGGGCGTCGGGGCCGAGCGCGAGCAGCGAGTCGCACAGGGCGTCGCGCTCGGCCTGCACCACGGGGACGTGCGGGTCGGTGGTCATGGGCCCCATCATCGGCCAGCGCCACGGCGATCGACGCCCGCGATCGTCGAACCTTCCGCGCGGTGGGCACCCTAGGCTCGGCCGGGTGACCCCGTCCCGCGCCAGAACCGTGCACGCCGTGACGGCCGTCGTCGCCGTCGCCGCGCTCGTCCTGCAGACCGTCCTCGTCGTGAGCGGCGACGCGGTGCTGGCCGAGCAGGAGGTGCCGCCGCTGCTCACCCGGCTCGGCCGGCTCGTCTCCTACTTCACGATCCAGAGCAACCTCCTGGTCGCCGTCACCGCGGTGCAGCTGGCCCGCGACCCGCTGCGCGACGGCCGCTGGTGGCGCCCGGTGCGCGCGGCCGCGCTCGTCGGCATCACCGTCACGGGGCTGGTGCACTTCACCCTGCTGCGACCGCTGCTCGACCTGCACGGCGCCAGCTGGGCCGCCGACAAGCTGCTCCACATGGTCGTGCCGGTGCTCGCCGTCGTCGGCTGGCTGCTGGCCGGCCCCCGGCCGCGCGCCCCCTGGCGCGACGCGCTGACCGCCCTGGTCTGGCCGGTCGCCTGGCTGGTCTGGACCCTCGTCGTCGGGGCCGTCAGCGGCTGGTACCCCTACCCGTTCCTCGACGTCGGCGCCAAGGGGGCCGGCTCGGTCGCCGTCACCTGCGTCGGGGTGACCGTGCTCTTCCTCGCCCTCGCCGGCGTGCTGTCCTGGCTCGACCGCCGGATGCCGCCCGCTCCCGTCCGTGGGACGGCCACCGCACCGGCGGCGGCCGCGACCACGGCACAATGACCGGGTGCCCACCCCCACCACCCCGGATGCCGTGCTCGACCCCGCGATCGCCGCGCGCCTGAAGCGCGACGCGACCGGCCTCGTCGCCGCCGTCGTGCAGCAGCACGACACCGGCGAGGTGCTGATGCTCGGCTGGATGGACGACGAGGCGCTGCGCCGCACGCTCACCGAGGGCCGGGTCACCTACTGGTCGCGCAGCCGGGGGGAGTACTGGCGCAAGGGCGACACCTCCGGCCACGTGCAGCACGTGCGCTCGGTCGCGCTCGACTGCGACGGCGACGCCCTGCTCGTGCGGGTCGACCAGGTCGGCGCGGCCTGCCACACCGGCGACCGCACCTGCTTCGACGCCGACGACCTCGGCGCGGTCGTGAGCGACGCGTGAGCACGGCATCCCCGTCGGCGACCACGCCCGACCTGCACTACGGCCAGACCTGGCCCACCCTCGACGTCTTCGGCGTGCTCGCGCGCGACCGGCGGGTCATCCCGGTCGTGCGCCGCCTGATGGCCGACGCCGAGACGCCGGTCGGCGTCTACCGCAAGCTCGCCGGCGACCGGCCGGGCACCTTCCTGCTCGAGTCGGCCGAGCACGGCGGCGTGTGGTCGCGCTACTCGATCGTCGGCGCCGCGCAGCCGCGCCACGCTCACCGAGCGCGACGGCCAGGCGCACTGGGTCGGCGAGCCGCCGGTCGGCGTGCCCACCACCGGCCTGGCCACCGACGCGCTGCGCGGCACCATGGAGGCCCTGGCCACCGAGCCGATCGCCGGGCTGCCGCCGCTGACCGGCGGCATGGTCGGCGCCATCACCTACGACGCCGTGCGCCGCTGGGAGAAGGTGCCGAGCACCACCCCCGACGAGCTGCACCTGCCCGAGCTCGCCCTGATGCTCGCCACCGACCTCGCCGTGCTCGACCACACCGACGGCTCGATCCTGCTCGTCGCCAACGCGGTCAACTACGACGACACCGACGAGCGCGTCGAGCTCGCCTGGGCGGATGCCGTGGCAGCGGCTCGACGCGATGACCCGGGCGCTGGCCGCCCCGGCCGACAGCACCGTCGCCGTGGTCGACACCGAGGCCGTCGACGACGCCATGGCGCAGGTGCGCTCGAACACCACCCGCGAGCGCTACGAGGAGGTCGTCGAGCTCGCCAAGGAGGACATCCGCGCCGGCGAGGTCTTCCAGGTCGTCCTCTCGCAGCGGTTCTCGATGGACTGTGCCGCCGACCCCGTCGACGTCTACCGGGCCCTGCGCGCGTCGAACCCCAGCCCGTACATGTACCTGTTCCGCCTGCCGCACCCCGACGGCTCGTCGTACTCCATCGTCGGCAGCAGCCCCGAGGCGCTGGTCAGGGTGACGGGGGAGCGGGCCATCACCCACCCGATCGCCGGGTCGCGCCCCCGCGGCAAGACCCCCGAGGACGACGTGCGCCTCGCCGAGGAGCTGCTCGCCGACCCCAAGGAGCGCTCCGAGCACGTCATGCTCGTCGACCTCGGCCGCAACGACCTGCAGCGGGTCTGCCGCCCCGGCACGGTCGACGTCGTCGAGTTCATGGACGTGCGCCGCTACAGCCACGTCATGCACATCGAGTCCACGGTCGTCGGCGACACCCGGCCCGGCGTCAGCGCCTACGACGTGCTGGTGTCGACCTTCCCGGCCGGCACCCTGTCCGGCGCGCCCAAGCCGCGCGCGCTCGCCCTCATCGAGCAGTACGAGCCCTCCCGCCGCGGGGTCTACGGCGGCGTCGTCGGCTACCTCGACTTCCACGGCGACCTCGACATGGCCATCGCGATCCGCACCGCGGTCATCAAGGACGGCGTCGCCCACGTGCAGGCCGGCGCCGGCATCGTGGCCGACTCGGTGCCCGCCCGCGAGTTCGAGGAGTGCGTGCACAAGGCCACCGCGGCGCTGCGCGCGGTCGCGACCGCCGGGGCGATGCGGACCGTCACGTGAGGCGGCTGTCCGCCAAGGGCGTCGTCGTCGCTCCTGGCACTCGTCGGCGCCGGGCTGCTGCTCGTCTCCGCCTTCCGGCCCTGGGTCACCGGTGCCGTCGACGACGCCGTGCTCGGCGCCACCCGGATCAGCGCCACCGGCGCCGAGGTCGCCCCCGGCCTGAGCGCGGTCGCCCTGGCGATCGGCGCCGCGGCCATCGCGATCGTCGCGGCCGGGCGCATCGCGCGGGTCGTCGCGGTCGTCGCGTACGCCCTGTGCGTCGCGGTCGCCGCCGCCCTCGCCGTGCGGGTGCTGCTCGACCCCGAGGGCGTGCTCGGGCCGGTCGCGGCGTCGCGGGTCGGCCGCACCGGCTCGGTCGAGACCGTGGCCGACCCGACGATCTGGCCCTGGGTCGCCCTGCTGGCCTGCGCGGTGGCGCTGCTCGGGCTGGTCGGCGCGATCGTCGGCATCCGCCGCTGGGGTGGCCCCTCGCAGCGCTACGAGGTGGGCGAGGGCACCGACCGGCGTGGCGGCCGGGCCGCGCGGCGAACGCGTCGCGAGCGACTGGGACGAGCTCAGCGCGGGCCGTGACCCGACCGATGTGGGTCCGGACGCCCCGACCTGACAGAATCGACCGGGAGCCATCGGGTCATCGACCCCTGCACGAAAGTTGACGCTATGAGCGAGCACGACGACAACCACGGCCACAGCGTCGCTGCCTGGACCGCGGTCATCATCCTCATCATCGCCGCGGCCATCATGTCGTTCGCCGTGCTGTTCCCCAACGGCTGGGTGTTCGCCGGCGGAGCGGTCCTGGTGCTCGTCGGCGTCGTCGCCGGAAAGGTGCTGTCCATGGCCGGCTACGGCTCGGCCGAGCGCGACCGCGACGAGGCACCGTCCATCCGCTGATGACGGTCGCACCGTGAGCACCGTGCTCGACGCCATCGTCGCCGGCGTCCGCGAGGACCTCGCCGACCGCGAGCGGCGCACCTCGTTCTCCGAGGTCGAGCACGCCGGCCGCTCGCCGCCCGCCCGGCGCTCGACGCCGACGCCGTGCTGCGCGCGCCCGGGCTGTCGCTCATCGCCGAGGTCAAGCGGCGCAGCCCGAGCAAGGGCGCCCTCGCCGACATCCCCGACCCGGCCGCCCTCGCGGCGGCCTACGAGGCCGGGGGAGCGTCCGCGGTGTCAGCGTGCTCACCGAGCAGCGCCGGTTCGGCGGCAGCCTCGACGACCTGCGACGCCGTGCGCGCCGCGGTCGGCGTCCCGGTGCTGCGCAAGGACTTCGTCGTCACCGACTACCAGGTGTGGGAGGCCCGCGCCGCACGGCGCCGACCTCGTGCTGCTCATCGTCGCGGCGCTCGACCGACGCCGAGCTGCGCGGCCCTGCACGACCGGGTCCGCGAGCTCGGCATGACCGCGCTCGTCGAGGTGCACGACGAGGCCGAGACCCAGCGCGCGGTCGACGCCGGCGCCGCGCGTCATCGGCGTCAACGCCCGCAACCTGAAGACCCTCGAGGTCCACCCCGAGACCTTCTCGCCGGCTGCGCCCGCTCATCCCCGACGAGCTGGTCACCGTCGCCGAGTCCGGCATCGCCGACGCCCGCGACGCCGCCGCCTACGCCGACGCAGGGCGCCGACGCCGTGCTCGTCGGCGAGGCGCTGGTGCGCACCGGTGACCCGCGCGCCGGTGCGGCGTCGATGGTCGCGGCCGGTGCGCCCGCCCCACACCACCGAGGACCTCCGTGCCTGACCCGACCACCGCCACGCCCGACGCCACCGACCTGGTGCCCGAGGAGCTCGCGCGCCCCGGCCGGTTCGGGCCGTTCGGCGGCCGCTTCGTGCCCGAGGCGCTGGTCCCGGCGCTCGACGAGCTCGACGAGGCCTGCCAGAAGGCGACGGTCGACCCCGAGTTCATCGACGAGCTCGGCCCGGCTGCACCGCACCTACACCGGGCCGGCCGAGCATCATCACCGAGGTGCCGCGGTTCGCCGCGCACTGCGGCGGCGCGCGCGTCATCCTCAAGCGCGAGGACCTCAACCACACCGGCTCGCACAAGATCAACAACGTGCTCGGCCAGGCGCTGCTCACCAAGCGGATGGGCAAGACCCGGGTCATCGCCGAGACCGGCGCCGGCCAGCACGGCGTCGCCACGGCCACCGCCGCCGCGCTGCTCGGGCTCGACTGCACCGTCTACATGGGCGAGGTCGACACCGAGCGCCAGGCGCTCAACGTCGCCCGGATGCAGCTCCTCGGCGCCGAGGTCGTCCCGGTCGACACCGGCAGCGCCACCCTCAAGGACGCCATCAACGAGGCGCTGCGCGACTGGGTCACCAACGTCGACGACACGCACTACCTCTTCGGCACCGTCGCCGGCCCGCACCCGTTCCCCGAGATGGTGCGCGACTTCCACACGATCATCGGCGACGAGGCCCGCGCGCAGGTGCTCGAGCTCACCGGCCGGCTCCCGGACGCCGTCATCGCCTGCGTCGGCGGCGGCTCCAACGCGATGGGCATCTTCCACCGCTTCCTCGACGATGCCGGGGTGCGCGCTCATCGGCATCGAGGCCGGCGGCGACGGCGTCGAGACCGGCCGGCACGCGGCGCGATTCGCCGCGACGGCGACCCCGGGCGTGCTGCACGGCGCGATGAGCTACCTCATGCAGGACGACGACGGCCAGACCGTCGAGTCGCACTCGATCTCCGCCGGGCCTGGACTACCCGAGCGTCGGGCCCGAGCACGCCTGGCTGCGCGACAGCGGCCGGGCCGAGTACCGCTACGCCACCGACGACCGAGGCGATGGAGGCCTTCCGCCTGCTCAGCCGCACCGAGGGCATCATCCCGGCCATCGAGTCGGCGCACGCGCTCGTCGGCGCCATGGAGGTCGGCGCAGGAGCTCGGCCCCGACGCCCTGCTGCTCGTCAACCTCTCCGGCCGCGGCGACAAGGACATGGAGACCGCCGCGAAGTGGTTCGGGCTGCTGCGAGGGGTCGTCATGACCGACGCACCGTGCTCGGCGTCGAGGAGGTGCTGCGCCGCTGCCGCGAGGAGGGCCGCGCCGCGCTCGTCGGCTACCTGCCGGTCGGCTTCCCGACCGTCGAGGGCTCGATCGAGGCGATGCGGGTGCTCGTCGAGGCCGGCTGCGACGTCATCGAGGTCGGGGTGCCCTACAGCGACCCGCTGATGGACGGCCCGGTCATCCAGCACGCCGCCGCCACGGCGCTGGCCGGCGGCAGCCGCGTCGACGACGTCTTCCGCGCGACGGCCGCGGTGCGCGCCGCCGGCGGCGCCGCCGCTCGTCATGACCTACTGGAACCTCGTGATGCACCGCGGGGTCGAGCGGTTCGCCGCCGACCTCGCCGGCGCACGGCGGCGCCGGGCTGATCACGCCCGACCTCATCCCCGAGGAGGCCGACGAGTGGATCGCCGCCAGCGACGCGCACGGCCTCGACCGGGTCTTCCTCGTCGCGCCGTCGTCCACCGCCCGAGCGGCTCGCCAAGGTGACCGCCGCGTGCCGCGGCTTCGTCTACGCGGCCTCCGACGATGGGCGTCACCGGCGCCCGCACCAGCGTCGACGGCGACGCCCGTGACCTCGTCGAGCGCACCCGGGTGGTCACCGACCTGCCCGGTCTGCGTCGGGCTCGGGCGTGTCGCACCGGCGCGCAGGCCGCCGAGCTGGCCGCCTACGCCGACGGCGTCATCGTCGGCTCGGCCCTGGTGTCCACGCTGAGCGGCCCCGGGGAACTCGGCGACCGGCTCGACGCGTTGCGCGCACTGACGACTGAGCTGGCCGACGGAGTGAGGACGAGGCGATGAGCACCGAGATGGACGGCGCGACCCCGGTCGTCGCCGACGACGAGCCCTCGACCGGGCGCGAGCGCCTGCTCGACGTCGTCGGGCTCGTCGCTGCGGGTCTTCCTCGGCGTCGTGCTCATCTACGCCGGGTCGACCAAGATCGGCCACCCGCTGACCGCCCAGCGCGCGGTGCAGGCCTACGAGCTGCTCCCGGACGGCCTGGCCAACACCATCGGCCTCGCGCTGCCGTTCCTCGAGGTCATCCTCGGCGTGCTGCTCGTGCTCGGGCTGTTCACCCGCCCGGCCGCCATCGCCGGGACGCTGCTCATGGTGGTCTTCATCCTCGGCATCTCGCAGGCCTGGGCCCGCGGGCTGACCATCGACTGCGGCTGCTTCGGCGGCGGCGGCGAGATCGGCGCCACCGAGACCAAGTACCCCCAGGAGATCGCCCGCGACGTCGCCTTCGCCCTCGCCGGGGCGTGGCTGTGGTGGCGTCCCCGTTCCCTCGCATCGCTCGACCGCATCCTGTTCGGACACTGAAGGAGACCCTGAACCACCATGGCCAAGAAGTCGACCACCTCCGCCGCCTCGGACCGCCAGGCGAAGATCCAGGCCGCCCAGAAGTCCCAGGGCTCGGGCGCGAACCGGATCGTCGTGGCCACCGTCGTGGTCGTCGTGGCGATCATCGCCGTGGTCGGCGGCGTCGTCTGGTCCCAGAACCAGAAGGAGGCGGCCACCGGCACCTCGACGGCGGTGCCCGCCGGCGCGTCGATGGGCAAGGGCTACCCCGCGTTCGCCAGCGTCACGGCCGCCGCGGGCGCGCCCACGGTCGACCTCTACGAGGACTTCCAGTGCCCCATCTGCGCGCAGTTCGAGGCCGCCCTCGGCTCGACCTTCCAGGGCCTGGCCCAGGAGGGCAAGCTGAAGCTGAACTACCACGTGCTCAACTTCCTCGACGACAAGACCGGCGCCAAGAACTCCACCCCGGCGGCGAACGGCGCCTTCTGCGCCGCGGCCGACGGCAAGTTCCAGGAGTTCCACAACGCGGTCTTCACCAGCCAGGTCGCCGAGGGCCAGGACGTCACCGACGCCGAGCTCGGCGCGTGGGCGGCCACGGCCGGCATCACCGGTGACGCGCTGACCACCTGGCAGAAGTGCGTGGCCGACGGCACCTACACCAAGTACGTCACCTCGGTGAACGAGGCCGCCTTCAAGATCCCGAGCTTCCAGGGCACCCCGACCGTGATGATCAACGGCGAGGTCGTCGACCTCAACACGATCGAGAGCCCCGAGCTGCTGACCCAGGCCATCCAGAACGCCACCAAGTGACCTCGTACCTCCCGAGCCCCACCGTCGGGGTCTTCAACCTCGGACCGCTGCCGATCCGGATGTACGCCCTGTGCATCCTCGTCGGCATCGTCGTGGCGGTGTGGCTCACCGGCCGCCGGCTCGTCCCCCGTGGAGGAGAGCCGGGCCAGGCCCTCGACGTCGCGGCGTGGGGCGTGCTGTTCGGCATCGTCGGCGGCCGGCTCTACCACGTCATCACCACGCCGGGCCCCTACTGGGGCGAGGGCGGCCACCCGGTCGACGCGCTGAAGATCTGGAACGGCGGCCTCGGCATCTGGGGCGCCATCGCGCTCGGCGCCCTCGGCGTCTACATCGGCTGCCGGCGCTCCGGCATCAGCTTCCTCACCTTCGTCGACGCGGCGGTGCCCGGGGTGGCGTTCGCCCAGGCCATCGGCCGGTTCGGCAACTGGTTCAACAACGAGCTCTACGGCGGCCCGACGACGGTGCCGTGGGGGCTGCAGATCCACGAGTGGGACCAGTCCGCGGGGCGTGCCGTGCTCGACTCGTCGGGCAACCCGGTGGCTCAAGGGCATCTTCCAGCCCACGTTCCTCTACGAAGCCGTCTTCCTCGTCGTGCTCGGAACGCTGCTGCTCGTCATCGACAAGCGCCGCACCCTGGCGCCCGGCCAGCTGATGGGTCTGTACGTCGCCGGGTACCCGGTCGGCCGGATCGTCATCGAGAAGATGCGCACCGACGAGGCCGAGCTGATCTGGGGCCAGCGGCTCAACGTCTGGACCAGCATCGTCGTGTTCGTCCTGGGCGTCTGGATCTTCTGGTACACCGGCCGTCGGGCCCGCCGCCGGGAGCAACCGGTGGGTGAACCCGAGTCCCAGGATGTGGGATAGCGCGGCTCAGATAGCAAGACGCGCAGGGCTGGCGATATCCTTCCGGGACGTGGCCAGAGCCGTCCGCGCCTGACCTTGCCGTGCCCGGTCCCCAGTGGCCGACGACCCCGAGGACGGTGATGCGACGTGACCGTCGCCCGCTTCTCCGCCCAGCCCGCCGACACCGGCCTGTACCGCCGCGAGCACGAGCACGACGCCTGCGGTGTGGCCATGGTGGCGACGATGCGGGGCACCGCCGGCCACGACATCGTCGTCCACGCCCTCGACGCCCTGCGCAACCTCGACCACCGCGGCGCCACCGGCGCCGACCCGCTGGTCGGTGACGGCGCCGGCATCCTCACCCAGGTCCCGGACGCGTTCTTCCGGGCCGTGCTGGATGCCGACCTGCCGCCGGCCGGCGCGTACGCCGTCGGCATGGCCTACCTGCCCGACGACGCCGACGAGCGGGCGGTCGCCCAGACCCGCATCGAGGAGATCGCCGGCGAGCGAGGGCCTGCGGGTCCTCGCCTGGCGCGACGTGCCGGTGACGCCCGACCTCGTCGGCCGCGCCGCCCGCGAGTGCATGCCGTACTTCCGCCAGCTCTTCGTCGCCTCCGAGCAGGGCCTGCGCGGCATCGAGCTCGACCGGGTCGCCTTCTGCCTGCGCAAGCGCGCCGAGCACGAGGCCGAGGTCTACTTCCCGTCGCTGTCGGCCCGCACCGTGGTCTACAAGGGCATGCTCACCACCGGGCAGCTCGAGCCGTTCTTCCCCGACCTGTCCGACGAGCGGTTCGCCTCCGAGCTGGCCCTGGTGCACTCGCGCTTCTCGACCAACACCTTCCCGAGCTGGCCGCTGGCCCACCCGTACCGGATGATCGCGCACAACGGCGAGATCAACACCGTGAAGGGCAACCGCAACTGGATGCGGGCCCGCGAGAGCCAGATCAGCTCCGACCTCTTCCCGGGCGACCTCGACCGGGTCTTCCCGATCTGCACCCCGGGCGCCTCCGACTCCGCGACCTTCGACGAGGTGCTCGAGCTGCTGCACCTCGGTGGCCGGTCGCTGCCGCACTCGGTGCTGATGATGATCCCGGAGGCCTGGGAGAACCACGAGTCGATGGACCCCGCCCGGCGGGCGTTCTACGAGTTCCACTCCACGCTTCATGGAGCCGTGGGACGGCCCGGCCTGCGTCACCTTCACCGACGGCACCGTCATCGGCGCCGTGCTCGACCGCAACGGCCTGCGCCCGGGCCGCTACTGGGTCACCGACGACGGCCTGGTCGTGCTCGCGTCCGAGGCCGGCGTGCTCGACATCGAGCCCGAGCGGGTCGTCCGCCGCGGCCGGCTGCAGCCGGGCCGGATGTTCCTCGTCGACACCGCCGCCGGCCGCATCGTCAGCGACGAGGAGGTCAAGTCGACCCTCGCCGGCGAGCACCCCTACGAGGAGTGGCTGCACGCCGGCCTGATCGGCCTGGCCGACCTGCCCGAGCGCGAGCACATCATCCACACCCCGGCCTCGGTGGCCCGGCGCCAGCGCACCTTCGGCTACACCGAGGAGGAGCTGAAGATCCTGATCGCGCCGATGGCCGCCACCGGCGGCGAGGCGCTCGGCTCGATGGGCACCGACACCCCGATCGCGGTGCTCTCGGAGCGGCCGCGGATCTCTTCGACTACTTCACCCAGCTGTTCGCGCAGGTCACCAACCCGCCGCTCGACGCCATCCGCGAGGAGCTCGTCACCTCGCTGGGCAGCTCGATCGGCCCCGAGGGCAACGTGCTCGACGCCACCCCGGCGCACGCCCGCCAGGTCGTGCTGCCGTTCCCGGTCATCGACAACGACGAGCTCGCCAAGATCGTGCACATCAACGCCGACGGCGACCTGCCCGGCTACAGCACGGTCGTCGTCAAGGGCACCTACGACGTGGGCGGCGGCGAGGAGGCCCTGCGGGCCCGGCTGCACGAGATCTTCGCCGAGGTCTCGGCCGCGATCAGCGAGGGCGCGCGCTTCGTCGTGCTCTCCGACCGCGACTCCGACCGCGACCTCGCGCCGATCCCGTCGCTGCTGCTCACCTCCGCGGTGCACCACCACCTGATCCGCGAGAAGACCCGCACCCAGGTCGGCCTCGTCGTCGAGGCCGGCGACGTCCGCGAGGTGCACCACGTGGCCCTGCTCGTCGGCTACGGCGCGGCGGCGATCAACCCCTACCTCGCGATGGAGACCGTCGAGGACATGGTGCGCCACGGCGCCATCACCGCGGTCACCGAGGAGAAGGCCGTCGCCAACCTGATCAAGGCGCTCGGCAAGGGCGTGCTCAAGGTGATGTCGAAGATGGGCATCTCGACGGTCGCCTCCTACCGCGGCGCCCAGGTCTTCGAGGCGATCGGCCTGTCCCAGGACCTCGTCGACGAGTTCTTCACCGGCACGGTCAGCCAGCTCGGCGGCGTCGGCCTCGACGTCATCGCGGCCGAGACCGCGTCCCGGCACGCGGCCGCCTACCCGCCCGACGGCATCCGGCAGGCGCACCGCAAGCTGCTCGTCGGTGGCGAGTACCAGTGGCGCCGCGAGGGCGAGCCGCACCTGTTCGACCCCGACACCGTCTTCCGGCTGCAGCACGCCACCCGGGCCCGGCGCTACGACGTCTTCAAGCAGTACACCTCGCGGATCGACGAGCAGGCCGGCCGGCTGATGACGCTGCGCGGGCTCTTCGAGCTCGGTGGCACCGACCCGCGCCCGCCCGTGCCGATCGACGAGGTCGAGCCGGTCAGCTCGATCGTCCAGCGGTTCAACACCGGGGCGATGAGCTACGGCTCGATCAGCATGGAGGCCCACGAGACCCTCGCCATCGCGATGAACCGGCTCAAGGCCCGGTCCAACACCGGTGAGGGCGGCGAGGACGCCGAGCGCCTGATGGACCCCGAGCGCCGCTCGGCGATCAAGCAGGTGGCGTCCGGCCGCTTCGGGGTGACCTCGCTCTACCTCACCCACGCCGACGACATCCAGATCAAGATGGCGCAGGGCGCCAAGCCGGGGGAGGGCGGCCAGCTGCCCGGGCCCAAGGTCTACCCGTGGATCGCGAAGACCCGGCACTCGACGCCGGGCGTCGGGCTGATCAGCCCGCCGCCGCACCACGACATCTACTCGATCGAGGACCTCGCCCAGCTGATCCACGACCTCAAGAACGCCAACCCCGAGGCCCGGATCCACGTCAAGCTGGTCGTCCGAGGTCGGCGTCGGCACGGTCGCGGCGGGCGTCAGCAAGGCGCACGCCGACGTGGTGCTCATCTCCGGCCACGACGGCGGCACCGGGGCCAGCCCGCTGACCAGCCTCAAGCACGCCGGCGGCCCGTGGGAGCTCGGCCTGGCCGAGACCCAGCAGACCCTGGTGCTCAACGGGCTGCGCGACCGCATCGTCGTGCAGGTCGACGGCCAGCTCAAGACCGGCCGCGACGTCGTCATCGCCGCGCTGCTCGGGGCCGAGGAGTTCGGCTTCGCCACCGCACCGCTCGTGGTGTCCGGCTGCATCCTGATGCGGGTCTGCCACCTCGACACCTGTCCGGTCGGCATCGCGACCCAGAACCCCGAGCTGCGGGCCCGCTTCTCGGGCGCCCCGGAGTTCGTCGAGACCTTCTTCGAGTACATCGCCGAGGAGGTCCGCGAGCACCTCGCCGCGCTCGGCTTCCGCAGCATCGAGGAGGCGATCGGCCAGATCCGCTACGTCGACACCGCCAAGGCGATCACCCACTGGAAGGCCTCCGGCCTCGACCTGAGCCCGATCCTCGCCGAGGTGCACAGCCCCGACGGCTCGGGCACGCACCACACGGTCGCCCAGGACCACGGCCTCGAGAAGGCCCTCGACCACCAGCTCATCGCCGCCGCCCGCGACGCCATCGACCACGGCGCGCCGGTCACCGCGCGGTTCTCCATCCGCAACGTGAACCGCACCGTCGGCACGATGCTCGGCCACGAGGTCACCAAGTCGCACCCGCAGGGCCTCGACGGACGGCACCATCGACTACACCCTCACCGGGTCCGCCGGCCAGAGCTTCGGCGCGTTCCTGCCGGCCGGCATCACCCTGCGGCTCGAGGGCGACGCCAACGACTACGTCGGCAAGGGCCTGTCCGGCGGCCGGGTCGTCGTGCGGCCGGCACCGGGCTCGGCGCTGGTCGCCGAGGAGAACGTCATCGCCGGCAACGTCATCGGCTACGGCGCGACGTCCGGCGAGCTGTTCCTGCGCGGCCGGGTCGGCGAGCGCTTCTGCGTGCGCAACTCGGGCGCCACGGCGGTCGTCGAGGGCGTCGGCGACCACGGCCTGGAGTACATGACCGGCGGCACCGCGCTCATCCTCGGCCCCACCGGGCGCAACGTGGCGGCCGGGATGTCCGGCGGCGTCGGCTACGTGCTCGACCTCGACCACTCGCACGTCAACCGCGAGCTGGTCGACCTCGGCCCGCTGCGGCCCGAGGACGAGCTCGTCGTGCACGACCTGCTCGAGCGGCACCACGCGTGGACCGACTCGTCGGTCGCGGCGCGGCTCCTCGCCGACTGGGACACCGCCCGGTCGGCCTTCACCCTGGTCCTGCCCCGTGCCTACCAGCGCGTCATCGACGTGCGGTCCAAGGCCGCGGCGGAGGGCCTCGACCCCGACGGCCCCCAGGTGTGGGAGCGGATCATGGAGGCCTCCCGTGGCTGACCCCCAGGGCTTTCTCAAGACGCGTGAGCGCGAGCTGCCCCGCCGTCGACCGGTGCCGGTCCGCATCAAGGACTGGAAGGAGGTCTACGAGGAGCAGCCGGTCACCGAGCTGCAGCGTCAGGCCGGCCGCTGCATGGACTGCGGTATCCCGTTCTGCCACAGCGGTTGTCCGCTGGGCAACCTGATCCCCGAGTGGAACGACCTCGCCTGGAAGGGGGAGTGGCGCCAGGCCATCGACCGCCTGCACGCGACCAACAACTTCCCCGAGTTCACCGGCCGGCTCTGCCCGGCCCCGTGCGAGTCGGCGTGCGTGCTCGGCATCAACCAGCCGGCCGTCACGATCAAGCAGGTCGAGGTCAGCATCATCGACCGCGCCTTCGCCAACGGCACGGTGACCCCCGAGGCGCCCGAGCGGCTCTCCGGCAAGACCGTCGCCGTCGTCGGCTCCGGCCCGGCCGGGCTGGCCGCGGCCCAGCAGCTGACCCGCGCCGGCCACACCGTGGCCGTCTACGAGCGGGCCGACCAGCCGGGCGGCCTGCTGCGCTACGGCATCCCCGAGTTCAAGATGGAGAAGTCGGTCCTCGACCGGCGGATCGCGCCAGATGAAGTCCGAGGGCACCCGCTTCCGCACCGGGGTCGAGGTCGGGCGCGACCTCACCGGCGCCGACCTGCGCAAGCGGTTCGACGCCGTGGTCGTCGCGATCGGCGCCACCGTGCCGCGCGACCTGCCGGTGCCCGGGCGCGAGCTCGACGGCGTCATGCAGGCCATGGACTTCCTCCCGCCGGCCAACCGGGTCGCGCTCGGCCAGAGCGTCACCGGCCAGGTCACCGCCGCCGGCAAGGACGTCATCGTCATCGGCGGCGGCGACACCGGCGCCGACTGCATCGGCACGGCGCACCGCCAGGGCGCCCGCTCGGTGACCAGCCTCGAGATCATGCCGCAGCCGCCGGCCGAGCGGGCCGCGCACCAGCCGTGGCCGACCTACCCGATGACCTTCCGCGTCGCCTCCGCGCACGAGGAGGGCGGCGACCGGGTGTACGCCGTGTCGACCAGCGAGATCGTCGGCGACGAGCAGGGCCGGGTCGCGGCGCTGCGGCTGCACGAGGTCGTCATGGGCGAGAGCGGCTTCGAGAAGGTCGAGGGCAGCGACAAGGAGATCCCCGCGCAGCTCGTGCTGCTCGCGATGGGCTTCCTCGGCCCGCAGCGCGAGCTGCTCGACCAGCTCGGTGTCGAACGTGACGCCCGCACCAACGCGGCCCGCGACGACGCCTACATGACCGTCCGTCCCGGGGGTCTTCGTCGCCGGCGACGCCGGTCGTGGCCAGTCGCTCATCGTCTGGGCGATCGCCGAGGGGCGCTCCGCCGCGCACGAGGTCGACGCCTGGCTGATGGGCAAGCCGTCCCGCCTGCCGCGCCCGATCAACCCGACCGACCGCCCGCTCCTGCCCTGAGCAGGGGCGTCGTGGGGCGGGTCCGAACTGTGGCCCGCGTCACGGTGGAAGCGCTTGCACCGCTAGGCTCGACCTCATGCGTCGCGCCAAGATCGTCTGCACCCTCGGACCCGCCACCAGCTCGGCCGAGAACCTCCGAGAGCTCGTCCGGGCCGGCATGGACGTCGCCCGGCTCAACCTCAGCCACGGTGACCACGACGACCACGAGCAGGTCTACAAGGACGTGCGCAAGGCGAGCGACCAGACCGGCCGCGCGGTCGGCATCCTCGTCGACCTGCAGGGTCCCAAGATCCGCACCGCACGGTTCGAGAACGGCCCGATCCAGCTCGTGCCGGGCTCGACCTTCACCATCACCACCCGCGACGTCCCCGGCGACGAGAAGGAGGTCGGCACCACGTACTCCGGCCTCCCCGGCGACGTCACCGCCGGCGACCGCATCCTCATCGACGACGGCAAGCTCGCGCTGATCGCCACGTCGGTCACCGAGACCGACGTCGTCTGCCAGGTGCTCGAGGGCGGCACGCTGTCGAACAACAAGGGCATCAACCTGCCCGGCGTCGCGGTGTCGGTCCCCGCGATGTCGGAGAAGGACAAGGACGACCTGCGCTGGGCGCTGCAGATGCGCGTCGACATGATCGCGCTGTCCTTCGTGCGCACCGCCGACGACATCCGCGACGTGCACCAGATCATGGACGAGGAGGGGCTGCGCCTGCCCGTCATCGCCAAGATCGAGAAGCCGCAGGCGGTCGACAACCTCGACGAGATCATCCGGGCCTTCGACGGCGTCATGGTGGCCCGCGGCGACCTCGGCGTCGAGATGCCGCTCGAGGAGGTGCCGCTCGTGCAGAAGCGCGCCTGCGAGATCGCCCGCCGCCGCGCCAAGCCGGTCATCGTCGCCACCCAGATGCTCGAGTCGATGATCGAGAACAGCCGCCCCACCCGCGCCGAGGCCTCCGACGTCGCCAACGCCGTGCTCGACGGCGCCGACGCGCTGATGCTCTCCGGCGAGACCAGCGTCGGCAAGCACGCGTTCGCCGCGGTGCGCACGATGGCGCGGATCATCGAGAACACCGAGGACCACGGGCTGCACCGCATCCGCCCGCTCGGCACCCGCCCGAACTCCAAGGGCGGGGCGGTCACCGCCGCGGCCGCCGAGATCGGCGAGCTGCTCGGCTGCAAGTACCTCATCACCTTCACCACGAGCGGCGACTCGACCCGCCGGCTGTCGCGGGTGCGCCCGCGCATCCCGATGCTGGCGTTCACGCCGAACCAGTGGACCCGCAGCCAGCTCGCGCTGACCTGGGGCGTCGAGACCTTCCTCGTGCCGCGACGCCCGGCACACCGACGAGATGGCGATGCAGGTCGACGAGGTGCTGATGGCGGCCGGTCGCGTCGTCGAGGGCGACAACGTGATCATCGTCGCCGGCTCGCCCCCCGGCATCCCCGGCTCCACCAACGCCCTGCGCGTCCACCGCATCGGGGACGCCAAGAACCGGGTCGCGCCCGCCTACAGCGACATCGCGACCGGGGCCGTCTGAGGCCGGGGGTCCGTCGTCGATAGACTGACGTCGCCCCGGCCGGGGTGGTGGAATGGCAGACACGGAGGACTCAAAATCCTCTGCCCGCAAGGGCGTGCGGGTTCAAGTCCCGCTCCCGGCACATGAGTGAGACCACGCCGCCCGCGGCCCCCTCGTCGACCAAGCGCGTCCTCGTGGCCGAGGACGAGGCGATCATCCGCCTCGACCTCGCCGAGATGCTCGGGGAAGCCGGCTACGAGGTGGTCGGCCAGGCCGGCGACGGCGAGCAGGCCGTCGCCATGGCCCTCGACCTCAAGCCCGACATCGTCATCATGGACGTCAAGATGCCGGTCATGGACGGCATCACCGCCGCCGAGCAGATCGGCAAGGAGCGGATCTGCCCGGTCGTCATGCTCACGGCGTTCAGCCAGACCGAGCTCGTCGAGCGGGCCCGCGACGCCGGCGTCATGGCCTACGTGGTCAAGCCGTTCACGGCCAGCGACGTCACGCCGGCGCTCGACATCGCGCTGTCGCGGTGGAGCGAGCTGAAGGCCCTCGAGGCCGAGGTCGCCGACCTGGGCGACCGGCTCGAGACCCGCAAGGCCGTCGACCGCGCCAAGGGCGTGCTGATGACCAAGCTGAAGATCAGCGAGGCCGACGCCTTCCGGTGGATCCAGAAGACCGCCATGGACCGCCGGATGGGCATGCGCGAGGTCGCGGACGCCGTGGTCGCCGGCATGGAGAAGGCCTGACCCTCGGTCCGACCTTCCCCGCCGTCACAGTGACGTCGGGGAAGCTCATCGCCGTCGGGGAAGCTTCCCCGCCACCCCTGAACATCCCCGACGTCACAGTGACGTCGGGCTTGTTCAGCCGCAGCCAGCCGCCCAGTACGAGGGATGGCCGACGGCTGTCCGACGGGCCACCACCCAGCCGCGGGGCATCCCTCGCCACGGAGGTCCCGGACGAGAGATGCCCTGTGGCTCTTCCATGCCCTCCCAGGCAGCCACTAGCCATCCCTCGTCACGGGGCTGCGGGCGAGAGATGCCCTGTGGCTCTTGTACGCACTCCCAAGCAACACGGGCCAACCCTCACCGGTGAGCCGGACGCGGAGGCGAGCCCGCCGGCATCCAGGGCCTGAGAACCGGAGCCGAGCGGTAGGCGAGGCGCGGAGGCGAGCCCATCGGCATCCCAGGCGGCCTGAGAACCGGAGCCGACGGTAGGTGAGGGTGACGCGGAGCCGAGCCCATCGGCATCCAAAGCCGCCTGAGAACCGGAGCCCACCGGCAGGCGAGGGTGGCGCGGAGCCGAGCCGGTCGGCATCCAAAGCCGCCTGAAGACCGGAGCCGAGCGGCAGGTGACGGGCAGCCCTCAGCGCAGCCAGACGACGACCTGGGTGAGCAGGGGAGCGACGAGCAGGGCGGGCAGCATGTCGCCCACCGGCACGTCGCGGATCCGCAGCAGCCGCAGCCCGATTCCGGCCAGCAGCAGCCCGCCGGTGGCGGTGAGGGCGGAGATGTGCGCGTCGGGCACCAGGCCGCCGAGCAGCACCCCGAACACGGTCAGCGTGCCCTGCACGACGAGCACCGACACGGCCGACAGCATCACGCCGACCCCGAAGCTCGCGGCGAACGCCATCGCGGCGAACCCGTCGAGCACCGACTTCAGGGCCAGCTGGTCGATGCCGCGCCCCAGCCCGTCGTTGAGCGAGCCGAGGATGGTCAGCGGGCCGACGCAGAACAGCAGGGATGCCGTGAGCCACCCCTCGATGAAACGTTCCCTCGCAGCGTGGTCGGTGCCACCCTCGGAGCGCGAGCGGCGGGCCACCCAGGCCTGGATCCGGCCGGCCAGCCCCTCGAGGCGGTCCTCGATGCGCAGGGCCGAGCCGGCGATCGAGCCGATGAGCAGGGCCCCGAGAACGATGAGCAGCGGGAACCCCGTGCCGACGGCGTCGCGCAGCGCCGGGTCGGTCACGGCGACCGCCGACAGCCCCGCGACGAGCAGGGTGACCAGGCCGAGCACGTCGGTGACGACCGAGCGGGTGTGCTCGCGCAGGCGGTGCCCCACCAGCATCCCCAGACCGGCTCCGACGAGCACTGTGAGAACGTTGAGAACGGTCCCGAAGCCGGGGAACATCGAGGTCACCGGGCTACCCTACGGGGGTGGTTCAATGATCATCTATCCGCCCTTCCGCCCGGCACGACCGGGGTCTAGGGTCGGGTGCTCGGGAGTCCTTCTCCCGGATGGCGGCGCGTGAAGGCGCCGCACCCAGTGACCGACGACGGAGGTGCTGTGCCCAGGCGGACGGTGGACGTGGTGCCGGTGGACCGGGACGACCTGCGGGACGTCACCGGTCTCTGGTTGGCGGCGCGGGTCGACTCGGGCTCCAGCAAGGAGGCCGCGAACCGCTGCGTCACCGACGGGCGGCTCACCACCGCGCTGTGCCGGCCGGGCGTGCAGGCCTTCGTGGCCCGCCTCGACGGCGAGGCCGTCGGCTACGCGATCACCACCGAGAACCCGTTCGGGCTGAGCCCCCAGGCCGAGCTCGCCATCGAGCAGCTCTGGGTCGGGCCCGACGCCCGTCGGCACGGGGTCGCCAAGGCGCTGATCGCCGCGGTGCTGTCGACCGCCGAGCGGTCCGGCTGCGAGCTGGTCGTGTCGAACGTGCCGACCAACAGCCGCGACGCCAACCGGTTCTTCGCCCGGCTGGGGTTCTCCTCGGTCGTCGTGCGCCGCATCGTGTCCACGGGCCAGCTGCGCCGCAAGCTCGCGCCGGAGGGCGTCGAGACCGGCCACGAGCTGCTCCGCCGCCGCCGCTCGCTGCGCAGCCGTGCGTTCGCGGCGCCGTCGCGCCCCGTCGTCTGACAGCGCTGCCGTCGCGCCCGGTGGTCTTGACCGCCCGTCGTGGGCCTTCGGCGGGCCCGCAGGCTCGTTGGCCCGTAGCCGCCATCGTCGAGCGCGGTGCTGGGTGGTCCCGCCCGCACGACTGCCGCAGCGAGGCGGAGTGTCAGGCGCCCGGCGCGGCATCCCGGATCAGGCAGGTGATCCGGCTCGTGCAGATGCGCTTGCCGTCCTCGTCGGTGACGACGACCTCGTAGCAGGCCAGCGTGCGGCCCAGGCTGATCGGCGTCGCGACGCCGGTGACCAGGCCCGAGCGCGCGGCGCGGTGGTGGGTGGCGTTGATGTCGAGGCCGACGACGGCCTTGCCGGGCCCGGCGTGCAGGGCGGCCCCGAACGAGCCGAGGGTCTCGGCGAGCACCACCGAGGCGCCGCCGTGCAGCAGGCCGTAGGGCTGGGTGTTGCCCTCGACGGGCATGGTCGCGACGAGCCGCTCGGCGGTCGCCTCGACGATCTCGATGCCCATCCGCTGCATCAGCGAGTCGGGGTTCATCGCCTGCAGCGCGGCGGCGCCGGCCGTCGAGGTCGGGGCGGTCGGAGCGGGCCGGGTCGGGGGCGTCGGTGGTGTCGGTCATGGTGGTTAGGCTGCCATGCGTGAAGCTCCTCCTCCTCGACGGACACTCGTTGGCCTACCGCGCCTTCTTCGCCCTCCCGGTCGAGAACTTCTCGACGAGCACCGGCCAGCACACGAACGCCGTCTACGGCTTCACCTCGATGCTGATCAACGTGCTGCGCGACGAGGCGCCGACCCACGTCGGCGTGGCCTTCGACGTGTCGCGCAAGACCTTCCGGGCCGCCGAGTACCCCGAGTACAAGGCCGGCCGCTCGGCCACCCCCACCGAGTTCTCCGGCCAGCTGCCGCTGCTGCGCGAGGTGCTCGACGCGCTGCGGGTCAAGCACCTCGGGGTCGAGGGCTTCGAGGCCGACGACGTCATCGCCACCCTCACCCACCGGGCCGTCGAGCAGGGCCACGAGGTGGTCATCTGCACCGGCGACCGCGACGCGTTCCAGCTCGTCAACGACAAGGTCACGCTGCTCTACCCGGTGCGCGGGGTGTCCGAGGTGTGGCGGATGGACCCCGCCGCGGTCACCGAGAAGTACCTCGTGCCGCCCGAGCGCTACAGCGACCTCGCCGCGCTCGTCGGCGAGACGAGCGACAACCTGCCCGGCGTGCCCGGGGTCGGCCCGAAGACCGCCGCCAAGTGGCTCGGCCAGTACGGCGACCTCGCCGGCGTCGTCGCCCACGTCGACGAGATCAAGGGCAAGGCCGGCGAGAGCCTGCGCGAGCACCTCGACGGCGTGCTGCGCAACCGCCGGCTCAACCAGCTGGTCGACGACCTCGACCTGCCGCTGTCGCGTCGACGACCTCGAGCGCCAGTCCTGGGACCGCGAGGAGGTGCACCGGGTCTTCGACGGCCTGGAGTTCCGGGTGCTGCGCGAGCGGCTCTTCGCGACCTTCGACGTCGAGCAGGACGAGGTCGAGGGCGGCTTCGAGCTCGAGGGCGACGTGTTCACCGCCGACGACCTGGCCGTCCGGTTCGGTGACGGCGCCGTCGGGCGCACGGTGCCGCACGGGGTGGTCGTCGTCGGCCAGTACCGCGGCGGCAACGGGCGACGCCGGCGCCGTCGCGCTGGCCGGCGACGACGGCAGCACCGCCTACCTCGACCTCACCGCGCTGACCCGCGAGCAGGAGGACGCCCTCGCCGGCTGGCTGGCCGACCCCGACGCCCCCAAGGTGCTGCACGACGCCAAGGAGCAGCTCCAGGCGCTGTCCGACCCGCGGGCTGACCCTGGCCGGCATCACCAGCGACACCGCGCTCGCGGCCTACCTGGTGCGCCCCGACCAGCGCTCCTACGACCTCGAGGACCTCGTGGTGCGCCACCTCGGCCGCGAGCTCAAGGCCGAGGAGGCCGCCGGCGACCAGGGGATGCTCGACTTCGCGGCCGACGACGACACCGCGGCCCGCGACGCGATGGTCCGGGCGCGCGCCGTGCTCGAGCTGTCCGCCGTGCTCCACGAGCGGCTCGACGAGACCGGCGGCACCGAGCTGCTCGCGCGACCTCGAGCTGCCGCTCGTCGAGATCCTGGCGCGGATGGAGCGCACCGGCATCGCCGTCGACGAGCCGGCCCTGGCCGAGCTCGAGGCCGACTTCGCGGCCAAGATGCGCCAGGCCCAGCAGGACGCCTACGACGCCATCGGCGCCAGCGACGTCAACCTCGGCAGCCCCAAGCAGCTGCAGGAGGTGCTCTTCGACCAGCTCGGCATGCCCAAGACCAAGCGCACCAAGACCGGCTACACCACCGACGCCGACGCGCTCGCCGACCTGTTCGCCAAGACCGAGCACCCGTTCCTCGAGGCCCTGCTGCGGCACCGCGACACCGCCCGGCTGCGGGTCACCGTCGAGGGGCTGATCAAGTCGGTCGCGCCCGACCGGCGCATCCACACCACCTACATCCAGACCATCGCCGCCACCGGCCGGCTGTCGCTCCACCGACCCGAACCTGCAGAACGTGCCGATCCGCACCGAGGAGGGGCGCCGCATCCGCGAGGTCTTCGTCGTCGGCGAGGGCTACGAGTCGCTGATGTCGGCCGACTACAGCCAGATCGAGATGCGGATCATGGCGCACCTGTCCGGCGACGAGGGCCTGATCGAGGCGTTCCGCACCGGCGAGGACCTCCACCGCTTCGTCGGCGCGCGGGTCTTCCACGTCGAGCCGGAGGACGTCACGCCCGGCGATGCGCAGCAAGGTCAAGGCGATGAGCTACGGCCTCGCCTACGGGCTGTCGGCGTTCGGGCTGTCCAAGCAGCTCACCATCTCCACCGGCGAGGCGCAGGGCCTGATGGACGAGTACTTCGCCCGGTTCGGCGGGGTGCGCGACTACCTGCGCGAGGTCGTGGCCGAGGCCCGGGCCACCGGCTACACCGCCACGATGCTCGGCCGGCGCCGCTACCTGCCCGACCTCACCAGCGACAACCGGCAGCGCCGCGAGGGCGCCGAGCGGATGGCGCTCAACGCGCCCATCCAGGGGTCGGCGGCCGACATCATCAAGCTCGCGATGAAGGGCGTCGACGCGGCGCTGACCACCGAGGGGCTGCGCGTCGCGGATCCTGCTCCAGGTGCACGACGAGCTCGTGCTCGAGGTGGCGCCGGGGGAGCGCGAGGCGGTCGAGGCGCTGGTCCGGCGCGAGATGGGTGCGGCCGTCGAGATGGACGTGCCGCTCGACGTCAGCGTGGGGGTCGGTCGGAGCTGGCACGAGGCGGCGCACTAGGCACGTCGCGCGGCGCCGGGTGTGCTCGGGGCACCGGGCAGCGCGTCGTCGATCAGGTCGTCGGTCTCACCGGCGCCGTCGGGCCCGACCACGGGTCGGCCCACGTGACCCGCACCAGCACGGCGAGCAGCACGGTGTCGACGGCGAGCATCAGCAGCAGCAGCGCGTGCCCGGTGGCCACGAACGGCACGACGGCGAGCACGGCGCCAAGGCGCCCCAGACCCACCACACCGCGTGCCGGTGGGCGCGGGCCAGCGCCGTCTGCACGAGCAGCTGGATCATCGCGATCACCGTGCCCAGCAGCGCGAACAGCCACAGGTCGGGTCCTGCACGGCGGCGTAGGCCTGGCCACCGACGAACGCAGGGCGAGGCGCGGCAGCACGAGGGTGCCGGCCACGGCCACGAGCCCGATGCCGAACACGAGCCCCAGCCCGGCGAGGTGCAGGTACGCGGTGCCGCGCCCGCCGGGCCATCGCGGGGAAGGCCATGACGGTGAGAACGTCGGCAGGAACATCACCGCCTTGGTCAGGATCAGGCCCGACGGCGTAGAGCCCGGCCTGGTGCGGCGGCAGCATCACCCGGGCGAGCAAGACGTCGACGCTGGGTCAGCGCGAAGAAGGCGAGCAGCGTGTGCGAGTCGTGCGCCAGGTCGCGCAGGGTGCCCCTGGGCCGGGCCGGCGCGGTGGTGCCCGCCTCGGTCGCCGGGGCGGCGCCCGCCGCCGGCCGGGTCAGCCGCCGGCCGACGAGCAACGGCCCGACGGCACCGAGGGCCACCCCGGTCATGGCGCCCAGGGGAGTCGGCCACAGCAGCACCGCGGCGCCGCCGACGAGCAGCCGCCCCGCCCCGGTGGTGAGGCTCAGCCCGGCGAACGCGCGCCAGCTCCGGTGCCCCTGGAGGATGCCGAGCTGGGCGCCGGTGACGGTGAGCGCGGCGGCGGTGACCGCCACGGTGGCGGCGGTGAGCCAGCTGTCGAGGTGCAGCAGCACGGCGGCGACGGGGGAGAGCACCAGGCAGAGGGCGCCCAGGGCCAGGGCCGAGCGGACCGCGGTGCGCACCATCTCGGCGGCAACGCGCGGGTCGTCCCCGTGCTGCGCGACGTGGCGCGCGGTCGTCGCCTGGACCCCGAGCGCGAGCACGTTACGACGAGCACGACGCCCATCAGGGCCGCGACCACCGAGTAGCCGTCCGGGCCGAGCCGCCGGGCGGCGAGCAGCGTGAAAGCGTAGGCCGCGACGTTCATCGCGGTCATGCCGACGGCGACGAGGACGGCCCCTCGGGCCGTCTCCGCACGTGCTGTCGTCCTCGACACGCGTGTCAGGGTACGACCCGTGGCCGCACGCGCCTGCAACTAGGCTGACGCGGGTGTCGACCGAGGCGGTGCCAACGCGCGCCGCGGCCGACCACCCGCGGCTGAGAGACCGCCTCGACCCGGCCCACGCACCGGTGCTCGGCGCCCTGGTCTCGGCGCTGGTGGCCACGGGAGTCGTGCTGTCCGGGGTTCGCGGGTCCGGCTACCGGCTGGTGCGTGACTTCGTCACCGTGCCGGCGCCGGCGGCACCCGAGTCGCTGCTGCCGAGCACCGCGTCGGCCCTGCGGGCCTGGCCGCTCGACGCCCTGACCTGGCTGGCGTCGTTCGTGGTCCCGCCCGCGGTGCAGCAGGTCGTCCTCCTCGTGGCGTGCCTCCTCCTCGCGGGGCTGGGGGCGGGCCTGGTCGTCCGCCGCGCGGGCACCGCGGCAGCGGCGGCCACGGCCTGGCTGGCCGTCTGGAACCCCTATGTCGCCGAGCGGCTGCTCCTGGGGCAGGTGCCCACCCTGCTCGGGTACGCCTGCCTGCCGTGGATCGTGGTCGTCGGCCGCTCGCGGTGGTCGACGGGGCGACGGCTCGTGCTCCTGGTCCTGGTCGCCGCCCCCGCCGCCGTGACCCCCTGGGGCGGGGTGCTGGCCCTGGTGGCCGCCGTGCTGGTCGAGCTCTCGCGCCCGGACCGAACGCCGGCCAGGGTGCTGCTGGTCGCCGGGGTGGGAGTGCTCTGGTGCACGCCCCTGGCTGCTGCCGGCGCTGCTCGTCGGCGGCGTCCCGGCCGACCCCGACGGGCCGGCGGCCTTCGCCCTCGCCGACGACTCGGGTCTGGGGGAGTGGGCCTCGGCCCTGATGGGAGGCGGCGTCTGGGCCTCCGGCGCGCAGCCCCTCTCCCGCACCGACCCGGTCGCCCTCACCGCGTCCCTGGTGCTCCTCGCCCTGGCCCTGGGCGGGGTGGCCGTCCTGGCCGGGCGGTCGACGACCCGGGGGGTGGTGGCGCTGCTCGTGCTCGTCGGGCCGCCCACGCTGGCCTGGTTCGCGTCCGGCCCGGGGCTCGACGCCCTGAGCGCGCTGCAACGGGTGCCCGGCCTGGCCCTCCTGCGCGACCAGCACCGCATGCTCGCGCCGTCCGTGCTCGCTGCTGCCGTGCTCGTCGGCGTCACCGTCGGGTGGGTGGGCCGGCACGGTGGCAGCACGGCCTCCGCCCTCGTGGGGGCGCTGGTCGTGGCCCTCGCCGTGGCGTCGGTGCCCGACCTGCCGAGGGTGGTGCACACGGCCTACCGGCCGGTGGCCTACCCCGCCGAGTGGGATGCCGTCGTCGACGCGGTGAGTGCGGGCGGCGGCACGCCGGTGGTGCTCTCGCTCCCGTGGCAGCCCCTGCGGCGCCCGGCCTGGGCCGGCGACCCGGCGTTCCTCGACCCGCTGCCCCGGGCCGTGCCCGGCCGGACGCTGGTCAGCACCGCCCTGTCGGTCGACCGGGACGGCACCGTCCTCGTGGTCGACGACACGCCGACCGACGAGCGGTGGGCCACCGGGGAGGTGTCGGCCGCGAGCCTTCGCCGGCACGGGGTCACCCACGTCGTCGAGTGGCTGGGCACGCCCGGGGCGCTCGCGGCGGCCCACGACGGCTGGCGGCTGGTCCACTCGGGGCCCGACTTCAGGGTGTGGGACGTCACGGCCGCCGTGTGAGGTCCGGCACCTCCCCACGGGTGGCGTCCGAACAGGCTAGGATGCGTCGTACTGCCCAGTAGGAAAGGCTCTCGAGGTTCATGACTGAGACAAGCACCGCCGGCGGCGCACGCCGTACCGGCTCATCCTTCTTCTGGTGAGCCTGTTCGTCGGTCTCGGCATGGCCTTCGCTGCCGCCGCCACCATCGTGTCGAGCAACGGCCCCAAGGACGCGATCGCCGTCGTCGACGGCGAGCAGGTGGTCCTCTCCCCGGACCAGCTCCTCAACTACGGCGGCTGAGCGCCCCCAGCCGCACCGGCCGGACCGGCGTCAGCCGCGTCGGCTGCCCGCCCGCGTCCCCCGTGGGCCGTCGGTCGCTGCCGCCACGGCATCCGTGCCCGACTCCACCGGCAGGCCGGCTGCCCGGTCGGTCAGCACTGACTCCCAGGCCTCGACGGTCCGTGACCAGGTGAAGTCCTGCGAGTGCTCGACCGCGGCCGCGCCCAGGGCGGCGCGAGCCGCCGGGTCGCGGAGCAGCCCGTCGACGGCCTCGGTCATGGCGTCCAGGTCGGTCGACCAGCAGCCCGGTGCGGCCGTCGACGATCGACTCGCGCGGTGCCGCCCGCGCCCGCGTAGGCGACCGTCGGGGTGCCGTGCGACGCCGGCCTCGACGACGACCAGCCCCCAGCCCTCCTTGACGCGGGGCGAGCGCGCACCCAGGCCGAGGCCGTAGCTCGTCGTGCTTGCGTGGCCTCGTCGACGTGGCCCTGCAGGTCGACCCGGTCGGCCCGCCCAGCGCTCGGCGTCCTCGGCGCAGCTCGGTCGCTCCACCAGCCGTCGCCCACGACGCGCAGGCGCAGGTCGGGGTACTCGCTCGCGCAGCCGGCGCACCGCGTCGAGGGCGTGCTCGACCTGCTTGTGCGGCACCAGCCGGCCGAGCACGACGCACACGCGGCGTCGGGGCTGGCGGGCGCCGAGGTCGACAGCGGCGGGTCGGTGCCGTTGTGGATGATCGCGATCGGCGCCCGGCGGCACCCCGAGCTCGATCAGCTCCGTCGCGGGTGCGCTCGGAGACCGCGACGTACTGCTGCGCCGCGGTAGAGGCGCGGGGCGCGAACCGGCGCTCGATCCACCAGCCCGACCGCGGCCGACCGGCCCGATACACGATCGGCCACTGCTCGCGGTGCACGTGGTGCACCAGCACGACCACCGGGGTGCGGGTCACCCGGGCGGAAGAAGGGCACGCCGTTCTGGACGTCGACGACCACGTCGACCGGCCCTCGGCGCGCTCCAGCGCGACCAGCCGTCGCAGCGAGGCGGCGTAGACGCCCATCCGGCCGCCCTGCCGCAGCACCCGGACCCCGTCGCGGCGCTCCTCCGCCGGGGCGTCCGCCGTGGGCCGCGCAGAACACCGTGACGCGTGCAGCCGCGCTCGCCAAGACCTGCACAGCCATCTTCTCGACGTAGCGCTCCGCGCCCCCGCCCTCGGGGTTGTCGGTGTCTCGCCAGCTGAAGAAGACAACGTGGCGCGACGTGTGCTCTTCGGGCATCTGATGACCGGAGCCGCGAGGTCTACGCGGCGCGGGATCGGGTCTGCGCCGTGCGATGCGGGTCCGCGTCGCCTGGCTCGTCCGTCGGACCTGCGGCGGTCGGTCGACCTGTTCCGCGATTTCCGCGTACGAGCAGACCGACCCCGACCGCTTCTACGGCGCGCTCGCCGACGACTCGGTCGGCGCAGCTGCGCCGCTGGTCGACCTCGCCGGCGCTGACCGTGCTCGACGTCGGCGGTGGCCCCGGGCTACTTCCGCGACGCGTTCGCGCGCGGCCGGGCGCCCGTACGCCGGCCTCGACGCCGGACGCCGGCGAGCTCGCCGGCCCGGCGGCTGGTCGCCGCGAGCACCGTCCGTGCGGCACCGGGATGGACCTGCCGTTCGCCGACCGCAGCGTCGACCTCGCTACTTCTCGACAACGTCCTCGAGCACGTGCCGGACCCGTGGCGGATGGCCGACGAGATGCTGCGGGTCACCCGGCCCGGCGGCGTCGTCTTCATCTCATGGACACCGTCTGGTTCGGCGCCGTGGGGCGGCCACGAGACCGTCGCCCTGGCACTACCTCGGCGGCCGCCGGGCCGCCGCCGCTACGCGCGCAGCACGGCCACGAGCCCAAGAACAACGTCGGGCGAGTCGCTGTTCCCGGGCCCGGTGCGGGCCGATGGTCCGGTGGGCGCCGGTCGAGCAGCCGGACGGGCCGAGGTGCTCGACGTGCTGCCCGCTACCACCCGCGGTGGGCGCAGTGGCTGCATCCGGGTGCCGGGGCTGCGCGAGGTGGTCGACTGGAACCTCGTGATCGTGCTGCGCGAGGTGACGCTGACCGCTGACGACCCGACCCGAGCCGGTGCGCGTGGTCGGCTCGACTCGCATGTGCGCCACGCGCCTTCCTCGTCGGCCCTGGCCTTCGTGCAGCCGCCGGGCTGGATCGTCGGCGGACACCAAGTTCGACCTGTTCACCGACCCCGGCTGGTTCCTCAGCCGGGCGCTGCACCTGTGGGACCCGCTGGCGGCCGTTCGGCCAGCTGCAGAACCAGGCCTACGGCTACCTCTGGCCGATGGGCCCGTTCTTCTGGCTCGGCCAACGCTGGGTCATCGCCCGCCTGGGTGGTCCAGCGGCTGTGGTGGGCCCTGGTGCTGGTTCTGGCCTTCCTCGGCGCTGCGCCTCGTGCTGGAGCGCCTCGGGGTCGGCACGACCTGTCGCGGGTCGCTCGCCGCGCTTCTCCTACGCGCTGTCGCCCCGGATGCTCACGGCCTCGGGCGCGATCGTCGTCGAGGTCTGGCCGATGGCCGTCGCGCCGTGGGTCCTGCTGCCGCTCGTCTGCGGTCGAGCGGCGGTCGGGAGCGGCCGGCCGCGTTCGCGCTCAGGCGTGCGCGATCCTGCTGCTCGGGGCGGTCAACGCCGTCGCGTCGACTGGCCGCGCTCGTGCTGCCGCTCTGGTGGATCCTGACCCGGCAGGCGGGCCCGCCGGGTCGCTGCTCGGCTGGTGGGCGGCCGCCGTCGTGCTCGCGACCGCGTGGTGGTGGGCCGCTGCTCCTGCTCGGCCGCTACAGCCCGCCCTTCCTCGACTGGATCGAGGACGCCCGGGTCACCACCGCCGCGGCCAGTGTGACGGAGGCCCTGAGAGGCACCACACAGTGGATTGCGACCATCGGGTGGGGAGTTCGCCGTCTGGCCCGCGGGCTGGGTGGTCTTCACCTCCAGGAATGTGATCCTCTTGGGCTGGTGGTCGTGCTGGTCGGCTGCTCGGACTCGCTAGTGCCTCGCGACCGTGGGCCATCTTCGCTCGAGGCGGCCTGCTAATCGGTCTTCTCCTTGTCACAGCGGCCACATCGGTGGCGTTCCGGGCCTCGGGCGGATCCGGTGGCGAACCTTCTCGACGGGGTCTCGCCCCATTCCGCAACACCCACAAGTTCGAGGTCGTCGTCCGGCTACCGATCGCCATCGGTGTGGCGCACGGACTTCCAGCTGGCCGTTCGGTGGCTGGAGCGCACCGCGCGCCGTGGCCACAGCTGGCGCCGCGCTGGTCGTGCTCGCTCTCGTCGGACAGACTGCGGCGCCGGCATTCATCGGGGTTGCTCCAACGCGGCGAGTTCCTCGGGGTTCCCACGCCTGGACCGACGCCGCGCAGTGGCTCGGCCGAGCACCCGGACGGGGGGCGAACGCTCGTGCTCCCGGGCGGCAACGCGCCCGGCGCGCTTCTGGGGCGAGCCAAGACGAGCCATGCAGCCTTTGGCGACGCAGCCCTGGATCGTCCGTGACGGGGTCCCCTGGGCGGGGCCGGCGGCACGACCGGCTGCTCAACGAGGTCGAGGCCCGCGTCGCCCAGGTCGTGGCGGGCCGGACCTGCTGACCTTGCTGCGACAGCCTGGCGGTCACCGGTCCTGCTGGTCGGTGACCACCAGCGCCCGAACCCCGCTTACCCCGCCGGTGGTCGTCGCGCCGCCTTGGTGACGAGTGGTGCGCGCCCGTGGCGGCGTTCGGAGCTTGTGGGTGGCACCACCGACCTCGCGCCCGCCTCGGACTGGGGGCTGGACCGGCCGCTGCGCGAGCTCGAGTTGTTCGACATGCGCACCACGACGTCCATTGCCCCGGCCCGGCGACCGTCTCCGCAGCCGCCACCAGCCTCGGCGGCGGACCCGAGGGCATCGCCGCCCTGCCCGGCAGGTCGCCGTGCTCGAGGCCGACAGTGCGTCGGTCGCAGCGGTCGCTCCCGGCGGGTCGGCGGCGACCGACACCCTGCAGCGGCGCCTGGCGAGCTTCGCGACGGCCACCGACATCTACGGCCCCCTCCTCGCCGCCAGGAGCCGTATCCGGGGCACCGGTCGAACCACGACTACTGGCCGGCCGGCATCAGCGAGGACGACAGCGACCTCGCCCGGTGGCAGACCGTGCGGTTCGACGAGGGGAGGACCCGCGCGACGGCCTCCTCCAGCCTCGCCGAGCCGGCCCTCGGGCAGGGGAGGGACCTCGCCTCGGACGCGTGGCGCGCCTTCGACGGCAGCGGTGACACCGCGTGGCGATCCGCAGGGTACGACGCCCGGGGCCAGTGGGTGCAGCTGGACTGGGCCGACCGATCGACCTGCCGGCGGCGCTGACCGTCATGCTCGACACCGTCGACGGTGCCGACGTCGCGGCGCTGTCGGTCGTCACGGACCGGGGCACGCGTGCGCACCCCGGTGACCAGCTCGGCACTGGCCGGCGACGGCGTCGACCGGCGGAAGTACCCCGTTTCGGTCGCCGTGCCAGCCGGTGCGAGCCGCAGCCTGCGCCTGGTCGTGGAGGCCGTCCACGACCGCCGGGCCGTGGTGCGCGTGACCGACATCGGTGCCGGCGTGCTGCCCCGCGTCCAGCCCTGGGTGCGCCTGGCGCCCACGGCCTCGCGGGCCGGACGTCGTCACCATCAGGGCGAACACCGACGACCGACCGGGCTGCTACCCGATGTCCAGCGGCGTCCTCGCGTGCTCCCCGGACCGGCGCCGGGTGGGTGAGGAGGCGACCTCCATGCGGCGCATCTTCACCGTCGCCCACCCACGGTACTACACGATGAGCGGGACGGCCGTCGCGAGCGGCGAGGGGGCCGACACACTGCTGCGCCGGCTCGACGGCGTGCGCGCCAGCGGGTCGAGCCGGTGGATTCCGGAGCCGGGCGTCTCACCGGAGCTGGCCGTGGACGGTGACCCGCGCACCTACTGGGCCTCCAGCCCCGGTGACGCCAGGCCGACGCTCACCGTCACCTGGCCGGAGCCACGCCGGGTCGAGGGACTCGTCCTGTCGGCCGACCCCGACGTCGCGGGTCGTCGCCCGACCGCCGTCGAGGTGACCATCGCGGGGCGCACGGTGACGAGGGCGGTCGGCCGCGACGGACGGGTCGACCTGCCCGACGTGTCGGCGAAGCGCGTGAAGATCGTCGTCACCGCGACGACCGCGCAGCGGGCCCTGACGGCAACGGGGGCACGGACCATGCCGGTGGTGGTGGGCGACGTCGCCCTGCTCGGTGAGCCGTGGGCCGGCGCCGTCGCCGCGGACGCGCCGGTCGCCGTGCCGTGCGGCTTCGGCCCGGTCGTGCAGGTCAACGGCAGGTCCTACGGCACGACCGTCTCCGGTACCCGCGCCCAGGTGCTCGCTCGCGCGCCCGTCACCCTGCAGGTCTGCGGCACGGTCGACCTCGGCACGGGCGCCCAGCGCCTCCAGACGCTGTCGTCGGGGGAGTTCGCCGTGCGCGACCTCGTCCTCGACGGACGGGCGGCCGGCCCGGGCACCGCACCGTCGACCGGTGGCGGTCCGGTGTCGGTCCGGCTCGTGGGGTGACACCTCCCGCACCGTCGCGCTGCCCCCGGCCGAGGCGGACGAGCACCCTGCTGGTGGTCCGCGAGAACGCGAACCCGGGGTGGCGGGCGACGGCGGGCTCCACGGAGCTGCGCCCGGTCACCGTCGACGGCTGGGCCCAGGGCTGGGTGGTTCCGGCCGGCGTCACGGGGACGGTCGAGCTGCGCTTCGGGCCGCAGGCGGCCTTCGTGGCCTCGCTCGTCGCCGGTGCGGTGATGGCCCTGCTCCTTCTCGTCCTCGCCGTCCGGTCCGGACGACCCATTCCGGGGACGGTGCCCGACGAGGTCGAACCGGGGGTCGCCGGCGACGTCGGGGTGGTCGTCCTGGTCGTCGCGATCGGCGGGTCTCCTCGGGGCGGCGGCCGTCGGGCTGGCCCTCGCGCTGCGGTGGGTCGCTCGACCGCGGCTGCTGCTCGTGGCCGGCGGTGTGGCGTCGCTGGCCTGGCTGGGCTGGGCGGTGCTCGCCCCGTGGCCGGCAGCGCTCGCGACGAACCGGGATGCCGTGTCAGGCGCGCTGGCGCTCTTCCTGCTCGCGCTCGCCACCACGTGGGGCCGAGCCCGTCGCCGACCGCACGGCGGCGGTGCCGGACGACGTACGGCGTTGGGCCCAGCGCTGGATCGGGGCCTCGAGGAGGTGCCAGCTCACGGCGGCGACGAGGCACGACGTGACGAAGGTGACCACCACGGTGACCCAGAAGCCCGACCCGAACAGCTTGAGCCCGAGCACGTCCCGAACGCGGAACATGATCGGTAGGTGCCAGAGGAACAACCCGTAGCTGATGCTGCCGACGTAGACGAGCGGGCGCGACGACAGCACGCTCGAGACGACGGTTCGGGCACCCAGCACCGACGGAGTGATCACGAGGAAGGCGACGACGCCGTAGCCCGCGTGCTTGACACCGCCTGCCACTCGGAGGGGGGCACGAGGTCGTAGGGCCCGGCGGCGCGCGTCGTGAGCACCCAGAACACGCACCCCGCCAGCGCGTACAGGTGCCAGGGCGCGGCCCGCACGACCGAGGCCGCGCGGGCGTGCAGGCGCTGGTCGCTCACGACGACGGCGAGCACCATCCCGGCCACGAACCAGTCACCCATGGCCGGCAGGGTGCGCAGCCAGGTGAACCCGGATGGCAGGGCCCCGGCAGCATCGAGCAGCCGGAAGGCCCAGGCAGCCGCGGCCACCGCGGCCAGCGCGGCGAGGTGCGTACGCGTCCCCCGTCGCGCCGCGACCCTGGACACGAGGAGCGCCACGACGGGCAGGGCCGCGTAGAACATCACCTCGGTGCTGAGGCTCCAGAGCTGGGCGAGCCCGGGAGGTCCCACTCCGACCTTCAGGCTCTGCAGCTGGAGCAGGTTCGCGGTCCACGGCGCGGCGCCCGCGGTGCGCGACTGCGGGCACCAGCACCAGGGTGCCGGCCAGGACCGCCAGCCAGGCGGGTACCAGCCGGGCGAACCGTCGCAGGGCGTAGTGCGGTTCGTCGGCAGGGCCGCGCCCGTGGTCACGTGCCGGGCGTGCGGACGGTAGAGCAGGAACCCGCTGAGCACGAAGAACAGTGCGACGCCGATGTCCATCCGGGCGACGAACCCGGGCAGCACGTTGCGGCCGGTCACGCCGGAGAGGAACCCGGCGTGGGTGATGAGCACGGCGGTCGCGGCGATCGCCCTGATCCCCTCGAGCTCGACGAGGTGGTGCGAGGCTCGGACCGCCCGGGACGCCGGGGCGGGCGGCGCGGCGCTCACTGCACCGCCTTGACGGTGCTGACCTCGGCCGAGGTGATGCAGACCCCTGCCGTGTTCGGTGTGGTGACCGTGACGATGATGTCGGTGACGGCCGTGCCGGGGGGCACGAGCGCGTACACCCGGTGCGGCCCACGGAGCAGCTCGGGAGGGTCGGTGACGAGGTGGCCGGAGGTCGTGCCGTCACGCCCGGTGACCGCGAGGTCGAGCCTGGTCGAGTCACCGACGAGGACGCCGAGCTGGACGACCGACCCGCGGAAGTACGGCGCCGCCTCGGGCGAGCGTGATCGTGGCCTGCTGCTGGCCGGCCGGGAGCGCCCAGCCGCAGAAGCCCTTCG
The DNA here is from genome assembly GCA_963782695.1 of uncultured Actinomycetota bacterium. GTDB lineage: Bacteria > Actinomycetota > Actinomycetes > Actinomycetales > Dermatophilaceae > Fodinibacter. Next base: position 486,038 of record CAWAKY010000006.1, on the reverse strand, counting down.
GTGGCGCCCCGCCCACCACGCCGGCCCAGCGAGCTGCGCACCAGGTGCCCCGACTCGCCGACGACGCTGACGTCCGCCGCCCAGCGCCGAGCCCGCGGCCGCCTCGTTGACGAGGCGGACCAGTGGCCGGGTCGTGAACCCGGGGTCGACCCAGCCCGGGACCACGGTGTCGGGCACCGGCGTGGGGATGACCCGGCCCGTGGTGCGGGCCACGTCGGCCCGTAGGTTCGCGAGGTAGGCGGTCGTCGGGTTGTCGTGCCACTGCAGGCCGAACCCCACCCAGGTGATGGTCGCGAGGACTCACCGCCGTACCGGCGCCCACGGTGGCCGCCATCCGGGTCCGCCGGCCCGGGCCGGCGCCCCCGCGTGGCATCCGGCGCTCCAGCACTGCACCGACCAGCGCGGCCAGCGCGATGGCGACGACCGCACTGACGTCCGGGAGCAGCCGCAGGTCGTCGGCGGCGGCGATGTCGTCGAGCTTGGCGAGCCGGCCGAGGTAGATCATGACGAGCACCGGGACCGCGTATGCCGCGCAGCGCCAGTGCCACCGGGGCGGCAGCTCGCAGGCTCCCCGGGGTGCGCACGCGCGAGCGCCAGCAGCAGCGCGAGGAGCGCGGCCGCGGCGACGACCAGCCCCAGCGGGGTCGACGCGAACGAGTAGGGGCCGTTGCCGGATCGCCACACGACCGGACCGCCGATGAACGAGGGCAGCAGGTCGGCGAGCACCCAGCGGCCGAGCTTCTGACACGGCGTCGAGCAGGCCCGGTTGGCTCCCCGTCCGTTGTCGTAGCGAGCCCGAGGCGTAGGCGACGAGGAAGACGACGTTGAGCAGCACGTGCGGGGCCGAGCGTCACCGCACCGCGGACCAGCCGGGGCCGGCCGGAGTCGCGCGGTACGGCGGGCACGACGAGCAGGACCGCGAGCACGACGAAGGGCACGACCAGTGCCCGCTCGGTGAACGTCAGGGCGAGCGCGTGGCACCCGACCGCCAGCAGCCAGGGCCGGCGCCGCCCGCTGCGCACGTGGTCGAGCGTCAGGCTGGCCGCCAGGAGGATCAGCGCCGAGGGGGAGCATGGTCGTCAGCGCCTGCCGGAACCACGCGTACGACGGGATGACGGAGGCGGCGAAGAGCACCCAGGCCAGGCGCGAGCACGCGCGCCGCGGGGTGCGCGATGACCCGGTGGACGCAGCCGAACCGCGGACCACGCGAAGAGCGCGGCGATGCCGAGGGTGATCGCCACCGCCGGCCAGTGCTGCAGCGGCGCGCCCACCGCCATCAGCCAGTCGACGGTGCGGGCTCCGGGGGCGAGGTGGGTCTCGTTGCTCTCGACGACGAACGGCCAGATGGGCGGCCGGCCGCGTAGGCCTGGGCTCGGATGTCGTCGATGTACAGGTCACCGCCGGCCGACGAGCCAGCCGACGGCGGCACGTGGAGCGCGGCGAGGCCCACGGTGACGACGTCGGATCCGGGGCGTCGGGCGCCTGCACGGCGCGCCGTCCGTGGGTGTCGCGCCGCTCGTCGGCGACCACCGTGGCCAGCTCCACGTCGTGGCTCCTCTCGTCCCGGCCGGCGCCGCGCCCGCTCGCACAGCGGTGCGGGTCGAGTGTACGGACGCGGAACGGAGTCCGCGCCCGGCCCAGGTGTTCGCCGAGTGCCGTGCGCACGACGTCACGGTGAGTTTCTCCCGCCCCGCCGTACTCATTGGTAGGCTCCACGCGACTTCACCGTGGAAGGAACACATATGCGTCGCGCCATTGGCGTCATCCTGGTTCTGCTGGGATCGCTGCTCATCGGCATCGGCCTCCTGGCCAAGCCGTACCTCTACAAGCAGCTGGCCATCGTGCCGCTCGACCAGCGCACCACCTCGGTCTCGCAGGGCGCCGACATGGACGTGCTTTACGCGCACGTCGTCGACGGCGCCCCGGCCATCGAGAAGCTGACTGGCGTGAAGGTCATCAACACGCGGGAGGTCATCGGCATCCCGGGTGTCGTCGAGAAGGCGGGGTCGCCGACACCGACGCCTTCTGGCAGACCACGACCAAGGCGCAGGCCGAGCAGAACGGCGGCCTGGTCGACCTGACCTACAGCGACGCCGGCGTCTCGATCGGCCGGGTCTCCGGCCTGGCCACCAACTGCTGCGGCGACTACACCTCCACCGGCAACCTCGACGACCCCACCTCGCAGGAGCCGATCACCCACGAGGGACTGGTGTTCAAGTTCCCGTTCAACACGCAGAAGACCACCTACCCGTGGTGGGACGAGGACGTCGCCCGTGCGGTGCCGATCGCGTTCTCGGGCACCGAGGAGATCAACGGCCTGCCGGTCTACGTCTTCAAGCAGACCATCGCGCCCGAGGAGATCTCGTCCATCGACGCGCCCGCCGACCTCTTCGAGGCGGGTGCCGTCGGCACGGTGACCGCGAGGGAGATCTACGCGAACACCAGGACGTTGTGGGTCGAGCCGGTCACCGGTGTCGTCATCGACGGTCGCGAGGAGGTCAACACGGTCTACGAGGCCGACGGCTTCCAGCCGATCGCGAAGACGGTCGGCACGATCGGCTTCGACGACGCGACGGTGAAGGCCAACACCGATGACTGGGCCCCCAAGGCCAAGCTGCTGTCGTTCATCGACAACTGGCTGACCATCGTGGGCCTCGTCCTCGGTGGGCTCCTGGTCGGTCTGGGTGCCTTCCTCCTGCTGAGCCGGCGCGAGCCGGACGCTGCGTCGCCCACCGCGCCCGTGGCGGCGGACTCCGACCTCGACCGGTGCTCCCGACGCGCAGTTCCGCTCGTCCTGACCACGCTCGCCACCAGCTGACTCCACGGCGCCGACGCGCCGTGCCCCTCGTGGGGCACGGCGCGTCGTGGTGTCGGACGGTCGTGCGCGTCAGGCGGATGACGGGGCCGGCTCGCGCCTGCCGCCGTCGGACGAGCCGCCGCTCTTCGCGTCCTCGGCGGTCAGCGGCTGGGCGATGCTCTCGAGCGACTGCCCCTCGGCCTTGACGCCGAGGAACGCGGCGACGATGCCTCCGGCGACCATCAGCGCCGCACCGATGAAGTAGCCGATCGCCAGCACGGTGATGTCCTTGCTCTCCGAGGCGCTGTCGATCAGCTTGCCGAACAGCAGCGGGCCGCTGATGCCACCCACCGCCGTGCCGATCGCGTAGAAGAACGCGATGCACAGCGCCCGGGTCTCGAGCGGGAACACCTCGCTGGCCGTCAGGTACGCGGCGCTCGCGCCGGCCGAGGCGAAGAAGAAGATGACGCAGCCGAAGATGGTCAGCGTGGTGGCGTTCAGGCCACCGATGACGAGGCCGGCGATCCCCAGCAGCACGCCGGACAGGATGTAGGTGCCGCTGATCATCCGCACCCGGCCCACCGTGTCGAACAGTCGACTGAGCAGCAGGGCGCCGATGAAGTTGCTCACCGCGAAGACGGCGAGGTACCACCCGGTCTGCTTCACGCCGAAGAAGGTGGTCAGGCTGTCGCCGTAGGTGAAGAAGAAGGCGTTGTAGAGGAACGCCTGCCCGACGAACAGCGAGAAGCACAGGATCGTGCGCCGCGGGTAGAGCGTGAACACCGTCCTGGCGATCTCGGCGATGGAGATGGCGCGGCGCTGGCGGATGGTGATCGGCTCGTCCTCGATCTCGGGCAGCCCACCGGAGGTCTCCTCGTCGACCGTCTTCTCGATCGACGTGCACGATCTGCTCGGCCTCCTCGTCGCGGCCGTGGATGAACAGCCAGCGGGGGCTCTCGGGCACGTGCCGGCGCACGAGCAGCACGCCGATCGCGAGGATGCCGCCGAGGCCGAACGCGAGCCGCCAGCCGATCGCCGGGTCGACGACCGAGGGGTCGAGCAGCGGGATGGTGAGCAGCGAGCCCAGGGTGGCCCCGACCCAGAACGAGCCGTTGATCGCGACGTCGACCCGCCCGCGGTGGGCCTTGGGGATCAGCTCGTCGATCGCGGAGTTGATCGCGGCGTACTCGCCGCCGATGCCCATGCCGGTGACCGTGCGGGCGATGAAGTACCACAGCGGCCCGGGGGCGAAGGCGGTCGCGACGGTCGCGACCGTGTAGACGCCCGAGCGTGATGAGGAACAGCTTCTTGCGGCCGAACCGGTCGGTCAGCTGCCCGAAGAACAACGCGCCGAAGCAGGCGCCGGCCACGTACAGCGCACCGGCCAGGCCGATGTCCGAGCTGCTCAGGCCCAGGCCGGTGTCGGCCGACTTCAGGGCCTCGGACATCGACCCGACGATGGTGACCTCGAGCCCGTCGAGGATCCACACGGTGCCGAGGCCGATCACCACCATCCAGTGCCATCGAGCCCATGGGAGCCGGTCCAACCGGGCCGGTATGTCTGTGGTGATGCGGCCTGTCTCGACGTCGGACGACATCGTCCCCTCCTCGTCTGCAGCGGTACGGGCGCCCCCCGGTGTGTGGTGGCCCCCGGAGCACGCTAGGCCTGCGGCATCGACGTGTGGGCTTACGGTGCAGCGGATTTGTGAAGGCTCAACGTGGCCGGTCGGCGACGACGATCGCCGTGCCCGGCAGCAGCGCCCCGCGCAGCGGCGACCAGCCACCCCAGGCCTGCTCGTTGCGGGCCGGCCACTCCGGCTCGACGAGGTCGACGAGCACCAGCCCCGCCGCCACGACCTGGCGCACGAGGTCGCCGAGCGTGCGGTGGTGCTCGGCGTAGGTGACCATCCCGGCCTCGCTCTCGACGTACGGGCGTGCGGTCGAAGTACGACGTCGTCGCCGTCAGCCCGTGCGGCCCCGGGTCGTCGGGGAACGCCCACCGCACCGGGTGCGACGTCGAGAAGACGAACCGCCCACCCGGTCGCAGCACCCGGGCCGCCTCGGCCAGCACGGCCCCGCTGTCCGCGACGAACGGCACGACGCCGTAGGCCGTGAACACGCGGTCGACGCTGGCGTCGGCCAGCGGCAGCGCCAGCCCGTCGCACTGCAGGAGGGGGAGCGCGGATGCCGTGCCCCCGGTCGGCGCGGATGCCGCGCCCTCGATCCGTCGCGCGGTGCGCAGCATCCCCATCGACAGGTCGCTGGCCACCACCCGCACGTCGTGGTGGCGCGCCAGCCAGCGCGAGCACTGCGCGGCGCCCGGCGCCGATCTCGAGCACGGTCATGCCGTCGCGCACCCCGAGCAGGTCGAGCTCGGCCTCGGTCCAGCCCTCCGGCCCCCAGACGAACTCGCTGTCGCCGAGGAAGGCGCCGTGCTCGGCGTAGTAGTCGTCGGCCTCGCCGTCCCACCACGACCCGGTTGGCCGACCGGGTCTCGTCGCCGCTCGACCGGCCACCGGCCTGCGTCGTCGATCATCGAGGGCCTTTCGTGCTCATCGGGAGGTCCGACGGTAGTGGACCCACGGCATCCGGGACGTTTTGCCCCGCGTGTGCGCGCACGAGTAGGCTGTCCCAGCACCCGTGTGGCCGCTTGCGGTCCCGCGTGCGCGCGTACCTTCCACTCGATTCCATCTGTCCACATCGGAGTTCCTACTACATGACTGCCAGCACGGTCGCCTCGACCGCCCCTCAGATCGCCATCAACGACATCGGCTCTGAGGAAGACCTCCTCGCCGCGATCGACGCGACGATCAAGCACTTCAACGACGGCGACATCGTCGCCGGTCGCATCGTCAAGGTCGACCGGGACGAGGTCCTGCTCGACATCGGCTACAAGACCGAGGGCGTCATCCCCTCGCGCGAGCTGTCCATCAAGCACGACGTCGACCCCAACGACGTCGTCTCCGTGGGCGACGAGGTCGAGGCCCTGGTCCTCCAGAAGGAGGACAAGGAGGGTCGTCTGATCCTGTCCAAGAAGCGTGCGCAGTACGAGCGCGCCTGGGGCACGATCGAGAAGATCAAGGAGGAGGACGGCGTCGTCACCGGCACCGTCATCGAGGTCGTCAAGGGTGGCCTCATCCTCGACATCGGCCTGCGTGGCTTCCTGCCCGCGTCGCTCGTCGAGATGCGCCGGGTCCGCGACCTCCAGCCGTACGTCGGCAAGGAGATCGAGGCCAAGATCATCGAGCTCGACAAGAACCGCAACAACGTGGTCCTGTCGCGCCGTGCCTGGCTCGAGCAGACCCAGTCCGAGGTCCGCACGACCTTCCTCAAGGAGCTCGGCAAGGGCCAGGTCCGCACCGGTGTCGTGTCGTCGATCGTCAACTTCGGTGCGTTCGTCGACCTCGGCGGCGTCGACGGTCTCGTCCACGTCTCCGAGCTGTCCTGGAAGCACATCGACCACCCGTCCGAGGTCGTCGAGGTCGGCGACGAGGTCACCGTCGAGGTGCTCGACGTCGACATGGACCGCGAGCGTGTCTCCCTGTCGCTGAAGGCGACCCAGGAAGACCCGTGGCAGCACTTCGCCCGCACCCACGCGATCGGTCAGGTCGTCCCGGGCAAGGTCACCAAGCTCGTCCCGTTCGGTGCGTTCGTGCGCGTCGACGACGGCATCGAGGGCCTGGTCCACATCTCCGAGCTGGCCGAGCGCCACGTGGAGCTGCCGGAGCAGGTCGTCACCGTCGGCACCGACATCTTCGTCAAGGTCATCGACATCGACCTCGAGCGTCGCCGCATCTCGCTGTCGCTGAAGCAGGCGAACGAGGACGGCGCCAACCAGGTCGAGTTCGACCCGACCCTGTACGGCATGGCCGCCGAGTACGACGAGAAGGGTGACTACAAGTACCCCGAGGGCTTCGACCCGGAGACCAACGAGTGGCTCGAGGGCTTCGAGAAGCAGCGCGAGACCTGGGAGAAGCAGTACGCCGAGGCGCACTCCCGCTGGGAGGCGCACCGCGCCCAGGTCGAGGCGTTCGCCAAGGCCGACGCCGAGGCCGCTGGTGGCAGCGACGCCACGTCGTACTCGTCCGAGACCGGCGCGACCCCGGCCGGCGACGACGACGAGGGCAGCGCCCCCCGCCCGCCGGCTCCGGTGTCCGAGGGCACCCTCGCCTCCGACGAGGCGCTCGCCGCACTGCGCGAGAAGCTCACCGGCAACTGACGCGCGCCGGCACCCGTTCGCGGATGCCGACCGCTCACCGCACGAGGCCCGGTCACCCCACGAGGGTGGCCGGGCCTCGGCGCGTCCGGCCCGAGGGCGCAGCGAGGCCGCCCGCGCCGTCGGGCTAGGGTCGCGGCATGCCGTTCACCGTCAGCCACGTCGCGGCCGTGCTGCCCGTGGTCGGCCGGTCGGGCCGGCTGCCGGCGGCGGCGCTCGTCATCGGCTCGATGGCCCCCGACTACCCGTGGTTCCTGACCCGCGGGCGCACCGCCGGGTTCAGCCACAGCCTGCTCGGCGTCGTCACGGTCGACCTGGCCGTCGGGCTGCTCGCGGTGGTGCTCTGGCGCCGCTGGGCGCAGGCGCCGGTCCGCGACCTCGTGCCGCGCGCCGTCGGGGAGCGGCTGCCGCAGCCGCCGGGGCTCGCCACGCGCGACCTGCCCTGGGCCGGCGCTCGCCGTGGTCGCTGGGGGCGCTGACGCACGTCGTCTGGGACTCGTTCACCCACGCCGGCCGGTGGGGCGTCGAGGCTCGTGCCGTGGCTGCACACCGAGCACCTCGGCCTGCCCGGCTACATGTGGGCCCAGTACGCCAGCGGGCTGCTCGGGCTGGCCGTGCTGGTCGTCTGGGGCCTGCGTCGGCTCGCCGCGACCGACCCCGACCCCGACGGGCTGCGCAGCACGAGCGGCGACCGGCGCGCGGCCTGGGGCCTCGTGGCCGCCGGTGCCGCTGGTCGGCGTCGCCGTCGGTCTCCTGCGGTCCGCCGGGTCCGCCGAGGTCGCCCTGTTCGGCGCCGTCACGTTCGGTGGCGCGGGGCTGGCGCGTGGGTGTCGTGCTCGCGTGCGCCCTCTGGTGGGCCCGGGTGCCACGCCCCGCCGAGGTCACGGGTCGGCGCGGGTAGCGTTCCCGGCATGGCACGCAGCATCGCGACGAACACGACGGTCGACCTCGAGGGGCTGCTCGAGTTCGCGCGGCCCCGGCACCACATGGTGCTGATGACCACCCGGTCCGACGGGCGCCCCCAGGCGTCGCCGGTCACCGGTGGCGTCGACCGCGCAGGGCCGCCTCGTCATCTCGACCTACCCGGAACGGGCCAAGACGGCCAACGCCCGCCGCGACCCGCGGGTCAGCGTGCTCGTGCTCTCCGACGACTTCGGCGGGGCGTGGGTGCAGGTCGACGGCGACTGCGAGGTCATCGACCCGCCGGACTCCGTCGAGCCGCTGGTCGAGTACTTCCGCTGCATCTCCGGGGAGCACCCCGACTGGGACGAGTACCGCCGGGCGATGGTCGAGCAGGGCAAGTCGCTGCTGCGCATCACGCCGACCCGCTGGGGGCCGGTCGCCACCGGTGGTTTCCCGGCGCGCCTCGCCGACCCCGGCGCGTGACGGCGCCCCTCGGGCGCTAGGGTCGCCGACATGCTGCGCGTGGGCCTCACCGGGGGGATCGGCTCCGGCAAGTCGACCGTGTCGGCCCAGCTGGCGTCACTGGGTGCCGTGGTCGTCGACGCCGATGCCGTGGCCCGCGAGGTCGTCGAGCCCGGCACCGCCGGCGCTGGCGGCCGTGGCCGACCGGTTCGGTGCCGCCGTGCTCGACCGCGAGGGGGGCCTCGACCGGCCCGCCCTGGGCCGGGTCGTCTTCGGCGACCCGGCGGCGCTGCGCGACCTCGAGGCCCTGACCCACCCCGCGATCTGGGCCCGCACCGCGCAGATCATCGACGACGCCGGCCCGGATGCCGTGGTCGTGCACGACATGCCGCTGCTCGTCGAGAAGGGGATGGGCGCCGACTACCACCTCGTCGTCGTCGTGGGCGCGGCCGAGGAGGTGCGGGTGCGTCGCCTCGTGGAGCAGCGCGGCATGCCCGAGGCCGACGCCCGGGCCCGGATCGCCGCGCAGGCCGACGACGACGCGCGTCGCGCCGCGGCCGACGTGTGGCTCGACAACGAGGCGACCACCGAGGCGCTGCGGGCCCAGGTGCTGCGGCTGTGGACCGAGCGGATCGAGCCGTTCGAGCTCAACCTGCGCCACGGCATCCGCTCGCGCCTGTCGCACCCCACGCTCTCGGCGCCGGACCCGCACTGGCCGGCGCAGGCCGCGCGGCTGCTGGCCCGGATCCGGCACGCCGTCGGCGACGCCGCCGTCACCCTCGACCACATCGGGTCGACCGCGGTGCCGGGGCTGGTCGCCAAGGACGTCGTCGACCTGATGGTCGGGGTCGCGTCGCTCGACGACGCCGACGACCCGGGGTTCGTCGCCTCGATGGACGCCGCGGGGTTCGTGCGGATGCCGGGGGAGTGGCACGACAACGGCAAGGACGGCACGACCTGGCCCAAGCGCTTCCACGGCTCGTGCGACCCCGGGCGGGTCGCCCACGTGCACGTGCGCGAGGTCGGCTCACCCGGGTGGGAGTGGGCGCTGCGGTTCCGCGACTGGCTGCGCGCGGATGCCGGTGAGCGTGCCGGCTACGCGACGATGAAGACCGCGCTCGCGACCGAGCGTCGCCTCGACCGAGGACTACGCCGAGGCCAAGGAGCCCTGGTTCGACGAGGCGGACGTGCGCGCCCGGGCCTGGGCCGAGCGCACCGGCTGGCGGCCACCGACCTCCTGACGCCGGCGCCGTCCGTACCACCCGGTAACGTGGGTCGTACGCGTGGCGGGCCGCCTCTGGCCTGCAGGTTTGCCGGGAGGAGGGCGTTCGCGGTGGCGACGGGCGCCGAGCCGACGAAGGCTCCGGGGTGGGAGCTGTTCGCGCAGTGGCACGCCCTGATCGAGCGCGGCGACCCCCGGTTCACCTTGCTCGCGACCGTCGAGCGACGTGGCCGCAGCCGCTGGCGCGAGCTGCGCAGGCCTCGATCAGGGTCAGCCTGTGGAACATGCAGCGCCACTACACGATCGACGTCCATGCGGCGACCCGCCGGGTCTGGATGACGAGCCTGCGGCGCAAGGGGGTGGAGCATGCGGTACGATCCTCCCGCGCCGCGTCGCCGAGCGGCGGCAGCCCGCTGGTCGAGCAGCTACGAGCCCGACCTGCGCCTGGCCCCGGTCGCGCACCCGCTGATGGTCTGCGACCGCCGCCGGATCCTGGTGGGGGACTCCACGGGGGAGACGGTCTGGACGAGCACCGACCCCGAGGTGCGTCGGCGCGGGCGGTCGACTTCTTCGAGGAGGTGTGGCGCGGCGGCCGAGCCCGCGGTGCCGGAGGGGCGAGGACCCGCCGTTCACCCCGCGGATGGTCGACATCGCACTGCTGCTCGTCGACGGCGCGACCGACCGCGAGATCGCCCGGTCGCTCGGGGTCTCCGAGCGCACCGTGTCGGCCGACGTGCGCGAGATGTCGCAGCCGGCTCGGCGCCCGTAGCCGCGCCCACGCGATCGCCCTGATCTCCGGCGTGGACGGCTGACCGCGTGACCGACGACCGCAGCCGCCCGTGGCCCCGGGGTGGGAGCTGTTCGCGCAGTGGCACGCCCTCATCGACCGCGGCGACCCCGGTTCACGATGGTGGCGCACGGTGGACGATGCCGCTGGAGCCGATCGCGCGGTTGGCCGCGAGCTGCGCACGAGCGTGTGGAACATGCAGCGGCACAACAACATCGACGCCTGCGCGACGACGCGCGGGCTCGACGCGCGGGCTGCGGCGCGAGGGGCTCGAGCTCCGCTACATCCTCCCGCGGCGGGTCGCCGAGCAGCGCAACCCGCTGGTGTCCAGCTACTTCGCGTACCTGCGCCTCGCGCCCGTCGCGCACCCGCTGATGGTCGGCGACCGCCGCCGGATCGTCGTCGGCGACGCCACCGGTGAGCCGTCTGGACGAGCACGCGACCCCGGCGTCGTCGCGAGCGCCGTCGGCCTCTTCGAGCGGGTGTGGGACGGCCGCCGAGCCGGCCGTGCCCGAGGGGGAGGAACCGCCGTTCACCCGGCGGATGGTCGAGATCGCACTCCGCCTCGTCGACGGCGCGACCGACCGCGAGATCGCCCGGTGCGCTCGGGGTGTCCGAGCGCACGGTGTCGGCCGACGTGCGGGAGATGTCGATCCGCCTCGGTGCGCGCAGCCGTGCCCACGCGATCGCCCTCATCTCCGGTGTCTCCGCCTGAGGCGCCCTCGTGGCCCACGGGTCAGCCGGGCGCGTCGAGGTCGGCGACGACCTGGGCGCCGAGGTCGAGCAGGGTGTCGAGGAACAGCTCGAGGTCGTCGTCGCGGGTGCGGTGGTTGCTGATGGCGACCCGCACCGCCAGCGACCCGTCGAGCACGGTGTCGCTGACGATCGCCACCCCGCTCTCGTGGATGCGCAGCACCAGCTCGTGGTTGACCTCGTCGAGCCGCTCGGCCGGCACCCCCGGTGGGGCGTAGCGCAGGCAGACCACGTCGCAGCCGACCGGCGCCATCCGCTCGAGGTCGGGGTGGGCGTCGACCCGGTCGGCCAGGGCGTGCGCCTGCGCGATGTTGCGGTCCATGACCCGGCCGAAGGCGTCGGCGCCGTAGGCCTTGAGCGCCAGCCAGACCCGCAGCGCCCGGAACCCTCGCGAGAGCGCGATGCCGTACTCGTTGAACCACACCTCGCCGGCGGCCAGCCCGCGCGTGGAGTGCTGGAGGTACTGCGGCACCACCGAGAAGGTGGCCCGGTGGGCTGCCTCGTCGCGCACGAGGGCGAGCCCGACGTCGATCGGCGCCTGCATCCACTTGTGGAGGTCGAGCGCGAGGGAGTCGGCGCGCTCGAGGCCGCGCACGGCATCCGGGTGCGAGCTCAGGGCGAGGAAGCCACCGATGGCGCCGTCGACGTGCAGCCAGAGCCCCTCGCGCTCGGCGAGGTCGGCGATGGCCTCGAGGTCGTCGACCGAGCCGGTGTTGATCGTGCCGACGGTCGCGATGACGGCGAGCGGCTCGATGCCGGCCGCCCGGTCGGCCGCGACGGCCGCCGCGAGGGCGTCGACGTCCATCGTGCAGTCGTCGCGCACCGGCACCAGTGCGCAGCGACGACTCGCCGAGGCCGAGCAGCTCGAGCGACTTGCGGTGGCAGCTGTGCACCTCGGTGGAGGCGTAGACGCCGAACCGCCGCCCGCCGGGGATGCCGTCGGTGCGCACCTCGCGGCCCGATCCGCACGGTGCGGGCCACGGCCAGCCCGACCAGGTTGGCCTCCGAGGCGCCGGTGACGAGCAGGCCGCTCGCCGACGTGGGGTAGCCGGCGGCCTCGGCGCACCAGCGCACCACCTGCTGCTCGACGAGCACCGGGGCGTGGTCGGCGCCGCCCATGTTGGGGTTGAGCACGCTGGCGAGGAGGTCGGCGAGGTTGCCGACCGGGTTGCCGGCACCCATGTACCAGCCCCAGAACCGCGGGTGGTCGTTGCCCATCGAGTACGGCACCACGGTGCGCCGGAAGTCGTCGTAGGCGGCCTCGAGCCCCTCGGGGGCGCGGGGGAGCGGCCCGTCGAACGCCGAGCGCACGGCATCCGGCATCGGCTGCCAGACCGGCTGGTCGCGCCGGCCCGCGATGTGGTCGAGCGAGTCGTCGAGCATCCGGTGGGCGAGCGTGCGGAAGGCCGCCCAGTCGGTGGGGTCGAGGCCGGTCTCTGCGTCGTCTCCGGTGCCGGCTGCCGGGAGTGGCTGCGTCGCCATCCCGTGATGGTGCCACCGACCTCCGACACTGACCAGAGGATGCCGTGCGCCTCCTTCCGGCGCCCGCACGCGGCACCTACGCTGGCCTCGTGCCGGACATCGGCGTGGTGTGGGTCGACGGTGAGTCCGGGGTGGCCGAGCGGGTCGGCGCCGGGGACCTCGCCGGCGCTGCTCGCGCGTGAGGACGGCTGGGTGTGGGTCGACGTGCCCGAGCCCGACGAGTCGACCGCCGTGCTGCTCACCGAGCGCTTCGGCATCCACCCGAAGGCGGCGAGTGATGCGTTGGCGCGCAACCACATCGCCCGCCTGCACCACTACGGCGACGTGCTCTACCTCGCCCTGCACCGGCCCGAGCCGGGCAGCGGGGGCCACGTGCACTACCTCGAGCTCGACCTCTTCGTCGGGCCCCGGTTCGTCGTGACGCTGCACGGCCCGCGCAACCCGGTGGTGCCGCTGGCCGCGATGGTGCGCGAGACCGGCGAGGTCGCGGCCCGGATGGAGGCCGGCCGGCTGCGCCCGCGCACCCCGATGGCGCTGGTGTACGCGCACGTCTCGGCGCTGACCAACGTGCAGGAGCGCCTGGTCAACGACTTCGCCCAGGAGGTGGGCCTGCTCGAGCAGCGGGTCATGGCCGGTGCCGACGACAACAACCCCCAGGAGTTCCTCGACGAGCTGTTCACCGTGCGGCACACCCTGCTGACGGTGCGCACGATGGCCGCGCAGGGGGCGCAGGTGATGGCCCGCGCGGTGACCCTCGTGACCCGGGCGCCCGAGGGGGACCGCCTGCTGCTCGAGGACCTGCGCGAGCAGTACGACCGGCTCGACCAGATCGCCAAGAGCCAGCTCGAGTTCCTCGAGGGCGTCACGGCCTTCTACCGGGCCCGCACCGACACCCGGATGACGATCGCGGCCGAGCGGCTGGCCGTGATCGCGGCGATCACGCTGCCGGTGGCGGCGATCTCGGGGGTGTTCGGGATGAACCTCATCGTCAACGACCGCACCCACTGGGTCGAGCTGGCGGTCGTGGTGGCCCTGATGTCGGCGATGTCGCTCTACCTGCTGCGCTGGGCGCGTCGGCAGGGCTGGTGGTGAGATGGGCGGCATGACGCGCCCGTGCAAGGTCGGTGTCCAGCTGCCCGAGGTCGAGCGGTTCGTGCCGTGGCCCGACTACCTCGACCTCGCCCGGCGCGCGGAGGCCGCGGGGTTCGACTCGGTCTGGGTCGGCGACCACCTGCTCTACGACCTGCCCGACGGCTCGACGCGCGGGCCGTACGAGGCCTGGACCACGCTCGCCGCGATCGCGGCGGTCACCGAGCGGGTCGAGATCGGGCCGCTCGTGGCGTCGACCAGCTTCCACGCGCCGGCGATGCTGGCCAAGCAGGCGGCGACCGTCGACGCGATCTCCGGGGGCCGGCTGATCCTGGGGCTCGGGGCGGGCTGGAACCGGCGGGAGTACGACGCGTTCGGCTTCGCCTACGACCGGCGGGTCTCGCGCTTCGAGGAGGCGCTGGCGATCCTCGTGCCGCTGCTCCGCGAGGGGCGCACGACGTTCCACGGGCAGTTCTACGACGTCGACGACTGCGTGCTCGACCCGCGCCCGGTGCGCCCGGGCGGGCCGCCGATCATGCTCGGCTCGAACAGCCCGCGGATGCTGGGCATCGGCCTGCCGGTCGTGGACGCCTGGAACGTCTGGTGGAGCATCTACGACAACTCGGTCGAGCGGTTCGCCGCAGGTCAAGGCGGAGGTCGACGCGGCGACCCCGCGAGGGCCGCAGCGTCGAGGCGACCGCGGCCGTCCTCGTCACCCTGCCCGGGCGGTCGTGGGCGGCTGATGGGCGACCACTACGACACCGACGGTCACGACGGTGACCCCCGACGACCTCGCCGACCACGTGCGCGGCCTCGCGGCCGCCGGGGCCACCCACCTGCAGCTCGTGCTCGACCCGATCACGGCCGAGTCGATCGACGTGGTGGGCGAGGTGCTCGCCGACCTCGACCGCTGAGCCCTGACGGGCCGGCCGTCGAACCCGGATGCCGTCGCCCTGACCGACTGTCGGTGCCGCGGCATACCGTAGGGGGATGCGTCCGACCACCGACCTCCAGCGCAGCCTGGCCCCCTTCGAGGTCGTCTCCGACTTCCAGCCCGCCGGCGACCAGCCGACGGCGATCGCCGACCTCGCGCGCCGGGTGCGCGCGGGCGAGCAGAACACCGTGCTGCTCGGCGCCACCGGCACCGGCAAGTCGGCCACGACGGCCTGGCTGGTCGAGCAGGTGCAGCGCCCCACGCTGGTCATGGCCCCGAACAAGACGCTCGCCGCCCAGCTCGCCAACGAGTTCCGCGAGCTGCTGCCGAACAACGCCGTCGAGTACTTCGTCAGCTACTACGACTACTTCCAGCCCGAGGCCTACATCCCGCAGACCGACACCTACATCGAGAAGGACTCCTCGATCAACGACGAGGTCGAGCGGCTGCGGCACAGCGCCACCAACAGCCTGCTCACCCGCCGCGACGTCATCGTGGTCGCCTCGGTGTCCTGCATCTACGGCCTCGGCACCCCGCAGGAGTACGTCGACCGGATGGTGCGCGCTCCGGGTCGGCGACGAGATCCAGCGCGACGACCTGCTCCGCCGGTTCGTGCAGATGCAGTACACCCGCAACGACCTCGCCTTCACCCGCGGCACCTTCCGGGTGCGCGGCGACACCGTCGAGATCATCCCGATGTACGAGGAGCTCGCCGTGCGCATCGAGTTCTTCGGCGACGAGATCGAGGCGGTCTACACGCTGCAACCCGCTCACCGGCGAGGTCGTGCGCGACGAGCAGGAGATGTACGTCTTCCCGGCCTCGCACTACGTCGCCGGCCCGCAGCGGATGGAGCGCGCGATCGCCGGCATCGAGCACGAGCTCGAGGAGCAGCTGGCGCTGTTCGAGAAGCAGGGCAAGCTGCTCGAGGCGCAGCGGCTGCGGATGCGCACCACCTACGACATCGAGATGATGCGCCAGATCGGCTCCTGCTCCGGCATCGAGAACTACTCGATGCACATCGACGGCCGGTCGCCCGGGCACCGCCCCCAACTGCCTGCTCGACTACTTCCCCGAGGACTTCCTCCTCGTCATCGACGAGTCGCACGTCACCGTGCCGCAGATCGGCGCGATGTACGAGGGCGACGCCTCGCGCAAGCGCAGCCTGGTCGACCACGGCTTCCGGCTGCCGTCGGCCATGGACAACCGGCCGCTGAAGTGGGAGGAGTTCCTCGAGCGCATCGGCCAGACCGTCTACCTGTCGGCCACCCCCGGCCCCTACGAGCTGGCCAAGGCCAGTGGCGTCGTCGAGCAGATCATCCGCCCCACCGGCCTGATCGACCCCGAGATCATCCTCAAGCCCACCAAGGGCCAGATCGACGACCTGCTCCACGAGATCCGCATCCGGGCCGACAAGAACGAGCGCGTCCTGGTCACCACGCTGACCAAGAAGATGGCCGAGGACCTCACCGACTACCTCCTCGACAAGGGCGTGCGGGTGCGCTACCTGCACTCCGACATCGACACCCTGCGCCGGGTCGAGCTGCTGCGCGAGCTGCGGCTGGGCGAGTACGACGTCCTGGTCGGCATCAACCTGCTGCGCGAGGGCCTCGACCTGCCCGAGGTGTCGCTCGTCGCCATCCTCGACGCCGACAAGGAGGGCTTCCTGCGCAGCGCGCGGTCGCTCATCCAGACCATCGGCCGCGCCGCCCGCAACGTGTCCGGCCAGGTGCACATGTACGCCGACAAGGTCACCCCCTCGATGGCCGAGGCGGTCGAGGAGACCAGCCGGCGCCGCGAGAAGCAGATCGCCTACAACCTCGAGCGCGGCCTCGACCCCCAGCCGCTGCGCAAGAAGATCGCCGACATCACCGACATGCTCAACCGCGAGGACGCCGACACCGAAGAGCTGCTCGGCTCCGGTCGCGCCCGGTCGCGCGGCAAGACCGACGGCGGTCGCGGCGGTCGTGGTGCGGCGGCCGCCGACATCGCGCTCGGCGCGCGCCGCGCCGAGCCGGTGGCGGCCAGCGACCTCGCCGGCCTGATCCAGGAGCTCACCGCCCAGATGCACCAGGCGGCCGGCGACCTGCACTTCGAGCTGGCGGCCCGCATCCGCGACGAGATCGGCGACCTCAAGAAGGAGCTGCGTCAGATGAGTGAGGCCACGAAGTGACCGACGAGCCGGATGCCGTGGCGTCCGGCCCGTCGGGCCGTGGGCCGAGCACGCCCTCGCCAAGCCCGGGGCGTGGGCCGACCAGCCGTGGGAGGGCGACCACGTCGCCAAGGTCGGCGACGAAGATCTTCTGCTTCCTCGGCGACGACAGTCGTCGGGGTCAAGTGCGGCACCCGCGCCGAGGCCGACGAGTGGCTCGCCGAGTACCCCGACGACGCGTCGGTGATGGCCTACATCGGCCGGCACGGCTGGAACACCCTGCGGATCGGCGGCGCGATCCCGACCGACGCGCTGCGCGAGGCGATCGACACCTCCTACGACCTGGTCGTCGCCACCCTGCCGAAGTCCCGGCGCCCGACGCCCTGCCAGCGCCCGCGCGTGCGGCGGCCGTCGTCGCTCAGCCGGTGTTCTGCAGCCCGGCCGCGAGCCCGTTGATCGTCAGCAGCAGCGGCCGCTTCCAGCCGGCGGCCTCCTCCTCGCCGTGCGCCCGCACCTCGGTCAGCCCGCGCAGCTGCAGGTGGCTGAGCATGTCCACGAACGGCCGCCGCAGCCGCACCGCCGTGTGCAGGTGCGGCTTGCGCTGCAGCATCTCCTCCTGGTCGAGCAGCCGCAGCACCTCCCGCCGGGTGCGGGCCAGCTCGTCGAGCACCCGGTCGGCGAGCTCGGGCCGGGCGCCCAGCGCCAGGAACCGCTCGGCCAGCCGGTCGTCGGTCTTGGCCAGGCTCATCTCGGCCACGTCGACCAGGGCCGCGAAGACCGGCCACTCGCGGTAGGCCTCCCGGGCCAGCGCCACGTCGTCCAGCGCCTCGAGCCCGCTGCCCAGGCCGTACCAGCCGGGCAGGTTGACCCGGGTCATCGACCACGCGAACACCCACGGGATGGCGCGCAGGTCGTCCAGGCTGCGTCCCGACTCCGCCCCGCTGCGCCGGGACGGGCGCGACCCCAGCCGCAGGTCGGCGAGCAGGTCGAGCGGGCTGGCCATCGCGAAGAAGTCCGCGAACCCGGGCTGCTCGACGAGCGCCCGGAAGGCGCGACGGCTGGCCTCGTCGACGGTCGCGGCGACCCCGGCGTACCGCACCCGGGCCTCGTCGCGGGCCCGCGCGTGGGCGGGCTCGTCGGTGAGCAGCACCGCCGACGCCACCCGCTCGAGGTGCTGCTCGGCGATCCGGATGTCGGCGTAGCGGGCGAAGATCACCTCGCCCTGCTCGGTCACCTTGAACCGCCCGTCGACCGACCCGCTCGGCTGGGCCGCGATGGCGCGGTGCAGCGGCCCGCCGCCGCGGCCGAGCGAGCCCCCACGGCCGTGGAACAGGGTGAGCGTCACCGAGTGCCGGGCCGCCCACTCGACGAGCGCGAGCTGCGCGCGGTGCAGGGCCAGGGTGGCCGAGGCCGGCCCGACGTCCTTGGCCGAGTCGGAGTAGCCGAGCATCACCTCGACCTCGCGGTCGACGCCCTCGAGCCACGCCTGCGTCGACAGTCAGCCCCATCCACTGCTCGAGGGTGGTGTCGGCGGCGTCGAGGTCGGCGCCGGTCTCGAACAGCGGCACGACGTCGAGGGCCAGCGGCCGCGACCCGACCGCGAGCCGCGCCAGCGCGCGCACCGCCACGAGGTCGCCGGCCGACTGGCTGAACGAGACGATGTAGCGCCCACAGCTGCGCCGGCCCCACCGCTGCTGCAGCCACGCCATCACCCGCAGGGTGTCGAGCACCTCACGGGTGGCCGGGCTCACCGGCCCGGTCAGCTCGGGCCAGCCGTCCACCGCCAGCCGGTCGAGGGCCACCGCGTCGGATGCCGTGGCGGCGGGGTCCGTGGGCCGCCCGGCGCCCGCGGGCAGCAGCCCGAGCAGCTCGGTCAGCGCGGCCCGGTGCACCGAGCTGTGCTGGCGCACCTCGAGCTCGGCGAGGTGGAAGCCGAAGGTGCGCAGCATCCAGACGACGTCCTGCAGCTCGCCGTGCGCGGCCCGGGCGTCACCGGCGGCCACGAGCGAGTCCTGCACCAGGGCGAGGTCCTCGAGCGCCTCCTCCGGCCCGCCGTAGGCCAGCCCGGCCCGCTCCCGGCGGGTGGCGTCCAGCCGGGCGGCGACGACGAGCAGCTTCTGGCGGTGCGGCTCGTTGGGGGAGTCCTTGGTGACCTCCGCGAGCAACCGGGGGTGGGCCGCGGCGTCGTTGGACAGCGCGTCGCGCAGGGTGGCGGTCGGCGGCGTCGACTCCTCGTCGACGGTGATCATCCGGGCCACCCGGTCGACGGCGTCGTGCAGGATCTGCAGCGCCTGGTCGGCGTGCGCCGCGACGGTCTCGCGGGTCACCTCGGCCGTGACGAAGGGGTTGCCGTCGCGGTCGCCGCCGACCCACGACCCGAACCGCACGATGGGCGGCAGCGGCCGTGAGTGCGGGTCCTCACCGCCGAGCGCGACCTCGACGGCCCGCTGGAAGCGCGGCACGGCGTGCACGAGCGACTGGCGGAAGACGGTGAGCACGGTCTTCACCTCGTCGGCCGGGGTCGGCCGGGTGATCCGCAGCGTCGACGTGCGCTGCAGGATGTCGATGTCCTCGAGCATCCGCCGCCGGGCCTGGGCGCGCTCCGAGGGCCCGGTCTCCGGGTCGTCGTGCGCGTCGAGGCTGTCGGCGATCCGGCGCAGCGCCGAGGCGACCGCCCGGCGGCGCGCCTCGGTCGGGTGCGCGGTGAGCACCGGGTGGATCCGCATCCGCTCGATCCGCGCGCGGGCGTCCGGGCCGGAGGCCGCCACGGCCGGCCCGATGTCGCCGGTGTCGGCGCTGCCCCCGAACTCGCCGTCCTCGCGGCGCAGCGAGCGGGCCCGCTGGCGCTCCTCGGCGAGGTTGGTGAGGTGCAGGTGCACGGTGAGCAGCCGGGCGATCCGCTCGGTGGTGTCGGGGTCGAGCTCGGCGACCAGCGCGGTCGACGCGTCGGTGTCGTCGGCCCGGCAGCGCGCCTCGAGCTCGTCGGTGATCTCGAGCAGGTCGGCGCGACCCGACTCGACGACCACCTGCCGGTGCAGGGACGTGAGGAGGGACAGGTCGTCGAGCATGCTCGCCATGCGCAGCAGCCTAGGGTCGCGCGGCGCCGTTTCGTCGAGGTCGTTCGCCCCTCGGTAGAGTCATGCCGGTGACCCTCGCGATCCTCCCGACCGCCTCCGAGTCCCTGAACCTCGACCCGTGGGTCTGGTGGGTGACCATCGGGGTCGCTGCCGCCATCCTCGCCTTCGACGTCGTGTGGATCGCCCGCAACCCGCACCGCCCGTCCAACCGCGAGACCGGCCTGGCCCTGGTCGGCTACGTGGGCGCGGCGATCCTCTTCGGCCTGGCCATGTGGTACTTCGCCGGGGCCCAGCTGGCCGGCGAGTTCTTCGCGGGCTGGCTCACCGAGTACTCGCTGTCGGTCGACAACCTGTTCATCTTCATCCTGATCATGGCGAAGTTCGCCGTGCCCGAGAAGCTGCAGCAGTTCGCCCTGATGGTCGGCATCGTCATCGCGATCATCCTGCGCGGCCTGTTCATCTGGCTCGGCGCCGCGGCGATCGAGCGGTTCAGCTGGGTCTTCTACATCTTCGGCGCGTTCCTCCTCTACACGGCGTGGAAGCTCATCCGCGAGGGCGAGAGCGACGACGACGAGTACGAGGAGAACCGCTTCATGAAGTTCGTGGAGTCGCGCTTCCCCGCCACCAAGGACTACGACGGCACCAAGCTGTTCAGCCTCCAGAACGGCAAGCGCCTCGCGACCCCGCTGTTCTTCGTCATCATCGCGCTCGGCACCACCGACCTGCTCTTCGCGCTCGACTCGATCCCGGCGATCTACGGCCTGACCAGCGAGCCGTACATCGTGCTCACCGCCAACCTGTTCGCCCTGATGGGCCTGCGCCAGCTCTACTTCCTCATCGGCGGCCTGCTCAAGAAGCTGGTCTACCTCAGCATCGGGCTGGCCGTGCTGCTCGCGTTCATCGGCGTCAAGCTGCTGCTGCACGCCCTGCACACCAACGAGCTGCCGTTCATCAACGGCGGTGAGAACGTGCCGGTGCCCGAGATCCCGATCTGGATGTCGCTCGCCGCGATCGTGCTCATCCTCGGCACCACGACGGTGCTCAGCCTGATGAAGACCCGCCGCGACGAGCGCGACGCCCTCGGCGCCTGACCCGGTCGGCCGACGGCTCAGGCGCCGGTCGACTCGGCCGGGTCCTTGCGGGCGCCCAGCCCCAGCACCAGGGCCGAGGCGGCGACGACCAGCCCCATGCCGAGCAGCTGGGTCGGGGTGAGGTGCTGGTCGAGCACGATCAGCCCGGCCAGCGCCGCCGCCGCCGGCTCCAGGCTGAGCAGGATGCCGAACACCTTCGCCGACAGCCGGCGCAGCGCCAGCAGCTCGAGCGAGTAGGGCAGCACCGACGACAGCACCGCGATGCCGAACCCCTTGAGCAGGGTCTCGGTCGTCCAGAGCGGCACCGAACCGAGGCCGAGCGGCAGGGTCACGGCGGTGGCGACGACCATCGCCAGCGCCAGCCCCTCGAGCCGCGGGAACTCGGCCCCGGTGCGCCCGGACAGCACGATGTACGCCGCCCAGAACGCGCCCGCGGCCAGGGCCAGCGCGATGCCCACCCACTCCAGCTCGTCCAGCGGGGTGCTCAGCGCCTCGGAGATGAGCACGACGCCCAGCCCGGCGGCGACGACCGCCACGGCATCCACCCACCGCCGCGACAGCACGGCGGCGAGGGTCAGCGGGCCGATGAACTCGATGGTGACGGCCACCCCGATCGGCAGGTGGGCCAGCGAGCTGTAGAACGTGAAGTTCATCAGCCCGAGCGCGACGCCGAAGGCGATCACGGTGCGCCAGGCGCGCCGCGAGTGACCGCGCCACCGCGGCCGGACGAGCACGAGCAGCAGCAGGGTGGCGAAGACCAGCCGGATGACGACCGAGCCGCCGGCCCCGATGACCGGCACGAGGGTCGCCGCCAGCGCCCCACCGAACTGCACCGAGACGATGCCCGCGAGCGACCGAGCGAGCGGTGCTGGGACCCGGTCCGCGGCGCTCGTCACCGGGTCAGGCTAGTCACTCACCAGCCGCGCTCGCGCCACTCCTCGAGGTGCGGGCGCTCGGCGCCGATCGTGGAGTCGTCGCCGTGGCCCGGGTAGAACCAGGTGTCGTCGTCGTGGGTCGCGAAGACCCGCTCGACGACGTCGGCGTAGAGCGAGTCGAAGCTCTGCCCGGGGTTCTTCGTGTTGCCCACCCCACCGGGGAAGAGCGAGTCGCCGGTGAACAGGTGGGTGCCGCCGTCGGGGTCGGCCCACGACAGCGCGACCGACCCGGGGGTGTGGCCGCGCAGGTGGATGACGTCGAGGGTCAGCTCGCCGACCGTCACGACGTCGCCCTGGGCGCAGCCGCACGTCCGGGGCGAGGGGGAGCGCGTCCGCGTCGTCGGCGCCGGCGTACGTCGTGGCCCCGGTCTCCCGGGCCACCTCCTCGAGCGCCCGCACGTGGTCCCAGTGCTGGTGGGTGGTGACGAGGTGGTCGAGCCGCCCGGTGCCCTCACGCACGAGCAGCAGGCAGCGGTGCGGGTCGTCGGCGGCGTCGATGAGCAGCTGCTCGCCGGTGGCCGCGCAGGTCACGAGGTACACGTTGTTGTGCATCTCGCTGACCGACATCTTGCGGATCGTCGCGCGGTCGAGCCGCCGCACGTCCGTGGGGCCTCCGGGGGTCACGTGCCCGGTGTAGGTCATCGTCGTCATCGTCCTTCGGGGAGTGCGGGGAGGGGGTCGCCGGTCACGCCGGTGGTCAGGCCGCGGCCGAGCCAGCCGAGCAGGGCGCCGCGGTCACCCTCGACGGATGCCGTGCCCGCCCCGATCGTCCACTCGTCGCCGTCCGGGGTGCGCAGGGTGAGGTCGGGCGGGGGGTCGCAGGCGCGCAGCCGGCGCACCTCCTCGCGCAGGAGCAGCCGCTGCACCTCGGGGTCGACGTCGGCGAACCCGAAGCCGGCCAGGAGGTCGACGTGGTGGAAGACCAGCTCGCGCAGCCGCATGAACGGGATGTTCTTCCCCTTGACGAGGAACTGCCCGGGGGTGCGCTCCAGGCGCAGCTCGGCGTGCTCCGGGCCGAGCCGGGTCAGCTGCTCGGCGAGGGCCCGGGCGGTGCGCTCGACGTCGTCGACCAGCTCGGCGGCCGGGCGGCCGGCCCCGGCCTCGATGTCGGCGTCGCGGTCCTCGGGGCTGGTGTACATCGTCTCGCCGGTGCCGTCGACGGCCGAGCGCACCAGGGCGGCCAGCCCGTCGGCGTTGCGGGCCACGTGGGTCAGCACGTGGCCGCGGGTCCAGCCCGCGCACAGCGACGAGGCGCGGCCGTCGTCGAGGGTCCGGGCGGTGCTGCAGCAGGGCCGCGGTCTGTGCGTCGACGGCGGTGAGGACGTCGGGGGAGGTCGTGTCCATGGTGGTGACGCTACGGCGGCGCCCGGTGCCTCGTCCATGGATGAGGGTGTTGTCGGTGCCCCCACCTAGCATGGCGGGCGTGAGTCATGACCACCTCGTCGTCCGTGGTGCCCGCGAGCACAACCTCAAGGACATCAGCATCGAACTGCCCCGCGACAGCCTCGTCGTGTTCACCGGCCTGTCCGGGTCGGGGAAGTCCAGCCTGGCCTTCGACACGATCTTCGCCGAGGGCCAGCGGCGCTACGTCGAGTCGCTGTCGGCCTACGCCCGGCAGTTCCTCGGGCAGATGGACAAGCCCGACGTCGACTTCATCGAGGGGCTGTCCCCGGCGGTCTCGATCGACCAGAAGTCGACCAACCGCAACCCGCGGTCGACGGTCGGCACCATCACCGAGGTCTACGACTACCTCCGGCTGCTCTTCGCCCGCGCCGGCCGCCCGCACTGCCCGGTCTGCGGCGAGCCGATCACCCGGCAGAGCCCGCAGCAGATCGTCGACCGGCTGCTCGAGCTGCCCGAGCGCACCCGCTTCCAGGTGCTCGCCCCCGTGGTGCGGGCCCGCAAGGGCGAGTACGTCGACCTCTTCGCCGAGCTGCAGTCCAAGGGCTTCGCCCGGGCCCGGGTCGACGGCGAGGTGGTGGCGCTCACCGAGCCGCCCAAGCTCGAGAAGCAGGTCAAGCACACCATCGACGTCGTCGTCGACCGGCTCGTCGCCAAGGGGGCCGACGACCCGTCGTCGAAGCGGCGGCTCACCGACTCGGTCGAGACCGCGCTCGGCCTGGCCGGCGGCGTGCTCGTCGTCGAGTTCGTCGACCTCGACGCCAAGGACCCCGGCCGCGAGCGCCGGTTCTCCGAGAAGATGGCCTGCCCCAACGACCACCCGCTGCAGATGGACGAGGTCGAGCCGCGCTCGTTCTCGTTCAACAGCCCGTTCGGCGCCTGCCCCGAGTGCACCGGCATCGGCACCGAGCTCGAGGTCGACCCCGACCTCATCGTCCCCGACGAGGACCTCAGCCTCGCCGACGGCGCCATCGCGCCGTGGGCCAGCGGCTCGGGGGCCGCCGACTACTTCCAGCGGGTCATGGCCGCGCTGGCCGACGACCTCAAGTTCTCGATGACCACCCCGTGGCGGGCCCTGCCGCAGCGCGCCCAGGAGGCCCTGCTGCACGGCAAGAACCACAAGGTGCACGTGCGCTACCGCAACCGGTTCGGCCGCGAGCGGTCCTACTCCACCGGCTTCGAGGGCGCCGTCGAGTTCGTCAAGCGGCGGCACTCCGAGACCGACTCCGACTGGAGCCGCGAGCGCTACGAGGGCTACATGCGCGAGGTGCCGTGCCCGGTCTGCAAGGGCGCCCGCCTCAAGCCCGAGTCGCTCGCCGTGCTGATCGGCGGCCGGTCGATCGCCGAGGTGTCCCGGCTCGCCATCGCCGATGCCGCGCGCTTCTTCGACGACGTCGACTTCACCGTGCGCGAGCGCCAGATCGCCGAGCGGGTGATCAAGGAGATCAACGCCCGGCTCGGGTTCCTCCTCGACGTCGGCCTCGACTACCTCAGCCTCGACCGCCCGGCCGGCACGCTCTCCGGCGGCGAGGCCCAGCGCATCCGGCTCGCCACCCAGATCGGCTCCGGCCTGGTCGGCGTGCTCTACGTGCTCGACGAGCCGAGCATCGGCCTGCACCAGCGCGACAACCACCGGCTGATCGAGACCCTCACCCGGCTGCGCGACCTGGGCAACACGCTCATCGTCGTCGAGCACGACGAAGACACCATCTCCACCGCCGACTGGGTCGTCGACATCGGCCCGGGCGCCGGCGAGCACGGCGGCCAGGTCGTGCACTCGGGCACCGTCGCCGACCTGCTGACCCACCCCGACTCGCTCACCGGCAAGTACCTCTCCGGGCGGCGCGAGATCCCCACCCCGCAGGTGCGCCGGCCGCAGGAGAAGGGCCGCGAGGTCACCGTGGTGCAGGCGACCGAGCACAACCTCGACAAGGTGACGGTCTCGTTCCCGCTGGGCAACCTCGTCGCCATCACCGGGGTGTCCGGCTCGGGCAAGTCCACCCTGGTCAACGACATCCTCTACAACGTGCTGGCCAACAAGCTCAACGGCGCCCGGCACGTGCCGGGCCGGCACAAGACCGTCACCGGCCTCGAGCACCTCGACAAGGTGGTGCACGTCGACCAGGGCCCGATCGGCCGCACCCCGCGGTCCAACCCGGCCACCTACACCGGCGTCTTCGACCACATCCGCAAGCTGTTCGCCACGACCACCGAGGCGAAGATCCGCGGCTACCAGCCGGGCCGGTTCTCGTTCAACGTCAAGGGCGGCCGCTGCGACGCGTGCTCCGGCGACGGCACGATCAAGATCGAGATGAACTTCCTGCCCGACGTCTACGTGCCGTGCGAGGTCTGCCACGGCGCCCGCTACAACCGCGAGACGCTCGAGGTGCACTTCAAGGGCAAGACGATCGCCGACGTGCTCGACATGCCGATCGAGGAGGCCGCCGACTTCTTCTCCGCCGTCCCCGCCATCGCCCGGCACATGCGCACGCTCAACGACGTCGGCCTGGGCTACGTGCGGCTCGGCCAGCCGGCGCCCACCCTGTCCGGCGGCGAGGCCCAGCGCGTCAAGCTCGCCACCGAGCTGCAGAAGCGGTCCACCGGCCGCACCGTCTACGTGCTCGACGAGCCGACCACCGGGCTGCACTTCGAGGACATCCGCAAGCTGCTCGGCGTGCTCCAGGGCCTGGTCGACAAGGGCAACACGGTGCTGGTCATCGAGCACAACCTCGACGTCATCAAGTGCGCCGACTGGATGGTCGACCTCGGCCCCGAGGGCGGCAGCGGCGGTGGCCGGGTGATCGCCGAGGGCACCCCCGAGCACGTCGCCACGCTCGAGCACTCGCACACCGGCCGGTTCCTGGCGCCGGTGCTGGCCAAGACGGCCCGCACCACGACCCGGGCCACCGGTGCCAAGGCCGCGACCACCCGCAAGGCCGCGACGGCCAAGACGGCCAAGGCCGGCGACGACCGCAAGGCCGCACGACGACGGCGCGCGGCCCGCACGGCCGCGCCACCAAGGCAGCGGCAACCCGCAAGGCCGCGGCGGCCAGGCGACGAAGGCGACCGCGGCGGCCGCGAAGCCGGCAGCCCGCCGGACCGCCACCAAGCGCGCCGCCAGCTGAGCGTCACCGGCCAGCGCGAACGAGAGAGGCCCCGGATGCCGTGTCACGGCATCCGGGGCCTTCGTCCGCAGCGTGCGGACTCGGCCCACGCTGTGCGTGGGACCCGGCCGAGGCGGCTCAGTCCTCGCCGAGGTAGGCCTTGCGGACGTCGTCGCTGGCGAGCAGCTCCTGGCCGGTGCCGGAGAGCACGATGTTGCCGACCTCGAGCACGTAGCCCTGGTCGGCGCGCTTCAGCGCCGCCTGGGCGTTCTGCTCGACGAGCAGGATCGTGGTGCCCTGCTGCTGCAGCTCGGTCGACCGTCGTCATGATCCTCTGCATCATGATCGGCGACAGGCCCATCGACGGCTCGTCGAGCATGAGCAGCTTGGGCCGGCTCATCATCGCCCGGCCCATGGCGAGCATCTGCTGCTCGCCACCGGAGAAGGTGCCGGCCGGCTGGGCGCGCCGCTCCTCGAGGATCGGGAACAGCGTCGTACGCCGCGTCGAGGTCCTGCGTGATGCCCTTGTCCTTGCGGGCGAACGCGCCGAGCGCAGGTTCTCCTCGACGGTCAGCCGCGGGAAGATCCGCCGGCCCTCGGGGGAGTGGGCCAGCCCGAGCTGCGACGATCTCGTGGG
The DNA here is from genome assembly GCA_963782695.1 of uncultured Actinomycetota bacterium. GTDB lineage: Bacteria > Actinomycetota > Actinomycetes > Actinomycetales > Dermatophilaceae > Fodinibacter. The sequence continues at coordinate 458,998 of CAWAKY010000006.1, read as the reverse complement.
CCGGGACCGTGGTGAGGTCCTTGCCCTGGAAGATGATCGACGCCGGCCGCCGGGCGGAGCAGCCCGGAGATGGTGCGCAGCGTCGTGGTCTTGCCGGCGCCGTTGGTGCCGATCAGGGTGACGACCTCGCCCTGCTCGACGTTGAAGCGTGATGCCCTTGACGGCCTTGATCTTGCCGTAGGCGACCTCGAGGTCCTTGACCTCCAGCATGGCGCTCACGCGCTCTCCTCGTCCTCGTCGTCGCCGCCGATGTAGGCCTCGATCACCCGGTGGTCGGACTGCACCTCGCCCGGGCGTGCCCTCGACGAGCAGCGTCGCCGTGCACCAGGCAGAGCACCCGGTCGCAGAGGTTGAAGATGAACCGCATGTCGTGCTCGATGACGACGACCGCGAGCCCGCTGTCCCGGATCTTGAAGATCAGGTTCATCGTCTGCCTCGGTCTCCTGCGGGTTCATGCCCGCGGTGGGCTCGTCGAGCAGCAGGACCTGCGGGTCGGTGGCCAGCGCGCGGGCGATCTCGAGCCGCCGCTGGTCGCCGTAGGGCAGGTTGCGGGCGAGCAGCTCGGTCGACTTGCCCAGCCCGACGAAGTCGAGCAGCTCCTGGGCCCGCTCGCGGGTCGCGGCCTCCTCGCGCTGGAACTTCGGCCCGCGCAGGATCGAGGTGAGCGCCATCGACGTGGTGCGGCAGTAGCGCCCGACCATGACGTTCTCCAGCGCGGTCATGTTGGCGAACAGCCGGATGTTCTGGAAGGTGCGCGCCATGCCGGCCCGCACGACCGCGCAGCGGCTTCGGGGGCAGGGTCGTCGCCGTTGAGCGTGACCTGCCCCTCGGTCGGGATGTACAGGCCGGTGAGGCAGTTGAAGAAGGTGGTCTTGCCGGCGCCGTTGGGGCCGATCAGGCCGACGATCTCGCCCTCGTGCACCTTCAGGCTCGACGTCGTCGACGGCGGTGAGGCCGCCGAACCGCATCGTCACGCCGCTGGCCTCGAGGACCAGCTGGCGCGACGTCGCGGGCGCGCGTCGCCTGGGGTCTCGGTGACGGTCATTTCGCCTCCTGGAGGTGCTCGGCCTGGACGAGCTCGACGAGCTCGGTCGTCCGTCTTCGTGGAACTCCAGCTGCCGCCGCTTGCTCGGCGACCAGGCCCTCGGGGCGGAACCGCATCATGACGACGAGGAGCAGGCCGAAGACGAGCAGCCGGTACTCGTTGACCTCACGCAGCTTCTCGGGGAGCAGCTTGAGGATCGTCGCGCCGACGAGCACGCCGCATGACGGTGCCCATGCCGCCGAGGACGACGGCGGCGAGCAGGAACGCCGACTCGAGGAAGATGAACTGGTCGGGGCTCACCGAGGTGTCCTGGTGGGCCTTGATCGTGCCGGCGAGCCCGGCGAGGAACGCGCCGACGGCGAAGGCGAGCAGCTTGAGGCCGAAGACGTTGACGCCCATCGCCTCGGCGGCCCGCTCGTCCTCGCGGATCGCGACCCAGCCGCGCCCGATCCGGCTGTCGTTGAGCCGGACGAAGACCAGCATGACGAACATCGAGCAGCAGGAGCAGCAGGAAGTAGTAGTTGCTGAACCGCCCGAGCGGGATGCCGGCGATGGTGTGCGACGTCGCCGAAGTCGAAGCCGAACAGCTCGAGGTCGGGGATCGCCGGGATGCCGTTGGGCCCGTTGGTGAGGTCGGGGCCGTTGTTGCCGTCGAGGTTGAACATCGCGAGCCGGAAGATCTCACCGAAGCCGAGCGTCACGATGGCGAGGTAGTCGCCGGAGCACGCGCAGCGTCGGGGTGCCGATGATCAGGCCGAAGGTGGCCGCGGTGGCCGCGCCCGACGAGCATGACGACGACGAACGGCGGGTGCCACGCCGACGGTGGAGAAGGCCGAGTTCGACAGCATCGCGCCCACGTAGGCGCCGGTGCCGAGGAAGGCGATGTAGCCCGAGGTCGAGCAGGCCGGCGAGGCCGACGACGATGTTCAGGCCCAGGGCGGTGGCCGCGAAGATCAGGATCTGCGTCGCGATCGACATGTTGGCGTCGGAGCCGTTCTGGGTGAACGGGAACAGGAACGCGACGAGCGAGGGCCGAGAGCATCAGCGGGCGCCGGTTGTTCGCCGAGATGAAGCCGAGGTAGCCGCCGAAGCCGGTGCCGAGCAGGCCGCCCACCATGCCGATGATGGCGACCAGGAAGGACGCGAAGATGACGCCGTCCTGGATGTCGAGCGTGTAGGCGACGACGAAGAGCAGCACGGCCATCAGCACGACGATGATGACGATCTCGAGCGAGCTGCTGCAGCCGGGGCCACTTCCGCACGTCGATGTCGACGTCGGGGGAGAGGGTGCCGGCGAGGGTGATGAGCACGGCGCCGACGAGCGCGACCCAGCCGCCCTCGTTGAGGTTGATCAGGCCGCCGGTCTTGTAGGCGATCGAGCCGAGCACCCAGACGAGGAAGACGATCGCGGTGATGCCGAGGATGCGCAGGCCACGGGCCGGGCTCATCCACGGCGGCCGCCGCAGCAGCAGCACGCCGAGGATGACGGCGAGCACGCCGAACATCATGGCGTAGAGCTGGATGCCGGCCGGGTAGAAGCGGACCGAGATGTCACCGAGGATGCGGTTGTCGAACGACCACGACAGCAGGCCGCTGATGATCATCAGGGCGCCGCCGGCGATGGCGAACGGAGGGCACTTCGAGGCGTGCTTGGTGCGGGCCTCGTCCGAGAAACGGAGCTTCTTCATGCCCGGTCCACCACCTTCGCGCCGAGGATGCCCTGTGGTCGGAAGACCAGGACCAGGATGAGGAGGACGAAGGCCCAGACGTCCTTCCACGGGCTGCCACCGAAGGTGCCCGGGATGAACTGCACGGCCATCGCCTCGACGATGCCGAGGGTGAGCCCGCCGACGACGGCGCCCCAGATGTTGCCGATGCCACCGAGGACGGCGGCGGTGAACGCCTTCAGGCCGGCGAGGAAGCCCATCCGGAAGTTGATGTTGGTGACCTGCAGGCCCTGCGCGACACCGGCGACGGCGGCGAGGGTGGCGCCGACGGCGAACGCGACCACGATGATCCGGTCGACGTTGATGCCCATCAGGCGGGCGGTGTCGGGGTCCTGCGAGACGGCCTGCATGCCGCGGCCGGTCTTGGTGCGGTTGACGAAGTACCACAGGCCCGCGGCGCACATCAGCAGGCAGCCGATGGTGAAGATGGCCGAGCGCTGGATCGTCACGCCGCCGACCTCGAAGGCCGGGCCGGTGACCACGGCGATCTGCGGGAACGGGACGCGCTGCTTGGCGTCCGGGAAGTCGAAGAACGGCACCTTGCCGTAGAAGAGCCGGACGGCCTCCTGGAGGAACACCGAGATGCCGATCGCCGTGATGAGCGGGGCGAGCCGCGGCGCGTTGCGCAGCGGACGGTAGGCGATGCGCTCCATGAGGACCGCCGTGGTGACCGAGGCGAGGATCGCACCGATGATCATGAAGGGCAGCACCCACAGGTCGGTGTTGCCCTGGAAGAAGATCAACCAGGTCGAGAGGGCACCGAACGCACCGATCATGAAGATCTCGCCGTGGGCGAAGTTGATCAGCTGGACGATGCCGTAGACGACCGTGTAGCCGACCGCGATCAGGGCGTAGAGCGATCCCAGGGTCAGCCCGTTGACGAGCTGCTGGGCGAAGGCGTCCACCACGACCTCCTAGTTGACGGTGTAAGGCTGGGGGGAGCGTAGCGGGTGCGTGGTGATGTGTCCCGCACCACACGGCAGCCGGTGTTCAGGGTTGCCGGGCCGCGGCCGAACCGGCCCGCTACATGCGAACGGCGGGGGTGGTCCGGTCGGACCACCCCCGCCGTCACACGGGGTGCTACCTGGTGACTCAGGGTCAGCTCTCGAACGCCGCGGTGTTGACGGCCCCCACTTGCCGCCCTTGACCCCGTAGGTCGGTGAGGACCTTGGACGTGGTGTCGCCGTACTCGTCGAAGGCCACCTTGCCGGTGACGCCGTCGAAGGAGACCTTGGCCATCGCGTCGATGGTGGCCTGGCGGGCCGCCTCGGCGGAGTCGGCGCTGGCGAGCGAGACCTTCAGCGCGTTGATGATGGCGTTGGCCGCGTCGAACGAGTAGGCGCCGTAGGCCTCGTAGGGCTCCTGGTAGCCAGCAGCCTTGTACGCGTCGACGAAGGCGGTGGCCGACGGGAGCGTGTCGGTCGGGGCGCCGACCGAGGTCGCGAGGTCGCCGTCGGCGGTCGCACCGGCGAGCTTGATGTACTCACCGGAGAAGATGCCGTCGCCACCCATGAGCGGGACGTTGAGGCCGGCGGCCTTCATCTGCTGCGAGAACGGACCGGCCTGCGGGTACTCGCCGCCGTAGTACACGGCCTTCGGGTTCGCCGGCTTGATCTTGCTGATGACGGCGTCGTACTTGTCGTCGTCGGGGTTGATCGTCTCGGCCGCGACGATCTTGCCGCCGAGCTTCTTGTACTCCTCGGTGAAGGCGTTGACCAGGCCCTGGCCGTAGGTCTTCTTGTCGTGGACCGTCGCGACCTCCTTGATGCCGGCCTTCTCGAACAGGTAGCGCGCCGCGAACGGGCCCTGGATCGAGTCGGTCGTGCAGGTACGGAAGTAGTTCGGGTAGGTGCGCGCCGGGGCGGTCGCGAAGTCGGCGCCCTGGGTCAGCGACGGGTTCGTGTTGGCCGGCGAGACCTGGTGATCTTGGCCGAGGCCAGCACCGGCTGCACGCTCTGCGCGACGCTGGAGTTCAGCGTGCCGACGACACCGACGACGTCCTTGTCGGACGCGAGCTTGGTCGCGGCGTTCTTGCCGACGTCGGGCTTGGCCTGGTCGTCCTCGGCGGCGAGCTCGAGCGTCCAGCCGGGGATGGCCTTGCTGTCGTTCGCCTGCTTGATGGCCAGGTCGACCGAGTTCTTGATGCCGAGGCCGAGGGCGGCCAGGTCGCCCGACAGGGGCGCGATGACGCCGATCTTGGCGGTCTTGTTACCGGCGGCCGAGAGCTGTCACTGCCGCTGTCGCCGCGCGTGCCACAACCGGCGAGCGCGAGCGAAGCCACGAGCAGCGAGGCGCCAACGGCAACCACGGAACGCTGAGGCACGTTTCCTCCTGAGTAGTACGAAAGGGGTGAGCAGGTGTGCTCGGTGCCCGCACCGAGGCGGGCTAGCGCACTGTAACCACTGCGTCGGGGGGCGGCCCAGCATTGACCGCAGAGTGGTGCCGACTTGTTACCTGAGCCTTACCTACCCGTGACAGGCGGCGCCGAGGCCCCGCCGGCATTGTCCGAAGGTCACATAGGCGCGGCACAGGAAGTGTGGGGATACTCGTGCACCCAGCCCGGACCGCGGCACCAGACGACAGCGAGGACCACGATGAGCACCGAGCACACCACCGACCCGTCAGCCCCCGTGACCACCGACGTCGGGGCCTCCGCGCCGGCGTGTTCGTGCTGGTCACGGCGCGAGAGCCTGATGGTGGCGGGGGTGGCCGTGGCCGGGACCGCCGGGCTCACCGCGTGCGGCTCGAGCGCCGGGGACGCCGTGTCCAGCGCGGCGTCGGGGGCGGCCTCCGCGGCGAGCGACGCCATCGCCAAGGCCGACATCCCGGTCGGTGGCGGCAAGGTCTTCGACGCCCTCAAGGTGGTCGTCACCCAGCCGACGGCCGGCGACTACAAGGCGTTCTCCGCCATCTGCACCCACCAGGGCTGCACGGTCAACGGCGTGTCGAACGGCGTCATCACCTGCCCGTGCCACGGGTCGACCTTCGACATCGCCACCGGTGAGGTGAAGCAGGGCCCCGCGACCCAGGCCGCTGCCGACCAAGAGCGTGACGGTCGGCGCGGACGGCATCAACGTCACCTGAGCCCGGCCGCTCGGCGGTGCTGTCGGCCCGCGGTCGTAGGGTTGCGGGGTGGCAGACCCGTCGACCTACCGTCCTCGACCGGGTGAGATCCCGACCGACCCCGGCGTCTACCGGTTCCGCGACAGGGACGGCCGGGTCATCTACGTCGGCAAGGCCAAGAACCTCCGGCAGCGGCTGTCCTCGTACTTCCAGGACGTCGCCGCGCTGCACCACCGCACGGCGACGATGGTGCGCACCGGCGCCAGCGTCGAGTGGACCGTCGTCTCCACCGAGGTCGAGGCGCTCCAGCTCGAGTACGCGCTGGATCAAGGAGTTCGACCCGCGGTTCAACGTCAAGTACCGCGACGACAAGTCCTACCCCTACCTCGCGGTCACCCTGGGCGAGGAGTTCCCCGCGCGCCCAGGTGATGCGCGGCGCCAAGCGCAAGGGCACCCGCTACTTCGGGCCCTACGCGCACGCCTGGGCGATCCGCGAGACCCTCGACCTCGCGCTGCGGGTCTTCCCGATGCGCACCTGCTCGTCCGGGGTCTTCAAGCGGGCCGGCCAGGTCGGGCCGGCCCTGCCTGCTCGGCTACATCGACAAGTGCAGCGCCCCCTGCGTCGGCCGGGTCGACGCCCAGCGCCACCGCGAGATCGCCGAGGACTTCTGCGACTTCATGGCCGGCGAGACCGGCCGCTTCATGAACCGCCTCACCGGCGAGATGAAGGCGGCCGCGGCCGAGCTCGACTTCGAGCGGGCCGCCCGGCTGCGCGACGACATCGGCGCGCTCGAGCGGGTGCTCGAGAAGTCGGCGGTCGTGCTGCCCGACGCCACCGACGCCGACGTGTTCGCCCTCGCCGAGGACGAGCTCGAGGTGGCCGTGCAGCTCTTCCACGTGCGCGGCGGCCGGGTCCGCGGCCAGCGCGGCTGGGTCGCCGAGCGCGACGCCGAGACCACGCCCGACGTCGTCGAGCACCTGCTCCAGCAGGTCTACGGCAGCGAGGCCGGCGACGCCGTGCCGCGCGAGGTGCTCGTGCCCGTGCTGCCCGACGACGCCGAGGCCCTCTCGCTGTGGCTGAGCGCCCTGCGCGGCAGCCGGGTCGACCTGCGGGTGCCCCGCCGCGGCGACAAGCGCACCCTGATGGAGACCGTCGCCCGCAACGCCAAGCAGAGCCTGGCCCGGCACAAGGTGACCCGGGCCGGCGACCTCACCACCCGCAGCCAGGCCCTCCAGCAGCTGCAGGACGCCCTCGAGCTCGACGAGGCCCCGCTGCGCATCGAGTGCTTCGACATCAGCCACGTGCAGGGCACCCAGGTCGTCGGCTCGATGGTCGTCTTCGAGGACGGCCTGCCGCGCAAGTCCGAGTACCGCCGGTTCATCGTGCGCGGCGACGAGACCGGCGCCACCGACGACACCGCGGCGATGCACGAGGTGCTCACCCGCCGGTTCCGTCGCGGCCAGAAGGAGGAGGCCGAGGAGGCGCAGCGGGATGCCGCGGCCGACGGGCGGCCGACGGGCGACTCACCCGAGATCGGCGCCGCGGCCGGCCCGGTTCGCCTACCGCCCCAACCTCGTCGTCGTCGACGGCGGGCTGCCCCAGGTCAACGCGGCCGCCCGCGCCCTGGAGGACTGCGGGGTCGTCGACGTCGCGGTGGTCGGGCTGGCCAAGCGGCTCGAGGAGGTCTGGGTGCCGGGCGAGGAGTACCCGGTGGTCCTGCCCCGCACCAGCGAGGGCCTGTACCTGCTGCAGCGGCTGCGCGACGAGGCGCACCGCTTCGCGATCACCTTCCACCGCCAGCGCCGGTCGAAGGCGATGACCACCAGCCAGCTCGACGGCATCCCCGGGCTGGGGGAGAAGCGGCGCAAGGCGCTGCTCAAGCGGTTCGGGTCCGTCGAAGCGGATCCGGGCGGCCTCGGTCGACGAGCTCGCCGACGTGCCGGGCATAGGGCCTGCGCTGGCGGCGGTCGTTGCGGCACAGTTGGGGTCGGGCCCCGACAGCATGCCGGCGGTCAACCTTGCCACCGGTGAGGTGGTCGACGACGAAGGAGCGGGCCGTGCCGATGGAACGGGCAGTGGCTGACGACGAGCCCGGCGGCGGTGGCCTGCCCCCGGTGCCCCGGTCGACCGACTTCGTCATCGTCACCGGCATGAGCGGTGCCGGCCGGTCGACGGCCGCCAACGTCATCGAGGACCGCGGCTGGTACGTCGTCGACAACCTGCCCCCGCAGCTGCTCTCGGCGATGGCCGAGCTGGCCGGCCAGGTGCGTGACACCGGGGTCAGCGACCTGAAGATCGCCGCCGTCGTCGACGTGCGGGCCCGCGCCTTCCACTCCGAGCTGCAGGCCGGGCTCGCCGCGCTGCGCGAGGCGGGCTGGCACCCGCACCTGATCTTCCTCGACGCCACCGACGAGGCGCTGGTCCGCCGGTTCGAGAGCGTCCGGCGCCCGCACCCGCTGCAGGGTGACGGCCGGCTGCTCGACGGCATCCAGGCCGAGCGCGAGATGCTGCGCGACCTGCGGGCCGAGGCCCAGGTCGTCATCGACACCTCGGGGCTCAACGTGCACCAGCTCGGCCGCAAGCTGACCCCGCTGCTCGGCGGCGAGGCCGGCCCGAGCGTGCGGCTGGCCCTGATGTCGTTCGGCTTCAAGTACGGCGTGCCGCTCGACGCCGACTTCGTCTTCGACATGCGCTTCCTGCCCAACCCGTTCTGGGTCCCCGAGCTCAAGGCGCTCACCGGGGCCGACGCCCCGGTCGCCGACTGGGTGATGGGCCAGGAGGGCGCCACCGAGTTCCTCGACCGGGTCGTCGCCCTGATGGAGCCCGTCACCGACGGCTACCTGCGCGAGGGACGCCGCTACGCCACCATCGCGATCGGCTGCACCGGGGGCAAGCACCGCTCGGTGGCGATGACCCAGGCGGTCGCCGCGCGGCTCACCACCGACCGGGTCGCCACCTTCGTCGTGCACCGCGACCTGGGGCGCGAGTGACCGGGCCGGTCGTCGCCGCGCTCGGTGGCGGCCACGGCCTGGCCGCCACCCTCACCGCCCTGCGCTACGTCACCGACGAGGTCACCGCGATCGTCACGGTCGCCGACGACGGCGGCTCGTCCGGCCGGCTGCGCGACGAGTTCGGCGTGCTGCCCCCCGGCGACCTGCGGATGGCGCTGGCGGCGCTGTGCAGCGAGAGCGAGTGGGGCCAGACCTGGCGCGACGTGCTGCAGCACCGCTTCGCCGGCGACGGCCCGCTCGGCGGGCACGCGCTGGGCAACCTGCTCATCGTCGCCCTCTGGGAGCTGCACGACGACCCCGTCGCGGGGCTCGACCTCGTGGCCCGGCTGCTCCAGGCCCAGGGCCGGGTGCTGCCGATGGCCGCGGTGCCGCTCACCATCGAGGCCGACGTCACCGGGCTCGACCCCGACGACCCGGATGCCGTGAGCGTCGTCAGCGGGCAGGCGCAGGTCGCGGTCACCCCGGGCACGGTCGGCGCGGTGCGCCTGGTGCCGGCCGACCCGCCGGCCTACCCGGAGTCGGTGGCGGCCATCCGCAGCGCCGACTGGGTCGTGCTCGGCCCCGGCTCGTGGTTCACCTCGGTGATGACCCACCTGCTCGTGCCCGAGGTGCGCGAGGCCCTCGAGGTGACCCGCGCCCGGCGCCTGCTGGTGCTCAACCTCGACCCGGGCACGGGGGAGACCGCGGGCTTCAGCGCGGGGCGCCACCTCGAGACGTTCGTCACGCTGGCACCGCACCTGCGCCTCGACGCGGTGCTCGCCGACCCCGCCGTGGTCGACGACGAGCCGGCCCTGGCCGAGCAGTGCGCCCGGCTCGGGGCAACGCTTCTCGTCACTCCGGTGGGTCGTCGCGACCGGCCCGGCGAGCACGACCCGCTGCGCTTCGCGGCCGCGCTGCGGGACATTCTGGCCACCCCGAGACCGGCCCGATGACGCGTGGCAGGATGACCGCCATGGCAATGACGGCGAAGGTGAAGGACGAGCTGAGCAGGCACGTGGTGACGAAGCCCTGCTGCCGCAAGTCCGAGGTCGCCGCGACGCTGAGGTTCGCCGGGGGGCTGCACATCATCGGGGGGCGCATCGTCGTCGAGGCAGAGCTGGACACGGCGAACGCCGCGCGCCGCCTGCGACGCGAGCTCTCCGAGGTCTACGGCCACACCCCCGAGGTCCTCGTGCTCGCGGCCGGTGGTCTGCGCAAGGGAAGCCGGTACGTCGTGCGGGTGGTCCAGGACGGCGAGTCGCTCGCCCGCCAGACCGGCCTGATCGACAGCCGCGGCCGCCCGGTGCGCGGGCTGCCGCCCAAGGTCGTGAGCGGCTCGGTGTGCGACGCCGAGGCCGCGTGGCGCGGGGCCTTCCTCGCCCACGGCTCGCTCACCGAGCCGGGTCGCTCGTCCGCCCTCGAGGTCACCTGCCCCGGGCCCGAGGCGGCCCTCGCGCTGGTCGGCGCGGCGCGACGGATGGGCATCTCGGCCAAGGCCCGCGAGGTGCGCGGGGTCGACCGGGTCGTCATCCGCGACGGCGACGCCATCGGCGCGATGCTCACCCGGCTCGGCGCCCACGACGCCGTGCTCGCCTGGGAGGAGCGCCGCATCCGCCGCGAGGTGCGGGCCACCGCCAACCGGCTGGCCAACTTCGACGACGCCAACCTGCGCCGCTCCGCGCGGGCGGCGGTCGCCGCCGGCGCCCGGGTCGAGCGCGCCCTGGAGATCCTCGGCGAGGACATCCCCGACCACCTGCGCGAGGCCGGCGAGCTGCGCCTGCAGCACAAGCAGGCCTCGCTCGAGGAGCTCGGCCAGCTGGCCCAGCCGCCGATGACCAAGGACGCCGTCGCGGGCCGGATCCGCCGGCTGCTGGCCATGGCCGACAAGCGGGCGGCCGACGACGGCATCCCCAACACCGAGGCCGGGCTCACCGCGGACATGCTCGACACCTGAGCGGACCGACTCCCGCGCGCGCGGCACGTCGGCGCGTGGGTCTGGTCACATCGCGACGTCTTCTTCGACGGCTGACGACAGCGCTGTCAGCACGGAGCCGGGGTTCACGCGAAAGCGGTTACTCGCCCGTACCTCGGACGGTGTGAAGAGGCGTTCTCGACAGGTCTAGGGTGGAGGCAACCCCAAGGTGCCGCGGACCTGTGGCACGCCCCGCATCAAGTGGAAGGCAGCACATACCGTGACCGTTCGCGTAGGGATCAACGGCTTCGGCCGCATCGGCCGCAACTTCTTCCGGGCCGTCCAGGCGTCCGGTGCCGACATCGAAATCGTCGCCGCCAACGACCTGATGGACAACAAGAGCATCGCCCACCTGCTCAAGTACGACTCGGTGCTCGGCGTGCTCGCCGACGACGTCTCCGTCACGGACGACTCGATCACCGTCGGTGGCTCCACCATCAAGATCTTCGCCGAGAAGAACCCCGCCGACATCGCCTGGGGCGACGTCGGCGCCGACATCGTCATCGAGTCGACCGGCTTCTTCACCGACGCCACCAAGGCGCACGCCCACATCGACGGCGGCGCCAAGAAGGTCATCATCTCGGCCCCGGCCTCCAACGAGGACGGCACCTTCGTCATGGGTGTCAACCACGAGGACTACGACCCGGCCACCCAGCACGTCATCTCCAACGCGTCGTGCACGACGAACTGCCTGGCCCCCATGGCCAAGCCGCTGTCCGACGAGCTCGGCATCGTCAAGGGCCTGATGACCACGATCCACGCCTACACCTCGGACCAGAACCTGCTCGACGGCCCGCACCGCGACCTGCGTCGCGCCCGCGCCGCCGCCCTGTACGATCATCCCGACGAGCACCGGTGCCGCGAAGGCCATCGGCCTGGTCATGCCCGAGCTCAAGGGCAAGCTCGACGGCTACGCCCTGCGCGTGCCCGTGCCGACCGGCTCGGCCACCGACCTCACCTTCGAGGCCGGCCGCGAGACCACGGTCGAGGAGGTCAACGCGATCGTCAAGGCTGCCGCCGAGGGCCCGCTCAAGGGCTTCCTGAAGTACACCGAGGACCCGATCGTGTCGGCCGACATCGTCACCGACCCGAGCTCGTGCATCTTCGACTCCGGCCTGACCAAGGTCATCGGCAACCAGGTCAAGGTCGTCGGCTGGTACGACAACGAGTGGGGCTACTCCAACCGCCTCGTCGACCTCGTCGCGCTCGTCGGCAAGAGCCTCTGAGCGACCGGGACCGAGCCGACCATGGCTGACCTCGCCTCCCTGGGCGACCTGCGCGGCAAGCGCGTGCTCGTCCGGTCCGACCTCAACGTGCCGCTCGACGGCACGACGATCACGGACGACGGCCGCATCCGGGCCTCGGTCCCGACCATCTCGACCCTCGCCGAGGCGGGCGCACGCGTCATCGTGTGCGCCCACCTCGGCCGGCCGAAGGGCGCTCCCGAGGAGCGCTACTCGCTGGCCCCGGTCGTCGGGCGGCTCGCCGAGCTGCTCGGCCGCCCGGTCACCTTCGCCACCGACACGGTGGGGGAGAGCGCGCAGGCGGCGGTCGCCGCCATGTCCGACGGTGACGTCGTGCTGCTCGAGAACCTCCGCTTCAACCCGGGCGAGACCGCCAAGACCGACGAGGGGCGCGCCGAGTTCGCCGACGCCCTGGCCGGCCTGGCCGACGCCTACGTCTCCGACGGCTTCGGGGTCGTGCACCGCAAGCAGGCGTCGGTCTACGACGTCGCCACCCGGCTGCCGGCCGCCATGGGCGGGCTGGTCGCCACCGAGGTCGAGGTGCTCAAGCGCCTGACCGTCGACCCCGAGCGCCCGTACGCCGTGGTGCTCGGCGGCGCCAAGGTCGCCGACAAGCTGGCCGTCATCGACAACCTGATGAAGACCGCCGACCGCCTGCTCATCGGCGGCGGCATGCTCTTCACCTTCCTCGCGGCCCAGGGCCACGAGATCGGCACCAGCCTGTTCGACGCCGACAGCGTCGACGCCTGCAAGGACTACCTGCAGCGCGCCCAGGACACCGGCGTCGAGATCGTGCTGCCGGTCGACGTGGTCTGCGGCCGGGAGTTCTCCGCCGACACCGAGACCGTCACGGTCGCGGCCGACGCCATCCCCGCCGACATGATGGGCCTGGACATCGGCCCGAAGTCGGCGCAGCTCTACGCCGAGAAGCTCGCCGACACCCGCACCGTCTTCTGGAACGGCCCGATGGGCGCGTTCGAGATGGAGCCGTTCGCGGCCGGCACGCTGCGGCTCGCGCAGGCGCTCGTCGAGGTGACCGAGAAGGGCGCCCTGACCGTCGTCGGCGGCGGCGACTCGGCCGCCGCGGTGCGCCAGCTCGGCTTCCGCGACGACCAGTTCGGCCACATCTCCACCGGTGGCGGCGCGTCCCTCGAGTACCTCGAGGGCAAGGAACTGCCCGGCATCGCCATCCTCACGAAGGAGCACTGAACGCATGACCGTCGGCCGCACCCCCCTCATGGCGGGGAACTGGAAGATGAACCTGGACCACCTCCAGGCCACCCACCTCGTGCAGAAGCTGGACTGGACCCTCAAGGACGGCAAGCACGACTTCGGCGCGGTCGAGGTGGCGGTGCTGCCGCCGTTCACCGACATCCGCAGCGTGCAGACGCTCATCGACGGTGACCGCCTCGAGCTCAAGCACGGCGCCCAGGACCTCTCGGTCCACGACGCCGGCGCCTACACCGGTGAGATCAGCGGGGCCTTCCTCGCCAAGCTCGGCTGCGCCTACGTCACCGTCGGCCACAGCGAGCGCCGCGAGTACCACCACGAGGACGACGAGGTCGTCAACGCCAAGGTGCAGGCGGCCTTCCGGCACGGCATCACGCCGATCTTCTGCTGCGGCGAGGGCCTCGAGATCCGCCAGGCCGGCACCCACGTCGAGCACGTGCTCGCCCAGGTCGAGGCCGGCCTCAAGGACGTCCCCGTCGAGCAGGCCAAGAGCGTCGTCGTCGCCTACGAGCCGATCTGGGCGATCGGCACCGGTGAGGTCGCCACGCCCGAGGACGCGCAGGAGGTCTGCGCCGCCATCCGCACCAAGCTCGCCGAGCTCTACAGCGGCGACGTGGCCGACGGCATCCGGGTGCTCTACGGCGGTTCGGTGAAGTCCGGCAACGTCGCGGCCATCATGGCCAAGGAGGACGTCGACGGCGCCCTCGTCGGCGGGGCGTCGATCGACCCCGTCGAGTTCGCCGCGATCTGCCGCTTCCGCGACCACCTGCAGACGTCCTGACCCCGCGCAGACCCCGGGGCTGACCACGGTCGGCCACCCGAACGTTTATGCTTGACCGGTTGCCCCCGACCCCACGACGAAGGACTTGCTCGTGGAAGCGGTACAAATCGGCCTCCAGGTCCTGCTGGTCATCACCGGCCTGTTCCTGACCCTGCTCATCCTGCTGCACAAGGGCAAGGGTGGCGGCCTGTCCGACATGTTCGGCGGAGGCATGTCCAGCTCGCTGGGCGGCAGCTCCGTCGCCGAGCGCAACCTCGACCGCATCACCGTCGGGGTCGCGCTGGTGTGGTTCACGGTCGTCGTGGGTCTCGGCGTCCTCGCTCGTTTCGCCTGACAGGGTAGGTAGACATGGCTGGTGGTAACGCGATCCGTGGGTCGCGCGTCGGTGCAGGCCCCATGGGCGAGGCCGAGCGCGGCGAGGTCGCGCCCCGGGTGCACATCTCGTTCTGGTGCTCCAACGGGCACGAGACCCGGCCGAGCTTCTCCGAGGAGCCCGGCCTCGCCATCCCCGAGCAGTGGGACTGCCCGCGCTGCGGCCTCCCGGCCGGGCGCGACAAGGAGAACCCCCCGGCCGCGCCGCGAGGTGGAGCCCTACAAGACCCACCTCGCGTACGTGAAGGAGCGCCGCTCCGACGAGGACGGCGAGGCCATCCTCGACGAGGCGCTGCAGACGCTGCGCGACCGCGGCCTCATCCAGTAGCAGCGTCGCTAGCTGCGCCCGACGCGGGCCAGGTGGCCGACCACCCCGGGGATCCAGCCGCGCTCGCGGCCCATCCAGCGGGTGGCGACGAGCATCCGGGTCACCACCGGCATGCCGCGGCGCGGCGGCTCGACGGCCAGGTCGGTGCCGAACGGGTCGGTGCTGACCACCCAGCGGTAGCCGCCGACGGCCACGAGGTGGTCACCGACCGCGGTGCCGAGCAGCTCGACGACCGCTCGAGGCGTCCTCGTCGCCGTGGTGCTCCAGGGCCGTGTCGTAGGCGGCGGCGACGCTGTCGAGGTCGGCCGGGTCGATGCCGTGCGCGGCGTAGCCCGCGCGGACCGCCTCCAGCGCCGCCTCCTCGTCGGCGGTCAGCCGGCGGGTGCCGACCTCCTCGACCGCGTAGATGCCGTCGAGGTCGTCGTCCGTCGCCGGCCGCCGCTCACGGCATCCGGGTCGTCGTCGGGCCGGTCCGGCTCGTCGTCGCGGCCGCGCAGCTTGTCGAGGAAGCCCATCGCGCTCAGCTGCTCCAGGTCGGCGGCCGCGTCGGTGTCGACCAGCCAGAGGGTGCGCTCGACGCCGTGCACGTGCGCGGCCGGCGTGGTCTCGAAGGGGGCTCCGGTGACGCCGCGGCGCACGGCATCCGCCTTGTCGGCCCCGCTGACGAGGAACCACACCTCGCGCGAGCGCTCGAGGCACTCGCGGGTGAGCGACACCCGGGTCGGCGGCGGCTTGGGGGAGTCGTGCACGGCCACCGCGGGGGCGCCGACCCGCGACGCCGTCGGGTGGTTCGGGAAGAGCGAGGCGACGTGGCCGTCGGGGCCGACCCCGAGCACCATGACGTCGAACAGGCCGGCGCCGGCCGCGTGGAGGGCGTCGCTGTAGGCCTGCGCGCTCTCCTCGGCCGAGGCGCTGCGGTCGGGGCCGAGCACCCGGTGCACGTTGGCGGGGTCGAGCCCGAGGGTGTCGAGGCCGGCGGCGTCGTTCTGGGTGTCGTTGCGGTCGGCGTCGCCGGCCGGCAGCCAGCGCTCGTCACCCCACCAGACGTGCACCTGCGACCAGTCGACGGCGTCGCGCGCCGGCACCGCGCACAGCGAGGCGATGATCTGCGAGCCCATCGAGCCGCCGGTCATCGACACGTGGGCCACGCCGCGCGCCGACTGCGCGTCGACCAGGGCCACGACGAGCCGGGCGGCGGCGGCGTCGGCCAGGGCCTGCCGGCCACGGTGGACGACGACGGTCGCGGTGGGCGCGGCGGGTGCGGTCATGACCGGCGCTCCTTCGCCTCGGCGAGCTGCGTGACCGCGGCCTGCTTGACCGCGGCCGGGTCGTCGGCCTTGCCGGGCATCGGCTGGGCCTCGACCATCTGGCTGCTGGCGCCGGCCCGGGCCGCCTTGCGCAGCCGGGTCGCGGTGCGCTCGGCCTCGGCGACCGAGGGGGCCTTGCCGGCCCGGATCGCCTCGGTGGCCGTCTGGCGCGACACGGTGCACTTGCGCAGGCCGGTCACCAGGGCGTCCTCGTAGACCTCGTCGGGGTCGAGGCGGCGCAGCTCGTCGGCGAGGCACTCGGCGTCGCCGCGGTGCGGCAGGGCCAGGGTGCGCACCGGCTGGCCGGGCTGGGACAGGGTGGCGGTGTTGCCGTCGAGCGGCCGCACCAGGTCGACGGTGCCGCTGGCCCGCTCGAGCCGCACCGAGATGATGCCGCTGCGGTTGCGGGCGCGGGCGATGGAGACCGGGCAGCGCAGGCGCACGGCCAGCCAGCCGGCCAGCAGGTCGCCCGAGGGGGAGTCGGTGGCCGCGACGACGGTGGCGGCGGTGACCTGCTCGTAGGGCGGCTGGTCGAGCGCCGCGGCGAGCAGGCCGCGCCACAGCGTGATCCGCGACCAGGCGAGGTCGGTGTCGCCGTCGACGTAGCCCTCGGAGAGCCGCCGCAGCACCGTGCGCGGCGCCTGGCTGGACTGGGCGGCGTCGGTCACCCGGCGCTGGGCCATCGCCCCGATCGGGTCGGCGGACGGCTTCGAGGGGCTGTGGGTGGGCCACCAGCAGACGATGGGGGAGTCGGCGAGCAGCAGCGGGGTGACCACGGCCCGGCCGTGGTTCGCGAGCCGGCCGTAGAGCCGCAGCACGACGACCTCCGACGCGCCGGCGTCGCCGCCGAGCCGGATCTGGGCGTCGAGCCGGGCCGCGCCGCGCTTGTTGCCGGCGACGACGACGATGATCCGGCAGGGGTGCTGCCGGCTCGCGTGGTTCGCGGTCTCGATCGCGGCGTCGGCGTCGGACTCGTCGACGACGACGAGCAGGGTGAGCACCCGGGACAGCGCCATCGAGCCGGTGTCGGCCCGCAGGCGCACCAGCTTCTTGCGCGACGTCGGCGGTGGTGGTGCTGGGCAGGTCGACGATCACGGCAGCCTCCACTCGCGTCCGTCGCGACGCATCATCGCGTCGGCGCTGTCGGGGCCCCAGCCGCCCGAGGCGTACTGCTCGGGCTGTTCGGCCCTTCTTGTCCCAGAACGCCTCGATCGGGTCGAGGATCTGCCAGGACAGCTCGACCTCCTCGTGCCGCGGGAAGAGCGGCGGCTCGCCGAGCAGCACGTCGAGGATGAGCCGCTCGTAGGCCTCCGGCGAGGACTCGGTGAACGCGCGGCCGTAGCCGAAGTCCATCGTGACGTCGCGGACCTCCATCTGCGCGCCCGGGCACCTTCGGCGCCGAACCGCAGGGTGACGCCCTCGTCGGGCTGCACCCGGATGACGACGGCGTTCTGGCCGAGCTCCTCGGTCGCGGTGTTCGAGAACGGCAGGTGCGGCGCCTTCTTGAACACCACGGCGATCTCGGTGACCCGCTTGCCGAGCCGCTTGCCGGTGCGCAGGTAGAACGGCACCCCGGCCCAGCGGCGGGTGTCGACGTCGAGGCGCACCGCGGCGTAGGTCTCGGTGCGCGAGCCGGGTGCGACGCCGTCCTCGTCGAGGTAGCCGCCCACCT
Source organism: uncultured Actinomycetota bacterium (assembly GCA_963782695.1). GTDB lineage: Bacteria > Actinomycetota > Actinomycetes > Actinomycetales > Dermatophilaceae > Fodinibacter. The sequence continues at coordinate 441,266 of CAWAKY010000006.1, read as the reverse complement.
CCTCGCCGCCCTGCCACCCGGCGGCGTACTGGCCGCGCGAGGTGCCGGCGGCGAGGTCGGCCGGCAGCCGCACCGCGGAGAGCACCTTCTCCTTCTCCAGCGCGCAGGCCCTGCGCGTCGAAGGAGACCGGCTCCTCCATCGCGGTCAGCGCCATCAGCTGCAGGAGGTGGTTCTGGATGACGTCGCGCGCGGCGCCGATGCCGTCGTAGTAGCCGGCCCGGCCGCCGATGCCGATGTCCTCGGCCATGGTGATCTGCACGTGGTCGACGTAGTTGGCGTTCCAGACCGGCTCGAACATCTGGTTGGCGAAGCGCAGCGCCAGCAGGTTCTGCACCGTCTCCTTGCCCAGGTAGTGGTCGATGCGGAAGACCGAGTCGGCGGGGAAGACGTTCTCGACGATCGCGTTGAGCTCGCGCGCCGACTTCAGGTCGTGCCCGAACGGCTTCTCGATGACGACCCGGCGCCACGAGCCCGGGCTGCGGGTCGAGAGCCCGGAGCGCTCGAGCTGCTGGCAGACCGTGGCGAACGACGAGGGCGGGATCGACAGGTAGAACGCGTGGTTGCCGCCGGTGCCGCGCTGCTCGTCGAGCTCGGCGACCACCTGGGCGAGCAGGTCGAAGGACGCGTCGTCGTCGAAGGTGCCCGGCACGAAGCGGATGCCCTCGGAGAGCGTGCGCCAGACCTCCTCGCGGAACGGCGTGCGGGCCCGCTCGCGCACCGACTCGTAGACGATCTTGCCGAAGTCCTGGTCGGCCCAGTCGCGCCGGGCGAACCCGATGAGCGAGAAGCCCGGCGGCAGCAGGCCGCGGTTGGCGAGGTCGTAGATCGCCGGCATCAGCTTCTTGCGGGCGAGGTCGCCGGTGACGCCGAAGAGCACCAGCGAGCACGGGCCCGCGATGCGGGGGAGCCGCTTGTCGCGGGGGTCGCGCAGCGGGTTGTGCCCCGCGGCGACGCGCGCCGGGCTCACCCGCGGCCCCGGCCGAGCGCGGCCCGCACCTGCGCGAGCCCGGCGTCGTGGGCGGTGAGGTGGAGGCGCAGCACGGGGCGGCCGTGGTCGGCGAGCACCGTGGCGTCGCCACCGGCCTGGGCGGCGATGAACTGGCCGAAGGTGAACTCGCGACCCGGCACGGCGAGGTCCTGCGCGGGTGCCGTGGTGACCTGCACGTAGACGCCGGTCGGCGGGCCCGCCCTTGTGGTACTGCCCGGTGGAGTGCAGGAAGCGCGGCCCCCAGCCGAAGGTGGCCGGCCGGCCGGTGCGGTCGAACAGGTCGCGGGCGACGTGCTCGAGGTCGGCGTCGGCCTCGCGGTCGAGGTAGGCCATCACGGCGACGTAGCCGTGCTCGCCGTCGAGCTGCGCCGAGCAGCGCGTCGACCGCGGCGTCGACGGTGGTCGGCGCCGCCGAGCCAGTCGCCGCCGAGCGCGCGCACCTCGACGTCGCCGTCGGTGAACGCCGGGTCCTCGCCGGCGCCGATGCCGGCGTCGAGCAGCTCACGGGCCGCGGACTTGGCGCTCTCGACGTCGGGCTGGTCGAACGGGTTGATGCCGAGCAGCCGCCCGGCCACGGCGGTGGCGGCCTCCCAGAGCATGAGCTGGGCGCCGAGCGGGCCGGCGACGCTCACGACGCGATGCCGCGGCGGCCGGCGACCCGGCATCCGTGGGGTCGGTGTCGGCGTCGGACGACACGAGGCGCACGACGGTGCCGTCGTCGTAGAGGTGGCGCCGGTGCGCGTGCCGATGGCGACGACGGGCAGGATGCCGGTGCCGTCCTTGCCGGTGGACTCGGCGATGAGCTGCTCGGCCCACGCGCCGAAGCCGACGTTCTCGGTGCCGTCGTCGACGAGCACGAGCTTGTCGCGCAGCGGCTCGGTGCCGGCCATCGCGGCGGCCAGGCGCAGCGCCGGGTTGGCCGTCGTCGTCGGCGGCGAGCAGGTCGGCCACCGCCTCGGCGTCGTCGAGCAGGGCCTCGATGTCGGCGCCGGCCAGGCCGCTCGGCACCAGGCCGAACGCGGTCAGCGCGGAGTAGCGGCCGCCGACGTCGGGGTCGGCGTTGACGACCCGGAAGCCGGCGCCACGGGCGTCGCCGTCGAGCGGGCTGCCCGGGTCGGTCACGATGACCATCCGGGTGGTGGGGTCGATGCCGGCGTCGGTGAAGGCCTGGGCGAACGCGCGCCGCTGGCTGTCGGTCTCGACGGTGGAGCCGGACTTGCTCGACACGACGACGACGGTGCGGTCGAGGTCGGTCAGCGCGCCGCGGACGACGTCGGGGTCGGAGGAGTCGAGCACGACGATCGGCACGCCGGCCGTCGCGCAGATGACCTCGGGGGCGAGCGAGGAGCCACCCATGCCGCAGAGCACGACGCGGTCGTAGCCGGTCGGCGGAGAGCTCGTCGCGCATCGCGGCGACCTCGCCGACGAGGTGCCGCGAGGTGCGGGGGAGCCCGGTCCAGGACAGCCGCTTGGCCGACTCGGCCTCGGCGGCCTCGCCCCACAGCGTGTGGTCCTTGGCGAAGAGCCGGCTCGCGACCCGGTCGGCGACCAGCGAGGGCACGTGTGCGGCAACGGCATCCGCCGCCGCACCGGTGGCAGCGACGTCGAGGGTGCTCACGCCGTGGCCTTCTCGAGCTCGCTGGTGACCCCGTCGAGCAGCTCGCCCCAGGACTTCTCGAACTTGTCGACGCCCTCGCGCTCGAGCTTGCGCGGTGACCTCGGCGTACGAGATGCCCAGCCGCTCGAGGCTGTCGAGCACCTCGGCGGCCTCGGCGTAGTAGGGCGGTCACGGTGTCGCCGGACACCTCGCCGTGGTCGGCGGTGGCGTCGAGCGTCTTCTCGGGCATCGTGTTGACGGTGCCGGGGGCGACGAGCTCGGTGACGTACATCGTGTCGGGGTAGGCCGGGTCCTTGACGCCGGTGGAGGCCCACAGCGGGCGCTGGGCGTGGGCCCCGTCGTCCTTCAGGGTCTGCCAGCGCGGGGTCGAGAAGACCTCCTCGTAGGCCTGGTAGGCGAGCCGGGCGTTGGCCACGGCGGCCTTGCCGCGCAGCGCCTTCGCCTCGTCGGTGCCGAGGGCGTCGAGCCGCGCGTCGATCTCGGTGTCGACCCGGGAGACGAAGAACGACGCGACCGAGTGCAGGCCGGACAGGTCGGCGTCGCTGGCTCGCGCGCCTTCTCCAGGCCGGCGAGGAACGCGTTCATCACCGCGCGGTAGCGGTCGAGGGCGAAGATCAGCGTCACGTTGACCGAGATGCCGGCGCCCATCACCTCGGTGATGGCGGGCAGGCCCTCGATGGTCGCGGGGATCTTGATCAGCACGTTCGGGCGGTCGACCGCGGCCGCGAGGGCCTTGGCCTCCTCGATCGTCCTCGCGGTGTCGTGGGCCAGCCGCGGGTCGACCTCGATCGACACCCGGCCGTCCTGGCCGCCGGTGGCCTCGTAGACCGGCAGGAACAGGTCGCACGCGTCGCGGACGTCCTGGGTCGTGAGGGCGAACACGGCCTCGTCGACGGTCTTCCCGGCATCCGCGAGCTCGCGCACCTGGGCGTCGTAGGCGTGCCCCTCGGACAGGGCGGCCTGGAAGATCGACGGGTTCGTGGTGACCCCGACGACCCCCTTGGTGTCGATGAGCTGCTGGAGGTTGCCCGAGGTCAGGCGCTCCCGGGACAGGTCGTCGAGCCAGATGGAGACGCCGTTGGCGGCGAGGTCGTGCAGGGCGGTGCTGGTCATGGCGGTGCTCACTTCCCGGCCGAGGCCGCGCTCTTGCGGCTCGGCGCGCGTGATGTGCCGACGTCGGTGCCGGTGTCCTTGCGGGCCCGCGGCGCGGTGTCGTTGACGGCGGGAACCTGCCCCGCCTTGCGCGCCGCCGCGAGGGAGTCCTTCGCGGCCTTGACGACGGCCTCGGGCGTGAACCCGAACTCGCGGAACAGGGTTGCGGCGTCCGCCGAGGCACCGAAGTGCTCGATGCTGATGCAGCGGCCCGAGTCGCCGACCAGGTCGTGCCACCCCATCGCCACGCCCGCCTCGACGCTGACGCGGGCCCGCACGGAGGGCGGCAGGACCTTGTTCTGGTAGGAGCGCGGCTGCTCCTCGAACCACTCCCGGCACGGCATCGAGACCACGCGGGTGCCGATGCCGGCCTTCTCGAGGCGCAGGCGGGCCTCGAGGGCCAGCGAGACCTCCGAGCCGGTCGCGATGAGCACGACGTCGGGGTCGCCGGAGGCCGCGTCGATCAGGACGTAGGCGCCCTTGCCGACGCCGGTGGCCTTGGCGTGCTCGGTGCGGTCGACGACCGGCAGGTTCTGGCGCGACAGGGCCAGGCCGGCGGGGCGGCCGCGGCGCAGGATCTCGGCCCACGCCTGGGCGGTCTCGTTGGCGTCGGCCGGGCGCACCACGGCCAGGCCCGGCATCGCGCGCAGCGCGGCGAGGTGCTCGATCGGCTGGTGCGTCGGGCCGTCCTCGCCCAGGCCGATCGAGTCGTGCGTCCACACGAAGGTGACCGGCACCTGCTGGATGGCGGCCAGGCGCACCGCGGGGCGCATGTAGTCGGAGAACACCAGGAAGGTGCCGCCGTAGGGGCGGGTCATGCCCTCGAGCGCGATGCCGTTGAGGATCATGCCCATGGCGTTCTCGCGGATGCCGAAGTGCAGGGTGCGCCCGTAGGGGCCGCCCTTCCACTCGTGGGTCTGCTTGCCCTTGGGGATGAACGAGGCCTCGCCGGCCATCGTGGTGTTGTTGCGACTCGGCGAGGTCGGCGGAGCCGCCCCACAGCTCGGGCAGCTCGCCGGCGAGCGCACCGAGCACCTTGCCGGATGCCGCGCGCGTCGCCAGGCCCTTGGCGTCGGCCGGGAAGACCGGGCAGCGCCTTCTCGAAGCCGTCGGGCAGGCGGGCGTCGACGAGGCGGTCGAGCAGGGCGGCGCGGTCGGCGTTCGCCTTGCGCCACGCGGCGTACCGCTTGTTCCACGCCTGGTGGGCGGCCTTGCCGCGCTTCTTCACCTCACGGGTGTGGGCGAGCACGCCGCGGTCGACCTCGAAGGTCTTGGCTTCGGGTCGAAGCCGAGCAGCTTCTTGGTGGCGGCGATCTCGTCGGCACCGAGCGCGGAGCCGTGCGACTTGCCGGTGCCGCGGGCCGTGGGGGCCGGCCAGGCGATGACGGTGTGCAGGCGCACGAGGGTCGGCTTGGTGCGCGACTTCTTGCTCTTCTCGAGGGCCGCGAACAGGGTGTCGACGTCCTCGGTGTAGTCGGCGGTGCCGGCCGGGTTGGTGGAGCGGCGCCAGTCGATGTCGACGACCTCCCAGCCGTAGGCCTCGTAGCGCTTGGCGACGTCCTCGCTGAACGAGATGTCGGTGTCGTCCTCGATCGAGATCTGGTTGGCGTCGTAGACGACGGTGAGGTTGCCGAGCTCCTGGTGGCCGGCGAGCGAGGACGCCTCGGAGGCAACGCCTTCCATCAGGTCGCCGTCGGAGGCGAGCACCCACACGTGGTGGTCGAAGACGCTCTCGCCGGGCTTGGCGTCGGGGTCGAGCAGGCCGCGCTGGCGGCGCTGGGCCATCGCCATGCCGACGGCGGAGGCCAGCCCGGAGCCGAGCGGCCCGGTGGTGATCTCGACGCCCTTGGTGTGGTGCACCTCGGGGTGGCCGGGGGTCAGCGAGCCCCAGGTGCGCAGCGCCTTGAGGTCCTTCAGCTCCAGGCCGTAGCCGCTGAGGAAGAGCTGGATGTACTGGGTGAGCGAGGAGTGCCCGCAGGACAGCACGAACCGGTCGCGGCCCAGCCAGGCCGGGTCGGACGGGTCGTGCGTCATGACGTTCTGGTAGAGCAGGTACGCGACCGGGCGCCAGGCTCATCGCGGTGCCGGGGTGGCCGTTGCCGGCCTTCTGCACGGCGTCGGCGGCCAGCAGCGCGCACGGTGTCGACCGCGCGCACGTCGAGGTCGGTCCACTTCGGCCTTCCGGGCGACGGGCCGGGAGATCTCCGGGCTCCGTCCCTGGGTCGCCGTGGTGGTGCGCCTGCTCGTGGTTGTCGTGCTCACTGGGGCCTCTCTCGCGGGGGTCGTGCACACGGTGGGGACGGGTCCGCCGTCCACCCTAGTGTCTGGACTACCCCGCGGTTGGGGCTCGGCCAACGCCCGACAAGGCTAGAATCGCCGAGCACCCGACCGGCCGACCCGAAGGACGACGTGGCCACCACCTCGATCACGACCGACCCGTCGGTCCAGCGGCCCGATCGACGCCGCACGGTGGCGAACTACCTCGCCCTGACCAAGCCGCGGATCATCGAGCTGCTGCTCGTCACGACCGTGCCCGTGATGTTCCTCGCCGAGGGCGGGGTCCCCTCTCTCTGGCTGGTGCTCGCGACCCTCGTCGGCGGCACGCTGAGCGCCGGTGCGGCCAACACGTTCAACTCGGTCTACGACCGCGACATCGACCGGCTCATGCACCGCACGAGCAAGCGGCCGATGGCCACCGGCGAGATCACGCCCCGCAACGCGCTCGTCTTCGCCGGCGTGCTCACCGTCGTCTCGACGGTCTGGTTCGCCCTCGTCGTCAACGTGCTGTCGGCGGCCCTGTCGGTGGCCGCGATCGTCCTGTACGCCGTCGGCTACACGATCCTGCTCAAGCGGCGCACCTCGCAGAACATCGTGTGGGGCGGCCTGGCCGGCTGCATGCCCACCCTGATCGGCTGGTCGGCCGTCACCGGCACCGTGCAGTGGCCGGCCGTCATCCTCTTCTTCCTCATCTTCTTCTGGACGCCGCCGCACTACTGGCCGCTGTCGATGGCGTTCCGCGACGACTACTCCGCCGCCGGGGTGCCGATGCTGCCCGTCGAGCAGGGGCCGGTCGCCGTCGGCCGGCAGATCGTCCTCTACTCGTGGGTGATGGTCGCGACGTCGCTGGTGCTCGTGCCGGTGGCCTCGATGGGCTGGGTCTACGCCGTCACCGCGGTGCTCGCCGGCGGGCTCTTCCTGGTCGAGGCGCACCGCCTCTTCCGGGCCGCCAGGGGTGGGGCCGTCGGCCCGGCGCTGAAGCCGATGCGGCTGTTCCACTACTCGATCACCTACGTGACGGTGGTCTTCCTCGCCGTCGCCGTCGACCCGCTGCTGCACGTCGCCATCGGCTGAGTCGGCAGCTCCCGGCCCCGCCCGTAGGGGCCGACAGGCGACCGGCACGAGGGCCACGGTGGCCGCGGCCACGAGGTCGGCGACCATCATCACCCGGCGGGCGTCGAGCATCGAGCCGAGTGGTGGCTCGCGTCGACCCCTCGACGTGCGCCTGACTTCGCGGGTGTGCGCCCCGGAAATGAGGGGGCGGCTCGGGAATGAGGTACCTCAGACGCCGCGGATGCCGCAGGAGATACGCCTTTCGCCAGATGTGGGGCCCCACCTCAGCGGACGAATCTTGAGGACGTCGGCAGGGAACCACCCGCCGACACCGAGAAGGAGAAGACCGTGAGCCTCTACACCGACCCACCATCGTCCAGGCCGACATCGACCGCCGCTACGAGCTGGCCGGCGTCGACCGCCACGACACCCACCACCACGACCGGCACCGCTACGACCTGCCGACCCGCCCGCTCGGCGCGCACCCGCTGGCGGCGTTCGTGGCCCGCCTGCTGGGCGGCCCCGCGAGCCGTCGCGGCGCGGTGCCCGGCGCAGCACCCCGGTCGCTGCCGGCCGCCCGCGCCACCCGTGACGACCCTGGTGTCGCCCACGGGTGCCATGATCGGGGCCGTGCCGCCCCGTTCACACTCCCCGCTCGTGGGTCGCCACGAGGAGCTCGACCGCGTCGCCGCCGCCCTCGGCTGGTACGACGGCGGTGGCGGCGCGGTCCTGCTCGGCGGCGACGCGGGCATCGGCAAGACCGCCCTGGTCAGCCGCCTCGTCGACCGCGCCACCGACCGGCTCGTGCTCGTCGGGCACTGCGTCGGCGAGGTCGGCACGAGCCTGCCCTACCTGCCGTTCGTCGAGATGGTGGCCGGCCTCGACGCCCGCGACCGCGAGCTCGTCGACGAGCTGGTCGCGGCCCACCCGGGCCTGGTGTCCCTCGTGCCGCGCCTCGCCGGCGGGGTGCGCGGCGACGCCGTGCGCGCCGACCTCGTCGAGGCGGTGCACGGTGCGCTGGCCGACCTCGGCCGCCGCGGGCCCGTGCTCGTCGTCGTCGAGGACGTGCACTGGGCCGACGAGTCGACCCGCGAGCTGCTCACCCTGCTGTTCACCCGCGGCGGCCCCGACGGCGTCGGGCTGCTCGCCACCTGGCGCAGCGACGACATCCACCGCCGCCACCCCCTCGCGGGCGCGCTCACCGTGTGGTCGCGCCTGCCCGCCCTGACCCGCGTCGAGCTGGGCCCGCTCCCGGACGCCGACCTGCGCAGCATCGTGCGCCGGGTCGGCTCCGACCTGTCCCCCCGCGTCGTCGAGGAGGTCGCCCGCCGGGCGGAGGGCAACGCCTTCTTCGCCGAGGAGCTCGCCGCCGCGGCACGCACCGGCGGCGCCGACCCCGGCGACCTCACCCGCCTGCTCCTCACCCGCGTCGACCAGCTCGACGACGGCGCCCAGTCGCGTGGTGCGGGTCGCGGCGATCATCGGCCGCCGCGTGCCCCACGACCTCCTCGAGCGCGTCGCCGGGGTCGACGCCGCCACGCTGCGCACCGCGCTGCGCGCTGCCATCGAGCACCACGTGCTCGAGCCCTGCGGCGAGGACGGCTACGAGTTCCGGCACGCGCTGCTCGCCGAGGCCGTGACCGACGACCTGCTGCCCGCCGAGCGGCTCCAGCTGCACCGGGCCTGCGCCGAGGCGCTGCTCGAGGACGCCGAGCTGGGCACGGCCGCCGACCTCGCGCGCCACGCCCTCGCCTCCGGCGACCGGGCCGTGGCCCTCGAGGCGTCCGTGCGCGCCGGCGACGCCGCCCAGCGGATGGGTGGCCCGGCCGAGGCCCTCGCGCACTACGAGACCGCCCTGGCCCTGGCCGAGGCCGACCGCGGCCCCACCGTCGAGCTCACCCTGCGCGCGGCCTCCGCGGCCAACGGCAGCGGGCGCACGATGCGGGCGATGGCGCTGCTGCGGGCCGCCCTCGCCGGCGACTCGCCCACCGCGCACGAGCGGGCCGAGCTGCTCGGGGCCCTCGCCTTCGCGGCCCGGCTCACCGAGGAGCAGGTCGACCGGCTCGTGCTCACCGAGGAGGCCCTCGGCCTCCTCGACGACGACGCCCCCGTGCAGCTGCAGGTCTACCTGCTCGCCCGCCGGGCCGAGGCGCTGATGGACGGCGGCCGCTCCGCCGAGGCGCTCGGCGTCGCCGACGAGGCGATGGCCCTGGCCGTCGAGCACGACCTCACGGTCGACCGCACCGACCTCACCTCGATCCTGGCCCGGCTCAGCGAGAGCGCCGGCGACCCGGGTGAGTCGATCCGCCGGCTCGAGGTCGCCGTCGCCGCCTGGACCAGCGCACCCGACCTCGCCCTGCTGCGCGCGATGCACATCCTCGCGTCGGTGCACTACCGCCAGGGCGACCACGAGGCCGCCCTCGCGGCGTTCGAGCGCACCCTCGCCGAGGCCAGGCGCGCGGGGCTCGAGTGGTCGGTCTTCGGGGTCGACGCCCGGGCGATGGCGGTCACGACCGCGTACGAGATGGGCGACTGGGACCTCGCGCTGCGGCTCGCCGACCACGCGACCGACGTCGGGATGCCGTCGTCGGCCGCCGCGACCATCGACGCGGCCGCGCTCGGCGTGCTCGCCGGGCGCGGTGGCGTGACGGCCGAGCAGCTGCTCGCCGGCACCCGCCCGTGGTGGTCCGAGGAGGGCCGCATCGCGGTCCAGTCCGGCGCGACGGCGATCGACGTCCTCGGCCGCGACGGCGACGTCGACGCGATGCTGGCCCTGCACGCCGAGGTCGTGGGCTTCCTGCGCGAGCTGTGGGGGGTGGGGCGGGTCGCCGCCGAGGTGCGCCTCGCCGCGCTGGCCGTCGGGCACCTCGGCACCGCCCTGCGCGCCCAGCCACCCGCGCGCCGGGCCGTGCTGCTCGACCACGTCGACCGGCTGGCCGCCGAGGCCGCGGCCGTGTGGGGTGGCGGCCAGGTGGTCCCACCCGACGACGAGACCCCCTTCTGGCACCGGCGCGCGACCGTGGGCGGCGCCCTCCTCCTGCCCCCGACCGTCGAGGGCCGGGCGTGGGAGGCCCGGGTGGTGGCCGAGCAGCAGCGGGCGCACTGGGTCGCGGGCGACGACGTTCCGCTGCGGGTGCTCGCCGACGACACCGGTCGGGTGGTCGACCTCTTCGTCGAGCACGGCGAGGCCTACGAGGTGGCGCGCGCCCGCACGAGGCTGGCGGAGGTGCTCCTCGCGGCGGGCGACCCCGGTGCCGACCGCGTCGTCGCCGCCGCCCGCGAGACCGCGCACCCGGCTCGGAGCCGCGCCCCTGCTGGCCGCCCTCGAGCACCTGGCCCCCCGGCACGTGCCCCGCACGGCGCCCTCCACGCTGACCGCCCGCGAGGCCGAGGTGCTCGGGCTGCTCGCCGAGGGCCGCTCGAACGGCGAGATCGGCCGGGCCCTGTTCATCAGCACCAAGACCGCGAGCGTGCACGTCTCCAACATCCTCGCCAAGCTCGGCGCGGCATCCCGGGGCGAGGCCGTGGCGCTGGCCCGCACCGCGGGCCTGCTCGACGAGTGAGCGGCCGCTAGGCGGTCGCGACCGGCTCCGGCGCCGCCGAGCCCACCGCGTCGCGGCGGCGGAGGGCGAGGATGCCGTTGGTCAGGGCCACGACGAGCAGGCTGGCCCCCAGCATGTGCGCGATGACCAGCGCCTCGGGCAGGTCGGTGAAGTACTGCACGTAGCCGATCAGGCCCTGGGCCAGCGAGACGGCGAGCACGACCAGCCAGGCCCGCGCCGGCCGGCGCTCGCCGTCGGCCGCGGTGAGCCGGGCCGCGAGCCAGGTGGCGACGACCAGCCCGATGAAGATCATGACGAGGTCGGCGTGCAGCCACGAGACGGTGCGCGGGTCGAACGCCGAACCGGTTCGGCTCGTCGGCGTCGCCGGAGTGCGGGCCGGAGCCGGTGACCACGGTGCCGAGGGTCAGCACGGCCGCGCCGGCGGCGACGGTGACCCAGCCCAGCCGCGACACCAGCGGCGGGACGAGCGGCGCGCGGCGGCCCGGCCGCCTCGTGGCGGGCGAACCAGAGGTAGGACGACGCCGCGACCAGGCCCATCGAGAGCAGGAAGTGGGCGGCCACGACGGCCGGGTTCAGGCCGACCAGCACGGTGATGCCGCCGAGCACGGCCTGCACGACGACGCCGCCGAGCACGACCAGGGCGGCGACCTTCATCGGCCGGCGCGCGGCCCACAGGAACACGGCGACCACGCTCGCCAGGGCCAGCACCACGAGCACGCTGGTCAGGGTGCGGTTGCCGAACTCGATGTACTTGTGGAAGCCCTCGGGCTGCTCGATGGTCGGGGTGATCGAGCCGTCGGTGCACTCGGGCCAGGTCGGGCAGCCGAGACCGCTGCCGGTGACCCGCACCAGCCCGCCGGTCACGACGATGCCGACCTCCGCCACGAGGTTCGCGAGGAGGATCGGGCCCAGCCAGCGGGAGCCGCCGCGCGGGGCCGCCGGAGGGGCGGTGGAGGTGGTGCTCGTGCTCGTCACGGCACAAGGTTACGGCGGCCCCGGGCGCGGGCCGGACCCGGTCGGTCAGTCGCCCCAGCGGAAGAACCGGCGGGTCAGCAGCCCGCCGACCACGGCCCACCCGACGAGCACCGCCCACTGCGCCCACGGCCACGCCCCCTCGACGAACGACAGCCGCACCGCGTCGCCGAGCGCACCGGAGGGCAGCAGCGCCGCGACCGTGGCGAGGGCGCCGGGCAGCCGGTCGGTCGGCACGAGCACGCCGAGGCCGAGCAGCAGCACCCAGACCAGGTTCGCCACGGCGAGCACCGCCTCGGCGCGCAGCGTGCCGGCCAGCAGCAGGGCCAGGGCCACGAACGCGGCGCTGCCGAGCAGGAGGCTCACGAGCGTCGGCAGGATGCCGCCGGCTTCCGGTCGGGCGCCGAGCGCCAGTCCCAGCGCACCGAGCACGACGACCTGCACCGCCAGCACCGACAGCACCGCCACGCCCTTGGCCGCCAGCAGCCCGCCGCGCCCGAGGGGCGTGGTGCCGAGCAGGCGCAGCACCCCGGCCCGGCGGTCGAAGCCGGTCGAGATGGCCTGGCCGGTGAAGGCGGTCGACACCACGGCCAGGGCCAGGGCGCCGGCGGTGGCGAGGTCGGCGCGCGGGCCGGGCCCGAGGTCGGGCACCGACGCCACGCGCCAGGCCGACGAGGGCGAGGGCGGGCAGCAGCACCGACACGAGCAGCTGCTCGCCGTTGGCCAGCAGGGCGCGGGTCTCGAACCCGGCCCGGGCCAGCACGCGCTGCTCGCGCCGGGGCCGCGGTGCTCACTCGGGCGCTCCGGGTGGTCAGCGCGAAGTAGACGTCCTCGAGCGACCGGCCGCCGCGCACCTCGTCGAGCGTGCCGTCGGCCACGACCCGGCCGGCCGCCATGATGACGACCCGGTCGGCCAGCCGCTCGGCCTCCTCGAACGAGTGCGTGGTCACCACGACGCAGGCCCCGCGGTCGGCCTCGGCCCGCACCAGGTCCCACACCTCGAGCCGCGCGTGCGGGTCGAGCCCGGCGGTCGGCTCGTCGAGGAAGAGCACGTCGGGGCGGGGGAGCAGGGCCGCGGCCAGCGCGACCCGCTGTCGCTGCCCGCCGCTACATCCGCCGCACCGTCGTGCGCGCGAACTCCTCGATCCCGAGCCGCGCGACGAGCTCGTCCAGCGGCGCCGGCTCGGCGTACAGGGCGGCGAGGTGGCGCAGCAGCGGCAGCGGCCGGCTGGTCGTCGGCAGCCCGCCCTCCTGGAGCATCACGCCGACCCGGGCCCGGTGGTCCGGCCCCGAGCGCCACGGGTCGACGCCGAGCACCCGCACCGAACCGGCATCCGGCCGTTGCAGCCCCTCGAGGCACTCGACCGTCGTGGTCTTGCCGGCGCCGTTCGGGCCGAGCAGCGCGGTGACCGTGCCCGCGGAGGCCGCCCAGCTCGCGCCGTCGACGGCGGTGGTCGTCGCGAACGACCTGCGCAGCTCGCGCACCAGGACTGCACCGGTCACGGCTCGACATCCTAGGCTGGCGCCCATGCCCCGCATCGACAGGGAGGCTGCGCCCGCCACCATGGTGGCCGCCGCGCCCGCCGCCCTCGCCCTCCTGCTCGGACGACCACGCACGGCGGCCGTCCTCGGGGTGCTTCCCCTCGCCGTCGCAGCCTTCTTCCGCGACCCCGACCGCACCCCCGACCACGCCGCCGTGCCGGTCGACGACGTGCTCTCGCCCGCCGACGGCAAGGTCATGCACGCCGGTGCCGGCCAGGAGGGTGTCGCGCCCGAGGGGGAGTGGCAGCAGGTGAGCATCTTCCTGTCGGCCTTCGACGTGCACATCAACCGCACCCCCTACGGCGGCCGCGTCGTCGAGGTGGCCGAGCGCCCGGGCAAGTGGCTCGCCGCGTACAAGCACGAGAGCGCCCACCTCAACGAGCGCAGCGACATCACCGTCGAGCGACAGGTCGGCGACGAGCTGCGCCGGGTGCACTTCCGCCAGATCGTCGGCCTGATGGCCCGGCGGGTCGTCACCCGCGTGTCCGAGGGCGACGAGCTCACCACCGGCCAGCGGGTCGGCCTGATGAAGTTCGGCTCCCGGATGGACGTCTTCGTGCCGCCCGAGTGCGACCTGCTCGTGTCGACCGGCGACCGCGTCGTGGCCGGCGAGACCGTCATCGCCCGCTGGGCCCGGCCCGGCCCGGGTGACGCCGTGACCAACCCGGCGGTCGCCGGGCCGCCGGCGCATCCTCGACCGCTGGCGGCTCGTCTCGCCCACCGGCGCGCGGGTCGTCTCGCTGCGCCAGCTGCCCAAGCGCGAGCGGGCCCGGCTGCTCGCGCCGAGCGCGTTCACGACGCTCAACATGATGAGCGGGCTCTCGTCGGTGATGCTCGCGTTCGACGGCCACTTCACGGTCGCGGCCGCGCTCATCGCGGTCTCGATCGTGCTCGACATCGCCGACGGCTTCGTCGCCCGGCTGATCGGCGCCACCTCGCCGTTCGGCCTGCAGCTCGACTCGCTCGCCGACCTGATCTCGTTCGGCCTCGCGCCGGCGATCCTCGTGCACACCTGGGCCCTCGACGAGTGGCCGATCCTGTCCTGGCTGGCGGCGTTCTTCTGGCTCGCCTGCGCGGCCTTCCGGCTCGCCCGGTTCAACGTGACGATCGACCCGCTCGCCGACAAGCGCTACTTCGTCGGGCTGCCCTCGCCGGGCGCCGCCGCCGTCGTCATGGCCACGATCCTCGCGCTCGACTCGCCGCACTTCGGCCCGGGCACGGGCCCGTGGACGGCGTGGTTCCCCCTGCTGGTCAGCGTCGTGCCGGCGCTGCTCATGGTGATGACGGTGCGGTTCCGCTCGTTCCGCGCCCTGCTCTCGCCGACGCACCCGCAACGCCCGGCTCACGACCGCGGCCGTCGGGCTGGCCATCCTCGCCGGGCTGCTCGTCGCCCCGGGCCTGACCAGCCTGGTCGTCGCCTACGGCTACGTGCTCACCGCCCCGCTCGGCGTGCTCACCGCGCCGCTGCGCGAGCGCTGGCTCGGCCCGGACTCCGTCGCACCACCACGGCGCCGGATGCCGTCGGTCTTCCTCGCGCTCGACGACGACGAGGCCGACCCGGTCACCGAGGCGAGGACGAGGTCGAAGGTTAGGGCACCCTTCCTTGGACAGGCTCCGAGCAATTACCTAACATGGGTGTGTGGTTAATACCGACGTCACCCTGGAGTCGCGCACGCGCGACCGGGTGCTGCGCGTCGTGAGCCAGGAGGGGCCGGTCAGCATCACCACCCTCGTCGACCGGCTCGGCCTCACCGAGACCGCCGTGCGCCGCCAGGTCGACGCCCTGCACGCCGAGGGGCTCGTCGAGTCCCGCGAGGCCACCGGCCCGCGCCGGCGCGGCCGCCCGGCCAAGTCCTGGGTGCTCACCGAGCACGGCCACCGCGCCCTGGTCAGCGACTACGACCACCTCGCCGGTGAGGCCCTGCGCTTCCTCAGCGACACCGTCGGCACCGACGCCGTGCACCAGTTCGCCGAGCACCGGGTCGCCTCGCTCGAGCGGCGCTACGCCGACCGCATCGCGGCCGCCGGTGACGACACCGCCGACCGCGCCGCCGCCCTGGTCGACGCGCTCAACGCCGACGGCTACGCGGCATCCGCCCGCCCGGTGGGCGCGGCGGGCGCCGGCCGGCTCACCGGCATCCAGCTCTGCCAGGGGCACTGCCCGGTGCAGCACGTCGCGGCCGAGTTCCCCCAGTTCTGCGAGGCCGAGACCGAGGCGTTCTCGCGCCTGCTCGGCGTCCACGTCCAACGCCTGGCCACCCTGGCCCACGGCGACCACGTCTGCACCACCTTCGTCCCCACCACCGACCACCGAGAGGCCCTCGTCATGACGAGCCACATCGAAGAGCTCAACCCCGGTCTGAAGGACCTCGGCACCTACGCGTTCGGCTGGGCCGACAGCGACACGGCCGGCGAGACCGCCCGCCGCGGGCTCAACGACGAGGTCGTCAGCGACATCTCGGCGCGCAAGAACGAGCCGCAGTGGATGCTCGACCTGCGCCTGAAGTCGCTGCGCCTGTTCGGCAAGAAGCCGATGCCGACCTGGGGCTCCGACCTGTCCGGCATCGACTTCCAGAACATCAAGTACTTCGTGAAGTCCACCGAGAAGCAGGCCACCTCCTGGGAGGACCTGCCCGAGGACATCAAGAACACCTACGACCGGCTCGGCATCCCCGAGGCCGAGAAGCAGCGCCTCGTCGCCGGCGTCGCCGCGCAGTACGAGTCGGAGGTCGTCTACCACCAGATCCGCGAGGACCTGGAGGAGAAGGGCGTCATCTTCGTCGACACCGACACCGGCCTGCGCGAGCACGAGGACCTCTTCCGCGAGTACTTCACCTCGGTGATCCCGGCCGGCGACAACAAGTTCGCCTCGCTCAACACCGCCGTGTGGTCGGGTGGCTCGTTCATCTACGTCCCGCCGGGCGTGCACGTCGACATCCCGCTGCAGGCCTACTTCCGGATCAACACCGAGAACATGGGCCAGTTCGAGCGCACCCTGATCATCGCCGACGAGGGCTCCTACGTTCACTACGTCGAGGGCTGCACCGCGCCGATCTACAAGAGCGACTCGCTGCACTCCGCGGTCGTCGAGATCATCGTCAAGAAGAACGCCCGGGTGCGCTACACGACCATCCAGAACTGGTCGAACAACGTCTACAACCTCGTCACCAAGCGCGCGACCTGCGCCGAGGGCGCGACGATGGAGTGGATCGACGGCAACATCGGCTCCAAGGTCACGATGAAGTACCCCGCCGTCTTCCTGCTCGGCGAGCACGCCCGGGGCGAGACCCTGTCCATCGCCTTCGCGGGCGAGGGCCAGCACCAGGACGCCGGCTCCAAGATGGTCCACGCCGCCCCCAACACGAGCAGCCAGATCATCAGCAAGTCCGTCGCCCGCGGCGGCGGTCGCACGTCGTACCGCGGCCTGGTCCAGATCCTGGAGGGCGCGCACGGCTCGAAGAGCTCGGTCGTCTGCGACGCCCTGCTCGTCGACACGATCAGCCGCTCCGACACCTACCCCTACGTCGACATCCGCGAGGACGACGTGCAGATGGGCCACGAGGCCACCGTCTCCAAGGTGTCCGAGGACCAGATGTTCTACCTGATGTCCCGAGGCATGACCGAGGAGGAGGCGATGGCGATGATCGTGCGCGGCTTCGTCGAGCCCATCGCCAAGGAGCTCCCGATGGAGTACGCCCTCGAGCTCAACCGCCTCATCGAGCTCCAGATGGAAGGAGCAGTTGGCTGACATGACGCCTGCTCGACCCCCCAGCGCCCCACCGCGGGCGCGCACACCGACAGCGCCGCGACGATGGTCCCGAACCAGTCGCGCGCCGAGCGCACGACGTCGTACGCCGTCGCCGACTTCCCGCAGCCCACGGGCCGCGAGGAGGAGTGGCGGTTCACGCCCGTCGACCGGCTCGGCGCGCTCTTCCACGACGAGGCCACCGGCGCGCACCTCGACCTCAGCGCACGACGCTGCCCGACGGCGTGACCCTGTCGACGATCGGCGTCGACGGAGTGGCGCGCCAGCGGCGCGCCGGCCCCGGGTGACCGGGCCGCCGCCGTCGCCGCCGCGCACAGCGGCGGCGTCCTCGTGCTCGACGTCCCCGCCGACGCCGAGCTCGACGAGCCGGTCGCGCATCCGGCTCGCCGGCACGCACGCACGAGGTCGTCCACGGCCTGCTGCTCGTGCGGGTCGGCCGGTTCGCCCGCGCCACCGTCGTGCTCGAGCACACCGGCACCTCCGAGTACAGCGAGGTCGTCTCGGTCGTCGCCGGCGACGGCGCGCAGGTCACCCTGGTCACCGTGCAGGAGTGGGACGACGACGCCCACCACCTGGCGCAGCACGACCTGGTCATCGGCCGCGACGCCGCGGTGCGGCACATCGCCGTGTCGATCGGCGGCGGCATCGTCCGGTTCAACACCAACGCCACGTACGCCGGCCCCGGCGGCTCCTTCGAGGGCCTGGGCGTCTACTTCGCCGATGCCGGCCAGCACCTCGAGCACCGCCTCTTCGTCGACCACGGGGCGCCGCACTGCCGCTCCAACGTCGAGTACAAGGGCGCGCTGCAGGGCGACACCGCGCACACCGTGTGGGTCGGCGACGTGCTCATCCGCGCGAGCGCCGAGGGCACCGACACCTACGAGCTCAACCGCAACCTGGTGCTCACCGAGGGCGCCCGCGCCGACTCGGTGCCCAACCTCGAGATCGAGACCGGCGAGATCAAGGGTGCCGGGCACGCCTCCGCCACAGGCCGGTTCGACGACCAGCAGCTGTTCTACCTGATGGCGCGCGGCATCCCCGAGGACGAGGCCCGCCGCCTCGTCGTGCGCGGGTTCTTCGCCAGCGTCGTCGGCCGGATCGGCGTCCCCGAGGTCCAGGACCGCCTGATGACCGCCATCGAGCGCGAGCTCGCCGGGGGTGTCGCGTGAGCGAACAGCTGACCGGCACCGGCTTCGTGCGGGTCTGCCGGCTCGACGAGCTGCCGGCCGTGGGCGCCGCCCTGGCCGAGATCGAGGGCCGCCGGGTCTCGATCGTGCACACCGCCGACGGCGACGTGCACTGCGTCGACGACACCTGCACCCACGCCAACGTCTCGCTGTCCGAGGGCGAGCTCGACGGCTGCACCCTCGAGTGCTGGCTGCACGGCTCGCGCTTCGACCTCCGCACCGGGGAGCCGACCGGCCCGCCGGCCATCGTCCCCATCGCCGTCCACACCGTCCGCATCGAGGGCGACGACGTCTACGTCGCCCTGTCCGAGGAGAGCTGAGTACCGCATGTCCACCCTTGAGATCAAGGACCTCCACGTCTCCGTCGACACCGAGGAGGGCGCCAAGGAGATCCTCCGCGGCGTCGACCCTCACCATCCGCTCCGGCGAGACGCACGCCATCATGGGCCCGAACGGGTCCGGCAAGTCGACGCTGGCCTACTCGATCGCCGGCCACCCGAAGTACACGGTGACCGCCGGCTCGGTCACCCTCGACGGCGAGGACGTGCTCGCGATGAAGGTCGACGAGCGCGCCCGCGCCGGCCTCTTCCTCGCGATGCAGTACCCC
This sequence comes from uncultured Actinomycetota bacterium, assembly GCA_963782695.1. Lineage (GTDB taxonomy): Bacteria > Actinomycetota > Actinomycetes > Actinomycetales > Dermatophilaceae > Fodinibacter. Next base: position 422,540 of record CAWAKY010000006.1, on the reverse strand, counting down.
GTCGAGGTGCCCGGCGTCACCGTCTCCAACTTCCTGCGCACCGCCAAGACCGCCATCGACGGCGAGGCGCCCAAGCTGCGCACCTGGGTCAAGGACATGAAGGACGCCATGGGCCAGCTGCGCATGGACCCCGCCTTCGCCGAGCGCAACGTCAACGAGGGCTTCTCCGGCGGCGAGAAGAAGCGCCACGAGATCCTCCAGATGGAGCTGCTGCGACCGAAGTTCGCCGTGCTCGACGAGACCGACTCCGGCCTCGACGTCGACGCGCTGCGCGTCGTCTCCGAGGGCGTCAACCGCGCCAAGGAGTCCACCGGCGCCGGCGTCCTGCTCATCACGCACTACACGCGCATCCTGCGCTACATCGAGCCCGACTTCGTGCACGTCTTCGTCGACGGCCGGATCGCCGAGGAGGGCGGCAAGGAGCTCGCCGACCGCCTCGAGGCCGAGGGCTACGACCGCTTCCTCGCCCGAGACCGTCGAGGCCTGAGTTGGCTGCCGCCCCCTTCACCGACGAGGAGCTGGCCCGCCTGCGGGCCGACTTCCCGATCCTGACGCGCACCGTGCGCGGGGGGCACCCGCTCGTCTACCTCGACTCGGGTGCGACCTCGCACAAGCCGCGCCAGGTGCTCGACGCCGAGCGCGGGTTCTACGAGCGCACCAACGCCGCCGTGCACCGGGGCGCGCACCAGCTCTCCGAGGAGGGCACCGACGCCTACGAGTCGGCCCGCGACGACCATCGCGCGCGTTCATCGGCGCCCGGGCCGACGAGGTCGTCTTCACCCGCAACGCCACCGAGGCGATCAACCTCGTCGCCTACGCCTTCACCAACGGCACCGCACGGCGGCGGCGGCGGCCACGGCGACCGGTTCGCCCTCGCGCCCCGGCGACGAGGTGCTCGTCACCGAGATGGAGCACCACGCCAACCTCATCCCGTGGCAGGAGCCTGCACGCCGCACCGGCGCGACCCTGCGCTGGGTGCCGGTCACCGACCGACGGCCGGCTCGACCTCACCGACCTCGACACCCTGCTCGACCGAGCGCACCAAGGTGTTCGCGTTCACCCACGTCTCCAACGTGCTCGGCACGGTCAACCCCGTGCAGCGAGCTCACCGAGCGCGCGCACGCCGTCGGCGCCCTCGTCGTGCTCGACGCCTGCCAGTCGGTGCCGCACCTGCCGGTCGACGTCGACGACCTCGGGCGTCGACTTCCTCGCGTTCTCCGGGCACAAGATGTTCGGCCCGCTCGGCATCGGCGTGCTCTGGGCGCCGCCCCGAGCTGCTCGACGAGATGCCGGTGTTCCTCACCGGCGGCTCGATGATCGAGACCGTCACCATGGAGGGCTCCACCTACGCCCCGGCACCGCAGAAGTTCGAGGCCGGCGTGCCGGTCGCGGCCCAGGCCGTCGGCCTGGCCGCGGCGTGCGACTACCTCGACCGCGCTCGGGCATGGACCGCGTGCACGCCCACGAGCAGGCGCTCACCCGGCGCCTGCTCGACGGGCCTCGCCGCAGCGCTCCGTGGGTGCGCGTGCTCGGCCCCGACGACCTGCGCGAGCGCGGGGGAGCGGTGGCCTTCGTCGTCGACGGGGTGCACGCCCACGACGTCGGCCAGGTGCTCGACGACAGCGGCGTCGCCGTGCGGGTCGGCCACCACTGCGCGTGGCCGCTGCACCGGGCGCTCGAAGGCCCAGGCGAGCACCCGCGCCAGCTTCGCCGCCTACACCACACCCGCCGAGGTCGACGCGCTCCTCGAGGCGCTCGACCGCGTGCCCGCGATGTTCGGCCTGGAGGTGGCGGTCTGATGGACCTCTACCAGGAGCTCATCCTCGAGCACTCCAAGCGCCCGGTGCGGCGCGGGCCTGCGCGACCCGTTCGAGGCCGAGGTGCACCACGTCAACCCGACCTGCGGCGACGAGGTGACCCTGCGCGTGCACGTCACCGGCACCGGTGACGACGCCGTCGTCGAGGACGTGTCGTACGACGCGATGGGCTGCTCGATCAGCGTCGCCTCCGCGTCGATCCTCGCCGAGGAGATCACCGGCGAGTCCGTCGCCCACGCCCGCGAGACGTTCGAGGCGATGCGCTCGATGCTCACCAGCAAGGGCGAGGACCCCGGCGACGAGGAGCAGATCGGCGACGGCGTCGCCCTCTCCGGCGTCGCGAAGTACCCCGCCCGCGTCAAGTGCGCCCTCCTGTCATGGATGGCGTTCACCGATGCCCTGCACCAGGCCGAAGGAGCCACGAAGCGCATGACCGCAGACCACCACACCCCGCCAACGTCGCCGACGTCGAGGAGGCCCTGCGCGACGTCGTCGACCCCGAGCTCGGCATCAACGTCGTCGACCTCGGCCTCGTCTACGGCATCACCGTCGACGGCCAGAACCACGCCGTCATCGACATGACGCTCACCTCCGCGGCCTGCCCGCTCACCGACGTCATCGAGGACCAGACCGCAGCAGTCCCTCGAGGGCCTGGTCGCGTCGTACCGGATCAACTGGGTCTGGATGCCGCCGTGGGGCCCCGACAAGATCACCGACGACGGCCGCGAGCAGCTGCGCGCCCTCGGCTTCAACATCTGATCCGCAGCACCTCGTGACCCAGCGCGTCGTCGAGGTCGCGCCCGCGCGCCTCGACGGCTGGCTGGAACGGTTCACCGCCAACAACCCCGACGGCCCCCAGCGGGTCGTCGGGGTCGCGCGTTTCGACCACGACCCGCTGGCCGTCGTGCTCGTGCGCCGCGGCGGGTATGCCGTGGGCGTGGCCTCGGGCGACCGGCTCACGGCCCACAAGGTCGGCACCCGCTACGTGCAGTCCCGCACGGCCGCCGGCGGCTGGAGCCAGCAGCGCTTCGCCCGCCGCCGGGCGAACCAGGCCGACGGGCTGGTCGGCGCCGCCGTCGAGCACAGCGTGCGGCTGCTCACCGGCATCCGGCCGGAGGGCGTGGTGCTCGGCGGCGACAAGGCGCTCGTGGCCGAGCCTGCTCGAGGACCCCCGGCTGGCCGGCCTCCGCGACCTGCCGCGCCGCGAGCTCTACGACCTGCCCGACCCGCGCCTCGACGTGCTCGAGAAGGCCCTCGAGCGCGGCCGTGCGGTGCGCGTCACCATCGACGAGTAGCCGGTGACCGGGCCTCACTCGACGGAGGCCGCCGAGAAGGTGTCGCACTGGTTGAGGTCGCCGGTCTTGAAGCCCTGGAGGAACCAGCGCTGGCGGGCCTCGGCCGAGCCGTGCGTCCAGTTCTCGGGGTTCACCCGGCCCTGGGTGGCCTGCTGGATGCGGTCGTCGCCGACCGACGAGGCCGCCGACAGGGCGTCCTTGATGTCCTGCGTGGTGAGCGGCTTGAGGAACGGCGTGCTCGGTGTCCTCGTCGGGCACCGTCGTCGCGTGCTTGGCCCAGACGCCGCCGAGGCAGTCGGCCATCAGCTCGGTGCGCACGGCACCCGAGTTCGCGCCCTGCGGGTCCTGCTGGGCCCGGCCGAGCAGCCCGAGCTGGTCCTGCAGCGCGTGGCCGTACTCGTGGGCGACGACGTACTCCTGCGCGAGCGGCCCGCCGCTGGAACCGAACTGGTCCTCGAGGATCTTGAAGAAGCTCGGCGTCGATGTAGACCCGCTTGTCGAGCGGGCAGTAGAACGGGCCGACCTGGTTGCTCGCCGTGCCGCACGCCGACTGGGCGGTGCCGTCGTAGAGCACGGTCTTGGTCGGCTGCCACTCCTTGCCGTAGCGCGGCAGCTCGCCGGCCCAGTAGGCCTGCACCGAGTTCACCGTGCCGATGACCCGGCACGTGGTGTCGCGGTTCGCGTCGGCGCCGGTCTTGCACTGCTGGAACGCGGCGGCGCTCCTGGTCGCCGGCCGCCGAGACCTGGCTGGGGTCGAAGCCGCTCGCCCCGCCGGTGGGGTCACCGCTCGCCGCCGAACACCCCGTTGAAGAGCAGGGTGAGGATCAGGATGATGATGCCGCCGATGCCGCCGCCGACGACCATGCCGCCCGGGCGCCCCGCCACCGCCGCCGCCGGAGGACACCTGAGAGGTGTCGAGCGTGACGTTCTCGTTGAAGCTCATGGTCGGGCCTCCGTGGGCTGGTGCGTGGACCGCGCGGAGCGCGGCGGCACCTAGACTAGAGGCCGAAAGCCCGTCGCCGTGCGCCCCCGCGCAGCCCTTGACGTGCGCGTTCGCCCCCACACCGAGAGGTCCCACCGTGATCACCGCTGCCGCCGTCGAGCTGCGCGCGGGCTCCCGCCTGCTCCTCGACGCCGCGACCTTCCGGGTGGCCCCCGGTGACCGGGTCGGCCTGGTCGGCCGCAACGGTGCGGGCAAGACCACGCTGACCAAGGCCCTGGCCGGGGTCACCCAGCCCGCGGCCGGCTCGATCACCCGCACCGGCGACGTGGGCTACCTGCCCCAGGACCCGCGCACCGGCGACCTGCACATCACCGCCCGCGACCGGGTGCTGTCCGCCCGCGGCCTCGACACGATCGTGCGCGACCTGCGCGCCGCCGAGCACGCGATGGCCAGCGAGACCGGCGAGAAGCAGGACAAGGCGATGCGCCGCTACGGCCGCCTCGAGTCCGAGTTCACCGCCGCGGGCGGCTACGCCGCGGAGTCCGAGGCGGCCCAGATCGCCGGCGCCCTCGGGCTCGACGAGCGGGTGCTCGGCCAGGAGCTCGGCACGCTCTCCGGTGGCCAGCGCCGCCGCATCGAGCTCACCCGCATCCTGTTCTCCGGCGCCGAGACCCTCCTGCTCGACGAGCCGACCAACCACCTCGACGCCGACTCGATCGCCTGGCTGCGCGACCACCTCAAGGGCTACCGCGGCGGGCTCGTGGTCATCTCGCACGACGTCGAGCTGCTCGACGCCGTCGTCAACAAGGTGTTCCACCTCGACGCCAACCGGGGCGAGCTCGACCAGTACAACCTGGGCTGGAAGGCCTACCTGCTGCAGCGCGAGACCGACGAGCGCCGCCGCAAGCGCGAGCGGGCCAACGCCGAGAAGAAGGCCTCGGTGCTGATGGCGCAGGCCGACAAGATGCGCGCCAAGGCCACCAAGACCGTCGCGGCGCAGAACATGGCCCGGCGGGCCGAGCGGCTGCTCTCCGGCCTCGAGGCCGAGCGGGCCCACGACAAGGTGGCCAAGCTGCGCTTCCCGAAGCCGTCGCCGTGCGGCAAGACCCCGCTGCGGGCCAGCGGGCTGTCGCGCTCCTACGGGTCGCAGGAGGTCTTCACCGACGTCGACCTCGCCATCGACCGCGGCTCGCGCGTCGTCGTGCTCGGCCTCAACGGCGCCGGCAAGACCACCCTGCTGCGGATGCTCGCCGGCGTCGACACCCCCGACACCGGCCAGGTCGAGCCGGGCCACGGGCTCAAGATCGGCTACTACGCCCAGGAGCACGAGAACCTCGACGTCGACCGCACCGTGCTCGAGAACATGAAGTCGGCCGCGCCCGACCTCGGCGAGACCGACGTGCGCAAGGTGCTCGGCTCGTTCCTCTTCAGCGGCGACGACGTCGCCAAGCCCGCCGGCGTGCTCTCCGGCGGCGAGAAGACCCGGCTCTCGCTGGCCCTGCTCGTCGTGTCGTCGGCGAACGTGCTGCTGCTCGACGAGCCCACCAACAACCTCGACCCGGCGTCGCGCGAGGAGATCCTCGGGGCGCTGAAGACCTACGAGGGCGCCGTCGTGCTGGTGACGCACGACGAGGGCGCCGTCGACGCGCTCGAGCCCGAGCGCATCCTGCTGCTGCCCGACGGCGTCGAGGACCTGTTCAGCGCCGACTACCGCGACCTGGTCAACCTCGCCTGAGCCGAGGGCGGCACCCCGCGGGCGATACTTCGGGCATGACCCGTCGGCGCACGGCCGCACCGGTGCTCGCGTGCCTCGCGGCGCTCCTGGCCGCCGGCGCCTGCACCGGGCCGGATGCCGGGACCGTCACGCCCGCCGCCCGGCTCGCCGTCGACCGCCTCGGCTCCCACGACCGCCGGCCCCCACCACGAGCGCACCGCCGGCGACGACGGCACCGGGCCCCACGGCATCCGCCCACGCCTGCCTCGGTGCGCTTCTCGGCGCTCGGCGACATCAACTCGACCGACGCGTCCGACGCCGTGCTGCGCTCCATCGCCGACCGCCACGACGACTTCACCCTCGCGCTGGGCGACCTGTCGTACGGCGCCGACGGCGAGGAGGAGGCCTGGTGCCGCTTCGTCACCCGCCGGGTCGGCGCCGAGCACCCGTTCGAGCTGGTGTCGGGCAACCACGAGTCGAACGGCGAGAACGGCGAGCATCGAGCGGTTCGCGCGCTGCCTGCCGAACCGGCTGCCCGGGCTGGTCGGCAGCTACGGGCGCCAGTGGTACGTCGACGAGCCGCAGGCCCACCCCCTCGTGCGGGTCGTGATGATCTCGCCGGCGCTCGACTTCGGGCACGGCGAGTGGTCCTACGACAAGGGCACCCCGCACCACGACTGGCTGCGGGCGGCGGTCACCGGGGCGCGCGCGGCCGGCATCCCGTGGGTCGTCGTCGGCATGCACAAGCCGTGCCTGTCGGTCGGCAACTACGAGTGCGACCCGGGGGCCGACGTCGTCGACCTGCTGCTCGACACCGGCGTCGACCTCGTGCTGACCGGCCACGAGCACCTCTACCAGCGCACCCGACCGCTGGCGCTGGCGGCCGGCTGCCGCTCGATCCGCCCGGGGCGCTACGACCCCGACTGCGTCGCGACCGGGGGCGGCACCACGTTCGTGACGGTCGGCACGGGTGGCACGCCGCTGCGCGACGTGCACGGCGCGGACTCCGAGCGCCCCTACTTCGCCGCCCTCAGCGGCAAGGACCTCGCCCCGTCGCACGGCTCGCTCGACGTGCAGGTGACGGCCGACCGCCTGACCGCGCGCTTCGTCCCCGTGGCCGGGGGTGCCTTCACCGACCGGTTCGTGCTCACCCGCTGAGGGTGCGCAGCACGTGCTCGGTGATCGCCGTGCGGGCCCGGCGCCCCTCCGGGGTCGGCAGCAAGGGGTAGTCGTGCGGTGAGCCGTCCTCGACGTGCAGGGCCAGGTCGGCCGAGGCCGGCGCCAGCTCGACCAGCCGGTCGCAGTCGGGCCGGCAGATGTCGCGCGAACCGACGAGCACGAGCGTCGGCGGCAGCCGGGTCAGGTCGCCGTACAGCGGGCTCACCGTGGGGTCGGTGAGGTCGCGCCCCGCCACCCAGTGGGCCGCGATCGGGCGCATCCCGGCCCGGGTGAGCCACGGGTCGTGCCGCTCGACGAGGTCGGCGGCCGGGTTGGTCATCGACAGGTCGAGCCACGGCGCGATGAGCGTCAGCCCGGCGATGCTGCCGTCACCGGCGTGGGCCTGGGCCAGCAGCAGGGCCAGCGTGCCGCCCGCGGAGTCGCCGAGCACGTGCAGCGGGCCGTCCGGGGCCAGCCGGTCGTGCAGGGCGGCCAGGAAGGCCTCCGCGTGCGTGACGTCGTGCGCCGGCGCCAGCGGGTAGCGCGCGACGTGCACCTCGCGGTGGGTGGTGTCGGCGAGGTGGCCGATGAGCGACCAGTGCTGCGGCTGGATGCCGTTGACGAACGCGCCGCCGTGCAGGTAGACCAGCGCACCGGCATCCGTGCGGCGAACCCGCGGCCGGTCGCACGGTGGCCACCTCGCCGCCGGCGAGCGGCGCGACCGACGTGCGGTCGCGCAGCTCGTCCGGCAGGGGAGCGGCCGGGATGGCGTGCGCCATGCTCTGCAGCCCGGCCTCGGTCGTGCGGTAGCGCTTCTTGCGGGTGGCCCGCAGGTAGACGCAGACGGCGTGGGTCTGCCAGCTCGCCATCGCCGGTACCGGTCAGCCCGGGATGGCCGGCAGCCGGGTGAGGGCCTCGGCCACGGCCTCCTGCAGCTCGGTGTCGTCCCAGGTGTGGTCGACCAGGTCGCCGCGCAGGTACGCGTCGTAGGCCGGCAGGTCGAGGTGGCCGTGGCCGCACAGGGCGGTGAGGATGACCTTCTCCTCGCCGGTCTCGATGCACGCTGATCGCCTCGTCGACGGCCGCCGCGAGGGCGTGGGTCGGCTCGGGCGCCGGCACGATGCCCTCGGTGCGGGCGAACAGCACCCCGGCGGCGAAGCAGTCCTTCTGGGTCTTGGCGACCGCCTCGATCAGGCCCTCCTCGTACAGGTGGCTGATCAGCGGGCTCATCCCGTGGTAGCGCAGCCCGCCGGCGTGGATCGGGTCGGGGATGAAGTCGTGGCCCAGGGTGTGCATCTTCAGCATCGGGGTCAGGCCGGCGACGTCGCCGAAGTCGTAGGCGTAGGTGCCCTGGGTGAGGCTCGGGCAGGAGGCGGGCTCCACGGCGCGGATGACCGGGCCCGGTGCCGGACGCGAGCTTCTCGCGCAGGAACGGGAAGGTCAGCCCACCGAAGTTCGAGCCGCCACCGGTGCAGCCGACGATGAGGTCGGCGCTCTCGCCGACCTTCGCGAGCTGGAGCAGGGCCTCCTCGCCGATGATCGTCTGGTGCAGCAGCACGTGGTTGAGCACCGAGCCCAGCGCGTAGTTGACGGTGGGGTCCTGGGCCGCCATCTCGACGGCCTCGCTGATGGCCAGGCCCAGCGAGCCGGGGGAGTCGGGGTCGCTGGCGAGCATCGTGCGGCCCGCCTCGGTGAGGTCGGAGGGGCTCGGGTGCACGGTGCCGCCGAAGATCTCCATCATGATCTTGCGGTACGGCTTGGCGTCGTAGGACGCCCGCACCTGCCAGATCTCGCACTCGAGGTCGAACTGGGCGCAGGCGAACGACAGCGCGGTGCCCCACTGCCCGGCCCCGGTCTCGGTCGTCAGCTTCCGGATGCCGGCCTTCGCGTTGTAGTACGCCTGCGGCACCGCGGTGTTCGGCTTGTGCGACCCGGCGGGGGAGACGCCCTCGTACTTGTAGTAGATGCGGGCCGGGGTGCCGAGCGCCTTCTCGAGGCGGTGCGCGCGGTAGAGGGGCGACGGGCCGCCACAGCCTGTAGACGTCCTGCACCTCCTGCGGGATGTCGACGTACTGCTCGGTGGTGACCTCCTGGGCGATGAGGTCCATCGGGAAGATCGCCGGAGAGGTCGTCGGGGCCGACCGGCTGCCCGGTGCCCGGGTGCAGCGGCGGCGGGGGAGGCGTCGGGCAGGTCGTGGAGGATGTTGTACCAACGCGTCGGCATCTCGTCCTCGTCGAGCAGGACCTTGTGGCGCAGCGGTGCAGACACGGTGTACCTCTCCCTCGGCGGCGTCCGCCCCGGTGGCGGCGCCGCCGTCATCCTCGGGTGGGGCACCGGCGCGCACAAGGGGGTGCCCACGGGCAGGAACACCTGTCGGTGGCCGGTGGTTGACTGACAGGGCCAGACGACGATTGAGGAGCACGACCGGTGAGCATGCAAGGGTGGCAGGCGCTGCACAGCCTGAGCCAGCGACTCCAGCGTCAAGGAGCGCCGGCTGGCTCCCGGTACCACCCGGCGCGTGCTGGCCTACGCCACGCCCTACAAGGTGCAGATCGGCTGGTTCCTCGGCGTCGTCGTCATCGAGTCCGTCCTCGTCGTGGCGTCGCCGCTGCTGCTGAAGTCGCTCGTCGACGACGGCATCTACCCCAAGGACGCCGCGGTCGTCGTCAGGCTGTCGCTGCTCGTCGCCCTGATCGCCGTCCTCGGCGCGGGGCTCACCCTCGTCGAGCGGTGGTTCTCCGCCCGCATCGGCGAGGGCCTGATCTACGACCTGCGCACCCAGGTGTTCTCGCACGTGCTGCGCCAGCCGGTCGCCTTCTTCACCCGCGCGCAGACCGGCGCGCTCGTGACCCGGCTCGGCAACGACGTCATCGGCGCCCAGCAGGCCTTCACCTCGGTGCTGTCCAGCGTCGTCAGCAACGCCATCACGCTCGTCCTCATCGTCGGGGCGATGGCCCTGCTGTCCTGGCCGCTCACCCTCGGGGCGCTCGCCCTGGTGCCGTTCTTCCTCGTTCCCGCGCGGGTGATGGGGCGCCGGCTCGCGAGCCTGGCGCACGAGCAGATGGTGCAGAACGCCGAGGTCGGCACCCGGATGACCGAGCGCTTCAACGTCGCCGGCGCCCTGCTCGTCAAGCTCTTCGGCCGCCCGGCCGTCGAAGACGAGGAGTACGCCGTCCGGGCCGCCAAGGTGCGCGACATCGGCGTGCGCATCGCGGTCAACCGCTCGGTGTTCATGGTCGCCCTCACCCTGGTCGCGTCGCTGGCCACGGCGATGGTCTACGGCGTCGGTGGCCTGATGGCCGTCAACGGCACCCTCACCGTCGGCACCCTGCTCGCCCTCACCGCGCTGCTGGCGCGGCTCTACGGCCCGCTCACCGCGATCTCCAACGTGCGGGTCGACATCCTCACCGCCCTGGTCTCGTTCGAGCGGGTCTTCGAGGTGCTCGACCTCGAGCCGCTCGTGGCCGAGGCCCCCGACGCCCGAGCGGTGCCCGAGGGCCCGGTGCGCGTCGAGGTCGACGACGTGTCGTTCTCCTACCCCAGCGCCGACGAGGTCTCGCTCGCCTCGCTCGAGACCACGGCCACCGGCGACCGCCGCGGCAGCGGGCCGGTGCTGCACGGCGTGTCCTTCACCGTCGAGCCCGGCAGCCTGGTGGCCCTGGTCGGCCCGAGCGGCGCCGGCAAGACCACCATCACCTCGCTGGTGGCCCGCCTCTACGACCCCACGGCCGGTGCGATCCGGATCAACGGGCTCGACCTGCGCGAGGCCCAGACCGAGTCGCTGCACGACGCCGTCGGCGTCGTCACCCAGGACGCCCACCTGTTCCACGACACGATCCGGGCCAACCTCGCCTACGCGTCACCGTCCGCCACCGAGGACGACATGGTCGCGGCCCTGCGGGCCGCCCAGGTCTGGTCGCTCGTCGACTCGCTGCCCTCCGGCCTCGACACCGTGGTCGGCGACCGCGGCCACCGGCTCTCCGGCGGCGAGAAGCAGCGCCTGGCCATCGCCCGGCTGCTGCTCAAGGGCCCGGGGCTGATCGTCCTCGACGAGGCCACCGCCCACCTCGACAGCGAGTCCGAGCAGGCGCTGCAGCGCGCCCTCGACCACGCGCTGCGCGACCGCTCGGCGCTGGTCATCGCGCACCGGCTGAGCACGGTGCGCCACGCCGACCTGATCCTCGTCGTCGACGACGGCACCGTCGTCGAGCGCGGCACCCACCACGAGCTGGTCGCCTCGGGTGGCCTGTACAGCGAGCTCTACCGCACCCAGTTCAGCGACGAGATCGGCGGGGTGCTCGACGCCCCGGTGGCCTGACCTCAGCAGGCGCCGTCCATGGCGGACGTCGGGCGGGCGCACGAGCCGTACTGCCAGGTGCCGTCGCTGAACTTGTCCTTCGTCGCGTCCGTGTAGACCTCCGTGGTGCCGGCCCGGCGTGACCCGGCGGTACTCGATGATCGGGTCGCCCTCGGTGGTGAGGTAGGTCAGCACCAGCTCGCCGCCCGCCCCGGAGGTCCGCGCGGCCTCGAGGCACGCGATCGCGTCGGCCCCCACGGACTCGAGCCGCTGCGCTCTGGTCGAGCTGAACCGGCTCCACAGCTCGGCAGCGGGTCCCGGTCCTCCCACTGCCGCTGCACCGGGTCGCCGAGCAGCGAGCAGCCGACCAGGGTGGCGCCGGCCACGGCGCCCAGCAGCAGCCTCGTGGCGGCGGTGCGGCTGCGGTTCACGTCGGGCTCCCGGTCGGCGTCGGTGACGGCTGTTCCTGCCAATCTGCCAGATGAGCCTGCTGCGATGATCCGCTGCGTGGCCGACGACGCGCAGGGGTGGAGCGAGAGCCGGGTCCGGGTCGGGGGCCGCGACCTGTTCTACCGGGTCAGCGAGGGCCCGCCGGATGCCGTGCCGATCCTGCACGTGCACGGCTTCGCCATCTCCGGCGCCTACCTGATGCCGACCGCGCGGCGGCTGGTGCGGCACGGCGTCAACATCGTGCCCGACCTGCCCGGCTACGGCCGCAGCCACCGCCGCGACCACACCCTCGACATCCCCGAGCTGGCCGAGGCGGTGCTGGCCCTGCTCGACGAGCTGGCCCTCGAGAAGGTCGTGCTGCTCGGCAACTCGATGGGCTGCCCGATCAGCCTCGAGGTCGCGCACGCCGCACCCGAGCGCGTCGACCGGCTGGTGCTGGTCTCGCCGGCCGGCGGCATCCACAACCAGCCCCTGCCCCGGGCGCTGGTGCAGCTCGCCCAGGACGGCACCCGCGAGACCCCGCGGATGGCCCGGGTCGCCGTGCCCGACTACCTGCGCTTCGGGCCGGTCAGCGCGCTGCGGCTGTTCCACCAGCTGACCCGCTTCCCGTCGCTGGAGCGGCTGCAGCACACGCCGGTGCCCACCCTGGCGGTGCTCGGCAGCCGTGACCCGCTGATGCCGGGGCCGCCGCGGGTCATCGAGGTGGCCCGCACGTCGCCCGCGCACGTGACCGTCGTCGTCATCCACGGCGCCGCGCACGCGATCAACTTCAGCCACCCGGGCGAGCTCGCCAACGTGGTCTCGGCCTGGCTCGAGGGCCGCGAGATCGTCGACGACCCCGACCAGCCCGGCGACGCCCGGGTGTTCGAGATCGCCCGCGACTGACCGCCGGCGCGCGACAGCCGAGCACCGCGCCGGCAGGAACTGAGTACGAGTGCGCGAGGCGCCGGCACGGCCGGTCCTCCCTACCGTCGAGAAGGCCGGCGGACGCACCGGCGGCACACCTGTACCGAAGGAGGTCGGCCATGGCCGTCACCGCACCCACCACGTCGGTCCCCGAGCTCGCTGCGGCCCCTCGGGTCCGCCCCTGGCTCGGCTGGTTCGCCCTCGCCGTCATCATCGGGATGCAGGCCGGCACCGTGTTCCGGCCGCTGGGCGACGTCGGTGAGACCCGGGTGGCCGACTGGGTCGACCTGCTCACCCCGTACGCCGTGCTCGGCACCGCGGCCGTCGTCCTGTTCCGCGCCGGCGCGACCCCGTCGCAGTGGGGTCTGTTCGGGTTCGGCGGGGTGACCTTCGCGCTCGGCAAGGGGCTGCACCTCGCGGCGAACTCGGTGAGCAACGTCGCCGACCCCGTGGTCGCCGGCGCCCCCGTGGTGCACCTGTGGGACGAGGTCGTCAGCCACCTCATCTGGTTCTCGGGGCTCTTCGTCGTGCTCGCTGGCGATCGCCTGGGCCCTGCGCGGCATCCGGTTCCGGGTCGGCCCGGTGGACCTCGTGGTCGCCGCACTGGTGGCGGTGACGCTCACCAACAACTACATCGAGGGCGGCCAGCCGGTGCTCGGCCTGCTCTTCCTCGCCGACCCTCGTTCGTCGTCGGGCTCGCGACTGCGCCCGGACCCCGTGTCGCGGCTGGTGCTCGCCGTCGGGCGGCGTGGGCCTGGTGCTGCTCGTCGGCTGGGGCGCCTACTGGTTCCTCGTCGACGGGTCGGTCTTCCCCCAGTTCAGCGAGCTGGGCGGATCGGATCGTCGAGGCCGGCGCTACTCGTCCTCCTCGTCCCAGATCCGGGTCTTCTTCGGCTTCGTCGGGTACTTCTCGGGGTCCTCGAGGCGCAGCTCACGGCGGATGCCGAACGGGATCAGCACGAACCCGATGACCATGAGCAGCCACCACTGGTAGGCGTACGCCTGGTGCGGGCCGAGGTCCCGGTCCGGGTCGCCCAGGGCCTGCGGGCGCGGCGGCGACGTGCCGTCGGACAGCGGCCTCGGACTGCAGCAGCAGGTAGCCGGGCAGCACCGGCCCGACCCCAGGGCGGCGCCCGCGTCGCGCAGGTTGAGGCTGGCGATCTGCCCGGTCGGCAGCCGGCGGTCCCGCGACGCCTGGCCCGGGCGCACCCAGCCGACCACCTCCACGTCACCCGTCGGCGCCGGCGGAACCGTCGGCAGCACGCTGGCGCCCTGCTGCGACTCGGCCACCCACCCGCGGTCGACGACCAGGTCCGGGCCGCCGGAGGCCGGGCGGAAGGCCCAGAGCACCTCGTAGCCCGGCTCGCTCTCGAGCGGTCGGTTGCGCACGTAGACCGGGCCGCCGGCGTACTGGCCGGTGACCGTCACCCGGGTCCACTCGTCATCCGGGTCGAGGCCGGCAGCGGTCAGCACCGACGACACCGGCACCGGCGTGGCGCGGTAGTGGGTGTCGAGCCGCTCGTTGCGCTGCTGCTTCGCCTCGTAGCGGTGGTACTGCCACCAGCCGAGGTGGTAGCAGGTCCAGGCCAGCACCGCAGCCAGGAGGAGGGCGCCCAGCCAGCGAGGTGTCACGAGCCGCCTGAGCACGTGGCCACGGTACGCGACGTACATTGGACGCCTATGACCGACCTCCCAGCCCCGCGCCTCCTCGACCGCTTCGGCCGCGCCGGTCGTGACCTGCGCGTCTCGGTCACCGACCGCTGCAACCTGCGCTGCAGCTACTGCATGCCGGCCGAGGGCCTGGACTGGCTGCCCAAGCCCGAGATGCTCACCGACGACGAGCTCGTGCGGCTGGTCACCGTGATGGTCGGCCTGGGCGTCACCCAGGTGCGGCTCACCGGCGGGGAGCCCCTGCTGCGGCGCAGCCTGGTCGACGTCGTCGGCCGCATCGCCGCCCTCGAGCCCCGGCCGCGGATCGCGATGACCACCAACGGCGATCGGGCTCGACCGGATGGCCGCCCCGCTGGCCGCCGCCGGCCTGGACCGGGTCAACGTCAGCCTCGACACGATCGACCCGGAGCACTTCGGCAAGCTCACCCGCCGCGACCGGTTCAACGACGTGCGTGGCCGGCCTCAAGGCCGCCGCGGACGCCGGGCTGACCCCGGTGAAGGTCAACGCCGTCGCCGATGCGCGGCGTCAACGACACCGACGTGCCCGACCTGCTCCAGTGGTGCCTCGACCGCGGCTACGAGCTGCGCTTCATCGAGCAGATGCCGCTCGACGCGCAGCACGCCTGGGACCGCACGCTGATGGTGTCGCAGAGCGAGATCCTCGAGCGGCTGGGGGAGCGCTTCACGCTGACCCCGGTGGGCGAGCGGGGCAGCGCCCCCGCCGAGCTGTTCCTGGTCGACGGCGGCCCCGCGACGGTCGGTGTCATCGCCAGCGTCTCGGCACCGTTCTGCGGCAGCTGCGACCGGGTGCGGCTCACCGCCGACGGCCAGCTGCGCAACTGCCTGTTCGCCCGCCGCGAGGTCGACCTGCGCGGGCCGATCCGGGCCGGGGCCACCGACGAGGAGCTCGCCGACCTGGTCATCGCGGAGATGTGGGCGAAGAAGTCCGGCCACGGCATCGAGAAGGCCGGCTTCGAGCAGCCGGACCGCCCGATGTCAGCGATCGGTGGCTGAGTCGCCGGTCCCGTCGGGGTCGTCGGGCTCGTACGGCGCCCGGGTCAGCTGCGGGGTCTCGTCGACCACCGGCAGCACCGGGCGCACCCGGCCGGTGACCCGCGGCATCACGGCGTTGGCCGCGACCACGGCGATGAACGGCAGGAACACCGCACCGGCCGCGAAGATCCAGCGGTACCAGGCGTCGATGACCACGAGCAGGATGAAGCAGGCCGTGCGGATGGCCATCGTGATGAGGTACCGCTTGAGCCGTCGGGCCTGGTCCTCGGTGCGCGCCTCGGGCGCGCTCGTCACCGACTGGACGTCGTGGTGGTGACGGGTCGTGGACACCCGTCCACTGTATGTCGCGCGGCTCCGGCTACCCAGCGGTAGTCCACTAGGTTCGACGGCATGAGCGAGCCACGCACCGTCCTCGTCACCGGCGGCAACCGCGGCATCGGCCTGGCCATCGCGCGGGCCTTTGCCGAGGCCGGCGACCGCGTCGCGGTCACCCACCGGTCCGGCGACGCGCCCGAGGGCCTGGTGGGCGTCCGCTGCGACGTCACCGACACGGCATCCGTCGACGCCGCCTTCACCGAGGCCGAGGAGAAGCTCGGCGGCCCGATCGAGGTGCTCGTCGCGAACGCCGGCGTCACCAAGGACGCCCTGCTGATGCGGATGAGCGACGACGACTGGGACACCGTCATCGACACCAACCTCGCCGGCGCCTTCCGCTGCGCCCGGCGCGCGAGCAAGGGCATGATCCGGCTGCGCCGCGGGCGGATCGTGCTCATCTCGAGCGTCGTCGGCCTCTACGGCGGCCCCGGGCAGGCCAACTACGCCGCGAGCAAGGCCGGCCTCGTCGGCCTGGCCCGCTCGATCACCCGCGAGCTCGGCGGCCGCGGCATCACCGCCAACGTCGTGGCGCCCGGCTTCATCGAGACCGACATGACCGCCGCCCTGCCCGAGGACACCCAGAAGTCGCTACAAGGCCGCCATCCCCGCCGGGCGGTTCGCCACCCCGGCGGAGGTCGCCGCCGTGGTCCGCTTCGTCGCCTCCGACGAGGCGGCCTACATCTCCGGCGCCGTCATCCCGGTCGACGGCGGCCTCGGCATGGGTCACTGACCGGCGCCACCGCACGACCGGCAGCACCGCACGACACGACCGCACCGACCCCCACGCGAAAGGTCCGCCACATGTTGCTCGAGGGCAAGAAGCTGCTCGTCACCGGCGTCCTCATGGACTCCTCGATCGCCTTCCACGTCGCTCGGTTCGCCCAGGAGCAGGGCGCCGAGGTGGTGCTGACCTCGTTCGGGCGCACCATGAAGATCACCTCCGCCATCGCCAAGCGGCTGCCGCAGACCCCGCCGGTGGTCGAGCTCGACGTCACCAACGACGACGACCTCGCCGCGCTGGCCGACCGGGTCCGCGAGCACGTGCCGCACCTCGACGGCGTCGTGCACTCCATCGGCTTCGCGCCGCAGGGGGCGTTCAACTTCATGGAGGCCGGCTGGGACGACGTCGCGACCGCCGTGCACGTCTCGGCCTACTCGCTGGCCTCGCTGACCAAGGCCGCCCTGCCGCTGATGGGCCCGGGCGGCAGCGTCGTGGGCCTCACCTTCGACGCCCGGTTCGCGTGGCCGGTCTACGACTGGATGGGCGTGGCGAAGGCCGCGTTCGAGTCGACCAACCGCTACCTCGCGCGCGACCTCGGCCCCAAGGGCATCCGCTGCAACATCGTCGCCGCCGGGCCGATCCGCACGACCGCGGCGAAGTCGATCCCCGGCTTCGAGCGCTTCGAGGAGGAGTGGGGCAGCCGCTCCCCGCTGGGCTGGGACGTCAACGACGCCGAGCCGGCCGCGCAAGGCCTGCGTCGCCCTGCTCTCCGACTGGTTCCCCGCCACGACCGGCGAGATGGTGCACGTCGACGGCGGCTTCCACGCGATGGGGGTCTGAGCGCAGGGCAGCGCCGCTCGCCGCCCACTAGGCTCCCCGGGTGAGCAGCGAGCCCGCGGACACCGCCGCGACGCAGACCCGACCCGGCGTCACCACCCGCGAGGTGCGCGTCCTCGAGGGGCCGAACCTGTACTTCCCGCGCCCGGCCGTCAAGGTGACCCTGGCGCTGCCCGGCTACCTCGACGCCCCGGTCGACGCGTTGCGGGCGGTCTCGGCCGCGACCGGGCTGCGCCGCGGCCAGCCGGGTGCCCCGGGGTCCGAGCAGCGCCAGCAGGTGCTGCTGCGGCTCGTCGAGCGGGTGGCCCGGGCCCTGGCCGCCGAGGTCGGGCACCCGCCGGCTCGGCGTGCGCACCCGGGCGGCCAACGAGACCGACGTCGTCGTGTGCGCCTTCGTCTGGCGGCACCGGGCCCGCGCCGAGGCGCTGGGCGAGGCGATCGGGCTGGTGCTCGGCGACCTGCTCGCCGGCCGCCCCTTCGCGGATGCCGTGGCCGACCGCGCCGCGGGCGTCGCCGCCGCCTCCCCGCTCGGCGACGGCCCCCGGCTGGTCACCCCGCGCATCCCGGTCGCCTCGGTGACCGGCACGAACGGCAAGACCACGACGACCCGGCTGCTGGCGCACATCAGCATGACGGCCGGGTTCCGCACCGGGTGGAGCTCGACCGACGGCGTCGTCGTCCAGGGCGAGGTCATCGAGCCCGGCGACTACTCCGGCCCGGCCGGGGCGCGCGCCGTGCTCGAGGCGCCCGGGGTGCAGATCGGCATCCTCGAGACCGCGCGCGGCGGGATGCTGCTGCGCGGCATGGGCGTGACCCACAACGACGTCTCCGTGGTCACCAACGTCTCGGCCGACCACCTCGGCATGCAGGGCATCGACACCGTCGACCAGCTCGCCGAGGTCAAGGCCATCATCACCCGGGTGACCAGGCCGCGCGGCTGGGTCGTGCTCAACGGCGAGGACCCGCGGGTCTGGGCGATGCGGGCCGGCATCCGGGCCCGTCCGTGGGTGTTCACCGCCGAGCCGGGCGCGCCGGCCGTGCGCGAGTCGCTCGGCGTGGGCGGCCGGGCGATGACCGTGCTCGACGGCTACCTCACCGTGCTCAGCCCCGACGCGGCGCCCGACCGGCTGGTGCGGGTGGTCGACCTGCCGATGGCGCTGTCCGGCCTGTCGCACCACAACGTGCTCAACGCCCTCGCGGGTGCGGCCGCCGCGCTCGGGCTCGGCATCGACCGGGCGGCCGTCGTCGAGGGGCTGCGCACCTTCCGCCCCGACGACGTGCTCAACCCGGGCCGGATGAACACCTACACCGCGCCGGTCGAGGGCGGCGACGTCACCGTCGTCATCGACCTGGCCCACAACGAGGCCGGGCTCGAGGCGCTGCTCGACGTCGCCCGCGGGCTGGTGGCCCCCGGCGGCCGGGTGCACCTCGCGCTCGGCACCGCCGGCGACCGCACCGACGAGATCCTCCAGGCGCTCGGCGAGATCGCCGGGCTGCGGGCCGACCACGTCGTGGCCGCGCACAAGGCGCACTACCTGCGCGGGCGCACGCCCGAGGACCTCGAGGCGCAGCTGCGCATCGGGCTGGCCCACGCCGGCGTCGGCGACATCGCGTCGTACCCCACCGAGCTGTCCGGGCTGCAGGCGCTGGTCGAGGCCGCCGACGACGGTGACGTGGTGGCGGTGATGTGCCACGCCGAGCGCGCCGAGATCGTCGCCTGGCTGCACGAGCGAGGGCGCGACCTCCGACGACCCCGACGCCATCCGCCGCAAGGTCGTGCGGGCCCGCGGCGAGCACGAGTGCGAGGACGAGATCGCCGCGCTGTGGGAGCAGCTGGATGCCGTGGAGCGCGTCGAGGCCGCCGCCGCGCTGTACGCCGCCCACCCCGGTGACGCCCGGATCGCCTACGAGTACGCCGGCACCCACGACAGCGCCGGCGACGAGGACGCCGCGGTGCCGCTGTACGAGGAGGCGCTGGCCGCCGGGCTGCGCGAGCCGCACCGGCACCGGGCCCAGGTGCAGCTCGCGTCGAGCCTGCGCAACCTCGGCCGGCTCGACGAGGCGGTGTCGGTCATCGACGACGTGGCCGCGCGGCATCCGGACTCCCTCGGGGTCGCGGCCTTCCGCGCCCTCGTGCACCACGACGCGGGTGGCTCGACCCGGGCGCTGTCCGAGCTGCTCGCCGCGGTCGCGTCGACGAGCACCGACCCCGACGTCGTGCGCTACCGCCGGGCGCTCACGGCCTACGCCGCGCGGCTGCGCGACTGAGCCGCAGCACCGGGCGCGGCACGGTCACGTCGTCGGCGGGGGCTCCGTCCCCGGTCGCGGGGCGAACCGGTCGAGCATCTCGTCCACCCGGGCCGTGGTCGCGGCCTGGCCGCGCGGTGAGCCCGTCATCAGGGCCAGGAAGCTGTCGCCGCGCAGCGACTCCAGGCGCAGCTCGTCGACCGCCCGCACGGTGGCCGTGCGTGGCACGCGGCGGAGCAGCGCGATCTCGCCGAAGGAGTCGCCCGGGCCGAGGTCGGTGATCGCGCGACCGTCGCCCACGACCTCCGCCGTGCCGGCGACCACGACGTAGAAGCGGTCGCCGGCATCCCCCTGGCTGAAGACCGTCTCGCCGGCCGGCACGACGACGTGGTCGAGCTGGCGCGCCACCGTCTCCAGCGCGGGCAGCGGCAGCGCGTCGAGCAGCGGGACCCCGCGCAGCAGGGTCGAGCTCGTCGTCGCGCCCGACGATGACGGCGTCCAGGGCCCGCAGCCGTCGCCAGGTGAGGGCGACGCGCCACGGGCAGGAGCAGCGCCCAGCACGACCAGGCGTCGTGCGCAGGTCGAGCGCGTCCATGACGAACGGGGTGAGCAGCGCACCGAGGCCGACGCAGAGGGCGGCGACGCTCTCGAGCACGCCGAAGACCCGGGCGAGCACGTTGGCGGGGGAGATGCGCGCGATCAGGGTGAAGCCCCCGACGTCGATGAGGGCGTTGCCGGCTCCCACCACGGCGAGCATCACCATCGCCGACGCCGCTGAGGGGAACAGGCCGATGACCACCAGCGGCGCACCCCACAGGGCGGCGCCGAGCCCGAACCAGGCACCGAGGCGCCGGGTTCCCACGAGCAGCGCCGCCGCGGCGGACGCGAGCACCGCCCCGGCGCCGAGCGCGGCGTTGAGCACGCCGACGCCCGGGTCGCCGAGCCCCACGAGCTCGACCGCGACGACCACCGTGAAGCACCGTGATGGCGCCGCGCATGAAGGTCTGGGCGCCGATCAGCGCCGATGAGCAGCCGCAGGTCGCGGTCGGCGTGCACCGCGCGCACCCCGCCCAGGGCGCGGCCGAGCGGGCCCTCGGTGTCGGGCTCGCCACCGTCGAGCGGGGTCGGTTCGGGGTGCACCCGGGCCATCAGCCAGCCGGCCCACGCCGACGCGACCGCCGCCACGCCGAGCACCTGGGCCGGCCGCCCGTGGCGAGCAGCACCGCGCTGATGGCCGGGCCGGCCAGCGTCGCGGCCGAGTCCAGCGCGCCGCGCACCACGTTGGCCCCGGCGAGCTCGGGCGGGGTGTCGCACAGTGACGGCAGCAGCGCGGAGTGCACCGGCCGGAAGAGCACGGCGGCGGCCGACGACACCGTCACCAGGGCGTAGACGCCCAGCGCGGGCCCGTCGACGAACACCGCCCAGCCGGCCAGGGCGATCGAGACGGCCCGCACGGCGGAGACGGCCACGAGCACCTTCTCGCGCGGCCACCGGTCGGCGTACTGGGTGGCCAGCGGGAGCCACGATCGCTGCCGGGAGCACCCGGACGAGCGCCACGACACCCACCTCGGTGGCGCCGCCGCGGCCGTAGGCGTAGACCGCGAGCACCACGGTGACGGCCCACTCGGCGGTCCAGGCCCCGAAGAATGCCGCCTGGGCGCGCCGCAGCTCGGGGTTGCGCCAGTTCGTCGCGAACGCGCCGGCAGCCGCTCGCAGCCGTGACGGCTGCGTGCGCGGAGCTGCGGCGACGCCATCGTCGAAGGGTAGTCAGCCGGCGGGCGGTGCGGGCTCCAGGTCGCGGGCCGCGCTGTCGCCGGCCTCCCGGGCCTCCTCCTGCATGGTCTCGGGGTCGAGGTCCGGGTCGCCGACGCCGTCGCGGGTGTGCGTGCCCGGCTGGGCCTGCTTGGTCATCGACTCCAGCTCCGACATCACCGCCGCGTGCTGGTCGACGCTCATGACGACGATGTCGCCGGGGTTGGCGCGCGCCATGACGTGGCGCACCGCCTCGGTCTCGTCGAGCACGATCTCGACCTGGCGGCAGCGCACCCCGGGCTCGCCGATCCGGCTGCGGGCGCCCTCGGCGACCGCCTCGGCGGTGAACCCGCGCTCCCGGCCACGCAGCCGCTCGTCCTCGCGCACCACGACGACGTCGAAGTGCTCGGCGGCGACCGACCCGAGCTCGCGCATGTCGCTCTCGCGGCGGTCGCCGGCGGTGGCGATCATGCCGATCCGCGAGATCTTGCCGAGGTCGGTCTGCCCGGCCTTCATCGCGGCGTACCGCTCGAGGAACTCGCCGAGCACGCGCATCCCGGGTGCGTTGTGGCAGTAGTCGACGATGACGTCGACGTTGTGCACGTTGATCTGGTTCATCCGGCCGGGGGAGAGGTAGTACGACGTCGTGAAGGTGCGCAGGCCCTGCCGGATCTCGTGCAGCCCGGCGCCGCTGGCGAACGCCGCGCCCGCCGCCGCCATCGCGTTGGCGACGTTGAACAGCGCGGTGCCGCCGAAGGTCGAGGGCAGCAGGTGGGTCCACGCGAGCTGCATCGAGCGGCGCCCGTGCCGGATGACGATCATGTCGCCGCGGTCGGTGCGGTCGAGCACGACGGCGCGACCGCCGTTGCGGCAGTGGTTGTCGATGAAGTCGCGCACCCGGCTGCCCGGCTCCTCCAGGCTGAACCAGACGACCGAGCCCGAGCAGCGCCGCCGCATCCGGCGCACCAGCGCGTCGTCGGCGTTGAGCACCGCGAACCCGTCGCGGGGCACCGCCTCGACGACGACGGCCTTGACGTCGGCGAGCTGCTCGAGGGTGTCGATGCCGCGCATGCCGAGGTGGTCGGGGGCGACGTTGGTGACCACGGCGACGTCGTTGCGGTCGTAGCCCAGGCCCTCGCGCAGGATGCCGCCGCGCGCCACCTCCATGACCGCGAAGTCGACGCGCGGGTTCTGCAGCACCATCCGGGCCGAGCGCGGGCCGGAGGCGTCGGCCTTCACGACCAGCCGCTCGTCGATGACGATGCCGTCGGTCGACGTCATCCCGACCTGGCGACCGACGCCCTTCATGATGTGCGCGATCATCCGCGACGTCGTCGTCTTGCCGTTGGTGCCGGTCACGGCCACGATCGGCACCCGCGACGGCGCGCCCGGCGGGAAGAGCAGGTCGACGACCGGCTTGGCGATGTACTGCGGCTCGCCGACGGTCGGGTGGGTGTGCATCCGGAAGCCGGGGGCGGCGTTCACCTCGCAGATCGCGCCGCCGGTCTCGCGCACCGGGCGAGGCGATGTCGGGGCAGATGAAGTCGATGCCGGCGACGTCGAGCCCGATCAGCCGGGCGGCCTCCTCGGCGATCTCGACGTTGTCGGGGTGCGCGTCGAAGGTGCGGTCGATCGAGATGCCGCCGGTCGACATGTTGCCGGTCAGCGCGAGCTTGACCATCGTGTCGGCGGGCGGCACGGCGTCGAGGCGAGTAGCCCTGCTCGCGCAGCAGCTCCAGCGCGGCCGCGTCGACCTTGATCTTGGTCAGCACCTTCTCGTGCCCGACCCCACGGCGCGGGTCGGCGTTGGTCAGCTCGACGAGCTCGCCGACGGTGTGCGTGCCGTCGCCGGTCACGTGCGCGGGCACCCGCTCGGCGATGGCCTGCATCCGGCCCCCGACGATGAGGCAGCGGTAGTCGCGGCCGGTCACCATCGACTCGACGATGACGTAGCCGCGGCGGGACTGGTCCTCGGCCACCACGAACGCCTCGGCGACGTCGGCGTCGGTCTCGAGGTTGAGGCACACCCCGCGGCCGTGGTTGCCGTCGAGCGGCTTGACGACGACGGGGAAGCCGATCCGGCGGGCCGCGGCGACCGCGCCCTCGGCCGAGCGCACCGTCTCCTGCTTGGGCACCGGCAGCCCCGCCGAGCCGAGCAGCTTGGTGGTCATGTCCTTGTCGCCGGCGATGTCGACGGCCAGGGCACCGGTCTTCGAGGTCATCGTGGCGCGGATCCGCTGCTGGTGCACGCCCTGGCCGAGCTGCACCAGGCTGCCGCTGTTGAGCCGGATGAAGGGGATGTCGCGGCTGACCGCCTCCTCGAGGATGGCGCCGGTCGACGGCCCGAACGCGGTGCGCTCGGCGCGGGTCAGGAAGGTCTCGAGCTCGGCGGCGAAGTCGAAGCCCTCCTCCTCCTGCACGAGGTGGTTCAGCAGGCGCACGGCGAGGCGCGCCGGCCGCCAGCCCGACCTCCTCGTTGGTGTAGCTGTAGATGACGTTGTAGACGCCGGTGCGGCCCTTGACCTGGCGGGTCTTGCCCCGGCGCTGGTCGTGGCCGGCCTCCTGCTGCAGCTGCAGGGCGACGTGCTCGGACACGTGCCCGAGCCAGGTGCCCTCGTGCAGCCGCTCGATGAAGCCGCCTCGCACCCCCTTGGAGCAGGTGTGGTTCTCCAGCCCCGGCAGCAGCTCGACGAGCCGGTCGGTGAACCCGGGCAGGGTGTCGGTGGGGTAGCCCTCGAGCACGCCGAGGTCGACGACGAGGTGGATCGACGGGTCGTACGACCAGATGTTGCCGCCCCGGTAGACGCGGGACTCGACGATGCGCAGGTCAGGGGCGGCGGGGCCGGTCGGGGTGGGACGGTCCATCGGCGCTTCTCCTCGGGTTGCGGTGGGCGGTGGGGCGGGGAAGGGCAGGCGGTGGTCTCGTCAGGCCTTGGCGGCGGCGACCGAGACGAGCAGGTCCGGGTGCTGCTCGACGAAGCCGGTGAGCCGTCGCCCGGTGAGGTCGAAGGTCGCGCCCGAGGGCAGGGTGTGCACGGTGGCGCCGGACACCAGCATCGGCGCCCCGGCGCGGGCGTCCGCGGCGTCGGTCACCGCGGTCGTGCAGTCGACGACGAAGACGGCGCCCGTGCCGCGCACGGTGAACTCGCGGTGGTCGGTGACCACGATCGCGGTGTCCTCGTCGATCCCGATGCCGAGCAGGTGCGGCGACGGGGCGATCACGGACATCAGCCGACCGTAGCGTGAACGCTGGTCGAAGTGCTGGTCGACGACGACCCCCCGGACCAGGCCCAGCCCGGCCGAGATCTGGCTGGCGCGCTGGCGCGGCGTGACGCCCTCCTCGCCCATCGAGATCATGAAGTCGCTCATGATCGAGGCGCCGGCGGAGGTGCCCCCGACGACGGCGCCGCGCTCGTGGGCCCGGTGCAGCGCCTCGCCCAGCGGCGTGCCCGGAAGCAGCTGCGAGAGCCGCAGCTGGCTGCCCCCGCTCATGAAGATGCCGGTGGCGTCGTCGACGAGCGCGACGAGGTCGGGGTCGTGCGACTCCGCCCGGGTCGCGGGGTTCACGACCGCCCACGCCGGGGGCCCCGAGCCGGGTGAACACCTCGGTGTAGGAGGCGACGACCTCGTCCTGGAACGACGACGCGGTGGGGATCAGCACCAGCCTGGCGCGGCGCCCACCGGCGAGCTTGAGGAACTGCCGCAGCAGCGAGGCCTTTCCGACCCGGTCCTCCGCCCCACCGATGATGAAGAGCGTGGGGGTGGTCGAGGGGTAGCGCGGCACCGGGTCAGCCTAGTGGCGCGTCGTCGTGGGCGTCGGCGTCCTCGATCTCCTCGCGCGAGATGCCGAGCAGGAAGAGCACGGCATCCAGGTACGGCACGGTGAGCGAGGTGTCGGCCTGGCGGCGCACCATCGGCTTGGCGTTGAAGGCGACCCCGAGCCCGGCGGCGGCCAGCATGTCGAGGTCGTTGGCGCCGTCGCCGATCGCGACGGTGCGGGTGAGCGGCAGCCCCTCCAGCGCCGCGAACTCGCGCAGCGCGGCGGCCTTGCCGGCGCGGTCGACGACGTCGCCCACGACGCGGCCGGTGAGCACGCCGTCGACCACCTCGAGCCGGTTGGCGCGCACGTGGTCGATGCCGAGCTCGCGGGCGATCGGCTCGACCACCTCGATGAAGCCGCCCGAGACGACGGCCACGGTGAACCCGAGCCGCTTGAGGGTGCGCACCAGGGTGCGCGCGCCGGGGGTGAGGCGCACGGCATCGCGCACCTCGTCGAGCACCGCTCGCCGGGAGCCCGGCCAGCGTCGCCACCCGGGCGTGCAGGCTCTGCGCGAAGTCGAGCTCACCGCGCATCGCCGCCTCGGTGACCGCGGCGACCTCGTCGGCCCGGCCGGCGTGCTCGGCGAGCAGCTCGATGACCTCGTCCTGGATGAGCGTGGAGTCGACGTCCATCACGACCAGCCGTCCGCCGCGCCGGGCCAGGCCCGGCCGGGGCGACGGCGATGTCGGCACCGACCTGGTGCGAGACCAGCGCGAGGTCGTTGCGCAGGTCGCCGACGTCGGCCCCGGAGACGTCCAGCTCGACGGTGGTCACCGGGTAGCGCGACAGCCGGCGGATGCGGTCGATGTTGGCGCCGTGGTCGGCGATCGCGGCCGCGACGGCGGCGACGTGGTGCGTCTCGAGCGGGGCACCCATGACGACGACCGCGGCCCGCCCGGTGCGCCGCGGGGCGTTGTCACCGTGGCCGACCTCGAAGTCGACCCGCATCCCGAGCCGTGAGCCGGCGCGGGTCAGCCGGTCGACGAGCACGTTCTCGTCACGGCCGGGGGAGAGCAGCAGCGACAGCGCCAGGTGGCCGCGCACGACGACCTGCTCGAGGTCGAGCACGTCGGCGCCGACGGTCGAGGCCGCCTCGAACAGCGCCTTGGTCACGCCCGGGCGGTCGGGGCCGTTGAGGGTGACGAGGAGGGTTCGCGCGTCCGGGTCGGGCAGGGGAGCGGCCGGTGGCTCGATCGGGGCGGGGGGCACCCGTGCAGGCTATCGACCGTGGGCGTCGCGCCAGGCGACGAGGTCACGCACCGGACCGAGGTCGTAGTCCGGGCCGCCCAGGCCGACCGTGAACAGGCGGGTGCCGACGTCGTGCAGGGCCTGCGCGCCGGCGGCGTAGTCGCCGACGTCCTCCGGGAGCCGGCCGGGCGTCGGGCGACACCCCGGACGAGCGCTCGATCTCGGCCGGGTCGCGCCCGACCTTCGCGGCACCACTCGTCGAGCACCGCGTGCTTGTGCGCGATCGTCGTCGGGCCGGCCGAAGCCGTGCCAGATGTCGGCCTGCTCGGCGACGATCCGCAGCGTCTTGCGCTCGCCGCCACCGCCGATGAGCACCGGGATGTCGCGGGTCGGCGGCGGGTTGAGCTTCGCCCACCGCGCCTTGATGAGCGGCAGGTCGCGGTCGAGCGCGTCGAGCCGGCCTCCGGCGCGTTCCGAACTCGTAGCCGTACTCGTCGTAGTCGCGCTCGAACCAGCCCGACCCGATGCCGAGGATGAGCCGGCCGTCGCTGATGTGGTCGACCGTGCGGGCCATGTCGGCGAGCAGCTGCGGGTTGCGGTAGCTGTTGCAGGTGACGAGCGCGCCGATCTCGACCCGCGAGGTCGCCTCGGCCCAGGCCGCGAGCACCGTCCAGCACTCGAAGTGCGCGCCGTCGGCCGGCGCCGTAGAGCGGGAAGAAGTGGTCCCAGGTGAAGATCGACGTCGACGCCGATCTCCTCGGCGTCCGCGCAGGCCTGCCGGATGGCGGCGTACGTGGCGTGCTGGGGCTGGAGCTGCACCCCGATGCGGATCGGTCGGTCGCCCCCGGTCACGGGGTGACCACCTGGCCCTTGCCGACGACGGTGATGCCGGACTCGGTGACCGAGAAGCCGCGCGCCTCGTCGTGCTCGCGGTCGAAGCCGATCGACGTCGCCTCGGGGATCGTGACGTTCTTGTCGATGATCGCCCGCTGGATGCGGCAGTTCCGCCCGATCTGCACGCCGTCGAGGATCACGCTGTTGTCGACCTCGGTGTAGCTGTGCACGTGCACGTCGGGGGAGACGACCGAGCCGTTGATCCGCGCGCCGGAGATGACGACGCCGGGGGAGACCGCCGAGTTGAGCGCCTCGCCGAACCGGCCGTGGTGGCCGTGCACGAACTTGGCCGGCGGGTACGGGCCGTAGCTCGTGTAGATCGGCCAGTCGTAGTTGTAGAGGTTGAAGATCGGGTGGATCGACACGAGGTCCATGTGCGCGTCGAAGTAGGAGTCCATCGTCCCCACGTCGCGCCAGTAGCCCATGTCGCGCTCGGTGCCGCCGGGGATGACGTTGTTCTTGAAGTCGTAGGCGTAGGCGTCGCCCTGCTCGACCAGGGCCGGCACGATGTCGCCGCCCATGTCGTGCTTGGAGCCCTCGAGCGTCGCGTCGGCGTGCACGGCATCCATGAGCACGTCGGCGTCGAAGACGTAGTTGCCCATGCTCGCGAGGATCTCGTCGGGGGAGTCGGGCAGGCCGTCGGGGGCGGCCGGCTTCTCGAGGAACGCGCGGATCTTGCGTGGGGTCGTCGGGCACGACGTCGATGACGCCGAACTCGGTCGACATCGCGATCGGCTGCCGGATGGCGGCGACGGTCACCCCGGCGCCGGACTCGACGTGCTGCTCGACCATCTGCGAGAAGTCCATCCGGTACACGTGGTCGGCGCCGACCACCACGACGATGTCGGGCTTCTCGTCGGTGATCGTGTTGAAGCTCTGGAAGATCGCGTCGGCGCTGCCCTGGTACCAGGACTTGTCGATGCGCTGCTGCGCCGGGATGGGGGCCACGTAGTTGCCGAGCATCGTCGACATCCGCCAGGTCCTGCGTCACGTGCCGGTCCAGGCTGTGCGACTTGTACTGGGTGAGCACGACGACCTTGAGGTAGCCGGAGTTCACCACGTTCGACAGCGCGAAGTCGATCAGCCGGTAGATGCCACCGAAGGGCACGGCCGGCTTGGCCCGGTCGGCCGTGAGCGGCATCAGCCGCTTTCCCTCCCCGCCAGCGAGGACGATGACCAGGACCTTCGGACCTCCGCTGCGGTACGCCATGACCCCACGCTAGTGGGGTCCCTCCCTCGCCGGGAGGGCGGGAACGTCACTAGGGTGAGTTTTCGTGCGAATCGACATCCTCAGCAAGGAGTACCCCCCGGCGATCTACGGCGGTGCGGGGGTCCACGTGGCCGAGCTGGTCCGGGCCCTGCGCGAGCGGGGTGACCTCGACGTGCGCGTCCACGCCTTCGGCGAGCCGCGCGAGGAGGACGGCACCACCGGCCACCCCGACCTCGTCGAGCTGGCCGGCGCGAACCCGGCGCTGACCACCCTGGGTGTCGACCTGGCGCTGGCCGCCGCGTGCGAGGGCGCCGACCTCGTGCACTCGCACACCTGGTACGCCAACATGGGCGGCCACCTCGCCGCGCCTGATGGGCGACATCCCGCACGTCCTCACCGCGCACAGCCTCGAGCCGATGCGCCCGTGGAAGGCCGAGCAGCTCGGCGGCGGCTACCGGGTGTCGTCGTGGGTCGAGAAGACCGCGTACGAGGCGGCGGATGCCGTCATCGCCGTCAGCGCCGGCATGCGCGAGGACATCCTGCGGTCGCTACCCGTCGGTCGACCCCGACCGGGTCAAGGTGGTGCACAACGGCATCGACTCCCAGCTGTGGCGGCGCCGAGCGCGACGAGGACGTCGTGCGCCGGCACGGCGTCGACCCCGACCGGCCCAGCGTCATCTTCGTCGGGCGGATCACCCGGCAGAAGGGGCTGCCCTACCTGCTGCGGGCCGCCGCCGAGCTGCCCCCCGAGGTGCAGCTCGTGCTGCTCGCCGGCGCCCCGGACACCCCCGAGATCAAGGCCGAGGTCGAGACCCTCATCGACACCCTGCGCGAGACCCGCGACGGCGTCGTGTGGGTGCCGACCATGCTGCCGCGCAACGAGGTCGTGGCGATGCTCAGCAGCGCCACGGTGTTCGTCTGCCCGTCGGTCTACGAGCCGCTCGGCATCGTCAACCTCGAGGCGATGGCCTGCGAGCTGCCGGTGGTCGCCACGGCGACCGGCGGCATCCCCGAGGTCGTCGTGCACGGCGAGACCGGCTGGCTGGTGCCCATCGACCAGGTCCAGGACGGCACGGGCACCCCGGTCGACCCCGACCGCTTCGTCGCCGACCTCGCGGCCGCCCTGACGGATGCCGTGAGCGACACCGCGCGCGCCGACCGGATGGGTCTGGCCGGGCGGCGCCGGGCCGTGGAGTCGTTCTCGTGGGGCTCGATCGGCGAGCAGACCAACCAGGTCTACCTGGACGTCCTGAGGCGCCGGATGCTGACGCCCTGACTCGGTTAGGGTTCGGGGCATGAGCGATGTCCTTGCGTTGGCCGGCGTGAGTGTCGTCCGCGGGGACACGACGATCCTCGACGACGTGAGCTGGGAGGTCGAGGAGGGGCAGCGCTGGGTCGTGCTCGGCCCGAACGGCGCCGGCAAGACCACGCTCCTGCAGCTCGCCTCGGCCCGCATCCACCCGACCACCGGGGTCGTCGGCATCCTCGGCGAGGTGCTCGGCACCGTCGACGTCTTCGAGCTGCGCCCGCGGATCGGGCTGGCGTCGGCCGCGCTCGCCGAGCGCATCCCGCCGAACGAGCGGGTCCGCGACGTCGTCGTCACGGCCTCCTACGGCGTCGTCGGGCGCTGGCGCGAGGCCTACGACCGGCTCGACGAGGGCCGCGCCGACGACCTGCTCAAGGCGCTGGGCGCCGACCACCTCGCCGACCGCCGCTTCGGCACGCTGTCCGAGGGCGAGCGCAAGCGGGTGCAGATCGCCCGGGCGCTGATGACCGACCCCGAGCTGATGCTGCTCGACGAGCCGGCCGCCGGCCTCGACCTCGGTGGGCGCGAGGACCTCGTGCGCCGCCTCGGCGAGCTGGCCGCCGACCTCGCCGCGCCGGCGCTGGTCCTGGTGACCCACCACGTCGAGGAGGTGCCGCCGAACTTCACCGACGTGCTCCTCATCCGCGAGGGCCGGATCGTCGCGCAGGGCCCGATCGAGATCACCCTGACCGCAGCCAACCTCGAGGCCACCTTCGGCCTCCCGCTCGAGCTCGAGGTCCGGGGGGACCGATATGCCGCTCGCGCTCGTTAGGCGCAGTGGGAACCGCCCGCACCGGGCACACGTCGATGTGGTGACTCACCACGGAAAGGGGGTCGGACGATGGACTGGCTGACCGACAACGTCTGGCTGTTCTGGATCGGGGTCGCACTGGTCCTGGCCGCCATCGAGGCGGCGACCGTCGACTTCGTCTTCATCATGTTCGCCGGGGGCGCGCTGGCCGCCGCGGTGGCCGCCGGGCTCGGCGCCTCCTTCCCGGTCCAGGTCGTCGTCGCGGTCGGGCGTGGCGATCCTGCTGCTCTTCTCGGTGCGGCCCGCTGATCAAGCGGCAGTTCCTCGACGGCGAGGTCGACCACCAGATCGGCGCCTCCGGCCTGGTCGGCCGGCAGGCCCGCGTCCTGCAGTCGGTCACCGACAGCGACGGCCGCATCAAGCTCGGCGGCGAGACCTGGTCCGCCCGGCTCGCCGCCGGCACGACCACCACGGTCGGCCCCGGCGAGGAGGTGCGGGTCATCGCCATCCACGGCGCGACGGCCATCGTCTCGCCCGTCCCGCCCAGCGACCCGACCCCGCCACCGACCCCACCACCGACGTCCGACCCCACCACCTGACCCGCGCCCCGGCGCCCCGAGAAAGGCTGACCCATGACAAGCGGCCTCCTGTCGCTCATCGTCCTGCTGCTGCTGGCCCTGTTCGTCATCATCGTGCTCGTCCGCACGGTGAAGATCGTCCCGCAGCAGACCGCGCTCATCATCGAGCGCCTCGGCCGCTACTCGCGCACCCTCGAGCCGGGCCTGCACCTGCTCGTGCCGTTCGTCGACGTCGTGCGCGCCAACATCGACCTGCGCGAGCAGGTGGTGTCCTTCCCGCCGCAGCCGGTGATCACCAGCGACAACCTGGTCGTGAGCATCGACACCGTCATCTACTACCAGGTCATCGACCCCAAGTCGGCGGTCTACGAGATCGCCAACTTCATCCAGGGCATCGAGCAGCTCACCGTCACCACGCTTGCGCAACGTCATCGGCTCGCTCGACCTCGAGCAGACCCTGACCAGCCGCGACCAGATCAACGGCCAGCTGCGCGGGGTGCTCGACGAGGCCACCGGCAAGTGGGGCATCCGGGTCAACCGGGTCGAGCTCAAGGCCATCGACCCGCCGCACTCGATCCAGGAGTCGATGGAGAAGCAGATGAAGGCCGAGCGTGACCGCCGCGCCATCATCCTCAACGCCGAGGGCACCAAGGCCAGCCAGATCCTCACCGCCGAGGGCGAGAAGCAGAGCCAGATCCTGCGCGCCGAGGGTTCGGCGCAGGCCCGCATCCTCGAGGCCCAGGGCCAGGCCCGCGCCATCCAGCAGGTCTTCGACGCCATCCACCGCGGCAAGCCCACCCAGAAGCTGCTCGCCTACCAGTACCTCCAGGTGCTGCCGCAGATCGCCCGCGGCGACTCCAACAAGATGTGGATCATCCCGAGCGAGCTCACCGACGCCCTCAAGGGCATCGGCGGCATGCTCGGCCGCGGCCAGGGCGGCTTCGACGGCGGCGACGAGGACGACTGGGTCGACCCGGGCAACGAGTTCGCCGACGCCTTCCAGGACGCCACGCTCGAGGACCCGGCCGAGGCGCTGGCCCGGGCCCGTGGCCAGGCCGGCCTCGCCAGCCGCGAGGCCGAGGAGCACGGGGCGCCCGCCTCGCGCGTCCAGCCCCCGATCGAGCGCGGTGCGGATGCCGTGCCGCCGCGGCCCGAGACCGCGCCGACGATGCCGGTGCCGCCGGCCCCGCCGGTGCCGTTCTCCGAGGAGCAGCCCCCGCCGCCCCCGCCGCCGGCCCGCCGGCACCGCCCACCGACGAGGAGCCCCCGGCGCCCCCGCGCTGAGGCACCCGCCCCTCGGGGCGGAACGCACCGTCACGGCACGCGGACACCCGCATAGGGTGTCCGCGTGTCCGTGCTCGATGCCCTCCTCGTCGTCCTCGCGGGGATCGGGGCCGGCACGATCAACACGATCGTCGGTTCGGGCACCCTGATCACCTTCCCGACCCTGCTGCTGCTCGGCATCCCGCCGATCACGGCGAACATCTCCAACAACATCGGCCTCGTGCCCGGCAGCCTCACCGGCGCCATCGGCTACCGCAAGGAGCTGGTCGGTGCCGCGCCCACGCTGCGCCGGCTCGCACCGATGTCCCTCCTCGGGGCGGTCGTCGGGGCCGTGCTGCTGCTCGTGCTCGACCCCGAGCTGTTCCGCGCGATCGTGCCGGTGCTCATCCTGCGTCGGGCTCGTGCTCGTCGTGACCGGCCCTCGGATCAACGCGTGGGCCGAGCGACGCCGGGCGGAGGGCACGGCGAACGCGGCCACCCACGAGCGCGCCATGCAGGGCGGCGTCTTCGGCGCCGGGGTCTACGGCGGCTACTTCGGTGCGGCGCAGGGCATCATCCTGATGGGCATCCTCGGTGCGCTGTCGAGCGAGCCGATCCAGCGCCTCAACGGCTACAAGAACGTGCTCGCGACCATCGTGAACGGGGTCGCGGCCGTGGTCTTCGTGCTCGTGGCGAGCGACCAGATCGACTGGCTGGTCGTGCTGCTCATCGCCATCGGCTCGACCATCGGTGGCGTGATCGGGTCGACCGTCGGGCGGCGCCTGCCGCCGCCGGTGCTGCGCGGCGTCATCGTGGTCATCGGCCTGGTGGCCATCGTCAAGCTCGTGCGCTTCCCCTGATGGACTGGCCCCTCGTCCTGCTCCTCGGCCTGGCGGTGCTCGCCGGCGGTGTCGTGCAGTCGACCATCGGCTTCGGGCTGGCCGTGGTGGCGGCTCCCGTCGTCGTGCTGCTCGCACCCGACCTGATGCCGGCGGCGCTGCTGCTGCCGGCGCTCACCCTCCCGCTGCTCCAGCTCTCGCGCGGGCCGCGCGACATCGCCTGGCGACCGCTCGGCTGGGCCCTCGGGGCACGCACCCTGTTCACCCCGGTCGGGGTCGCGGTCGTGGCGTGGTTCTCGCCTCGGGCGATCGCCGCGCTCGTGGGCGTGCTGATCCTCGTGACCGTCGCCCTGTCGATCCGGGCGATCGACCTGCGGGCCACCCCGCGCAACGCGGCGGTCGCCGGTGCCGTGACCGGGATCTCGGGCACGGCGGCCGCGATCGGCGGCCCGTTCCTCGCGCTGGTGCTGCAGCACGAGCGCCCCGAGCGGGTGCGCTCGACGCTCGCGGTGTTCTTCGTCGCCGGTTCGCTGCTGGGGCTCACGGGCCTGTTCGTCGGGGGCCAGCTGACCCGCGAGCAGCTGCTCGCGGGGCTGGTCTGGGTTCCGTTCGGCCTGCTCGGCTACGTGGTGGGGGCACCGGTGCGGGCGCGGATCGACCCCGACAGGTTCCGCCGCGCGGTGCTCGCCTTCTGCGCGCTGGCCAGCGTCGCGGTCATCGTCCGCGCGGCGCTGGCCTAGCCTTGCGGGCGTGCCGACCCCGATCGACGACCCCGCCGACCCGCGGCTGACCGACTACGTCGGGCTCACCGACGTGGCGCTGCGCCGGCGCACCGAGCCCGAGCGGGGGCTCTACATCGCGGAGTCGGAGAAGGTCATCCGGCGGGCGCTGGCCGCCGGGCACCGGCCCCGGTCGTACCTGATGGGCGAGCGCTGGCTCACCGACCTGGCCGACCTCGTCGAGCGTGCGGAGGCCGACGGCATCCCGGTGTTCGTGGGTGAGCACGACGTGGTCGAGGCGATCACCGGCTTCCACCTGCACCGCGGGGCGCTGGCCGCCATGCAGCGGCCGGTGCTGCCGACCCTGGCCGAGGTGCTCGACGGCGCGCGGCGGGTGCTCGTGCTCGAGGACGTCGTCGACCACACCAACGTCGGCGCGGTCTTCCGCAGCGCCGCGGCCCTCGGCGTGGATGCCGTGCTGGTCACCCCCCGCTGCGCCGACCCGCTCTACCGCCGCTCGATCCGGGTGTCGATGGGCACCGTGTTCCAGGTGCCGTGGACCCGCATCGACCCCTGGCCCGGGGGAGTGGCCGACCTGCGGGCGCTGGGCTTCACCACCGCGGCGCTGGCCCTCGAGGACGACTCGGTGGGCCTCGACGAGCTGGCCGCCGACCCGCCCGAGCGGCTCGCGCTGGTGCTCGGCACCGAGGGGGACGGGTTGTCGCGGCGCACGATCGCCGCGGTCGACGTCACCGTGCGCATCCCGATGGCCGGCGGCGTCGACTCGCTCAACGTCGCCGCGGCGGGTGCGGTCGCGGCCTGGGCGCTGCGCGTGCGGGACTGAGCGTGCGCATCGTCGTCTCGGGCACCCACGCCAGCGGCAAGAGCACGCTCGTCTCCGACCTCGCGATGGCCTCTCGGGTACGCCCAGCTGCCCGACCCCTTCGAGCTCGTCGACGACGACGACCCGGCCGGGGCGGCGTCGTTCGTGCAGCAGCTGCTGGTCGCGGCGGAGCGGCTCGTCGAGCTGCCAGCCGGCGCCGACGTCGTGGCCGAGCGCGGGCCGGTCGACTTCCTCGCCTACCTTGCGGCCCTGGCCGACCTCGGCCGGCGCAGCGCCGCGCCCGACCTCCTGGCCGTCCTGCGCGCGACCACGGCCGAGGCGATGGCGCACGTCGACCTGCTCGTCGTGCTCCCGCTCGAGTCACCCGACGGCATCCGGGTGCCCGACGACGAGGACCCGGACCTGCGCGAGGCGATGGACGACGGCTCCTGGAGCTGGTCGACGACCCCGACCTGTCGGGCCGGCCACGCGCGTCGTCGAGGCTGGCGGGACACCCGACGCAGCGGCTCCGGGGAGCTCCTGGCCGCCCTCGCCCACCCCACGAGCCGGCCGTGAGTGCGGCAGCTGGCTGCCGGTGCAACCGCTTCCGCACTGCGGCGCCGCAGCTAGCGGACCAGGCGGTCGAGCAGGCGGTCGACCTCGGCCTCGGGGTCGGCGACCGACCCGCCGTGCACCGGGCCGGGCTGCAGCACCGTCGAGCGCGGCGCGCTGATCCAGCCGAACCGCTTGCCCTGCGTCGACAGGGTCGCGTCGACCTCGCTCGGGGGCCGCTCGCACATCGTGCAGACCGCCTCGAGGGCGGCCCGCAGGCCGTCCAGGTCGGCGTCCGGCGCCACCGCCAGGATGCGCTCCTCGTCGAGGTGGTAGCCGCAGCGCAGCACCCCGGCCGACTGCGAGTGCACGACGACGCCGACGTTGAGGCACTCGCCCCGGTCGACGCGCGGCACGTAGCGCAGCACCACGTACTGGTAGGGGTGGCTCATGACGCCCCTCCCGTCCACGCGGCGGGGTTCGCCAGGCGCAGGGTGAGGTGCTCGACGTAGGTGGCGCGGGCGGCATCCGGGTCGGGGAGGCTGGCCGTCGGCTCGAGCCACTCGTCGGGCACCAGCGCGACGACCTCCTCGATGACCTCGGGCGTGACCAGGGGTGCCAGCCGCTCGTGGGTCGACCGTCACGGGCTCGGCGACCGCGCCGAGCACGTGGCCGCTGGGGTCGAACGGCTGGTCGACGAACCGGCGCACGTCCGGCGGCCGGCTCGGCCACGAGTGGTGGAACCACAGCGCGGCGCCGTGGTCGATCGCCCAGGTGCGGCCGTGCCAGACGAGCAGGTTCGGGTTGGCCCAGGTGCGGTCGACGTTGGCGGTGTAGGCGTCGAGCCAGAGGATGGCGCCGGCGTCCTGCGCCGAGGGGGCGCGCGAGCCGTCGTAGCCGAACGAGCCGGGCAGGAAGTCGACGCCGAGGTTGCGCCCGGGGCTGGCGTTGAGCAGGTCCTGCACCTCCTCGTCGGCCTCGTAGCGGGCGATCGCGGTCGGCATGTCGACGACGGCCAGCCGCGGCGTGGGGATGCCGAGCCGGCGGGCCAGCTCGCCGACGAGCACCTCGGCGACCAGCACCTTGCGGCCCTGCCCGGCGCCGGTGAACTTCACGACGTAGGTGCCGAGGTCGTCGGCCTCGACCAGCCCCGGCAGCGACCCGCCCTCGCGCAGGGGGAGGACGAAGCGCGTCGCGGTCACGGTCTCCAGCACGTCCGACAGGCTACGGGAGTGCCAGTAGGGTTTCGGGGATGAGCAGCGAGCAGCGACGACTGGCCGGTCGCTACGTCCTCGAGGCGCCGATCGGGCGCGGCGGGATGGGCGAGGTCTGGCGCGCCACCGACACGGTGCTCGGGCGCCAGGTGGCCGTCAAGACCATCGACCTGCACGACCCTGCGCGACGAGTCCGGGGCCGCCCGGTTCGAGCGCGAGGCCCGCGCCACCGCCGGCCTGAGCCACCCCAACGTCGTCACGGTGCACGACACCGGCGTCGAGGGCGACACCGCCTACATCGTCATGGAGCTGCTGCCCGGGCCGAGCCTGGCCGACGAGCTCGCCGAGCGGGCCGCTGCCGGTCGACGAGGTCGTCGAGGTGGGCCGCCAGGTGGCGTCGGCGCTCGACGCCGCCCACGCCCGCGGGCTCGTGCACCGCGACATCAAGCCGGGCAACATCGCGTACGCCGCCGACGGCCGGGTGCGGGTGCTCGACTTCGGCATCACCCAGCTCTCCGACCCCGCCGGCTCGCAGGCGCTCACCGCGACGCACACCGTGATGGGCACCGCCGAGTACCTCGCCCCCGAGCAGGCGCTCGGCGGCCGGGTCGACGGTCGCGCCGACCTCTACGCGCTGGGCTGCGTGCTCTACGCGCTGCTCGCCGGTCGGCCGCCGTTCAAGGGCGCCACCCCGGTGGCCACGATGATGATGCACGCCAACGACCCCGTGCCCGACGTGCGGGCGCTGCGCCCCGACACGCCCGACTGGCTCGCCGACCTCGTGCACGGCCTGCTCGCCAAGAACGCCGACGACCGCCCGGCCGGCGCGGCGACCGTCGCGGCCGCGCTGGCCACCCGCGAGTCGCTGGGCGGGGCGGCGACCACCGTGCTGCCCGCGGCCGGTGCCGCGACCACGCAGCGGCTGGATGCCGTGCCGCCCCCTCCCGTCGTGCCCCCGGTCGCCGCCCGACGGAGCCGGACCGCGGCGGCCCGTCGACCCTGGTCTGGGTGCTCGCCGCGGTGGCCGTGGCCGCCATCGCCGCTGCTGCTCTGGTTCCTGCTCAAGGACAACGGGCAGGACCCGGCGACGACCCCGACCTCGACGCCCGGTGACCTCGCAGCCGGCGCCAGACGACCGAGGCGCCGCCGACCACGGCCGCCCCGACGCCCACCCCGACACCGACGCCCGACCCCCAGCCCGAGCCCCACCGCCGACCTGGCCGGCGACGTCGAGACCGTCGCTGTCGGCGTTCTCCGACGAGGTCGGCGTGCTCGAGCGCGACGGGCGTGCTCGACAAGAACGCGGCCAAGACCCTCGACGACGGCGTGCGCAACATCCGCAAGGCGCTGCGCGACGAGCGACCCGCAGAAGGTGTCCGACGAGAGGGACAAGCTCGTGCAGGACTACGACAAGGGCGTGCAGGACGGCACGATCACCCCGGAGGCGACCGCGCAGCTCGACCCGCTGCTGGCCGACCTCAACGACGCGGTCGACGCCTACGCGGCGGGCTGAGCCCCGCCGCTACAGCGGGGTGCTGCCCGAGGTGCCGACGAGCTGCTCGGCGAACTCCGCGCCGGACAGCCGCTCGACCTCGGCCTGCGCGGCCGCCACGCGGGCCGGCATCCCGAGCCGAGCCGTGGGCTCCTCGTTGCCCGGGGTGGTCGACGAACTTCTGGATCGCGGCGAGCCCGGCGGCCGCGCGGCCGCTGGCCGCGGCCTGCTTGGCGGCCAGCCGCTCGCGCGTACCAGTCGCGACGCGAGCACCGACTCGCGGGTGAACAGCTCGCGGAACTCCGGCGACTCCAGCTGCCAGCCCTCGGACGTCGACCCGTCGGCCATGATCTCGAGCAGCGCCCGCAGCGGCGGGATCGCCAGCGAGATGGTGCCGTCCTTGACGTAGGCGCGGGCGACCCGCTCGTG
This sequence comes from uncultured Actinomycetota bacterium, assembly GCA_963782695.1. GTDB lineage: Bacteria > Actinomycetota > Actinomycetes > Actinomycetales > Dermatophilaceae > Fodinibacter. Next base: position 384,264 of record CAWAKY010000006.1, on the reverse strand, counting down.
GGTCATCGCGATGGTGGCGATCGACTCCGCGAACACCGCGACGTCCTGCAGCTCGGGGCGCAGCATCTCGGGGGTGAACACGACGTCGGGGTGCAGGAAGATCCGGCCGAAGTACTTCGTGGCCATCCGCTCGGTCATCCGGTAGCCGAGCCGGCTGGCCGGCACCCGCTGGCCCTCGTGCTCGACGTCGGCGATCTTCTCCAGGGCGCCCTCGGCGATCAGGTTGCGGGCGTCGCGCTCCTCGGGCGTCATCCGGGCGAACAGCTCGGGCACGAGCAGCGAGAAGTCGTGGTCGACCTTGACGTTCGGGCCGACGTAGCCGGCCGCCGACAGCCACCCGTCGTGCCCGGTGAGCACGTACGAGAGCAGGTTGGCGTTGAGGTCGATGATCGCCGGCAGGGCGTTGAACGGGCCCTTGGTCAGGGCGCCCTCGGAGCCGGCGCCGGTCGTCGAGGGCGACTTGCCCGTCATCGACGAGATGAACTCCATGAAGAGCTCGGGCACCTCCATGTAGTGCAGCGGGCCGTACGAGCACAGCGGCCGGCACGGCGCCCTCGGGCGGGTTGTTGCGCCGCCCGGCGGCGACGACGTCGACCGGGCGGGGGAGCGGCGCGCCGGCCGGCATCCGGCGCACGAGCCGCTCGGAGCAGCTCGGCCACGGCGGTCGCCCTGGCGTCGGTGCGGTCGGGTCGCTGCTGCAGGTAGCGCGGGTTCTTCGAGGGGGCGCCGTCGACCAGCCGCGGGTTGGCCGAGCTGACGACGTAGGAGGGGCCGTCGCCCTCGGGGGTGTCGGCGAAGCCGCTGATCAGGGCTGCCATCGGCGGGCTGAACGCGCGTGAACGAGACCGCCTCGTCGCGCATCGCGACGGCATCCGCGCGGGTCAGCGGCTCGAAGTTGGACAGGAAGGTGCCGGGGGTCGCGATGTCGCGCTCGGCCACCGTGTCGTAGCCGCGGTGGATCGCGTCGTCGGGCCGCTGGAAGAGCAGGTTCTCGCAGTTCTCGACGAGCTTGTACGACCGCGCCGGGTCGAGGCCGAGCAGGCTGCCCGGGCACCACGGTGGAGGCCGTGATGTCGTCCTGGGTCTGCACCTTCACCGCGGGCGAGAAGTCGTGGCGCAGGCTGAACAGGCGCCACGACCCGTCGACGTTGTAGCCGACGCGCAGCATGTTGAGGGTGATCTTGGCGCCGTCGAGGTGCAGCGAGTTGCCCTGCCGGCCGTCGATCTCGGCGACGCTGAAGTGGCTGGCGCCAGTCGTCGCCCCACTCCGGGCGGTAGGAGCGCTTGACGACGTAGACGAGCTCCTTGACGTACGGGCGGGATGCGCGAGAGCCAGGCGTTGTACTCGGCGGTGTACTCCGAGCGCGACGGGGTGAGCAGCTTGATGACCGAGCCGATCGAGCGGTCGCGCGACAGGATCGGGCGCAGGTCCTGTGCCGTTGCGCTCGGGGTCGAGGAAGCGCCGCGGAGAAGTCGCGGTCGAGGATCGCGGTGACCGAGTCCATGTCGGTCTCGAAGCTCGGCGATGAACGCCGAGCCGACGATGAACGCGTCGGTGATGGCCTTGGAGATCTCCGACTTGCCGCCACCGGAGACCGTCGCCGGCTTGTGGCACGACGTGGCGTTGGGGACGGTGCCGATCAGGCGTCCAGGTGCTCGGGTCGTGCGGCTGCTGGGCCACCGTGCACCCGGTAGCCGTTGGGGCTGAGGTAGGCCTTGTCGGCGCGCAGCGGCACCGAGCCGGTGCCGCCGTCCGGCGCGCGGCCAGGTGACGGTCATGTCGTGCATCGAGTAGTGCGGCGCCGCCGGGCACCAGCACGATGTGCGGCTGCTCGCGGTCGTCGGCGTGGCCCTCCGGCTGCGGCGCGAACCGCTCGGGGTCGCGCTCGAGCACCTCGGCGAGGCGTGTAGCGAGTCGCCGCGACGACTTCTCGTCGTACTCCTGGCCCAGGTTGTAGCTGGCGAACACCAGCGCGCCACCGGAGTGCTCCTCCTCGGCGTTGCCGAACAGGTTGGCGGAGTAGGAGATCTGCGTCTTGACCTCCTTCTTGCAGTAGCCGAAGTAGGTGTCGGCGATGACCGTGACGATCACGCCGCGCGCGTCGCGGGCGCAGACCTTGAAGGCCTTGCCGCCGTTGTAGAGCTCGTCGTCGGTCTCCCAGCACATGCCGTCGCGCTGCTGGCGCTCGGTGGCCTCGCTGACGTGCGGCAGCCCGACCTCCTTCTTGGTGACCCGGGTCAGGTGCGGCGCGAGGATGACGCAGCCGGTGTGGCCGGTCCAGGTCTCCGGGGCCAGCGACGCGTCGTTCTCGGGCAGGTAGGGGTCGCCGCCGTTGCCGAAGATGCCCTCGACGAAGTCGAGGTTGGCGACCGTGCCGCCGGGCACGATGAAGCGCGTCTCCATCCGCTTCTCGCGCACCGAACCCCGGCACCTCCGGCGACACCAGCGGGCGCAGGTGCAGCGAGACGAAGCACGCGGCGGGCGTCGCCTCGTTGGCCGTGTAGGGCAGCACCATGTCGGTCTCCGGCGGCTCGAAGGCGCGGGCCAGCAGCCGGGCGAAGGTCTCCTTCGGCACGGCGAGCTTGTCGTCGGGGATCGGCAGGCCGCCCTCGGCGATGTGGAAGACGCCGGCGGTGGTGCGGCGGTCGTTGGCCGGGTTGTGCAGCACGCCGTTGACCAGCCGGTAGCTGCTCAGCAGCGGCGAGCTGAAGTCGTCGCCGTCGAAGGGCAGCGACAGCTCGCGGGCCAGGCCCGGGCTCGTCGAGCACCAGGGTGCGCCGGGGCAGCTGCGGGCTGCTCGCCGGTGTCGGCGAGGTAGTCGTCGAGGAACGCCTGGATGCGGTGGTCCGCGGCGCACAGCCGGTCGGAGAGCCGGCGGCTCAGCTCACGCTGCCGGGCGAGGATCGGGCAGGGCCAGCCGGGCGGCGTCGGTGTCCTCGTACCCCTGCGGCAGGGGCAGGCCCGAGCTGGGCCAGTCGGAGGTTGATGGCGGCGTTCTGGGTGTGGGGCACGACTCGATTGTCGTCCTCGCCGATCGGTCGCCGCCACCGAGGTCCGGGAATGGACGAACCCCCGGTCCTGCGATGTGCAGGACCGGGGGTCTCGCTGGTGTCCGAGGGGGGACTTGAACCCCCATGCCCAATAAGGGCACTAGCACCTCAAGCTAGCGCGTCTGCCAATTCCGCCACCCGGACGAGGTGTGCATGGGCGACCCTGGGGAGGCCGTCCTGCGACCGGGAACGATACACGCTCGGCGGCCCGGAACCGAAATCGCCGGGTGCTGCCGGGAACGGTCGTTGACCGATCCGGCCCGCCGTCCCTAGGTTGCGGAGCACATGACCACGACCGTCGACGTCGGCGTCGATCTCGGGACCACCGTGACCAAGGCGGTGGCGCTCGACGGCGCCCGTCGGGTGGTCGCCCGCGCCTCGCTCCCCACGCCGTGGGAGCGGCCGCGCGCCGAGTGGTGCGAGCGGGACCCGGTGGATGCCGTCGTCGACCGTCGACCGGCTGCTGGCCGACCTCGTGCGGGTCGCCGGCGACGTGCGGGTGCGGTCGGTCGGGTTCTGCTCGATCGCCGAGACCGGGGCCCTCGTCGACGCCGACGGGACGGCGGTCTCGCGGCTGCTGGCCTGGCACGACCCCCGCGGTGGTCGCCAGGCGGCCGCCCTCGACCCCGCGCTCGCCGCGCGTGCTGCCCTCGCGCACCGGGCTGGCGGTCAGCTCGGTCGCCACCTTCTTCAAGCTGCTCTGGTGGCGCGACGAGGCGGGGCTCGACCTGCGCGGGCTGCAGTGGCTCTGCCTGCCCGAGCTGGTCTGCCACGGGCTGGGCGCCGGGCGGTTCGCCGAGCGCTCGATGCTGGGCCGCACGGCCCTGTGGGACATCCACGACGAGGCGCCGTTCGCGGCCGCCCTCGACGCGCTGGAGGCCGGACCCGGACCTGGTGCCGCCGCGGGTCGCCGCCGGTGCGGCGCTGGGCCGGGTGCGCGCCGACCACCCCGTCGAGCGGGTGCGCGGTGCGGTGCTGACCGTCGCGGGCCACGACCACCTCGTCGCCGCGGCGGCGCTCGGGGCCGGTGGGGTCGGCAGCCTGTGCGACTCGATGGGCACGGCCGAGGCGCTGGTCGCGGCCGTGTCGGCACCGCCGCCGCCACGCGTCGTCGCGGGGCTCGTCTCGCGTGGCCTGTCGGTCTACCCCCACGTCGTCGACTCGACCACCTGCCTGCTCGGTGCGCTGCGCACCGGGCTGGTGCTGGGCCGCGCGCTCGACACCCTCGGCGCCACGACCATCGAGCAGCGGCTGGCGTTCGACGCCGCGGCGCCCGGCGGGACGCGCGCCGGCCGCACGTCACGGTCGAGGGGCTCGACATGGCCGACGACCACGTCACGGTCGCCTGGCCGGAGGGCACCGACCCGCACGCCGCGTGGGCGGGGTGTGCTCGCCCGCACCCGGCAGGTCGTCGCCTCCGAGGTCGCGGCGATGCGGGCGGTGGGCGTGCCGGTCGACGACGTCGTCGTCACGGGCGGGTGGGCGAACCTGCCTTCGGTGGCCGCGAGCCGGGTCGGCATCGCCGAGCGCACCCACCACGTGACGATGGCCGAGCCGGGGGCCACGGGCGCCGCGCTGTTCGCGCGGTGGGCGGCCACCCGGCATCCGGAGGGGTCCGACCCGACCACGCACGAGGCGCCGCAGGCGGGCTGGTTCACCGACCCGTCGGCCTAGAGTGGCTGCCCATGACCGACACCACCGCGCGCCCCGAGGACGAGGTCGTCCGGATCTGCCAGGAGCTCATCCGGATCGACACGAGCAACTACGGCGACGGCAGCGGGCCCGGCGAGGCGCAGGCGGCGGCGTACGTCGTCGACCTGCTGCGTGAGGTCGGCCTGGAGCCGCAGACCTTCGAGAGCGACCCGGGCCGGGTCAGCGTGGCCGTGCGGCATCCCGGGCGCCGACCGCGAGCGCGGCGCGCTCTGCGTGCACGGGCACCTCGACGTGGTGCCGGCCAACGCCGCCGACTGGTCGGTCGACCCGTTCGCGGGGGAGGAGCGCGACGGCTGCGTGTGGGGCCGCGGCGCGGTCGACATGAAGGACATGGACGCGATGATGCTCGCGGCGGTGCGCCACCTGGCCCGCACGGGCACCGTGCCGCCGCGCGACCTGGTCGTGGTCGTTCTTCGCCGACGAGGAGGCCGGCGGCACCAAGGGCTCGCACTTCGTCGTCGCCGAGCACCCCGAGGTGTTCGACGGCGTCACCGAGGCGATCAGCGAGGTCGGTGGCTACAGCGTCACCGTCACCGACCGCGACGGGCAGGAGCGGCGCACCTACCTGCTCCAGACCGCCGAGAAGGGCATCGCCTGGCTGCGGCTGACCGCGCACGGTCGGGCCGGCCACGGCTCGGTGCCCAACGACGAGAACGCGATCGTGCGGCTCGCCGAGGCGATCGCGCGGATCGCCGCGCACAAGTGGCCCCGCGAGTTCATCCCCTCGGTGCGCACGCTGCTCGACGGCCTGTCCGAGATCACCGGCACCGGCCTGGTCCGACGAGGACCTCGACGGCTGCTCGACCACCTCGGCGGCGCGCAGGGTTTCGTGCGCGGCACGCTGCAGGACACCAGCAACGTGACGATGCTCGACGCCGGCTACAAGCACAACGTCATCCCGCAGCACGCGTCGGCCAACGTCGACTGCCGCTTCCTGCCCGGCCACGAGGACGAGCTGCTCGCCACCATCCGCGACCTCGCCGGCGAGCACGTCGAGCGTCGAGGTGCTGCACCAGGACATCGCGCTCGACGCGCCCTTCGAGGGCGACCTCGTCGAGGCGATGGTCGCAGCCCTGCGCACCGAGGACCCCGACGCCGACGGTGCTGCCGTACTGCCTGTCCGGCGGCACCGACAACAAGGCGCTGTCGCTGCTCGGCATCACCGGCTACGGCTTCGCGCCGCTGCGGCTGCCGGCCGACCTCGACTTCGCGCCGATGTTCCACGGCATCGACGAGCGCGTGCCGGTGGAGTCGCTGCGCTTCGGCACCCGCGTGCTGCTGCGGCTGCTCGAGACCTGCTGACCACCCGCCGGGTCGACGACACGCCCGGCCCGACCGCCCGCCCGGGCTCAGACCGAGGCGCTCATCGACTGCCGCGGCCGGATGATGCGGCGCCGCAACCAGGTCCGCGTGCGACCGCCGAAGTAGGTGACGCTGCGCTCCAGCTCCCAGCGGCCGTACTCGGCGTGCTCGGTGAGCTGCCGCCGGATGTCGCCGCGCCCGACCTCCCTGCCGAAGGAGAGGACGAGGTACTCGTACTCGACCATCGACACATTGTGCCCAAGGACCGGTAGCGTCAGCACCATGAGCGCCGATCCGCGTGCCGCACTGAGCCAGCTCGTCGCCGCCTTCGAGCGCCACCTGGAGGCGAGCAGCACCCGGCACGGTGACGACGACCCCACGGTCGTCGCTGCCTACGAGGACCTCGCCGACGCCTTCGAGGCGTACGACGGGGCGCTCTACGACGCCTACGGCGAGATGACGCCGCTCGACATCTACAGCGGCGACGACGACCCCGACGACGACGGACGACGATGACGACGACGAGGACGACGACCGCGGCGACGGAGACACCCTCGACGACCACGACGACGAGGACGGCGACGGCGCGCGCCTGTACTCCGGCCTCGACGACGACATCGAGTACGACGACGACACCGACGAGGCCGACGACGTCGTCGCTGACCCGCTGGGACGCTGGCCCCGGCGTCGCCGACCCGACCCGGCGGTCAGGTGTGGTCGACCGACACCTCGTCGAGCGCGGTCACGATCTGCTCGGGCAGCTCGACGTCCTCGGCGTCGAGCAGCGCCGCGAGCTGGGTCGGGGTGCGGGGGCCGATGATCGGTGCGGTGACGCCCGGCCGGTCGCGCACCCACGCGAGGGCGACGACGGCCGGTGCCACGCCCAGGCCCTTGGCCGCGGTGTGCACCGCCTCGACCACGCCCCGCGTGTGGTCGCCGACGTGCCGCCCGGCGAACCCGGCGAACTCCTCCGAGGCGAGCCGTGAGTCGGCCGCCACGGTGGTGCGGTAGCGCCCCGCGAGCACCCCGCGCCCGAGCGGGGACCACGGCAGCAGCCCGAAGCCGAGCGCTGCCGCGGCATCCACGAGCTCTCGCTCGGGCGTGCGGGCGACCAGGCTGTACTCGACCGAGTTCGCGACGAGCGGCACCCCGGATGCCGCGAGCAGCGACATCGTGCGCGCGGCCTGCCAGCCGACGTGGTTGGAGACCCCGACGTAGCGGGCCCGGCCGGTCTCGACCGCCCAGACCAGGGCGCTGACGGTCTCCTCGATGGGGGTGTGCTCGTCCCAGGTGTGGGCGAGCCACACGTCGACGTGGTCGGTGCGCAGCCGGCGCAGCGAGGTGTCGAGCTGGTGCATCAGCGCGCGGCGCGAGCAGTCGACGACCCGGTTGCCGGTGGCCCGGCTGATGCCCGACTTGGTGACGAGCACGACCTCGTCGCGGTCCGGGCCCTCGAGGAGGTCGCCGAGCAGGTCCTCCGCGGCGCCACCGGCGTACCCGTGCGCGGTGTCGACGAGCGTGCCACCGGCCGAGCGGAAGGCCGTGAGCAGGTCGCGGGCGTCCTCGGGGGAGGTGCGGGTGCCCCACGCCATCGTGCCGAGGCCGAGCCGCGAGACGGCCAGACCGGAGGTGCCGAGGCGGCGGGTCAGCATGGCGGCGACCCTATCGCCCGACCCCTCGCTACCGTGGGCGCCATGCGGCTGGCGATCTCCTGCGGTTATGCGGGCATGGGACTGGGAACGGACACGCTCGACCTCGTGCTGGAGGCGGAGCGCCTCGGGTACGCGCAGGCGTGGGTGGCGGAGGCCTACGGGTCGGACGCCCCGACCGTGCTCGGCCTGGCTCGCCGGGCAGACCTCGACGATCGGGCTGGGGGCCGGCGTCATGCAGATCCCGGCGCGCACCCCGGCGATGACGGCGATGACCGCGGCGACGCTCGACACGCCTCAGCGGCGGGCGGTTCCACCTGGGGCTCGGGGTGTCGCGGGCCGCAGGTCAGCGAGGGCTGGCACGGGGTGCGGTTCGCCGCGCCGCTGGCCCGCACCCGCGAGTACGTCGAGATCGTGCGGATGGCGCTGCGCCGCGACAAGGTGGCCTACGACGGCGCGCACTTCACGCTGCCCCTGCCGGACGGGCCGGGCAAGGCGCTGCGGCTGACCATCCGGCCCCCGCGCACCGACCTGCCGATCTACCTCGCCGCGGTCGGCCCCCGCAACCTGCGGCTGGCCGGCGAGGTGGCCGACGGGTGGCTCGGCATCTTCCTGTCGCCGGAGCACTCGGCCGACCAGCTCGCCGCGGTGCGGGCCGGTCGTGAGGCCGTGGGGGCCGGCGAGCCCGGTGACCCGATGGCCGGGTTCGACGTCGTGGCCTCGGTGCCCGTCGTCGTCACCGACGACCTCGAGGCGGCGCGCGCGGCGCTGGCCGACTACACCGCGCTGTACATCGGCGGCATGGGCAGCCGCGAGCAGAACTTCTACAACGCCCTGGCCCGGCGGATGGGCTTCGACGAGGCCGCGGACACCATCCAGGACCTCTACCTCGACGGGCGGCCGCGCGACGCGGCGGATGCCGTGCCGCTTCGACCTGATCGACGCCACCGCCCTGATCGGGCCGCCCGAGCGGATCGCCGAGCGGATCGGCCGCTACGCCGACGCCGGGGTGACCACGCTCAGCGTCGCGCCGCACGCGGCGACGACGGCCGAGCGGGCCGCGGTGCTGCGCACGGTGGCGGACGCGCTGGCCACCCTGGCCTGACATCCCCGTCCGGCGCCTAGGCTGTCGGCTCGTGCCCGTCGAACTCAGCTACTTCCAGGCCCTGGTCCTCGGTGTCGTCGAGGGACTCACCGAGTTCCTCCCGATCAGCTCCACCGGCCACCTCACCATCGCCGAGCAGCTGCTCGGCCTGCCGGTCGACGACCCCTCGATCACGGCCTACACCGCGATCATCCAGATCGGCGCGATCGTCGCGACGTTCATCTACTTCGGCGGGAAGATCGCCCGGCTGTTCCGGGCCTGGGCGCGCGGCCTGACCTCCGCCGAGGCGCGCGAGGACAAGGACTACACCGCTCGCGTGGGCCGTCATCGTCGGCTCGATCCCCGTCGGCGTCGTCGGCTTCCTGGCCCGCGACCTCATCTCGGGTGCCCTGCGCAGCCTGTGGGTGGTGGCGTTCGCGCTCATCCTGTGGAGCGCCGTCATCTGGGTCGCGGAGCAGCGGCACGACGTGCTCGAGAAGCGCGGCATCCAGCGCGGTGAGCACGACATCACCCTCATGGACGGCCTGGTCATCGGTCTCGTCCAGTGCTTCTCGCTGATCCCCGGGCGTGTCCCGCTCCGGTGCGACGATCTCGGCCGGCCTGATGCGCGGCATCAACCGGGTCACGGCCACCGAGCTGTCCTTCTTCATGGCGATCCCGGCGCTCACCGCCGCGGGCCTGTTCGAGGCGGCGCGGGGCAAGGACGACCTGGTCGGGCTCGGCGCTGGGCCCGATGCTGCTCGGCATCGTCGTCGCGTTCGGCACGGCCTACGCCTCGATCGCCTGGCTGCTGCGCTTCGTCGCCAGCAACTCGCTGCGGCCGTTCATCTTCTACCGCGTCGCCCTGGGCCTGGCCGTCATCGTGGCCCTCAGCGCGGGGTGGATCACCGCCACCTGACCGACCGGTGCGGGGTCCCTACGGCCAGGCGGCGCCGCGTCGCGAAGAACATGCCCAGCGCCGCGTCGCGCCAACGACGCCGCTGCGCTTGAACGCGCGGTAGAGCGACCCGCACGCCAGGGCCATCAGCGCGACCACGACGAAGTAGCCGTACCGGAACTCGCCGTCGCCGATCCGCACGCTCGCGGTCAGCTCGGGCATGTAGTCGAAGTTCATGCCGTAGATGCCGGCGATCATCGTCGGCACCGCGGCGATGGCGACCCACGCCGAGATCCGGCGCATGTCGGTGTTCTGCTGCACGGTGATCTGCGCGAGGTGGGCGCCGAGCACGTCGGTGAGCAGCCGGTCGTAGACTCCACGTGGTCGATGACGGCCTGCAGGTGGTCGGAGACGTCGCGGAACCGCAGCCGCAGCTCACGGTCGGTGACGTGCGAGCTGCTCGTCCTCGTGCAGCGCCATCAGCGGCGCGGCCAGCGGCGCCGCGGCGCGGCGGAACTCGAGCACCTCGCGCTTGAGCCGGTAGATGGTCGAGGAGTCCATGTCGGCCCCGGAGAAGACGCCGGTCTCGATGTCGTCGAGGTCGGTCGGACACCTCGGCGTCGATGAGCGTGTAGTTGTCGACGACGCGTGTCGACGATGGCGTGCAGCACCGCCATCGGGCCCAGCCGCAGCGCGCTCCGGGTCGGCCTCGAGCCGGTGGCGCAGGCCGGCCAGCGGGCGCCGCCTCGCCGCGGCGCACGGTGACGATGAACCGGTCGCCGACGAAGCACATCAGCTCGCCGGTCTCGATGTCCGAGCGTCTGCTCCACGTAGCGCAGCGGCTTGAGCACGACGAAGACGCTGTTCTCGTAGAGCTCGACCTTGGCCCGCTGCCGGCCCTGGATGGCGTCCTCGACGGCCAGGGGGTGCAGCTGCAGCTCCTCGTTGACCTCGTCGAACTCGGCCTGGGTCGGGTTCTTCAGCCCGATCCACAGGAAGTTGCCCGGCGAGCCCGTCGCTGCGCAGGGCCGCGAGCTCGTCGCTGAGGTCGCCGCACGGGCGCCGTTCGCCGTCGACGTAGATGGCCTTGTCCACGATCACGAGCGCCATTGTGTCCCCAGCGGCGCCCTGACCGGCGACACCCCCACCCGGCGGGGCGCGCCGCCGCCTACAGTGTGCTCTCGTGGCCATCGTCCTGCTCCTGCGGCACGGGCACTCCACCGCCAACGCGCAGGGGGTGCTCGCGGGGTGGACCGAGGGCGTCGGCCTCACCGACACCGGGCGTGAGCAGGCCGCCCGGGTGGCCGAGCGGCTCGCCCCGCTCACCGATCGCGCGGGCCGTCTCCAGCCCGCTGCAGCGGTGCCTCGAGACGGCATCCGTGGCCCTGGCCGGCCACGACGTCGGCCACGACGACCGGCTGGGGGAGTGCCACTACGGCGGCTGGACCGGGCTCTCGCTCGCCGAGGCGGCCAAGGAGCCGCTGTGGCGGGTCGTGCAGGACGACCCCGGCGCCGCGACGCTTCCCCCCGGATGCCGTGTACGCGGCGGAGTCGCTCGCCGAGATGGCGGCCCGGGTCGTCGGCGGCGTGCGTGCGCTCGACGCCGAGGTCGAGGCCGAGCACGGACCGCACGCGGTGTGGGTCGCCGTGAGCCACGGCGACCCGATCAAGGCGGTCGTCGCCGAGGCGGTCGGCGCCGGGCTCCCCGGGCTGCAGCGGGTGCGGGTCGACCCCGGGTCGCTGACCGCCGTGCACCTCACCGAGCACCGGATGGTGCTGCTCGCGAGCAACACCGTGCAGGGCGACCTCGCCCCCCTCGTCGACCCGCCCGGCGCACGCCCCGGCCGGCGACTCCGAGGTCGGTGGAGGGGCCGGCTGATTGCTCGTCGCCCTTGTTGCGAATAATGTGCAACAAGAGACCTCGACCGGCAAGGAGCAGCGCGTGCACGTCCCCGACGGCTTCCTCGACGCCCCGACCTCGGTCGGCACCGCCGTCGTCGCCGCCGGGGTCGTCGCGGCCTGCGCTGGCGCGCGCGGCCCGGCGCGAGCTCGACGACCGCACCGCGCCGCTGGCCGGGCTGGTCGCCGTCGTTCGTCTTCGCCGCGCAGATGGTCAACTTCCCGGTGGGCGCGGGCACGTCCGGCCACCTCCTCGGCGGGGCGCTGGCCGCCGTGCTCGTCGGCCCGGCGCACCGCCACCCTGTGCCTCACCGTCGTGCGTCACCGTGCAGGCGCTCCTCTTCGCCGACGGCGGGGTCAGCGCGCTCGGCACCAACGTCGCTGCTGATGGCGCGTCGTGGCGGTCGTGGGTCGGCTACGGCGGTCTTCCGGGTCGCCCTGCGCCGTGCTGCCCGACGGCTGTCCAGCGTCGCGTCGCGGCCGGCGTCGGCGCCCTGCGTCAGCGTGCCGGTCGCGGCCCTGGCCTTCGTCGGGCTCTACGCCGTCGGCGGGGCCGCCCCGATCCCGCTCGGCACCGCTGGCCGCCGTCGATGACCGGCTGGCACGTCGTCATCGGCGTCGGCGAGGCCGTCATCACCGTCCTCGCCGTCGTCGAGCGTCGTCGCCGCCCGCCCCGACCTCGTGCTACGGCGCCCGCGGTCGCCTCCCCGCGCTCGTCGCTGCGCACCCCGGAGCCGGTCGCGTGAGCACCCGCCGCCTCGTCGTCGATCGGGCTGGCCGTCAGCGCGCTCGTCGCCGGCGTGCTGTCGTTCTACGCCTCGGGCCACCCCGACGGGCTCGACCACGTCGCGCAGTCGCTCGGCTTCGCCGGCACCGCGCGCGAGCTCGGTCGACCTCGGGGTCGCCGCTGGCCGGCTACACCGTCGCCGGCGTCGGCGACGCCCGCCTCTCCGGTGGCTCGCCGGGCTGCGTCGGCGTGGCCGTCGTCGGCCTGGTCATGACCGGGCTGATCCTCCTGCCTGCGGCGCCGCGCGCCGCGGAGCGAGGACTGAGGTGGGCTCCGGCCACTGGCGCACCTGCACTTCGACGGGCACGACGCCGCTGCACCGGCTGCCGGCGCACGCCAAGCTGGTCGGCCTGGTCGCCTTCATGCTCGCTCGTCGTCGTCGGTGCCGCCGCGGCAGCCGGCTCGGCCCTCGCGGCGCTGCTCCGTGCTGGCCGCGGGCGTCGCTGTCGAGCACCCGGGTGCCCGTGCGCCACCTGCTGCCGCGGCTGGTCGTCGAGCTGCCCGTTCGTGCGTGTTCGCGCTGCTGCTGCCCGTTCGTCGCCATCGGGCCCGCGAGCGTGGTGCTCGGGCCGTTCACGGTGTCGCAGCCCGGGCTCGACGCCGCCGTGGCGCTGCTGCTCAAGGGCACCTGCGGCGTGCTCGCCGCCGTGGCCTTCGCCGCGACCACCCAGCCGCCGACCTCGTGCGCGGCCTGCAGCGGCTGCGGGTGCCCGACCCGCTCGTGCAGATCACGGGCTTCATGGTCCGCTACCTCGACGTCGTCACCGACCAGATGCGCCGGATGCGGGTCGCCCGCGCGCTCGCGCGGCTTCACCGCGCCGCTCGGTGCGCGCCTGGCCGGTGCTGGCCGCGAGCACCGGCGCGCTGTTCATCCGCTGCTACGAGCGCGGCGAGCGGGTGCACCTCGCGATGCTCAGCCGCGGCTACTCCGGCCGGCTGCCGGTCACCGCACCGCTCGCGCGACCCCGGCCAAGTGGGCGCTCGCCTGGCGCCGGCCGCCGTCGCCGCCGTCGTCACCGTGGGGGTGCGGCTCGGATGAGCGTGCCCGTCCTCGACGTGCGCGGCCTCGCCTACGCCTACCCCGACGGCCACCAGGCCCTGTTCGGCGTCGACCTGCACGTGCACCGGGGCGAGCGGGTCGCGCTGCTCGGCCCGAACGGCGCCGGCAAGACGACGCTGGTGCTGCACCTCAACGGCATCCTCACCCCGGGCGCCGGCAGCGTCACGGTGTCGCGGGCTGCCGGTCACCGACGCGCAACCTGCTCGAGGTCCGCCGCCGGGTCGGCATCGTCTTCCAGGACCCCGACGACCAGCTCTTCATGCCGACGGTGCGCGACGACGTCGCCTTCGGGCCGGCCAACCTCGGCCTGCGCGGCGCCGAGCTCGAGGCGCCGGGTGGTCGAGGCGCTCGACCTGGTCGGGATGGCGCGACCTCGCCGACCGGGCGCCGCACCACCTCTCCTTCGGCCAGCGCCGCCGGGTCGCCATCGCCACCGTGCTGGCGATGCGACCCGAGATCCTGGTGCTCGACGAGCCGTCGTCGAACCTCGACCCGGCCTCGCGCCGCGAGCTCGCCGACATCCTGCGCTCGCTCGACGTCACCGTGCTGATGGTCACCCACGACCTGCCCTACGCGCTCGAGCTGTGCCCGCGGTCGGTGGTGCTGTCGCGAGGGCGTCCGTCGTCGCCGACGGGCCGACCCGCGAGGTGCTCGGCGACGCGACGCTCATGGCGACGCCACCGCCTGGAGCTGCCCGTGGGGTTCTCGATCTAGGGTGGTGCCCATGCCAGCAACCGTGTTCGACCCGCCCGAGCGATTCGTCGCCGGGACCGTCGGGCCGCCCGGCGGCCGCACCTTCTTCCTCCAGGCGAGCGGCGACGGGCGCCTCGTGTCGGTCTCCCTCGAGAAGGTCCAGGTCAGCGTGCTCGCCGACCGGGTCAACGAGCTGCTCGACGCGCACGCCGAGGGCACCGCCACCGAGCCGCTCGGCGGCGGCGACACCGACCCGCTCGCGACCCCGATCGAGGACGAGTTCCGCGTCGACACCCTCGCCCTGGCCTGGGACCCCGCCGCGCAGCGTCGCTCGTCATCGAGTGCCACGACCAGGACCCCGAGGAGGCCGAGGAGGACGACCGTGCAGACCCTGCGCGTCGTGCTCAGCCCGGTCGCGGCCCGGGCCTTCGCCCGACGGTGCGGTGCGGTCGTGTCCGCCGGCCGCCCCTCCTGCCCGTTCTGCGGCCAGCCGCTGGACCCGACCGGCCACATCTGCCCTCGTGCCAACGGGTACCGACGCTGACCTCGTCGACCTCCTGACGAGCGGGGTCCTCACCCCGGTCGGCCGGATCGTCGACTCCTCCAACGGCGCCCTGCTCTGCTCGGTCGAGGTCGCCGGCGGCCGAGCTGACGCCGATGCCGCGCCGGTGCTCGTCATCCACAAGCCGGAGGCCAGCGAGCGGCCGCTGTGGGACTACCCCGACGGCACCCTCGTCGCGCGCGAGCGGGCCGCCTACCTCGTCAGCGCGGCCGGCGACTTCGACGTCGTGCCCCCGACGGTGCTGCGCAACGGCCCGCTCGGGCCCGGGCTCGGTGCAGCTGTGGGTCGGCCCGGTCGAGGGGGAGCGCGAGCCGCTGGTCGACGTCACCCCGGCGCATGAGGTGCCCGACGGCTGGGTCGTGGTGCTCGAGGGCGAGTCGCCCGGCGGGCGGCCCGTGGTCGTCTCGCACAGCCCCGAGCCGGCCCTGCGCACCGTGGCCGTGTTCGACGCCGTGCTCAACAACTCCGACCGCAAGGGCAGCCACCTGCTGCGCGACGGCGCGGTCGTGCGCGGCTGCGACCACGGGGTCAGCCTGGGCGTCGAGCCGAAGCTGCGCACCGTGCTCTGGGGGTGGGCGGGGGAGCCGGTGCCCGATGCCGACCTGGCCCGCCTCGAGACGCTGCTCGACGCCCTCGGGCAGGGGCTGGCCGACGAGCTCGCGACCCTGCTGACCCGGGCCGAGGTGCGGGCGCTGCGGCTGCGCACCGAGGCCCTGCTGCGCACCCGCCGGCACCCGGCGCCGCAGCCCGGCTGGCCGGCGATCCCGTGGCCGGCGCTGTAGCCGTCGGCACGTAGTCTTGCCCGGTGAAGTCGTGGCCCGCTCCTTTCGTCCCCGCCGTGCCCGGCCACGGTGACCCGCTCGCGCTGTTCGACACGCAGAGCCGTTCGGTGCGCCCGGTCGACGCCGGCCCGGTGGCCCGGCTCTACGTCTGCGGCATCACGCCCTACGACGCGACGCACCTGGGCCACGCGGCCACCTACGTCACCTTCGACCTCGTCGGGCGCGCCCTGCGCGACGCCGGCCACCGGGTGCACTACGTGCAGAACGTCACCGACGTCGACGACCCGCTGCTCGAGCGCGCCGCCCGCGACGGGCGCGACTGGCGCGAGCTGGCCACCGCCGAGATCGACCTGTTCCGCGAGGACATGACCGCGCTGGCCGTCGTGCCCCCGGACGCCCTCGTGGGCGTCGTCGAGTCGATGCCCGAGATCACCCGCGAGGTGCGCACGCTGCTCGCCGACGGCGCCGCCTACCGGCTGCCCGTCCCCGACGGTGAGTCCGCCGGCGAGGACGTCTACCTCGACCTGTCGCAGGCGCCGAGCTTCGGTTCGGTGTCCGGCTGGTCCCGCGACCAGATGGCGGCCGTCTTCGCCGACCGCGGCGGCGACCCGGAGCGCGCCGGCAAGCGCGACCCGCTTCGACCCGCTGCTGTGGCGGGCGGCCCGCGACGGCGAACCCTGTTGGGACGACGACGTGCTCGGCGCCGGCCGCCCGGGCTGGCACATCGAGTGCACCGCGATCTCGCTGGACCGCCTCGGCCACCCGCTCGACATCCAGGGCGGCGGCACCGACCTCGTCTTCCCGCACCACGAGATGAGCGCGGTGCAGTCGGCGGCCCTCACCCACGACGACACCTTCGCCCGGCACTACGTGCACCAGGCGATGGTCGGCTACGAGGGCGCGAAGATGAGCAAGTCCCGCGGCAACCTCGTGCTCGTGTCGAAGCTGCGCGCCGACGGCGTCGACCCGATGGCGATCCGGCTGGTGCTGCTCGACCAGCACTACCGCACCGAGTGGGAGTACACCCCCGACCTGCTCGAGGCCGCGCAGGCCCGGCTGGCCCGCTGGCGCGAGGCGCTGTCGGTCAACCAGGGCGCCGAGGCCACCGCGACGATCGCCGCGGTGCGGGCGGCCATCGCCGACGACCTCGACACCCGCAGCGCGCTGGCCGCCGTCGACGACTGGGCCGAGCGCACCCTGGCCGGTCAGTGGGACGACGCGGGTGCGCCCGGGCTCGTCGCGCGCACGGTGGATGCCGTGCTCGGCATCCGCCTCTGACCGCTCGCCGGCGGGCCCTCGACCTCGCTGAGACCGCGCTGAGTGAGTTCCTCGTCGAAGGTACTGATTCCGCGGCGGAGCGGGGTGTGCCGCGCTACGGTTGCCTTGCTCGACCAGGAACTCCCGTACCCCCCTGCAGCGGAAGCTCCTCCCGAGTACACGAAGGTCCACGAAAGACCGGCCACACACCGGGTTTCGTGGACTTCGTGCTTTCCGGGGGATGCCGAGCGGGTCGGCCGATCATCGCATCGGTTGCGTGAACTAGCCTGTCGCACAGTTGCTTGTGGCAACGTTGCTCCTGTCGTCACGGTGGTGGATCGGGCATGCGCCGGGACTGGCCGATCGCGACTACACGGCACCACCCGCGCCGATCGGCCTCGCGGCGAGCCAGCCGCACCAGATCCTGCTGTCCGCCGAGATCAACAGGGTCCCGTCCTCGGTTCCGGCTCGGTGTCACCATGGTCCGTCCGACGGGAGTGACCTGTGCGAACCCGGCCACAGTGTCGGTGTGCTGAGCGAAGTTCTGCGTGAGCAGGAGTGCTGATCTCGGAGGTCCCACGATCCTGACTCCGAAGGTCAACCGGGGAGTGAGCCTGACCGGTCAGGTGCTCGTCGGTGCCGCGGCGGCGCAGGTAGCGCTCGAACTCCTTGGCGATGGCGTCGCCGCTCGCCTCGGGCAGGTCGGCGGTGTCCTGGGCCTCCTCGAGGCTCTCGACGTACTCGGCGACCTCGGTGTCGGAGGCCGCGAGCTCGTTGATGCCGCGCTCCCAGGCGTGCGAGTCCTCGTCGAGCTCGCCGTGCTCGATCGGGCCGTCGAGGAGGTCCTCGAGGCGGCTGACCAGCGCGAGCGTGGCCTTGGGCGACGGGCTGTGGCCGGCGTAGTGCGGCACGGCGGCCCAGCACGAGACCGACGGCACGCCCACCTGGGTCGCGGCATCCGCGAGCACCCCGACGATGCCGGTGGGCCCCTCGTAGCTGCTCATCTCGAGGTCGTGGCGGTGCCGGGTGTCCTCGCTGTCGGAGGTCGCGGACACCGGGATGGGTCGCGAGTGCGCGACGTCGGCCATCAGGGCGCCGAGGGTCACGACCATCGACACGTCGGCGGCCTGGGCGAGCTCCATCAGCTCGATCGCGAAGGCCCGCCAGCGGAACGAGGGCTCGACGCCCTGCACCAGCACGACGTCGCGCCCGAGCGAGGTGTTCGTGGCCACCAGGACGCGGGTGGTGCGCCAGCTGATCCGGCGGCGGCCGTTCTCGAGCAGCACCCGCGGGCGGTTGACCTGGAAGTCGTAGTAGTCCTCGGGGTCGAGCGCCGCGACGACCTCGGCGTCCCAGATCTCGGCGAGGTGCTCGATGACCGCACTCGCGGCCTCGCCGGCGTCGTTCCACCCCTCGAAGGCAGCGATCATGACCGCGTCCTTCAGCTCGGGCAGGTCTTCGAGCTCGATCACTCGGGTCCTCCTGTCGTCAGGACACCACCCTACGGCTCACTAGGCTTGCGACCCATGAGCCTCCCCGCAGCGGTCCTCTGGGACATGGACGGCACCCTCGTCGACACCGAGCCCTACTGGATCGCCGCGGAGCACGCGATCGTCGCCGAGCACGGCGGCACGTGGAGCGACGAGTTCGCCCACCAGCTCGTCGGGAACGACCTGATGGTGTCGGCCGCAGTTCATCCGCGACCACTCGCCGATCACCTGGTCGCCGGAGCGGATCGTCGACGAGCTGCTCGACCGGGTGGTGGCCCAGGTGCGCGAGCACGTGCCGTGGCGACCCGGTGCCCGCGAGCTGCTCGACGCGCTGCGCGCCGCCGGGGTACCCAGCGCGCTCGTCACCATGTCGTGGCGGTCGCTGGCCGACGCCGTGGTCGGTGCCCTGCCCGAGGGGGCCTTCGCCGCCGTGGTGACCGGCGACGAGGTCGTCGCACGGCAAGCCGCACCCGGAGCCCTACCGGGCCGCCGCGCGGCAGCTCGGCGTGGAGCCCGCGGACTGCGTCGCGATCGAGGACTCACCGACGGGGGTGCGCTCGGCCGTCGCCGCCGGGGTGCCGACGCTCGCCGTGCCGCACGTGGTGCCGGTGCCCGAGATGGCCGGCGCGGTGCACGTCGACGGCCTGGCCGGGATGACGCCCGCGTCGCCTCGCCGAGCTGGCCGCCTCGGTGTCAGTCGTCGGCGGGCACGACCGCGCCTGAGCGGGCCGGGTCGAGCGCGATCAGCGTCGGCGCCCTCCGGCAGCGGGGGAGGAGTGCCACCCCACGCCGGGCACAGGTCGCGGAAGTCGCACCAGTCGCACAGCCGCGAGGTGCGCGGGCGCCAGTCGCCGGTCTGCGCGGCGCGCACCACGGCATCCCAGATGGCCCGGACGTTGCGCTCCATGGCGAGCAGGTCGTGCTCGTCGGGGGAGTAGCGCACGACCTCGCCGTTGCCGAGGTAGACGAGCTGGAGCAGGCGCGGGATCTCGCCGTGGATGCGCCAGAGCACCAGGGCGTAGAACTTCATCTGGAACAGCGCCTTGGCCTCGAACAGCTCGCTGGGGGAGCGGCCGGTCTTGTAGTCGACGACCCGCATCGCGCCGTCGGGGGCGACGTCGAGCCGGTCGACGTAGCCGCGCAGGGTGAGGCCCTCGACCTCGGTCTCGACGTAGAGCTCGCGGGCGGCCGGCTCGAGCCGGGTGGGGTCCTCGAGGTCGAACCACTGCTCGACGAGGGTCTGGGCCGCGGCGAACCAGCCCTCCTCGGTGAGCAGCTCGTCGTCGTCGATCATCGTCTTGAGCTCGGGCCGCTCCTCGACCAGCGCCGACCACCGTGGCGCGAGCAGCGCGACCGCCGCGGCCGGCGTGCGGTCGGCGGCGGGCAGGTCGAAGAGGTGCTCGAGCACGGCGTGCACCAGCGTGCCGCGCGCGGCGGCCGGGGACGGCGGACCCTCGAGCTTGTCGATCGTGCGGAACCGGAACAGCAGCGGGCACTGCTTGAAGTCCGCGGCGCGGCTCGGGGACAGGGCGGGGGTCATGGGGCAAAGGTATGCCGCGCTGCCGACACGCCCCGCCGCCACCCCGCGGCCCGCCACGTCCGCCCGGCCGTGCGGGTCGTCGACGCTCGTCTCCGGCCGCCGACCGGCATCCGTGCCGGTGCGAGCATGACGGTGTGCGGACGTTCCGCGAGCGTGCCCCGCTGCTGCTCCTGCTCGCCTCGCTGACCCTCCTCGTCGCGGGCGGCGTGGCCTGGCTGCTCGACGCCCCCCACGTGGCGGATGCCGTGTGGGCCGCCGGTACCGCGCTCGGCCTCGTGGCCTTCGCTGGTCTGGACGGTGGCTGCGGTCCGCCGCCGCCAGCCCTCCGTCGACGTGATCGCCGTGCTGGCCCTGGCCGGGGCCCTGGCCGTCGGCGAGCCCTTCGCCGGCGCGATGATCACCGTGATGCTCGCCTCGGGCCGGGTGCTCGAGGCCCGGCGCGGCGGCCCGCGCCCGGCGCGAGCTCAGCCTCCTGGTCGAGCGCGCCCCACGGAACGCCCGTCGCCGGCTCGGCGACGCGATCGAGGACGTGCCGGTCGACCAGGTCGTCCGCGGCGACGCTGCTCGTCGTCGGCACGGGGGAGGTCGTGCCGGTCGACGGACGGCTCGTCGGCCGCCGGCGTCTTCGACGAGTCCGCGCTCACCGGCGAGGCGCTGCCCGGTCGAGCGGCCCGCCGGGCGACGAGGTGCGCAGCGGTGTCGTCAACGCGGGTGCGCCCGGTCGACCTCGCTCGCCACGTCGCGTCGCGGCCGAGTCGACCTACGCCGGTGTCGTCCGGCTCGTCGAGCAGGCGCAGGCCTCGTCGGCGCCCGTTCGTCCGCACGCGCCGACCGCTTCGCCGTGCTGCTTCGTGCCGCTCACCCTCGCCCTCGCCGGCGGTCGCCTGGGCTGTGTCGGGCGACCCGGTGCGGGCGGTGGCGGTGCTCGTCGTGGCGACGCCGTGCCCGCTGCTGCTCGCCGCCCCGATCGCGATCATGTCCGGGCTCTCCCGGGCCGCGCGCCGCGGCGTCGTCGTCAAGGGCGGCAGCGCGCTCGAGCAGCTCGCGGCCGGTCGGGTCGTGCTCTTCGACAAGACCGGCACCCTCACCCAGGGTCGACCCACCGTCACCGGTGTCGTCACCGCCGACGACGGCGTCGACGCCGACACGCTGCTGCGCCTCGCCGGCATCCCTCGACCAGCTGTCCGCCGCACGTGCTGGCCGACGCGATCGTCGACCGCGGCCGCTCGCCGCGGCCTGACCCTCGACGGTGCCGACCGACGTCGCCGAGGAGCACGGGTACGGCGTGCGCGGCACGGTCGACGGGCGCGAGGTGCGGCTCGGCAAGGCCGCGTGGATCGTCCCGGACGCGGCCGCCGGCCTGGGTGCGCCAGGTGCGGCGCCGCGCCGACCTCGACGGCTCGATCACCGTCTTCGCCGGCGGTCGACGGCGTCCCGGCCGGCGCCGTTCCTCCTCGAGGACCCGATCCGGCCCGACGCGCCGCGGATGGTGCGCGCCCTGCGCACCGCGGGGGTCGAGCGGGTCGTGCTGGTCACCGGCGACCGGGCCGACGTCGCCGGGCACGGTCGGGCGCGATCGTCGGCGTCGACGCGGTGCTGTGCCGACTGCGACCCGGCCGACAAGCTCGCCGCCATCGCGGGCGGAGTCGCCAGCCGCCGCCACCATCATGGTCGGCGACGGCATCAACGACGCCCCGGCGCTCGCCGCCGCCGGGGTGGGCGTCGCGCTCGCGGCCCGCGGCGCGACGGCATCCTCGGAGGCGGCCGACGTCGTGCTGACCGTCGACCGGGTCGACGCCCTCGCCGACGCCATCCTGATCGCCCGGCGGTCGCGGCGCGATCGCGCTGCAGGCCGTCCTCGTCGGGATGGGGCTGTCCCTCGTCGCGATGGTCGCGGCCGCCGCCGGGCTACCTGCCGCCGGCCGTGGGGGCCCTGCTCCAGGAGGGCATCGACGTGCTCGCCATCGGCTTGGCGCTGCGTGCCGTGCTGCCCGGGCGGGTGCACACGCTCGCCATGGCGCCCGAGGACGTCGCCCTCGCGCTGACGCCTGCGCGACGCACCACGACGCGGTGCTGCCGGAGGTCGAGCAGCATCCGGGCCGTCGCCGACGCGCTGTCGTCCGACGACGTCGACCTCGCGCCCGGCCCGGCGCCTCCTCGAGCGCCTCGAGACCACGCTCGTGCCGCACGAGCGCGAGGAGGAGCAGCTGCTCGTGCCGCTGGTCTCCCGGACGCTGGGCGGCACCGACGCCACCGCGGCGCTCAGCCGCACCCACGCCGAGATCGAGCACCAGGTGGGCCGCCTGCGCCGCCTCCTCGGCGAACACCGACGCCAGGGCGCCACCGACGAGGAGGACGTCGTCGAGCTGCGCCGGCTGCTCTACGGGCTGTACGCCGTGCTGCGCCTCGCACAACGCGCAGGAGGAGGAGGGGGCGCCTTCGCGCTCGTCGCCGGCGTCAGTCCTCGGGCTGGTAGCCGAGGTTGGGGCCCAGCCACCGCTCGGCGGTGCGCAGGTCCCAGCCCTTGCGCTCGGCGTACGACTCGACCTGGTCGCGGCCGAGCCGCCCGACGACGAAGTACTGGCTGTCGGGGTGCGCGAAGTACCAGCCGCTCACCGAGGCGCCCGGCCACATCGCCATCGACTCGGTGAGGCGTGATGCCGGTGCGCTCCTCGCCGCCGAGGAGGGCCATCAGCGTCTCCTTCTCGGTGTGGTCGGGGCAGGCCGGGTAGCCCGGGGCGGGCCGGATGCCGCGGTACTGCTCGCGGATCAGCTCGTCCATCTCGAGGTGCTCGTCGGGGGCGTAGCCCCACAGCTCGCGGCGCACCTTCTCGTGCAGCCGCTCGGCGAAGGCCTCGGCCAGCCGGTCGGCGAGCGACTCGAGCAGGATGGCCGAGTAGTCGTCGTGGTCGGCCTTGAACGCCAGCAGCCGCTCCTCGATGCCGAGCCCGGCGGTGACCGAGAACGCCCCGACGTGGTCGGCGATGCCGGTCTCCTTGGGCGCGACGTAGTCGGACAGGCACTTGTTCGGCACCCCGTCACGGTGCTGCCCCTGCTGGCGCAGCCCGTGCAGGTGGGTGAGCACCGTGGTGCGCGCCTCGTCGGCGTAGACCTCGATGTCGTCGCCGACGCCGTTGGCCGGGAAGATGCCGACGACCCCGCGGGCGGTGAGCCAGTGCTCCTCGCTCGATCCGGTCGAGCATCCGCTTCGCGTCGTCGAACAGGCTGCGCGCCTGCTCCGAGGTCGCCGCGTTGTTGAGGACGTCGGGGTAGCGGCCCTTCATCTCCCAGGCCTGGAAGAACGGGGTCCAGTCGATGTAGCGCCGCAGCTCGCCGACCGGGAAGTCCTCCCAGACCCGGGTGAACTGGGTCGCGGCCCGGTGCCAGTGGGCGTCGGGCGGCCCGGACCAGCGGTCGCGGCTCTGCTGCGCGAGCAGGTGGGGCCGCATCGGGCGGTACGCCGCCCAGTCGAGCACCGGGCGGTTCGCGACGGCGTGCTCGTAGCTCGCCAGCGGCCGCTCGCCCGACTTCGCGGCGTGCCGGGCGCGGATGGCGTCGTAGTCCTTGGCGACGCCGTCGAGGAAGGCGCCGCGCTGGCGCGTCGGAGAGCAGCTGGCTGACGACCGGCACCGACCGGGAGGCGTCCTTCACCCAGACGACCGGGCCGTCGTACTGCTGGTCGACCTTGACCGCGGTGTGCGCGCGCGACGTCGTGGCGCCGCCGAGCAGCAGCGGGATCGTCGAAGCCCTGGCGCTCCATCTCGGCGGCGACCTGCACCATCTCGTCGAGGCTCGGCGTGATCAGGCCGGACAGGCCGATGATGTCGGCGCCGACCTCCCGGGCGGTGTCGAGGATCTTCTGGGCCGGCACCATCACGCCGAGGTCGATGACCTCGTAGTTGTTGCACTGCAGCACCACGCCGACGATGTTCTTGCCGATGTCGTGCACGTCGCCCTTGACCGTGGCCATGACGACCGGGCCCTTGCTGCGCTTCTTCGCGGCCTCGTCCTTCTCCGCCTCGATGAACGGGATCAGGTAGGCGACGGCCTTCTTCATCACGCGGGCCGACTTCACCACCTGCGGCAGGAACATCTTGCCGTCGCCGAACAGGTCGCCGACGACGTTCATGCCGTCCATCAGCGGGCCCTCGATGACCTCGATCGGGCGGCCGCCGCGCGCGGCGATCTCGAGCCGCAGCTCCTCGGTGTCGGCTCGACGACGAACGCGTCGATGCCCTTGACCAGGGCGTGCGTGATCCGCTCGCCCACCGGCAGCGAGCGCCACTCCTCGGCGGCGACGTCGGCGACCTCACCGGTGCCGCGGTACTCCTCGGCGATCTCGAGCAGCCGCTCGGCGGCGTCCGGGCGGCGGTTGAGGACGACGTCCTCGATCGCGTCGCGCAGCTCGGCGTCGACCTTGTCGTAGACCTGCAGCGCGCCGGCGTTGACGATGCCCATGTCCATGCCGGCCTTGATGGCGTGGTAGAGGAACACGGCGTGGATCGCCTCGCGCACGGGGTTGTTGCCGCGGAAGCTGAACGAGACGTTGGAGACGCCGCCGGAGACCAGCGCGCGCGGGCAGGTTCTCCTTGATCCAGCGCGGTGGCCTCGATGAAGTCGAGGCCGTACGTCGCGTGCTCCTCGATGCCGGTGGCGACCGCGAAGACGTTGGGGTCGAAGATGATGTCCTCGGCCGGGAAGCCGACCTGGTCGACGAGCAGCCGGTAGGCGCGCTCGCAGATCTCGCGGCGACGCTCCAGGTTGTCGGCCTGGCCGTCCTCGTCGAAGGCCATGACGACCACGGCCGCGCCGTACTTGCGGGCCAGCCGGGCGTGGTCGAGGAACGGCTCCTCGCCCTCCTTCATCGAGATCGAGTTGACGATCGGCTTGCCCTGGACGCACTTCAGGCCGGCCTCGATGACCTCCCACTTGGAGGAGTCGACCATCAGCGGCACCCGGCAGATGTCGGGCTCGGAGGCGATCAGCTTGAGGAAGCGGTCCATCGCGGCGACGCCGTCGATCATGCCCTCGTCCATGTTGACGTCGATGACCTGCGCGCCGGCCTCGACCTGCTGGCGGGCGACGGTGAGCGCGGTGTCGTAGTCGCCCTCCTTGATCAGGCTGCGGAACCGGGCCGACCCGGTGATGTTGGTGCGCTCGCCGACGTTGACGAA
Source organism: uncultured Actinomycetota bacterium (assembly GCA_963782695.1). Lineage (GTDB taxonomy): Bacteria > Actinomycetota > Actinomycetes > Actinomycetales > Dermatophilaceae > Fodinibacter. The sequence continues at coordinate 359,323 of CAWAKY010000006.1, read as the reverse complement.
CAGGCTGTCCTCGTCGATGACGCACGGCTCGAGCCCGGCCAGCCGCAGCGCCGGCGGCGATCGGCCGACGGCGTGCGCGGGCGCGCCCTGCGTGGACGCCTCGGCGATCGCGGCGATGTGCGTCGGGCGTGGTGCCGCAGCAGCCGCCGACGATGTTGACCAGCCCGCTGGTGGCGAACTCGCCGAGGACGCCGGGCCATCGGCTCGGGCGTCTCGTCGTACTCGCCGAAGGCGTTGGGCAGCCCGGCGTTGGGGTGGGCGGAGACGAAGCAGTCGGCGATCCGCGACAGCTCGGCGACGTAGGGCCGCAGCTCGCCGGCGCCGAGGGCGCAGTTGAGGCCGATGGCCAGCGGGCGGGCGTGGCGCACGGAGTTCCAGAACGCCTCGGTGACCTGGCCCGACAGGGTGCGGCCGGAGGCGTCGGTGATGGTGCCGGAGATCATCACCGGCCAGCGCCGGCCGTGCTCCTCGAAGAGCGTCTCGAGCGCGAAGATCGCGGCCTTGGCGTTGAGGGTGTCGAAGATGGTCTCGACGAGCAGCAGGTCGGCGCCGCCGTCGACCAGGCCCGCGGGCCTGCTCCAGGTAGGCCTCGACCAGCTCGTCGTAGGTGACGTTGCGGGCGCCGGGGTCGTTGACGTCGGGGGAGATGGAGGCCGTGCGGTTCGTCGGGCCGAGCGTGCCCAGCGACCCAGCGCGGCCGGTCGGGCGTGCGCTCGGTCATCGCGTCGGCCTCGGCGCGGGCCAGCGCGGCCGCGGCGACGTTCATCTCGTAGGCGAGGTCCTCCATGCCGTAGTCGGCCAGCGAGATCCGCTGCGCGTTGAAGGTGTTGGTCTCGAGCAGGTCGGCGCCGGCCTCGAGGTACTCGCGGTGGATCTCGCGGATCACGCTCGGGCTGGGTCAGCGAGAGCAGGTCGTTGTTGCCCTGCTGGTCGCTGGCCGTGGTCGGCGAACCGCTCGCCGCGGTAGTCCGCCTCGGACAGGCCGTAGGCCCTGGATCATCGTGCCCATCGCGCCGTCGAGCACGAGGATCCGCTCGCGCAGGGCGGCGGTGAGGTCGGCGGTGGCGTCGGGGCGGTGCTGCGGGGTCACGTGTGGTCGCTTCGGGTCGGCAGCAGGTCGAAGGATCAGTATGCCGGGTTCCTCACGTAGGGTCCGTGCCATGTCCGACGAGTCGCCCCCCGCCGGGGCGCTGCGCCTCGCCCGGGTGGCGGGTGTGCCGGTCTACCTCGACCGCACCTGGCTGTTCCTGGGTGCGTTCGTCGCGTGGACCGGTTGGCAGTCCGGCCAGAACCTCGGTGACGGCACCGCCACGGCGCTGGCCGTCGCGGGCTGGACGGTCGTCGGCATCCTGGTCGCCGTGCTGGGCCACGAGGTCGCCCACGCCGTCGCCGCGCGGCTCCTCGGGTTCCGCGTGCACCGCATCGTCGCCACCCTGTGGGGCGGTCACACCGCCTACGACGGCACCGGCACGACGCCGGGTCGCGCCGCCGTCATCGCCGTCGCCGGACCGCTGGCCAACCTCGCGCTCGCGGCGCTGGGGTGGGTCGCCACGGTCGACGCCTGCCGTGGCCCGCATCCGAGTTCGCGTGGTCGTTCACGATCCTCAACCTGCTGCTCGCGGGTGTTCAACCTGCTGCCCGGGCTCCCGCTCGACGGTGGACAGCTCGTGCAGTCACTGGTCTGGGGGGTCAGCGGTCGCCGTGACCTCGGGCTGGTCGTCGCCGGCTGGTGCGGCCGGGTGCTCGCCGTGGTGGTCGCCCTCGTGCTCGTCGTGCGGCCGCTGGCCGAGGGTCGTACCGACCTGTTGGGTATCGGCATCGGGCTGGTCATGGCCTGGATCCTCTGGTCGGGCGCGACGGCGGCGCTCAAGCGAGCCCCGCTGGAGCGGCTGCTCCTGCGGGTGCGGCCCGAGGACGTCATGGACCCGGTCGTCGTCGTGCCGGCCCTCACCCCGGTCGGCGAGCTGGTCGGCATCGGCCGCCGGGTGGTGGCGCTCGACGAGCGCGGCATCCCCACGCTGCTGCTGCCCGAGCCGTCCGAGACCTCGCCCGACATCGCGACCCTGCCGCCCACCACGCGGCTGGCGTCCCTCGTCGTCAAGGTGCCCGACGGCTGCGTCGTCGAGCTCGCGCCGGGCTCCGACGCCGAGCCGGTGCTGCGGGCGATGGCGACCACGGGGTGGGGCGTCGTGGTCGTGACCTCGGCCGGCACGGTGCGCGGCCTGGTGACCTCGGAGCGGCTCAACGCCGTGGCCGAGACCGTGCTCGGCCGCAACTAGACTTCCGGCCCATGACACCCCCCACGGGCGCCGAGCTGCGGCGCGGCCCCTTCTCCGCGGGCGAGCGCATCCAGCTCACCGACCCGAAGGGCCGGATGCACACGATCGCGCTGAGCCCCGGGAAGCAGTTCCACACCCACCGCGGGCACCTCGACCACGACGACCTGATCGGGATGCCGGACGGCTCGACGGTCACGAACACCGCCGGCGTCGAGTACCTCGCGCTGCGCCCGCTGCTCGTCCGACTACGTGATGTCGATGCCGCGCGGCGCCGCCGTGGTCTACCCCAAGGACGCCGGCCAGATCGTCGATGATGGCCGACATGTTCCCCGGCGCGGTCGTCGTCGAGGCCGGGGTGGGCTCGGGTGCCCTGTCGATGTCGCTGCTGCGGGCCGTGGGCGAGACCGGGCACGTGCACTCCTTCGAGCGCCGCGAGGACTTCGCCGACATCGCCATGGCGAACGCGCCGCGACTACTTCGGCGCCGACCACCCGGCGTGGACCGTCACCGTGGGCGACCTCGTCGAGGCGCTGCCGCGCACCGTCGAGAACGGCACCGTCGACCGGGTCGTGCTCGACATGCTCGCGCCCTGGGAGTGCCTCGAGGTCGTCGCCGACGCCCTCGCGCCCGGTGGGGTGCTGATCTGCTACGTCGCCACGGCCACCCAGCTGTCGAAGGTCGCCGAGGCGATGCGCGACGCCGACACGCTACACCGAGCCGCAGGCCTGGGAGTCGCTCGTGCGCGGCTGGCACCTCGAGGGCCTGGCGGTGCGCCCGCAGCACCGGATGCACGGCCACACCGGCTTCCTGATCACCACCCGGCGCCTCGCACCGGGGGTCACGCCCCCGCTGCGCAAGCGCCGGCCGGGCCGCGGCTACGTCACCGGCGAGGACGCCGTGGAGCAGGACTGGACCCCCGAGGCCATCGGCGAGCGGGTTCCGTCGGAGAAGCGAGTGCGCCGGGTTCGCCGCTCGGTGAACGAGACCTCCCCTCAGACCTGAGCCCGCGGGGTTATCGTCGAGCATGAGCACCGACGAGCCCAGGGCCGACCAGTCCGGCACCCGCGAGCGCCTCGAGGCCGAGCGGGAGTCGCTGGAGGCCGAGATCGCCGCGCTGCGCGCCCGCGGTCAGGCGACGCCGGCGCAGCTGCGCACCCTCGAGCGTGACCTCACCGGGCTGCGCTCCCAGCTGGCGACGGTGTCCGCGCAGAACGAGCGCCTCGTGCGCACCCTGCGCGACGCCCGCGAGCAGATCGTCACCCTGAAGTCCGAGGTCGACCGGCTGGCCCAGCCGCCGGCCGCCTACGGCATCGTCATCGAGGCCTTCGAGGACGGCACCGCCGACATCCTCACCAGCGGCCGCAAGATGCACGTCGCGGTCAGCCCCTCGCTCGAGGAGGGCCAGCTCGTGCCGGGCCGCGAGGTCATGCTCAACGAGGCGATGAACATCGTCGCCGCCCACGGCTACGAGACCACCGGCGAGGTCGTGCTCTGCAAGGAGATCCTCGACGACGGCCGGGTGCTCGTCGTGGCCCAGGCCGACGAGGAGCGGGTCTGCCGGGTCGCGGCATCCCTCGACGGCCAGACCATCCGGGCCGGCGACGCCCTGCTGCTGGAGTCGCGCAGCGGCTTCGTCTTCGAGCGCATCCCGAAGGCCGAGGTCGCCGACCTCGTGCTCGAGGAGGTGCCCGACATCGACTACACCGACATCGGCGGCCTCACCGGGCAGATCGAGGCGATCCGCGACGCCGTCGAGCTCCCGTACCTGCACCCCGACCTCTACATCGAGCACCAGCTCAAGCCGCCGAAGGGCGTGCTGCTCTACGGCCCGCCCGGCTGCGGCAAGACGATGATCGCCAAGGCGGTCGCGGCATCCCTGGCCCGCAAGGTGGCCGAGAAGGAGGGCCGCGAGCCCGGGAAGTCGCTACTTCCTCAACATCAAGGGCCCCGAGCTGCTCAACAAGTACGTCGGCGAGACCGAGCGGCACATCCGGCTGATCTTCCAGCGGGCCCGCGAGAAGTCCAACGAGGGCTACCCCGTGGTCGTCTTCTTCGACGAGATGGAGTCGCTGTTCCGCACCCGCGGGTCGGGCGTCTCCTCCGACGTCGAGACCACGATCGTGCCGCAGCTGCTCGCCGAGATCGACGGCGTCGAGGGCCTCGAGAACGTCATCGTCATCGGTGCCTCGAACCGCGAGGACATGATCGACCCCGCGATCCTGCGCCCCGGCCGGCTCGACGTGAAGATCAAGATCGAGCGGCCGGATGCCGAGGCCGCCCGCGACATCTTCGGCAAGTACCTCATCCCCGGGCTGCCGCTGCACCCCGACGACCTCGAGCACAACGGCGGGTCCGAGGACGCCACCCTCCAGGCGATGATCGACGCCGTCGTGCTGCGGATGTACACCGAGGAGGAGGAGAACCGCTTCCTCGAGGTCACCTACGCCGGTGGCGACAAGGAGATCCTCTACTTCAAGGACTTCAACTCCGGCGCGATGATCCAGAACATCGTCGACCGCTCCAAGAAGATGGCGATCAAGGACTTCCTCGACACCGGCCAGCGCGGCCTGCGGGTCGAGCACCTGCTCCAGTCGTGCACCGACGAGTTCCGCGAGAACGAGGACCTCCCGAACACGACCAACCCCGACGACTGGGCCCGCATCTCCGGCAAGAAGGGGGAGCGGATCGTCTACATCCGCACCCTCATCAAGACCAAGGAGGGCACCGAGCCCGGCAAGTCGATCAACACGGTCGCCAACACCGGCCAGTACCTCTGAGCGCGTCCGGCACCGACGGCGGTGCAGGATGGCGGCATGAAGCTCGGACTGCAGGTCAACACGTTCACCTGGGCCGGATCGCACCCGGCCTCGCACCGGCGCCACCTGGCGGCGCGGTGGCGCGCCCGCGGACGCCGACCAGAGCGGGCTCGCCTCGCTGTGGGTGATGGACCACTTCTTCCAGATCTCGGTGGTCGGCCCGCCCGAGCTCGACATGCTCGAGGGCTACACGACGCTGCGCACGCCGCCGCGGTCACCGAGAACATCGAGCTGGGCACCCTGGTCGACCGGCGTGACGTACCGGCACCCCGGCATCCTGCTCAAGACCGTCACCACGCTCGACGTGCTCTCCGGCGGCCGCGCCTGGCTGGGCATCGGCGCGGCGTGGAACGAGGAGGAGCACCGCGGGCTCGGCGTGCCCTACCCCTCGACCCGCGAGCGGTTCCGCCTGCTCGAGGACACCCTGAAGCTGGCCCACCGGATGTTCGCCGACGACGACAGCCCGTTCGAGGGCGAGTCGATCAGCCTCGAGCGGCCGCTGAACCACCCGCAGCCGGTGCGCCGCGTCGCCGATCATGGTCGGCGGCGGGGGCGAGCAGCGCACCCTGAGGCTCGTGGCGCAGTACGCCGACGCGTGCAACCTGTTCGACCTCGGGCTCGGGCCGCAGGGCATCCCGCACAAGCTCGACGTCATCCGGCGGCACTGCGACGACGTCGGCCGCGACTACGACGAGATCTCGAAGACCTGCCTGGCCCGGCTGACCATGGACACCGGCGCGGCCCTGCCCGACGGGGTCACCGGCCACTCGGTCGACCAGGCCGTCGAGCGGCTCTCTCTGCTTGGCTGACGCCGGCATCGACCACGTCATCTTCTCGATGGCGAACACCACCGACCCGAAGGCCTACCCGCTGGTCGCGGAGGTCGTGCGCCAGGTCGCCTGACGCCTCGAGGTCTCGCGACACGCTGATGGTGGGCGCCGGGTGGTCAGCGCGTCGTGGGACCTCGACTCGCAGGGCGTTGCGCCTTGGGCGGCTTCGGCGGCTTCGGGGGCAGACCCGAGACGTACGCGTGGGCCCGCGCGACCCAGGCGGAGGCCCTCTCCGGCTCGTCCTCCCACGCCTCGGGCAGCCCGACGTAGCCGCCCATCGGCCTGCCCTCGGGACCGAACGGGCCGGTGCCGTCGACGTCCGCGAGGGTCGCGCGGTCCTCGTCGGACACGCGCACGCCCACCGTCGAGCCGAACAGGCCGGCGAACATGTTCCCGTTGACGAACGCGCCGAGGTTGCCGAACATCGGCTTCACGACGACGCCGGGGTCGTCGGGCACCAGCGAACGGAAGCGCTCCTTGTCCTCGTCCGAGGCCTTGGGGATCTGCACGACCCCATGGTGCAGCCCGGCGCGACCAGAGTCGAGGGACGTCGGTCAGCTGACGAGGCGGGCGACGAGGCGCCAGCCGAGCAGCAGCACGGTGAGCACCGTCGTCGCCACGACGACGAACGACAGCGCGGTGCCCTCACCGGCCACCCGGCGGAACAGCATGCCGAGCACCACGGTGCACACGACGACGACCGCGCCGAACGCGAGCGAGCGGGGACCGGTGTCGAGGGTGAGGCTCGCGAGCAGCCACCCGGCGGCCGTGCCGACGAGGAACGGCGCGGCGGTGCGCAGGATGCCGGTGACGTCGAGACCCTCGGCGTGCGACCGGCGCCCGACGGCGGCGAAGAGCACCACGAGCGCCACGTCGAGCACCGCCGGGAGGGCGCGGCTCACGAGCGCACCCGGTCGAACAGCGACCGCTGGCGCGGCGGGGCGTGCGTCGGGTCGACCCCGTCGAACAGGCTCGACACCGACTCACCCTCGTGGATGCGCTTGATCGCCTCGGCGAACAGCCCTGCGACGGAACGCACCTTGAGCTCGGGCCAGTCGGCGGGCGCCGGCACGGTGTCGGTGGTGACCACCTCGTTGATCATCGGGTGCCCGCGCAGCCGCTCGACGGCCTTCCCGGCGAACAACCCGTGCGTGCAGGCGACGGCCGCCTCGGTGACGCCGTGCTCGGCGAGCCGGTCGAGCAGCTCGACGATCGAGCCGCCGGTGGCGATCTCGTCGTCGAGCACGATGGCCCGCTTGCCCCGGACGTCGCCGACGATCGAGTCGATGACGACGCGGTCGTCGCTGAGCCGGCGCTTCGACCCGGCCGCGACCGGCAGGCCGAGCAGCCGCGAGAACTGCGTCGCGTCCTTGGCGTTGCCCAGGTCGGGCGAGACGACGACGCAGTTGTCGAGGTCCTGCTGGCGGAAGTGGTCGGCGAGCACCCCGAGCGCGGTGAGGTGGTCGACGGGCACCGAGAAGAACCCGTGCACCTGGGGCGCGTGCAGGTTCATCGTCAGCACCCGGTCGGCGCCGGCGGTCGAGATCAGGTCGGCGACGAGACGCCCCCCGAGCGAGATGCGGGAGGCGTCCTTCTTGTCGCTGCGCGCGTAGGCGTAGTGCGGGATGACGGCCGTGATCATGCCCGAGGAGGCGCCCCGGGCCGCGTCGATCATCAGCAGCAGCTCCATGAGCGAGTCCTGCGTCGGCGGCACGAGCGGCTGCACGAGGTAGACGTCGCGCTGGCGGCAGTTCGCGAGCAGCTGGGCCTGCAGGCAGTCGTTGCTGAACCGGCTGATCAGGGTCTCCGAGAGGGTCACCCCCAGCTCGTCGCAGATCCGATGGGCGAGGGCGGTGTGGGCCGACCCGGAGAACACGACGACCTCGCGCATGTCCGCAGCCTATCGGCGGTCGTCGGGGGCGAGTGCGGCGGTGAGCTCGGTGGCCAGCTCCCACCGCTGCTGGCGCCCCACCGCGGGCGCCGCGCCGGGCATGAACGCGAAGCCGTGCGGCACCTTGAGGTAGTTGGTGAGGCGCACCGGCACGCCCGCCGCCCGCAGCGCGTCGGCGTACCGGATGCCGTCGTCGCGGATCGGGTCGAGGTCGGCGGTCTGCACCAGGGCCGGCGGCAGCCCGTCGAGTCGGCCGAAGAGCGGGGAGAGCAGCGGGTCGCGCAGGTCGTGGCCGGCCGGCACGTAGTGGTCGCGGAAGGCGTCCATCGACCGCTTGGTGAGGACGGCGGCGTTCGGGTGCTCCCGGATCGACGGCGAGGCCATGGTCAGGTCGGTGGCCGGGTAGATGAGCGCCTGGTGGCGCAGCCGGGTGTCGCCGTGGTCGCGCAGCACCTGGGCCACGACGGCGGCGAGGTTGCCGCCGGCCGAGTCGCCGGCCACGGCCATCCGCGAGGTGTCGGCGCGCAGCACGTCTCCGTTGACGCCGACCCACGTGGTCGCGTCGACGCAGTCCTCGGCGGCCACCGGCGCCCGGTGCTCCGGCGCCATCCGGTAGTCGACCGAGACGACGACGCAGCCGACCGCCGCGGCGATGAAGGTGCACGTCGGGTCGTAGTCGACGACGTTGCCGAGCACCCAGCCGCCACCGTGGAACCACATGACGACCGGCACGTCGGTGCGCGCGTCGCGCAGTGCCCGCGGGCGGTAGATCCGCAGCGGGATCTCGTGGTCGTCGCGGGCGGGCGCGGTGCCGAAGGTGATGCCGACCGACGCGGTCGACCCCGCCGGTGACGAGGTCGGTGACCCGGTTGCGGGGCAGCGTGGCGCGCCCGGGCCCGCTGGATGCCGTCGAAGTCGAGCTCCTCGACCGGCGGGCCGAGCCGGTCGCCCACGAACGACACCATGGCCATGAGCGGGGTCAACCCGCGGTAGCTGCGCACGCGGTCAGTATGGTCGAGACATGACCGTGCGCCGGGTGATGGGGATCGAGACCGAGTACGGCATCGTCGTGCCCGGCAACCCGGCCGCGAACCCGATGGTCGCCTCCGGCGACGTCGTCACCGCGTACGCCGCGTCGCGCGGCATCCGGCCCGCCCGTGCCAGCTGGGACTACGCCGACGAGGCGCCGCTGCGCGACGCGCGCGGCTTCGACATGGGCCGCGGCACGGCCCACCCGAGCCAGCTCACCGACGTCGAGGACCCCACCCTGGCCAACGTCGTGCTCACCAACGGCGCCCGGCTCTACGTCGACCACGCCCACCCCGAGTACAGCTCGCCCGAGGTCACCACGCCCGCGGGCCGCCGTCACCTGGGACCGGGCCGGCGAGCTGGTCATGCGCGAGGCGCGTGGCCCGGCTGGCCACCGTGCCGCCCGGCATCAACCTCTACAAGAACAACACCGACGGCAAGGGCGCGTCCTACGGCACCCACGAGAACTACCTGATGGCGCGCTCGACGCCGTTCGCGAGCATCGTGCGCCACCTGACGCCCGTTCTTCGTCGTCCGCCAGGTCATGTGCGGGTCGGGCCGGGTCGGCATCGGCGTCGACTCGCGCACGCCCGGGCTACCAGATCGCCCAGCGCAGCGACTTCTTCGAGGTCGAGGTCGGGCTCGAGACCACCCTGAAGCGGCCGCTGATCAACACCCGCGACGAGCCGCACGCCGTCGCCGACCGCTACCGCCGGCTGCACGTCATCCTCGGTGACGCCAACCACTGCGACGTCGCGAACCTGCTCAAGATGGGCACCACCTCGCTCGTGCTCGCGATGATCGAGGCCGACGCGTTCGGCGACGACCTGTCGGTGCGCCGGCCGGTGGGCACCCTGCACGAGGTCTCGCACGACCCGACGCTGCAGGCGAAGGTCGAGCTGGTCGACGGCCGCCGGATGACGGCGCTCGAGCTGCTCTGGGAGTACCACGACCGCGCCGCCGCCTTCGTCGACCAGCAGTCGGGCGGCGAGCCCGACAGCGACACCGTCGAGGTCATGCACTGGTGGGGCACCGTGCTCGACAAGCTCGGCCGCGACCCGATGGAGGCCCGCCGCGAGGTCGACTGGGTGGCCAAGCTCGCGGTGCTCGAGGGCTACCGCGACCGCGACTCGCTGGGCTGGGGCGACCCGCGGCTCAAGGCCGTCGACCTGCAGTGGTCCGACGTGCGCGCCGACCGGGGGCTGGCCCACCGGCTGGTCGCGACCGGCCGGCTCGAGGTGCTCGTCGACGAGGCCGACGTGCAGCGCGCCGTCGACGAGCCGCCGAACGACACCCGGGCCTGGTTCCGGGGCACCTGCCTGCGCCGCTTCCCGGACGACGTCGTCGCGGCGTCCTGGGACTCGGTGATCTTCGACGTCGCCGGCCAGCGCACCCTGCAGCGGGTGCCGATGCTCGAGCCGCTCAAGGGCACCGAGGCCGGCGTGGGCGAGCTGGTGCGCAACGCGCCGGATGCCGCGTCGCTGCTGCGCGCGCTCGCGGCGCAACGCCGACCCGGCGAGCACTAGGCTCGCGACCAAGGTCCACCTTTGAGGCAGCTGGGTCACCATGGCCGGTCAGGAGCAGGTCCGCCCGCAGCGTCGTGACGACGGCGGTGCCGACGACGCCCCCGAGCCCGCAGCGGCAGCGGCCGCGCAGGTGCAGTCGAGCGAGATCGACGACATCCTCGACGAGATCGACGGCGTGCTGGAGTCCAACGCCGAGGAGTTCGTGCGCGGGTTCGTCCAGAAGGGTGGCCAGTGACCCCCGGAGCCGACAGCGGACGGCTGCCCGCGGCCTACCTCGTGCCCGGGTCGTCCTCGTTCACCGAGTTCCTCTCGGCCCAGGCGCCCACGCTGCTGCCGTCGGGCCGCGCCCTGCCGCCGGGCGCCGCGATCGACGCGCCGCACGGCACCACGATCGTCACGCTGACCTACGCCGGCGGGGTGGTGATGGCCGGTGACCGCCGGGCCACCATGGGCAACCTGATCGCCAACCGCGACATGGAGAAGGTCTTCGCGCGCCGACGAGTACTAGCCTGGTCGGCATCGCCGGCACCGCCGGCCTCGCCATCGAGCTGGTGCGGCTGTTCCAGGTCGAGCTCGAGCACTACGAGAAGATCGAGGGCACCCTGATGTCCCTCGAGGGCAAGGCCAACCGGCTCGCCACGATGATCCGGGGCAACCTCGGGCATGGCCATGCAGGGCCTGGCGGTCGTGCCGCTCTTCGCCGGGTTCGACGCTCGACACCGGCATCGGCCGGATCTTCTCCTACGACGTCACCGGCGGCTGCTACGAGGAGCACGACCACCACAGCGTGGGGTCGGGCTCGCTGTTCGCGCGCGGCTCGCTGAAGAAGCTCTACCGCCGGGCCGGCACCCTCGACGACGCCGTGCGGGTCGCCGTCGAGGCGCTCTACGACGCCGCCGACGACGACTCCGCCACCGGCGGCCCCGACGTCGGCCGCCGGATCTGGCCGACGGTCGGCATCGTCGACGACGACGGGGCGCGCTTCGTGCCCGACGACGAGATCGCCGCCGGTGGTCGACGCCGATCATCGCCTCGCGCGTCGACAACCCGGGAGGTGCCCGATGACCGCCGGGATGCCGTTCTACGTCTCGCCCGAGCAGCTGATGAAGGACCGGGCCGACTTCGCGCGCAAGGGCATCGCCCGCGGCCGGTCGGTCGTCGTGCTCGCCTACGACAACGGCATCGCCTTCGTCGGCGAGAACCCCTCCCGGGCGCTGCACAAGGTCTCCGAGATCTACGACCGGATCGCCTTCGCCGCGGTCGGCAAGTACAACGAGTTCGAGAACCTGCGGGTCGCCGGGGTGCGCTACGCCGACCTGCGCGGCTACTCCTACGACCGCTCCGACGTCACCGCCCGCGGCCTGGCCAACGCCTACGCCCAGACCCTGGGCGCCGTGTTCACCCAGGAGTCCAAGCCCTACGAGGTCGAGATCGTCGTGGCCGAGGTCGGCACGACCCCCGACACCGACCAGGTCTACCGGCTCACCTACGACGGCTCGGTCGCCGACGAGCACGGCTTCGTCGCCATGGGCGGGGCGAGCGGAGCAGATCGAGACCGGCCTGAAGGAGCAGTGGCGCGAGGGCATGAACCTGGCCGAGGCGCTCGTGCTGGCCGTCGAGCCTGCTCGGCGCCGACCCCGCCGGTGGGCCGACCCGCGAGCTCGCGCCGACCCAGCTCGAGGTGGCGGTGCTCGACCGCAACCGGCCCCGGCGCACCTTCCGGCGCATCACCGGCCAGCTGCTCGAGCGCCTGCTGAGCGCCGACGACCCGACCCGTGACGCCCCGCCGGCCGACGACGGCGCCGACGACCACTCGGTGCGCGACGCCACCACGAACCCGCAGACCCAGCGCCCCGCGCAGGACGGGCCGCCCGCGTGAACACTCCCGGGGGGCGGCGCATCTTCGGGATCGAGAACGAGTACGGCATCACCTGCTCGACCGGTGGCCAGCGCACGCTCACGCCCGACGAGGTGGCCCGCTACCTGTTCCGCAAGGTCGTCGCGTGGGGCCGCTCGAGCAACGTGTTCCTCACCAACGGCTCGCGGCTCTACCTCGACGTCGGCTCGCACCCCGAGTACGCCACCGCCGAGTGCGACTCGCTCGGCCAGGTCGTCGCGCACGACAAGGCGGGGGAGCGGATCATCGAGGGCCTGGTCGTCGACGCCCAGCAGCGGCTGCGCGAGGACGGCGTCGCCGGGCGACATCTACGTCTTCAAGAACAACACCGACTCGGCCGGCAACTCCTACGGCTGCCACGAGAACTACCTGGTCACCCGGGCCGGGGAGTTCGCCACGATCTCCGACATGCTGCTCCCGTTCCTGATCAGCCGCCAGATCACCTGCGGCGCCGGCAAGCTGGTCGCCACCTCCAAGGGCGCGACCTACGCCGTGAGCCAGCGGGCCGACCACATCTGGGAGGGCGTGTCGTCGGCCACCACCCGCAGCCGGCCGATCATCAACACCCGCGACGAGCCGCACGCCGACGCCGAGCACTACCGCCGGCTGCACGTCATCGTCGGCGACTCGAACATGAGCGAGTCGACCACGATGCTCAAGGTCGGGTCCTGCGACCTCGTGCTGCGGATGATCGAGGCGGGCGTGGTCATGCGCGACCTCACCCTCGAGAACCCGATCCGCGCCATCCGCGAGATCTCGCACGACACCACCGGCCGGCGCACCGTGCGGCTGGCCAACGGCCGGCAGCTGAGCGCCCTCGACCTCCAGCGCGAGTACTACGCGAAGGCCGTCGAGTTCGTCGCCCGCGAGGGCTCCAGCGACCCGCTGCACGCGCCGCGTGCTCGACCTCTGGGACCGCACGCTGACCGCGGTCGAGACCGCCGACCTCGTCCCTGGTGGCCACCGAGATCGACTGGGTCATCAAGTACCGCCTCATCGAGGACTACGCCGCCAAGCACGGGCTCGACCTCGACCACCCGCGGCTGGCCCAGATCGACCTCGCCTACCACGACATCGACCGCAGCCGCGGGCTGTTCTACCTGCTCCAGCGGCGCGGGCTGGTCGCCCGGGTCGTCACCGACCCGGAGATCTTCCAGGCCAAGGTGCGCCCGCCGCAGACCACCCGCGCCAAGCTGCGCGGCGACTTCATCCGGGCCGCCCAGGAGCACCGTCGCGACTTCACCGTCGACTGGGTGCACCTCAAGCTCAACGACCAGGCCCAGCGCACGGTGCTGTGCAAGGACCCGTTCCTCGCCGCAGGACCCCCGGGTCGAGCGGCTCATCGAGGGCATGAGCGGCTGACCCGCCACCGGTCGCACGTGCAGGGTTCTCCCAGCCGGCGATGCGGGAGTTCACACGGGGCGCCGTTATCGTGGGGTGCTGTTGTTCGCCGCACGACAGCCCCCCGACCAGAAGGTTCCTCCCCGTGTCACGTCGCCTCACCACCGCCCTGTCCGCCACCGTCCTCGCCTCCGCGCTCGTCCTGAGCGCCTGCGGTGAGGAGGCGGCCACCAAGCCGTCCCCGTCGGCCAGTGGGGTCACCGTCACCGGCAGCGACCCTGCCAAGGCCCCGACCGTCTCGGTCAAGGCGCCGCTCACCGTCACCAAGACCGGCTCGCAGGTCGTCACCGACGGCACCGGCGCCGCGGTGGCCAAGGACGACCTCGTGTCGATCCAGGCGGTCATCGTCAACGGTCGCGACGGCAAGGCCGTCAACTCCACCTGGGAGACCGGCGCGGTCGGCCTCGACCTCGGCGCGGCGCAGCTGTTCACCTCGTTCAAGAGCGAGCTGCCCGGCAAGAAGGTCGGCTCGCGGGTGGTCATCACCTCGACCGCCGCCGACGCGTTCGGTGACACCGGCAACGCAGACCTCGGCGTCCAGAAGGACGACCCGATCGTCTTCGTCGTCGACCTCGTCGTCGGCCACCAAGTCGCTCAAGGAGGCCGAGGGCAAGGCCGTGGCGCCGAAGGCGGGCCTGCCGACGGTCACCATGAACCCGGGCAAGCCGGCCACGATCACCGTGCCCAAGGGCGCCAAGGCCCCGACCAAGACCATCGTCCAGCCGCTCATCGAGGGCACCGGCCCCGAGGTGAAGAAGGGCCAGACCGTGCGGGTGGCCTACACCGGCGCGCTCCTGAAGGACGGCAGCGTCTTCGACGCCAGCGCCAGCCACCCCGAGCAGCCCGCCTTCGACTTCCTCGTCGGCTCCGGCCAGGTCATCAAGGGCTGGGACAACGGCCTGCAGGGCCAGAAGGTCGGCAGCCGCGTGCTGCTCGTCATCCCGCCGGCCGAGGGCTACGGCACCGCCGGCAGCCCGCCGAAGATCTCCGGCACCGACACCCTGGTGTTCGTCGTCGACATCCTCGCCGCGTACTGACCGCACCCGAGCACCCCGGCACCACACCCGACCGCACCCCACCGACTCCACGGAGGTCGTCAGATGAGCACGCAGCCCACCCGCCCCGAGATCGACTTCCCGGGCGACCAGCCCCCCACCGAGCTCGTCATCGAGGACATCACCGTCGGTGACGGCCCCGAGGCCAGCGCCGGTCACACGATCCGCGCGCACTACGTCGGCGTGGCGCACTCGACCGGCGAGGAGTTCGACGCCTCGTGGAACCGCGGCGACCCGCTGGAGTTCCGGCTCGGCGTCGGCATGGTCATCGCCGGCTGGGACCAGGGCATCGAGGGCATGAAGGTCGGCGGCCGCCGCCGGCTGACCATCCCGCCGCACCTGGGCTACGGCGACCGCGGCGCCGGTGGCGCGATCAAGCCCGGCGAGACGCTGATCTTCGTCGTCGACCTCATCGACGTGCGCTGAGCACGGGTTGGTCAACGCAGCAGCGTGAGCACCCGCGGCGGCAGCCGCGACGAACGGGGCGGGGTCGTCATCCAGACCCCGCCCCATCGTCGTCAGGGCCACCGGTGAGGTGCGCAGCGCGTCGACGAGGCCGTCGACCGGCACCTCGACGACGGTCAGCGCCGCGCCGCGGCCGTGCTGACCAGCTCGGCCAGCTGCTCGCGGACCAGGGCGTCGAGCGCGGCGTCGGCCAGGGTCGTGACCGGCACGTCGGCCGGCGTCAGCAGGGCCCGCCCGTAGGCCGTGCGGCTGTGGTGGCTGATGCCGCGGTGCCGCTCGCGCCGGTCGGCCGCCCGACACGCGCAGCGACGCGACCCCGCGGCCGCCCAGCACGTCGGCCGCGTGCAGCACGTCGGCGCAGGCCACCCCGGAGTAGCCCCAGCGGGTGCCGGTGCCCAGGTTGCCCGGCCCCTGGGCCACCACGGCGACGTCGGCGCCGCACGACGTGCCGCGCCGCGAGCAGGCCGGTGTGGATGGTGACGGCCTCGTGGTCGCCCCCGAAGGCCTGCCCGACGGTGAGCGTCGCCGCCAGCCACCCGGCATCCGCCAGCCCGGCCACGGTGCGCGAGAACGCCGCGGGCAGCGCCCCGCCGTCGGTCATCACGTAGGCGACCCGCGCCTGCGGGTTCACCGCCCGGATGCCGGCCAGCACCGCCGGCAGGGCGGAGTGCAGGTCGGCGACGACCACCGGCATCCCGGCCGAGGTCGTCGGCGTCGGCGAGGGCGTCGTGGTGCGGGCTGTCCTGCTCGTCGACCCCGAGCAGCATCTGCTGCAGCGGGCGTGTAGCGCGCCTTGACGATGTGGCCGAGGCCCGTCGCGGCGGGTCGGCGGGGAGGTGGTCGGGGCGGGCGACGACGAACGCCAGGCCCCCGGTGCCCAGGCCCTTGAGCAGGGCGGACGCGTTGAGCAGCACGCGCTCGCCGGGCGCGGGGGTGCCGACCATGGCCGTGTAGGCGAGGGCCCGCACCGGGGTGTCGGGGGCCTCGTCGAGCGCCGACGGCTGCACTCCACGGCGCCCGGCCAGCTGGCGCACCTGCTCGATGACCGTTCCGGCTCGCCACTGCATCACGGTCGGCAGCGTACGCGTCGGGTAGCGTTCGGCGGGTGAGCACCGAGCCCGGCACGGCCGCCCCGTCGGCGGCGCAGGTGAAGACCGAGCGACTGCTGAACCTCGTGCTCGTGCTCCTCTACACGCGCCGCCCGCTGTCCAAGGCGCAGATCCGCCAGCTCGTGCCGCAGTACGGCCAGTCGGCGTCGACCGAGGCCTTCGAGCGGATGTTCGAGCGCGACAAGGACGAGCTGCGCGAGCTCGGCATCCCGCTCGTGACCGAGGACATCGACCCGCTGCACGAGGACGAGCCCGGCTACCGCATCCACCAGCGCGAGTACGCCCTGCCCGACATCTCCTTCGAGCCCGACGAGCTCGCCGTGCTCGGCCTGGCCAGCCGCACCTGGGCGCAGGCCAGCCTGGCCGGCCCGGCCGCGCAGGCGCTGCGCAAGCTGCGCGCCGCCGGGGTCGAGCGCGACGTCGACGCCCTGATCGGCATCGAGCCGCGGCTGCGCACCACCGAGCCGGCCTTCGACGCGGTCAAGGACGGCGTGCTGCGCCGGGTGCCGCTGCGCTTCTCCTACCGGCGGCCCGAGGCCGCCGAGGCGACCGAGCGCCACGTGCAGCCGTGGTCGCTCGTGTCGTGGCACGGCCGCTGGTACCTCAACGCGTTCGACGTCGACCGCGGCGCGGCGCGCGCCTTCCGCCTCTCGCGGATCGTCGGGGCCGTGCGCACGGCCGGGCCGGCCCGGGTCCTTCGAGGTGCCCGACGACCACGAGCCCGAGCTGATGGTGCAGCGGGTGGCCCAGCCGCCGACCCAGCCGAGCCCCGCGGTGCTGCGGGTGCGCCACGGGCGCCGGCCACAGCCTGCGCCGACGGGCCCGCACGGTCGGCGAGGTCGACGGCACCTGGGACCTCGTCGACCTCGACTACACCGACCTCGAGGACTTCGCCGAGGAGCTCGCCGGCTACGGCACCGACGTCGTCGTCGAGGCAGCCCCCGGAGCTCGTCGACTCGGTCGTCCGCCGCCTGCGGCGGCTCGCTCGTGGCCCACGGGGGTGCCCGCTGATGGCCGGCTTCACCCAGGAGACCGCGACCGCGCGGCTGTCCCGGCTGCTCACGATGGTGCCGTGGCTGGTCAACCGGCAGGGCATCGACCTCCAGCAGGCCGCCGACGACCTCGGCGTCAGCGTCGAGCAGCTCGAGGCCGACCTCAACCTGCTGTTCCTGTGCGGCTACGGCCAGATGCCCGACGAGCTGATCGAGGCCGACTGGGAGGAGGGCCGGGTCTTCGTCGGCAACGCCGACACCATCGCCCGACCGCTGCGCCTCGGGGTCGACGAGGCCGTCACCCTGGTCGTGGGCCTGCGGGCGCTGCGCGAGGTGCCGGGGCTGGGTGAGCGCGACGCCGTCGACCGGGCCCTGGCCAAGCTCGAGGATGCCGCCGGCGCGGCCGCCGCTCCGGCCCGCCGGGTGCGTGCGGAGGTCGCCGAGGGCGGCTCGCCCGAGCTGCTGGCGCCGGGCCCAGCAGGCGATCGCCGACCACCGGCGGGTGCACCTGCGCTACCTCGTGCCCGGCTCGCGACGAGACCACCGAGCGCGACGTCGACCCGATGCGGGTCGTGGGCATGGACGGGCGCTGGTACCTCGAGGGCTGGTGCCACCGCGCCGAGGACACCCGGATGTTCCGCATCGACCGCATCGAGGAGCTCACCGTGCTCGACGTCGACGGCACCCCGCCGGCCGGCGCCCGCGAGCGCGACCTGTCCGAGGGCACCTTCCGCCCGGCCCCGACGACCTCGTCGTCACCCTGCGGCTGCTGCCCGGCGCCACCTGGGTGGCCGACTACTACCCCGTGGAGTCGGCGCAGGACGTGCCGGCCGCCGACGGGGGCGGGCTGCTGGTGCGCGTGCGCACGGCCGACACCGCGTGGCTGCGCCGGCTGGTGTGGCGGCTCGGGGGCCGCGGCACGGTGCTCGACCCGCCCGAGGTCGTCGCCGAGATCCGCGACGGCGCCGCTGCGGCGCTCACCGCCTACCCGGCGACCGCCGGCGAGGGCTGAGCCGTGCTGCCCTGGTGGGGTTGGGTGCTGCTCTGGGTCGTGCTGCTGCGTGGCCTCGGCCGCCTTCCTCGGGCTGGCGGGCGTGGCTGGTCTGGGGGAAGACCAAGGCGCTCGGGCGCGAGGTGCAGCGGGCGAGCGAGCTCGTGGCCGAGCTCGAGAGCCGCGCCGACGAGCTGCGCGACGTCGACCCGGACCTCATCGCGGTCACCCAGCCAACTCACAGGATGCGGGCGCAGTATCGGGAGCAACGGGCCACTGCGAAGGCCGCCCGGCACGTACGCCGTGCCGACCGGCTGCCGCCCTGGGCGCGCGTACACTGACGCCAGACCTCGCACGACACGTCACAGACGTCACACGACATCACAGGAGATGGACCCCATGGGCAGGATCGGACCCACCGAGATCATCATCGTCGCGGTGCTGATCATCGTCATCTTCGGCTGGAAGAAGCTTCCTGACGCGGCGCGCAGCCTCGGCCGGTCGGCACGGGTCTTCAAGTCCGAGGTCGACGAGATGAAGAAGGAGAACGAGGCCTCGAAGTCGGAGGCGTCGACGACCACCGTGCGCAGCGAGCCGATCGAGCCCGCCGCCCCGGTCGACCGCACCGTGCCGACGAGCGACGGCAACGCCGTCCACGAGAACACCCCGCGCACGGACAACCAGTCCGGGCCCGTGGCCTGACCCACCCCTCGACCCGCCCGACACCAGACTCCATGGCACGTCTGCGCAGGCGCCCTCGCGACCCCGAGGGCCGGATGACGCTGGGCGAGCACTTCCGCGAGTTCCGCCGGCGCATCTTCATCGCAGCGGCGTCGATCGCTGGTCGCGTCGATCGTGGCGGGTCTGTACTACGAGCGGATCTTCGACGTCCTGACGGCCCCCTTCTACGACTACAAGCGCTCGAGCCCGGAGGTCACGGCGAGCATCAACTTCGCCGAGGCGACGGCCGCCCTGTCCAACCTGATCAGCCTGTCGATCTTCGTGGGCATCATCGTCTCGAGCCCGATCTGGCTGTACCAGATCTGGGCCTTCATCGTCCCGGGCCTGACCCGCAAGGAGAAGCGGATCTCGCTGGCCTTCCTGGGCGCGACGATCCCGCTGTTCCTGCTCGGCGTCGCTCTCGGCTACCTGATCCTGCCCCAGTCGCTGAAGATCCTGTACGGGCTCAGCCCGGCGGGCACGTCGAACATCCAGCAGGCGTCGATGTACTTCTCGTTCGTCACCCGCTTCATCCTCGTGTTCGGCATCGGGTTCCTGTTCCCGGTGGTGCTGGTCGGGCTCAACGCCGTCGGCATCATGCCGGCGAGCCGGCTGATCAAGAGCTGGCGGGTGGCCGTCGTGCTGATCTTCGTGTTCGCGGCGGTCGCCACGCCGACCGCCGACCCGTTCACGATGTTCGTCTTCGCGGCACCGTTGACCGCGCTCTACTTCGCGGCCTGGTTCGTCTGCCGCATCCTCGACAAGCGCAAGGAGAAGGCGCGGCCCGACTGGCTCGACGTCGACGACAACGAGGCCTCGCCACTCTGAACCGCGCGAGACCCGAGGAGGAGCCATGACGGCCACCCGGTGTCCCTGAGTCCTTCGACGTGCGCACGTCGTCTACCTGCGCCGGGGGGAGCCCGCCGCGGAGCTGCACCACGCCACCTGGCCCATCGCGGAGCTGGGCCGGCGCGGCATCATCGCGGCCAACGGCCGCTGCGCGACCAGTCCGACAGACGATCCGCGGGATGTCGGTGTGGACCGTCGACGTCGACGACGCCGCTGGCCGAGCAGGACCCGGCGTCGCCGGCCGGTTCCGCGTCGACGTCGCCCGCTCGGTCGCGGCCGGGTGGTTCCCGGAGCAGGACGCCCCGGTGGGGGAGCGGGTCAGGTTCGAGGACCTGTAGCCGCCCGGGGGCCCGGTCAGAGGCCGGCGAGCACCTGCGCCACGATGATCTTGGCGATCATCGCCACCGGGTAGACGAGCGCGTACGCGACCCCGATCCGGGTGTCGTAGCTGGTCTTGTCGTTGACGTAGGCCAGGATCGCCGGCTGGGTCTGGCCACCGGCGAGTGCACCCGCGGTCTCGAGCCACGACATCTTGCGCAGGACGTGCACCCCGAGCACGAGCAGGCCGGCGCTGCAGGCGGTGAGCACCAGCCCGAGGACGGCGACGCGCCACCCGGCATCCGAGGCGAGGGCCCCGGAGATCGAGCGGCCGGCGCGCACCCCGGCGTAGGCGAGGAAGGTGACCATGCCCAGGGCCGACAACGCGTGGGCCGCGCCGTTGGACATCGAGGTGATGACCGGCCCGACCCGGCCGAGGCGCCCGAAGACGAGGCCGACCATGAGCGTTCCGGCGGCCGCGCCGATGGTGAAGCCACCACCCGGGGTGGGCACGTGGATCAGGCCGATGGCCATGCCGACCGCCAGGCCGAGGGCGAGCCCGCCGACGTTGATGTCGGACATGCCGCGGTCGCTGTCGCCGAGGTACTTGCCGACCTCGGCCATCTTGGCGCGCGGTGCGATGACCCGCAGCCGGTCGCCCATCGCGAGCACGAAGGTGTCGTGCGCGACGAGGTCGACGTCGCCGCGCCGCACCCGGCTGACGGTGGCCCCGAACTTCTCGTCGAGCTGCGAGCTCGCCGACGGTGTGGCCGACCAGCGGCTTGTTCGAGAGGGTGATCCGGCGGAAGTCGAGGTCGTGCCGGTCCTCGACGATGTCGTGCGACGACACGTGGCCGAGCCGCTCGGCCACGTCGTCGAGGGCGGCGCGCGGGCCGACGATGGTGACGAGGTCGTTGTGGCCGATCGTCTCGGTGCCGGCCGGCACGATCGTCGGGTTCGCGGCGTGGGCGTGCTTGAGGCGCGAGACGCCGATCTCGTCGTGGTGGGCGCTGGCGAGCATCGACACGGTCATCGGCTCGTCGACCTCGACGCGCACGGTGATGTGGCCGATCTCCTCGCGACGCGGCTGCGCGCCCGGGCGGCGCAGCGACCAGGCCGCGACGACGAGCATGACGATGACGCCACCGAGGTAGGTGATCGAGTAGCCGATCGTGGGCGCCGCGGGGTCGGCCGCGCGGGCCGAGGCCGCCGCGAGCGCGGGGGTGTTGGTCAGCGCACCGGCGTAGGCGCCGGCGACGGTGCCCGGCTCGAGGCTGAGCGCGCGCCCGATGACGACGGCGATGCCGCCGACCAGGGCGAGCGCACCGGCGACGACGAGCATCGTGGGCCAGCCGCGGCGCAGCGAGGCGAAGAAGTGGGTGCCCGACACGACGCCGATCGTGTACGTGAACAGCACCAGGCCGAAGGTGCCGACCACCTCGGGGATCTCGAGGTCGACCCCGGCGGCCGCGGACCAGGCGGAGACGCCGAGCGCGGCGAACAGCACGGCGGCCGGGCCGAGGCGCACCCCGGCGATCCGCACGTGGCCGACGGCCGCGCCGAGCACCAGCAGGACCGCGAGGAGGAGGAGAGGATACTCGGCAAAGGTCTCGAACAGGGTGGTCACGTCCACGATCTTTCCACTCTTTCGACAGCCCGCAATGACAGCGCTGTCCCCCGAGCGCCCGCGCGCGCGCGCACGGCGTGGGGACCCGCCTCAGCGGGTCCCCACGCCGTGGTTCACCTCACACGGTGGGTGTGGCCGGTGTCACGGTGCCGGCGTCACCACCTGGACGTTCGACCACCCGGACTGACCGAGCACGTTCACGGCAGCCATCCGGAAGTACCAGTTGGCCGTGCGGCTGATGTTGCCGGTCGTGTACGTGGTGACCGAGCCGACCGTGGTGCTGGTGATTCCGGTGGCGAACGTGGAGTCCAGGCTCCGCTGGATGACGTAGCTCGTCGCGACCGGGACCGCCGCCCAGGTGATCGTCGCCCGCTCGCTGGTACCCGGCCCGGACCGCGGTCCCGGTCAGGATGACCGGGGCCGCCGGGGCCGCCACCGGGACGGTCAGCGGTGTTGCTCCACGCCGAGGTGCCGGCGACGTTGTCCGCCGCCACGCGGTAGACGTAGGTGCTGTTCAGTGGCGCCGTGCTGTCCGTGTAGCGTCACCGTGCCGTTCCGGTGCGGGGGCCGACCGTGGCGAGCTGGGTGAAGGTGGCACCGTTGTCAGTGGACCGCTGCACGATGAACCGTGCCTCGGTGGTGGCCGTGTCCTGCCAGGTGAGGTTGACCCGCGGGGCGGCGCTCGTGCCGGCGAGTGTGCGCCGTGAGGCCGGTCGGAGCCGTCGGTGCGTTCACGCCGAGGACGTCGGTGGTCGACGACACCGTCATGGACGGCATCCCCGAGCCGTAGCCGACGACGTTCTCGGCGACGACCTGGTACCTGTACGCCGTCGTTCCGTTGGACGTCGGTGTCCGTGTAGGTCTGGACACCGTGCGTGTTCCCGTTGCCCAGGGGCTGGGCCAGCGGTTGCCGACCGTCGTCCACGTCGTCCCGTCGGTCGTGCGCTTGATGACGAACCGGGTCTCGGTGATCGAGTTGTCGTTCCACGTCAGCTTGACGTCCTGGCCCACGACCTTGCCGTTCTTGTCGAGCACGTTGACGAAGGTGGAGGCCAGCCCGTCGGGCTTGATCGGCGGCAGGGCCAGCGAGACCGGCCGCATCATGTCCATCTCCTCGTGGCTGAGGATGTGGCAGTGCCACACGTACTCCCAGCCGAAGTTGATGGTCTGGTTCGTGATGGGTGTCGCCAGTCGGGTTGCCCTGCGGGTCGGTGTTGAAGAACATCGCGCCGGAGCCGCGCGGCATCATCGGGTTGAGCGGGCGCACCGAGTTGGGCACCTCGAAGGGAACCTGCGGGATGATCGGGCGCAGCGCGACGATGGTGTCCTCGAGGGGACTCATCCGCACGGTGTCCTTCCACCCGTTCTCGTTGGCGTCGTTCGGGATGATGATGTTGTCCCACGTCACCCGGTTGAGCACCTGGACGTCGTAGAGGTGGAAGTGGATCGGGTGGGTGTCCACGCCGTTGTGGGTGACCCGCCAGATCTGGGTGCCGTCCTTGGCGTCGCTGATCGGGGCTGATCTTGACGTCGCTGACCGGTTCACCGGTGACCGAGTCCACGTCACGGCCTGCTTGGGCAGGTTGGTGCCGTCGATGAGCTCGGTCTGCGGGTTGACGAACGGGTAGAGCGTGACGTTCTGCGCTCCCGGCGTCGGTGGCTGCGCCTCGATGCCGAGGTTGGCCTGCATCCGGCCGAACTCGTCGAACGTCGTCGAGTTCGTCTCGTCGTGGATCGCCTTCGGCTCCATCTTCACCGTCGTCTTCGTGGCCGGGGACTTCAGCGTGTTGAAGGTGAAGCTGCCCGTGTCGTTGACGCGGACCAGGCCGTCGCACTTGGTGACGCCGGCCGCCTTGCACTTCACCGGTGGCGGCGAAGCTGCTGCCCATGGCCGAGTTGTAGGCCGCCTGGCCGACGATCGGCGGGTGCTGGCTCGACTCGAACACGCCGGAGCCGTTCGCCTTGTGGGCGAAGGCGTTCTTCAACGCCGTCACGTTGAATGCCGGTGCCGGAGTGGTGTTGGCGATGGTGACCTGCATGACGGTGCGGGTGTTGGGCCCGTACCCGGGGAAGATGGTCGGCGCGCCCGTGGGGCTGAGGTCCGGGGCTCCGGTGTAGTAGTCGTAGCCGGGGACGCGGGCCGGGAAGGCCGCCGGTGCGTCGTTGTAGAGGATCAGCGTCTTGCCCGCGAACTTCGAGAAGTCCACGACGGCGTCGGCCCGCTCGGCCGGAGCCAGCAGCATCGAGTGCTGGTCGACGTTGCCCACGTCGAACCGGGTCGGGTCGGTGATCCAGGTGGTGGGCTGCTGCCGTCGATGACGGTCGGCGTCGGCAGGAAGCCGCCCTCGTTGGCGAACTGCACCCAGTCGGGCCGGACGCGTCGTTGTGCGCGTCGGCCGGCGTCGGGGAGACGTTCGGGTCGGTCTGGGCCGCGGCGAGCTCGGCCGGGTTCAGCTTCACCTCGGTCTTGCCGTTGCCCGTTGGCCGGGTCGGCGTCAGCCGTGTACCACTGGAGGTTGAAGAACCGGTCGTTGGCCGCGTTGAGCATCCGCAGCCGGTACGGCTTCGGGTCGAGGGTGACCTTCGGGTAGGCGACGCCGTTGACGAGCGGGGTGTCGTTGAACTGCTCCATGCCGGCCGAGATGTTCGGCGTTCCGGGGATGAGCTCGGGCTCGCAGAACGGGTCGGTCTGGTACTGCCAGGTCGACGGCATCGTCGACCTTGCAGCTCGCGTCGTAGTACGGGTTCGGGATCGGTCCGTACTTCGTGCCGGTGGCCGGTGGCCAGAACCACGGCCCGTACATCCAGCGCCCGTAGGCGCTCATGCCCGAGGCGTCACCGGGGTTCTGGGCGGGCATGTACACGTGGTGGTACCAGAGGCTGCCCTTGGCCGCCCCAGCGGGCGTTGTCCCACGTCGGGTCCTGCCCGTAGGAGGTGATGTTGCCAGCGGTGTCCTTGACGTCCTTGAGCTGCTCGTCACCGGGCACGAAGGTCTTGTCCTGGATGATGAGTGGCAGCGTGTCGGCTGCGCCGGGGATGGTCCCGTCGGCTGACGAGCTTCTTCTCGGTGTCGTCGGCGATCAGGTAGCCCGCGGCCTCGCCGGCGTAGACGTTGAGCCGGGTGATGCCCCACGCGTGGTCGTGGTAGAACATCAGCCGCGCGCTCTGCTGGTTGGTGTAGAAGAACGTCTGGCAGCCGTCGTCCTTGGCGTCGCACACCGTCGCGCCGGTGCCGTCCTTCATGTCCGGGACGTTCTTGACGCTGACGCCCTGCGGCCAGGGTGGTCTCGCCGGCCGGGGTGATCCACTGGTGCGGGGTGCCGTCGCTGATCCACGGGGTGGTGCCACCGTGCAGGTGCAGGGTGGCCCGGTCGTCCTTGAAGCAGTGTCGCGCCCTTGGGAGCCTGGGTGCACGTCGGGGTTGCGGATGGCGTCGTCGACGGTCTTCTGGTCGACGGGGTCAGGCATGGTCATCGGGCCCATTCCCGAGCCCATCATCGAGCTGTCGGTCGGCAGGAACAGGTCGCCGTGCGCGCCGGTGGGCAGGAGGTTGCGGAACACGATCCGGTGGGCTTGTTCTTCGTCGCGGCGATGATCGGGCCGAGGTACTGCGGCGGGGTCACCGCGTAGGCCTGCTCCCCGTTGATCAGCACCGGGCTGTCCGGCTTCGTCGGGTCGAGTTCGCGTTCATCAGCGGGAAGTGCTGGCTCACACCAGCGTTGGCGGGGGTCTCGATCTGGACGTAGCCGCGCACGAGGGTGGGCTGGCAGGTCGGAGGAGAACGAGGTCCGGTACTGCACCAGGCCGATGACGTACTCGTCGGCCGCGACGTCCCGGCTCGGGGTCACGGTGGTGTCGGTGTACTTCTTCACGTCGGGACGGCCGTCGGCAGGTACTTGCCCGTCGCGGGGCAGGCCGGCGGGCTGCAGAGCCCGGGCAGGTCGTCCACGAACTTGCGCATGCCCGTCGTGAGGTAGCCGGCCCCCGGGGTCGGTCGACGGTCACAGCGGTGATCGCACCACCGTCGGTCGAGCGCGGTCGCGCGCGGCGCCGGTGCCGGCGCCCGTCGGGTCGGTGACCGCCACGGTCGGAGCACTGGTGTAGCCCTTGCCGAAGTCCAGGACGTTGACGGCGGTGAGCTGCAGGGTGGCGGTGGCCTTGGCGGCACCCGTGCCGTCGGGGAAGTTGATCGGGTCGTACTGCGTGCCGTTGCGGATGTTCACCGCCGGCGCGGTCGTGTAGCCGGAGCCCGGCCTCGTCGACGATGACGCGCGCGATCGAGACCGTGGCGTCCGGGGCGTGCGAGCAGTCGCTGGCCTCGACGCACTCGACGTGCCCGGTGGCCTGGGTGCCGTTGGGGTCGTCGGGGTAGTCGAAGTCGACCGTCGGCATCGAGTAGCCGGACGCCGGCGATCGGTGACGGCCACGGCATCCACGCCGCCCGAGCCGATCGCGGTCGCAGCCAGGTTGCCGACGACGCCCAGGTCAACGCCTCCGGTGAGGTCGACCTTGAACGCCGTGTAGCCGGACGCCGGGCACGACGTTCGTGAACCCGGTGACCACGTCGGACAGGCTCACCGCGGCGGTGGCGGTCGCGGCCGTGGTGCCGCCGGCGATCGTCACGGTCGTGCTGGCGTCGTAGCCCTGCCCGGGTGAGGTGATGTCGATGGCCGAGATGCCGCCGGCTCGCCGGGTCGACCTGCGCGACAGCAGCGGCCCCGGTGCCCGTTCCGTTGAACGTCACCGAGGCCTTGTTGAGCGTGAGTGGGCTGTTGGCCCAGTTGGGCCATGGCCCGAAGTAGTGAGGCACCTTCGCCGGATCCGGCGGCGTCGCCGCGACCGCGGCTCCGGTGCCCAGTGCCGTCGCCGCCATGGCGAGCACCATGGCGAGAATTGTGAGGAGTATCGTGGTGGTGTTGCGTGCGATTCGGGTCATGTCTCCTGCGCCCCTGCCTGCCGCCCCGCGCATGGTTTCGCGGTTTAGGGGGACGCTATTCCTCCCAAATTTGGGCTGACAAGAGAAGCCTCATGCATGAAATGCCAGTTCGCGAAACCGCAGGTCATCACGCCGGTTTCGCTTCCCGCCACCTGCGCCGCAGCCGACTGCGTGGCCGACCTGCTCGACCCCCCGTGTTGCGGGCTGTTGAGGCGTCGGTCATAATGCCGGACTCGCCGAACGCCGATTGCCCCTATCGTTTTTCGTATGAGCAGGGATGGGTGGACGTTCCTCACCAACCACGGGCACGTGCTCGTCTGCCTGGCGGTGGAGCCGGATGTGCTTCTGCGGGACGTCGCGTCGAGCATCGGGATCACCGAACGCGCCGTGCAGCAGATCGTCGCCGACCTCGAGCGGGCCGGTGTCATCGTCCGGCTGCGGGTCGGCCGTGCGGAACCGCTACATCCTGCGCCGCGAGGAGGAGTTCCGTCACCCGGTGGAAGCCGGTGTGACGGTCGGTGACTTCGTCGACCTCGTCGAACGCGGCGCGGCGAGTCGCCGCGCGGAGCCCAGCCGGTCCCGAACCCTCGCCTCCAGCCTGTCCGCCCTGGACCCGACTCACTTCATCGACTGGGCGAGCCGAGGCCGCGCAACGCCGGCTCCCGGGGCGGTAGCACCGACACGCGGACCCGCCGGTCGGGCTAGCCTTCGGCCATGTCGCGCCTGGGTCTCATCGTCAACCCCACCTCGGGCAAGAACACCGGGGCCCGGATCGGCACCGAGGCCCTGACCCTGCTGCGGGCGGCCGGGGTCGACATCCTCGACCTCAGCGCCGCCGACGCCCGCAGTGCGATGGAGCAGGGCCGGGCCGCCATCGCCGCAGGTGCGGTCGACAGCATCGTGGTCGCCGGGGGCGACGGCATGGTGCACCTCGGGGCCAACCTGTGCGCCGGCACCGGGGTGCCGCTCGGCATCATCGCCGCCGGCACCGGCAACGACATCGCGCGCGAGCTCGGGCCTGCCGGTGCGCGACGCGGCCAAGGCCGTCGAGCGCATCCTCGACGGCGGCACGCGGGCGCGTGGACGTCGGCCAGGCACACGATGGCCGACGGGTGAGGACCGCTGGTTCCTGGGCGTGCTCGCGCGCCGGGTTCGACGCCGTGGTCAACGAGCGGGCCAACCAGTGGCGCTGGCCCAAGGGGCCGATGCGCTACAACCTGGCGATCATGCGCGAGCTGCCGGTGTTCCGCGCCATCCCCTACGTCGCTCGAGCTCGACGGCACGCGGATGCGAGACCGAGGCGATGCTCGTCGCGGTCGGCAACGGGCCGTCGTACGGCGGGGGGATGCGGGTGACTGCCCGGACGCCGTCCTTCGACGACGGGCTGCTCGACGTGCTCGTGCTGCACAAGATCTCGATCGCCGGAGTTCCTGCGGGTCTTCCCGCGGTGTTCAAGGGCACCCACGTCGCGCACCCGGCGGTGCAGGTCCTGCGGGCCCGCACGGTGCGGCTGGAGGCCGACCGGCATCGTCGTCGTACGCCGACGGCGAGCGCTTCGGACCGCTGCCGATGACCTGGAGGTCGTGCCCGGCGCGCTCACGCGTCCTGGCCTGAGCGCTGACGTAGCCTGAGGCCATGCCCAGCCCCGCCGAGCGGTACGCCGCTGCCGCGCACCGGAACCGTCGCGACCGCTCCGAGCTCGGCCGGTTCACCGCCGGCCTCGACTTCCCGCTCGACGACTTCCAGGTGCACGCCTGCGAGGCCGTCGAGGAGGGCAAGGGGGTGCTCGTCGCGGCCCCGACCGGCGCCGGCAAGACGATCGTCGGCGAGTTCGCCGTGCACCTGGCGCTGGCGACCGGCCGCAAGGCGTTCTACACCACGCCGATCAAGGCGCTGTCGAACCAGAAGTACCACGACCTCGTGCGCGTGCACGGCGCCGACAAGGTCGGGCTGCTGACCGGCGACTCCTCGGTCAACGGCGAGGCGCCGGTGGTCGTGATGACCACCGAGGTGCTGCGCAACATGATGTACGCCGGGTCGCGCACCCTGCGCGGCCTGGGCT
Organism: uncultured Actinomycetota bacterium; assembly: GCA_963782695.1. Classification (GTDB taxonomy): domain Bacteria; phylum Actinomycetota; class Actinomycetes; order Actinomycetales; family Dermatophilaceae; genus Fodinibacter. The sequence continues at coordinate 330,529 of CAWAKY010000006.1, read as the reverse complement.
ACGTCGTCATGGACGAGGTGCACTACCTCGCCGACCGCTTCCGTGGCGCGGTGTGGGAGGAGGTCATCATCCACCTGCCCGAGCACGTGCAGGTCGTGTCGCTGTCGGCGACGGTGAGCAACGCCGAGGAGTTCGGCGACTGGCTGGCCGAGGTGCGCGGCGACACGAGGTCGTCGTCTCCGAGCACCGGCCGGTGCCGCTGTGCGCAGCACATGCTGGTCGGCACGACGCATGTTCGACCTGTTCGCCGGCAACCGGGTCAACCCCGACCTGCTGGCCGCGATCCGCAGCGCCGAGGAGCGCGGCGCGCTGGGACGACGAGCCGCGGCGCGGCGGCGTCGGCGTCGCGGCGGGTCCGGTCGCGGCGGCCCGCCGCGCCGGCACCCGCGCGGGCGGCGGGCGAGGTCCCGGCGGCGGCGCCGGCGGGCGCGGCTTCGCCGCGCGGTGGCCGCCCCGGTGGCGGGAGCGACCCGGGCCGAGGTCATCGAGCGAGCTCGACCGCGACGGCCTGCTGCCCGCGATCACCTTCATCTTCAGCCGGGTCGGCTGCGACGGCGCCGTCGGCCAGCTGCTCGCCGCGCGGCATCCGGCTCATCCCCGAGGTCGAGGGCGACGCGGATCCGGCGCCGCGTCGAGGAGCGGGTCGAGCGCCCTCGCCGACGAGGACCTCGGCGTGCTCGGCTACTGGGACTTCGTCGAGGGGCTCTCGCCGCGGGTTCGCCGCCCACCACGCCGGCATGCTGCCGACGTTCCGCGAGATCGTCGAGGAGCTGTTCACCGACGGCCGGATCCGGGCCGTCTTCGCCACCGAGACGCTGGCGCTCGGCATCAACATGCCCGCCCGCACCGTGGTGCTCGAGAGGCTGGTCAAGTTCAACGGCGAGACCCACGCCGACATCACCCCGGCCGAGTACACCCAGCTCACCGGCCGGGCCGGCCGGCGCGGCATCGACATCGAGGGCCACGCGGTCGTCCTGGACCAGCGCGGCGTCGACCCGCTCGCCGTCGGCGGCCTGGCGTCCACGCGCACCTACCCGCTGCGCTCGAGCTTCCGGCCCACCTACAACATGGCCGTCAACCTCGTGCCGCAGGTCGGCCGCGAGACCGCCCGCGAGATCCTCGAGACCTCGTTCGCCCAGTTCCAGGCCGACCGGGCCGTGGTCGGCATGGCCGGCACGGTCCGCCGCAACGAGAAGGCGCTCGAGGGCTACGCCGAGGCGATGACCTGCCACCTCGGCGACTTCCGCGACTACGCCGCGATCCGCAACTCGATCCGCGACGCTCGAGAAGGAGGGCGTCCAGGGCCCGCTCGGCCAGCCGCCGCGCCGAGGCCGCAGTCTCGCCTCGAGGCGCTGCGCCTCGGCGACATCATCACGCATCCCCGCCGGGCGCCGCGCCGGCTACGCGGTCGTCGTCCAGCCGGCAACCGCGGCGGCAAGGGCAGCGACGGGGCCTCACCGACGGTCGTCACCGAGGACAAGCAGTTCCGCCGGCTGACCCTGGTCGACGTCCCCGACCCCGGTCGAGCCCGGTCACGCACGTGAGCGTCCCCAAGACTTCAACGCGCGCAATCGCCAAGTCCCGCCGCGACCTGGCCGCGACCGCTGCGGATCGCGGTGCCGCACGAGCCGGCCGCCGCGCCGCCGGGCCCGCGCCGACGCCGCGGCGGCGAGGACGAGCGGGTCGCCGAGCTGCGCCGCCAGCTGCAGGGCGCACCCGTGCCACCAGTGCCCCGACCGTGAGGACGCACGCGCGCTGGGCCGAGCGGTGGTGGCGGCTGCGCCGCGAGACCGACGGCCTCCAGCGCAAGGTCGAGGGCCGCACCAACACGGTGGCCCGCACCTTCGACCGGATCTGCGACCTGCTCGCTCGAGCCTGGGCTACCTGGCCGCCGACGGCACCGTGGTCACCGAGCCGGTCGAGCGGCTGCGCCGGCTCTACACCGAGAAGGACCTGCTCGCCGCGGAGTGCCTGCGCCACGGCGTGTGGCGCCGCCTCGACGCCGCCGGGCTCGCCGCGGCCGTGTCGACGCTGGTCCACGAGCCGCGCCGCGAGGAGGCCGAGATCTCGCCGCGGATGCCGAACGACGACGTCGCCGAGGCGCTACACCCAGATGTCCGGCTGTGGTCGCGAGCTCGAGGACCTCGAGACCGAGCCCACGGCCTGCCGGTCGCACCTCGATGCCGGACGGCGGGATGGCCTGGATGGTGCACCGCTGGGCGCAGCGGCCAGCGGCTCGACACGCGTGCTCGCGGACAGCGACATGGCCGCCGGTGACTTCGTGCGCCGGTGCAAGCAGATCGTCGACCTGCTCGACCAGGTCGGCCGAGGCGGCCACCGACGGCCGAGCTGGCCGCACGGCCCGCAAGGCGGTGGATGCCGTGCTGCGCGGCGTCGTCGCCGCCGACCGCCTCGACTGACGGTCGGGCTCAGTAGATCTCGCCGATCCGGATGTGGTTGCCGAACGGGTCGCGCAGGGCGAAGTCACGCCCGTAGGGCTGGCTGACGACGTCCTGGGTGATGTCGGCGCCGGACTCCTTGACCCTGGCGAAGGCGCCCTCGACGTCGTCGGTGGTGAAGGCGAGCCAGCCGCCGCCGGCGCCCTTGGTCACCAGCGCCCGGATCTGCTCGGCGGTCGCCTCGTCGTGGGCCGGGAGGCCGGGCTGCTCGAGCAGGATGGACTTCTCGTCACCCGGGCACGCGCACGGTGAGCCACCGCATCGGCCCGAAGTTCATGTCCTGGGCCACCTCGAGGCCGAGCACCTCGGTGTAGAACGTCAGGGCCTCGTCCTGGTCGAGGACGAAGATCGACGAGATGTTGTTGCGCTTCAGCATGACTGGCGTTCCTTCCTTCGCGTGGTGTGTGTCGGGACGACGCTAGAGGGGGCGGCTGCACGCCTGCTTCTCCGAAAGTGCGCTTCTGCTCGGGTCCGCAACCTACGGTGGGCGGCGTGGGTGCGGCGGAGGAGGACCGGAACCGGCGGCTGCTGCGCGCCCGCGACCTGATCGACCGGCGCAGCACCGAGCCGCTCGACGTCGACCTGCTCGCGGCGACCGCGCACATGGCGCGGGCGCACTTCATCCGGGAGTTCCGGGCGACCTTCGGCGAGACCCCGCACCGCTACCTGCAGCGGCGACGGATCGAACGGGCGATGACGTTGCTGCGCACCACCGACACCCCGGTCACCGACGTGTGCATGGAGGTGGGGTTCTCCAGCCTGGGCACGTTCAGCCGCACCTTCCGCGACATCGTGGGCACCACGCCGTCCGCCTACCGCACCGGTGCGGACCCGGCGACCGGCTTCGTGCCCACCACCTTCCGGATGCGGTGGACCCGTCCCGCGGGTGCTCGTCGGCGGGACCGGCGAGGACGTCAGCCCAGACCCAGGGCCTTGAGCACCCGCCCGACCGGGTTGGCGACGCCGTAGGCCTCGCCGAGCTGGTCGAGCAGCTCGGGGTCGGCCACCTCGCGGGGGAGCGCCAGGTCGACGCGCGGCACGTCGGCGTCGCGCAGCACGCGCACGACGGTGGGGGCGACGTCGAGGTAGGCGGATGCCGCCTCGAGGTTCGCGCGGCGGGCGCCCTTGAGCGCGGGGTCGCCGCCGTCGACGGCCGCGCGCAGCCCCGCGAGCGAGCCGTAGGTCTCGATGAGCTGGGCCGCGGTCTTGTCGCCGATGCCCTTGACGCCCGGCAGCCCGTCGCTGGTGTCGCCGCGCAGCACCGACATGTCGAGGTAGGCCTCACCGGTGGGCACGGCGTACTTCTCGCGCAGGTAGGCCTGGGTGACGACGTCGGGGTCACGCACCCCGCCCTTGCCGGTGTAGAGCACCCGCACCGGCCCGGCGTCGTCGACGAGCTGGAGCAGGTCGCGGTCGCCGGTGACGACGTCGACCGGCAGCACGCCCCGGTGCCGCTCGGTGAGCGTGCCGATGACGTCGTCGGCCTCGCAGCCCGGCGCCCCGATCCGCGCGATGCCGAGGGCGCGCAGCGCGTCACGGATGATCGGCACCTGCGGGGTGAGGTCGTCGGGGCTCTCCTCGACGACGTCGGAGCCCTCGGTCAGCCGGTGCGTCTTGTAGGTCGGGCACCAGGTCGACCCGCCACTGCGGGCGCCAGTCGTCGTCCCAGCAGGCGACGAGGTGCGTCGGCCGGTGGGCGGTGACCAGCGTGGCGATCATGTCGAGGAAGCCGCGCAGGGCGTTGGTCGGGGTCTCGTCGGGGCTCGGCGCGCTGGTCGGGCACGCCGAAGAAGGCGCGGAAGTACAGCGAGGCGGAGTCCAGGAGCATGAGGCGGTCCGGCATGCGCCCGAGAGTAGCCGCCCGCGCCGACCACGCCGAGGGGACGAACCCTCCCGGTCGGTGTCGCGGGCGCGCACTACCCTGTGGCGAGTGGAAGACCTCGACCGTCGCATCGTCGACCTCCTCGCCAAGGACGGCCGGATCAGCTTCACCGACCTCGGCAAGGCCCTCGGCATGTCCACGTCCGCCGTGCACCAGCGGGTGCGCCGCCTCGAGCAGCGCGGTGTGGTCAAGGGCTACACCGCCAAGATCGACCACGCGGCACTGGGCCAGCAGATGACCGCGTTCATCTCGATCACCCCGCTCGACCCCGCCGCCCCCGACGACATCCCCGAGCGCCTCCACGAGGTGCCGCAGATCGAGGAGTGCCACTCGGTCGCCGGCGACGAGAACTACATCCTCAAGGTGCGCGTCGCGACGCCGCACGAGCTCGAGGAGCTCATCGCCACCGTCCGGGGCGTCGCCAACGTCTCGACCCGCACGACGGTCGTGCTCTCCACGCCGTGGGAGTGAGCGGGCCGACCGGGCTGTCCGCCGACCTGCAGCGCTACCTGCAGCAGGGTCGCGACGGCCTCCTTCGCTCCCTCGACGGGGTCTCGGAGTACGACGCCCGACGCCCGCTGACCCCCTCCGGCACGAACCTGCTCGGCCTGGTCAAGCACGTGGCCGGGGTCGAGCTCGGCTACCTCGTCGAGTCGGTCGGCCGCGAGGCCCCCGTGCTGCCGTGGAACGAGGACGGCTCGGTCTGGGAGGGCGCCGACATGTGGGCGCTCGCCACCGAGAGCCGCGAGTACCTCGTCGACCTCTACCGCTCGGTGTGGGCGCTGACCGACGCCTCGCTCGCCGAGCTGCCGCTCGACGCCCCGGCCACGGTCGCGTGGTGGCCGGAGGAGCGCCGGGTGACCACCTTCGGGCACCTGGTCGTGCGCTGCGTCGCCGAGACCGCGCAGCACGCGGGCCACGCCGACATCCTGCGCGAGGGCCTCGACGGCCAGGGCGGGCGCGACCACGACGACCTGGGCGACGAGGCCACCTGGTCGCAGTACGTGCAGAAGATCCAGCAGGCGGCCGACCAGCACCAGTGATCAGCGGCCGATGTCGGCCAGCACCGCTGCGGTGACGCGCACCAGGTCGGTGGGGGAGAGCCCGAGGTCGAGCCCCCGCCGACCCCCGGACACGTAGACCACGTCGAACAGCTCGGCGCTCTCGTCGACGACGGTGGGCAGGGCACGCTTCTGGCCGATGGGGGAGATGCCGCCCACGACGTACCCCGAGGACCGTTGTGCCGCAGCGGGGTCCGCCATGGACACCCGCTTCGCGCCCAGCGCCGCCGCCATCGCCTTCAGGTCGAGCTGACCCACCACGGGCACGACCGCGACCGCCAGGCCGGCACCGGTGTCGACGAGCAGGGTCTTGAACACCTGCTCCGGCGGCAGCCCGAGCACCTCGGCCGCCTCGAGCCCGAACGACCGTGCGGCCGGGTCGTGCTCGTAGGCGTGCTGGGTGAACGCGACGCCCGCCGCGGTGAGTGCCACCGTGGCGGGCGTCCCGGAGGGCATCGTGTCAGCCGAGGTCGGCGACGGAGGCCGCGTGGCTGGCACCGGCGCCCACGAGCGCCGCCTCGTGCACGGCATCCATGTCGTGGCTCTCGCGCCACCAGCGCTGACCCGCCTCGGGGAGGGTGTAGATCGGGTCGTAGTAGACGTACTCGCGCGACAGCGCCTGAGTCGTCGCCGGCCTCGATGGAGGTGCGGTAGTGCTTGCGCCAGAACGACATCCCGCGCTCGGTCTCGTAGGTCTCGGCCTGGTGCACCCAGCGCTTGCCGACGTACGGCACGTCGCAGACGATGCGCGGCGTGGCGAACCCGGGCAGGTAGCCCATGATCGCCTGCTGGAGGTCCTGGGCCTCCTTGAGCGAGAGCCGCCAGTGCTCGGCGAACGGGATCATGTCGCACATGTAGAAGTAGTACGGCGTGATCGACGCCTCGTCCTGCAGCGCGAAGCAGAGGTCGAGCAGCGCCTTGGGGGAGTCGTTGACCCCGCGCATCAGCACGCCCTGGTTGCGCACGTCGCGCACGCCGGCGTCGAGCATCGCCCGGGTGGCCTTCGCCACCAGCGGCGTGACCGACTGGGCGCTGTTGACGTGGGTGTGGATGGCCAGCGACACCCCGCGCGTGCGGGCCTTGGCGCAGATCCGCGCCGACGCCCTCGACGACGTCGTCCTGCAGCCAGTGCTGGGGCAGGCCCATCAGCGCCTTGGTGGCGAGCCGGATGTCGCGGATGTTGTCGACCTCGAGCAGCTTGTCGAGGAACCCCTCGAGGTTCTTCCACGGCATGTTGGCCACGTCGCCGCCGGAGACGACGACGTCGCGCACCTCGGGCGAGCGGTGCAGGTAGTCGAGCATCGCGGCGTAGCGGTCGACCGGCTTGCCGGCCAGCTTGAGCTTGGTGAACTGCGGCGTGGAGTTGCCGACGAGGTCCATCCGGGTGCAGTGGCCGCAGTACTGCGGGCAGGTCGGCAGCATCTCGGCCAGCACCTTGGTGGGGTAGCGGTGGGTGAGCCCCTCGACCGCCCACATGTCGTGCTCGTGGAGGCTGTCGCGCGTCGCGAACGGGTGGCTCGGCCAGTCGGTGCGGCGGTCGGAGAAGACCGGGAGCATGTAGTTGCGCACCGGGTCGGCGTAGAACGCCTCGGTGAACGCGGCGCCGGCCGACGGCATCGCGCCGTCGGTGCTCGGCACCATCGTGTTCATCATCTGCGGCGGCACGAGCATCGACATGGTCGCCCGCTCGGCCTGGTCGCGCTCGAGGTCGGCGTAGAAGCGGTCCTCGAGCAGGTCGCCCATCAGGGCGCGCAGCTGCGCGACGTTCTTCACGCAGTGCGCCCGCTGCCACTGGGCGTCGGCCCACTGCTCGGCGGTGACGTCGCGCCACCCCGGGAGTCGGGTCCAGTCGGGCTCAATCAGCTCGCGGCGCCGGTAGGCGTAGGGCTGGTCGATGTTCGTCGTCATAACTGGCAGGATACGCAATAGATGACGCACTAGTCACGTCATGCCGCAAATACTGCGGTGGCGTGTCGGATGACGAGGAGATTCTTGTGCACACCACTCCGTCCTCCCCGGTCGGCCTGCACCGGGTGACCGACCCCGCCGGCGCGGCGCTGCCGCAGGCGGCCCGCGGTCATCGACCCGTCGCCCGAGCTCTGGCCCGACGAGGTGCTCATCGCGGTCGAGACGCTCAACCTCGACGCCGCCTCGTACCGCCAGCTCTCCGAGAAGCACGGCGGAGACGGGGATGCCGTGCGCGCGGAGGTGCTCGACATCGTCGCCACCCGCGGCAAGATGCAGAACCCGGTCACCGGCTCGGGCGGCATGCTCATCGGCACCGTCGCCGAGGTCGGGCCCGAGTCGCCGCTCGGGCTCGCGGTCGGCGACCGGGTCGCCACGCTGGTGTCCCTCTCGCTGACCCCGCTCACCATCACCGACGGCCTGGCCCGCTGGGACGGCCGCTCCGAGCGGGTGCCCGCGCAGGGCACGGCGGTGCTGTTCGGCCGCTCCATCGCCGCCCGGCTGCCCGACGACCTCTCGCCCGACCTGGCCCTGATGGTCATGGACGTCTGCGGCGCCCCGGCCCTGGTCGCCCGGGTGGTGGGGGAGTACGTCGAGCGCGGGCGTCGCGCCGACCGTGGCCGTGCTCGGCGGCGCCGGCAAGTCCGGGTCGCTGTCGCTCGCCGCGGCCCGCGACGCCGGTGCCGGCCGCTGCATCGGGGTGGTGCCGTTCGAGCGCGAGGCCGACCTGCTCTCGGCCAGCGGCCTGGCCGACGAGGTCGTCATCGCCGACGCCCGCTCGCCGCTCGGCCTCTCGGATGCCGTGGCGGCCGCCGGCGGGCCGGCCGACGTCACCGTCGTCTGCGTCGACGTGCCCGGCTGCGAGCAGCCGGCGCATCCTCGCCACCGCGCAGGGCGGCACGATCATCTACTTCTCGATGGCCACGCAGCTTCTCGGCCGCGGCGCTGGGCGCCGAGGGCCTGGCCGCCGACGTGCGGATGCTGGTCGGCAACGGCTACGTGCCCGGCCACGCCGACCTCGCGCTCGACCTGCTGCGCCGCACCCCGGCCGTGCGGGCGCTGTTCGAGGCGCGCCTCGCCGAGTGAGCTCGACGGCGCGTGCGACGGATGCTCACCCGCTGCGGGTGACGCACCCGGCATCCGGCGGAAATAGCGTCGAGGGGTTCGACTCCATCGGTCCGCGCCCCCAGGAAGCCCGCCATGACCCGCTCCGCCGCCCGCACCCTCGCCCCTGCCGTCGTCGTCGCCCTGGCCCTGCTGGCCGGTGGGTGTTCCTCCGACGACTCGACCGACACGTCGGCGGGCAGCTCGCCCGGCGCGAGTGCCGCGGCCTCCGCGTCCGCAGGCGCTGTGCAGCAGCTTCGCCAGCCTGAAGACCGACGCCGCCGACCTCGCCTCGACCAAGGTCGACACCTCGAAGACCGCCGACGAGGTGCAGCAGCAGGTCGACGACCTCGCGCGGCAAGGCCGACAAGGTGCGCGACGACCTGAACACGATGATGGTGGAGTCCCAGGGTGGCCCGGTGGCCGCGGTGATCGGCGCGCTCAACAAGAAGGCCGATGCCCTCAAGGAGCAGCTGACGATCGCCAAGACCGACGCGCAGGCCGACCTCGGCCCGAAGATCACCGCCGCCCAGGACGGAGATCACGACGGCGCTCGAGCCGGTGACCACCGCCGTGAGCAAGCTCTGCCCCTCGAGCTGACCCACCCGCCGGGTCGCTCGACCCGGTCACACCCGTTCCACCCACCCCGCGGCGCCGCCGGTGCCGTGACCCCACCACCGAAGGGAAGCACCGATGTCAGACGACACCACCGACCAGACCCCCGAGCTCACCGCCGACGTCGCCGCCGTGAGCGACGGCGCGCGCACCCTGTTCATCGCCGACTTCAACGACACCTCCGCGGCCCACGAGGCGTACGAGGCCCTGAAGTCGCTCGAGGACGGCCGTCACTTCGCCATCGACGGCGTCATCGTCGTCAACCGCGACGCCGACGGCAAGCTCGAGATCGAGAAGGCCACCGACCACTCCACCAAGAAGGGCCTGAAGTGGGGCCTCGTCGGCGGTGCCGCCCTCGGCCTGATCTTCCCGCCGTCGATCATCGGCAGCGCCGTGGCGCTGGGCGCCGGCGGAGCCGCGCTGGGCAAGGCCCACCAGCTGCACGACAAGATCGGGCTCGAGAAGGACCTCTCCGACGCGGTGGCCCCCGGCCACTCCGGCATCGTCGCCCTCGTGTCCGACCCCGGTGCGGTCGAGATCCGCGAGGCCCTGGCCAAGGCCAACGGCATCGTCGAGCACGCCGTCAACGACGTCGTGGCCAAGGACATCCACGCCATCGCCGACGAGGTCGAGCAGGGCTGACCGCCTTCTCAGCGCCCGTGACCGGCTCGGTCCCGCCCGGCGGGGCCGAGCCGGCGCCGTCCGCGTCCGGGCGCGGCGTTCGGCTCAGGTTCGCCTGAGTTGCCCGTCGAACGCCCGGCAGAGTTGGGTTGGGGCATGAGCGCGACGCAGCACGGCATCCACGACGTCGAGACCACGCTCGTGAGAGGGCTCTACCTCGCCGGCACCGAGGCGAGGTCCGGGCAAGTCGGCCGTCGCCGTGGGGCTGGTCGCGCGGCTGGCCCGCACGCCACGCCAAGGTCGGGGTGTTCCGGCCGATCGTGCGGGGCGGCGCCCCCGACGAGCTGCTGCGCGTGCTGCTCCAGGAGGCGCCCACCGACCTCACCGCCGAGCAGGCCTGGGGCGTCACCCACGACGAGCTGCACGCCGACCCGTCCGCCGCCCTCGGCCGGGTCGTCGACCGCTACCACGAGATCGCCCAGGGCCACGACGTCGTGCTGGTGGTCGGGTCCGACTTCACCGACGTCGCCGCGCCGACCGAGTTCGCGACCAACGCCACGATCGCCGCCGACCTGGGCACCCCGCTGGTGCTCGTCGCGCCGGCTCGCGACCGCGACACCCGCGAGCTCGCGGCCAGCGTCGTCGGCGGCCGTGTTCGCGGCCCGGCGCGGGCCACGCCCACGTGGCCGGCGTCGTGGTCAACCAGGTGCCGGAGGGCGGCCACGACGACGTGCTGCTCGCGGTGCGCGGGCGGCTCGGCGCGGTGCCGGTCTGGGCGCTGCCCGAGTCGGCGCTGCTGCGCGCGCCCGACCGTGGCCGACCTCGTGGCGGCGTGCGACGGCGTGCTCGTGCACGGCGACGCCGAGCTGCTCGACCGCGAGAGCCTCGGCCTGGTCGTCGCGGCGATGTCGATGCCGCACGTCATCGACCGGCTCTTCGAGGGCGCCACGGTCATCGTGCCCGGCGACCGCGACGACGTGGTGCTCGGCGTGCTGCTCGCGCACCACGCGCGCACCCTGCCGAGCCTGTCGGGCGTCGTGCTCAACGGCGGCTTCCAGCTCTCGCCGCAGGTCGACCTGCTGATCGCCGGCCTCGACGTGCGGCTGCCGATCGTGTCGGCCCGCCACGGCACGATGGCGACCGCGTCGGCGCTCGACCGGGTCGAGGGCCGGATCACCGCCGAGCTCCGCGCGCAAGATCCGGGCGGCCGTGGCGCTGCTCGACCAGACCGACGACGCCGACCTCGACGCCCTGGTCGGCGAGGGCATCGGCGCCGCCGAGCGGCGCCGTCACCCCGCTGATGTTCGAGCACGACCTCATCGAGCGGGCCCGGGCCGCCGGCGCCGCACATCGTGCTGCCCGAGGGCGACGAGGAGCGCATCCTGCGGGCCGCCGACCAGGTGCTGCTCGCGCGGCATCGCCCGGCTCACCCTGCTCGGTGACGAGGGCGAGATCCGGCGCCAAGGCCGGCCAGCTCGGCGTCGACATCGACGCGGCGGCGGTCGTCGACCCGCGCGACCAGCCCGTGGCGCGAGAAGTTCGCGGCCGAGTACGCGCGAGCTGCGCGCGCACAAGGGCGTCACCGTCGACCTGGCCTACGACCGGGTCGTCGACCCGTCCTACTTCGGCACGATGATGGTGCACGCCGGGCCTCGCCGACGGCATGGTCTCCGGCTGCGTGCACACCACCGCGCACACCATCCGGCCCGCCCTCGAGGTCGTCCAGACGCGCGCCGGGCGTCTCGGTCGTGTCCAGCGTGTTCTTCATGTGCCTGGCCGACCGGGTGCTCGTCTACGGCGACTGCGCCGTCAACCCCGACCCCGACCGCCGAGCAGCTCGCCGACATCGCGATCTCCTCGGCGCAGACCGCGGCGCGCGTTCGGCATCGAGCCGCGCGTGGCGATGCTGTCGTACTCGACCGGCGAGTCGGGCACGCGGCGCCGACGTCGAGAAGGTGCGCGCCGCGACCGCGCTGGTCCGCGAGCGGGCGCCGGAGCTGCTCGTCGAGGGGCCGATCCAGTACGACGCGGCCGTCGACCCGCGCGGTCGCCCGCACCAAGCTGCCGGACAGCGCGGTCGCCGGGCGGGCGACGGTGCTCGTCTTCCCCGACCTCAACACCGGCAACAACACCTACAAGGCGGTGCAGCGCAGCGCCGACGCGGTCGCGATCGGGCCGGTGCTGCAGGGCCTGAACAAGCCGGTCAACGACCTGTCCCGCGGCGCCCTGGTGCGCGACATCGTCAACACGGTCGCGATCACCGCGATCCAGGCGCAGGCTCGGCGTGACCGCGCGACCCGCACGTGCTCGTCGTCAACGCCGGCTCCTCGTCGCTGAAGTACCAGCTGATCGACGCCTCGAGCGGGCTCACCGTCGCCGTCGGGCTGGTCTCGCGAGATCGGCGAGCGCGAGCCGGCACCGTCACGAGACCGACGGTCGGCGCCACGAGGCCGAGCTCGACTGCCCCGACCACGGCGCCGCCTTCGCGGCGCGCCCGCGCGGCGCTCGCGGAGCACGGCCCGTCGGGTCGACGACGACGACCTCGTGGCGGTCGGGCACCGGGTCGTGCACGGCGGCCGACCGGTTCACCGAGCCCGTCGTGGTCGACGACGACGTCGTCGCGGCGCTGCGCACGCTCGTCGCCGCTCGCCCCGCTGCACAACCCGGCCAACGTCGAGGGGATCGTGCGCGCCGCAGGCCGCGTTCCCCGACATCCCGCACGTCGCCGTCTTCGACACCGCGTTCCACCACACGCTGCCGCCGCAGGCGCTACACCTACGCCGTGCCGCGCTGCCTGGCGCGACGAGCACCACGTCCGCCGCTACGGCTTCCACGGCACCTCGCACGCGTCGTGTCGCGCCGCACGGCGGCGCTGCTCGGCCGCGAGCCGTCGAGGACGTGCGGATGGTCGTGCTCCACCTCGGCAACGGCGCCAGCGCGTGCGCCGTCGACGGTGGTCGGAGCGTCGACACCTCGATGGGGCTTGTCGCCGCTCGAGGGGCTGGTCATGGGCACCCGCTCCGGCGACGTCGACCCGGCGCTGGCGCGGCTACCTGGCACGGGTGGCTGGGCTGTCCGCGGAGGAGATACGACCGCTCGCTCAACCGCGAGAGCGGGCTGCTCGGGCTGTCCGGGGTCTCGACTTCCGCGACGTGATGGAGCGGCGCGCGGCCGGCGACGCCGAGGCCGCGCTCGCCTTCGACGTCTACTGCACCGCATCCGCAAGTACGTCGGCGCGTACGCCGCCGTGCTCGGGCGGCTCGACGCGCTCGTCTTCACCGGCGGCATCGGCGAGCGCAGCCCGGTGGTGCGGGCGGCCGTCGTCGACGGGCTGGGGGTGCTCGGGTTGCGGCTCGACGTCGCGGCGAATGCCGAGGGGCCGGCGGAGCGGCTGGTGTCGTCGGAGGCAGTCGTCGGCGCCGGTGTGGGTCGTGCCCACCGACGAGGAGCGCGAGATCGGTCGGGCCACGTTGTCCGTGGTCGGGGTGGCCAACGCGCTCTGAGCGCTGCGCCTGGTGGTGGGCTGGCCGCCGCTTCGGCGTCGAATCCGGTTGTCCACAGGGGTGGTTGGCGTGGGTGGTTGTCCACAGGTGGGCGGTGGCTCGGGCGTGGTTGTCGGTGGACATGCGTACGATTAGTGCATGGATGGGGGTGTGGTGGTGGGGCGGGTCGTGGACCCGGGTTCCGCTGTGCCGGTTCAGTTCGGCTGTGTGGGCCGGATGCCGTGGGCGTGCGTGGTGCCGGGGTGGGTGCTGGCGCGGGGCCGGTGGCGGTGGTGGACGGGTTCCGGGCGTGGTTGGGCGGGTGTGGATGCGGCCGGGCTGTCGGATCGGGAGCGGGTGGACCTGGTCGCGGAGCTGGAGCGGGTGAAGGGGGCGGCGTCGGCGGCTCAGGCGCGGGCGACGGATGCGGTTGCGGTGTTCGCGGGAGGTGGTGGCGCCGCGGGACGTGGCCCGGTCGGTGGGGTCGGTGGTGGCGTTGGCGCGGCGGGAGTCGCCGTCGTTGGGGGACCGGTTCGTGGGGTTGGCGCGGGCGTTGGTGCACGAGATGCCGCACACGATGGCGGCCCTGACGCCGGGTGAGTGCAGTGAGCGGGTCGCGGTCGCGGTGGTGGCAGGCGACCGCCACGCTGTCACCGTGGAGGACCGTGGTGAGGTGGACCGTCGGGTGGGGCCGCTGCTGGGCCGGCTGGGGGTGAAGCAGGCCGGTGCGGGCGGCGGCGCGGGTCGCGGCCGAGCTGGACGCGGCGCAGGTGGTGGCGCCGGATGGAGGCGGCGGTGCGGTCGCGTCGGGTGACGGTGCGGCCGGCTCCGGACGGGATGGCGTACCTGAGCGTGTTGGGTCCGCTGAAGGACGTGGTCGGGGCGTACGCGGCGGTGCAGGCCCGCTCCCGGGCGGTGGTGTCGGGGCAGTGCGCCGAGGAGGGCCCGGACGGTCGTGGGGTGGGTGCGGTCGCCGCGGACACCGCGCTGCGGTTGCTGTCCGGGCGGGCGTCGGGTCAGGTGCAGCCGGTGGAGGTGCACCTGGTGATGACCGACCGGGCCCTGCTCGGCACCGGTGACCCGGGCCGGTCGGTGTTGGAACCGGCCCGGATCCCCGGCCACGGCAGCGTGCCCGGCCCCGGTCGCGCGGGCCTGGCTGCGCGAAGGCCTCGACGCACCCTCGGCCTGACGGGGTCAGCAGCCGTCGACGCGCACCGGCCGGTCGACGCGCCAGGTGGCGACGCGCGGCGGCGCGGGTGTGGGTGCGGCGGTTGTACACCAGCCCGGACGGGCGGGACCTGGTCGCGATGGACTCGCGGCGGCGGCTGTTCGGTGGGTTGCTGCGCCGGATGCTGGTGCTGCGCGACGACGTGTGCACCACCCCGTGGTGCGAGGCGCCGATCGTGCACGCCGACCACACCACCCCGGCCCGTGAGGACGGCGCGACCAGCTACGCAGGAGGGCACGGGCAAGTGCGCCCGCTGCAACCAGGCCAAGGAAGCCCCCGGCTGGCGCAGCCCGAGTCGACGTCGCAGCGGGGCCCGGCGCGGTGGTGCAGGTGACGCACCCCGCTGGGGCACCAGTACGCCTCGCAGCCGCCGCCGCTGCTCGGCTGGGGCAGCCTGACCCGACCGCCGACCAGCCAGCCCCGACGGAGCCCGCGGTCAGACGAGCCATGACGAGCTCCCCTCGCCGATGGAACCGAGCCCGCCCCCGAAGCCGAAGCCGAGGCCGGCAGCCGAAGCCGAAGCCGGGGCTCGGCGAGCCGCGAACCTCGACCGGCGCCGGACGCGAGCCCGGACCACCGCACCGCCGCAAGCGACCACTGCGCCGACCGCGAACCGTACCGGCACCGGTCACCCGTCCCGCGACGACCACGCATCACCAGCCACCTCGAACGCCAGCTGTGCCGCTACCTCACCTGATGGTGACCGGCGCGCCAGCGCCTGCGGTCACGGCACCGGGCGTCCATGACTCGAGCGTCGATCGATGCCGCACGCCGAAAGGGGATCGTGAGGGAGCGAGCGACCGTCAAGCCACGCGGACCGCGGACAGCACCGGCATCTCGACGAAGTGGTCGACCCGGGCGAGCCGCAGCACGACTCGCGCGGGCGCCGGCATCCGTGCCAGGCCGACCTCGGTCGGCAGGTCCACCGGCGCGCCCAGGGTGAGGATCTCGCGGCCCATCCGCACCCGGCATCCGCCGGCCGCCCGCACGTTGCGCAGCCAGTCGACCCGGGGGCCGTAGGTGAGCGCGAAGGTCACCGTGTCGCCGGTCCGGAAGGCGTTGAGGGGCACCCGGTAGACCCGCCCGGACCGCCGCCCCACGTGCTCGAGCTCGATGAACGGGCCATGGCCGGCGAGGTGCACGAGCACCTTGTTCGTCGCGACCTTGTTGAGCTTCCCGACGGCATGGGGGATGGCCATGATCCACCGTAGGCGCGGCCGCCACGGCGGCGCCCGGCGACGACCGCCGACCGGCTCGCTCCTAGAGTGGCGCCATGGCGACGACCCTCTACCGCCGCGGGCGGGTCCGCACCCCCGACCGGCCGGACGCGACGGCCTTCGTGGTCGTCGACGACCGGCTCGGCTGGGTCGGCGACGAGCAGGGCGCCAGTGGCCACGCCGACGTCGTCGATGCCGTCGTCGACCTCGACGGCGCCCTGGTGCTGCCGGCCTTCGTCGACGCCCACGCGCACCTCTCGCACACCGGGATGGGGCTGCGCGGCGTCGACCTCGCCGGCACCACCTCCGTCGCCCAGGCCCTGCGGGCCGTCGAGGAGGCCGGGCGCCGCCGCGGTGGCCGCCCGGTGTTCGCGCTCAACTGGCAGGAGCACGACTGGGTCGAGGACCGCGCGATGACCGCGGCCGAGCTCGACCGGGCGAGCTTCGGCGGCGTCGTCTACGCGTCCACGGATCGACGGCCACTCGGCGGTGGTGTCCAGCGCGCTGGCCATGATCTCCGGCGCCGACCGGCTCGACGGCTGGCTGGGCGACGGGCTCGTCGCCCGCGACGCCAAGAACGCCGCCCGCGCCGCCTTCGACGCCGCCCGCAGCGCCGACCAGCGCCGCGAGGACGTCGAGGACGCCCTGCGCGCCGCAGCGGCCCAGGGCATCGCGGTCGTGCACGAGTGCGGCGGGCCGCTGCTCACCTCGGCCGGCGACTTCGCCGACGTCCTCGACCTCGGCCGCCGACCCGACCTCCCGCGCACGGTCGGCTACTGGGCCGAGGCGGTCACCGACCCCGAGCAGGCTCGTGCCCTCGTCGCGCTGCACGGCGCGGCCGGCCTCGGCGGCGACCTCAACATCGACGGCTCGATCGGTTCGCACACCGCCCACCTGCGGGCCGGCTACGCCGACGACCCCGGCTGCCTCGGCACCGCCTACCGGTCCAGCGCCGACGTGCGCGACCACGTCGCGGCCTGCGCGGTCGCCGGCATCCAGAGCGGGTTCCACGTCATCGGCGACGCCGGCATGGACACCGTGCTCGAGGGCTACGAGGCCGCCGCCGAGCTGGTCGGGCTCGAGGTCGTGCGCGCCTCCCGACCCCGGCTCGAGCACGCCGAGATGGTCGATGCCGACGGGTGTCGCCCGGATGGCGCGCCTGGGCATGGTCGCGAGCGTCCAGCCCGCGTTCGACGCCTTCTGGGGTGGCGACGCGGGCATGTACGAGGCCCGACTCGGCCGCGAGCGGGTGCCGGGCACGAACCCGTTCGCGGCGTTCGCGGCGGCCGGCGTGCGCCTGGCGCTGGGGTCGGACTCCCCGGTGACCCCGTTCGACCCCTGGGCCGCGCTGCGCGGCGCCGTCGAGCACCACGACCCCGCACCAGCGGCTCGACGTCGCCACCGCGCTGCTCGCGCACACCGAGGGCGGCCACGCCGCGGCGCGCGAGGACGGGGGAGGGGTGCTCCGGGTCGGCGGCCGCGCGACCTTCGCGGTGTGGGACGGCGGAGAGCCGGGCGACGCCGGCCTGCCCGAGGTGCGCTCGGGCGTGCCGCTGCCGACCTGCCGGCTCACCGTGCGCGACGGGGTCGTCCTGACCCGCGCCTGACCCGGCCTGACCCGGGCGCAGCGCTCTCAGCGCCCGATCAGGCTCCGCCCGTGGGCTCCCCGGCATCCGGCGCCTCCACCCCGAACACCTCCATCAGCTGCGCGAGCATCGCGTAGTAGCCGACCAGCACGACGAGCTCGAGCAGCCCCTGCTCGCCCAGCCGCGCGACACCCGCGGCGTACGTCTCGTCGTCGAGGGGGCGTCGCTCGACGAGCCGGCCGGCGAGGTCGTGCGCCATCGCCTCGGCCGGGTCGACGTCGGCGCCCTCACCGAACGTCCCCGCCCGGATGCCGTCGAGCTCGGTCTCGCTCAGCCCCGCCAGCCTCCCGACCCGCTCGTGGGCCCACCGCTCGAACCCGCTGTCGGTCGCCACGGCCACGGTCAGGATCGCGATCTCGCGGACCCGGTCGGTCAGGCCGGTCTCGAAGCGCACCGCGGCGCCGAGCTCCTCCAGCGGCTCGCCGAGGTGCGGGGCCTGCAGCATCAGCCCGAACGGGCCGACGAGGGAGCCGTCGGGGGCGGTGAGGTCGAACGCCTGTGGCCCGGCGCCCCGTCGCCCGCCGACCAGCGCGGCGTGCAGCGCCTGTCGGTGGGGGTCCTGGAACGGGCGGACGCAGGCGCTGCAGTCGCTCGGTCATCCGGCCACCCTGCCGCACCGTGGCCGGTCCAGCGCGTCGAGCACGGCGCCCGGGACGGCGCGCACCGCGACGCCTCGACCGTGCCTGGCGACACGAGCCGACAGATCCTGTCGCACATCACCCGTGGTGCCGTAAATACTGTGCGTGGAGTTGGTAGATTGGCGTCGTGTCTTCACGTGCGCGTCCCCTCCTCGACCTCGACCCCGCGACCGTCCGCCGCGCCCGCAGCCTGGCCCGGCGGGCCGGGAAGCCGGTCGTCGACCTCGCCCGCAGCCACACGACGGTGTCGGTGGAGCGCGCGACGCTGCGCCTGGCGGGCCTGTCCGGCGCCGACCACGAGAACGTCCCGTGGGTCAACCACCTCGTCGACGCCGTCCGCGCCGGCGTCGGCCTCGAGCACGGCGTCACGACGCCCGGTCTGGGACGCCCTGCGCCGCGGCGAGGCCCCCGACCTGCTGACCCTCGCCCAGAAGTCCGCCAGCGGCGCGGTCACCTTCCGCCTCCCCGAGGGCAAGGACGCCACCGCGAGCCGCAAGGCCGCGCGCACGTCGGTCGCGCGCGGCATCCGCGAGATCGACCGCCAGCGCGCCACCCGCGACCGCCTGGTCAAGCGCTACGGCGACCCGAAGCAGAAGCCGTGGATCTACCTCATCGTCGCCACCGGCGACATCTACGAGGACATCCCGCAGGCCCAGGCAGGCCGCCCGCGAGGGCGCCGACGTCATCGCCGTGATCCGCTCCACCGGGCAGAGCCTGCTCGACTTCGTGCCCGAGGGCGCCACCCGCGAGGGCTACGCCGGCACCTACGCCACCCAGGAGAACTTCCGCCTGATGCGGGCCGCGCTCGACGAGTCGAGCAAGGAGCTCGGCCGCTACGTGCGCCTCACCAACTACGCCAGCGGCCTGTGCATGCCCGAGATCGCCGCGCTGGCCGGGCTCGAGCGGCTCGACATGATGCTCAACGACTCGATGTACGGCATCCTCTTCCGCGACATCAACCCGATCCGCACCTTCGTCGACCAGCGGTTCAGCCGCCAGGTCCACGCGCGCGCCGGCATCATCATCAACACCGGCGAGGACAACTACCTCACCACCGCGGATGCCGTCGAGGCCGCCCACACGGTCACCGTGAGCCAGCTGCTCAACGAGTACTTCGCCAAGGAGGCCGGGCTCGAGGACTGGCAGCTGGGCCTGGGCCACGCCTTCGAGATCAACCCCGAGATCCCGGACAGCTTCCGCCTCGAGCTCGCCCACGCGCTGCTCGCCCGCCAGCTCTTCCCGGACGCACCGCTGAAGTGGATGCCGCCGACCAAGCACATGACCGGCGACGTCTTCCGCGGCTACCTGCTCGACGGCTTCTTCAACCTGGTCGGGGCGATGACCGGCCAGGGCATCCTGCTCGTCGGCATGATGACCGAGGCCGTCGTCACGCCCTGGCTCTCCGACCGCGACCTCGCCCTGCAGAACGTGCGCTACGTGCTCAACGCCGCCGGTGGCCTCACCGAGGACTTCCACCCACCGCACGACGGGCTGATCCAGACCCGGGCCCGCCAGGTGCTCGGCGAGGCCGTCGACCTGCTCGACACCATCGTCACCGACACCACCACCCGGGGCACCGCCTACCCGCAGCCGCTGCTCGCCGCCATCGCCGACGGCACCTTCGGCTCGATGAAGCGCCCGCCCACCAAGGGCAAGGGCCTGGACGGGGTCGTGGTCAAGGCCGACGGGTACGACAACCCCGCGACCAGCCTGCTCGAGGAAGGGGCCACCCGATGACCCGCCGCCGCGACGCCCACGACGCGCAGCGCCGGATGGAGCACGCCGCCGCCGACGAGCTCAGCCTGCTCGAGAACGGCCCGATCGTGCGCCCGTTCGGCGACACCACCGGCGACGGCATGGTGCAGATCTCGTTCACCCTGCCGCTGCCGCACGACAAGCGGGCCGAGGGCGCCGCGCTCCAGCTCGCCACGAAGATGGGCCTGGAGCCCGCGCTGCTCGTGCACGCCAAGGCGATGGGCCCGCACTTCACCTTCTTCGTCGTCTACGGCTCGGTCACCCACCTCGTCGACGTCCGCGACGTCGAGGTCGTCGAGCGCGAGTTCCCGCTGCTGACGTCCAAGGAGATCAACGCCGAGATCAAGAAGCGGCTGCGCCGCAAGCTGGTCGTGGTCGGCGCCTGCATCGGCACCGACGCCCACACGGTCGGCATCGACGCCATCCTCAACATCAAGGGCTTCGCCGGCGAGAAGGGCCTCGAGTACTACCGCGAGATGACGGTGGTCAACCTCGGCGCCCAGGTGCTCGTGCCCGACCTGGTCAACACCGCCCGCGAGGTGCGCGCGGATGCCGTGCTGGTCTCGCAGGTCGTCACCCAGAAGGACGCGCACATCCACAACACCACGGCGATGTCGGCCGCCTTCCGCGAGGCGTTCCCGGCCGGCACGGTGCCGCTGCTCGTCGTCGGCGGCCCGCGCTTCGAGGAGGGCTCGGCCGGCGTCGCTCGGGGTCGACCGCGTCTTCGGCCGCGGCACCACCCCCGGCGAGGTCGCCTCGTACCTCGTGCACGAGCTCGTCGCGTCACGCACCCAGCCCGACCCCCGAGGAGCACAGCGATGACCCGCGCCGAGGTCGGCCTCACCGTCACCCACCGCCGCTACGTGCTCGTACAGCCACGCCCACTACGCCGGCAACCTCGTCGACGGGGCGTACTCCCTCGCGGCGTTCGGTGACGTCGCCACCGAGATGTGCATCCGCACCGACGGCGACGAGGGGCTGTTCGCCTCGTACTCGTCGTCGCAGTTCCTCGCACCGGTCCGGGCCGGCGACGTCATCGAGATCGAGGCGCGCCTGGTGCGCGTCGGAACCCGTTCCC
The DNA here is from genome assembly GCA_963782695.1 of uncultured Actinomycetota bacterium. GTDB lineage: Bacteria > Actinomycetota > Actinomycetes > Actinomycetales > Dermatophilaceae > Fodinibacter. The sequence goes on along the minus strand of CAWAKY010000006.1, from coordinate 309,778 downwards.
GCGAGATGGAGTTCGAGGTGCGCGTCGTCGGCCGGGGTGCCCCCGAGCGCGGCGCGTCCGCGGCCGACGTGCTCGACCCGCCGGTGGTGGCGACCACTGCCCGTGGGGTCGTGGTGGTGCCCTCGGCTTCGTGACCTACCGTTGGCGGGTGCCCACCCCGCTCCGGTATGCCGCGCGCCCGGCTGCCGCCGTCGCCGCCGGTCTGTGCCTGTGGCTCGCGTTCCCGGACCCCGACCTCTGGTGGCTCGCCCCCGTCGGCGTCGGCCCTGCTCGCCGGCGCGACGCTGACCGCCGGGCCCGGCAGGGTGCCCTGCTGGGCCTGCTCGGCCGGGCTGGCCTTCTTCGTGCCCGTGCTCTCGTGGTCCGGCGTCTACGTCGGCGCACTGCCGTGGTTCGCCCTGGCCACGCTGGAGGCGCTCTACATCGCGCGATGTCGGCCGTGGTCGGCTCTGCCGCAGCGGCTCACCGCCGCCGGCCGCACCGTCGCGGCCTACGCTCGTCGTGCCGCTGGCGCTGGGTGGTGCAGGAGGGGCGCGCGGCGCCACCCCCTACGGCGGGTTCCCCTGGGCGCGACTGGCGTTCAGCCAGGCCGACAGCCCGCTGGCCCACGTCGCCCGCTGGCTCGGGGCGCCCGGGGTGACCTTCGCCGTGGCCGTCGTCGGCACGCTGCTGCCTCGCCGCGGCCGACCGCCGCCGCGCACCGGTCGTGGGTCCGCGCCGCGGGGGCCGCGGTCCCGGTCGCCGTCGCGCTCGTGGCTCGTCGTGCCGCTGCGCCATCGCCGCTGCCCACCGACGGTCGCGCCGTGACCGTCGGCTTCGTCCAGGGCAACGTGCCCCAGGCCGGGCTGGAGTTCAACGCCCAGCGCCGGGCCGTGCTCGACAACCATGTCAACGGCACCGAGCAGCTCGCCACGCCGCGCCGCCGGACGACCTCACCCGACCTCGTCGTCTGGCCGGAGAACTCCTCCGACATCGACCCGTTCCGCAACGCCGACGCCGCCGCCGCAGATCGACAACGCCCGCACCGCCGTCGGCGTGCCGCTGCTGATCGGGGCCGTGCTCGCCGAGCCGCCGGGGCACATCTCGAACGTCATCGCTGTTCTACCTGCCCGGCGGTGGCCGACCGCAGCGCTACGTCAAGCTGCACCCGGTGCCCTTCGCCGAGTACATCCCGTTCCGGTCCTTCTTCCGGATGTTCACCCCGATGGCCGACCTCGTCCGGGCAACTTCGTCGCCGGCCACGAGGTCGGCGTCTTCACGGTGCCGGCGCGTCCGGCGGTGACTACGTCGCGCTGCCCGACGATCTGCTTCGAGGTGGCCTACGACGGCCTGATGCGCGACAGCGTCCGGGCCGCCGGTGCCGACGCCAGCCTGCTCGTGGTGCAGACCAACAACGCCACCTTCGGCTACACCGACGAGTCCGAGCAGCAGTTCGCCATCTCCCGGATCCGCGCCATCGAGCACGGCCGCTCGGTCGTGCACGTCTCGACCGTCGGGGCGTCCGGCGCTCGATCGCCCCCGACGGATCCGGTCACCGAGAAGACCGCGTTGTTCACCAGCGCCGACCAGCGGGTGGCCAGCCCGGTGGTGCGCACCGAGCCGACCCCGGCCGACCGGCTCGGGCGCGTGCACCGGAGTGGATCGCCGCCGCCGCGCTGCTCCTGCCTCCTCGTCGGGAGCACCCGGGCGGCCCGGAGCGTTAGTGTCACGAGCGCAGCCCCGACACGAACGAACAGAGGACCGAACCCGTTGACCGAGCGCCGTCCCCGACCCGCCGCCCGGCGGCCGCGTCGCCGTGCTCATCCCGACCTACAACGAGCGCGAGACACCTGCCCGTCATCGTGCGCCCGGGTGCGCGAGCCGCCGTCCCGGCCGTCGACGTCGCTCGTGCTCGACGACAACTCCCCGGACGGCACCGGCGAGGTCGCCGACGCGCTCGCCGCCGCCGACGCCGCAGGTGCACGTGCTGCACCGCCGCGGCAAGGAGGGCCTGGGCGCCGCCTACCTCGCCGGGTTCGGCTGGGCGCTGGACGCACGGCTACGACGCCGTGGTCGAGATGGACGCCGACGGCTCGCACCAGCCCGAGCAGCTGCCGGCGACTGCTCGCCGCCGCCGAGCACGCGGATGCCGTCATCGGCTCGCGCTGGGTGCGCGGCGGCTCAGGTGGTCAACTGGCCGCTGCACCGCAAGGTGCTCTCGGTCGGCGGCAACCTCTACACCAGGGTGCTGCTCGGGCATGCCGGTCAACGACGCCACGGCGGGCTACCGGGTCTACCGGGCGAGCGCGCTGCAGCGAGCTGGACCTCGACGACGTCGAGTCGCAGGGCTACTGCTTCCAGACCGACCTCGACCTGGCGCGCCGTGCAGCCGCGGGCTGACCGTCGTCGAGGTGCCGATCACCTTCGTCGAGCGCGAGGTCGGCGACTCCAAGATGAGCCCGGACATCGTGCAGCGAGTCGCTGCGCCGGATCACCTCCTGGGGCGTGCGCGCACCGCGCCCGGCAGGTGCGCGACCTGGTCGGCGGCACGCCGTGAGCCGAGGTGGCACACCCTGTGAGCCGCACCGGCGCCACCCCGTACGCCTCGCGCAGGCGGCGTCCGCGGCGTGACTGCGCTGGGTCGTGTCCTCGTCGCCTGCTGATCGTGCCGCTCGTCGAGATCGCGGCGATCATCGCGGTCGGGCAGGTCATCGGCGGCTGGCAGACCCTGCTGCTGCTCGTCCTGGAGTCGCTGCTCGGGGCCTGGCTCGTCAAGCGCGAGGGGTCGCGCACCTGGCCCGCCCTGCAGGACGGCGCTGCGCAGCGGCCGGATGCCGAGCCGCGAGCTCTCCGACGCGGCGCTGGTGCTCATCGGCGGCACCCTGCTGCTCACCCCGGGTTCGTCACCGACGTCGTCGGGCTTCTCTTCATCCTGCCGCTGACCCGCCCGATCACCCGGATCTGGCTCGAGACCGTCGTCGCCCGCCGGCTGCTCGGCCCGATGGGGGAGTGGCCCACGAGCGGCCCGGCGCGCCGCCCCGGGAACCGGACGCGGACCGGCATCCGGGCCGTTCCCGCCCGGCGCCGGCAGCGGTGGCGGGCCGGACGTCATCCCGGGTGAGGTCGTCGACCGCGAGCCGTGAACGCCGAAGTGCCGGGCACCCACGAGGGGTACCCGGCACCGAGGTGGTCGGGTCAGGCGGACTTGCGCTTGCGGGCGGCGTCTCGCCGCGCGACTCGCGCAGGAGCGTCGAGGCGCTCCTCGAGGAGCTCCTCGAGCTCGGGGATCGAGCGACGCTCGAGCAGCATGTCCCAGTGGGTGCGGACGTGCTTGACGGGCTTGGCCTCGGGCTCCGGGCCGCCCACCCTGGAGCTTGGCCTCCGCCCGCAGCGGCACTCCCACGTCTGCGGGACGTCGGCCTCGACCGAGAAGGGAAGCTCGATGGTGTGCCCGTTCGGGGCAGAGGTAGCGTCGTGATGCTGCGCTCGCTGGGGACGACGTTCGCGTCGGTCTCCATGCTCAGGGCGCCGAGTCGGCTGCCGCGCAGGCTACGTTCTGCCATGGGATTCTCCCGAAGTCTGTGGTGTCCCGATCGGCAGGTCGCCCCGACCGGGTCTAGCGCGTCCAACGACCGGACGGGTGGCGTTGTTCCGTCGTGGTACCGGCCGTGTGCAGGGTTCGGTGTGAGAGCCCTCACAGATTGGTACGTGGGAAGGCGTCCCACAGTTCGGACATCCGCGGGTCAGACCACCCGGGGCAGCTCGTTGCCGGCGTCCAGGATGCCCTGGCGCATGTCGACCCGGCGCAGCAGCACGCAGCCGAGCGACGAAGAAGACGACCAGGGCCACGATCGCCGGCCGGTAGGAGTCCGTGACCTGGTGCACGAGGCCGAACAGGAACGCCCCGAACCAGCTCGTGCCGCGCTCCATCGCCTGGTAGAAGCCGAAGAACTCCGCCTCGCGGCCGCGGGGACCAGCTGGCTGAACAGCGACCGGCTCAGGGCCTGGCTGCCGCCGAGCACGATGCCGATGAGCACGCCGAGCACGAGGAAGGGCACGAACTTCTCCGCGGGCAGGAAGAACGCCGCGACGACGACCAGCGACCACGCGATGAGCGAGCGCAGGATCGTGCGCCACGCGCCGCCAGCGGCCGGCGAGCCAGCCGAAGAGCAGGGCGCCGCCGAACGCGACGAACTGCACGAGCAGGATCGTGGCGATCAGCTGGCTCTGGCTCGAAGCCCAGCTGCTCGCTGCCGTAGAGGCTGCTCGAGGTGATGACGGTCTGGATGCCGTCGTTGAAGAACAGGTAGGCCAGCAGGAAGAGCAGCGTCTGGGGTAGTGGCGCAGGTCGCGGAAGGTGTGGCCGAGCTGGGCCAGGCTGCCGCCGCACGACGCCGGCCTTCGGCGCGTCGCAGGTCGCTGGCGGCGTTGCCGCGCAGGCTCCACAGGCCGAGGACGGGGATGAGCGTGAACACCGCCCACCACAGGCCGGCCGAGAGCAGGCTGATCCGCACGGCGGTCCCGGTGTCGGCGCCGACCAGGTCGGGCTTGCGTGACGATGACCAGGTTGATCGCCAGGAGCAGGCCGCCGCCGAGGTAGCCCAGCGCCCAGCCCCGGCTGGAGACCTTGTCGCGGTCGTCCGGGCGGGCGATGCGGCACAGGATGGCGTCGTAGACGACCAGCGAGGCGCCCAGGCGCAGATCGGGCGATGATCAGCATCACCGCGCCGAGCTGCCAGTTGCGTGCCGGCGACGAAGAACATGGGCGATGGCGGCGCCCGAGCCGACCCAGGCGAACAGGCCGAGCAGCCGGGCCGGCCGGTGGGACGCGGTCGGCGATCGCGCCGACCATGATGAGCAGCAGCGCCGACACGATCGTCGCGAGGGTGATCGTGTAGGGGGCGATCGAGCCGGGGTCGAGGGGCGCGGTGAGCACGAGCACGATCGCGGCGACGAACAGCGGGACGACGACGCTGGTGGGACGCACCGGCAGCTCGCGGCCACGGGCGTAGGCGACGACACCGGCCACGAGCAGCACCAGCAGCAGCACCACGGTGACGAAGGCGACGACGTGCGACCCAGCTCGGCAGCCCGTCAGCGGCGGGGATGACGTACAGGTCGGTGGAGCAGGCGGCGTCGGAGTCCTGGCCCGGGCAGGCCGCCTGCTTGGCGACCGAGGTGAGGTACGGGCCGAAGAGCACGGTGCCGACCGTCGTGACGAAGGCCGAGTTCGCCCAGTCGTACCAGTACCAGGGGCGGTGGTAGCGGGTGGTCTCGGCGTAGGCGTCGACCCGCTCGGACTGCGTCGTCATGCGCGAAGCGTTCCACACCCCGGGGGTCAGCACCGTAGGTTGCGGTACTCGGTTCCGCTCGTGTCCGCGGCGGTGGATCAGCCCGCGTACTCGAAGTGCCACGGCTCGGGCAGCGACCCGCCGGCGGCGGCCCAGGACGGGTGGAACCACCCGTAGAGCGGCGCGTTCTGCCGCATCCACTGGTGCGCCGGTGAGCCGAAGCTCTGCACGCCGCCGCACAGGTCGACCGCGCGGCCCAGACCGTGCCGGCTGGTGCCCGGGGTGGCCGCGAAGCGGCCGCGCTTGGCCTTGATCGAGATCTGGTCGGGCAGCGAGCGGTAGGAGTCGGTGACGCACAGCGGGATGCCGGTCTGCGCGGCATACGCCTTGCTCATCGCGTTGAAGCTGGCCGCGGCGCCGGGGGAGAGGCTCTCACCGGCGGCACCCCACAGCGGGCACAGCCCGCTGGCCGGGATCATCCCGTTGGGGTAGACGGTGGTGTCGCCGGTGCACGGCTTGCCGATCGCGGTGGTGTCGACCGAGGCGGAGGCCAGGGCGTCACGCAGCCGCTGCGCGGCGGCCTTGGCGGCCGGGGTGCGGGCGCCGACGAGGATGTTGGCCACCGGGCCGGCCTTCTCGACCTCGGCCACCTGCAGCTTGCGCAGCTCGCCGACCCGGGCGCGCTGCTCGAGGACGACCTTGTCCAGGGCCGCCTTGTCGCGCTGGATGACGCGGGTGGCGTCGGCCGCGGACGCCTCGGCCGCGTCGGCGGCGGCGCTGAGCCGGACCTGCTCGGCGGTGAGCACCTTGACGTCCTGGAGGGCCCGGGTGCGCTGCTCGGTGAGGTAGGACAGGTCGCCGAGCGGGTCGCCGACCTGGTCGGGCTCGGAGCTCATCGCGTCGAGCATCCCGGCGAGGTCGGCGTCGCCGCCCCCACCGGAGTAGACGGAGAAGACCCAGTCGCGCAGGATCTGGCGGGCCGTGGCGAGGCGGCCCTCGAGGACGACCAGGTCGGCGTGCGCCGAGACGGCCTCGTCGGTGGCGGCCCGTTCGGTCTCGCGGGCGGCGACGAGGGACTCGAGCAGCGCGTTGGACTTGTCGGACAGCGCGTTCATCTCGCGCGTGGCGGCGGCGACCTTGGAGTTGCTCGCGGTGAGCGCGGCGGCGATGCGGTCGGCCTCGGCGATCTGGGCGGCCAGGAAGGCGCCGGACAGGCCGACCGGGTGGTCGGGCTCGCCGTCACCCTCGGTGGGGGAGGCGGTGCGCGGCGGGTCGCTCGGCGGGGTGGGTGGTGCCGGTCGACGGCGTGGGCTTCGGCGTGGTCCTGGTCGGGGTGGGTGCCGGGCTCGAGGTGCTGCGCGTCGAGGTGGACGACGGTGAGGGCACGGGTGCGGCGACGGCGTTCGTCGCCGTACCGGCCACGACGGCCGCGAGCGCGATCGATCCGGCCGCTCCGCGCATCAAAGGTGCCCAGCGCACGACTCACGTCTTCCTGTGAAGTTCAGCGACACCCCGGAGAGCGCCCGGTTCGAGCCCCTGCTGCACCGAACCACTTGCCACGATAGGCCGACAACCCCTGGTCTGACACCCTCGATGGAGAAATACCACCCGTTCGGGCCATGTCTTGCCCGTCCACAGGGCCGACCGCGAGCCGAGCGTCGTCCACAGGGCCGGCGGGGCCCTTGTGGCCGCTGGTCCCGGTGGGGAGGGTGGGTGGTGGGGGCAGGTCGCTCCCGGACGGGGGACAGGTGATGGATTATGTCAACTCGGTGCACCTGGTGGGTCGGGTCACCGCGACGGGGGAGCCGCGCGAGCTGCCGAGCGGCGACACCGTGCTGACCCTGCGGGTGGTCGTCCCGCGGGCCGAACGGCGTCGCGACCGGCCCCGCGCCGGGGTCGACACCATCGACGTGGCCTGCTGGACCCCCGCGGCCCGGCGCTCGGCGTCGCGGTGCGCGGTCGACGACCACGTCGAGGTCGAGGGCTCGTTGCGGCGTCGGTTCTTCCGGGCCGGTGGTGCGGTGGCCAGCCGCTACGAGGTCGAGGCCCGGCGGGTGACCCGGCGCCGTGCCGAGGCCGGCTGAGCGGGTCAGGACCGGTTGGCGAGCATCCGCTGCATCTGCTCGATCTCGGCGGCCTGGCCGACCGCGATCGCCCTGGCCAGGTTCTTCACCTCGGGGGTGCGCGCCTCGTCCTCGGCGGCCTTGGCCATCGCGACCCCGCCGGTGTGGTGGGCGATCATCAGGCGCAGGAAGATCCGCTCCGCCTCGACCCCGGTGGCGTCCTCCAGCTCCGCGATCTGGTTCGCGGTGGCGGACCCGGGCATGGTGCCGTCCGCGTTGGCGTGGGCCGCCGCGTGCTCGCCCCCGACCCACGCCATCGGCGGGTGACCGCCGGTCTGGTCCAGGCCCCACTGCACCAGCCAGCCGTACATCTGGCCCGCCTGCTGCTGCTGGGTGGTGATGATGTCGAAGGCGACGGTGCGCACCTCGGCGTCGTCGGTGCGGTCCCGCACGAGGAAGGCCAGCTGCACGGCCTGCGCGTGGTGGGTCTGCATGTCGCGCGAGAAGCCGGCATCCGCACCGAAGTCGGTCGGTGCCGAGCTGCGGGCCTGCACCACCCAGAGCGTGCCGAGCACGCCGACGAGCAGGGCCGCCAGCCCGATGAGCAGGAGCCGGCCCCGGTTCCGCGGCGCGGGCTCGGCGTCGTCGTCGTCGTCCTGGTCGTCGTCCCGGTCGTCGTCCCGGCCGTCTCGGCCCGGTCCTGACCCACGGGGGTGTGGTCCACGACCTCGTCGCCGACGAAGTCGTCGCCCACGAAGTCGTCGTCGCCCGACGGGTCGTCGGGCCGGCGCTCGGTCACCCGCTCGCCGGCACGTCACCCGCGCTGCCGCCGGTGCAGGCGGCGCCGGGCTCGGGGGTCTGCGGGCCCTGCCGGTAGGCCTTGATGAACTCCTCCAGGCGGGGGTCGTCGACCCCGGTCAGCACCAGCTGGGTGCCCCAGGCGCTGGCGACGACCGGGCCGGGCAGGCCTTCGTAGGGGGAGAGCACCATGTAGGTGTCGGGGATCGCCGCGGTGAGCTTCGCGACCTGGTCGGCCGGCAGCTTGGGGTCGTAGGTCACCCAGACCGCGCCGTGCTCGAGCGCGTGCACCGCCAGCTCGTTCTTGACCGGTGCCGTGTACACGCCACAGTTCAGCCAGGTCGGGGCGTGGTCGCCACCGACCGGTGGGGTCTGCGCGTAGGTCACCGGGTCGGTGGTGTGGTCGCGCTCGACGGTGTAGGTCTTGACGGCGTCGAGCGTCGGGCGGTTCGAGACGTCGTTGTAGACGGTGAACCCGACGATGCCGGCGATGAGCAGCACGACGGCGGACACGGCGGTGATCAGGATGATCCGCGACCGGCGTTCCTTGGCTCGCTGCGCCTGGCGCACCTCGTCGACCTTGGCCCGGCCGGCCCGGGCACCACCCTGCGGCCTGGACGACTTGCTCACCCTGAAGCTCCTTCACTGCTGGCGGTTGTGCCACGACGAGCGAACATTGTCACCCATCGACCCCGGGACACGTATCAGGACCGCGCCGACTCACTCCTGACGCACATCGAGAGGAACCGGCCCGGGAGGAGTCGCCATGCAGTGGATCGAGTGGACGCGGTGCCCGCAGTGCGGCCAGATCGCCGAGGTGGTCGACCGGGACGTGCTGCCGAGCACCGACGGCCCGGTGGAGCACGTGCACGTGCGGTGCGTCGCCAAGCACCGGTTCGTGATGCCGGTCGTCGCGCTGGCCCGCGACCACGAGCGACGTGACGCCCGCCGCGCCGCAGCGCGAGCTGGTGCGGGTTCGGGCCCGCCGGGCGGGCGACAGCGGCTGCTGCTGACCGGCCACCCCGGAAGGGGTGACGAGCACGGGTGAGTAACGCCGATAATCAACATTATGTCAGTTCAGGTTCCCCGCGTTCGGACGGGGTCCACTCGCCCTCCCCTGCGGCCTGACCGGTCAGCCGGGAAGGGGCCGGGCCGCCACCGTCGATGACGCAACCGCGTCCTCGACGACGCGGTCAGGCGCGCAGGGCCTGGGCCAGCTCGCGGAAGTCGTCGACCAGGGTGGCCATGTCGGCGTCGGTGGTCACCAGCGAGACCAGCCACTGCTCGTCGAGGCCGGGCGGGGTGAGGATGTGCCGGTTGACGCCCCACAGCCAGGACAGCTCGGCCAGGGCGAAGTCGGTCGCCTTGTAGTCGCGGTAGTTGCGCACCGGGGTCGTCGACCAGGTGACGCAGCCCTTGACCCCGAGGCCGACGGTGTGGGCCGGCAGCTCGTACTCGTCGATGATGGCGTCGATGGCCTGCAGGGCGCGCACGTTGACGGCCTCGGCCTCGGCGAGGGCCTCGCGGGTGCAGATCTCGTCGACGGCCTGCGCGGCCGCCATCACGAGCGGGTTGCCGTTGTAGGTGCCGAAGTGGGCCATCCGGCCGTCGACGACGACCTCCATGACCTCGCGCTTGCCGCCGAACGCCGCGAGCGGCAGGCCGCCGCCGATCGACTTGGCCAGGGTGATGAGGTCGGGCGTGACGCCGAGCCGCTGGGCGGCGCCCGCGTAGCCGGCGGTGAGCCCGGTCTTGACCTCGTCGAAGATCAGGACGACGCCGTGGGCGTCGCAGGCCGCGCGGACGGCGGCGAGGTAGCCCTCGTCGGGCACGACGATCGACAGGTTCTCGATCACCGGCTCGACGACCAGGGCCGCGATCTCGCTGCCGTGCTCGGCGAGCACGCGGTCGAGCTGCCCGAGGTCGTTGTAGGCGATGACGTGGACGGTGCCCGCCTCGACGTCGAAGGGCACCTGCGGGGTGGGCGCGTCGGCCGGGCCGATCTCGTCGAGGCCCGGCTTGACCGAGACCTGCAGCGCGTCGTAGCCGCCGTGGTAGCCGCCCTCGATCTTGATGATCGCCTTGCGCTCGGTGTAGGCGCGGGCGCAGCGGATGGCGTACATCAGCGACTCGGTGCCGGAGTTGGTGAACCGGATCATGTCGAGCTGGAACCGGTCGCAGAACCGCTCGCTCATCTCGGTCGCCTGCGGCGAGGGCGTGACGAACAGGGTGCCGGTGTGGGTGAGCGCCTCGGTCACCTTCTCGACGACGTGCGGGTTGAGGTGGCCGACCAGCATCGCGCCGAAGCCCATCGACAGGTCGAGCAGCTGGTTGCCGTCGACGTCGGTGAGCCACGCGCCCCGGGCGGAGGCGATCGAGATCGGGTACGGCTCCCAGTGCTGGAACGAGCTGGTGACCCCGAGCGGCAGCGACTTGCTGGCCCGCTCGTTGTGGGCGCCCGACTCCCCCGACCACGAGGTGAACCGCGCCCACTCGGCGGCGAGCAGCCGCTCGACGACCTCGGGGTCGACCGGGCGGGTGCGCTCCGGGAGGCGACGGTAGGTGCCGGGGTCGTGCGCGGGCACGGCGGGTGCGGTCTGCAGCTGGTCGGTCATGGGGGCGCCTCCTCCCCCACCCTCGGGTGGGGACACGGTTCTCACAGGGGTTCGGATATCGCTCGGGCTCACCCTACCCGCCTACGGATTCCGCTGCAAAGTACCAATTCGACGACCGGAACCGCGCCCACCTCGACTCCGCAGGGTTCGGGCCCGAACCCACCGGTTCAGCCCGGCTGCGTCGTGAACGTCGACCTCGCCGGTCGTGACCACGTCACCGCTGCCGGCCCGGCGCGCTGGCCCACTGCCAGTACAGGTTCGTGTGCGAGATGACCAGGTCGGGGCTGGGCGCACCGTACTGGGTGAGGTCCTCGGTCGTGTGCGCGTCGCCGACCAGGGTCACGTCGTAGCCCCGGACCAGGGCCCCGTGCAGGGTCGCCCGGATGCACGCGTCGCTCTGCGCGCCGGTGACCACGACCCGCCCGACGCCACGGCCGGCGAGCACCTGCTCGAGGTCGGTCGCCTCGAAGGAGTCGCCGTAGTTCTTCTGCACGACCGGCTCGCCGTCGGCGGGCGACAGCTCGTCGACGATCCGCCAGTCGTCACTGCCCAGCTCGAGGCCGTCGTCGGAGTGCTGCACCCAGACCACCGGCACCTCCTCGGCCCGGGCCTTGTCGACCAGGGCGTTGATGTTGCCGATCACGCCGTCACGGTCGTGGCTGCCGGCGACGACGCCGTTCTGCACGTCGATGACCATCAGCGCGGTGTTCGGGCGGTTCGCGAGGGTCGTCATGGTGGTCTCCTCCTGGCTCGGTGCAACCGGACCACCCCACGCTAGGGCGCGGCACCGACAGCCGCCCGCCGCGGCATACGCTGGCCGCACCATGCAGTGCGACTACTTCGACGCCGGCCGGTGCCGCTCGTGCACCCTGATGGGCACGCCCTACGCCGAGCAGCTGGCGGCCAAGCAGCACCGCGCCGGCACCGCGCTGGCCGACGTCGCCCCGCACCTGGCCTGGCTCGACCCCGCGCGCAGCCCGGCGTCGCACTACCGCAACAAGGCCAAGCTGGTCGTCGGCGGCCGCACCGGCAACCCGACCCTCGGCATCCTCGACGAGCGCGGCCGCGGCGTCGACCTGCGCCGCTGCGGCCTCTACGAGCCCGGTCTGGCCGCCACCTTCGACCCGCTGCACCGCTTCGTCGCCGACCTCGGCCTCGAGCCCTACGACGTGCCGGCGCGGCGCGGGCGAGCTGAAGTACCTCATCGTCACGCACTCCCCCGACGGCGAGCACCTCGTGCGGTTCGTGCTGCGCTCGGACCGCCACCTCGCCGACCTGCGGGCCGCGCTCCCCCGCCTGCTGGCCGACCTGCCCTCGGCGCGCGTGGTCACCGCGAACCTGCACCCGGAGCACAAGGCGGTGCTCGAGGGCGACACCGAGGTCGCGCTCACCGCGCAGACCCTGCTGCCGATGCGGGTCGGCGACGTCACCCTGCTGCTCGGCCCGAAGTCGTTCTTCCAGACCAACACCGCGGTGGCCGGCGCTCTCTACCGGCAGGCGCGCGACTGGGTCGACGACGCCGACCCCGAGCGTCGTGTGGGACCTCTACTGCGGCGTGGGCGGTTTCGCCCTGCACGCCACCGCCCCCGGTCGCACGGTGCTCGGCGTCGAGACCTCGGCGGAGGCGGTCGACGCGGCGCGAGCGCGCGTGCGATGCCGGTGGGCCGGCATCCAGCGACCGGCCGACCTTCGTCGTGGGCGACGCGACGACCGCCGTGCTCTCCCCCGCGCCCGACCTCGTCGTCGTCAACCCGCCGCGACGTGGGATCGGGGCCGACCTCGCCGGCTGGCTCGAGGCGCTCGCCCGCGAGCACGGTCGTGTACTCCAGCTGCAACGTCGACTCGCTCGCCCGCGACCTCGCGGCGATGCCGTCGCTGCACCCCGTCACCGGGCGGGTCTTCGACATGTTCCCGCAGACCCCGCACACCGAGGTGATGGTGCGGCTCGAGCGCCGCTGAGCCGTGCGCCGCCCGGCTAGCGTGGGGCGATGCCCGACTCACGTGACTGGGACGTCGAGGCCGGCCGGCTGGCCGGCGAGGCCGGGGCCGACGGCGAGCCCACCCGCTGGTTCGAGGAGCTGTGGTCCGCCGCCGCGCGCGACGAGGTCGACATGCCCTGGGACCGCACCGCGCCCTACCCGCCGGTGCTCGCCCACGTCGACCGCGCGGGCGCCGGGGCCGGGCGGCGCGCCGTGGTCGTCGGTGCCGGGCTCGGTGCGGATGCCGAGCTGCTCGCCTCACGCGGGTACCGCACCGTCGCCTTCGACCTGGCGCCGTCGGCGGTCGAGCTCGCGCGCTCCAGGCACGCCGGCACGGACGTCGACTACCGCGTCGCCGACCTGCTCGACCTGCCCGCCGACCTCGTCGGTGCCTTCGACCTCGTCGTCGACGTGTTCACCGTGCAGGCCCTCCCCCGTGCCCTGCGGGTCGACGCCGTCGCCGGCATCCGCGCGCTGCTCGCGCCGGGTGGCGAGCTGGTGTCGGTGCAGTTCGTGCTGCCCGACGGCGCCCCCACCGACGACGGGCCACCCTGGCTGCTCACCCGCCCCGAGATGGAGTCGCACGCCGCCGGTGACGTCGAGCAGGTGTCCCTGACCCCAGGGCCGCACCCGCTGCACGTCGGCGGCCCGCAGACCTGGGTCGGCGTCTTCCACCGCCGGTCCGGTGACGCCGCCTAGAAGCTCAGTGCCGACACGTTGACGGTGTGCCAGCGGGCCTGCGGCACCGAGGTGTCCGGGGTGCGCTCGTCGACCACGGCCCAGCCGTCCGCCGACCGCAGCAGCCGCACCGGGTGCACGACGACGGGCGATCGCGACCTGGCGTCGAGCCGCACCACGCGGCGCCCCCGGATCGCCTCGGCCAGGGCGCGCACCCTGGGGTCGGGGCCGGCCGCCGCGGCGGCGACGAACTGCACGCGGTCCTGCGACCGCTGCACCGTCGCGCGCACCGGGTCCGGCAGCGACTCGAGCAGCTTCGTGCGGGCCCGCGCCGCGGCCTCCCCGAGCCCGAGCTCGGCGACCTCCGGGACGGGGGCTGCGAGCAGCACCCCGAGGGCCTCGGCCTCGTCGGTCGCGAGACCGGTGAGCCGGGTGCGGTAGCTGAAGCCGAGCTCCACCCCGCCGCGCGGTCCGCGGTGCACCACGACCGGCAGGCCCGCCTCCCCCAGCGCGTCGATGTCGCGCAGCACGGTGCGCCGGCTGACGTCGAGCTCGGTCGCGAGCTGGGCCGCCGTCATCCGGCCGCGGTTCTGCAGCAGCAGCAACATGAGCAGCAACCGGGAGGCTCGCACCGACTCCCCTTCCGTACATGACAGGAGACGTCACCTTAGGGCTGTTAGCGTCCGACGCGGAAGGAAGGTGGCGCCATGACCGATGACGTGACGTACGGAACCGGGACCGCCCAGGACCCCTGGGTGCTGCAGACCCCGTCGCAGACCTCGAGCTACACCGCGTGGCGCGACGAGGCCGCCGACCCACCGGCCCTGGTCGTGCGGGTGGGCAGCACGACCCTGTCGTACCACCTGGCCGCGGTCGACGACCTGGCCACCATGCTGCGCGAGCGCGGCGACTGGGTGCCGCTGGGCAACGCCGACGAGGGCAAGCCGGTCAAGGACGGCACCGTCGAGGCGTGGGCCCGCAGCGACGACAACCCGGTCGGCGGCTACTACGGCCTGCGCAAGGGCTACCGCGGGCGGTTCGCCAACTACGTCACCCCGGTGCTCGAGCTGCTCGGCGAGGCCGAGCTGGAGCACGGGCCCCGCAACAACCGGGTGCGCGCCACCTGACCTGTCGTCACCCCGGGCCCGAAGCCAGGGAACTTAGGTGCGTCTTAACGCCCGCTTGAGGGGGCCCGGTTCTAGTCTGTTCGACGTCTTCCGCCCAAGGAATGGTTGCCGTCGTGGACTCGAAACCCGTCGGCGGACGGCGTCTGCGCGTAGGTCGCGGGGGTGGGGCAGCACGACGCCGGGTCGCCCCCAGTGTGTGGATCATCCTTGTCGCCGCCGCGGTCCTCGTGCCCCTCTGGGCCCTCTGGTCCGCCCCCGACTCGGCGCACCGCGGCACCCTGCGCTGGGTCTCGCTCAGCACCGCGCTCGCCGCGGCGTCGCTCGCTCGTGCTCACCTTCGTGCTGCCGAGCCGGTTCCGCCCCCTCACCGGGTACCTCGGCGTCGAACGGCTGCTGCGCGGCCACCGGGCGCTGGCGATCGCCGCCGTGGCCCTCGTGCTCGTGCACGTGGCGGCGGTGCTGCTGCGCCCCGAGCTCGGACCCGGCGGTGCTCGACCTGCGGGAGGCGCCACCGCGGGTCTGGGCCGCCAGCATCGCGACCCTCGCGCTGCTCGGCCTCGTGGCGCTGGGGCTCAGCCGGCGGCGCCGGCGTCCCCGCTACGAGGGATGGCGGCTCAGCCACGTGGTCCTGGCGAACGTGGCGCTGCTCGCGACCGCCCTGCACGTGCTCTGGCTCGAGGACCTGACCCGCTACCCGGAGGCGCGCGTCTGGTTCGTGGTCGTGGCGCTGGCCATGCTCGCCGCGGTCGCCCACCGCTGGCTCTGGCGGCCGCTGCGCTCGCGCCGGAACCGCTACGTGGTCGACGAGGTGCGGCGCGAGTCCCCGACCGCGGTCACCCTGGTGCTGCACGCCGCGGGGCACCAGGGAGTGCGCGTTCCGCCCCGGCCAGTTCGCCTGGCTGAAGATCGGCACGTCGCCCTTCGTCTTCGAGGAGCACCCGTTCACGATCGCCTCCGCCGCGACCCAGCCGGCGCGCAAGGAGTTCACCATCAAGGGCATCGGCGACTTCAGCGACCTGGTGGCGGGGCTGCGCCCGGGGCGCAGCGTGTTCCTCGACGGCCCGCACGGCGTCGTTCACGCTCGACGGGCTCGCGTCGGACCGGTTCGTGTTCATCGCCGGAGGGGTCGGCATCACCCCGATGCTCAGCATGCTGCGCACCCTGGCCGACTGCGGCGACACCCGGCCGGTGCTGCTCGTCGTGGCGGGCCGCACCGCCGACGACCTGCTCCACCGGGCCGACCACGAGCACCTCGACCAGCGGCTCGACATCCACCTCGTCGAGATCCTCGAGGAGCCACCCGACGACTGGGACGGCGAGGTCGGCCGCTTCACCCAGGACGTGCTCGAGAAGGCGCTCCCGCTGCGCCGCAAGCGCGAGGTGGTCGACTACTTCATCTGCGGGCCCGGGCCGATGGTGGCCGCCGCCACCCGCATCATCAGCGACCGCGGGGTGCCCGGACGGCGCATCCACACCGAGCTCTTCGACGTCGTCTGAGCGCCGTCGGAACGCCACCTACGCTGTCGCCATGACGTTCTCGATCGCCGCCCGGGACGGTGACGCCTGGGGTGTCGCCGTCGCCAGCAAGTTCCTCGCCGTCGGCTCGGTCGTGCCGGCCGTGCGGCAGGGCGTCGGCGCCGTCGCCACCCAGTCGCTCGCCCGGGTCGCCTACCTCGACGAGGTGCTCGACGCCCTCGCGGCCGGCACCGAGGTCGGCGCCGCGCTGGCTGCCGCGGTCGCCGCCGACGACGGACGCGACCAGCGCCAGGTGGGTGCGGTCGGCCCCACCGGTGCCGCCACCTTCACCGGTGCGGGCTGCTTCGACTGGGCCGGCGGGGTCGCCGCGGGCGACGAGCACACCGCCTACGCGATCCAGGGCAACATCCTGACCGGCCCCGAGGTGGTCGAGGCGATGGAGGCGGCCTGGCTCGGCACGGCGGGTCAACCCCTCGACCACCGCCTGATCGCAACGGTTCTCGCCGGGGATGCCGCTGGAGGTGACTCCCGCGGCCGGCAGAGTGCGGCGATCCTCGCGCTCGCCCCGGGCGCCGGCTACGACGGGTGCGGCGTGCTCGCCGACCTGCGCGTCGACGACCACCCGGACGCGCCGCGCGAGCTGGCCCGGCTGCACGACCTGTCGACGCTGCTCTTCGGGGGCCCCGAGGACGTCGAGCCGCTCCGGGGGGCCCTGCGCGACGAGGTGGCCGGACTGCTCGACGCGGTGGGGCGCGGCGGCCCCGACGTCGAGGACGCCCTCGACGCCTGGATGTCGGAGGTGAACCTCGAGACCAGGCGCTCGCCCGGCGGCATCGACGCCCGGGTGCTCACCGAGCTGCGCGCCGCGGCCCGTGCGGTGGAGCCGGCCTGACCCGCGTCACTCGAACCGCGTCACTCGAAGCGCGACGGGTCCCCCGAGCCCACCCGGACCACCTCGGCGGCACCGCTGGAGAAGTCGACGACCGTCGTCGGCTCGGTGCCGCACTCCCCCGAGTCGATGACGACGTCGACGACGTGGTCGAGCTCCTCCTTGACCGCCCAGCCGTCGGTCATCGGCTCGGCCTCACCGGGCAGCATCAGGGTGGAGGAGAGCAGCGGCTCACCGAGCTCGGCGAGCAGCGCCCGCACCACCGGGTGGTCGGGGATGCGCACCCCCACGGTGCGCTTCTTGGGGTGCTGCAGCCGGCGGGGCACCTCGTGGGTGGCCGGCAGGATGAACGTGAACGGCCCGGGCGTCGACGCCTTGACCGCCCGGAACACCGAGTTGTCGACGTGCACGAGCTGGCCGAGCTGGGCGAAGTCGCGGCAGATCAGCGTGTAGTGGTGGCGGTCGTCGAGCCGGCGGATCTCGCGGATGCGGTCCTTGCCCGGCTGGTTGCCGATCATCGCGCCGAGGGCGTAGCCGGAGTCGGTCGGGTAGGCGATCAGGCCGCCCTCGCGCAGCACCGCCACCGCCTGGGCGATCGCCCGGGGCTGCGGGTCGACCGGGTGCACGTCGAGGTAGCGGGCCATGCGCCCACGATAGGGGTCGAGGTGCTCAGGTTCGGCGCAGCCCGCGGTTCCACAGCTCGGTGGTCTGCACCAGCCAGAACACCGCGAACAGGGTGATGCAGCACGACCTCGACCCAGAAGACCAGCGAGGTCGACGCCGGTGAGTCGCAGGTTGATGGCGACCGTGGCCACGAGGGCGACCAGCATCGCCACGGCGATCGCCGCGGTACATCGCGACGTAGCGGGTGTGGGTGGTGGGCGCGGCACCCTCGCGCACCGCGGCGCTGCACGTCGCGAGCGTTGAGCCAGACCACGCCGATGATCGCCAGGAACATCGGGATGGCCGAGGCGTCGTGGCCGTGGGCGATGAAGCTGTCGCGGGCGACGAAGAACCACACGACGCCCCCACCGAGCACGGCGAGGGTCAGCGCCAGCGCCGAGCCGGTCGGCGGTGCTCACGCCCGTGACGCCGCCCTGGCGCCGGGCGATCACGAGCGGCGGCGACCCCGACCACCGCCCCGGTGACGAACAGGGCGGGCATGTTGTTGGCCGACGCCAGCCGGGATGTCGGTGTCCAGCAGCGGTGCCGAGCTGCACTGCGCCGCACCGGGGGTGGGGATGAAGGCGACGCCGGGGGCGAGCATCCCGGCGAGGTTCATCAGCACGTCCTCGCCGTCGGTGTTGCCCTTCAGCGCGACCAGGCAGACGCCCATCGTGACGAGCACGCCGATGAAGACCGCGTGCACCGGCGTGTAGTAGTAGGCGCTGATCGAGGTCTGCAGGCAGCGGCCGGCGGCCCACCACTCGCAGGACGACGGCGGTGTAGAGCAGCAGCACCAGGGCCGCGAGGGCGATGCGCAGGTAGTTGTAGGTCTTGACGGCCGCCAGGGCCGGGTCCGGCTCCACCGCGACCCGCTCAGTCCTCGTGCATGTCGATCGGCGCGCCGCGCTGCACGGTGCGCGACACCGTGCACAGCCGGTCGCGGCTCTGCTCGATGGCCCGTGGCAACCGCTCGCGGGCCCGGTCGCCGGCCGTCACCCTCGGGGAAGCGCACCGGTGAAGGTCACCTCGATGTCGCCGAGGTGGTTCTCGCCCCCGTCGCGCATCTTCACCCCCTCGGAGGTCACGTCGAACTGCACCGGCTCGGCGATCCGGCTGGTGATGAAGTCGACGTCGGTGGCGCTGCACGCCGCCATCGAGGTGAGGAACAGCTCGACCGGGGTGAAGTCGGCGGACTCCCCTCCGCCACCGACGCTCAGGGTGCCGCCGCGCGACGTTGGTCACGAGGTAGGTGCCCTTCTCGGTGCGGGTCATCGTGACGCTGCGGTGGCCGAGACCGGTGCCACCGGTCTCGGGCTGGGCTGGCTGCTGGGCCATCAGGCTCCCCACTTCTCGTCGATGGCGCGGACCACCTTCAGGTCGCGCCAGGTGGTCGTGCGGCCGGTGATCCGCTCGATCCGGGTGTTGGTCAGCTTGGTCTTCTGGAACCCGCTGGTCATCTCGGCGAGGATCTCCGAGCCGAGCACGAGGCAGCGCTCCCCCGGCGCGTCCCACGCGTCGAGCTGGGCGGCGGCCGCCGACGGCACGGCGCCGTCGGCGAAGGCCAGGTAGCGCCGGCCGCCCTCGAGCAGCGGCGGCACGGCGTCGACCGCGGCCAGGGCCGAGCGCAGCTGCGGCCGGGGTGCGCACGATGCAGGGCACCGTCGAAGCCGGCCCACTCCCCCAGCACCCGTGGCCATCTCGGTGGCGACCGCGCCGCGTGGACCGGCGCCCGCTGCGGACGAGCACGTTGCCGGACTGGATGTGCGTCTCGACGTCGGTGAAGCCGGCGCCCTCGAGCTCGGTGCGCAGCTCGGCCATCTTCACGAAGCGGCCACCCACGTTCACGGCCCGCAGGAACGCGACGTAGGACGGCATGGCGCTCATCCTTCCACCGGGATGCCACAGTGGTGCGCATGTCGCCAGCAGCCGAGCCGACCGGCCGTCTCGTCCTCCTCCGCCACGGCGAGACCGAGTGGAGCCGCGACGGGCGGCACACCGGCCGCACCGACCTGCCCCTGACCGCGAACGGCGAGCGCGACGCCCGCCTGCTCGCCCCCCGGTTGGCCCGCTTCGACCTCGCGCTGGTGCTGTGCTCACCGCTCGCGCGGGCCCGGCGCACGGCCGAGCTCGCCGGGCTCGACCCGGTCACCGACGACGACCTCGTGGAGTGGGACTACGGCGGCTACGAGGGGCGGACGACGACGCGAGATCCGCGAGAGCCTCGGCGACCCGGGCTGGACGGTCTTCGGCGACGGGGTCGTGCCCGGCGACACCCCGGGCGAGACGGTCGAGGAGGTCGCCGCCCGCGCGTCGCGGGTGCTGACCCGGGTGGCCGAGCCGTTGCGGCGCGGCGACGTGGCCCTCGTGGCCCACGGGCACCTGCTGCGCATCCTCACCGCCACCTACCTGCGCCAGGACGCCCGCTTCGGGGCCCACCTGCTGCTCGACGCGGGTGCGGTCTGCGTGCTCGACCACGAGCGGGACGTGCCGGCGGTGCGCGCCTGGAACGACACCACGGGCTGACGCTCAGCCGTCGAGGCCGGGGCCCTCGATCACCGACATGACGTTGCCCGACGGGTCGGTGAACCAGGCGATCAGCGGGCCGCCACCGCGGAAGACGCCGTCGTCGTCGGTCTCGGCCGGGGTGCCCTCGTAGTGCTCGAAGGCGACCCCGCGCTCGCTGAGCGCCGCGACGACCGCGCCGACGTCGTCGACCGGGAAGTTGAGCACCGTGTAGGTGGCCGGCACGTGGTCGGGCTTGGGGTAGAGCAGGATCGGCCGGCCGCCGGTGGGGCGCAGCACGAGCATCCCCATCTCGCCGTCGTCGACCTGCAGGCCGAGCACCTCGCCGAAGAAGTGCTTGCTCTGCGCGATGTCCCTGACCGCGATGCCGCTGAACGCCTTCGATGACTCGAGCATGCGCTCCACCGTACGCGCGACCTCAGGGCAGCGGCCAGGTGTGCACGGGCTCGTTGGAGTCCATGTGCTCGGTGTAGCTGCTCGAGCATCCGGCGCAGCGCCTCGCGCGCGGTCGCAGCCGGCGTCCTCGAAGGCCTGCACGGCGCGGCTCTGCCACGCCGGCGCCGTTCATGCCCGGTCTTGCAGCGGCCCTCGATGACGCCGAGGAAGCGCTCGCGCACGGCATCCGAGACGCCCCACTGGCGCAGCCCCTCGTGGGCCAGCGGCAGCAGGTGGCGCAGGACCAGCTCGTCGGCCGACAGCTCGCCGAAGCCGGGCCAGTAGAGGCGCGGCGTCGATGCCGTCGCGGGCGCCCGGCGGAAGTTCTCCTCGCACGCGGCGAAGCTCATCTTGGTCCAGACCGGGCGGTCCTCGTGGGCCAGCATCCGGATCGCGCCGTAGTAGAACGCCGCGTTGGCGAGCACGTCGACGATGGTCGGGCCGGCGGGCAGCACGCGGTTCTCGACCCGCAGGTGCGGGCGTGCCGCCGACGATGTCGTAGATCGGCCGGTTCCAGCGGTAGACCGTGCCGTTGTGCAGGCGCAGCTCGGACAGCTCGGGCGCGATCGCCGGCCTCGAGCGCCGCCATCGGGTCCTCGTCGCTGGTCTCGGCGCAGCAGCGTCGGGAAGTAGCGGACGTTCTCCTCGAACAGGTCGAAGATCGAGGTGATCCAGCGCTCGCCGAAGAACACGCGGGGGCGCACGCCCTGGTTCTTCAGCTCGACCGGCCGGGTGTCGGTGGCCTGCTTGAACAGCTCGATGCGGGTCTCGGCGTGCAGCCGCTTGCCGAAGAAGAACGGCGAGTTGGCGGCCGAGCGCGACCTGGGGCGCGGACAGCGCCTGCGCGGCGTTCCAGTGCGCGGCGAACTCCGAGGGGGCCACCTGCAGGTGCAGCTGCACCGACGTGCAGGCCGACTCGGGGGCGATGCGAGTCGCAGTAGGTGGCGACCCGCTCACCGGTGGGGCCCTCGATGTCGAGGTAGATGTCCTCGCCGCGGGCGACGAAGATCGAGTCGTTCAGGGCGGTGTAGCGGTTGTTGCGGCTGATCCACTCGCCCTCGTAGTGCTCGGGCATGATCGTCGGCAGGATGCCGATCGCGACGATCTTCGAGCCGACCTCCTTGGCCGCGCGGTCGGCGGCGTTGAGGCTGTCGCGCAGCTCGCCCTCGAGCTCGAGCGCCGAGTCGCCGGGCAGCGGCCGCGGCGGCACGTTGAGCTCGATGTTGTACTGCGCGAGCTCGGTCTGGTAGCTCTCGTCGGCGATCGCGTGCAGCACCTCGCGCGTTGTGGAAGTGCGGCTGCATGTCGGCGTCGACGAGGTTGAGCTCGATCTCGAGCCCGGTCATCGGCTGGTCGAACTCGAACGAGCTCGTGTTGAGCATCTTCTCGAAGACGTCGAGGTTCTGGCGCACCTTCTCGCGGTAGCGCTGACGCTCCTCACGGCTGTAGCTCTGCGCCTGGACCTCTGCTCCCATGGCGCCAGCCAACCACGGACCGACCTGAGCCGGTAGCCGGAACCGCGTTTCGGTCACCGGTGGTGTCGCACCCCACTCGTAGCGTGGGTCCCGTGCGGCTGATCCACACCTCCGACTGGCACCTGGGGCGCTCGTTCCACCAGGTGGGGCTGCTCGGCTGCCCAGGCCGCCTACCTCGACCACCTCGTCGACGTCGTGCGCACCGAGCGGGTCGACGCCGTGCTCGTCAGCGGCGACGTCTACGACCGCGCGATGCCCTCGCCCGAGACCGTCGAGCTGCTCTCGCAGACCGTGCTGCGGCTCGTCGACGCCGGCGCCCAGGTCGTCGTCAGCAGCGGCAACCACGACTCCGCCATCCGGCTCGGGTTCGCGTCCGGCCTGCTCGAGCGCGCCGGGCCTGCACCTGCGCACCTCGGTCGCCGACGTCGGGCGCCCGGTGCTGCTCGGCGACACCGCGGTGCACCCGCTGCCCTACCTCGAGCCGGCGCTGGCCGCCGACGCCGCTGGGCGCCACCGAGCGCACCCACGCCGGCGTGCTGCGCGCCGCGATGGCGCGGGTGCGCGCCGACGCCGACGCAGCGCGGCGGGCGCACCGTGGTCATGGCCCACGCCTTCGTCACCGGCGGGGTCGACAGCGAGTCCGAGCGCGACATCAGCGTCGGCGGGGTGTCGGCCGTGCCGCCCGACGTCTTCGCCGGCATCGACTACACCGCGCTGGGCCACCTGCACGGCCGCCAGGAGGTCGCACCCGGCGTGCGCTACAGCGGCTCCCCCGTGGCGATGTCGTTCTCCGAGTGGACGCACCGCAAGGGCAGCCTGCTGGTCGACCTCTCCGGCGCGCACCCCGGTCGTCGAGCACGTCGAGGCGCCCGGTCGAGCGGCCGCTGGCCGTGCTGCGCGGCACCCTCGAGCAGCTGCTCGCCGACCCCGCACACCGAGGCGCCGAGGCCGCCTGGTGCCAGGTCACCCTCACCGACCCGCAGCGGCCGCTCGGGGCGATGGACCAGGTGCGCCGCCGCTTCCCGTTCACCCTCGAGCTGCGCTTCGACCCGCAGGGCGCCACGGTGCCGCTGCGGCCGTACGCCGCCCGGGTCGCCACCGCGACCGACGTCGAGGTCTGCTGCGACTTCCTCGGGCCACGTGCGCGGCGGTCGCGCCGCCAGCGACGACGAGCGGGCCCTGCTCGCCGAGGCCGTCGAGGCCAGCCGGGTCGCCCGCCAGGTCGGCGACGACGAGGGCGTCGCCACCGGGTCGGCGGGCGCCGCGTGAGGGTGCACCGGCTCGAGATCGAGGCGTTCGGGCCGTTCGCCGACCGGGTCGTCGTCGACGTCGACGCGCTCTCGGCCGAGGGGCTCTTCCTCATCCACGGGCCCACCGGCTCGGGCAAGACCAGCCTGCTCGACGCCATCTGCTTCGCCCTGTACGCCGACGTGCCCGGCTCGCGCGTCCAAGCGGGGGCTGCGCAGCGACCACGCCGGGCCGGATGCCGTGCCGCGCGTCACGCTCGAGCTCACCGCCGGCACCCGGCGGCTGCGGATCACCCGCTCCCCCGAGTTCCTGCGCCCCAAGAAGCGCGGCACCGGCGTGGTCTCGGTGCAGGCCATGGTCACCCTCGAGGAGCGCCGCGGCGGCCGGTGGGTGGCCCTGAGCACCCGCAACGACGAGGTCGCCGACGTCGTCAAGGACGCCCTGGGCATGGGCATGGCGCAGTTCGCCAAGGTCGTGCTGCTCCCCCAGGGCGACTTCGCCGCGTTCCTGCGGGCCACCCCCGAAGACCGCCGCGAGGTGCTCGAGCGGCTCTTCGACATCTCCGCGTTCAGCGACGTCGAGGCCTGGCTCGCCGAGGCTCGCCGCACCGCCGGGGCCGACCTCGAGGCCGCCCGCTCGACGCTCGAGGCCCTGCTGGTGCGCGTCGAGGACGTGCTCGCCGACGCGCACGACGCCGCGGGCGACCCGGTCACGGCCACGGCCGAGGTCCCCCCCGAGTCGGTCGGCACCCACCTGCGCGCCGTCGCCGAGCGGCTCGACGCCCGGGTGAGCACGACGATGGCCGCGTTCGACACGGCATCCGGGGCCGAGCGGGCCGCCGCCGAGGCGCTGGCCGCCGCGCGCGCCCTCGACGACCTGCGCACCCGGGGCCAGCGGGCCGTGGCGCGGCTGGAGACGCTCGAGGCCTCCCGGCCGAGCCACGTCGAGCGGGTCGCGACGCTCGCCGCCGCCGAACGGGCCGCCGGCCTGCGCGGGCACCTCACCGCCCTCGACCGGGCGGTCGACGACGTCACCGCCTGCCGCCGCCAGGTCGAGCGCACCCGCGAGGCCCTGCCCACCGGCCCGCTCCCCGACACTGCCCGACGCACGAGGTGGCCGCGGTGCTCGCCCGGCTGCACGCCCTCGACGACACCGTCACCGCGCTCGCTCGCGAGACCGACGACGCGGCGCTGCGAGCCCGCCAGCACGCCGAGCTCGACGACCGCACCGCCGGGCTCACGGCCCTCGCCGAGCGCGTGGGGGCCGCGCTCGCCGACGCGGAGGCCGAGCGCGAGGTGCTCACCGCCGAGGTCGAGGCGCGGGCCGCCGGGCGCCGGGCGGGTGCCCGAGCTCGAGCTGGTGCTCCGGGCCACCCGCGACCGGGTCACGGTGCTCGACGCCGCCGAGCACGACCTCGCGCGTGCCGAGGCCCTCGCACCTCGGCACGCCGACCTGCGCGGCACCGCCCTCGACCGCCGCAGCGAGCTGCTCGACCTGCGCCAGCGCCGGCTCGACGGCATGGCGGCCGAGCTCGCCCGCGCCCTCTCCGAGGGCGACCCGTGCCCGGTCTGCGGTGGCCTCGAGCACCCCACTCCCGCAACGGTTTCCGACCCGGTGCTGCCCGACGACATCGCCGAGGCCGAGCACCGGCTCGACGGCCGCCGAGGCGCAGCTGCGCTCGGTCGAGGCCGAGATCGAGTCGCTGCGCACCCGGGCCGGCACCCGGCTCGCCGGCCTCGACGGCGCCGACCGCGACGCCCTCGACCTGGCGGTGTCCGAGGCCACCGCCGCGCTGGCGGCCGCTCGCGCCGACGCCGATGCACGGGCCGAGCTCGCGGCCCGGCTCGAGGTCGTCAGCCGAGCCGCGCAGGAGCACCGCACCGCCGTCGCCGGCACCGTGGCGCGCCTCGAGGCCGCCACGGCCGCCCTCGACGACCTGGCCGCCGCCGAGGCGGCCGCGCACGACCGCATCCGGGCCCTGAGCGCCGAGCACGCCGACTGCCCCTGCGGCTCCCCCGACCCGGCGGAGCACCGGAGGGCTGCCCGGTCGCTCACCGACCTCGCCGCCGCCGTCACCGAGCTCGATGGTGCCGAGGCCCGGCTGGCCTCGGCGACCGCCGACCTCGACGCAGCCCTCGAGACCGCCGGGTTCGACGACGCCGGCTCCGCCCGCGCGGCCCTGCTCGGCCCCACCGAGCTGGCTCGGCTGCGCGCCGCCGTCACGGCCCACGTCGAGGACACCGCAGCGGCCCGAGCCGTCGCCGACGACCCCGAGGTCGTCGCGGCCCTGGCCGCCGACCCGCCCGACCTCGCCGGCACTGCAGGCCGTCGACCGGGCGGCCCGCGAGGCGCTGCTCACCACGGCGGCCGCCCAGGACGACGCCGCCCGAGCGCTGCGCTCCCTCGAGCGACTCCTGCCGCTGGTCGACGAGGCCTGCGCCCGGGTCGCGCTCGGCGCCGAGCGCGACGCCCGGGTCCGCGAGCTCGCCGACACCACGAGCGGCATCGGCCCCGACAACACCCTGCGGATGCGGCTGACCGCCTACGTGCTCGCGGCCCGCCTCGAGACCGTCGCGGCCCTGGCCAACGAGCGGCTCGCGGTCATGGGCGGCGGGCGCTACCTGCTCGAGCACTCCGACGAGCGCGCCGCCCGCGGGCGCCCGCTCCGGCCTGGGCCTGCGGGTCCTCGACCAGTGGACCGGCCGGGTGCGCGACACCGCCACCCTGTCCGGCGGCGAGTCGTTCATGGCCTCGCTGGCCCTGGCCCTCGGGCTCGCCGACGCGGTGCGCGAGGAGGCCGGCGGCCTCGACCTCGGCACGCTGTTCATCGACGAGGGCTTCGGCAGCCTCGACGACGACAGCCTCGAGCAGGTGCTCACCGTGCTCGACGGGCTGCGCGAGGGCGGCCGCGCCGTCGGCGTCGTCAGCCACGTCGGCCGACCTGCGCACCCGCATCACCCACCAGGCCGTCGTGCACAAGGGCGCGAGCGGCAGCACCGTCGAGGTGCGGGTGGGTGGCGCGGCGGCCGAGCCGGCCGCCTGAGGCGACCGGCCGGCATCCGGGTCAGCGGGTGACGCTGCTCAGTCCTCGAACGCCTCCGGCGGCGGGCACGAGCAGACCAGGTGGCGGTCGCCGTAGGCGCCGTCGATGCGCCGCACCGGCGGCCAGTACTTGCCGGCGGGTCGACGCCCGTCGGGAAGGCGGCCGCGTCGCGGTCGTAGGGGTGGTCCCACTCGCCGGCCAGCGCCTGCGGCGGTGTGCGGCGCGCCGCGCAGCACGCTGTCGGCCGCCGCGACCTCGCCGCGAGCCGACCTCGTCGATCTCGGCGCGGATCGCGATCATCGCGTCGCAGAACCGGTCGAGCTCGCCCAGGTCCTCGCTCTCGGTCGGCTCGACCATCAGGGTGCCGGCCACCGGGAACGACATCGTCGGCGCGTGGAAGCCGTAGTCGATGAGCCGCTTGGCGACGTCGTCGACGGTGACGCCGGTGTCCTTGGTGAGGCCGCGCAGGTCGAGGATGCACTCGTGGGCGACCAGGCCGTCGGTGCCCGGAGTAGAGCACCGGGTAGTGCTCGCGCAGCCGGGCCGCGACGTAGTTGGCGTTCAGCACGGCCACCTCGGTGGCCCGGCGCAGGCCGGCGCCGCCCATCAGCCGCACGTACGCCCAGGAGATCGGCAGGATGCCCGCCGAGCCGTACGGCGCGCCCGAGACCGGGCCGACCCCGGTCTCGGGCCCGGCCGCCGGGTCGAGCGGGTGGTTGGGCAGGAACGGCGCGAGGTGCTCGCGCACGCCGACCGGGCCGACGCCGGGGCCGCCGCCGCCGTGCGGGATGCAGAAGGTCTTGTGCAGGTTCAGGTGCGAGACGTCGGCGCCGAACTTGCCCGGGCTGGGCCAGCCCGACGAGCGCGTTGAGGTTGGCGCCGTCGACGTAGACCTGGCCGCCGGCGTCGTGCACCATCGCGCACAGCTCGGTGATGGTGTCCTCGAAGACGCCGTGCGTCGACGGGTAGGTGACCATGATCGCCGCGAGGTCGTCGCGGTGCTCCTCGACCTTGGCCCGCAGGTCGTCGAGGTCGACGTTGCCGTGATCGGGTCGGTCTTGACCACGACGACCCGCAGGCCGGCCATCACGGCGCTGGCGGCGTTGGTGCCGTGCGCGCTGGCGCGGGATCAGGCAGACGGTGCGCTGGTCGTCGCCGCGCGAGCGGTGGTAGGCGCGGATCGCCAGCAGCCCGGCGAGCTCGCCCTGCGAGCCGGCGTTGGGCTGCAGCGACACCGCGTCGTAGCCGGTGATCTCGCACAGCCAGCCGCTCAGCTCGTCGATCAGGCCGCGGATGCCGCGCGGTCTGCTCGTGCGGGGCGAACGGGTGCAGCGTCGGCGAACTCGGGCCAGGTGACCGGCTCCATCTCGGTGGTGGCGTTGAGCTTCATCGTGCACGAGCCGAGCGGGATCATGCCGCGGTCGAGCGCGAAGTCGCGGTCGGCGAGCCGGCGCAGGTAGCGCAGCATCGCGGTCTCGGAGTGGTGGCGTCGGAACACCGGGTGGGTCAGGTAGTCGGAGGTGCGCACCAGCGCGTCGCGGCCACTGCGGCGCGCGCCGGCGCGCACCTGCTCGCGGCGCCGACGACGCCGAACGCCTTCGCGACCCGGCCGAGGTCGACCAGGCCGGTCGTCTCGTCGACGCTGAGCTGCACGGTGTCGTCGTCGACCCGCCACAGGTTGACCCCGGCGGCCAGCGCGGCGTCGACGACCTCGGCCGGCGCGGCCGGGCACCCGGGCCGCGAGGGTGTCGAAGACCGGGCCGTCGGCCACGTCGACGCCACCCTCGCGCAGGGCGTCGCGCAGCGCCTCGGCGTGGGCGTGCACGCGCCGAGCGCGATCGCGCGCAGGCCCGCGGGGCCGTGGTAGACGGCGTACATGCAGGCCATCACGGCCAGCAGCACCTGGGCGGTGCAGATGTTGGAGGTCGCCTTCTCGCGGCGGATGTGCTGCTCGCGGGTCTGCAGGGCCAGCCGGTAGGCCGGCGCCCCGCGGCGTCGACCGAGCACGCCGACGAGCCGGCCGGGCATGGTGCGCTCGAGCCCCGGCCGCACGGTCATGTAGCCGGCGTGCGGGCCGCCGAAGCCCATCGGCACGCCGAAGCGCTGGGTGGAGCCGACGGCGACGTCGGCGCCCCACTCCCCCGGCGGGGTCGCCAGGGTCAGCGCGAGCAGGTCGGCGGCTGCCGTGACGAGCGCGCCCGCGTCGTGCGCGGCGGCGGTGAGCGGCGGACAGGTCGCGCAGCGCGCCGTCCAGCGCGGGGTACTGCACGAGCACGCCGAAGACCTCGGCGCCACCGGCCGCCGCGCGCAGCTCGTCGGCGGTGGTGACGCCGGTGAGGTCGGCGACGACCACCTCGATGCCGCAGCGGCACGGCCCGGGTGCGCACGACGGCGAGGGTCTGCGGGAAGACCTCGCGGTCGACGAGCAGCACGGCGTCGGCGGCGGCCTTGCTCGAGCGGCGCATCAGGGTCATCGCCTCGGCGGCGGCGGTCGCCTCGTCGAGCAGCGAGGCGCCGGCGATGGGCAGGCCGGTGAGGTCGCTGACGACGGTCTGGAAGTTGAGCAGCGCCTCGAGCCGGCCCTGGGAGATCTCCGGCTGGTACGGCGTGTAGGCGGTGTACCAGGCGGGGTTCTCGAGCACGTTGCGCCGGACCACCGGCCGGGGTGAGCGTGCCGTAGTAGCCCAGCCCGATCATCGAGGTCACCCGGCTGGTTGCGGGCGGCGACCGCGCGCAGCTCGTCGAGCACGGCGGCCTCGGACGGCGGCCGGCTCGATGTCGAGGGCCTCGGCGCCGCGGATGCCGCCGGGCACGGCGGTGTCGACCAGGTCGGCGAGCGAGGCTGCGGCCGACGACCTCGAGCATCGCGGCGACGTCGTCCTCGCGCGGGCCGATGTGGCGGGCGGCGAAGGCGGGCAGGTCGGTGGGGTCGGGGTGCTCACGGTGGCTCCTGGAGGGCAGACGGCGTCGACGTCTCCCCCTCTGTCACGCATCGGCGCGCGGCCGGGTGCTCCAGAGGTGCCTGTCCCGTGTGGTCCTTTGCGCCTGAGAGGTTCCGGGGAGGTTTGCCCCTTCGGCGCCCCGACGATGCACTGCGTCGAGGTACTCTCCCACACGGTGTGAGCGGCGGGCGCCAATCTACCACCGGGCGCGCCCGCGGTGCGCGGGCCGTGCGAGCGGCGGGTCAGGCCAGGCGCGCGGCGCGGCGGGCGCCGAGCTCGTCGCCGGGCTGCGGGCGTCGCGTCGACCTCGTGCTCGGCGCGCTCGCTGGGCAGCTGCGGCGAGCTCGCCCTCGACCTCGCGCCAGACCCTGCCGACGGCGATGCCGAAGACGCCCTGGCCGCCCTGGAGCAGGTCGATGACCTCGTCGGACGAGGTGCACTCGTAGACCGAGGCGCCGTCGCTCATCAGGGTGATCTGGGCCAGGTCGTCGACGCCGCGCTCGCGCAGGTACGGTGATCGCGCCGCGGATCTGCTGGAGCGAGACGCCGGTGTCGAGCAGTCGCTTGACGACCTTGAGCACGAGGATGTCGCGGAAGCCGTAGAGCCGCTGGGTGCCGGAGCCGCCGCGCCGGCGCACGGAGGGCTCGACCAGACCGGTGCGGGCCCAGTAGTCGAGCTGGCGGTAGGTGATGCCGGCCGCCTTGCACGCGGTGGGGCCGCGGTAGCCGGCCTCCTCGTCGAGCTCGGGGAGGTCGCCCTGGAACAACACGCCCTGCGCGGGCACGGGGTGACCCCCGGACTGCCGCGCTTCTCCGGTGGAGACCACGTGTACCTCCTTGTATCGACCTGCTGGTGCGACTGTACGCCCACGAATGACATCGACGTCACTTACTCCGCCACGGGTGTGACAGGTGTGACGCTAGGGGCAGGTGTGACTCGGGTCAACGACCCGGACCTCGCAGGCTCACCGGCGTGTCGGCGGCCGGCTCAGCTGTCGGTGTCGGCCTCGGTGTCGAAGTCGTCGGCCGAGACGTGGTCGAGGAACTCCTTGAACTTCTCGACCTCGTCGTCCTCGGTCTCGGCCATCTCGACGCCCGGCCTCGTCGAGCAGGTCCTCCTCGGCGACGATCTCGGCGCCGGCGCGCAGGGCCAGGGCGATCGCGTCGGACGAGCGCGACTCGATGTCGGTGCCACCGGCCGCCGCTCCCCCGTCGAGGTCGAGCATCGCGTGGAAGACGCCGTCCTTGAGCGCGACGATGCGCACCCGGGTCAGCTCGTGGCCGAGCTCGTCGATGACGTTGCGCGAGCAGGTCGTGGGTCAGCGGCCGGGGCGGCACGACGCCCTGCTGGGCGTAGGCGATCGCGGTGGCCTCCGCCGCCCCGATCCAGATGGGCAGGTAGCGGTCGCCGTCGCGCTCCCGCAGCAGCACGATCGGCTGGTTGGTCGGCATCTCGACCCGAACCCCGAGCACGTCCAGGACCTTCATTCCGTCACCGTACCCCGCGCCACCTGCAGGTGGGTCAGCCCGTGCGGTCGGACAGGCCGCCGCGCACCAGCGCCGCGTGCAGGGCGAGGCACAGGTGGGCCACCTCGGCGGCGTGCCGCTGGCGCGTCGGCGCCCGCGCGCGCGGGCCGACGACCTGCTCGACCAGGCCCACCTCCCGGTCGGCGGCGGCGCGGAAGCCACGCAGGTGCCGCGGCTCGACGCCGTAGGCCGCCAGCCCCGCGGCGGCGTGGGCCACCTGGAGGTCGGCGTCGTCGTGCAGCCCGGCCGGGTCGGGCCGCAGCAGGCCGTGCGCGGCGAGGTCGGCGACCTCGCGCCGGCGCCAGGCCGCTGGCCCGGGCCAGCTCGGCGGCGGTGAGCCGCAGCGCGCGGCGGGCGGCGAGGTCGCCGGCATCCGGCACGTCGGGGTCGGGGACCGGCGCGGGCGGCCTGCGGCCGCGCCGTCGCCGGCGCCGCCGCCGGGGTCAGCCCGCGGTCGATCGCCTCGAGGTTGTCCTTGATCACCCGCAGCGGCCAGAACTGGTCGCGCTGGGCGCGCAGCACGTAGCGCAGCCGCTCGACGTCGCTCGGGCGTGAACTGGCGGTAGCCGGAGGCCGGTGCGGGCCGGCGTGACCAGCCCCTCGGCCTCGAGGAAGCGCACCTTGGAGATGGTGACGTCGGGGAACTCCTGCGGACAGGGCGCGCACCACCGCACCCACGGTGAGGCGACGCCCGGCCTCGGCGGTCACGGTGAGGGTCAGGCCTGGCTCGCGTAGAAGACGAGCCGGAACTTGCCGATCTGCACCTCGTCGCCGGTGGTCAGGACGACCTCGTCGACGAGCTCACGGTTGACGTAGGTGCCGTTGAGCGAGCCCGACGTCGCGCACGACGAAGCCGCCCTCGGTACGGCGGAAGACGGCGTGCTTGCGCGAGACCGTGACGTCGTCGAGGAAGATGTCGCTGTCCGGGTGGCGGCCGGACATCACCTCGTCGTCGTCGAGCAGGAAGCGCGCGCCGGTGTTGGGGCCGCGCAGCACGACGAGCAGCGCGGTGCCGGGGCGCAGCGCCTCGACGGTCGCGAGGTCGGACTTGGTGAGGACGTGGTCGCTCTCGGCGACCGGCTCGGCCTGCTCGGTGCCCTCGACCGCCTGGAGCCGCATCGTCGTCGGCTCGGGCACAGCGCGCTCGAGGGTCCTCGCGCTCGTCAGCTCATTCGCCTTCAGCCTTCCGTCGTCGGTGCCCGCGAAGGGTCAAACCCTAGATCACGGCACCGTCGTTGGCCCACCCTTTCCGGGTGGTCTGACCCCAAGGATCGTCAGGAGAGCTGCGCGGTGTACGCGTCGACGTCCATCAGGCCGTCGAGCGCCGCCGGCGTCGGAGGCGCGCAGCTCGTACATCCAGCCCTCGCCGTAGGGGTCGGTGTTGACCAGCTCGGGGGTGGCGTCGAGCGCGCCGTTGACGGCCGTGACCTCGCCGGACACGGGCGCGTAGAGGTCGCTGACCGACTTGGTCGACTCGACCTCGCCGCAGGTGTCGCCCGCGACGACGGCGTCGCCGACGGCCGGCAGGCTGACGTAGACGACGTCGCCGAGCGCCTCCTGGGCGAACGAGGTGATCCCGACCCGCAGCGTGTCGCCGTCGGCGCGCACCCACTCGTGCTCGGCGGTGTACCGCAGGCCGGCGGGGTACTCGAGGTCGCTCATGTCGCTCCTTGGTCGGGTCGCGCGGGACCCATCAGGGGGTGGGGGTGGGTACGGGCCGAGCGTACTGAGGCGAGGTCGGGGTCAGCAACGCGTCGACCGTCGACCTCGTCCTCGGATCTGCACGTCGGTGTCGCCGCCGACGCGGCGCACGGTGGCGGTGACCCCGCCGGGGATCTCCATCGCGCCGGCCAGCGTGTTCGCGTCGCCGATCGCCTTGATGACGTAGGGCGGGCTCACCGTCGACGCCGGACACCGACAGGCCCGTCGTCGGTGTCGGCGAACCAGGTGTCGGCGACCACCCGCACGTCACCGATCTGGATCGCCTCGGCGCCGGCGGCGCGCAGCTCCTGGACGGTGTCGAGCATGATCGGGGCGTCGACCTTGCCGTCGGGGTCGCTGATCGTCAGCACGATGCCCGGGCCCGGTGGCCGGGACGGTGCCGGCCAGGATGCCGAGCGCGTCCAGCCGCTCGCGGGCGGCGCGCTGCGCCTCCGCCTCGTTGGTCGACTGGCTCTTGAGCAGGTCGAGCGAGGACTGCAGCGCCGCGGATCTCGTCGGCGAGCTGCTCGCCGTTCTGGTCGACGCCGGCGAAGATGCGCACCAGCTCGTCCTCGCGCAGGTTGCTCCAGGCCCTCGAGCGAGGTCTGGCGCACCTGGGCGATGATCGCGAAGCCGAGGGCGCCGGCGAGCAGCATCGCGAACACGTTGGCCCGGGTGGCGCGCGGTGACCCGGCCCGCAGCAGGCGGTGCCAGGCCCGCTGGGGGCTGTCGGCCGGCCCGGGCCGGTGGCTCGTCCGCGCGGTCCGCGGCATCCGGCTCGTCGTCGCGGGCGC
Organism: uncultured Actinomycetota bacterium; assembly: GCA_963782695.1. Classification (GTDB taxonomy): domain Bacteria; phylum Actinomycetota; class Actinomycetes; order Actinomycetales; family Dermatophilaceae; genus Fodinibacter. Next base: position 276,529 of record CAWAKY010000006.1, on the reverse strand, counting down.
GCAGCCCGTCGAACAGGTACGGCTCGATGCCGTGCGACGGTGCCGCCGGGCGCGCGGCCGGCTCCTCGGGGTCGTGCGGGGTGCCGGTCATGCGTCGAAGAGGTGGCGACGGATCGCGGCGACGTTGGAGAAGATCCGCACGCCGAGCACGACGACCACGCCGGTGGAGAGCTGGCCGCCGACGCCGAGCTTGTCGCCGAGGAAGACGATGAACGCGGCGACGACGACGTTGGACAGGAACGAGACGACGAAGACCTTGTCGTCGAAGATGCCGTCGAGGATCGCCCGCACCGCGCCGAACACCGCGTCGAGCGCGGCGATGACGGCGATCGGCAGGTACGGCTGGAGCCACACGGGCACGGCGGGCTGCAGGAGCAGTCCGATGATGATGCCGAGCGACAGGCCGATGGCCGGGATCACGACGGTGCTCCTTCCTTCAGCTCGCGGTCGGCGACGGGGTGCTGCCGGGCGACGGCGTGGCGGCCCCAGTATCCCCGGTGCGGGCGTACCGGGTGGTCAGACCCACCGCGCCGGGCACGGTCGAGGTCGTCGGAGACGTCGGTGTCGACCCGGATGCCGAAGGTGCTGCGCAGCGTGGACAGGTAGGTGCCGCCGGCGCCGTCGGCGAAGGCCGCCGGGAAGCGCTTGGGGTCGCCCAGGGCGGTGATGACGTAGGGCCGGGTCAGCGGCCGGTAGTCGACGACGAGCGCCGACCCGGCGAAGCGGATCGCCGAGGTCGGCCGTCAGCCGCTTGCCGTTGATGCTGACCGCCTCGGCGCCGGCCTCCCAGAGCGCGTTGGTGACGTACTGGAGGTCCTTGGCCAGCACCTGGCCCTGGTCGGCCTGGCCGCCGCCCTCGGCGGCGTCGTCGGCCCCCGCGCCCGGGCGCGTCGTCGAGGGTCAGCGTGAACCCCGGGCCGTGCAGCGGGACCGCGCCCGACCGCGTCGCGGCTCGCGGGTCCGCGGCTGGTGAGCGAGTCGTCGCCCGAGCTGCTGCGGTCTCCAGCGCGGTGACCTGGCCCTGGAGGGTGGTCGGCCTGGGCGGTCAGCGCGTCGACCTCGGCGCGGCGGTCCTCGATCTGGCCGATGAGGTCGGCGCGGGCCTGGGACCGCGGGCTTGTTGGCGGTCGTCAGGTTGTACGACGCCACGCCGACGACCAGCCCGATCAGCACCGTCGCGACGACGAGCAGGGGCGAGCGCAGCGACGTGGCCGCGCGGCCTCCCCTGCGGCCTCGCGGCGGTCGGCGGCGGCGGCGTAGCCCGGGTCGAGCGGCCGCTGGAGCATCGAGGTGAGCAGCGTCATCGACGCGTCGGGCCGCCGGTCGGTGGGTGCCGGGCGTGGCTCACGCGGGCACCGCCCGCTCCTGCGCCGCGATCAGCTGGCGCAGCTGGCACGGCGTACAGGATGCCGGCCAGCCAGTAGAGCGCCGGTGCCCCACCACACGAAGGCCCAGCCCGACCGGCTCGGCGATGCGTGGCCAGCGTGCCGGTGCCCGTCACCGAGCAGGAGCAGCGGGAACGCGTAGAGCAGGTTGAAGGTGGCCGCCTTGCCGGCGAAGTGCACCGGCAGCCCGACCCAGCCGTGCCGCTTGGCGATGAGCACGACGACGCCCATGAACAGCTCGCGGGCGAAGAGCACCCCGACGAGCCACCACGGGATGATCTCGCGCCAGGCCAGGCCGAGCAGGGTCGAGACGATGTAGAGCCGGTCGGCGACCGGGTCGAGCAGCTGGCCCACCCGCGAGACCAGGTTGTACTTGCGGGCGATCTTGCCGTCGAGGTAGTCGGTGAGGCCGGAGAGGAAGAGCAGCACCAGGGCCAGGCCGTCGCGCTCGGACAGGATCGCCCAGAGGAAGACGGGTACGCCGAGCAGCCGGGCGGCGGACAGTGCGTTCGGCACCGTGAGCACCCGGTCGCTCACCTGCTGCTCGGGCGCCCCCGTCGACATGGTCGCCACTGTATGCGGTCGTGCTGGGGGTCTGCTGACAGGCGACCCGGTGCGGCGTCCTAGGGTGGCGCGCCATGTCGACTCCCCTGCTCGGCGCGACCGAGGCCGAGCTGCGCCGCGACCGCACCAGCGTGAAGTGGGTGGCCTACCCGCCCGACGTGCTGCCGCTGTGGGTGGCGGAGATGGATGCCGCGCCGTGCCCGGCCGTCGTCGAGGCCGTGTCCGCCGCGGTGCAGCGCGGCGACACCGGCTACGGCTGGGGCCCGCGGTACGCCGCCGCGGTCGCCGCGCTACGCCCACGACGGCGTGGGGCTGGGAGGTCGACACCTCGCGCCGCGATGATCGTGCCCGACGTGATGATCGGCGCCGCGGAGCTGCTCCGCCTGCTCACCGACGAGGGCGGCCCGGTCGTGGTCTCGCCCCCGGTGTACGACTCGTTCTTCGGCTTCGTCGACGCCATCGGCCGGCGCCGGGTCGACGCCCCGCTCGACCGCCGGCCGGTCGGCTCGACCCCGAGGCGCTGCGCACGGCGTTCCGCGAGGCGACCGCGGGCGGCGAGCGGGCGGCCTACCTGTTGTGCAACCCGCACAACCCGACCGGCACCGTGCACTCCCCCGCCGAGCTCGCCGCGCTCGCGGCGCTGGCCGAGGAGCACGGGGTGCGGGTGGTCGCCGACGAGATCCACGCGCCGCTGGTCTACGACGGCGGCCCGCGGCTTCACGCCGTACCTCACCGTGCCGGGGGCCGAGCGCGGCTTCTCGGTGTTCTCGCCGTCGAAGGGCGTGGAACCTCGCCGGCCTGAAGTCGGCCCTGGCGATGGCCGGGCCGGGCGCGGTCGACGACTTCCGCGCGGCTGCACGAGGTGCACACGCACGGCTCGTCGCACCTCGGCGCGATCGCCCACGTCGCGGCGATGGCCGACGGGCGCGGCTGGCTCGAGCAGCTGGTCGGCGAGCTCGACGCCAACCGGGCGCTGCTCGGGCGGCTGCTCGCCGAGCACCTGCCCGGCGTCCGGTGGCAGGCACCGGAGGCCACCTACCTCGCCTGGCTGGACTGCCGCGACCTCGGGCTCGGCGACGACCCGGCGCGCGTCTTCCGCGAGCGCGGGCGGGTCGCCCTGGGGTCGGGCCCCTGGTACGGCCGCGAGGGCGGGCGCGGCTTCGCGCGGCTCAACTTCGCCACCTCGCCGGCCATCCTCGAGGAGGCCGTGCGGCGGATGGCGTCGGTGCTCTGAGCCCGTCGACCGCGGCGCCTCAGCGGGTCGGCTCGACGCGCGTCGGCCCCGCGCGGCACCACCGGCGGCGAGCGTGGCCGCGTACAGCTCGTCGGCGTGCTCGCGGCGTGCGGCCGATGGCCGTGGCGCCGAACCGGCCGTCGACGGCGAGGCAGCCGAGCATGTGCAGCACGACCCCGGTGCCGGTGTCGGCGTCGAACTGCAGGCCGGCCTCGCGCACGGCGTCGATGACCGACTGCGGGCTGCGCTCGGCCAGCGACGGGGTCGAGGAAGTTGTCGGTGGAGCGGTAGGCGCGGGTGCTGCCGTCGGCGTCCGCGAGCCACGGCGCCGACCTCGGTGTCGTAGTGCCCCGGCACCAGGCTGCGCAGCGCCGAGAAGGGGTGCGTGGTGCCGCCCTTGCGCAGGTTCACCTCCAGGGCGGTGAGCGACCACGGCCGGTCGCCCGTGCGCGCGGCCATGAAGTCGACGCCGGCCCGGCCGGCGCAGCCACGCGCGGCGAGCTCGCGGCCGACCGCCGTCGCCGTGGGCGGCGAGGTCGGCGGCGTACGCGGGGTCGGCGGGGAACCGGCATCCGAGGTAGACCTGCCCGTTGCTCGCCGCCGAGCACCTGGTCGTGGGTGGCGAGCACCCGGACGCCACCGCCGGGCAGCAGGTCGACCTGCACGCTCGGGCTGCGCAGGGAGTCGCCGACGACCATCTCCTCGACGACTCCCCCGCCCGCCGCGAGGTCGTCGAGGAACCACTGCGGCAGCGCCGCGATGTCGGCCAGCAGCTCGTGCGGGTCGCGTGGGGCGCCGGACGTCGTCCCGCAGGTGCACCACGGCGTTGCCGTCGCCGGCCCCGCTGTCGTCGTGCTTGACGACGACCGCACCCACCGTGGGGCGCGACGCCCGGATCCACTCCGCCGCCGCGGCGACGTCGTCGACGCTGTGGACGTCCTCGCGGCCCAGCGGCACGGGCACGCCGGTGCGGTGGAACAGCTTGCGCCCGGCGCTCTTGAACGCCGTCGAGCGCAGGTCGGGCGCGGTGCCGTTGATCGGGACGCCGAGGGCCACGGCGACGGCCACCTCGTGCTCGGTGACGTTCCACGGCTCGATGACGGCGGTGCGCCCGCCGACGAGCTCGCGGATCGCGTCGAGCAGGTCGGGGCGGTCGAGCAGCTTCTCGGCCAGCGAGCGCGTGCTCGGGTCGTCGACCGGCACGGTGTGGATGCGGCGCTCCATCCGGTCGCGCGACGTCCGGGGACACCAGGTCGCGGTAGTAGGCGAGCACCTCGGGGTCGGGAGCCAGGGAGCAGACGAAGACGAAGTCGCAGTCGATCCGGTTGAGCAGCAGCGCGGCGTTGAGGTACCGGTGCTCCATCGCCGGGATCCGCGGCGCCGTAGTGCTGCCAGCAGCGACTCGCTGAGGCTGTAGGAGGCCATCGCGATGACGACGTGGTCGCGCCCGGAGCCGGGCACGTTCGCGGCGAGGGCGTGCGGGCAGCGCCTCCTGGAGCCGGTCGAAGTCGCCCATGCCCACCTCCTGCGGTGCTCAGTCGCCGACGGACGCGCCCGGGCCGGCCGCCCGGCGCGTACCGAGCACGTACCCGGCGCCGGCCGCGACACACGCCAGGCCCAGACCCGCCAGCGCCACGCCCCACAGGTCGCGGGTGGTCACCACCACGAACGTGGGCTCGAACGTGGGGGGCGTGCTCGCGTAGGCGAACCAGCCGAACTCGCCGCGCGCCAGGGCCGCGTAGTGGGAGGCGACGAGGGCGAGGCCGAGCACCAGCAGCGCCGCACCGGCTCCCCACGCCAGCAGCGCACCCTTCGGCACCGTCCTGTCCACGGGCCCACCCTAGGGGTCAGCCGGTCCCGGCCGGCACCGTCCTCGCTCGTGCCGTCGTCCGGGTCGCCCGACCCGTCACCGCCGCCGCCACCCGGTCCCGAGTGGTCGTCGCCGCCGTCTCCGGAGTCGTCGTCCGTCGACTCCTGGGTCACGGGGTTCTCGGCGTCCTCCTCGGCGTCACCGTCACCATCGCGGTCGTCCGAGGACGCCTCGTCGGATGCCGACGACTCGTCGTCGTCGCGGGACGCGGGTCGGCCGGGTGGCGGGCCCGGCCTCCGTGCCGGGGTCGACGACGTCGTCCGGCTCGCTCGTCGGCCGGGGCCTCGTGGGCCGTGGCCGTGGCGGTCGGGACGCCCACGCGGTGGCGGGCTCCCCGGGCTCGCCCGTGACCGGAGCCTCGCTCGGGCGCTCGACGACCCGGGTGACCGCCGGCGGCCGCACCGCCAGGTGGCCGGTCGCCGCGGCGGCGCCGACCCCGCCGGCGAGCACGCCCACCACCGCCAGGCCCACCGTGGCGCCGCGGGCCCCGCGGCGTCGCCGAGCCGCCAGCTCCGGTGGCGAGCAGGGCGGCGAGGGCGGGCTGCACCGGCGGCGCGGGGCGCCGGCCGGCCTCGCGCAGGGCGGTGAACAGCTCGTCGAACACCGGGTCGGCCAGGGCGTCGTCGTGGCCGGTCTCGTCCGGCAGGTCGTCGGTCATCGTCCGTCCCTCATTCCCTGCACGGACACGGTGGGGTCCATGTCGTTGGTCAGCAGTCGCCTCAAGGTGGCCAGTCCCCGGCTCTGCAGCCGGGCCACCGCCGACTCCGGTCGGCCCATCGCCAACGCCGTCTGGCGGATCGACAGGTCGCCGAGCACGCGGAGCACCACCACCGACCGCTGGTCGTCGGGCAGCAGCTCCATCACCGAGAGCAGCTCCTGGTGGCCCAGTCGCGCGATCGCCTCGTTCTCGGCGGACTCCTGCCGGCGCGTGTCGCTCTCGACGAGGTACGGGGTGCTGGTGCCCCGGCCGCGCCGGCGCTGGTCGTCGACCAGGCGCGCGTGCGCGACCGAGAACACCAGGGTGCGCAACCCCTCCCACCCACCGGTGAGGGTGGGCAGCAGCGGGAAGACCTTGAGGAAGACCTCGTTGGTCAGCCCCTCGGGGTCGTCGGCGCCCCGCACCGTGAGGTAGCCGCACACGCGCGGAGCGAGCGCACCGTAGAGCTCGCCCAGGGCCGCGACGTCCCCACGTACCGCGTCAGCGGTGACGGCCTCGAGATCTGAGGTCAAGGACGGAAACCTCCGGGGAGAACCAGCCGGGACTGCACGCGACAGCGAACGGTAGCGGGCGCAGGTCGCCTCAGTCGTCGCTTCCGTCGGTGCCGTCGCCCTCGTCGCCGTGGTCGGACCCGCTGTGGTCCTCACCCTGGTCACCACCGTGGTGACCCGACTCGTCCTCGCCCTGGTCGTCGGCCTCGTCGCTCGTCCTCCTGGTCGTCGCCGGCGTCGTGGCCGACCTCGCTCGCGTCGTCGTCCTCGGCCTCGTCGCCGTCGTCATCGCCCTGGTCCTCGCCCTGGTCGTCGGCGGAGTCGTGGCTCGACCCGCTGGAGTCGCTCGACTCGTTCGAGTCGTCGTCCGCGGGCTCGTTCGCGTCCTCGCCCTGGTCATCGGCGCTCGGGCTCTCGCTCGGCTCGGGGCTCTCGGTGGGCTCGGGGTGCTCGGTCGGCTCGGGGCGCTCGCTCGACGTGGCTGCGGCCGGCTGGGTCACGGACACCGTGGCGACCGGCGGCGTGCCGGCGGCGGCCACGGCGATCCCTCCGGCGATGCAAGCGGCAGCCGCGACTCCGGCGGCGACGGCGGTGCGAACAGTGGTGGTCTTCATTGACGCTCCTCGGGTTGGTCCCTGCGACTCCGTAATCGCCGCGACCCGGGAAAGCCCCCCATCCCGTCTCACCGGTTGAGACAGCATGGGCTCGGCGGCCGACCTCCGGTGTCGCTCAGGACCGCGGCACCAGCCGGCTCCCGGCGGGGAGTCTCGTGCAGGTGGTAGGTGGGTTGGCGACCTCGGTCGCGTCCTCACCGGTGACGAAGCCGAGCCGCCCGCCGCTGGCGACGTCCCAGATCGAGACCCCGCCGCAGTGGCGCACGCTCGGGGTCACCGGGGTGGCGTGTTGCACGCGGGCTGCGGCACCGGGTCGACCTGGGGCTGTCCCGAGCCACGAAGCGGGCCGACACGTCGTTCGCGATGTTCACCCGGGTGGTCACCTGGACGCAGAACTGCTCCGGGCGGGCCGGTGAGGACGCTGGTGCAGCCCGAGCCGAGGAGGTGCCGGCCCGCAGCCGGAAGTTCTCGCATCGTCGAGGACGCGGTCTGAGCCGGCGTGCCCGCGCCGGAACCTCCCTCACACCGTGCGGGTGATGCCGCGTGCCCTCCCCGCTGGGAGAGTCGGCCACGACCACGTGGTCACACGTCAGCGATGCGAGGAGACGCCATGGGCAGGTCCGTGCGCACCGGTTTCGACCGGTCCGACGTCTGGCGGGGCGGTCGTGGCCCTGCTGGCGAGCAGCGTCGGCCTCGCACTGGCCGGCTGGATCCTGCCCGGCATCGACTTCGACGGCTGGTGGCCGGTCGTGCTGGTGGCGCTGGTCATGGCCGTGGTGGGGCTGGTGATCCGGCCGGTGCTGGTCGCCCTCGCCACCCCGTTCGGGATGGTCGGCGCCCTGGTGCTGGCCCTGCTCGGGCAGGCGCTCGTCGCCTACATCGCCCTGTCGGTCGTGCCGGGGGTGACGGTCGACTCCTTCTTCGCGGCCTTCTGGGCGACCTGGATCGTGGCCGCCGTCGCCACCCTGGCCTCGTGGGTCATGACGGCCGGCACCAACGACGCCGTCTTCGCGCACCTCGTGCGCGGCGCCCGGCGGGGCAAGCCCGTCGCCGGACCCGGACGTGACCGGCATCCTCTTCGTCCAGCTCGACGGCGTGCCCTTCCCGGTGCTGCAGTGGGGCGTCATGGGCGGCACCCTGCCGACCCTGTCGCGGTGGATCCGCGGCGGCAGCCACCAGTTCATGGAGTGGACGCCCACGCTGCCGGCGACGACCCCGGCCAGCCAGATGGGGATCCTGCACGGCACGATCGACGGCATCCCCGCGTTCCGCTGGGTCGACCGGGCCACGGGCCGGGTCTTCGTCGCCAACAAGCCGGCGGATGCCGTCGACATCGAGGCGCTGCACTCCGACGGGCGCGGGCTCCTCGCCGACGGCGGGGTGTCGGTGAGCAACCTGTTCAGCGGTGACGCCCCGACGACGTTCGCGACGATGAGCCGCGTCGGCGCCCTGCGCGGGGACCGTGACGGTCGGCGCCGGTTCAACCGCTTCCTGATGCGGCCCGACGGCTTCATGCGCGGGGTGGTGCGCACCACGAGCGAGCTGGTCCGCGAGCGGATCCAGGCGCGCCGGCAGATCCGGCAGGACATGCGCCCGCGGGTGCACCGCGGCTGGGACTTCGCCGGCGAGCGGGGAGCCCTCAACGGCGTCATGCGCGACTTCAACACCGCCATGGTCGGCGAGGCGCTGGCCTCGGGTGCCCGCAGCATCTACGTCGACTACGTCGACTACGACGCGGTCGCCCACCACGCCGGCATCATGCGGCCCGAGTCGCTCGACGCGCTGGTGGGGCTCGACGCCGTCCTCGGCCAGCTCGAGAAGGTCGCCGCCGAGGCCAAGCGCGACTACCGCATCGTCGTCCTGTCCGACCACGGGCAGTCGCAGGGCGAGGTGTTCGCCGACCGCTACGGCGAGAGCCTGTCCGACCTCGTCTCCCGGCTCACCGGCACCACCGTGGGCGGCACCGAGGTCAACACCGAGGGGTCGGCCCGGGTCGACGTGCTCACCGAGGAGCAGCCGCCGCTCGTCGCCCAGGCGCTGCGCGCCGGCAGCGCCGACACCATCGAGCAGGCGCAGGCCGAGGAGTCGGCGGCGCAGGCCACCGTGACCTCGTCCGCGGCCGCGGGCGACCCGGGGGCCGGTGCCCCGCAGCAGCCGATGCTCGTCTTCGGCTCCGGGAACCTCGGCCTGGTCTACGCCAGCGGTGAGGACCACCGGCTCACCCGTGCCGAGATCGAGGCCCGGTGGCCGGGCCTGATCCCGGGCCTGGCCGGGCACGAGGGCGTGTCGTTCCTCGTCGTGGAGACCGCGCGACGGCCCGGTCGCGATCGGCCCGAGCGGCGAGCACCGGCTGCGCGACGGCGTCGTGACCGGCACCGACCCGCTGACCGCGTTCCGGCCCGAGGCCGCCGCGTTCCTCCTGCGGGCGTCGGCGCATGCCCGAGGCTCCCGACATCGCGGTGAACAGCCTGCTCGACCCCGTGACCGGCGAGGTGGCCGCCTTCGAGGGGCTCGTCGGCTGCCACGGTGGGCTGGGCGGCTGGCAGGACCGCGCCATGCTCGTCTGGCCCAGCGACCTCCCCCGCCCACCGGAGCGGTTGATCGGCGCGGATGCCGTGCACCGCCAGCTCGTCGTCGTGGCTGGAGCACCTCGGGCACCGCACCGACCTGCCGCCGGCACGGCAGCGGGCGTACGACGCGGGCGGGTTGCCCACCGGCTGAGCCGCGTGACGGCTCGGCCGATCCGCTCAGCCGGTCGCCGTGGGCGCGGGGCTCGGCGACGTCGACGGGACTGCCGAGGGCGCGGCCCCGATCTCGGCGATGGCCTTCTCGAGCGCGGCGATCGTGGCGGCGTCGACGGTGCCGGTGACCTTCACGCCGAGGTCCTTCTGCAGCTTCTCGAGGGCGTCGGTGAGCTCGTCGGTCCACACGCCGTCGACGGGGCCGTCCCAGTAGCCGGCCAGCTTGAGGGTCTGCTGCACGGCGGCGGTGGAGGCCGTCTCCTCCTGGGCCGCTGCACCACCCTTGGCCGCGAGCTCGGCGCGCAGCGCCTTCTCGGTCGCCTTGTCGAGGGTGCCGGTCTGCGGCAGCCCGTTGGCCTTCTGCAGGGCCTCGACCGCCGCCACCGTCTTGGGCCCGTAGACGCCGTCGACCTTCGCGTCGTAGTAGCCGGCGTCGGCGAGGGCCTGCTGGAGGGTCTTGGTGTAGGCGCTCACGGCCTTGGCCGCCTGTGTCCTGCTGGGCGTCGGTGAGGCACCCGCTGTCGCCGATGCAGCTGCAGCCAGGCCATCTCCAGGGCCACGGCGGCGGCGTTGAACTGCTCGGCCGCCTGCGCCAGCGGGGTCTGGTCGGTGATGCCCGCCTGGGCGGCCGCGAACTCGGTCTCCGCCTCCTGCACCCGGGTGACGCCGGCCGGCGTCGGCGACGGGCTGGGGCTCTTGCTCGACGGCGCCGCGGACGGCGTCGTGCCGGACGGCCGAGGCCTGGGCGGCGGCGAGCGCGGCCTGCGCCTCGGCGAGCTCCTGCTCCGCCGTGGCGACGCCGGCGCGGGTGTCGGCCACGGCCTGCGCCGCCTTCTGCGCGTCCTCCCCCGGCTGCGCGAGGTCGCTCCCGGCATCCTTGACGTCACCGACCGTGGGGGCCGTGGCGTTGAGGACGTCGCCGTAGCGGTCGATGGCCGTGACGTAGGTCGTGCTCGCCGTGCAGAACTCGGTCGCGGCCGCCTTCGCCGCGGCCTCCGCCTCGGTCAGGGCCTTCTCCTTGGCCGTCACCGTGGCCTGCGCCGCCTTGAGCGGACGCGTCCTGGCCGTCACCGCTGCAGCCGGTCAGGGCCAGCAGCAGGACGCCGGTCACGGCGAGCGCGACGGGTCGGCGGCCGGGGTGGGACAGGGGACGCAGGTTCGGGTGCATGGGGGTCTTCCGGTCCGGTGTCAGGCCGTCGCTCCCGACCTGGGTCAGGCCTGCTCGACGTACCAGGTCTCGCGGACCGAGCGGCGCCACGTCGCTCGCTGCCGGATCTGGGACACGATGCCGATGAGGATCAGCGCCACCAGGGTGAGGTACCAGCCCCAGCTGTCGTTGACCGCTTTGGTGAACGCCGCCTGGGTGAAGTCGCTGGAGTTCAGCGAACCGAAGATCAGCATCAGGCCGGCGACCACGCTGACCGCCCCGGCGATCGAGCTGAGCACGGCGAGCACGATCATCGGCATGTTCCCGAACACGGACACCAGGCCGATCACGCCGCCGACGAGGACGCCGACGAGGACGGCCACCCAGTTCCAGTCGATCCCGAGGGCGACGACCAGCCCGGCCCCGATGGCGAACCCGAACGCGGCCATGGCGAGGATGACCGCCACGGCGTAGTACAGGTACGCGAACAGCGCGAAGACCAGGGCGAAGACGAAGCCGGAGATCCAGCCGAGCACCGAGCCGAGGAAGCGCTCGTCGGCCAGGCCGGCGAACAGCCCTGCGCCGAAGGCGAACCCGGCGAAGAAGCCCCAGATCGGCAGCAGGACGCGCAGGACGTACTGGCCGGCGAAGAGCATGACTCCCCCGGCGATGATCGCGAAGATGCCCAGGACGATGTCAGCCATGTCGGCACTGTAGGGCTCACCGCGGTCCACCCGTGGGATGTCCGGGCCGAGCCGCCCATGGTCCCCGGACGGTCAGTGCCGGGCCCGGGCGATGGTGGTGCCGAGGGCGGCGGTGGCGAGGGCGACGGCGGCTGCGGCGGTGAACGCGGCGGAGAACCCGGAGGCGCCGAGGGTGTGGGCGACGGGGACCGCTGACGGAGATGCCGATGGCGGTGAAGGCGGCGGTGCCGAGGGCGGCGCCGACCTGGGTCGCTGACCCGGCCAGCCCGGACGCGAGGCCGGTGTGCGTCTCGGGCACTGCGCCGAGGCGATGACCATGGTCGTGGGGGTGAAGCTGAGGGCGACTCCGACGGCGACGAGGAGCAGGCCGGGCAGGACGGCGACGAGGTAGCCGCCCGCGGTGGGTGCGTTGGCGAGCCACAGGTGGCCGGCGGCGAGGATGACGAGCCCGGCGACGAGGCTGCGCTGCGGCCCAAGGACGCGCACGATGCGCGGCAGGAGGGCGAGGGAGAAGACGAACCCGGTCAGGGAGGTGGGGACCATGGCCAGGCCCGCCTGCTGGGGCGCCATGGTGAGGGCCTGCTGCAGGTAGAGGGCGACGAGCACGAAGGTGGATGCGCGGGCGGCGCCGCCGAGGACGGCGAGCCCGACGCCGGTGGTCAGGGTGCGGGACCGGAACAGCTCCAGCGGCAGCAGCGGGTCGGCGGTGCGGCGCTCGATGCGTGATGAACAGCGGCGGCGAGGGCGGCGGACGCCGGCGAGGCTGGCGAGGACGGTCGGAGAGGTCCACCGCGGTCGGCGATGCCGAGGGCGCCGTGGACGAGGGCGACGACGGCGCCGGTGATGGCGGCGGCGCCGGGCCAGTCGAACCGGCGCCGGGTCGCCGCGGGCGCCTTCGGGAGGACGCGTCGGGCCAGGGCGACGGCGGCGACGGAGACGGGGACGGTCACGAGGAACACGGAGGACCAGCCGAACGTGCCGACGAGCAGGCCGCCGGTCATGACCCCGGTTGCGCCGCCGAGCGCCGAGGCGGCGCCCCAGATGCTCATCGCCCGGGCTCGCGCCTGGCCGGGGAACGTCAGCAGGAGCAGCGACATGGCTGCCGGGCTGAGGGCGGCGGCGCCGGCGCCCTGGACGACGCGGCCAGCCGACGAGCGATCGGCTCGTTGCAGGCGCGGCCGCCAGCAGGGTGCCGGCGGCGAACAGGACCGAGCCGCCCGACGAACATGCGGCGGCGGCCGAACAGGTCCGCGGCGCGCCCGGACAGCAGGAGCAGGCCGCCGAAGGCCAGGACGTACGCGTTGACGACCCAGGTGATGGCGGTGGGGCTGAGCCCGAGGTCGGCCTGGATGGACGGCAGCGCGACGTTGACGATGGAGGTGTCCAGCATGACCACGAACTGCGCGGACACCAGCAGCCCGAGGGCGACCCACCGGCCGTGGCGCGCGGCGGTCGCCGTCCCGGTGGTCGCGCTCGCGGCGTCCGTGCTGGGCGGGATGCCGGGTGACGCGTGCGGGTCTCGAGGGTGGCGGTCACGGTTCGCTCCTGGGGGTGGGGCACGGGATGCCGTGCCCGTTCACCGTGCCGGTCGGGCGCAGTGCTCGCGCCGGTGAAATGGCCGGGTTGTGCGGAGCAGGCGTCGCTGACGACGGTCGCGAACCCGGTCATCTGACCGGGGCGACGCCCGGGCCCGTCCGTGGCACCCTCGACGCAGACCAACCGTGACGAAGGAGAACCATGAACGCCGCCACCACCGTGGGAACCGCCGCCTGGACGATGCGCACCGGCGGGCGCCTCGACGCCGGCCGAGAGCCGACGCCTCGTCGCCGACCTGGCCCGCGTCCACGTCGGCAACGCCGTCGGCCGCCTCAGCCTTCTCGCGCACCTGGACCGCGGGCCGGAACGCGTACGTGCCACCGGCCCGGCTGGTGCCGCCGGACTCGGCCCTGACCCGCGCCGCGACCGACGCCGCCGCCCGCGCCCTGCCCGCGGCCCTGCTCAACCACAGCCACCGCACCTACCGGTTCGGCCGCGCCCTCGGCGAGCTCGAGGGGCTCGACGTCGACGCCGAGCTCCTGTTCGCGGCTGCCCTGCTGCACGACACCGGCCTCGTCCTGGCCGCCGGGCGCGACGACTTCACCCTCACCTCGGCGCGGGTCGCCCGGGACGTCGCCGAGACAGGTCGGCCTGTCCACCGCCGCCACCGACACCCTGCAGACGGCCATCACCATGCACCACAGCCCCCGCGTCACCCTCGCCGCCGGACCGGTCGCGTACCTGTTGGCGGCCGGCGCCGGCGTCGACGTGGCCGGCCTGCGCTGCTGGGAGCTGCCGCGCGGCATCCTGACCGACACCGTGCGCACCCACCCGCGCGAAGGCTTCAAGGAGTACTTCGCCGACGCCTGGGCCGACGAGGCGGCCCGGGTGCCGCAGGGCCGGGCCAGGCTGCTGCGCCGGTACGGCGCGTTCACGGCCGCCATCCGCCTTGCCCCCTTCGACGAGTGAGCCACGGCCATGACCCTCCTCGACAGCGCGCAGACCACGACACCGACCACGTACGAGACCACGACCCCAGCAGGGCGGTACCACCTCGCGACGCAGGCGGCTCGTCGAGGCGGGTCGCGTTCGTGGCGGTCTGGGTAGTTCGAGCCGGGTCACTCCTCCGGCTCGGTGCCAACGGCTACCTGCTCCTGGGTATCCCGCTCACCGCCGCCTTCCAGGTGCTCGTGCGGCGCCGCCCGCTGCGGGAGCTGTTCGCGGGCGAAGCACCGCCCCGGTTCGCCCTGAGTCACCGAGGGGTGGTCCATGGCCGCCGTGCTGGCCGTCGTCCCCGGGTACTACGCGGCCCAGGCTGCAGCCGCCGGCGACTGGACCCTGCTCGGCTGGAACCTGGCCGCCGTGGCGGGTGCCGTCGCGGCAGCGTTCTCGCTACGAGCCGGCATCCGTTCTCGCAGCGCTGCGCTCGGCCGCCCCGTGCCGATCGCCATCGGGGCGAGCGGGATGGCGACCGTGTTCGGCATCGTGCACCTCGCGACGGGGACGCCGCTGCCGGCGATGGCGGCGCTGGCCGCCGTGGCCAAGTACACCGCCCTGTACTTCCCCGCGACGTTCCTGCTCGAGGAGGTCGCGTTCCGTGGGGCGCTCGATGCCCACGTGCACCACGACGGCGAGGCGCGTGGCTGGCAGTCCGCGGTCTTCGTCTCCGCGCTGTGGGGGCTCTGGCACCTTCCCGTCTCAACGGTCCACCTCCCCGCTGGCCGCTGGTGGTCGCGGAGCTCGTCGTCGTCCACGTCCTCCTCGGGGTGCCGCTGTCCTTCGCCTGGCGGCGCAGCCGGAACCTGGCCGGCCCGGCGCTGGCGCACGCCGTCAACGACGCCGTCCGCAACGCGGCCATGCTCGGGTTGTAGGTGCCGCCCGTGCCGGAGCCCCCTGGCGGCGTCCCGCGCGAGCGGTACGGTCTGGTGGTGCTGCACGGCCGTGAGCGGGAACGCGCGCAGCCTTGCCGCCCTCGTGGAGCAGGCGCGCGCCGGGAGCGCCGGCGTGCTGGTCGTGCTGGGAGAGCCCGGCGTCGGCAAGACCGCCCTGTTGCGCGACCTGCTGACCGCCGCAGGCGGGCGGTGGCGTGCGCGTCCTGCGCACTGCCGGTGTGGAGTCCGAGTCGCCGTTGCCCTACGCCGCGCTGCACCGCCTCCTGCGCCCCGTCACCGACCTGGACCGGCTGCCGGCGCCGCAGGCGCGGGCGTTGCGGGTCGCCTTCGGGCTCGAGGACGGGCCCACCGTGGAGCCGTTCCTGGTCGGGGTCGCGACCTGTCGGTGCTGACCGACGCGGCCGAGGACGACGTGCCGGTGCTGTGTGTCGTCGACGACGCGCACTGGCTCGACTCGGCATCCGCCGACGCGTTGCTGTTCGCGGCTCGTCAGCTGTCCGCGGACCCGGTGGCCATGGTCTTCGCCGCCCGCGCCGGCGAGGCGCGGCGGCCCGGCCTTCGCCCCGCAGGGGTTGCCGGTCCTGGAGGTCGGTGGCCTCGATGACGACGCGGCCCGTGCAGCTGCTCGACGAGCGCGGCGGTGGGACGCTGCCCGAGCGAGGTCGCCGAACGACTCGTCCAGCGAGACCGGCGGGAACCCGCTCGCGCTGCTCGAGCTGCCCACCGGGCTCAGCCCCGACCAGCTGCACGGGGAACGCGCCGCTGCCGCAGCAGCTGACCTTGACCGCAGGCGTCGAGCGCGCGTTCCTCGACCGGTGCCGCCGCCTGCCGCGAACAGGTGCAGACGTTGCTGCTCGTCGCGGCCGCCGACGCCACCGGGCGGGTCGGCACCGTCCGACAGGCGGCCGCCACCCTGGGCGTCGACGCGGCCGCGTGGCAGGACGCCGAGCGGTCCGGGCTGCTGGCCGTCACCGGTGACAGCCGTCGCGGTGCGGCACCCGTTGGTCCGGTCCGCGGTCTACCAGGCGGCCACCAGCTTCGAACAGCGGCAGGTGCACCGGGCCCTGGCCGACGCCGTCGGCGCGGACGACCCGGACCGGGCCACCTGGCACCGCGCCGCGGCCGTCGACGGGCCCGACCCCGACGTCGCCGACGCCCTCGCACGACGTGGCGGTCCGGGCCGAGAGCGTGGCGGGCACATCGCCGCCGCCGACGCCTACGAACGGTCCGCCGCGCTGACCGTGGACGAGGCCGGACCGGGCCACCCGGCTGTACGGGGCGGCCCGCACCGCCTGGGCCGCCGGGCAGGCGGTCCGCGCCCGCAGCCTGGCCGGCTCGGCCCGGGAGCTGGCCACCGACCCGTTGCTGCGAGCCGACATCGACCGGCTCCGGGCCCGCATCGAGGTCTACGTCGGCTCCGCCGTCGACGCCCACCGCATCTTCACCGTCGCCGCGCGCACCGTCGCCGACGCGGATGCCGGGCGGGCCCTGGAGATGGCGTCCGCGGCGGCCCTGAACCGCACCTACGGCAGCGACAGCGGGGCCGACCTGACCGCGCCGGTGCTGACCCGCCTGCTGACCGCGACCGACACCGACACGCCCGCGCACCGCCTGCCTGCGACTGCTGCTCGGGACCCTCACCGCCTCCGCCGACGAGGACTGGGCCCGCGCCGCCGCCGGCCTCGAGCAGGCCCTCGCTGCGGGGCGGGACGTCGAGGACCTCGACGTGATGGGCAACCTCGGCAACACCGCCCTCCACCTCGGTGACGACGAGGGGGCCCGCGTTCTCCTACTCCGCCATGGTCTCGACCGCCCGCGAGGCGGGGCACGGCATGGTCGTCATCTACGCGTTGGAGCGGCTCGCTTCGCGCAGCTGCCCACCGGGCCGTGGGCCGCCATGCGCAGCTCGGCCGACGAGGCCCTCACCCTGGCGCGCAGCGTCGGCCAGCCCACCCTGACCGCGGCACCGCTGGCCGCGTTGGCCCTCCTGGCCGCCCTGACCGGCAGTGACGACGTCGACGACCGCCTGGCAGAGGTCGACGACGTCGCGGCCAGGTACCCGCTGGGCATCCTGACCGACCCGGTGAACGACGCTGACCCGCTGGGCCAAGGGCGCCCGCGCCGCCGCCCAGGGCGACGCGACGGCCGCGCTGCACCACCTCTCCGGGATGCGGGTCCCGGCGCTGCACCGGATGGCCGCGGTCGACCGCATCGAGGCCGCCGTCCGCGCCGGCGACACCGAGCAGGCCCGGGCCTGGGTCGACGAGCTCGCCCCGTTCGCGACGGCAACCCAGCGCCCGTGGGCGCTGGGCGCCGTCGACGCTGGGCCGCGCCCTGACCGCCGCCGACCCGGCCGACGCCACGGCGGCGTTCGAGCGGGCGGTGGGCCACTACCAGCGCGCCGCACGCCCGTACGACCTCGCGCGCACCCAGCTCGCGTACGGGGAGTTCCTGCGACGCACCAACCGCCGCGTCGACGCCCGCCCCCAGCTGCGGTCCGCCCTGGAGAGGTTCACCGACCTGGGTGCCGCCCCGCTGGTCGAGCGGGCCACCCAGGAGCTGCGCGCCTCGGGCGAGACCGCCCGCAAGCGCGACCCGTCCACCCTGCTGGACCTGACGCCGATGGAACGCAAGGTCGCCCAGCTGGTCAGCACCGGGCTGTCGAACAAGGACGTCGCAGCCCAGTGCTGGGTGTCCCCGCGCACCGTGGCGTTCCACCTGCGCAACGTGTTCACCAAGGTCGGGGTCAGCTCGCGCACCGAGCTCGCCCAGCTCGACTTCGGCTGACCCGCTCGCCGCGACCTGTCACACCCCGGCCATTTGACCGGCGCGAGCCCTCGGCGCTGCGACGACGGTGGAACCACCACCCGCAGCCCGCCAAGGAGTAGCCATGCACAGCCACACCAGTCGCCGAAGCCCACGGCGTCGCCACCGCCACCGCACACCGCCGCCCGCACCCCGCCCACGCACCCCACCGCCCCGGCCTCCACCGAGGACGAGAACGGCCCACGGAAGTCCTGGGTCGTCCTCGCCCTGGCCCTGGCCGCCCAGATCCTCGTCGTCCTCGACATCTCCGTCGTCAACACCGCCCTGCCCACCATCGGTCGCGACCTGGGCCTGGACGGGGCCGAGATGCAGTGGGTCGTCACCGCCTACCTGATGATGTCCGGCGGCGGCCTGCTGCTCGGTGGCCGCATCGCCGACCTGCTCTCGCGCAAGTGGGTCTTCCTGACCGGCCTGGCCGTCTTCACCGCTGGCCTCGATCGTCAGCGGCTTCGCCGGCGGCGCCGGTGAGCTCATCACCGCCCGCGCGGCCCAGGGGCTCAGCGCCGCACTGATGACGCCTGCCGCGCTGTCGATCATCATGACCACCTACGCCGGCGCGCAGCGTCGCACCGGCCTCGCCCTGTGGGGTGCGGTCGGCTCCCTCGGTGTCGCAGCCGGGGTCCTCCTCGGCGGCGCCCTGACCACCTGGGCCGGCTGGCAGACCATCTTCTGGATCAACGCACCCATCGGCGCCGTCGCCTTCCTCGTCGGACTCAAGGTCATCCCCGGCGTGCGGACGCCGCCGCGTCGTCGCTGAACCAGTTCGACCTGCGCGGCGCCGTCACCGTCATCGGCAGCCTCGTCGCGCTGATCTTCGCGCTCGGCGCCACCGAGCAGCACGGCTGGCTCTCCGCCCGCGTGCTGGTCTCGCTCGGGGTCTCCGCCGTGCTGGCCGCCGCGTTCCTCATCCTCGAGCGGCGCGCCGCCCACCCGCTGGTCCCGCCGCACACCTGGAAGGTCAAGTCGCTCGTCTCCGGCACGACCGTGATGCTCGGCGTCACCGGCATCCTCGTCGGCACCGTCTTCCTCACCTCGATCTTCGTCCAGACCGTCCTGGGCTACTCCGCCCTCCGGGCCGGCCTCGCGTTCGTGCCCTTCGCGCTGGCCATCACCGTCGGCACCGTCGTCGCCAAGCACGCCCTCGCCCACGGCACCCCGCGGGCCATCGCCGCCGTCGGCCTGGTCCTCGTCGCCGGCGGTGCGGTGCTGCTCGCCCGGGCCACGGCGAACGCCTCCTTCGCCACCGACGTCCTGCCCGGGCTGGTCGTCATCGGCCTCGGGGTCGGCATGGTGTTCGTCCCCGTCTCGGTCACGGCGATGGCCGGCATCCCGCCGCAGCACGCCGGCATGGCGTCCGGCTTCCTGATGACCGGCCACGAGGTCGGCGCCGCGCTCGGCGTCGCGGTCCTGTCCGCGGTCGCCAGCACCGCGGGAGGGCTGGCCAGCGCCACCGGTGTCGTGGACGGCTTCCCCCGCGGGTTCCTCGCCGCCGCCGTCATCGCGGTCGCGCTCGCCGCCTTCGCCTACCTGCGGATGCCGGCGGCCCGCGTCGAGGGCGCCGCCATGCACCTGCACCACTGACGTCGCCGCCGGCCCGCCGTGCTGGCGGTCGAGCCGCCCGGGCCTCCCACGGAGGTCCGGGCGGCCGCCGTGCACGTCAGAAGATGTCGCGCAGCCGGTGTCGGGTGTACTCCACCAGGCCCGGTGTGGCCGTCGCGACCCCGCCGGACGCGAGCCAGCCGGCCCAGATGTCGTCGATGACCTCCCGCAGGGTCGCGTACGGAGCGGGTACCCGTAGGAGCCAGATCCGGCCCCCGGGGCGTGCCGGCAGGCCCAGCTCGGCCAGGAGGGCGTTCGTGTCGTCCTCGATCTCGCCGTACTCGGCCGCGGTCCAGGGCAGGCGCTCCGACGGGCCGTCGCCGATGTGCCTGGTCAGGTGCCGCACCCGACAGTCGCGCACCCACGCCCGCGACTCCGCCGGCCAGATGGCCGGGAGGAAGCACCACAGGGGTGACTCGTCGGCCGGGTGGTACCCCTGGGCGCGAGCCGCCACGACCTCCGGGACGTCGTCCGCTCGGTCGGAGTAGACCGGGTCGCAGTGCCAGCCACCCAGCTGCGAACGACTTCGCCGGGTCGTCACTCCCCCAGCCCGGCTCCACCATGCGCGGATCCTCGCACAGCGCCGTGCGCTGGTGAAGGCGTCGTCGACCACGGCGGATGCCGGCGTGGGAAGTCGTCGATTCTGGGTCCTGCAGCCCCTGACCTCCTAGGATGTCGCCGGCGACGCACGCGGCGTGGCACGGACGGCGAAGGTGACATGGTGCGACGCGCGAGGGCTTGGGGAGCGGTGGCGCTCGTCATCGGGCTGGGGATTGCTGCACCGGTCGGCTCGGTCGCCGCCGACCCTGCGCCCCCGACCGCCGGTCGCGTGCTGCCCTGGGTGCCGCAGGACGCGCGGTACGGCACCCGGCTCGCCCTGTTCAGCCCGGACTTCGTCGGCGTCAACCGGCAGACGTACCGGCCCGGCATCGACCCGCCGCTCGACATCCGGAGCACGGTGGACGGTTCGGTCGTCTCCCAGGTGCCCGCCGTCGACTACTCCGGCCAGACCAGCCTGTCGGGGCGAACGCTGCTGCGCACGGACGGGTACGTGAACGACGCGAAGCAGGTGGTGGCCACCGACGTCGTCACGGGCGAGGCCCTGTGGACCATCGACGTGCCGGGCGGCGAGTCCATCGCGTCCGTCGGTGAGTCGTGGGTCCTGTCGGCCACCCTCGAGCACACCAGCCGTCCTGCGCCGGCCCGGGGCACCGGAGCGCACCGTCGAGGGGCTGACGCTCACCGGGCCCACCAGCGCGGGCCCGACGGTCCTGGGCGACTCCGGCGGTCTCCTCGTGACGAACGGCGGGGCACCGCGTCTACGAGGTCGACCTGGATGCCGCCACCGCGCGGATCCTCGTCGACAAGGGCAGCCGGACGCGCATGGCTGCCAGCACGACGCGGTGGTTCGCCGTGACGTCGGACTACAGCACGGGCACGTACACCGTGGCGTGGTGGGACCGGCAGGGGTCGGCCTCCGGCTCGGTGACCCTCCCCGGCGCCGACGACTACTACGCCTACTACGCGGCCTACGGCGACGGCCTGGTCAAGATCAACGGGGGCCTCACCTACTCGGTCGACCCCGTCGACCTCGGCACCGGCGAGCTCGGTGCGCCCCTGCTCACCGACGCTGCCGAGGTGCGCCCCCTGGGCGACGGCCGCCTGGTGGCGCACCTGACCGACACCCCCAACGGCCGGGTCGTCCTGCTCGAGGCCGGCAAGCCGCAGCGGACCCTCGTCGACCTCCCGGAGATCGGTCGGCCGGCCAAGGCCGTCATGGTCGACGGCGGGCGCGTCGTCACCGGCTACGGGTACCCGACGGAGGGCGACAGCTGGTCGGTGCTCCCCACCGGCGACGCCGCCCCGACCCGCCTGACCGACCCGGACGGCGCGGTTCCGGGCGCACTCGTCGACGTCGAGGGTGGCACCGTGCTGACCCGCACCGGTGAGGGCTTCGACTCGTCGTGGGTCGTCTCCTGGCCCGGTGGCCGGCGGACGCTCTCGTCCTCGCAGCTCGAGGTGTCGCTGGGCGCCGGGGGAAAGGTGATCCGACGCGATCCGCTGGGGCCCTCGGTGTACGAGGACGCCCGCACCGGCGCGGCCCTGGGGCCGGCGGCTGACGGGGCCTCGGCCGTCGACGGCACGACGGAGTGGACCGGGCCGGACGCCGGCGGCACCCTCACCGGTCGCGACCTGGTGAGCGGCGCCACCCGGGTCGTCGAGACCGGGCTGACCACGTGCACCGGCGACGGGCTCACCGCGCGAGGCCGATGGGTCCTGGCCCACTGCGGCTCGGTGTGGCAGGTGGTCGACGTCGACGGCGTGCTCCGACCGCGCGCCCTGGCGGCCGGGATCTACGCGTGGCCCCTGCTCGGTGACGGCTTCGTCTCGTGGATCGACCGCACCGACACCACCTCGGACCTGGTGACCCAGGACCTCGGCCTCGGCTTCACCACCCGCACCTACTCCGGCCCGGTGGCCTATGACGGGTACACGCTCGCCCCCGCGACCGACGAACCCCGGGTGGCGTTCCTGGATGACGCCCACCTCGCCAGGATGATCGACCTGGACTGGCTCTCGACGGCGCCGGCCACCGTCACCGACGACGCGGTCGGGCCGCAGATCGTCGAGCTCGGTGGCTCGCCGCCCCAGACCAACCAGACGCTCTTCGCGCAGTGGACCGCGAAGGACACGACCGCGTCGACCACCCAGGTCGCCAGTGGGGTCGCGTCCTACGACCTGCGCTACCAGCAGCCACTGCACCAGAAGCCGCCGACGTCGACCGGGTGGCTCACCGCCGCCTGGTCGACGAACCTCACCACGAACCGGGTGAACCTGCCGGCCGCGGCCGGTCGCGACACCTGCTGGTCGGTCCGTGCCCGTGACCGTGCGGGGAACGTGGGCCCCTGGTCGGCCGGCCAGTGCGTCTAC
Organism: uncultured Actinomycetota bacterium; assembly: GCA_963782695.1. Classification (GTDB taxonomy): domain Bacteria; phylum Actinomycetota; class Actinomycetes; order Actinomycetales; family Dermatophilaceae; genus Fodinibacter. Next base: position 254,277 of record CAWAKY010000006.1, on the reverse strand, counting down.
CACGACACCGTCGCCCCGGTCGTCAGCGCACCCACGGCCGGGCCACGGGTGGTCGCGGCGACGACGAAGCGCACGGTCACCTTCACCTTCCAGGTCGGCACGGACGGCCAGGACTGGAACACCACCGACTCGGCCTACCGGCTCGCCCCGGGCGGCGCCGGGTACGGGTCCTGGGTCGGCCCCGCGGCGTGGACGAACGTCCAGGCGGCGTCGCAGCGCCTGTCGGTGTCACCGGGGCAGGACGTGTGCTTCCGGGCGCGGGCGCGCGACCTCGCCGGCAACATCGGCCCGTGGTCGAGCTCGGCGTGCACCGCCGTGCCGTACGACGACCGGTCGCTGTCCACCTCGGGAAGCGTCCGTCGGACCACCTCGTCCCTGGCCCTCTCGGGCACGACGACGACGCTCTCGGCCACCGGCGCCAAGGCCTACCGGACGGGCCTCACCGGCACCAAGGTCGCGGTGCTCGCGCTGCGCGGGCCCGGTCAGGGCACGGTCGACGTCTACGTCGGCAGCCACAAGGTCGGGCGGGTGTCGCTCGCCGCGTCCACCTGGTCTCGGAAGACCGTGACCTTCTCGACCGGGGCGTTCACGCACGGCACCGTGTCGCTCCGCTCGGTGAGCAGCAAGCCGTCGCGGATCGACGCACTGGCCGTCCTGCGCTCCTGACGACCCGGCCCTCAGGAGCCCGTCGCCGAGCCGCCGCGCCGGATCGGCCACCTGGCCGCCACGAGCCAGCACAGTGAGCCCGCGAAGCAGCCCGATGGCCGCTCCCCCCACCACGTCGACCGGCCAGTGCGCCCCGATGTACAGGCGGTTGAGCGCCACGAGAGTCGCGACGGCCACGCCGGCGACGCGCTGCGGCCAGGTCAGCCACGGCCACAGCGCCGCGACCAGGCCGACGGCGACGCTGGTGTGGGCCGACGGGTAGGCGTTGCCGAACGGGTCCTTGGGGTAGCCGTGCACGTCCAGCCCGGGGATGGATGCCGTGGGCCTGGCCTGGTCGGCCACCCGCTTGAGCACCTGGGTGATCAGCTCGGCGAGGGCGAACCCGAGGACCATCGCCCGCAGCACCTCCCACCGGGCGCTGCCGCGGGCCGTGACCATGATCCAGGCGAAGAGGGCGAGGGCCACCACGGCCAGGGGCACCGGGCGGAAGAGCGAGTTCGTCGCGGCCAGCACGGTCCCGAACGGTGGCGGCGGGTCGTTGATCCACGTCACGAAGGCGGTCTGGGCGTCGTCGGCTCCGGGCTGCAGCGCCATCCAGTAGGTCGCGACGACCACCAGCGCGGATGCCGCCGCGACCACCCAGCTCGTGACCGCTGACGGCCGGTCCGCGAGCTCGCCACCGATGCGGTCGCCCACGGCGTCCCGGTCGCCGACTTCCTTCATGAGCGCAACCTACCGATGACAGGCACACCCGGCCCCGGCTCCCGGCATCCTGTCTGCCCGACAAGCGAAGAGGCGCTGCTGGATCGACTCTCGTCGATTCCAGCAGCGCCTCTTCGTTCGAGTCGGGCTGACAGGATTTGAACCTGCGACCCCTTGACCCCCAGTCAAGTGCGCTACCAAGCTGCGCCACAGCCCGTGGCTGCCCCCTTGCGGGAGCGACGAAACCTTATCCCATGCGCGCCGAGGCGACCGAATCGCCCACGACCGTCACGGCATCGCGCCTGAGCGTCAGCGGCGGGAGCGCTTCTCGCGCACCCGCACCGAGATCTCGATCGGCGTGCCCTCGAAGCCGAACTCCTCGCGCAGGCGGCGCTCGATGAAGCGGCGGTAGCCGGCCTCGAGGAAGCCGGTCGCGAACAGCACGAACCGCGGCGGGCGGGTCGCCGGCCTGGGTGCGCGAACAGGATGCGCGGCTGCTTGCCGCCGCGCACCGGGTGCGGGTGCGCCGCGACGATCTCGCCGAGGAAGGCGTTGAGCCGGCCGGTCGGGATGCGGGTCTCCCACGACGTCGAGCGCGGTCTCGAGCGCCGGCACGAGCCTGTCCATGTGCCGGCCGGTGCGGGCCGAGACGTTGACCCGCGGCGCCCACGGGACCTGCACGAGGTCGCGCTCGATCTCGCGCTCGAGGTAGTGGCGGCGCTCCTCGTCGATGAGGTCCCACTTGTTGTAGGCGATGACCAGGGCGCGGCCGGCGTCGACGACCTGCTGGATGACGCGGACGTCCTGCTCGGTGATCGGCTCGCGCGGCGTCGACGAGCACGACCGCCACCTCGGCCTTCTCGAGCGCGGTCTGGGTGCGCAGCGAGGCGTAGAAGTCGGCGCCCGCGGGTCTGGTGCACGCGGCGCCGGATGCCGGCGGTGTCGACGAAGCGCCACGTCTTGCCGCCGAGCTCGACCAGCTCGTCGACCGGGTCGCGGGTGGTGCCGGCGACGTTGTCGACGACGACCCGCTCCTGCGCCGGCCAGCTTGTTGAGCAGCGAGGACTTGCCGACGTTCGGGCGGCCGAGCAGCGCGACCCGGCGCGGGCCGCCGCGCTCGTAGGCCCCGCCCATGGCGGAGACCTCGGGCAGCACCTCGAGGAGCGCGTCGAGCAGGTCGCCGCTCCCGCGCCCGTGCAGCGCCGAGACCGGGCCACGGCTCGCCGAGGCCGAGGCTCCACAGCGCCGCGGCGTCGGCCTCGGTGCGCTGGTCGTCGACCTTGTTGGCGACGAGGACCACCGGCTTGCCGGCCCGGCGCAGCAGCTTGACGACGGTCTCGTCGGTCGTCGGTGGCGCCGACCGTGGCGTCGACGACGAAGAGCACGACGTCGGCGAGGTCGACGGCGATCTCGGCCTGCTCGGCGACGCGCAGGTGGATGCCGCGTGGCGTCGATGCTCCCAGCCGCCGGTGTCGACGAGCGGTGAACGGGCGGCCCGACCCACTCGGCGTCGTAGGCGACGCGGTCGCGGGTGACGCCGGGGACGTCCTCGACGACGGCCTCGCGGCGGCCGATGATCCGGTTGACCAGGGTCGACTTGCCGACGTTCGGGCGGCCGACGACGGCCACGACCGGCAGCGGGCCGCGCGTCGGCCTCGGCGTCGAGCGCGTCGTCGCCGCGCTCGAGCAGGGCGCGGTCCTCGTCCTGAGCTCGAAGTCCTCCAGCCCGGCCCGCAGCGCGCGCTCGACGGCCGCGGGGTCCTGGGTCTGCAGTGATGGGGTCCTCGGTACTCATCCCACCATTGTCCCTCACCGCGCGAGGTGCTTCAGTCCAGCAGGTCGGGGGGCACGTCGGTCGGCAGCGGGATGCCGTGGCGCACCTCCGCGGCGCGCACGTGGGCGACCAGCGCGGCCCGGATCTGCTCGGTCGCGAGGTCGAGCCGGGCCCGCCCCGGCAGCCCGTCGGGGAGGTCGAGGGCCACCGGCGGCCCGAAGTCGACGACGAGCCGGGCGCGCAGCCGCGGCCAGGAGGCCGCGAGGTCACCGGTGCGGCGGGTGCCCAGGCACGCGGTCGGCACGACGGCGGCACCCGACTGCAGGGCGAGCCAGGCCACCCCCTTGCCCGCCGAGGCGAGGTCGCCCCTCCCCCGGCCACCTTCGGGGAAGATGCCGATCACGCCGCCGCGGCCGAGCACCGCCACCGCCTGGGCCAGCGCCGCCGGTCACCGCGGCTCTGGTCGATCGGGATCTGCCCGCTCCAGCGCAGCAGGCGGCCGACGAACCCCTCGAACGTCTTCGCCAGCACGAGGAAGTGGCTCGGCCGGGGCGCCATCGCGAGCACGAGCGCGCCGTCGAGGTAGCCGGTGTGGTTCGCGGCGAGCACGACCGGGCCGCGGGCCGGGACGTTCTCGCGGCCGGCGGCCCGGGCGGCGTACAGCAGCACGACGAGGAGGCGGCCGACGGCGTGCCCCAGCCGGGCCCGCCCGCGGCGCCCGGGGTCACTCCGCCGTCTCGGCGGCGACGACGTCGAGCACGGCCTCGACGCTCTCGTCGAAGTCGAGGTCGGAGGTGTCGACGAGCACGACGCCCTCGGCGGCCTCGGTGAAGGTCGAGACGGTCGAGTCGTCGCGGTCGCGGCGCACCACCTGGTCGCGGGTCGCCTCGACCGCCGCGGCGTCGACGGCGCCGTGCAGCTCGGCCGAGCGGCGACGCAGCCGGGCCTCCTCGGATGCCGTGAGCAGCACCCGCACGCGGCGTCCGGGCGCGACGACGGTGGTGATGTCACGGCCCTCGGCCACGACTCCCCCGCGCCTGCTCGCCGATGCGCGCCATCAGGTCGCGCTGGAGCTGCTGGAGCACGGCGCGCACCTCGAGGTTGGTCGCGACGCGCGGAGACGGCGGTGCTCACCTCGGTGGTGCGGATCGCCTCGGCGACGTCGGTGCCGCCGACCGACACGGTGGGGGCGTCGGGGTCGGTGCCGATCTCGAGCGGGAAGTCGCGCGCGGCGGCGGCCACGGCATCCGTGTCGGTGAGGTCGAGACCCTGCTCCAGGCACCACCAGGTGAGCGCGCGGTACATGGCGCCGGTGTCGAGGTAGCCGACGCCGAGCCGGCGGGCCACGGCCTTCGAGACGCTGCTCTTGCCCGAGCCGGAGGGTCCGTCGATCGCGATCGTCAGGGGTGCGGTCATGGGGCGTCAGCCTAGTGGTGGCCTCAGCCGTGCAGCCGCCAGCCCCGCTCCTCCAGGGCCAGCGGCGAGCCCTGCGGCGGCGGCGGGCACGACGTCGACCTCGGCCAGGCCGAACGGCTGGCCGAGCCCGTGGTCGAGGTGGAACTCCTCGATGTTGGTGCCGATCGTGCCGATGTCGGCGAACAGCCGGCCCAGCTGGCCCGGCTCGTCGGGGATGAGCACCCGCACCGTCGTGTACGACGTGGGGGCCGCACCGTGCTTGCCCGGGATGCGGGCCTGCCCGGCGTTGCCGGCGGCGATGGCCCGCGCGAGCGTGCCGCGGGCCCCGGGGGCGTCGGTCGAGGCGCTGAGGTCGTCGAGGGCGCCCACGACCCGGTCGAGGTCGGCCACCAGCGCGGCGAGCACCTCGCGCACGGCGGGGGCGTTGCCGGCGAGGATCTGGGTCCACAGGTCGGGGTCGCTGGCCGCGATCCGGGTGACGTCGCGCAGGCCCTGGCCGGCGAGGGCCACCGCGGCCTCGTCGAGGCCCTCGAGCCGGGCGGCCACGAGGCTGGCGGCGAGCTGCGGCACGTGCGAGACGGCCGCGACCGCGGCGTCGTGGCGCTGCGGGTCGAGCCGGCTCACCGCGGCGCCGGCCGAGCGGGCCACGGCCGTGACCAGGGCGATGACGCTCGGGGTCGGTCTCGTCGGTCGGGGTGAGCACCCAGGCCCGCCCGTCGAACAGGTCGTACCGCGCCGGACGACCGCGCCGGAGCGCTCGCGACCGGCCATCGGGTGCGACCCGCAGTAGCGGGTCAGGTCGGCGCCCTCGGCGCGCAGGGCGTCGAGCACGGCGCCCTTGACCGAGGCGACGTCGGTGACGGCGGCCTCCGGCCAGCGGCGCAGGGCCGCGGCGACGCAGACCGCGGTGACGTCGGGCGGGGTGGCGACGACGACGAGGTCGGGCTCGACCGGGCCGTCGGGCAGCCGCCCGGCGCCCAGGTCGCGGGCCAGGGCCGCGTGGGTGGGGCTGATGTCCTCGAGGGTGACGTCGTCACCGAGGCGGCACAGCGCCAGCCCGAGGCTGGTTCCGACCAGCCCGGTGCCGACGACGTGGACCCGGGTCACAGCTCGGCCGCGGCGTAGAGGGCCCCGACCTCCGCGCTGGTCAGGTTGCGCCACTTGCCCGGCTTGGTGTCGCCGAGGTGGATCGGGCCCGACCTGGGTGCGCACCAGGGTGATGACCGGGTGGCCGACCTCGTCGAGCATCCGCCGCACGATGTGCTTGCGGCCCTCGTGGAGCACCACCTCGACCAGCGCCTTGCCGGGCGCCGAGTCGACGACCTTGAACGAGTCGACCTGCACCGGGCCGTCGTCGAGCTCGATGCCCTCGCGCAGCCGGCGACCGAGGTCGCGCGGCACCGGGCCGGGGATCTGGGCCAGGTAGGTCTTGAGCACGCCGTAGCGCGGGTGCTGCAGCCGGTGGGCGAGGTCGCCGTCGTTGGTGAGGATGAGCAGGCCCTCGGTGTCGGCGTCGAGCCGGCCGACGTGGAACAGCCGCTCCTTGCGGTTGGCCACGAAGTCGCCGATGTCGACCCGGCCGAGCTCGTCGCTCATCGAGGTGACGACGCCGAGCGGCTTGTTGAACGCGAGGTAGACCCGCGACTCGTCGAGCTGCACGCGCACGCCGTCGACGTGCACGGTCTGGGTGGCCTTGATCCGCACCCCCAGCTCGGTGACGACCTGGCCGTCGACCGACACCCGGCCCTGGCTGATCAGGTCCTCGCAGACCCGGCGCGAGCCGACGCCGGCCGCGGCCAGCAGCTTCTGCAGGCGCACGCCCGTCGGGGTCGTGCACGTCGACCGCCGGGCGGCGGGGCCACTGCGGCGCCGCCGTCGGCTGGCTCGGCTTGGTGTTGCCGGAGCTGCCGCGCTGCGGCTTGCCCCGGCCCTTGGGCTTGGCACCGGCCGTGGGCGGGCGCTTCTTGCCACCGGGCGGGGGTCCAGACTTCTTGGCCGGCGTCATCCGCGGCCTCCTTCAGCGATCTCGTCGAGCACGTCGACCTCGGGCAGGTAGGGGGCCAGGGCGGGCAGGTCGTCGAGGCTCTGCAGCCCCAGCCGCTCCAGGAAGTAGGAGGTCGTCCCGTACAGGATGGCGGTCGACTCCTCGTCGTGCCCCACCTCCTCGATCAGGCCGCGGGTGAGCAGGGTGCGGATGACGCCGTCGACGTTGACGCCGCGCACCGCCGCGACCCGCGAGCGGGAGACCGGCTGGCGGTAGGCGATCACGGCCAGCGTCTCGAGCGAGGCCTGGGTGAGCCGGGCCTGCTGGCCGTCGAGCACGAACTTCTCGACCACCGGGGCGTACTCGTGGCGGCTGTACATCCGCCAGCCGCCGCCGACCTGGCGCAGGGTGAAGCCGCGGTGCTGCTCGGCGTAGCCCGCCTCGAGCTCGGCCAGGCGCCGCCTCGACGTCGGTCACCGGCTGCTCGAGCACCGACGCCAGGGCCATCGTCGGTCACCGGCTCGTCGACGACCATGAGCACCGCCTCGACCGCGCCGTGGATGCCGCCCGGGAAGTCGGCGACGTCGAACGCGAGCTGCTCCTCGGCAGCCGCCTCGGTGGGCTCGGCCGGCTCGGGCTGGTCACTCATCGGTGCTCTCCTGGGGTGCGGGCGCGGCTCGCGTCGTCGGCTGCGCGGGTCGCGTGGTCGTCGGCGCCGGCGGCCGGTGGCGGCTCGTCGAACTCGTCGTCGACCTCGATGTCGCCGTCCTCGGGGCCGGTCCACCGCACGGTGAGCTCGCCGAGGGCCTCGGCCTGCTCGAAGGCGATGGCCGACTCGCGGAACAGCTCGAGCAGGGCGAGGAAGCGGGCCACGATGACGAGGGTGGAGTCGGCGTCGGCCACCAGGCTGCGGAACGACGCGACCCGCTCGCGGCGCAGCCGGTCGACCGATGATGGCGGCCTGCTCGCGCACGCTGACCGCGGGCGCGTGCAGGTGGTCCAGCCCGACGGTCGGGCACCTGCTTGGGCACCATCGCCCGGGCCGCGATCAGCGCGAGCTGCTCGGGGGTCACCGTCATCAGCAGCTCGGGCAGCAGCGCGGCGAGCTGCGGCTCGAGGGATGCCGTGCGCGGCTGCATCCGGCCCGCGGTCGCCATCCGCTCGGCGAAGGTGTGCGGCGATGTCCTTGAAGGCGCGGTACTGCAGCAGCCGGGCGAAGAGCAGGTCGCGGGCCTCGATCAGCGCGAGGTCCTCCTCGTCCTCGGGGCCGGACTGCGGCAGCAGCCGGGCCGCCTTGAGGTCGAGCAGGGTCGCGGCGACGAGCAGGAACTCGGTGGCCTGGCGGAGGTCCCAGTCGCTCGGGCTTGGCCTGCTCGGCCTGATGTGCGCGATGAACTCGTCGGTGACCGTGGCCAGCGCGATCTCGGTGATGTCGAGCTTGTGCTTGGTGATCAGCCCGAGCAGCAGGTCGAACGGCCCGGCGAAGTTGTCGAGGTGCACCTCGAACGGCGGTGGCGGGCGCCGCGCCGGGTGAGCACCCCGCCGGGCACGACGTCGGCGTGCTCGGGGGCGCGCGGCGCGCCGCCTCCGGCCTCGTCGGGGGCCGTCGGTCATCGGCTCAGGCCGCCCCACCGCGGGCGATGAGCTCGCGGGCCAGCTGCCGGTAGGCCTCGGCACCCGCGTGGGTCGGCGGCGTAGGTGGTGATCGGCTCGGCGGCCAGCGCTGGCGTCGGGGAACTTCACGGTGCGGCTGATGACGGTGTGGAAGACCTGGTCGCCGAAGTGCTCGACGACGCTGCGCCACGACCTCGCGGCGGTGCAGGGTGCGCCCGTCGTACATCGTGGCGAGGATGCCGTCGACCTGCAGGCGCGGGTTGAGCCGGTCGCGTGATCTTCTCGATCGTCTCGACGAGCAGGGCGACGCCGCGCATCGCGAAGAACTCGCACTCCAGCGGGATGATCACGCCGTGCGCGGCGGTGAGCGCGTTGACGGTGAGCAGGCCGAGCGAGGGCTGGCAGTCGATGAGGATGACGTCGTAGTCGTCGAGCGACCGGGCGCAGCACGCGGGCCAGGATCTGCTCGCGGGCCACCTCGCCGACCAGCTGCACCTCGGCGGCGGACAGGTCGATGTTGGCCGGCAGGAGGTCGAGGCCCTCGCACTGCGGTCGTGCTGGATGACGTCGCGGATGTCGTGGCCGCGCTCGATGAGCAGGTTGTAGATCGTGACGTCGAGCTCGTGGGTCGGCACGCCGAGGCCCACCGACAGGGCGCCCTGGGGGTCGAAGTCGACGAGCAGCACCTTGCGGCCGACCTCGGCCAGCGCGGCGCCGAGGTTGATCGTGGTCGTCGTCTTGCCGACGCCACCCTTCTGGTTGCACATCGCGATGATCGCGCGCCGGACCGTGGCGGTCAGCGGCGGGGGCTCGGGAAGTCGGGCAGCGGGCGACCGGTCGGGCCCAGCGCCCGTGCCGGCGTCTCGGTGCCGGGCAGGTCTCGCGAACGGTGCCGTCGTCGGTGAACGTCGCAACTCGGGTCGCTCTGCCGCACGGGTGCCTCTCGTGCTGCTGACGGCTCAGCACTCGCGCTGATCGCGCCCGCGGACCCTATCAGCGCGCGCGGGGGTGGCTCTGCGGCATAGACCTCACGCAGTCGCTGCGACCGTGACCAGCGTGTAGATCTGGGTCGTCGTGACCGACGCGTGGCCGAGCAGCTCCTGCACGACGCGCACGTCGGCGCCGCCCTCGAGCAGGTGCGTGGCGAACGAGTGGCGCAGCGTGTGCGGCGACAGGTGGCCGCCGAGGTCGGCCCGCTCGGCCGCAGGCCCGCAGCACCGACCAGGCGCTCTGCCGCGACAGCCGGCCGCCGCGCGGGTTGAGGAACAGCGCGGGCGTGCCGACCCCGCGCGGCGGCGAACGTCGGGCGCGCGCCCGCACGAGGTAGGCCGTCGAGCGCCTCGCGCGGCGTACGACCCGAGCGGCACGATCCGCTCCTTGCCGCCCTTGCCGCGCAGCCGCACCGACGCCCGTCGTCCCCGCGGTCGACGTCGTCGACGTCGAGGCCGACCGCCTCGGAGATCCGGGCGCCGGTGCCGTAGAGCACCTCGAGCAGCGCGCGGTCGCGCAGCGATGCCGGGGTGTCGCCGACCGAGGCCGCCTCCAGCAGCCGCTCGACGTCCTCGACCGTGATCGCCTTGGGCAGCCGCGCGGGCGGCCGCGGCGGGCTGCACCGCGGCGGCCGGGTCGGCGTCCAGCTCGCCCTCGAGCGCGAGGAACCGGTGCAAGCCGCGCACGGCGACCAGGGTGCGGGCGGCCGACGACGCCGCGAGCGGCGGCGTGCTCGGCATCCCCCTCGCGCAGCCGGGCGAGGAACTCGGTGACGTGCGGCTCGCGGACGTCCTCGGGGTCGGTCGACGCCCGCGGAGGCGAGGTACGCGCGGTCCAGCGGCGCCAGGTCGCGGCGGTAGGCCGACAGGGTGTGCTGTCGAGGCGCCGCGCTCGACGTCGAGGTGGGTCAGCCACGCGTCGACGGCCCGCTCCACCGGAGTGGGGCGGGCCGTCGGCTCGGTCGGGGCTGGGGTCAGGACAGGGCCTCGTCGAGGGTGATGCTGTCCATGCCGAAGGCCTCGGCGACGGCGGCGTAGGTGACGTGGCCGGCGTGCGTGTTCAGGCCCAGGGCCAGGGCGGGGTCGGCCCTGGAGGCGTCCTGCCAGCCGTGCTCGGCCAGCTTGACGGCGTACGGCAGCGTGGCGTTGGTCAGCGCGTAGGTGGAGGTGTGCGGCACCGCGCCCGGCATGTTCGCCACGCAGTAGAAGATCGAGTCGTGCACCTGGAACGTCGGGTCGGCGTGCGTCGTGGGGCGCGAGTGCTCGAAGCAGCCGCCCTGGTCGATGGCGATGTCGACGAGCACCGAGCCGGGCTTCATCGCGGGCGACCTCTCGTTGGTGACCAGCTTCGGGGCCTTGGCACCGGGGATCGAGGACGGCGCCGATGACGAGGTCGGCGTCCGATGACCTGCTCGCGGATCGACATCGCCGAGCGAGGCGAGTCTGGCAGTGACCCGGTTGTCGTAGCGCCAGAGCTCATCCGCAGCTTGTCGAGGTCGGTGTCGAGCAGGATGACGTCGGCCCCATGCCGAGCGCGATGTTCGGCGGCGTTCTGGCCGGCGACGCCGGCGCCGATGACGACGACCTTGGCGTTCGCGACACCGCCGACGCCGCCCATGAGCACGCCCGCGGCCGCCCTGGGCCCGCATCATCGAGTGCGCGCCGACCTGGGGGGCCAGGCAGCCCGCGACCTCGGACATCGGGTAGAGCAGCGGCAGCAGGCCCGAGGGCAGCTGCACGGTCTCGTACGCGATGGAGGTGACCTTGCGCTGTGACGAGCTCCTTGGTGAGCGGCTCGTCGGCGGCGAGGTGGAGGTAGGTGAACAGGGTCAGGCCCTCGCGCAGGCGGTGGTACTCCTCCGCCACCGGCTCCTTGACCTTCATGACCATGTCCGACTCGCCCCACACGTCGTCGGCGGCGTCGAGGATCGTCGCGCCCTGCGAGACGTACTCCTCGTCGGTGATCGAGGAGCCGAGCCGGCGCCCTTCTCGACGAACACGTCGTGACCGCGGCGGACGAGCTCGTGGACGCCCGACGGGGGTGATGCCGACGCGGAACTCGTTGTTCTTGACCTCGCTGGGGATACCGACCTTCACGGTTATCTGGCCCAATCTGACTCGTCGGACCCCGCGGCACCGTTGCCGCAGGCGGCTGCGCCCCGGTGGAGCGCGATGCGAGTCTAGACCCGGGCCGCGGTGCGGCCCGACGACCCACAGGAGCGCCCATGAAGCTGTACAGCGACATCCCCGTCCGCCGAGCCGTGCAGGTGGCCACCGACGTCGGGATCGTGCTGTGGGTGGTGCTCTGGGTGCGCATCGCCCAGCGGGTCTACGACGCGACGATGGGCCTGGCCGCGCCGGGGCGCAACCTCGCCGGCGCCGGCAGCAGCTTCCGCGACACCATGTCGAGCGCCGGCGACAGCGTCGACAACCTGCCGCTGCTCGACGACCGGGTGGCCACGCCGTTCCGCTCGGCGGCCGGGGTGGGCACCGAGATCGAGAAGGCCGGCACCGACCTCGTCACGGCCGTCGAGCGGGTCTCGCTCGCTGCTCGGCCGTGACGACCGCGCTCGTGCCGATCCTCATCGTGGGCGCCATCTGGCTCGTGCTCCGGCTGGCGGTTCGTGCGCCGCGCCAGCGCCGCCCAGCGGTTCATCGACGCCGAGCCCGACCTCGACCTGTTCGCGCTGCGGGCGATGGCGAACCAGCCGATGCCGCGGCTGGCGCAAGATCTCCGACGACCCGGCCGGTGCGTGGCGCGCGCAGCGACCTCGACGTCATCCACGCCCTGGCCGCTGCTCGAGCTGCGCGGACATGCGGGCTGCGCCACCCCCGCCCGCCCGGCCTGAAGCGACCCGGCTGGACATGCAGTCGACCCGCCGACGGACCGTGCCGAGCACGAGCAGTGAGCGCCACGAGCCCCACTGCCTGTCGGCGCGCTGAGCGATCGACGCTACGGCGTGACGACGGTCGGGCTTCAGGTCGGCTCGGGCACTGCCACGTCGCCGCGTCGGCGTCGACCTGCTCGCCCGAGCGGATGTCCTTGACCTGGTCGCCGCCCTCCCCGGCACCGGGGAACCAGACGAACGGGATGCCGCGCCGGTCGGCGTAGCGGATCTGCTTGCCGAACTTCGCCGCGCTGGGCGCCACCTCGCACGGGATGCCGCGCGCCCGCAGCGCCGCGGCCACCCGGCGGGAGGCCTCGCGGCTCTCCTCGTCGACGACGGCGACGAGCACGGCGGCCGGGGTCGAGCGGCTGGCCGTGAGCCCGCGCTTGGCTGACGAGCAGGTGCACGAGCCGGGACAGCCCGATCGAGATGCCGACCCCCGGGTAGGTGGTGCGGCCGTCGGTGGCCAGCGAGTCGTAGCGACCGCCGGAGCACACCGAGCCCCACGACTCGTGACCCGACGAGCTGGGTCTCGTAGACCGTGCCGGTGTAGTAGTCGAGGCCGCGGGCGATGCTGCAGGTCGGCGACGAGCACGCCCGGGCGCCTGCTCCATCGCCCACCGCGATCACGGCGGCGAGGGCGTCGAGGCCCTCGTCGAGGGTCGGGTGCTGCACGCCGAGGGCGCGCACGGCTCCACGAACGACAGGTCGGCTGCTGCTGATCGAGGCCAGGGCCAGCACCTGGCGCGCCTGGTCCTCGGTCGCGCCCGACTCGACGAGCATCTCGGCGACCGGGCCCGGGCCCGATCTTGTCGAGCTTGTCGACGATGCGCAGCGTCGTCGACGACGTCGGTCGAGCCCGATGCCGAGGTAGAAGCCCTCGGGGATCTTGCGGTTGTTGACCTGGATGCGGAACTCCCCCACCGGCAGCCGGCGGAACGCCTCGGCGATGACGAGCGGCATCTCGGCCTCGAAGTGCGGGGCGAGCTCGCCGACGTCGACGACGTCGATGTCGGCCTGGGTGAACTCGCGGAACCGGCCCTCCTGCGGCCGCTCCCCGCGCCAGACCTTCTGGATCTGGTAGCGGCGGAACGGGAAGGCGAGCTTGCCGGCGTTCTCGAGCACGTAGCGGGCGAAGGGCACGGTGAGGTCGAAGTGCAGGCCCAGCGCGGCATCCCGGCCGCTGTCGTCGCCGGCGCAGCCGGCGTGATGCCGTAGATCTCCTTGTCGGCGTCGCCGCCCTTGCCGAGCAGCCGCTCGACCGGCTCGACGGCCCGGGTCTCGAGCGGCGCGAAGCCGTGCAGCTCGAAGACCTCGCGGATGACGTCGAGGAAGTGCAGCTCGAGGAGCCGCTCGGCGGGCAGGAGCTCGGGGAACCCGGAGATCGGGGTCACCTTGGTGGCTGGCGCGTTCACGCGGTCAATCCTCGCAGGTAGGGGTTGGTGGCCCGCTCCCGGCGCATCGTCGTGGCGGCTCCGTGGCCGGTGAGCACGAGCGTGGAGTCGGGCAGCGGCAGCACGACGTCGCGCAGTGAGCGCTGCATCGCGTCGTCGTCGCCGCCGGGCAGGTCGGTGCGGCCGATCGAGCCGGCGAAGAGCACGTCGCCGCTGACCATGGTGCGGTCGAGCCCCTCCTCCGGGGGCAGCCCGTCGGGCACCGCGTCGAGCCCGAACATCACCGAGCCCTCGGTGTGGCCCGGCGCGTGCAGCACCTCGACGTCGAGCCCGGCCAGCGCGAGCACCTGCCGGTCGCTGACCTCGACGACGCGCTCGGGCTCGCGCCAGGTCGCCCGCTGCCCGAACTGCTGCTCGAGCATCTCGAGCAGGCCCGGCATCACGTTGTTCAGCGGGTCGTGCAGGCGGTAGCGGTCGTCGGTGTGGATGTAGGCCGCGGTGTCGCCGCCGCACACCGGCGTCACCGAGTAGACGTGGTCGATGTGGCCGTGGGTGAGCAGCACCGCGGCGGGCTTGAGCCGGTGCTCGGCGAGCACGTCGCGCAGCGTCTGCTCGACCCCGATGCCCGGGTCGACGACGAGGCACTCCTCCCCCGGACCGGGCGCGAGGACGTAGCAGTTGGTGCCGAAGGCGGCAGCGGGAAAGGCGACGGCGAGCACGGGTGGAGCGTAGCCGTCCGCTCCTGCCTAGACTGGGCCGCCGTTGTCGCTGTGATGGAGGGACCGAGAGTGACCAAGGAGCAGGAACGCGCACGGGCGCGCCGGCGCTACGAGCGCCAGCAGGCGACGCTCGCCCAGCGCGAGTCCGACCACGCCCGCCGGATGCGGCTCGTCGCGATCGTCACCGTCGTCCTCCTGGTGTTCGGCGTGGCCGGGGTGCTCGGCGCGATCTACGCCAACGACCCCGAGCCCGAGGCCCCGCACGACCACCGCCGCGGGGTGCGAGCTGCCCCCGGCCGCCCTCGGCACCGGCGCCCAGCTGACCCTGCCCGAGGCGTCGACCGCCGAGGGCAAGACCTACGTGGCGACCGTGACCACGAACTGCGGCGACATCGAGCTCGACCCTCGACGGCGAGAAGGCCCCGCAGGCCGTGGCGTCGTTCATCGAGCTGGCCAAGCAGAACTACTGGCTCAACGCCCCGTGCCACCGGCTGACGACCGACGCGTCGCTCAAGGTGCTCCAGTGCGGCGACCCGACGGGCACCGGCCAGGGCACCCCCGGCTACGGCTTCGCCGTCGAGAACGCACCCAAGGACGGCACGTACCCGCGGGGCACCCTGGCGATGGCGCGCACCACCGACCCGAAGAAGGGCAACGGCGGCCAGTTCTTCCTCGTCTACGGCGACTCCACGCTGCCGGACCCCGATGGCTACACCGTGTTCGGCACGGTCACGTCCGGGTTGGATATTGTCGACAAGATCGCTGCCGCCGGGGTCGCCCCCGGCGGGGCCAGCGCAACCGACGGGTTCCCCGCCGCACCGATCAGCATCCTTCGGGTTGCTGTCACCGAGAAGAAGGCCTGACCGTGTCCGACGACAAGCCCACCCCCCGCCCGACGATCCCCTCGCCGGCCGCGCTCGCCCGGTTGCACCCGCGCCCGGTCGCCGCGCCGGCCGCGGTGGCCCACTCGGAGTCGGCGCGGTTCGGCCGGGTCGACGACGAGGGCCACGTCTTCGTCACCGTCGGTGACGAGGAGCGCGAGGTCGGGTCCTACCCGGGCGCCACGCCCGACGAGGCCCTGCAGTACTTCGCCCGCAAGTACGACGAGCTCGCGGCCTCGGCCGACCTGCTCGAGGCGCGCCTGGCCAACCCCGACGTCTCCGCCAAGGAGGTCGCCGACGGCCTCGCCACGCTCAAGGAGCACGTCGAGACCACCGGGATGGTCGGCGACCTCACGGCCCTGCAGGCCACCGTCGAGCGCGTCGAGGCCGGCCTGGAGGCCAAGCGGGCCCACGAGGCCGAGCACCGGGCCGCGGCCCGCGCCGAGGCCACCGTCGCGCGCGAGGCCATCGTCGCCGAGGCCGAGCAGATCGCCGGCCAGCCGGCGGCCTCCACCCAGTGGAAGACCAGCGGCGAGCGGATGCGCACCCTGCTCGACCAGTGGAAGCAGGCCCAGCGCTCCGGCGCCAAGCTCGACAAGGCCACCGAGTCGGCCCTGTGGCAGCGCTTCAGCCACGCCCGCAACTCCTTCGACAAGGCACGCCGGGCCTGGTTCGCCGAGCTCGAGACCAGCCGGGCCGAGGCCCGGGCCACCAAGGAGGAGCTCGTCGCCGAGGCCGAGGCGCTGTCGACGAGCACCGACTGGACCCCCACCGCCCGCGCCTTCAAGCAGCTGATGGACCGCTGGCGCACCGCCGGGCGGGCCTCGCGCGCCGAGGACGACGCCCTGTGGGAGCGCTTCAAGGCCGCCCAGGACGCCTTCTTCGCGGCCAAGGACGAGATCTCGGCCGCCGAGGACGAGGAGTTCCGGGCCAACCTGGCCGTCAAGGAGGAGCTGCTCACCGAGGCCGACGCCCTGCTGCCCGATCACCGACGTCGAGGCCGCGAAGTCGGCCCTGCGCGGCATCCAGGACCGTTGGGAGAAGGCCGGCAAGGTGCCGCGCGCCGACCTCGAGCGCGTCGAGAAGCGGATGCGGCGCGTCGAGACCGCCGTCCGCGAGGCCGACGACCAGCGCTGGACGCGCACCAACCCCGAGGTCGCGGCCCGAGCCCGCTCCCTCGTCGACCAGCTCGAGGCGTCGGTCGCCTCGATCGAGGCCGACCTCGCGAAGGCCGAGGCCAAGGGTGACACCAAGGCCGCCGAGGCCGCGCGCGAGCGGCTGGCCGCCCAGCAGGAGTGGCTGGCCCAGGCCCGCGCCGGGCTGGACGAGTTCGGCGGCTGAGCCGAGCCCCGCAGAACCACCCGCGTCCGGCAACGCCGCCGGACCGCACGCACGAGGAGGACGAGCGCGCCCATGGGACGGCACGGATCCGCGGACGTTCGTCGACCGAAGGGACGCCTCGCGGCGACCGCCCTGGTGCTGGTCCTGGTGGGCCTGCTCGGGTGGCGCGGCTGGGTGGCGTGGAGCGACAGTGGCCCGTTCGTGCCGTGCGCGGGCACCTGGTGCGCCGACTCCCCCACCGTCACCGTGACGACCACCCCGGCCATGGAGCCGGTGCTGCGCCAGGTGGCCGGCGAGACCGAGGGCGCCTGCGCGACCTTCCGGGTGACCGCCGAGTCGCCCGAGACCACCGCCCAGCGGTTCGAGGCGGGCGGCACCGCGGCGCCCGACATCTGGGTGCCCGACTCGACGCTGCTCGCCCGGCAGGTGGCGACGGCATCCGGTGGCGCGGTCACCGTGGGCTCGACGGTCGCGAGCACCCCGGTCGTGCTCGCCGTCCCCGACGGGCCAGCAGGCCCCCGACCCGGCCACGTGGGGCTCGGCGATCGTCGCCGAGAACACCCGGGTGCCCGACCCGAACACCTCGACCGTCGGCCGGATCGCGCTGATGGCGGGCCTGTCCGAGATCGACGCCCTGCCCGCCGACCAGCGCGTCGGCGGCCCTCGCGGGGGTCGGCGGCATGCTCAGCCGGGTCGTGCCCGAGGAGACCCTGCTCACCGGCCACGTCAGCGGAAGCGACCCCGCCGTCTTCCCGACCACCGAGCAGCAGGTGCACCGCGCCGCCGTCAGCGGGCTCACCGTCGAGACCGCGGCCTCGACCACGACCCGACGCTCGAGTTCCCCATCGTGACAACGCGTTCCGCGCCTGCCGATGCGGCCGAGGCGCTCACCGAGGCGATGACCGCGGATGCCGGTCAGTCGGCACTGCGCGAGGCCGGCTTCCGCACACCCGCCAACCCGACACCGACGATCGCGGGCGGCCCACCGGCCGAGGCGGTCGGCGCCGAGGGCACCCCGGCCCAGGCGCGAGGCCGCCGAGCAGATGTGGAAGGCGATCGCCACGCCCACCCGGCTGCTGACCGTCATCGACACCTCCGGCTCGATGGACCAGCCGGCCTCGGCCGGCGAGGGTTCGCGGATCGAGGTCGCCAGCCGGGCCGCCACCGGCGCCATCCAGCTGCTGGCCGACCACAACTCGGTCGGGCTGTGGACCTTCTCGACGCGCCAGCAGGGCGACCAGGACTGGACCCAGGTGCAGCCCGTGGCGCAGCTCGGCACCGACGACCAGCGGGCCAAGCTCGCCTTCTCGCTCGGCTCGCTCGGCACCGAGCTCGGCGGTGACACCGGGCTCTACGACACCGTCGCCGCGGCCTACGAGGCGGCGGTCAAGGACTACGACCCGGCGGCCAACAACCTGATCGCCCTGTTCACCGACGGCGTCAACGACGACCCGGCCGGCGGCCTCGACCTGCCCGGCCTGCAGAAGCGCCTGGCCGCAGCTCGGCTCCCCCGACACGCCCCGTCACCGTGCTGCTCGTCGGCATGGGCGGGGTCGACGCCGCGACGCTCAAGCCGATCGCGCAGGCCGTGCCGACCCAGGGCGGTGGCGCGGGTGCGGTGTTCGCGGTCGAGAAGCCCGAGGACATCGCCGACGTCTACGTGACGATGCTGCTGCGCCGGCTGCCCCAGGGCTCCTAGGGCGCTCAGGCGTCGGTGCGCCGGCCGCCGGTGACCCGGTAGGCGTCGAAGACGCCGTCGACCTTCTGCACCGCCCGCACCACGTGGCCGAGGTGCGCCGGGTCGCCCATCTCGAAGGTGAAGTGCAGCTTGGCGACGCGGTCGCGCGAGGTCGTGACCGCCGCCGACAGGATGTTGACGTGGTTGTCGGAGATGCACCCGGGTGACGTCGGAGAGCAGCCGGACGCGGTCGAGCGCCTCGACCTGGAGCTGGACGAGGAAGACGCTGCCGGAGGTCGGCGCCCACTCGACCTCGATGATCCGCTCCGGCTGCGAGCAGCAGCGACTCGGCGTTGGTGCAGTCGCGGCGGTGCACCGAGACGCCGTTGCCGCGGGTGACGAAGCCGAGGATCGTCGTCGCCGGGCACCGGGGTGCAGCACTGGGCCAGCTTGACCCAGACGTCGGACATGTCCTTGACGACGACGCCCGGGGTCGCCGTGGCGGCGGTGGCTGGGCCGCGCGGTGACCGGGGTGGCGGCCTCGGCGATGTCCTCGCTCGCGCCCTCCTCGCCGCCGACCGAGGCGACCAGCCGCGACACGACGTGCTGGGCCGAGACGTGGCCCTCGCCGACCGCGGCGTACAGCGCCGTCGATGTCCGGCGTAGCGCAGCTCGCTCGGCGACCCCGGTCGAGCGACTCGACCGGGTCATGAGCCGCTGCAGCGGCAGGCCCTGCTTGCGCATCGCCTTGGCGATGGCGTCCTTGCCCTGCGTCGATCGCCTCCTCGCGGCGCTCCTTGGTGAACCACTGCCTGATCTTGTTGCGGGCCGCGCGGGCTCTTGACGAAGCTCAGCCAGTCGCGCGACGGCCCGGCGCCGTCGGCCTTGGAGGTGAGCACCTCGACGACGTCGCCGTTGTCGAGCCGGCTCTCGAGCGGCACGAGCCGGCCGTTGACCCGGGCGCCGATGCAGTGGTGCCCGACCTCGGTGTGCACCGCGTAGGCGAAGTCGACCGGGGTGGCGCCGGCCGGCAGCCCGACGACGCTGGCCCTTCGGGGTGAAGACGTAGACCTCGCTGGCGTTGATCTCGAAGCGCAGCGAGTCGAGGAACTCGCCCGGGTCGGCGGTCTCGCGCTGCCAGTCGAGCAGCTGGCGCAGCCACGCCATGTCGTTGACCGGCGTCGGTCTCGCCGTCGCGCACCTGCACGCCGCCCTGGTTGCCGGTGCCCTTGGCGCTGGGGTCCTCCTTGTACTTCCAGTGCGCGGCGACGCCGTACTCGGCCCGGCGGTGCATGGTGTGGGTGCGGATCTGGATCTCGACCGGCTTGCCCTCGGGGCCGATGACCGTCGTGTGCAGCGACTGGTACATGTTGAACTTCGGCATCGCGATGTAGTCCTTGAACCGGCCGGGCACCGGGTTCCACCGCGCGTGCAGCGCGCCCAGCACCGCGTAGCAGTCGCGCACCGTCTCGACGAGCACGCGCACCGCGACGAGGTCGTAGATCTCGCTCGAAGTCGCGGCCGCGCACGATCATCTTCTGGTAGACGGAGTAGTAGTGCTTGGGCCGGCCGGTGACCGTGGCCTTGATCTTGGCCGCCGCGCAGGTCGGCGCTGACCTCCTCGCGCACGCCGGCGAGGTACTCCTCGCGCGCCGGCGCGCGCTCGGCGACGAGGCGCACGATCTCGTCGTAGACCTTGGGGTAGAGGGTCGGCGAACGACAGGTCCTCGAGCTCCCACTTGATGGTGTTCATGCCGAGCCGGTGCGCCAGCGGCGCGTAGATCTCGAGGGTCTCGTTGGCCTTGCGCTGCGCGCGTCTCCTGCGAGACGTAGCGCCAGGTGCGCGCGTTGTGCAGCCGGTCGGCCAGCTTGATGACGAGCACCCGGATGTCGCGCGCCATCGCGACGACCATCTTGCGGACCGTCTCGGCCTGGGCGGCCTCGCCGTAGGTGACCTTGTCGAGCTTGGTGACGCCGTCGACGAGCATCGCGATCTCGTCGCCGAAGTCGCGGCGCAGCGCCGTCGAGGCTGTAGGCGGTGTCCTCGACCGTGTCGTGCAGCAGCGCCGCGGCCAGCGTCGTCGGGGTCATGCCGAGCTCGGCGAGGATCGTGCGTCACCGCGAGCGGGTGGGTGATGTAGGCGTCGCCGCTCTGGCGCTTCTGGCCCTCGTGGGCCCGCTCGGCGACGGCGTAGGCCCGCTCGATGACCGGCGAGGTCGGCCTTGGGGTGGGTCGTGCGGACGACCTGCAGCAGCGGCTCGAGCACCGGGTTGCTCGGGCACCGCGTGTCGCGCGCCGACCGAGCGGCGAGGGCCGGCGCGGGCCCTCGGCGCGCGGACGGACAGCCCGCGGTGGGCGGAGTCGGTCCTCGCTCGCGGCCGTCGTGGTGTCCTCCGCCATGGCCGGAGTGTAGTCGTCGGCTCATGGGACGACGAGGAGCGCTGCCCACCGGCCGGGACGCCGCGATCCGGCCGACCGGCCCGCCGAGGAAGCCGAGCTCGACGACGCACTCGAACGCCGACCACCTCGGCGCCGGCGCGCTCGAGCAGGTCCCAGGCCGCGGCGGCGGTGCCGCCGGTGGCCAGGACGTCGTCGACGACCAGCACCCGCTCGCCCCGCGACGAACGCGTCGGCGTGCACCTCGATCTCGGCGGAGCCGTACTCCAGGTCGTAGGAGATCGTGCAGGTCTCGCCCGGGCAGCTTGCCGGCCTTGCGCACCGGCACGAAGCCGACGCCCAGCTCGTGGGCCACGGCCGCGCCGATGATGAAGCCGCGCGCCTCGATGCCGACGACGAGGTCGACGGCTGCCGGCGTGGCGGGCGGCGATGTCGCCGGACGACGGCTCGCGAACGCGCGCGGCGTCGGCGAGCAGCGGCGTGAAGTCCTTGAACGACGACGCCCGGCTGCGGGAAGTCGGGCATGTCGCGCAGGCCGGCGGCGACCACTGACGCGACCGACTCGGCATCCGGCTCGGTCGACGTCGCCGATCGGGGTCGTCACCGGGTCAGCGCTTGGACTTGGGGGTGCGCCGCGGCTGGTTGCGCGGGCCGGCCTGGGTCGGCTGGGCGTACTTGTGGACCGGCCCGGCCGGTCAGCGTCGCGCCCTCGCCCTCGGCGGCCGCGGGGGCACCGCTGCCGACGGCCGCCCGGCTCGCCGGCGGCCTCGCCGGCTGGCCGTGGGCGGCCTCGGCGGCCGCGACGTCCTTGGCCTTGCGGGCCTGGTAGCGCGCGGCCCTCTTGTCGAGCTCGACGACCGCCGGCTCGCGCGCGCGCAGGTCGACCAGCAGCGGGGTGGCGATGAAGATCGAGGAGTAGGCGCCGACCGGATGCCGACGAACAGCACGAGCGAGAGGTCGAGCAGCATGCCCGGGCCGAGGAAGCGGCGCCGACCACGAGCACCGCGGCGATCGGCAGCAGGGCGACGACGGTGGTGTTGATCGAGCGGACCAGGGTCTGGTTGACGGCCAGGTTGGCCGCCTGCGCGAAGGTCATCCGCCCGTTGGCGAACGCCTCGTTGGTGTTCTCGCGGACCTTGTCGAAGACGACGACGGTGTCGTAGAGGCAGTAGCCGAGCACGGTGAGGAAGCCGATCATCGTCGCCGGCGAGACCTCGAACCCGGTCCAGGGCGTAGATGCCGACGGTGATGACGAGGTCGTGGACCAGGGCGATCAGCGCCGGCGAGCGGCCATCTTCCAGGTGCGGAAGTAGACGCGTCATGCAGCAGCGACACCGGATGAGGAAGATGACCAGCGCGCTGCAGCGCCTGCTGGCTGACCGAGGCGCCCCACGAGGGGCCGATGAACGAGCGCGCTGACCTCGGACTCGGCGACGCCGAACGCCTTGGCCAGGTCGGCTGCGCACCTTCTGGCTGTCGGTGTCGGAGAGCCGCTCGGTCTGCACCCGGACGGTGTTGTTGCCGACGAGGGTGACGCCGACGCCCGCGCTCGTCCTCGCTGGCGCCGACCGCCGTGCGGGCGATCTGCTCGTAGTCGCTCGGGTGTCGGGTGCGCCGGCGACCCGGAACTCGGAGCCGCCGCGGAACTCCAGGCCCGAGGTTGAGGCCCTGGGTCGACGAGGCCGATCACGGCGAGGACGATCATGACCGCCGAGACGAGGTAGCAGCGGCGGCGCTGCGGCCGACGACGGGACCGAGCGCTTGCCGGTGTACAGGTCGTTGCCGAACGTGGCGAAGCTGAGCTCATGCCACACCTCCTTCGGTGCCGGCGGACACGCGTGCGTCGGGTCGGGGTCGTGAAGCGACCGCGGCCGGCGTACCGGACCGTCTGTGGCACCCCGAGGCGCCGCGGGTCGAGGCCGGACCACGCGTGGCCGTCGCGGAAGAACTGGCGCCGCGCCAGGAGCGTGAGCGACGGGGTGGGTGAAGAGGAAGACGACGAGCAGGTCGATGAGCGTCGTCAGGCCCAGGGTGAAGGCGAAGCCGCGCACGCTCGGCGGCCAGCGCGTAGAGCACAGCGGCCGCCAGGAAGTTGACCGCCGTCGGCGACCAGGATGGTGCGCTTGGCGCGGTTCCAGCCGGTCTCGACCGCGGCGCGCGAGCGAGCGGCCCTCGCGCACCTCGTCACGCACCCGCTCGAAGTAGACGATGAACGAGTCGGCGGTGAAGCCGATGGCGACGATCAGGCCGGTGACGCCGGCCATGTCGAGCCGGAAGTTGTGCGACCAGCCCAGGATCGTGATCGTCAGGTAGGTGATCAGGCCGGCGACGAGGATCGAGGCGACGGTGACGAAGCCCAGGGCGCGGTACTGGATCAGCGAGTAGACGACGACGAGCAGCAGGCCGATCAGCGCCGGCGATCAGGCCGTAGCGCAGCTGCTCGCTGCCCAGGGTCGGGCTGATGTCGATGCTGCGTCTGCACGAGAACGACAGCGGCAGCGCGCCGAACTTCAGCTGGTCGGCCAGGCTGCGGGCGCTCTCGAGCGGTGAAGCCGCCGGTGATGCTGGCCGCGGCCGTCGAGGATCGCCTCGTTGAACGCGGGGCGCGAGATGACCTGGGAGTCGAGGATGGCGGCGAACTGGTTCTGCGGCTCGGGCAGCGCCGACCATCTTGCGGCTGATGTCGGCGAACTGCTTGGCGCCCTCGCCGTTGAGGGTGAGCGCGATCTCGACCTCGCTGGTGACGCTGCCCTGCTGGTTGCTCTGGTAGCCGGAGCGTGGCGTCGCTGATCTTGTCGCCGGAGACCTCGACCGGGCCGAGGATCGTACTTGGCCGTGCCGGTCGACGTAGCAGGTCACCAGCGGCTTGGTCGGGTCGTCGACGATGTTCTCGAGCGCCGCGGGGTCGCTGCAGTCGAGGTCGGTGAACTGCTGCTGCGACCTCGGGGGTGATCCAGGCGAGGTCGGTGCGGGTCGGTCGGCGTCGGGCCGGATGCCGCGGGGCTGGGCGACGGGCGGCGGCCGAGGCCGGAGGCGCTGCGGCGACGGGCGTGCGGCGCCATCAGGCGCGTCGGGCACGGCGCTGTTGCTGCGTCGGGCGAGGCGCTGCTCGCGGTGGCCGGCGTCTTGGACGGCGAGGGCGACGGGCTCACGGGCCGGTGGCCGGTGCCGCTCGGCGACGGGTGCGGCGGCTGGCGCTGCGGGCGAGCCGGCCGCGACGGCCAGCACCGGGCGGAACTGCAGCTGCGAGGACTTGCTGATCGCGTCGCGCACTTCCTGCGTCGGGATCTCGGGGATGCTCGACGACGATGTTGCGGTCGCCCTGGGTGGTGACCTCGGCGCCGGCACGCCGCCGGCGTCGACGCGCTGCAGGATGATGTCGCGCGCCTTGTTGAGCTGGCCCGGTTGAGCGGTCTGGCCGCGCGACGGTCTTGGGCTCGAGGATGATCTGGGTGCCGCCCTCGAGGTCGAGGCCGAGCTTGGGGTGGGTCTTGCGCGTCGGAGAGGTAGATGCGCGCCGGCGAGCAGGCCGCAGAGGCACGAGACGATGACCAGGAGGAACGAGGAGGGAGCGGCCGCGCCGCGGTCGTGCTGGGCTGCCGCCGGCCATGGTCAGGCCACCTCGGTGGCGCGCATGCCGATGGCGCGCCGGTCGTAGCGACAGCGTGCTGCCCGCACCCGCGTCGAGGGTGGCGACGCGTTCGTCGAGGGCGACGATGGTGCCGTACAGGCCCGACGTCGTGACGACCTCGTCACCGACGGCCAGGAGGCTCTGGAGTGCCTGGACCTGCTGCGCTGACGACGCCGCTGGCTGAACATGAAGAAGATCAGCAGCAGAACGGCAGGAGCAGGATCGAGCAGGTAGCCGAGGCCGGAGCCGGTGACATGAGTGAGGTCGGTCCTTCGTGGGTGCAGGTCGCCCGCGTCGTGGCAGGCAGGGTTCCGGCCCGGGACGCGCCGGGCCGAGGAGCAAGTCTAGGCGACGCCTTCCTCACGCCGACCAACGAGCCCGGCCGGGCATCGTGCCCGCTTCGCAGCCGGAGAATCGCCCGGGGCCCGCACCGGTCTCGCGGGCCACCCTCGCAGCGGCAGCGCCTCCTGCTGGAGGAAGCCCGGCCGGCGGCTCGAGCCCGAGGTGCTCCCAGGCCAGCGGCGCGGCCGCCCGGCCCCGCGGGCGTGCGCACGATGTAGCCCTCGCGCACGAGGAACGGCTCGGCCACGGTCTCGACGGTGTCGGACTCCTCGCCCACGGCGACGGCGAGCGTGCGACAGCCCCACCGGTCCCGCCACCGAACCGGCGGCAGAGCGCCTCGAGCACGGCCCGGTCGAGCCGGTCGAGGCCCCGGTCGTCGACGTCGAAGAGCGCCAGCGCCGCGTGCGCGGCCTCGTGGTCGACGTGGCCCTGGCCGTGCACCTGGGCCCAGTCGCGCACCCGGCGCAGCAGCCGGTTGGCGATGCGGGGCGTGCCCCGGGACCGCCTGGCGATCTCGGCGATGCCGGCCTCGTCGGCCTCGACGCCGAGCAGCCGCGGCCGAGCGGTGCAGGATGCGTGACCAGGTCGGCGGTGGCGTAGAAGTCGAGGTGCGCCGGTGAAGCCGAACCGGTCGCGCAGCGGGGCCGGCAGCAGCCCGGCCCGGGTCGTGGCGCCGACCACGGTGAACGGCGGCAGCTCGAGCGGGATCGCGGTGGCGCCGGGGCCCTTGCCGACGATGACGTCGACCCGGAAGTCCTCCATCGCGAGGTAGAGCATCTCCTCGGCCGGAGCGCGCCATCCGGTGGATCTCGTCGAGGAAGAGCACCTCGCCCTCGTCGAGCGAGGACAGGATCGACGGCCAGGTCGCCGGCGTGCTGGATCGCCGGGCCGCTGGTGATCCGGATCGGCTGCTCGAGCTCGGCGGCGACGATCATGGCCAGGGTCGTCTTGCCCAGGCCGGGCGGGCCGGACAGCAGCACGTGGTCCGGGGGCGCTGCCGCGCCGCCTGGCCGCCTCGAGGACCAGCCGAGCTGGTCGCGCACCCGCGTCTGGCCGGGGAACTCGCTGAGCCGCTTGGGCCGCAGCGCCGCCTCGACCTGACGCTCGTCGTCGTCGCCGCGCGGCGTCGACGACCCGGGCGGTCGCCTCGTAGGAGCCGTCGGTCTCGCTCGTACGGCGAACCCGGGCCTCGAGCATCTCGCTCGCGAAGCCGCGCTCCGGCTCGGGCTGGGGCGTGGTCACGGGCCCAGCTCGCGCAGGGCCGGCCGCAGGTAGGCGGCGACGTCGGCGTCGGCGGGCGCGGACCGGCGACGCGCTCCACGGCATCCTCGGCCTGCTTGGCCGACCAGCCGAGGCCGACGAGCGCCTCGGTGACCTGGCCGCGCCACGGCTCGCGGCCGCCGGGGCCGGTGGAGGTGCCGCCGGCCGGCGCTGGCGCCGCCGCCGCGGACCGCGCCGACCTTGTCGCGCAGCTCGAGCACGAGGCGCTCGGCCCACTTGGCGCCGATGCCGGGGATCGTGGTCAGGGCCTTGGTGTCACCCGAGGACAGCGCCACGGCGAGCTGCGTCGGGCCCATCACCGCGAGCATCGCCAGGGCGAGCCGCGGGCCGACGCCGGAGACGGTCTGCACCACCTCGAACATGTCGCGCTCGGCCGGGGCGGAGAAGCCGTAGAGGGTGAGGGAGTCCTCGCGCACCACGAGCGTGGTCGCCAGCGACGCCTCGCTCGCCCCGGCGGCAGCCGGAGGCCGTGGCCGGGCGTCGTGTGCACGAGCATGCCGACGCCACCGACCTCGACGACGACGTGGTCGAGGCCGACGTGGGCGACCGGGCCCCGCACCGAGGCGATCATCGGCGGGCCTGTTCGGCGTGGGCGTGGGCGGCCAGCGCGTCGAGCCGGGCGACCTGGGCGCCGCGCCAGGCGTGGCAGATGGCCAGGGCCAGGGCGTCGGCGGCGTCGGCCGGCTTCGGCGCGACCTCGAGCCCGAGGATGCGGGTGACCATCGCCGTGACCTGCGCCTTGTCGGCCCGGCCGGAGCCGGTGACCGCCGCCTTGACCTCGGTCGGGGTGTGGAAGACGACGGGGATGCCGCGCTTGGTCGGCCGTGAGCAGCGCGACGGCCGTGGCGTGCGCGGTGCCCATGACCGAGGCGACGTTGGCGTCGGCGAAGACCCGCTCGACCGCCACGACGTCGGGGGCGAACCGGGCCAGCCACGCGTCGAGCTCGCGCTCGAGGAAGACCAGCCGCTCCCCCGGGTCGGCGTCGCTCGGGGTGCGCACGACGCCCACGGCGACCATCGTGGCGCGGCCGGGCTCGCCGTCGACGACGCCCAGACCGCACCGGGTCAGGCCGGGGTCGACGCCGAGCACGCGCACGATGGCCCCTTCCGTGGTTAGAACACCTGTTCGGGATGCCACGCTACACAGCCGCGGGCAGCGCCGGCGGAGCAACACGCGCGATTCAGGGGTGTGCGACGACGAGGTAGCGCTCGTCGGTGATCTCGCGGCCCCACAGCCGCGGGTCGGGCAGGTGCCGCACCTCGACCCGGGAGCACGACTCCCCCACGATCTCGGCACACCGCTGCGCGCTGAGCCCGGCGCCGGTCGACCAGTCGCCCTCGACGAGCACCAGCCGCCCGCCCGGGCGCAGCGCCGCCACCCAGCGGCGCACGACCGCGACCGGGTCGGGCAGGGCCCACAGCACGTGCCGGCAGAGCACGACGTCGACGGATGCCGGTGCCAGGCCGGGGTCCGCGGCGTCACCCTCGCGCACGGTCACCCGCGTCGCGCACCGGCGGCGGGCGCGGCATCCACCTTGGCCTCGGCCAGGCGGACCATGGCGGGCGAGAAGTCGAGGGCGTCGACGGCGTACCCGTGCTCGGCGAGCAGCACGGCGAGGGTGCCGGTGCCGCAGCCGAGGTCGGCGACGGCGGCCGGAGCCGGCGGCAGCACGCCCAGCAGCAGGGCCCGCCACGCGTCGCGCACGTCGGCGTCGAGCAGCCCGTGGTCGGGCGCCTCGTCGAACGCGGGCGCCTCGGCGTTCCAGAGGTCGACGGCGTCGGGTCATCCGTCGACCTCGAGCTCACTCCTCGTCGAGCTGCGCGAGCACCTCGTCGGGGATGTCGCCGTTGGCGAAGACGTCCTGCACGTCGTCGGAGTCCTCGAGGGCCTCGATGACGCGGATCATCTTCTTCGCGCCGTCGAGGTCGAGCGGCACCTGCAGGGTGGGCACCCACGACGCCTCGGCCGAGTCGTAGTCGACCCCGGCGTCCTGCAGCGCGGTGCGCACGGCCACGAAGTCGGTGGCCTCGGACACGATCTCCCAGGTGTCGCCGTTGTCGTTGACCTCCTCGGCACCGGCGTCGAGCACGACCTCGAGCAGGTCGTCCTCGCTCTGGTCGGTCTTGGGCACGATGACGACGCCCTTGCGCTCGAAGACGTAGCTGACCGAGCCCGGGTCGGCCAGCGCGCCGCCGTTGCGGGTCAGCGCGGTGCGCACCTCGGCGGCGGCGCGGTTGCGGTTGTCGGTGAGGCACTCGATGAGCACCGCGACCCCGCCGGGGGCGTAGCCCTCGTAGGTGATGGTCTCCCAGTCGGACCCGCCGGCCGTGGCGCCGGAGCCACGCTTGACGGCGTTGTCGATGTTGTTGTTGGGGACCGAGGACTTCTTCGCCTTCTGGATGGCGTCGTAGAGGGTCGGGTTGCCGACCGGGTCACCGCCGCCGGAGCGGGCCGCCACCTCGATGTTCTTGATGAGCTTGGCGAACAGCTTGCCGCGCTTGGCGTCGATCGCCGCCTTCTTGTGCTTGGTGGTCGCCCACTTGGAGTGGCCGCTCATGAACGCTCCCTCTGGTCGTGCGTGGCGGTGTGCTGCCGAACGATGTCGACGAACAGCTGGTGCACCCGGTGGTCACCGGTCACCTCCGGGTGGAACGAGGTGACGAGCAGGTCACCCTGCCGCGCGGCGACGATCCTACCTGCGGCGGGACCGTGCTCCACGCGCGCCAGCACCTGCACGGACTCCCCCGCGTCCTCGACCCACGGCGCCCGGATGAAGACGGCCCGCACCGGCTCCCCGCCGAGCTCGCGGATGTGCAGGTCCTCCTCGAAGGAGTCGACCTGCCGGCCGAAGGCGTTGCGCCGCACGGTGATGTCGAGCCCGCCGAGGGTCTGCTGGTCGGGCCGGGCGTCGGCGATCCGGTCGGCGAGCATGATCATCCCGGCGCACGAGCCGTACACCGGCATCCCGGCGGCGATCCGCTCGCGCAGCGGCCCCTGCAGGCCGAAGGCGCGCACCAGCTTGTCCATGGTGGTCGACTCCCCGCCGGGGATCACCAGCGCCGTCGACGGCGGCGACCTCCTCGGGCCGGCGCACGGTGGTGGCGCGCGCGCCGCTGGCCGCCAGGGCGGCGAGGTGCTCGCGGACGTCGCCCTGGACCGCGAGGACGCCGATGTGGGGGATGCCGGTCACGGGCGACGATGCTACGGCCCGGCTGCCTACACTCGCCGCGTGCCCCCTGCTCCCGTGACCGTCCGGCCGCGCGCGGCGGCCGACCTGCCGGCCCTGGTCGCCGTCCTCGAGGCGCAGCGCCCCGCCTCCGGCTACCCCGTGCGCTGGCCGCTCCCGTTCCCGGCCGAGGAGTTCATCGCCCGCCACACCGAGCTCGCCGCCTGGGTCGCCCTCGACGGCGACGTCGTGGTGGGTCACGTCGCGCTGCTCGACGTCGCCCCGGGGTGGGAGGCCGACGGGTGGGGAGCGGGAACCGGCCTGCCCGGCATCCGCCCTGGCCGCCGTCGGGGTGCTCTTCGTCGACCCGGCCGCCACCGGCCGCGGCGTCGGCAGCACCCTGCTCGCCACCGCCGTCGAGCGCGCCCGCGAGCTCGGGCCGCACCCCGGTGCTCGACGTGGTCAGCGAGAGCACCCGCGCCCTCGCGCTCTACCGGCGGCACGGGTGGCAGGTCGTCGGCCGGGCCCGCCCGCCGTGGCTGCCGCCCGACCGCGAGCCGCTGGTGCTGATGGCCCTGCTCGACGACGGCGGTACGGTCGGTCACATGACGTCCGCGCTGACCGAGCGGGCCCGCGAGCTCGACGCCGCCCACGCCGCCACCGACCTGCGCGGGCGGTTCCGCCTGCCGGCCGGGATGGTCTACCTCGACGGCAACTCGCTGGGGGCCCTGCCGGCGGGCGTCGCCGAGGCCGTCGCCGACGTCGTGCACCGCCAGTGGGGCAACGACCTCATCGCGAGCTGGAACGACGCCGACTGGTGGGGCGCCCCCACCCGGGTCGGCGACCTCATCGGGTCGCTCGTCGGGGCGGCCGCCGGGCAGGTCGTCTGCACCGACTCCACGTCGGTCAACCTCTACAAGGCGGTCGTCGCGGCCTCCCGGATGCGGCCCGGCCGCCGGGTCGTGCTCACCGACCCCGACTCGTTCCCGACCGACCTGTACGTCACCGACGCCGCCGCCCGGGATGCCGGGCTGGTCGTCGAGCGCGTCTCCCCCGCCGACGCCGTGGCCCGGATCGCCGAGGTCGGCGACGACCTCGTGCTCGCGTCGTACTCGTCGGTGGACTACCGCACCGGCGAGCTGTGGGACCTGCGCCGCGATCACCCGCGCCGCGCACGAGGTCGGCGGGCTGGCCTGCTGGGACCTGTGCCACTCGGCCGGGCGTGCTCGACGTCGGGCTCGACGCGCACGAGGCCGACCTCGCCGTCGGCTGCGGCTACAAGTACCTCAACGGCGGGCCGGGCGCGCCCGGCCTTCCTCTACGTCGCCGCACCGCCACCAGGACGACTTCGACCAGCCGCTCGCCGGGTGGAACGGCCACGCCACCCCGTTCGCGATGGCCCCCGACTACGTGCCGGCGCCCGGCATCACCCGCGGCCGGGTCGGCACCCCGCCGCTGCTCGGCATGCTCGCGCTCGAGGCCGCGCTCGCCGCCTACGACGGGGTCGAGGTCGCCGCCGTGCGCGAGCGGTCGCTGTCGCTCACCGGGTTCTTCCTCGAGTGCCTCGACGCCCTCGCTGCCCGACCTCGAGGTGGCGACCCCGCGCGACCCGGCCCGCCGCGGGTCACAGGTGAGCGTGCGGCATCCGGAGGCGTACGCCGTCGTCCAGGCGCTGATCGCGCGCGACGTCGTCGGCGACTTCCGCGAGGCCGACATCGTGCGGCTCGGGTTCGCGCCGCTCTACCTCACCCACGGCGACGTGCTGCGGGCCGCCGAGCACCTGCGAGGCGGTGCTCGACGGGCGCGAGTACGAGCGCGCCGAGTTCCGCGAACGCGCGCGACCGTCACCTGACCCGCCCCGGCGCCCGACCGACGGCAGTACGGTCGGAGGGTCGAGCCCCGCCCGACGTGCGTCAGCGGATCGCCGGCCTCGCACCCGTGCTCGTCGTGCTGCGCGGGCTACCGGCCGAGGCCTGGCTGCGCGTCGACCTGGTGGCCGGTCTGACCGTCGGCGCCATGCTCATCCCCCAGTCGATGGCCTACGCCGAGCTGCCGGGATGCCCCGCAGTACGGCTTCTACGCCGTCATCGCCCCGCTCGTCGTGTACACCGTCGTCGGCACCGAGCCGGCACCTCGGCGTCGGCCCAGAGCCCGGACGCGCCTCCTCGCGGCGTCCGGGGTCGGCGCGATCGCCGGCGGCGACCCGGCGAGGTACGTGGCGCTCGATGGCCGGCGCTCGCCCTGGTCGTGGGGACCGATCGCCGTGCTCGGCGCGCTGCGCCCGGCTCGGGTTCATCGCCTCGGTGCTGTCCAAACCGGTGCTCGTGCGGCTACATCACCGGCGTCGGGCTCACCCTGCTCAGCAGCCAGATCGCCGCCTTCACCGGTGTCTCGATCGAGGCGGACCAGCTTCTTCGGCCGGCGTCGCTGGAGCTGCCGCCGAACTGCGGCGACGTCGACCCGGCCACGCTCGCCGTGGGCGTGGCGTCGCTCGCCGTCGTCGCTCGTCCTGCGTCGGATCGCGCCCCCAGCTGCCCGGCGCGCTCATCGCCGTCGCGCTGGCCACCCTCGTGGTGTGGCTGCTCCCCGGCGAGCACCCGGTGGTCGCCGGTCGTCGGCGAGATCCCGCAGGGCCTGCCGACCCCCGCACTGCCCGGCGATCACGTACGACGACGTGGTCGCGGCTGCTCCCGGTGGCGCTCGGGATCGTGCTCGTCGGGTTCAGCGACAACGTCCTGACCGCCCGCTCGATCGCCGGCGCGGCTCGGCTACCGGATCGACCCCAACCGCGAGCTCCTCGCCCTGGGGTTGACGAACCTGTCAGCCGGGGTGTCGCAGGGCTTCCCGGTGCTCCTCCAGCGCCAGTCGCACCGCTGTGCCGGCCTCGCTGGGCAGCCGGACCCAGCTCGTCTCGCTCGTCGCCGGGTCCGTGGTCGTCGCCACCCTGCTGGTGCTCAGCCCGCTGCTCGGGCAGATCCCTCGGGCCGCCCTGGCGGCGGTCATCGTCTCGGCGGCGCTCGCGATCATCGACGTGCCCGGCTACCGCGCGCTGTGGCGGGCCAGCCGTGAGGAGGCGGCGCTGGCGGTGGTCGCCGCCCTCGGGGTGGTCGTCTTCGGCGTGCTCGTCGGGGTGCTGCTCGCGGTGAGCCTGTCCATCATCGTGGCCCTCGGCCGGATCGCCCGCCCCCACGACGCCGTCCTCGGGGACCGGCCCGAGCTCGACGGCTGGGTCGAGGTCGACGCGCATCCCGCGTGCCCGAACCGAGCCCGGGCATGCTCGTCTACCGCTTCGACGCGCCGCTGTTCTTCCTGAACATCGAGCGGTTCCGCACCAGGGTGCTCGAGGTGCTGGCGGCCAACCCCGGCCGCGAGGACTGGCTGGTGCTGGACTTCGAGGGGATCGGCCGGCTGGACGCCTCGGCGCTGGACGGCCTGTCCGAGCTGATGGAGCAGCTCGCGGCGAACGGGGTCACCGAGGTCGCCGTCGCACGCGCCAACCATGACGTCGTCCGGCGCCTGCGGACGGTGGACCTGCTCGAACCCCAGGGCGTGCTGCGGAACTACCCGACGATCAACGCCGCCGTGCGGGACTTCCGGCGGTCCCGGGACGCACGCGCCGCCGAGGAGGACCGGACCTGACCACCCCCTCGGCCGCGCTCGGGCTCGCCGTCAGAACGGCCAGAGGACGTCGAGGCCGCCGTCGCCGGGGCGCGACCACCGCGAGGCGGGCTCGC
This sequence comes from uncultured Actinomycetota bacterium, assembly GCA_963782695.1. Lineage (GTDB taxonomy): Bacteria > Actinomycetota > Actinomycetes > Actinomycetales > Dermatophilaceae > Fodinibacter. The sequence continues at coordinate 221,678 of CAWAKY010000006.1, read as the reverse complement.
CCACGACGCGGGCGCCACCGGCGCGCAGGGCGGCGAGGAAGGCGTCGAGCGCCACCTGGCCGCCGACGTCGGGGGCGTTGCCGCCACCGCTGCCCCACTGGCCGCCGGCGGGCTCGACCCCGACCGCCACCGTGCCCGTGACCGGGCTGTCCAGCCACAGGTCGAAGGCCAGCAGCGCCCCGGCCGCACCACCGACGACGTCAGCGGCGGCGACGCGCCAGACCGGGGCGCCCCATCCCGGCGGGCTGCCAGGACAGGTGCGCCGTCGACGACGCGCAGCGTGCCGCGCGGGCTGGTCGGCCCGAAGGCGTCGCGCTGGTCGACCCGGGCCGCGCCCTCGAACGGCGCCGCCGGCCGGGGTCACCAGCCGCGCTCGGCGAGCCGGTGCGGCTGCGGGATCTCGTCGACGTTGATGCCGACCATGGCCTCGCCCAGGCCGCGCGAGACCTTGGCGATGACGTCGGGGTCGTCGTAGAACGTGGTGGCCTTGACGATCGCCTCGGCGCGCTGGGCCGGGTTGCCGGACTTGAAGATGCCCGAGCCCGACGAACACGCCCTCGGCGCCGAGCTGCATCATCATCGCGGCGTCGGCCGGGGTGGCGATGCCGCCGGCGGTGAAGAGCACGACGGGCAGCTTGCCGGCCGCGGCGACCTCCTTGACGAGGTCGTACGGCGCCTGCAGCTCCTTGGCGGCGACGTAGAGCTCGTCCTCGGGCAGGTTCTGCAGGCGGCGGATCTCGCTGGCGGATCTGGCGCATGTGCGTCGTGGCGTTGGAGACGTCGCCGGTGCCGGCCTCGCCCTTGGAGCGGATCATCGCCGCGCCCTCGGTGATGCGGCGCAGCGCCTCGCCGAGGTTGGTCGCGCCGCAGACGAAGGGAACGGTGAAGTTCCACTTGTCGATGTGGTTGGCGTAGTCGGCCGGGGTCAGCACCTCGGACTCGTCGATGTAGTCGACGCCGAGGCTCTGCAGCACCTGCGCCTCGACGAAGTGGCCGATCCGGGCCTTGGCCATGACCGGGATGGACACGGCCGCGATGATGCTCGTCGATCATGTCGGGGTCGCTCATCCGGGACACGCCGCCCTGGGCGCGGATGTCGGCGGGCACCCGCTCGAGGGCCATCACGGCGACGGCCCCGGCGTCCTCGGCGATCTTGGCCTGCTCGGCGGTGACGACGTCCATGATGACGCCGCCCTTGAGCATCTCGGCCATGCCGCGCTTGACGCGGGTGGTGCCGGTGCCCTGGGCGTTGCTGCTGCTCACTCATGCCGCACAGTGTAGGTCGGTCGCACGGCCCCGAGCTGATCCAGCGGTCCGCGGCCGGTCGCAGGCGGAGCCGCCCGGCTCAGGCGGCCAGCGCCGAGCGGCAGCTCGTCGTCGAACTCGACCGGCTCGGGCAGCTCGGCGTAGCCCGCACAGCCGGAACAGCCGCACCGACCGCTTGGCGCCGCACCCGGCGCACCTCGCGGGTGGCGTCGTTGTGGAACCGCCGGGCCAGCTGCACCCGCAGGCCGCCCGCGGCGATCCGGTCGAGGGCGTCGGCGACGAGGTCGCCGTCGCGGTCGCGCAGCGTCGGCGACCACCTCGCCGGTCAGGGCCGCCCGCAGCGCCTCGCTGAGGTCGCTCTCGACCTGCTCGCGCCCGCCGAAGTGCTGGCCGTCGAGCAGGTCGCCGGTCACCGGCTGCTCGGTCGTGCGCTCGATCGACTCGGTGGCGGCGTCGGCGATGAGCAGCGCGCTGGCCGGGTCGAGCACGCCCGCTGTTCGCGAGCTCGAGGGCGGCCTCGGCCCGGCGCACCAGCGCGGCGTCGAGGGCGCGACATCGCGCCCTCGACCTTGGCGTGCAGCCGGTCGAGGCGGGCGGCGGAGTACGACAGGTACCACGCGACGCCGATGACGAGGATGACGATGAAGGTCGCCAGCTGCAGGACGTCGACGGTGCCCATCAGCTCGCCGCCGCCGGGCACGCCGCGCACGAGGCGGCCCCACAGGCCCTGGGGCGCGGGGTCGGCCGGCTCGCCGTCGGCACCCGCGATGACCGTCTCGTAGACGGCCATGATCTCGGTCGGCGACGACGCTCCAGTCGAACACGCGCGCCCGGCGCAGGCCGCGCGCCCGCAGCGAGCTCGCGGCGCTCCGGCGTCGGCAGACCAGCTCGAGCAGGGCCCGGGACAGCGCCTCGGGCGACCCGGTCTCGAACAGCAGCCCGGTGCGGCCCCCGTCGAGCACCGGCCGCGAACGCCGGCAGGTCGGAGGCCACCACGGGGGCGCCCGCCGCCATCGCCTCGACGAGCACGATGCCGAAGCTCTCGCCGCCGGGTGCGGCGCGACGTAGGCGTCGACCGAGCGCAGCAGCGAGGCCTTGTCCGCGTCGGACACCATGCCGAGCAACTCGTGGTCGCGGCCGCGGCGTCGCGGGTCGGCCGCCTTCAGCGAGGTCGGCGGCGTCACCGGGGCCGGCGACGAGCACCCGCGCCCCGGGGTGCACGTCGAGCACGGCGCGGCAGCGCGCCGAGCGCCACCGCGAGGCCCTTGCGGGGCTCGTCGACCCGGCCGAGGAAGGCCAGGGTCGGGCCCGTCGGCGGTGCCGCTGCCACTCGGCCCGGGTGCGGCGCGGCGGCGAACCGGTCGACGTAGACCCCGTTGGGGATGATGAACGCCTCGCCGCCGAGGTGGCGCTGCACGGTGCGCCGGGCGTCCTCGGAGACGGCGATCCGGCCGCGGATCTTCTCCAGCGACGGGCCGCAGCAGCGGGTAGGCGGCGTGCAGCGCGCGGGAGCGGAGCATCGCCGAGTGGAAGGTCGCCACGACCGGGCTCGGTCGACGCCCACAGCGCCATCAGCGACGCCGACGGGTTGAGCGGCTCGTGCAGGTGCAGCACGTCGAACTGCCCGGCCTCGAGCCAGCGGCTCACCCGGGCGGTGGTGGCGGGCCCGAAGGTGACCCGGGCGACCGAGCCGTTGTAGCGCACCGGCACCGGGCGCCCGGCCGACGTGAGGTAGTCGGGCAGCGTGGTGTCGTCGTCGGCCGGGCGCGAGCACCGAGACCTCGTGGCCGGCCCGGATGAAGTGCTCGGCCAGGTCGCGGACGTGGAACTGCACCCCGCCCGGGCACGTCCAACGAGTAGGGGCAGACCAGGCCGATCCTCATCGCGCGCCCTCCGCGCGTCGCGCGGCATGCGGCACGCGGCGCAGGCGGTCCTGGTCGAGGTCGTCGACGAAGACCCGCTGCAGCATGTGCCAGTCGCTGGTGTGCTCGATGATCGCGGCCCCGAGCACGTCGGCGCAGGCCTGGGTCATCGCGGTGGCGCCGCTCGCGGGTGGTGCCGCGTCGCGGGCACGTCGACCGCCGGGTGGAAGGTGATGACGATGCCCCAGCCCCGCGGCCGCGGCGCTCGTGGCGGATCGAGACCGGGTGCAGCGGCCGCTCCGTCGGCCAGCGCCAGCGCGGCCGGCCCGGGCGCCATCCGGGCGGCGTGGCCGCAGCAGCTCGACCTCGACGCCGCGCGGCGGTGAGGTCGCGGTCGGCGAGCAGCGGGATGATGCCCGGCCGCGCGAGCGGCCACGCGCAGCGCCGGGAAGACGTTCACCGCCGCCGGTGAGCGGGATGATCGTCATCCCGAGCGACTCGCGGAAGGCGAGGAACTCCTCGAAGACCTCCTCGGGCTTCAGCCGCTCGGCGACGGTCGTGACCGGGCCGAGGTGGGTGGTGCCCCAGGCGCCGGCGAGGTCCCAGTTGCCGAGGTGGCCGAGGAACGCGATGACCGAGCCGCCGCCGTCGATGACCTCGCGCACCGGGCCGTCGCCCTCGACCCGCACCCGGTCGAGCAGGTCGTCGGCGCTCAGGGTCGGGCAGCCGGAAGGCCTCGCAGTAGTAGCGCAGGTAGGAGCGCATCCCGTCGCGCACCAGGGCGTCGAGCGCCGGCGTCGTCGAGCTCGGGGCGCACCTTCGCGTAGTTGGCCCGCAGCCGGGCCGCCCCGCCGCGCGGCGACGGTGACGTCGGCGATCCGGTCGAACAGCGCGTAGGCCGGCGCGCTCCGGCATCAGGCGCACGGCGCCCCAGCCCGACCCGGAAGCCCGCGATGGTCAGCGTGTCGGTGACCGACTCGGCGCCGCGCTGCCTCACACCGAGGTCCAGGGCCTGGCGGCGCACCTCGAGCATCCGCTGCACCACGGTGACGAGGCTGGCGAGGGCGAGCAGGGCGAGCACGACGCCGAGCAGACCTCGGGCAGGTCGAACAGCCCGACGAACCCGGTGGCGACGAGCACGACGACGAGGCGGTCGGCCCGCTCGGCGATGCCGACGTTGGCCGTCATCCCGAGCCCCTCGGCCCGGGCCTTGGCGTACGACACGACGCTGCCGAGGATCAGGCAGGCCAGCGCCAGGGCGGCCATGTAGGCGTTGTCACCGTCGCCGGCGTAGCACAGCACCAGCCCGCCGAAGATCGCGGCGTCGCCGACCCGGTCGAGCGTGGAGTCGAGGTAGGCGCCCCACTTGCCGGACCGGCCGATCTTGCGGGCCATGATGCCGTCGAGCGTGTCGGAGAAGACGAACGCCGTGATGACGAGGGTGCCGACGAGGAGCTCGCCGCGCGGGTAGAAGGCCAGGGCGCCGAAGCACACCCCCAGCGTGCCGATCGACGGTGACGACGTCGGGGCTGATGCCGAGCCGGATGAGCACCGCGGCCACCGGGGTCAGCAGCTTGGTGAAGAAGGCGCGCGCGTATCGGTTCAGCATGGTGGGTCCAGCGTAGTGGGGCATTGCAGCGGCGCCCGTCACACTCCGGCTGGTGCGCTTGTGTGGCGGCGCCAACAGGTGAAATGTAGGCGGCATGAACGGCACGACGACCCAGGCCCCGCACCGTCACCGGCACGACGAGCATCCGCAACGTCGTCCTCGTCGGACCGAGCGGGTCGGGAAAGTCCAGGTTGTTCGACCACGTCGTCGACGCGGTGGTGCCCGGGCGGTCGCCCCGGGGCCAGACCGAGCCCACGACCGGCCTGCGGGCCGCCACGCTGTCGAGCGGGTCGGTGGTGGTCACCCTCCTCGACGCCCCGGGCAACCCCGACTTCGTCGGGGACGTGCGAGCAGGGTTGAGGGCGGCGGATGCCGCCCTCTTCGTCGTCTCGGCGGCCGACGGTGCCGACGCCGCAGAGCCGCGCGCTGTGGCACGAGTGCGAGATCGTCGGGATGCCGCGTGCGGTCGTCATCACCCAGCTCGACGCCCGCGACGCCGACTTCGCGGCCACCCTGGCCGACTGCCAGGCCCACTTCGGCGCCGGCATCCAGCCGCTCGGGCGTGCCGGTGCCCGGCTCGGAGGGTGCGGTCACGTCGATCGCCGACCTGCTGCTCGGCGAGGTGCACGACTACTCCGGCGGCACCCGCACGGTGCGCCCGGCCGGCCCCGAGCACGCCGAGTTCTTCGACACCTACCGGCCCGCGCTCATCGAGGGGATCATCGAGGAGTCCGAGGACGGCGCCCTGATGGACCGCTACCTCGAGGGCGAGGAGCTCGACTTCGACACCCTCGAGAAGGACCTGCTCACCGCGGTCGCGCACGGCACCTTCCACCCCGTGCTCCCGCTGTCGGCCGAGACCGGCGCCGGCGTCGGCGTGCTGCTGCACGTCATCGAGGCCGCCTTCCCGCACCCCGGCCTGCACCCGCTGCCCACGGTCACCCCGGTCGAGGGTGGCGCCGCCGGTCGAGATCAGCCCCGACCCGGACGGCCCGCTGGTCGCCGAGGTCGTGCACACCCAGTCCGACGCCTACGTCGGGCACCTCTCGCTCGTGCGGGTGTTCTCCGGCACGCTGCGCCCCGACCGGGCGGTGCACGTGTCCGGCCACCTCGAGCTGCTCGGCGTGCCGACCGGCGAGGGCCACGCGGCCCACGACGACGACGTGCGGCCGGGCGCCATCGCCGCCGCGTTCGACGGCGACCTGCTCACCAAGACCGAGGCGATCGCCGGCGAGGTCGTGGTCGTCACCAAGCTCGCGACCGCGCAGACGTCCGACACGATCTCCTCCCCCGAGGCCCCGCTGCTCGTCGACGCCGTGGGCGCTGCCCGAGGCGCTGCTGCCGGCCGCGGTCGCCGCCGCCACCCGCGCCGACGAGGACCGGATGCCGGTCGCCTTCCGCGAGCTCGCCGCCGAGGACCCGTCGCTGCGCATCGAGCACGACGGCGAGACCGGCCAGGTCGTGCTCTGGACCACCGGCCCGGCCCACCTCGACCTCGTGCTCAGCCGGCTGCGCGTCGCGCTTCAACGTCGGGGTCGAGCAGGTGCCCGTGAAGGTCGCGATGAAGGAGACCGCGCTCGACCCGCGCCGAGGCGCAGGGCCGGCACGTCAAGCAGTCCGGTGGCCACGGCCAGTTCGCCGTCTGCCACCTGGTGATGGAGCCGCTCCCCCGCGGCGTCCGGCATCGAGTTCGACGAGGTCGTCGGTCGGCGGCGCCGTGCCGCGCCAGTTCTTCAGCAGCGTCGAGAAGGGCGTGCACCACCAGCTCGAGAAGGGCCTGCTCGCCGGCTGGCCGGTGGTCGACGTCAAGGTCACCCTGACCGACGGCAAGGCCCACTCGGTCGACTCCTCCGACGTCGCGTTCCAGACCGCCGCGGGCCTGGCCCTGCGCGAGATGGCCTCGCGCGTCGACGGTCTGCCTGCTCGAGCCGATCGACACGGTCACCGTCACCGTCGACGACGACTACCTCGGTGCGGTGATGACCGACATCGGCACCCGCCGCGGCCAGATCATCGGGTCGTTCGCCGCCGACGGCCAGCCGGGCCGGTCGGTGCTCGAGGCCGCCGTGCCGCAGCTCGAGCTGCTCGACTACGCCATCAGCCTGCGCTCACTGGCGCACGGCACGGGCACCTTCCACCGCGAGCACCGCGGCTACGAGCAGCTGCCCGAGCGCCTGGCCAAGGACCACGTGGGCGAGAAGGGCCGGCACGCCTGAGGCGTCCGGCCGGTCAGGCCTCGCGCGGCGAGAGGGTGGCCGCGTAGTCGGGCACCTCGTGCTGCAGCGACCGGGCCGGTCGCACGTAGCCCTTCGACGGCGGCCGCTCGGGCAGCACCAGGGTGGGCTCCTCGACGTCCTCGTAGGGCATCTTCGAGAGCAGGTCGGCGATCATGTTGATCCGCGAGCGGCGCTTGTCGTCGCTCTCGACGACGTTCCAGCGGGCCTCGGTGATGTCGGTGTGCACCATCATGTCGTCCTTGGCGCGCGAGTAGTCCTCCCACCGCTCGATCGACTGGATGTCGGTCGTCGACAGCTTCCAGCGCCGCATCGGGTCGGTCAGCCGGGACTCGAAGCGGCGCTGCTGCTCGGAGTCGCTCACCGAGAACCAGTACTTGTGCAGCCGGATGCCGTCCTCGACGAGCATCCGCTCGAAGATCGGGCACTGGCGCAGGAAGCGCTGGTGCTCCTCGGGCGTGCAGTAGCCCAGCACCCGCTCGACCCCGGCGCGGTTGTACCAGCTGCGGTCGAAGATGACGATCTCGCCGGCGGCCGGCAGGTGCTCGACGTAGCGCTGGAAGTACCACCGGGTGCGCTGCCGCTCGGTGGGCGCCGGGAGCGCGACGATCCGCGCCTGGCGCGGGTTGAGGTACTGGGTGACCCGCTTGATCGTCGAGCCCTTGCCGGCGGCGTCACGGCCCTCGAAGACGAGGACGATCCGCTCCCCCTCCCGGCGCACCCACTCCTGCATCTTGACCAGCTCGGCCTGCAGACGCACCAGCTCGGCCTCGTAGACGGCCTTGTTCACGCGGGGTTGCTTCGACATGTTCGCCATCGTGTCAGACGGCCTGCCCGGCCGTCGGGCGGTCCGGAGATGAGTGAGCGACGCCTCGGCTCAGGCCGGCCAGTGCTCGACGAGCCGGGTGCGCACGTCCTCGAGCAGCATCGGCAGCGCCTTGGTCCGCGCGATGATCGGCAGGAAGTTGCTGTCGCCGCCCCACCGCGGCACGACGTGCTGGTGCAGGTGCGCCGCGACGCCCGGCGCCGGCGACCGCGCCCTGGTTCATCCCGAGGTTGAAGCCCATCGGGGCCGAGGCCGCCTCCAGCGCCCGGATCGCCGCCTTGGTCAGGGCGGTGAACTCGGCCGTCTCGTCGTCGGTGAGGTCGACGTAGAGCGGCACGTGGCGGTACGGGCAGACCAGCACGTGGCCCGGGGTTGTACGGGAAGAGGTTCATCACGACGTAGCAGTGCTCGCCGCGGTGCACGACCAGCCCCTCGGCGTCGTCCTTGCCCGGGGCCGCGCAGAACGGGCAGCCGTCGCCCTCGTTCGGGTCGGGCCGGTCGCCGGCGATGTAGACCATCCGGTGCGGGGTCCACAGCCGCTCGAAGCCGTCGCCGACACCACCGGCGAAGTCCGCGGGGTCCTCGTGCGCCGGCATGCCCCGATCCTAAGCCGGTGGCGACCGCCGACGACGGCGTGCGATCGTCGGCGCGTGGCCTCCTTCATCACACCGGCACCGGTCGACGTCGAGATCCGCGCGGGTGCGGCCGACGACGCCGAGGCGCTGGCCGACCTGTTCTGGCGGGTGCGCGCCGAGAACGCCGCGACGATCCCGATGGTCGTGCACCCCCGCGAGACCGTGGCGCCGTTCCTGGCGTCGGTGCTCGAGACCAGCGAGGTGTGGGTCGCGACGGTCGGCGGCGTACCCCGTCGGCTTCGCGGCGGTCGGCCCGGACGGCGACCTCGACCACCTCTACGTCGCCCGGCCGCACACCGGCACCGGCGTGGGCGCCCGGCTCCTCGCGGAGGCGCGGCACCGGCATCCCGAGGGGTTGTCGCTGTGGGTCTTCACCAGCAACACCGGCGCCGTGCGCTTCTACGAGCGGCACGGCTTCGTGGTGGTCGGCGGCACCGACGGCGACAACGAGGAAGGCGCCCCGGACCTGCGGATCGACGTGCGGCGTCCGCCGAACCTCAACGCCGACTTCGGTCGCTGACCCGCAGCTCCATCAGCCGCTCCGACGGGGGCCCGAACCCCATCCGCTCGTAGAGGGTGCGGGCCTCCGGCACGGAGTTGAGCTGCACGCGGGTCACCCCGTCGGTCTCGGCCCACGCGAGCAGGGCCTCGAGCAGCCGCCGCCCGATGCCGCAGCCGCGGGCGTCCTGGGTCACGAAGACCAGGCTGACGTGGAACCAGGCGTCGGCCGGGCGGTGCGCGCTCGGCAGCTTCTGCACCCGGGTGCCGTGCAGCACGCCGAGCGGCCGGCCGCGGGAGTCCTCGGCGACCCAGGTGCGCCGGGCCCGGTCGCGCAGCCACGCGTCGGAGAGCGCGTCGAGGTAGCCGGGCGGCACGGCATGGCCCCGCTCGCGCTCGTCCTGGATGTGCAGCGCGCCCACGGAGAACGCGTCGGACGGGCCGGGCCTCACGCACCGTGACCCCGTCGGTCTCCATGCCTCCAGCATGGCCCAACCGTGCCCGCCCGGCGGGGCCAATAGGTGAGGCCCCGGGAAGTATGAGTTCCCCGGGGCCTCTGGTGACCCGGCATGATGCTCCGCGTCTCACGAGACAGCTTCCGGTCGCCCACCACCCTCATCACAGGGTGGCTCCGTGCGGTAAACCGCTCGGGCTGGCGCTCGGCCTTCTCTCGATCCCTTCGCCACCGAGGTGGTGAAGTAGGACTATTTCTAGTCCTGGATCCGGTGCGCCGCAAGTGGTTTCGCGAGGAAAGTTCTGAGCAGTTTCGCGCCGCCGGCGTGTCGTCGGCGTGTCGTGTGACGCCCGGGACGACGGCCTCCGAGCGGCCGCTCGCCGCGTCTCGGAAAATGAGACGCGGCGAGACGGCGGGACCTCGGAAGGGCCGGGTCAGACCTGGCGGCGGTCGGCGATCGCCGCGGTGATCTCGGCGATCGCGTCGTCGACCGGCACGCCGTTCTTCTGCGACCCGTCGCGGTAGCGGAACGACACCGCACCGGCCGAGCGGTCGTCCTCCCCCGCGATGAGCACGTAGGGCACCTTGGCCTTGCTCGCGTTGCGGATCTTCTTCGGGAACCGGTCGTCGCTCGCGTCGAGCTCGACGCGGATGCCGGCCGCCCGCATCCGCGCGAGCACGCCGCCGAGGTACTCGTCGAACTCCTCCGCGACCGGGATGCCGAGCGCCTGCACCGGCGACGAGCCACGACCGGGAAGGCCCCGGCGTAGTGCTCGACGAGCACGCCCGATGAACCGCTCGATCGAGCCGAACTTCGCCGAGTGGATCATCACCGGCTGCTGCCGGGTGCCGTCGGCCGCCTGGTACTCCAGGCCGAAGCGCTGCCGGCTGGTTGAAGTCGTACTGGATGGTCGACATCTGCCAGGTGCGGCCGATGGCGTCGCGGGCCTGGACCGAGATCTTCGGGCCGTAGTACGCCGCGCCACCCGGGTCGGGCACGAGCTCGAGGCCGGACTCGGTCGCGGCGTCGCTCGCAGGACCGCGGTCGCGACCTCCCACTCCTCGTCGCGAGCCGATGAACTTGTCCTGCTTGTCGCCCTCGGTCTCGCGGGTGGACAGCTCGAGGTAGTAGTCGTCGAGCCCGAAGTCGCGCAGCAGCGCCGAGCACGAAGTCGAGCAGGTGCTTGATCTCGGCCGGCGCCTGCTCGGCGGTGACGTAGCTGTGCGAGTCGTCCTGGGTCATGCCGCGCACCCGGGTCAGGCCGTGCACCACGCCGGACTTCTCGAACCGGTAGACCGAGCCGAACTCGAACAGGCGCAGCGGCAGCTCGCGGTACGAGCGCCCGCGCGAGCGGTAGATGAGGTTGTGCATCGGGCAGTTCATCGCCTTGAGGCGGTACTCGGTGCCCTCGAGCTCCATCGGCGGGAACATGGTGTCGGCGTAGTACGGCAGGTGCCCGGAGGTGTGGAACAGCCCGTCCTTGCTGATGTGCGGGGTGCCGACGTACTGGAAGCCCTCCTCGATGTGCCGCCGGCGGACGTAGTCCTCCATCTCGCGCTTGATGACGCCGCCCTTGGGGTGGAACACCGCCAGGCCCGAGCCCAGCTCGTCGGGGAAGCTGAACAGGTCCAGCTCGGCGCCCGAGCTTGCGGTGGTCGCGCTTCTCGGCCTCGGCCAGCCGCTCGAGGTAGGCCTTGCATGTCGTCCTTGGTCGGCCACGCGGTGCCGTAGACCCGCTGCAGCTGCGGGTTCTTCTCCGAGCCGCGCCAGTAGGCGGCGGCGCTGCGCATCAGCTTGAACGCGTTGCCGAGCAGCTTGGTGGTCGGCAGGTGCGGGCCGCGGCACAGGTCGCCCCAGGCGCGGCGTGCCGTCGCGGCGCAGGTTGTCGTAGATGGTCAGCTGCGCCGCCGCCGACCTCGACGCCCGCGCCCTCGGCCGCGTCTCGGACGGCGCCGCCCTTGAGGCCGATCAGCTCGCAGCTTGTACGGCTCGCCGGCCAGCTCGGCGCGGGCGTCGTCGTCGGAGATCACGCGGCGCGAGAAGGTCTGGCCCTCGTTGACGATGCGCTGCATGACCTTCTCGAGCTCCTTGAGGTCATCGGGGGTGAACGGGGTCTCGACGTCGAAGTCGTAGTAGAAGCCGTCGCGGATCGGCGGCCCGATGCCCAGCCGGGCGTCGGGGTGCACCTCCTGCACGGCCTGGGCGAGCACGTGGGCGGCGGAGTGGCGCAGGACGTCGAGGCCGTCCTGGCTCGTCGACGGTCACCGGCTCGACGACGTCGCCGTCGGCGAGCACGTGGGCCAGGTCGCGCAGCTCGCCGTTGACCCGGGCGACGACGCACGCTGCGGTCGCCGTCGAACAGCTCGCCGGCGGTGGTCTGCTCCGCCACCGATCGCTCGCTCCCGGCGACGGGGACGGTGATCTGGGCAGACATGGAGGGACTCCTGGGTGGTGTCGGGTGTGGCGAGCCGCGAGGGCGGCCCACGGCCAAGGGTATCGAGGCGGCGGCCGCGCCTGCGACGCGGTTACCGGCGGGTCACCGCGCGAGGACACCCCGGGTGAACCTGCCCGTGGCGTGCCACTCGCGCAGCCGCTCGACCGTGACGTCGAGGTAGTCGGCGGCGTCCGCGCGCAGGGAGGCCGTGCTGCTCGACAGCAGGCTGTTGGCGAGCAGCAGCTGGCGGGAGGCGACCAGCGCCTCGAACTGCTCGTCCGTCACGTCGGGCAGGTCGCGCACCTCGGCGTAGCCGGCGCGCAGGGCGTCCTCCACCGCGCGGGTCGCCGCTGCGCAGGTAGAAGGTCGAGATCGCCAGGTCGAGGGCCGGCACGCCGAAGCCGGCGTCGTCGAGGTCGAAGACCGCCAGGGCGCCCTCGTGCCACTTCAGGTTGCCGCCGTGCAGGTCGGCGTGCAGCACGATCGGGCGCTGCCCGGCGAACACCTCGTCGAACCGCCGCCGGCAGCGCGCGAGCGACTCCGCCACCACCTCGGCGTGGCCCTCGGGCATCGGCACGGCGCCCTCGAGCAGGTTGTCGTCGTGGAAGAGCGGCTCGTCGAAGAGGGTGAGGTGCGGCCCCGGCGGGCAGCGTGAAGCCCTCGGCGTGGTCGTGCAGGGCCGCCATGGTGCGCCCCAGGGCACGGGCCTGCTCCGCGTCGCACTGCCCCACGTCGTCGCCGTCGAGCCACGACGCCACGGTCGCGTGCAGCGGGCCGCCCCACTGCGGGCAGTCGACCTCGACGTGCCACCCGCCCCCGGGCGCCGCGAGCGGGTCGGGCACCCGCACCGCGGTCTCGGCGGCCAGGGCGTGCAGCCACGCCTGCTGGGCGGCGATGTGGGCGGGGGTGCTCTTGGAGTTGGTGTTGACCCGCAGCGCCAGGCGCCGCCCGTCGTCGGTGTCGAGGCGGAACGTCGTGTTGTACGCGTGCAGCACCAGGGCGAGGTCGCGCACCACCAGCCCGAACCGCTCGGCGGCGACCAGGGCGACCCGCCGCAGCACCTCGACCTGGCCCTCCTCGTCGAGGGCGGCGTAGTCCGTCTCCATCCGTCATACGGTATGGCGATGCGCCTCCCCCACGGCACCTGGCCCTCGCCGATCACCCCCGAGTCCCTCGCCACGGGGCAGGGTGCGCTCGACGAGGTGCGCGTCGACGGCCGCGACACCTACTGGCTCGCCGGCCGCCCGAGCGAGGGCGGGCGCACCGCCCTGGTCCGGCACGACGGCACGCAGCGGTCCGCGAGGTGCTGCCGGCCCCGTGGGACGTGCGCACGCCGGGTGCACGAGTACGGCGGGGGCGGCTACGCGGTGCAGCGACGGCACGGTCGTGTTCTCGCACGCCGGCGACGACCGCGTGTACCGGCTGGATGCCGGGGCGACCGAGCCCGTGGCCGATCACGCCGGCCGGCCCGTGCCGCTTCGGTGGGCTGGTGCTCCACGGCGGCCACGTGTTCGCGGTGCGCGAGGACCACTCGCCGCGAGCCCGAGCCGGCCAACGAGCTGGTGCGGCTCGACCTGCACGGCGACAACGCCGACGGCGGGGTGGTGCTGGCCACCGGCAGCGACTTCGTCTCCCGCCCGGCGGTGTCACCCGACGGCCGGTCGCTGGCCTGGGTCGCCTGGCGCCACCCGAGCATGCCGTGGGACTCCACCGAGCTGTTCCGGGCCGAGCTGACCGAGCAGGGCGCCGGTGAGGCCGTCGTCGTCGCCGGTGGTGACGACGTCTCGGTGCTGCAGCCGATCTTCGGGCCGGACGGCGCCCTGTGGTTCCTGTCCGACGAGTCGGGCTGGTGGACCGTGCACCGCGACACCGGCTCCGGCCCGGTGGCGCTGCACGACGCCCGGGCCGACCACGCGAGCGCCGCAGTGGACCCTGGGCCTGGTCGACCTCGCGGTGGTCGACGCCGACCGCGCCCTGGTGCGCTGGTGGGACGGCGCCACGGCGCACTCGGCGTGCTCGACGCCCGCACCGGCGCCGTGCAGCGGCTCGACGTCGAGGGGGTCGCCTTCGACCAGCTCCACGCCGTCGACGGCGAGCTGGCGCTGCGCCGGGGCCTGGCCGACCGGCTGCCCGAGGTGGTGCGCGGCCCGCTCGGTGGGCCGCCCGCGGGTGCTGGCCAGCGCGGGGTCGCTCGCCCTCGACCCGGCCGACGTGTCGACCGCGCAGGCGTGGTCGTGGACCGACACCGACGGGCTGACGGTGCACGGGCTGCTGCACGAGCCGCGGCTCACCGGTGTCGAGGGGCCCGAGGGCGAGCTGCCGCCGCTGATCGTCATGGTCCACGGCGGCCCGACCAGCCGCACCGAGGCGTCCTTCGCCACCTCCACCCAGTTCTGGACGACCCGCGGCTTCGCCGTGCTGCACGTCAACTACTCGGGCAGCACCGGCTACGGACGTGCCTACCGCGAGCGGCTGCTCGGCCGGTGGGGCCTGCTCGACATCGACGACTGCGTCACCGGGGCGCTCTCGCTGGCCCTGGCCGGCCGGGTCGACCCGACCCGGCTCGCCATCCGCGGCGGCAGTGCCGGCGGCTACGCCGTGCTGCGGGCGATGACCACCAGCCGGGCGTCTTCGCGGCCGGCACCAGCCTGTACGGCGTCGCCGACCTGGCGGCGCTGGCCGCCGAGACGCACAAGTTCGAGTCGCGCTACCTCGACCGGCTGGTCGCACCCTGGCCGGAGGGCGAGGCCGTCTACCGCGAGCGGTCGCCGATCCACCACGTCGACCGGCTGCACGGCGAGCTGCTCCTGCTCCAGGGCGCCGACGACATGGTCGTGCCGCTGGCGCAGGCCCGCGACATGGCCGACGCCATGACGGCGGCCGGCCGCGACGTCGAGCTGAGCGTCTACCCGGGTGAGGGGCACGGCTTCCGCCGGGCCGAGTCGATCGTCGACGCCCTGACCCGCGAGGTCGCGTTCTACCAGCGGGCGATGGCGCCTCGAGCCGAGCAGCCAGGGCGCGCCGCACGCCGCGCAGCGCGGCCCGGACCGCGGCGACGGCGGGCGCGTCCGACATCGACGCCCGCCAGTGCACGTCGACCCGGCGGGTCGGTTCGGGGTCGCGCACCGGGAGCGCGACCACGGCATCCGGCAGTCGTCCGCGACCCAGGCGGGGCACGAGGGCGACGGCCAGCCCGTGCGCCACCAGCTCGACCTGCGACGCGAACTCGACGCACCGGTAGGCCACCCGGGGCGTTCGGGGCGTGTCGCGGAACATGTGCCCGAACCACTCGTGGCAGATCGTGCCCTCGGGCGTCGAGACCCACACGTGGTCGAGCAGGTCGGCGGGAGCCACGGCCGCCCGCGCGGCCAGCGGGTCGTCGCGGTGCACGAGCAGGTCGGCGACGTCGGTGAGCACCGTCTCACCGCGCAGCGACGGCGGCACGTGGAAGCGCATCCCCTCCCACCGGTGCACGATGGCGACGTCGGTGCGGCCGGCCGCGACCTCGGCCACGGCATCCCACGGCTCGACCTCGTGCACGACGACGTCGAGGTCGGGCGCGCTGCGGGCCAGCTCGGCGAGCAGGGGTGGCACGACGCCGCGCACCGCGGTCGAGAAGGCCGCCAGGCGCAGCAGCCCCGACGGCCGCCCGGCGTCGCCCTGCAGCCGGGAGCGCAGCCGCTCCACCTGCTCGCCGAGCACCCGCCCCTCGTCGACGAGCCGCCGACCGGCCGCGGTGAGCACCACCCCGCGCCCGGCGCGCTCGAGCAGGGTGGCCCCGACCTGCCGCTCGAGCCGCTTGACCTGCTGGGAGACCGCCGACGGGGTGAAGCCGAGCTCGGCGGCCGCGCCCCCGACGCTGCCGCAGCGCTCGACGGCGACGAGGGACTCCACGGCGGCGAGATCGATCATGCAGCGATGCTACCGAGATCGGTCAAGCAAGCATCGCTGGTGCTTCACGGTCGTGGTGCGCGAGGATCGACGGGTGCCTCCCCGCCACATCGCCCTCGCCGTGCTCGTCGCGGTGATCTGGGGCGCCAACTTCGTCGTCATCGACCTCGGCCTCGGCGACCTGCCACCGACCCTGTTCGTGGCGCTGCGCTTCGTCGTGGTGCTCGTGCCCGCCATCGCGCTCGTGCCGCGCCCGCTGGTGCCGTGGCGCGACGTGCTGATGGTCGGGCTGTTCATGAGCCTGGGCCAGTTCGCGCTGCTCTACACGGCGCTCGCCGTCGGGATGCCGGCCGGTCTCGCCTCGCTCGTGCTGCAGGCCCAGGTGGGGCTCACCGTCGTCATCGCCGCCCTGGCCCTGCGCGAGCGGCCCAGCCGGCCCCAGGTCGTCGGGGTGCTCGTCGGCGCGGTCGGGCTCGGCGTCGTCGCGGTCGGGTCGCGCGGTCACCACCCCGGCGCTGGGGCTGGTGCTCGTCGTCGCCGCGGCGACCTCGTGGGCGGTCGGCAACGTCGTGGCCCGCCGGGCCTCCGGCCGGCGCCGCGTCACCGCGCCAGCGCCGCCCCGGTGCGACTCGCCCGCACGAGCGGGTTCGGCGCCGGCCTGTCGATGACCGTGTGGTCCGCCCTCGTCGTGCCGCTGCCGCTGCTCGCCCTGTCGCTCGCGCTCGACGGCCCGGATGCCGTGTCCACGCGCTGACCCACCTCACCGGTGCCGCCGTGCTCTCGACCCTGTACACCGCCTGGCTGGCCTCGCTGGTCGGCTACGGCATCTGGAACACCCTGCTGGCCCGGCACCCCGCGGCCGCCGTCGTCCCGTACACGATGCTCGTGCCGGTCGTGGGGCTGACCACCGCGTGGCTCGTGCAGGGCGAGGCGCCGAACGCCTGGGAGGCCGCGGGCGGCGCGCTGCTGCTGCTCGGGGTCGCCGTCACGACGGGCGTGCTGGACCCTCGTCGACGTCGGCGCCGGCCCCGGTCCGGCGGCGGCGGTGGCGGCGGACCCGCCGGCGGCCGGCCCAGCGCCGACACGCGCTCGATGATCGCGCGGCAGCTGCTCCCCCACGACGGGCACCTGCTGCTGGAGCTGACGCCACGGCCGGCACGCTCTCGGCGAGCGGCATCCGGATCGGCCCGGTGTCGGTGGGCACCGAGGCCTCGGCGTTGCTCGAGAGCAGCTCGCGGGCCAGCCGCTCGCGCCTCGAGCACGAGGGCGCCGTAGGCCGGCCACGCGTGGGGGTCGTCGAGCGGGGTGCGCCGCACCTCGCTCGCTCATCGCGTCGAGCGCCTCGAGGGCCCGGTCGACGTGCTGCTCGCACCGCCGCGCGCGAGTCGTCGGTCCACACCCCGAAGTGCGAGATCGCCTCCCCCACCTCGTCGAGGACCTCGGCGTAGGAGTGCAGCCAGTCGGCCGACGGCGCCGGGTGCCGGTCGGCGTCGTCCGCGGCGTCGACGAGGGTGCGGGCGATGCCGGCCACCTGCCACTGCGCGCGGCGCACCGCCTCGACGGTGCGCACGTAGCCGTCCCAGTCGATCCGGGCCGGGCGCAGCCGGTGCCGCCAGTTCCACCGGGTGCTCTCGCGGCCGGTCTCCACCGCCTGCAGCACCTCGGGAACCCGGTCGCCCAGGTCGGTCGCGTGGTGGTACCAGTGCCGGGCCCGGTCGGCGTCCCACCCCTCGCGCAGGCCGGCCGCGATGTCACCGAGCACGTCCTGCACCCGCGAGGTGAGGTCGCGCAGGGCGTCGCGCGGCTCGTCGAGGTGCATCGGCGCCAGCACGACGGCGTTGACCGCCACCCCGACGACGCCGCCGAGCACCGTCTCGACGATGGTGAGGTAGGTGAACTCGATGTCGGTGCCGTTGACCGTGATGAGCGAGAGCAGCACCATCGTCGGCACCTGGATGCCGTGGTCGCCCAGCCGCCGCCAGCGGCCGATGAGCAGGGCGACGAACATGACGAGCACCATCGACCACCACGTCACGCCGACGAGCGAGCCGACCAGCCAGGCGATGCTCATGCCGACCACGACCGCGGCCACCCGTCGGGCGCTGGCGCCGAGCGACCGCACCATCGTGCGGTCGACGACGAGGAGGGCGGCCATCGGCGCGTAGAACGGCGCCGGGCTGTCGAGCAGGTGCACGGCGAGCTGCCACGCGAGCACCGTGGCGACGGCGGCCTTGAGCAGCAGCAGCGCCTCGAACCGCTCCACGCCGGGTCGGGTCAGCGCCGCGCGGACCGCCTGCGCCCACCCCCCGAGGGTCGCGGCGACCCGGCTCGGCAGTCGGCGCGTGTCGACGACCTCGACCTCGCTGCTGACCACCTGCCGACCCTAGCGGCGGCGCACGCCCCATAATGGGGCGCGTGACCGAGATGCTCGAGCTGTGCGCCGACCTGCCGCTGGAGCAGC
Source organism: uncultured Actinomycetota bacterium (assembly GCA_963782695.1). Classification (GTDB taxonomy): domain Bacteria; phylum Actinomycetota; class Actinomycetes; order Actinomycetales; family Dermatophilaceae; genus Fodinibacter. Next base: position 203,507 of record CAWAKY010000006.1, on the reverse strand, counting down.
TGGCCGCCGGGTGACGTCCTCATCACCGAGGGCGCCCCGCCGTCGCGGATGCTCGTGCTGGTCGTCGGGCACGGTGACCGTCGAGCGCGACGGCACCGCCGTTCGCGCGGATCGACCACCCCGGCGCGGTCTTCGGCGAGATGTCCGTGGATCCTCGACAAGACCGGCGACCGCCACCGCCCGGGCCACCACCGACGTCGCCGTGCACGTCATCGACGACCCGGAGACCTTCTTCCGCGAGCGGCCCGGTGCGGCGCTCGGCGTGCTGCAGATGACCGCGGCCCGCCTCGACGGCCTCACCCAGTACCTCGTCGACGTCAAGCGCCAGTTCGCCGGCAACGAGGACCACCTCGGCGATGGTCGACCGCATCCTCGACACCCTCGTGCACCACCAGGCGCCGCGCGCCGCGCACCGGCTCCGCGCGCGACCCCGAGGGCGACCACGGGCACTGACCGCAGCCACTGAGCCGCGTCACCCGGCGGTCAGCCGAGGTCGATGGTCTCGCTGTCGAACACGCCGAACCAGTGCGCCGTGCGCGCCTCGGTGTCGAAGGTGATGTGCGGCGGGCACGTGGCCCGATCTGCTTGCCGGCGTTGAACACCTGGGTGCGGCCGAGCCGCGCGTGCCACGAGCCGCCCTTGACCCACGGCGCCTGGTGGATGTGGCCGCAGATGCACGACGTCGGGCTGGTACTCCTCGATCCAGGCGGCCAGGTCGTGGTCGGGGAACTCGCGCCGGCCGTCGCGGCACAGCACCGTGCCCGCGGGCGGCGAGTGGTAGACCCACACCCAGCGCTCGGGCCGGTCGACCGCGGCCGCGGCGCAGCTGGGCGCCGACCTCGTCGCGGGTCAGCGGGCCGTCCCACCACGGGCAGACCGTGAACCGGATGCCGTCGACGTCGATCGTCGCCCCGTCGACGATGCACCCGTCGTCGGCGCGCGCCGGCTGCAGCCAGCCGGCGACCTGCTCGCCGTTGCTCGCCCGGGCCGTCGAGGTCGTGGTTGCCGGACGCCGCCAGCACGACGCGCCTGCTCGGCGAGCAGCCGCGAGGTACTTCTGCAGCACGACGGCCTGCACCGTCGTGCGGCACCGGGCTCACGACGTCGGCGAGGTCTCCGGCGAGCGACCACGACGTCGACGTCGGCCGCGGCCGTCACGAGCCAGTCGTAGTGCGGCAGGCGGTAGTGCAGGTCCGACACCGAGAGGATCCGCACGCGTCGCACTCTAAGGGACCCGCCGTGCCGCCGCCCGCGCAGGTTGGACGCGTGCGGGGCGCTCAGGCCAGGTCGAGCGCCGTTGCCCTCCGGCCGCGATGACGATCGGGATCGACGCCGTGAACTGCCGCCCGATCTCGTCGAGGGCGTCGTCGGTGCGGTGCGGGCCGTGGTGGAACAGCACGAGCGTGCCGGCGCCGCACCCGCTCGGCGAGGCGGATCGCGTCGTCGACCGTGGCGTGGCCGTAGTCGACGGCCGCGCGGCCGCTCGGGCTCGAGGAACTGCGCGTCGTGGACGAGCACGTCGACGCCCGGCCAGCGCGGCGAGCGCGTCGTCGCAGACCCCGAGCGCGGGCGCGTGGTCGGGCACGTAGCCGATCGAGCGCGCCCGTCGGCGCACGCGGTAGCCGTAGGTGCGCCGCCCTTGTGCGCGACCTCGACGCCGCACCTCGAAGCCCTCGACCTCGAGCGCGCCCGGGTGCACGGCGTCGAAGGTCCAGGCGCCGCGCAGTCCCTCGGGCGTGATCGGGAAGGCCGGCGGCGACATGTCTGCGGCGATCAGGTCGCGCCCGGACTTGCCGCCCTGGGCGGGCAGGACGAGTCGACCGCGGCGCCGGCCCGGTCGCCGGCCGCGAAGAACGGCAGCCCCTGACGTGGTCCCAGTGCAGGTGGCTCACCAGGATCGATGCCGCGAAACGGCGCGCCCGTCGAGCATGCCGCGTGACCCCGCGGATGCCGGTGCCCGCGTCGAGCACGAGGGTCGGCAGGCGTGCCGGCGCCGTCGAGACGGCGACGCACGAGGTGTTGCCGCCGTAGCGGACGAAGTCGCGGCCGGGGGCACACACCGAGCCACGCACACCGAGGAAGTCGACGCGCACGAGTCCTCCTTGCGCGCCCGCAGACGGTGGATCCGCCGGCTCGACGCCCTGAGCGTGTGGGAGTCTAGCCGATTCCGGGTGCACTCCCGCACGGACCAGCACGAATGGAGCACGACCGATGACCGACCTGCGTCGCCACGTCCCGCCGCTGACGCTGGTCTGGGACGACGAGGCGCCCGGTGCGCTGCACCGCACGGTCGACGGCACGCTCGTCTTCGCCGACGTGTCGGGGTTCACCGCCCTCACCGAGCGGCTGTCCCGGCAGGGCCGGATCGGCGCCGAGGAGATCGTCGAGACCCTCAACCGCGTCTTCGGCGCCGATGCTCGACCATCGCCGCCACCCGCGGCGGCGAGCTGCTCAAGTTCGGCGGCGACGCGCTGCTCTTCCTCTTCCGCGGCGACGGACCACCCCGAACAGGCCTGCGACGCGGCCGTGGAGATGCGGGCCTCGCTGCGCGACGGCGGCCGCGGTGCCGACGTCCGCCGGCCGCTTCTCGCTGTCGATGTCGGTCGGGCGTGCACGCCGGCGACATCGAGCTGCTTCCTCGTCGGCTCCCCCACCCGCGAGCTGCTCGTGCTCGGCCCCGGCGCGACGTGCGGTGGCCGCTCGCCGAGAAGGCCGCCGACGCCGGCGAGGTCGTCGTCAGCCGCGGCCACCGCGGCCCGGCTCCCCCGCGGCAGCACCCGCCCGCGCGACGACGGCGCGCTGCTGCTGCGGCGCCGGCTGCCGCGCACCGAGCCCGGCCGCCCGGCATCCGTGCCGCCGGACGCCGAGCAGCGGATGCGCGACCCTCTTCCCGACCGCCCTCGGCGAGTTCTTGGCACCGGGGCCGCCGGACCCCGAGCACCGGGTCGCCACCATCGCGCTTCGTGCGGTTCTCCGGCACCGACACCGTTCTCGCACAGGAGGGCCCGCAGGCCCTGGCCGAGCGGCTGCACGCGGTCGTCAGCACCGTCGAGGAGGCGCTCGAGGCCGAGGGCGTCACCCTGCTGGCCACCGACCTCGACACCGACGGCGGCAAGTTCTTCCTCGGCTCGGGCGTGCCGCGAACCCAGCGAGGACGACGAGGGCCGGATGCTGCGCGCGCTGCGCCGCATCGCGGATGCCGACCTCCCCCTCCCGCTGCAGCTCGGGGGTCAACCGCGGCCACGTCTTCGCCGCCGAGGTGGGCGTCGCCGGAGCGCGCCGCCTACTCCGCGATGGGCGACACGACCAACACGGCGGCCCGCATCATGTCCACCGCTCCGCCGGGCTCGATCCACGCGCACCCCGACGTGCTCGAGCACTCGCGCACGCTGTTCGCCGTCGACCCCGGCCGGGCCCGTTCGCGATGAAGGGCAAGGCCGCTGCCGCTGCTCGTCTACGCCGTCGGCGAGGAGACCGGCACGCGCGAGGGCGGCGACGACGCGCCGCCTGCCCTTCCTCGGACGCGACGCGGAGCTCGCGACGGTCCGCGAGCGCGCTCGAGCGACGCCCTGGGCGGCGAGGGCGGCGTCGTCACCGTCGACGGGGCCACCGGCATGGGCAAGTCACGGCTGGTCCACGAGGCCCTCGACGGCGCCGCGGGCGCCGGCGCCAGCGGCTCGTCCTGCGGGCCGAGCCCTACGGCGCGTCGAGCACCTACCGGTGCTGCGCGACCCGCTCCGCGCGCTGCTCGGCATCGACCGCGGGCCGCACCGCGAGGTCATGGGCGCGGCGCTGCTCGACCGCCCTGGCGCGCGTCGGCGCCCGACCTGCTGCCGATGGCGCCGCTCCTCGCCGACGTCGCTCCAGGTGGAGGTGCCGGACACGCCGGAGGCCGACCGCATCGACCCGCAGTACCGCGCCGACCGGGTCGCCGACGTCGTCGTCGACCTGCTCGGCCGGCTGGTGCCCGGGCCCGCTCGTCCGTCGTCGTCGAGGAGGCCCACTGGGCCGACGGCGCCTCGGCCGCACCTCCTCGAGCCGGCTCGCCTTCGCCACGCCGGGCGGCCCTGGGCGGTCGTCGTCGTGCGGCGCGGCGAGCGAGGGCGGCTTCGCCCCGGCATCCGGCGTCCGCGTCGTGCTCGGCCCGCTGCCGCCCGACGTCGTCGAGCGCCTCGTCATCGCCGCCACCGAGGCCGACCCCGCTGCGGCCGCACGAGGTCGCCGCCATCGTCGCAGCGCGCCGAGGGCAACCCGCTGTTCGTCGAGGAGGTCACCCGCCTCGCGCTGGGCGCCGGGCTCGCTCGAGGAGCTGCCCGAGTCGGTGCAGGCCGCGATGGGCGCCCAGATCGACGAGCTCGCGCCGGCCGCGCGGCGCATCCTGCGCTACTGCGCGGTGCTCGGCCGCAGCTTCCGGCGCGAGGTGCTCGCAGCGCGACCCTGGCGCGCGGACGGCCTCACGCTCGACCGCGGCCACCCTCGAGCCGCTCGTCGGCTTCATCGAGGCCGACGGGCCGGACCGGCTGCGGTTCCGCAACAGCCTGGTGCGCGACGCCGCCTACGAGGGCCTGGCCTACCGGGTGCGGGCCCGCGTGCACCGGCACCGCCGGCGAGGTGCTCGAGCGGCTCAGCACCGACCTCGACGCCGACTCCCCCACCCTGGTGCTGCACTTCGCCCGCGCCGGCGACGCCGCCGCGCACCTGGCGACTACGCCCAGCGGGCCGGCCGGCTGGCCGAGGCCGTCGTACGCCAACGCCGACGCCGCCGACCACCTCGAGACGGCCCTCGAGGTGAGCCGGCGGGTGCCGGCCGTCACGGACGCCGAGCCGGGCCCGGCTGTGGGCGAAGGTGGGCGACCTGCGCGAGCTCGCCGGCATGTTCGCCGAGTCGGTCGAGGCCTACCGCGCCGCCGCCCGGCTCACCCGCGACGACCCGGTCGCGACGGCCGACGTGCTGTCCCGCCAGGCGGCCGCGCACACCTGCGCACCGGGGCGCTTCACCACCACGCTGCGGGTCGTCACCCGGGCGCGCGGCCTGCTCGACGGCTCGGACGTGCCGACGGCCCGGCGCACCCTGGTGCGGCTGGACAACCTCACCGCCGTGGTGCGGGTGGAGCAGGAGCGCCCGAGGGAGGCCCGCGAATGGGCGATCCGGGCGATGGAGGCGCGCCGGGGCCGCGGGCGAGCACGAGACCCAGGTGCGGGCGCTGATGCTCGTCGACATGGTCGAGATGCAGCTGGGCGTGCCCGGGCTCGGCGCGCGGCACCGCGAGGCGCTCGAGATCTGCGTGCGAGCACGGGCTGCGCTCGCAGGAGGCGAAGGTGCGCTCGAACCTCGGGACGATGGCCTACTACGCCGGCCGCTGGACCGAGGCCGCCGCAGTGGTACCGCTCCAGCCGCGAGGTGGCGATGGAGGCGGGCAGCGCCTTCGTGCGCGGCCCAGACCGACGTCAACCTCGGCGAGCTGCTGATCAACCAGGGCCACCTCGACGAGGCGGAGGAGGTGCTCGTCGAGCGCCGTGCGCGTGCTGCGGGCGTCGGGCGCCGCGCGGTTCCTCGCCGAGGGCCGGCATGCAGCTGGCGCGCGTGCACCTCAGCCGCGGCGACCTGCCGAGGCCGAGCGACGGGCGGCCGAGGTCGTGCAGGACTTCAGCGACCTGGACAACCCGACGAGCGCGCTCGAGGCCGCCCTGGTGCAGGCGGAGGCCGTGCTGCGCGCAGGGCCGGCCGGCGGAGTCGCTGGCGCATCATCGACGTGCGCCGAGCGCGCAGCCCGCGACGAGGCCGCGTTCTCCATGCCGCGGCATGTGCCTGCAGCGCGGCGCGGGCGCTGCTGGCGCTCGGCCGGCTCGACGAGGCCGCCGAGCATGGTGGACGTCGGGCTCGATCGCGGCCCGCGAGCAGGAGCTGCCCTACGAGGAGGCGCTGCTGCTGCGGGTGCGCAGCGCCGTCGACCGGGCCCGGGGGCTGGCGTCGCAGGCCGCAGACGGCCCGGCCACGATCGGACGAGCTCCTGGCGGGGCTGGGCGCCGCGACCAGGTCACCGGCGCCCGGTGCCGGACGCCGGTCGGTCAGCTCACCACTGCATCCTCGCGTCACCGTAGACGTAGACCTTGTCGTTGACGGCGACGTAGTCGGCGTCGGTGCTGGTCGCGCCGTCCTTGGAGACGGCCTGGCGCGAGATCAGGCAGGCGAACTGCGTGCCATCCAGGTCGGGCTCCTGGTCGAGGCGCGGCCGGCAGGCGGCCCGGGTAGCCGAGGAACTGGCCGTTGGTGCCGTAGGTCGCGTCGGGGCACCAGCCGAGAGCGGTGACCTCAGGCGTGGTGTCGCCCGGGGGGAACTCGTAGTCGATCTTCATCGCCGGCAGCTGGGTCGCTCCCCGGAGTGGGGGCCGCCTTCCAGGCAGATGTTCCAGATGAACTGGGCGCTGGTCTGCGAGTCGAGCGGCTTGACGAACTGGGCGTAGTTCGGGCCGTTGCCGATGCCGTAGGGCACCGCGCTGCACGGCTCGGCGCCGTCGGCGTTCGGCAGGCGGAAGACGTCACCTGGGGGGCGTCGCCGTCGGCGGCGACCTCGTTGCTGGTGTCACCGCAGGTGAGGGTGTCGGTCGGCGATCTCGAGGATCGAGGCGTTGGGGGTGGGCACCGGGGCCGGCGGGGCGACGGCGCCGTCGGCCCCGCCCTCGACGGTGAACGACCCGACGAGCGGCCTTGAGGGTCAGGGTGTCGAAGTTGACGCCGTCGTCGGCGCCCAGCCAGGACGGGGCACTGATCGGCCACCGGCAGTTGTCGTTGATGCCGCTGTCCGGCCCGGAGTCGGACGACGAGGTGCAGACGAACGGCGTGTGGTCGGCGGGGGTCGGCAGGCCGATGCTCGAGCCGCTCTGCACCTCGTAGGTGCCGACGACCGTGCTGCCGAGCTTCGCCGTGGCGAGCACGCGGGCGCTGCCCTTCAGCTCGACGTCGAGGTAGGCCGCGCGTGGCGACGGCGTCCGGGCCGAACGCGGTGCGCACTCCCTGGCCGATGCCGAGCTCGAGCGACTCGCTGACGGTGCGTTGACCTGGTAGCAGGAGGTGCCGCTCTTCTTCTCCTTCACGCCGAGCGAGCCGCTGGCGTAGGAGGCGAGCGACGGGCTGAAGCTGCCACCGGTCGACCCGCGCAGCGTGAGCAGCTGGCTCGCGGCCGCACCGAGGTTGACGCCGCAGTCGGCGGCGGGGGCCAGCGTCTGGGCCGCACCCTGCTGCCCCGCAACGGTGTTGAGCGTGATCCGCGACGTGGACCCGGTCTGGATGGCCAGCCAGGCCGGGGCGAAGCTGGGCGTGCCGATGGTTGCGGCGGGCTGCACGGTCGTGGAGGCCGCGCGCTCGGGCAGGTGGCCCACGACGAGTGCCAGCGGCACCAGCGCCACGGCCACCACGGCGCCGACGGCCTTGAACGCCGAGGCGCGGTGCGGGGTCGAGACGTCGTCCGGTCCGACGGGTCCTGGGGCTTCGGGCATGACGAGCTCTCCCTGCAGATGCGCTGCGTGCCTTCCCCGGGGCGCGGACCCGCGAAGCACGGACCGGCCGTCGAGCATCGCGACACGACCCCGGACCACGACGCCCGAAGTAAAGCAAACCTAACCTGAGGCCCCGCTGGGGGCCATGGCCCGACCGGGCCATTGCGCAGCGCCGCGGAGTGCGATACTGGCAGGTCAGCAGCCTGACAGCGGGCTGGACGGCCGCTGGGAGGTCAGCCCTCGAGGGTGAGCACCAGGTGGGTCGTGGCGGGGTCCTTGGCCGAGCGGAGTCCGGCGGTGACCCCGCCGTCGTGGCGGTCGACGACGAGCTCGACGGTGCTCGGCAGGAAGACCGGCCGGGTGAACCACACGCTGCTGCTCGACGGCCCGAGCGACGTGCGGCCCAGGGCGGCGAGGGTGCGCGCGCAGGTCCACATGCCGTGCGCGATCTGGCGCGGGAAGCCCATCGCCTTCGCGCTGAGCGCGTACAGGTGGATCGGGTTGACGTCGCCCGACACCCCGGCGTACGAGCGGCCGAGGTCCTCGGGCAGCCGCCACCGGGCGACGGCGGTGCCCTCCGGGACGGCGGGCGGGGTGGTGGCGCGCGGCGCGTCGTCGGTGCCCCTCCCCCGGCTCAGGTAGACGCTGTCGCACTCCCAGGCCAGCTCGTCACCGACGTGCGCCTCGAGGCGCACGTCGAGGGTGCGGCCGCGCTTGTGCGGCCGCAGGGCACCGGCGGTCACCGACAGCGTGAGGGGGTCAGCGGCATCCAGCCGTCGGTGGGTGGTGACCCGGTTGCTCAGGTGCACCATGCCCGGCAGCGGCACCGGGAAGTCACGCCGGGCCATCAGGGCGGTCTGCACCGGGAAGGCCAGCACCCACGGGTACGGCTGCGGCAGGGTGTCGTCGACCGCGTAGCCGGTGAGCCGCTGGTAGGCCGCGAGCCTCGCCCGGTCGACCTGCACGCCCTCGACGACGAGGGTGCGGTCGGGCACCGAGTCGCCGCGGGGCAGCTTGGCGGTCAGCGCCGCCTGCACGAGCAGCGGTGCGGTCGACGGCATCCCGGACAGGGTCTCGACCGCCACGTCAGGCTCCGAGCAGGCTCTGGCCGCACACCCGCACGACGTTGCCGCTCACCGTCGACTGCGCGTCGGACGCGAAGTAGGCGATCGTCTCGGCCACGTCGACCGGCAGGCCGCCCTGCGACAGGCTGTTCAGCCGCCGCCCGAGCTCGCGCGTCGCGAACGGGATGCGGGCCGTCATCTCGGTCTCGATGAACCCCGGGGCGACGGCGTTCACCGTGATGCCGCGACGCTGCAGCGCCTTGTCGGCCGAGTACGCGTCGACGAGCCCGATGACCCCGGCCTTGGAGGCCGCGTAGTTGCTCTGCCCGCGGTTGCCGGCGATGCCGGCGATCGACGACACGAGCACGACGTGGCCACCCTGGCGCAGGCCGTCCTTGCCGAGGAACGCCTCGTTCATCCGCAGGATCGAGCCGAGGTTGACGTCGACCACCGAGGCCCAGCGGTCGGCGTCGGTGTTGGCGAGCAGCTTGTCGCGGGTGATGCCGGCGTTGTGCACGACGACGTCGAGCCCGCCGTGGCGGGTGCGGGCGTGGCCGAGGATGCGCTGACCGGCGTCCGGCGCGGTGACGTCGGCCTGCAGGGCCGTGCCGCCGATCTCGTTGGCGACGGCCGCGAGGGCCGCGCCGGCCGACGGGCACGTCGACGCAGACGACGGTGGCGCCGTCGCGCGCGAGGGCGCGGGCGATCTCGGCCCCGATGCCGCGGGCCGCCCCGGTGACCACGGCGACCTTGCCGTCGAGCGGGCGGTCGCCGGGTACCGCGGACGCGACGCCCTTCGCCGACCCGGAACACCTGCGCGTCGACGTAGGCCGAGCGCGCCGACAGCAGGAACTCCACGGTGCCCAGCGCGGCGGCCTCCGAGCCGTCGGCGACGAGCACCAGGTTGGCGGTGGCACCGGCCCGCAGCTCCTTGGCGACCGAGCGGGTGATGCCCTCCAGCGCCCGCCGGGCGGCACGCTGCGCGGGCGAGCCGGCCAGCGCCGGGTCGCGCCCGATGACCACGACCCGGGCGCAGCGGCCGAGCCGCTTCAGCGCCGGGGCGAGCGTCGCCCGCAGCGACTCGAGGTCGGCGGGGCCGTCGGCGGCGGTGAGGTCGACGACGACGCCGCCGAGCCGGCCGGTCTCGGGCACCTCGTCGACCAGGGTCGCGCCGGCGCCGGTGAGGGCGTCGCGCAGCGCGGCGACGGCCGGGAGGTCACCGTGACCGCCGACCAGCACCGGGCCGTCGACGAGCGGCCGACCCGGCACCTGGCGGCGCAGCGCCACGGGCTGGGGCAGGCCGAGGGTGGTCGCGAGCTTCTTGCCGAGACCGGAGGAGACGAACGCCGTGTAGCCGTCGCGGTGCGCCATCTCAGGCCGCCTCGAGGATCGCGACGACGCCCTGCCCGCCGGCGGCGCAGATCGAGATCAGGCCGCGCGAGCCCGGCCCCTTCTCGTGGAGCATGCTTGGCCAGCGTGGCGACGATCCGCCCGCCGGTGGCCGCGAACGGGTGACCGGCCGCCAGGGAGGAGCCGTTGACGTTGAGGCGGGAGCGGTCGATGGCGCCCGAGCGGCGCGTCGAGGCCGAGCCGCTCGCGGCAGAACTCCTCGTCCTCCCACGCCGCGAGCGTCGAGAGCACGGTGGCGGCGAACGCCTCGTGGATCTCGTAGAAGTCGAAGTCCTGCAGCGACAGCCCGTTGCGGGCGAGCAGCCGCGGCACGGCGTAGGCCGGGGCCATCGAGCAGGCCCTCGTCGCCGGTGACGTAGTCGACCGCGGCGGTCTCGCCGTCGACGAGCCAGGCCAGCGGCTTCAGGCCGTGCGCGGCGGCCCACTCCTCCGACCCGAGCAGCACCGCCGAGGCGCCGTCGGTGAGCGGCGTGGAGTTGCCGGCCGTCATCGTCGCGCCCTCGCCCTTGCCGAAGACGGGCTTGAGCGAGGCGAGCTTCTCGAGGGTGGAGTCCGCGCGCAGGTTCGAGTCGCGGGTCGAGCCCGAGGTAGGGCGTCAGGAGGTCGTCGAAGAAGCCGCGGTCGTAGGCGGCGGCGAGGTTGTGGTGGCTGGCCAGGGCCAGGGCGTCCTGGTCCTCGCGGGTGATGCCCCAGCGCGTCGCGGTGATGGCCATGTGGTCGCCCATCGACAGCCCGGTGCGCGGCTCGGTGTTGGCGGGCACCTGGATGCCGAGGTCGGTGGGCCGGAACGCCAGCGCCGCCATCGCCTTGTCGGTCGAGCTCTTCGCGCGGTTCATCCGCAGCAGCTTGCGGCGCAGCTTCTCGGGCACGACGACCGGCGCGTCGGAGGCCGAGTCGGCGCCGCCGGCGATGCCGGACTCGATCTGCCCGAGCGCGATCTTGTTCGCCACGAGGATCGCCGCCTCGAGGCCGGTGCCGCAGGCCTGGGTGATGTCGTAGGCGGGCGTGGTCGGCGACAGGCTCGAGCCGAGCACGGCCTCGCGGGTCAGGTTGAAGTCGCGGCTGTGCTTGATCACCGCGCCCGCGACGACCTCACCGAGCCGCTCGCCGGCCAGGCCGTGGCGGGCGATCAGGCCCTCGAGGGCGGCGGTCAGCATGTCCTGGTTGGACGCCTCCGCGTAGGCGCCGAACTGGCGCGCGAAGGGGATCCGGTTGCCGCCGAGGACGGCGGCGCGGCGGGTGGAGGTCACCGGTCTGGCTCCTTGGTCGTTCTGGTCTGGTGCGGTCCCCGGTGCTGCGGGACGGGGTCCTCGTCGGCGACAAGGTACCCGGTACGGAAGGTAACAGGTACTGGCGGTTCCTGCTACCGTCCGGGGCGTGGGTGCGACCGAGGCGACACCGGACGGACGCAGCTCCCGCTGGGACGAGCACCGCCTCGCCCGGCGCCAGGAGCTCGTCGAGGCGACCCTGCGCGCCATCCGGGAGCACGGTGCGGGCGTCGGCATGGACGAGGTGGCGGCCACCGCGCGCACCTCGAAGACCGTGTTCTACCGGCACTTCACCGACCGCGCCGGCCTGTACACCGCCGTCGCGGAGCGGGTCGACGCCACGATCATCCGCGACCTGACCCGCGCGGCCGGCGACCCGTCGCCCGACGACGCGCGGGCCGTCATCCGCGGGGTCATCGCCGCCTACCTGCGCCTCGTCGCCGACGACCCCGAGGTCTACCGGTTCATCGTCAACGCCCCGATCGTGCCGGCCGGCGAGCGGCCGCAGGGCGACGTCGCGGCGGGGATGACCGACCGGATCGCCACGCACGTCGCCGACCTCGTCGCCGGCGGCCTCGCCGAGGCCTCCGCCCCGCGGCTGTGGGGCGTCGCGCTCGTGGGCATGGTCCGGGCGACGGCCGACGCGTGGCTCGCCGCCGGCGGGGCGGCCGCGGGCCCGAGCAGCGACGAGCTCGCCGACGACCTCACCGCCCTGGTCTGGGACGGCCTGTCGAGCGTCGCCGTGCCGGCCTCCGGCGCCTGACCCCGGTCAGGCGCTCCACCACGGGCGCAGCGGGAGGCCGCTGGACGCCGTCGTCGTGCGGGCGCACCGCCGAGCACCTGGTGCAGCTGGATCTCGTTGCGCTCGAACCCGAGCCGCGACCCGGCCATGTACAGGCCCCAGACCCGGGCGGTGCCCTCACCGACCTCGGCGACGCACTCGTCCCAGTGGTCGACGAGGTTGCGGCACCACTCGCGCAGGGTGAGCGCGTAGTGCTCGCGCAGGTTCTCCTCGTGCACGCACCTCGAGGCCGTCGTCCTGGGCCTCGGAGATGATCCGGCCCGAGCCGGTGAGCTCGCCGTCGGGGAAGACGTAGCGGTCGATGAAGTGGCCGGTCTCCTGGCGGCGGTTGTGCGGGCGGGTGATGCAGTGGTTGAGCAGCAGGCCGCCGGGGCGCAGCCGGTCGCGGATCCAGGCGAAGTAGGCCGGGTAGTTGCGCACCCCGATGTGCTCGGTCAGCCCGATCGACGACACGGCGTCGAAGCCGGTCTCGGTGACGTCGCGGTAGTCGCAGTGCCGCACCTCGGCGAGGTCGGCGAGCCCCTCGTCGGCGATGGCCTTCTGGGCCCACTCCGCCTGCTGGCGGGACAGCGTGACGCCGAGCACCTGCACGCCGTGCGCGGGCCGCGTAGCGGACCATGCCGCCCCAGCCGCAGCCGACGTCGAGCAGCCGGTCGCCCGGCTCGCAGCCCGAGCTTGTCGAAGACCAGGTCGGTACTTGTTCTCCTGGGCCTGCTCGAGGGTGGCCGCGGCGTCGGGGTAGCAGGCGCAGGTGTAGGTCATCGAGGGGCCGAGCACCATCTCGTAGAACCGGTTCGACACGTCGTAGTGGTGGCTGATCGCCCCGGCGTCGCGGGTCTTCGAGTGCCGCAGGCCCTCGGCGACCCGCCGCCAGCGGGGCAGGCTCTCCTGCGGCGGGGGCGGCGGGGGCGTGAGCCCCTTGACGCCCGAGGGTGCGCGCCACCTCGAGCGCGGCCGCCGCGGACGGGCGCTGGAACTGCACGTCGGCGAGGTCGACGAGCAGGTCGTAGGGGTCGCCGGGGTGCACGCCCTCGACAGAGGTCGCCGGCGACGTAGGCCCGGGCCAGCCCGAGCTCGCCGGGCGCCGTGGCGAGGTACGCCGCGGCGCGGGGCGTGCGCAGGTGCAGGGCCCGGACGCGCGTCGGCCGGGCCGAGCGCGGACCCGTCGTAGGCGACGAGGCGGAGCGGCAGCGGGCCGGCGACGACCGACTCGACGATCTCGGCGATGGACATCTGCTTCCTCTTCTCTGGGTGTGTCGGTCCGTGGTGGTCGGGGTGGTCAGGCCCCGCGGACCGCCTTGGCGTAGAGGTCGAGCAGCCGACCGTCCGGGTCCTACCGCTGCTTCAGCGCGGCGTACGTCGTCGCCGCCGTAGAGCGCGGCAGAACTCCTCCTCGTCGTAGTACGACGTCGGAGTACAGGGACTTGTGGCCGCCGCAGCGCGGTGACCTCGTGCTCGATGCGCCGGTTGTGGCGCCGTCGGCTCGGCTGCCGGGTCGGACGGCACGGACGACCAGAAGCCGACGTTGACGTAGGTCTCGCCGGGGTGCAGCGGGTAGAGGGCCCACGGCTGCGTCGCTCGCGCAGCCGCAGCGGGCACAGCCAGACCGGCTCGATGGGCACCTCGCGCAGGAACCAGTCGAGGAACTCGGCGGTCGCGGCCAGCGGGACCTCGACGTCCTGGACCACCCGCTCGCGCGGCGGCCGGCCCTGGCGCGCCTCGAGCCGGTCGGCGACGCCGAAGCGGCGGTCGAGGGCGACGAGCTTCCAGTAGACGCTGCTGCGCAGCCAGCCGCTTCGGCCAGAGCCGGCGGACCTCGGGGTTCTGCGCGCCGAACGCCCGCGAGCACCAGAACCAGTCGGTGTCCCAGCGCCAGAGGTAGTCGGCATGGTGAGCCGGTCGCGCCGGGTCGCGGGCCGTCGTGCTGGATCGAGCGGTAGTAGATGTCGCTGCCGGTGTAGTCGCTCGTCGGCCCCGGCCTCGTCGCTGCGCGCACCGAGCACGAGGTAGGACTCGGTCGGCGGCTGAACACGACGCCGTCGAGGAAGTCGACCGGCTCGCCGTCGAAGGCCGCCGTCGCGGACCACCGACCGCCAGCGCGGCCACGCAGCTCGTCGAGGTCGTGGAACCGCACGTGCCGCAGCGTGACGTACGGGCCGACCGGCTCGAGCTCGATGCGCAGCCGGATGGCGTAGCCGAGCGTGCCGTAGGAGTTGGGGAAGCCGCGGAACAGGTCGGCGTGCTCGCCGTCCGGCGTCCGTCGGTGACGACCTCGCCCGTCACCGGTGAGGACGTCCATCTCGAGCACCGACTCGTGCGGCAGCCCGTTGCGGAACGACGTCGACTCGATGCCGAGCCCGGTGACCGCGCCGCCGAGGGTGATGGTCCTGCAGCTGCGGCACGACGAGCGGCATCAGCCCGTGCGGCAGCGTGGCGTCGACCAGGTGCTCGTAGGTGCACATGCCCTGCACGTCGGCGGTGCGGCGCCTCGGCGTCGACCTCGACGACCCCGTCGAGGCCGGAGACGTCGAGCCCGGGCACGGTGCTCGCGGCGCGGGGGCGGAACAGGTTGGAGGTGCGCTTGGCCAGCCGCACCCGCTCACCCGGGGGGATCGCCCGGTAGCTGTCGAGCAGCCGCTCGACCCCGGCCTCGTGGGCCGCTCCGACGACTGCCGTCATGCGGGCACCACGGCGTCACCCACCCGGATGCTGCCCGGCTCGCCGACGGCGGCGTACAGGCCGGGGCAGGACGTGCCGGTGGACTGCACGGCGAGCAGCACCTGGCCGATGCGCACCACCGACCCGTCGAGCGCCTCGACCCACTCGGTGGGGGCGTCGAGCACGAGGTTGGCCCGGGTCGACGGGGAGTCGGCACCGACCAGCGACACGGCGGCCTTCTTGCGCCGGTCGCCCACCAGGCCGGCCTCGCCCACCTGCACGCTGGCGTGGTCGACCCCCGCCTCGCCGCGCACGGGGAAGGTGTGGATGGCCAGGACCCGGATGACGTCCATGTCATATCAATACACCCGGGGGCCGACGGCATTCCCGGCACATTCTCGATCGGGCCGCATCCGGTCACAGGGCGGTGACCTGCGCACACGCCGGACCGCACAGGTGGGGCACAGGGTCCCGATGGCCTCCCGACCAGGCCGCGTCCCTAGCGTCACCCGCGTGACCACCGCCTCCCTCTCGTCCACCCCTTGGCGCCGTCGCGCCCTGGGTGCCCTCGTCGCCGTCGTGCTCGTGGCCGCCGGAGCGGTCGGGGGCTGGTGGTGGAGCAGCCGCGCCGCCGCCAGCACCTCCGCAACGGCCACCACGAGCACCCAGCTGGCCACCGCCACGCTCGGCACGGTCAAGCAGACCGTCTCGGCGTCGGGCACCATCGAGCCCGCGAACCAGGCCACGGCCTCGTTCACCTCGTCGGGCACGGTGACCTCCGTCGACGTCGAGGTCGGCGACACCGTCGCGAAGGGGCAGGTGCTCGCCACGATCGACGACGAGGACCTGCAGGATGCCGTGACGCTCGCCGAGGCCTCGGTCACCGCCGCGCAGGACCAGGTCGACAGCGCCTCCACCTCGGAGGCCCTGGCCTCCGCGAAGGCGCAACGGGCCAGCGCGCGCAGCCAGCTCGCCGATGCGCAGGCCGCCCTCGACGGGGCGACCCTGCGGGCGACCATGGCCGGCACCGTCGCGAGCGTCGGTCTGGCGGTGGGTGACTCGACCGGGTCCGGCTCCGGGTCGGGCGGGTCCGATCCGGCCGCCTCGGGTGGCGCAGCCACCGGCACGGGCACCGGCAGCACCGCCACGTCGAGCACCGGCATCCAGGTCGTCGACACCTCGACCTGGGTCGTCGACGCGAGCGTGTCGAGCAGCGACCTCGGCCAGCTGAAGAAGGGCCTGCAGGCGACCATCACCCCGACCGGGGCCACCGAGAACATCTTCGGCACGGTGAGGAGCGTCGGCGTGGTGGCGTCGTCCTCCTCGTCGGGCACCGCCACCTTCCCGGTGGTCATCGACGTCACCGGCACGCCGGAGGGGCTGCACGCGGGCACGACCGCGACGGTGGCGATCACCGTCAAGCAGCTCACCGACGTGCTCACCGTGCCGACCCAGGCGGTGCGCACGACGAACGGCGCGACCACCGTGCAGCTCAGCAAGGACGGCACGGTCACCACCACCCCGGTGACGGTGGGCGGGGTCTACGGCACGTCGACGGTCATCACCAAGGGCCTGGCGGAGGGTGACCAGGTGGTCGTGACGGTTCGCTCCTTCCCCCGGCCCTCGGGCGCGTCGAACGGGACCGGGCAGCAGGGGCAGTTCCCCGGTGGCGGGCAGTTCCCGGGCGGCGGCCAGTTCCCCGGTGGCGGCCAGCTCCCGGCCGGCCCTCCCGGCAGTGGTGGGCCAGTGAACGCCACCCCGATCCTCCGGCTGGACGACGTGGGCAAGGTCTACCGGTCCGGCAGCCTCGAGGTGGCGGCCGTGCGCGGCGTCAGCCTCACCGTGCACGACGGCGAGTTCGTCGCGATCATGGGGCCGTCCGGCTCGGGCAAGTCGACCCTGATGCACGTCATCGGCTGCCTCGACACCCCCACGAGCGGCAGCTACCACCTGGCCGGTGAGGACGTCAGCACGATGCGCGAGAGCGCGCTGGCCGACGTGCGCAACCGGCGGATCGGCTTCGTCTTCCAGCAGTTCAACCTGCTCTCGACGATGTCGGCCTGGCGCAACGTCGAGCTGCCGCTGGTGTACGCCGGCCTGCCCCGTGCCGAGCGCAAGCGGCGCGCGGTCGACGCCCTGACCCGGGTGGGGCTGGCCGACCGGGTCGACCACCGCCCCGGCGAGCTGTCCGGTGGCCAGCAGCAGCGGGTCTCGGTGGCGCGAGCGCTGGTGACCGACCCGCAGCTGATCCTGGCCGACGAGCCGACCGGCAACCTCGACTCGACCGCCACGGCCGACGTGCTCGACCTGTTCGACGAGCTGCAGGCGCAGGGCCGCACCATCGTGCTGATCACCCACGAGCACGACGTCGCCGCCCGCGCCCACCGCGAGGTGCACATGCGAGACGGCCGGCTGCTCGAGGTCGACCGGGTGGGTGCACCGTGACCTGGCCGGAGACCCTGCGCACGGCGTGGGACGCGATCAGCACCCGGCGGATGCGGTCGGCCCTGACCGTGCTCGGCATCCTCATCGGCATCGCGGCGGTCATGCTGACCGTCGGGCTGGGGCAGGGCGCGCAGCAGCAGGTCGCCAGCCAGATCGGCAAGCTCGGCTCGAACCTGCTCATCGTCTCGCCCGGCTCGAGCACCAGCCTGACCGGGATCCGCGGTGGGCGCGGCTCGGCGACCACCCTGACGACGGCGGACGCCACGATGCTCGCCGACCCCACGGTGGCGCCGGACGTGCGTGCGGTGGCCCCGACGTCGAGCACCTCGACCGCGCTCACCGCGAACGGCACCAACTGGACCACCAGCGTCGTCGGCACCACCCCCGACTGGCTGCAGGTGCGCGCCCGCTCCGTCGCGTCGGGCCGGATGTTCACCGAGGCCGAGCTCGCCAGCGTGCAGCCCGAGGTGGTGCTCGGCTCCACCACCGCGGACGAGCTGTTCGGCGTCCGCGACCCGGTCGGCCAGACGGTGACGATCGGCGCCCAGCCCTTCACCGTGATCGGTGTGCTCGACACCGTCGGGTCCACCGTCGGCGGCGACCAGGACGACCAGGCCATCGTCCCCGCCACCACCTACGCCACCCTCGTCTCCCCGTCGAGCGGGACCAGCGTCTCGACGATCTACCTGGAGGCGACCAGCCCCGACACCCTGTCCGCCGCCTACCAGGAGGCCACCAACGCGCTGCTGACCACCCACGGGGTCACCTCCGCCACCGCGGACTTCAGCATCAACAGCCAGGAGTCGATCGTCGAGACCGCGACCAGCACCTCGCGCACCCTCACCGTGCTGCTCGGCGGCATCGCGGCGATCTCGCTGCTCGTCGGCGGCATCGGCGTCATGAACATCATGCTCGTCTCGGTCACCGAGCGGATCCGCGAGATCGGGCTGCGCAAGGCGCTCGGCGCGACCCCGCGGATCATCCGCCGCCAGTTCCTCACCGAGGCGACCGTGCTGGGCCTGATCGGCGGCCTGCTCGGGCTCGCGCTCGGTGTCGCGGGCTCACAGATCCTGCCCTCCCTCATCGACCAGCCGGTCACCGTCTCGCCGCTCGCGGCGGGTCTGGCCCTGGCCATCTCCCTCGTCATCGGTGTGGTCGCCGGGGTCTACCCCGCCAGCCGCGCCGCCCGACTGTCCCCCATCGACGCCCTGCGAAGCGAGTGACCATGCACCCCGTACGTCCCCTCCCCCGCACCGCCCTCCTCGTCGCCGTCGCCGGGATCGGCGTCCTGGCGCTGGCCGGCTGCGGCTCGTCCGGCGACTCGGCGGCCACCCCGACGCCCACGACCTCGGCGCCGACCGGTGGCGGGCGTCGGCCAGGGCGGCGGGCGCGCCCCCGGGGTCTCGGGCACCGTCGCGGCGATCGACGGATCGACCCTGCAGGTGCAGGGCAGCAGCGAGCAGACCGCCGTGGTGTACACGAAGAAGACGACCGTCACCGCCCGGGTCGCCACGACCTCGTCGGCCCTCGCCGTGGGCGACTGCGTCAGCGTGCGCACCGCCGCGAGCACCTCGACGGCGTCGGCCGGCCCGACGGCCGCGAACGGCGGCACCGGCGCGCTGGCCGCCTCGACCGTGACCATCCTGTCGAGCAAGGGCGGGTGCGACGCCGTCGCCGTGGCGACGGTGGGGGCTTCCCCGGCGGCGGTGGCGGGTTCCCCGGCGGCGGCGCTGGAAGGCCGTCCGGGATGCCGTCCGACCTTCCGTCCGACTTCCCCTCCGACCTTCCCTCCGGCGCCCCCTCGGGGATGCCGCCCGGCGGCGCCGCCGGTTTCGGCGGTTTCGGAGCCACGGGCGAGGTCACCGCACTGAGCGCGGGCACCTTCACGGTCGCATCCGTCATCCCGACCCGGCCCCCCGGCACCGGGACCGCGACGGCCCGACCCACGGCATCCCCCTCGAGCACCCCGGTGACGGTGACCTACGGCGACGACACGACCTTCCTCACGACGGCGGCCGCCAAGGCGACCTCGATCAAGGTCGGGTCGTGCGTGCGGGCCACCGGAAAGACCGACGACACCGGCACCCTGACCGCCACGACCCTGCTGCTCAGCCAGCCGGTCGACGGCTCGTGCACCACCGGGGTGCGCGGTGGCTGAGCGACGCGCCCTCCCCCACTGGGCCCGCTGGACCGCCGTGGGCTGCACCGTGGCGGTGCTCGGGGCCAGCACGTACCTCGTCGTCGACGCGCTGCCGAGCCAGGCGGCGACGGCCGGCCTGCGCACCGCCACCGTGGCCACCGGCTCGGTGACCCAGTCGACCTCGCTGTCCGGGTCGGTCGAGCGGGTCGACCAGGTGACGGCCGCCTTCCGCACCGCCGGCACCGTGAGGTCCGTCAAGGTCGCCGTCGGTGACGAGGTCGAGGCCGGCGACGTGCTCGCGACGATGGACACCGCTGACCTCACCCGAGCGGTCACCGTCGCCCAGGCGAACCTCGTTGCGGCACAGGCCGCTCTCGACGCCGCCAACTCGAGCAGCAGCTCGTCCTCCACCTCGACCGGCTCCTCGTCCACCTCCCCCGCCGGCTCCGGGTCGGCCCCCACCACGTCGGCCGGGGCCGGGTCCGGATCGGGGTCCGACGCCGTCCCCGTCCGCTTCGCCGTCGGCGCCGGCCAAGGGCGTCGACACCACGCCGGTGCACCGGGCCGTCGACGAGTTCGACGCGCTGGTTCAGGCCGCGGTGACCACGTGCCAGCCGGTCGTCGACGCCGGCACCCCGCCCGACCCCGATCCGACCCCCACACCGACGCCGCACGCCGACGCCGAGTGAGACCACCTCGCCGACGCCCAGCCCGTCGCCCTCGCAGACCCCGAGCGGCGAGCCGTCGGCCACCGCGTCCCCGAGCGGTACCGCCCCGGCGGCCGACGACACCGAGACGGCCACCGTCCGGCCCGCGAGCCTGCGCACCGAGGCCGCCGGCACGCCGACGCCCGAGCAGGTCAGCGCCTGCATCCAGGCGCTGTCGAGCGCGCTCACCTCCGCCCAGCACACGGCATCCGAGATGGACCGGCTGGTCGTCGCACTCGACGCGGCCGCCACAGCGCTGCAGGAGCAGCAGTCGAGGGCGGCCACCCAGGGCTCGAGCGGCCCGACCACCGGTACGGGCTCCGCCACCGGCACCGCGTCCGGCAGCGGCACCCCCGCGACGGGCACCGGCTCGACGGGAGGCACCGGCGGGGCGGGCGGCGCGCAGTCGGCCGCGAGCCTCGAGGTCGACGTGCTCAAGGCGACCCAGGAGCTGGCCGGCGCCGAGCAGGACCTCGACGGCGCCGTGCTGAAGGCGCCGATCAGCGGCCGGGTCGGGCAGGTCGACCTGGTCAAGGGCGAGCAGGCGAGCACGTCGTCCGGCGTCGTCCTCGTCGGGCCCGGCGCGGCAGTCGTCACCGTCGACCTGCCGCTGGCCCAGCTCGGCAAGGTGCGGGTCGCCCAGGACGTCACGGTGACACCCGCCGGCACCACCGACGCGGTGCCCGGGCTGGTGCAGAGCATCAGCGTGCTGCCCTCGTCGACGACGACCTCCACCCCGACCTATCCCGTGCGGGTCACCGTCTCCGACGCGCCGGTGTCGCTGGCCGCCGGGCTCGACGGCCACGGTGACCATCACGCTGGCCACGGCGGACGACGTGCTGACCGTGCCGGTCTCGGCCGTCACCGGGGTGAGCGCGGGCACCGGCTCGGTGCAGGTGGTCTCCGGCAGCACGGTGGAGGCCGCGAAGGTCACCGTCGGCGCGGTCGGCCAGGGCAAGGTGCAGGTCGAGTCGGGTCTGACCGCCGGCCAGGTCGTCGTGCTCGCCGACCCGGCGACGGCCCTGCCGAGCAGCACCACGTTCCGTCGCTCGACGACGAGCGGCGTCAGCAGCCTCACCGGTCAGGGCGGGCCCGGCGTGGGTGGGCCGCGGCCCGGCGGCTGAGGTCAGCCTCCGAGACCGCGCAGGTGGTCGCGGGCCACTCCCTTGGGAACCACCATGGTCCAGGCGTCGATGACCAGCTCGGTCATCTCGTCGACCTCGAGCACGCCGGTCCTCGCCGCCACCCAGTTGAACCGCAGGTCCGACGCCGGCGGGAGCAGGAAGGTCTCCGGCCTGCTCCCGACCAGGGCCGCGCGCTCCTCCTTCGGGAAGCCGAACCCCATCAGCGTCTCGTCCTGGGAGAACGCCACGTAGACCAGCTGCCCGACCCGGAACTTGACCCGGTCGCGGATCAGGTGCTCCGTCGTGCGCGGCAGGCCGAGGGCCACGCGTCGGACGTCCTCGACCGTCACCATGGCGGGCAGCCTGCCAGAGGCCACCGACACCGCCGGGGCCCCGAGCCCGCCGGCACGGGTGCTGTGACCGTTGCACCGGGCGCGCCGACCTGACAGCATCGCCCGATGCTGAACGAGGTCGCCGACGGGGTCTGGGTGCGGCAGAGCGAGTGGGTCTGGAGCAACTCCATCGTGGTGCGCGTCGACGGCGGGGTGGTCCTGGTCGACCCCGGCATCAACGGTTCCGAGCTGGCCGACCTCGCCGACGAGGTGGACCGGCTCGGCCTCCCGGTGGTCGCCGGGTTCTCGACGCACCCCCACTGGGACCACCTGCTCTGGCACCCCCGCTTCGGCGACGTACCGCGCTACGCCACCGCGGCCAACGCGCACCTCGCGAGCGAGGCACGGGAGCGGGCGCAGGCGATGGCGGCCGAGAGCGCCTCGGACGTCCCCCTCGAGCTGGTCGCCCGGGTGACCCCGCTGCCCGAGGGCGGCGGGCCCGTGCCCGGCGAGGTGATCGAGCACGACGCGCACGCCGTCGGGCACGCTGCGGTGCTCCTGGCCGACCGCGGCGTCCTGCTCGTCGGCGACATGCTCTCCGACGTCCTGATCCCACTGCTCGACGCCCGCCGCCCCGGTCAGGTGGAGGCGTACGAGAGCGCTCTCGACCGCCTGGCTGCGGCCGCTGGGCAGGTCGACGTCGTCGTGCCCGGCCACGGCGCCGTGGCCCGGGGCCCCGAGGTGCAGGCCCGGCTGGCCGCCGACCGCGCGTACATCGACGCGCTGCGGCGCGGGCAGGAGCCGGACGACCCGCGCCTGGAGCAGGACTGGCTCGCGGGGCCGCACCGCTCGAACGTGGAGCAGGCCAGGGCCGCAGCCGGATGACGGGTGGTCGCCGCCCCTCGCCCGGTGTGGTGGTGGAGTGAAGGGACTCGAAAGAGTTCGGGGCCATCAGCAGCATGCTGGAGTGCGGTCGCCCGCCTGATGGGGGGCGTACTGTCAGCAGCATCCCTCACCCATGTCGGCGCGGGCGGAGGAATCAGGTGCCGCATGGCTCGCCCGCCCGGACCAGTCGCGATGCATGGCCCCAGTCCGGTCGGCCTGTTGACCGCGTCCTCTGATCGCCGGCTCCTCGCGGCCCTTCGCGAGCGAATGAACTCGGCGCACCAGGCGGTGATGGTGGCGCGTCGCGCGCCAGCCGACCAGACCGAGCTGCGGACGGCCCGAATCGCGCAACTGTTGGCCATGACGCAGTACGAAGCGGCCCTCACCAGCTGCCGGCTGCCGATCCCCCAGCAGCTTCATCGCGAATCCCGGCTGCTTCGGCGCCTACTCACCTGAGGACTCAGTGCGCTCTAGGGCTTGACGGCCCTGGCGCGACAAGAACGCGTCAAGATTCCGCCGCGGGTGGTGGACGGTGGTTGCGTTGAGGGGTGACCAACCTGGTTGGACTGCCCAAGCGGTTCCTCGTGGGGACCCCGCTGCACACCGCCAGAATGGGCGAGACGCTGCTGCCCAAGAAGCTCGCGCTGCCGGTCTTCTGCAGCGACCCTCTCTCCTCGAACGCTTACGCGACCGAGGAGATTCTGCTCATGCTCAGCCTCGGCGGGCTCGCCCTGCTGCACATCACGCCCTGGGTCGCGGCCGCCGTGGTGCTGCTCCTCGTCATCGTCGTGCTGTCCTACCGGCAGACCTGCCACGCCTACCCCGACGGCGGCGGGGCGTATGCCGTCAGCCGCGCCAACCTCGGACGCACCGCCGCCTTGGTCGCCGCCAGCGCCCTCCTCATCGACTACGTGCTCACCGTCGCCGTGTCGGTGTGCGCCGGCGTGGCCAACATCGTGTCCGCGGTGCCACAGCTGGCCCCGCACGTCGTGCTGCTCTCGGTCGCACTCGTCATCGCGCTGGCCATGATGAACCTGCGCGGCATCAAGGAGTCGGGCAGCGTCTTCGCCATTCCCACCTACGGCTTCGTGGTGGTTGTCCTGGTGATGATCGGGCTCGGCCTGCTCAAGATGCTCGGCCCAGACGCCCCCGTGGCCGAGTCCGCGACCATCGGCATCAAGGCCGAACAGGCCACCGGCGGGCTCCTCGTGGTGGCGGTCGTCCTGCGCGCCTTCGCCTCCGGCTGCACCGCCCTCACCGGCGTCGAGGCGGTCAGCAACGGCGTGCCGAACTTCAAGAAGCCCAAGGCTCGAAACGCCGCCTCCACGCTGGCCATCATGGGCGGGCTCACGATTGCGATGTTCATCGGCATCACGGCCCTGGCGCTCCTGACCCACGTGCACGTCGCGGCCGACAGTTCACAGCTCGTGGGGGCACCGGCCGGCTACACCCAGCGCACCGTCATCGCCCAGATCGCCGCCGCGGTCTTCGGCAACAACTCAGTCGGGTTCTACGCAGTACAGGCATTCACCGCGGCCATCCTCGTCCTCGCCGCGAACACGGCGTTCAACGGCTTCCCGATCCTTGCCTCGATCCTCGGCCAGGACGGCTTCCTCCCCCGCCAGTTCGCCCGGCGCGGCGACCGACTCGTGTTCTCCAACGGCATCGTCATCCTGTCGGTCTTCGCGATCGCTCTCATCGTCGCGTTCAACGCGAGCACCACCCGGCTCATCCAGCTGTACATCATCGGGGTGTTCGTCTCGTTCACCCTGAGCCAGGGCGGCATGGTCAAGCACTGGCTCACCCTGATGCGGCTCAACGACAACCGCGAGGCGCTGCACCGGATGCGGGTCTCGATGACGATCAACGCGTTCGGCGCGATCACCACCGCGGTGGTGCTCGTCATCGTCCTGGTCACCAAGTTCACCCACGGCGCCTGGATCGTGGTCATCACCATGCCGTTGGTGTTCCTGCTGATGACCGGCATCCGCAGGCACTACGACGCCGTCGCAGCCGAGCTGACCCCCAAGCCCGACGGCGTGCTGCTGCCCAGCCGCATCCACGTCATCGTGCTCGTGTCCAAGCTCAACACCCCCGCGCTGCGTGCCCTGTCCTACGCCCGTGCCTCGCGCCCGAACACGCTGACCGCGATCACCGTGCGAACCAGCGACCGCGAGACCGAGACCCTCCGCCGAGACTGGTTCGAACTCGACGTCCCGGTGCCGCTGATGATCCTGGAGTCGTCCTTCCGCGACGTCACCCGACCTGTGATCGACCACATCCGACACATCCGCCGTGAGAGCCCGCGAGACGTCGTCGCCGTCTACATCCCGGAATACGTCGTCGGCCACTGGTGGGAGCACTTCCTGCACAACCAGAGCGCCTTGCGGCTCAAGACCCGGCTGCTGTTCATCCCCGGCCTCATGGTGGTCAACGTGCCGTACCAGCTGGGATCCGCACAACTCGTCGAAGAGGTCGACGGAACATCGCAGTCGGTCACGCACGTGGTGAGTGCGAAGCCAGCACCCGCGGAGACACCCAAGGGGTGAGGACGGCGTCTCGGACCCGCGCCGCGAGCCCTGTGACCAGGCAGGGCGCGGGGGTCCGTGGCGAACCGGCCTGAGGCCAGCGCGGTCTCTCGGCTGCCGACGACCTCGATGGACAATCTCGTCATGACCTGCACTGCCTTCCGCCGACGTTGCTTGTTGACGCCGGACGGCCATTGCTACCGAGCGCAGGGCAGACCCCCTGGAGCTTCCCGCCGAGCACCTGGACCAGGTCTGGCCAGACACCGGACCTACCGAAAATTGTCCCGTAGCCGCCAGCCCACACCTCTGCAATGGGTATGTGACCTACGTGAACGCGAAGTCGTGGATGGCCTGAGAGAGGGCGGGGCGGCTGGGGCCGAGCCAGTAGAAGTGGCTTTCCGCGTTGGTCTCGAAGAGCTGAGCTCTCGAGATCGAGCGCACGAACTCCTTGGCGTGTTCGAAAGACACGCCTCCGTCGTGGCGAGAGGCGGTCACCAGGGTTGGGCAGGGAACGGACGCGAGCACCGCCTGCCGGTAAGCGGACCGGCCGGACGAGCCTTGGCGCAGGTCGGTGACAAACCCCGAGCCGGAGCCCATCGCGGCGAAGGTCGACCTGGCCGAAGCGCGGTCCGCAGGGGTCCAGCTCTGCCACCATGATTCGACGGGCAGGGTCGACAGGGTTGACATCATCAGGCGCAGTCCCCGGTCCGAGGACGTCATCCCACGGACGGCCCGCCAGGTGAGTCCTTGAGTCCACGGCGAGAAGCCCAGCGGGCCAGCCGCTCCCTCCAGCCTGGTGTCGGGGTAGGCCAAGGTCGACGGAGCACAGCTGTGCAGGACCAGACGAGGCGCCAGGTGCCCCAGGGTCGCTGCGACGTGCATCGCCTGAAGCCCCCCGAAGCTGACTCCCACGGTTGCGGCTGCTTCGCTGATCCCGAGGGCGTCGCAGACCTCCGCGACAGCGGGGACGAACTCAGCCGCCATCAGCGGACCCACCTTGGTGCGGCCATACCCGGGGCGCGAGAAGGTCACCACCCGAAGACCCAGGTCCGTGTAGAGGTCCGACCCCAGCGGAGTCGCCGCCGAGCAGTGCCCCCCGGGGAAGACCAGCACGGCGGCTCCGTCCAGGGTCCCGGCCAGCGAATACTCCACAGGGCCCAGTGAGGTGGTCACCACCTGCGTCTTCACGAACTGAGCATGGCACCGCGGACTCCGTGACACAGGTGCGACTCGACACGCTCCTCGCAAGAGCTCGAAGTGGCCACGCGGAGCAGCGTTGGCAGCCCGTCAGTCGGCGAGCTCGCGGAGGCGTTTGTCCCGTATTCGACACGTTGGCCAAACGTAGAGGACCGGGGCAACCCACCTGTGCGTCTGGCCGCCGCGAGACTGCTCCCGGGCTTTGGTGTCGCACCCGGACCTCATCGATGCAGAACAGGCGCAGGATGCCGCCCCGGACACCCGTCCCCCGGGCCACTTCGCACCACGTCAAGGCGGTGTCCCCCGATGGCCGAGGCCGTGTCGGGTGACACCTCGTCCCCGTTATCCGCCTGCGGGAGCGGGAACGACTCAGTCCTACCCGCCCCGACGGCTCTCGTGGACCTTCGAGGCCGTCCTCTTCGGGCCACTTCGCAAGAGCTCGAAGTGGTCACGCCCTGGACCACGTCGCGTCCGTCAACCCGTCGGCCGCGCCAGTCGCGGAGGCGTTGTCCCGTATCCGACACGTTGGCCAAACGAAACGCCCCCGATCTGCGTTTCCGCAGTTCAGGGGCCGATGGTGGTGGATGTGAAGGGACTCGAACCCATGGCCTCTCGCGTGTGAAGCGAACGCTCTAACCAACTGAGCTACACATCCGGGTGCCTTGACGGCCTGCCGAGGATATACGGACCTCCCGACTCGGCGGAAATCGGGCCACCCGGCATCCGCCGCCGACCAGCCTACAAGCCGGCGTTCGCGTGCAGCCACGCCTCGATGCGGTCCGGCAGCAGCCCGGGGACCCCGGTGAGCCACATCGTCAGCCACAGGGCGAACCCCACGAAGAAGAGCGTCACGAGCCCGACCAGCCCCTTGACCCACCAGGCCTGCACCCGGACCCACTGCTCCCAGGCGCGGACCTTGTCCTTGACGAACTCCAGCAGCCGCGAGGCCGGCTCGAACTCCGAGGCCCACACCGCGATGCCGAGGATGACGATCAGCCAGCCGGGCCCGGGCAGCGGCACCAGCGCGAGCCCGCCGAGCACCATGACCAGCCCGACGACGAGCACCGCACCCTGGTAGACCGGCCGCCACCGCGGGCTGGCCCGGATCCGGCGACGCCACTCCCAGTCGTCCTCGTCGTCGGGGTCGCGCAGCAGGTGGTGGTCCTCGTGCTCCCTTGTGGTCCAGGTGCTCCTGCTGGCCCGGCTGCTCCTCCGGCGTCACGGGTCGACCCCCAGCGCGGCGTGGGCGGCCCAGACCTGCATCACCCGCGCGGTCACCGGGCCGGGTGCAGCCAGCGCCCGGCCGTCGACCGCCGACACCGGGAAGACGTCCTTGATCGAGGAGGTGATGAAGACCTCGTCGGCGCGGGTCAGCACGTCGAGCGGCAGCGCCTCCTCGACCACCTCCACCCCGTCGGCGGCGCACCACTCGAGCACGAGCTCGCGGGTGATGCCGGCCAGGCAGCCGCTGTCGAGCGGCGGCGTGCGCACCACCCCGTCGACGACGACGAAGACGTTGCTGCCGGTGGCCTCGCAGAGCTCGCCGCGGGTGTTGCCGAAGATCGCCTCGAGGGCGCCCTGCTCCTTGGCCCGGGCCAGCGCGATGACGTTGTCGGCGTACGACGTCGTCTTCAGCCCGGCCGTCGCCGCCCGCTCGTTGCGCACCCACGGCACCGTGACCACGGCCCCGTGCGACTCCGGGCGGGCGTGCGGCACGGCGGTGACGATGTGGGTGAGGTCGGAGTCGTGCCGGTCCGAGCCGAGCGGCCCGCGCCCGCCGGTGACGCGTGAACCGCAGCCGGCCGAAGCCGATCGGCTCACCGTCGAGCACGGCCTCGATGCCCTCGCGGATGCGGTCGTGGTCGGCCGGCGGCAGGCCGAGCCCGGCGATGGTCCGGTCGAGGCGGCGCAGGTGCCGGGTGACCGCGAACGGCACCCCGTGGTCGATCTTCGCCGTCTCGAAGGCACCGTCACCCACCGTGACGCCGTGGTCGACGGCGCTCACCGCGGGGGTGTCGGCGCCGACCAGCGTGCCGTCGACCCAGACCCGGATGTCAGTCATGCCTCACACCCTCGCATGCCCGGGCGCGCCACCCGTGGCCAGCGCGACGAGACGCGCCGCCTTGAGCTCGGTCTCGCGCCACTCCCCCTCGGCGTCGCTCCCCCAGGTGATGCCGGCGCCGGTGCCGAACCGCAGCACCCGCCGCCCGGCGTCGTCCCGGGCGGCCCAGAAGGTGCGGATGCCGACGGCCAGCTCCGCCTCGTCGCGGTCGGCGTCGACCCAGCCCACGGCCCCGCAGTACGGGCCGCGCGGCACCGGCTCGAGGTCGGCGATCGCCTGCAGGGCGGTGTGCTTGGGCGCGCCGCTCACCGACCCCGGCGGGAAGCTCGCGTCGAGCAGGTCGCGCCACGTCGTGCCGGGCCGCAGCGTGCCCGACACGTCCGAGACGAGGTGCACCAGCCCGGGGTGCTCCTCGACGCGGCACAGGTGGTCGACCTCGACCGTGCCCGGCAGGCTGACGTGCCCGAGGTCGTGCCGCACGAGGTCGACGATCATGACGTTCTCGGCGTAGTCCTTGGGCAGCAGCTCGGCGGCCGTCGGCGCGGTGCCCTTGATCGGGCGCGACGTCACCCGCCGCCCGCGGCGCACGAGGTAGGCCTCCGGCGAGGCACAGGCGACCTCGAGCCCGGCCTCGGGCAGGTCGATCGTCGCGGCGTACGGCGCCGGGTTGCCCGTCGGCCAGCCGGGCCCCCAGGTCCGACAGCCGGGCGCCGTCGGGCAGGTCGTGCTCCAGCACGCGGCAGAGGTTGACCTGGTAGACGGTGCCGGCCGCGATCCGCCGGCGCACCTCGGCGACGCCCTCGACGTAGGCGGCGTGGTCCAGGCTGGTGCGCCACGCACCGGTCAGCGCGGGCCACCCGGCGCCGGCCGGCCCACCCACGGCGGCGGACCCGGCATCCGGCTCGCGTCGCACGTCGTCCATCCGCACGGCGGTCAGCTCGCCCTCGAAGGTGACCACCACGACCCAGAACCCGGCTCGTGAGGTCGTCGACGTCGTGGCTGACGGCGCGGACACCGCGGGCCACGAGCGACCCGAACCTCGCCTCCGACACGCCCCGCATCGTATGCGGCCGCGACGGTCGGCGTCAGGCGCCGCGGACGACCAGGTCGGCGCGGCCGAAGGTGGAGCGCACGAACGTCCGCGTTGGGCACGTCGACCGCCTCGACCCAGGCGCGCGGCCTGCTCCGGGGGCTTGCCGAACTCGATGTGGCGGGCGACCAGCCGCTCCATCCGCAGGTCGGGGTCGACCTCGACCGCCCACGCCTCGTCGAGCAGCCAGCGCACGGCCGACCACGGCCCGTCGTCGACGAGCAGGTAGTTGCCCTCGGTGACGACCACCTCGGTGCCGGCGGGCACGGCGATCGCGTTGGCGACCGACTCCTCGATCGACCGGTCGTAGGTCGGCGCCCACACGGTGTCGGGCCCGGCGCCGCGCAGGCGGGTGAGCAGCGCCGTGTAGCCGGCGCCGTCGAAGGTGTCGATGGCGCCCTTGCGGCTCGGCGCGGCCGAGCGCGGCCAGGGCGACGTTGGCGAGGTGGAAGCCGTCCATCGGCACGAGCACGGCCGTGGTGCCGTCGCTCCTGCAGCGCGCGCGACGAGCGGATGCCGTGAGCGTCGACTTGCCGGACCCGGGCTCCCCCGCGACCCCGATGAGCACCGGCCGGCCGGGGCCGATCCGGGCCCGCAGCGCCCGGACCCGGTCGACCAGCGGTCGAGCGGCGGGTCGTACAGTCGGCATCGGCATCCGTTCGCTGGTCACGGTGCCTGCTGGGGCTTCTTGCGGGTGCCGGCGAACTGCGACACCACGATCGCGACGATCGTGACGAGGAAGACCTGGCCGAGCACCGCCTCGGACGACACGAGCAGCCGCGACACCTGGTGGTCGGCACGATGTCGCCGATGCCGAGCGTCGACATCGTCGTCAGGCTGAGGTAGGTGAACGCGCTCGACGGCTGCGGCGTGCCGAACGGGGGCACCGAGCTCCACACCGAGAGCGCCTGGAAGAGCGCGGCGTAGGCGACGCCGATCTGCAGGTAGGCGGTGATCGCCCCGAGCACGGTGCGCCCGCCCACGACCGTGTGCTGGGAGATCCGGCGGATGACGATGATCGGGCACGGCGATGACGAGGACCAGCCACAGCGGGTCGGCCTGCTCCGGCGACACCGGGCC
The DNA here is from genome assembly GCA_963782695.1 of uncultured Actinomycetota bacterium. Lineage (GTDB taxonomy): Bacteria > Actinomycetota > Actinomycetes > Actinomycetales > Dermatophilaceae > Fodinibacter. The sequence continues at coordinate 173,218 of CAWAKY010000006.1, read as the reverse complement.
GATCGCGTCGTCGCCCAGGACGGCCTCGGCGAAGGACAGCACGGCGAGCAGGCCGACGGCGAGCAGGACGACGACGGTGACCACCCGCCGGGGTCGTCGCCGCATGCCGGTGGCCCGCGCGGCCGCGACCAGCGCCGCCCCGCTCATCGTGTGGGCGAGCAGCGAGTCGCCGTAGGACGTGCCGACGTCGACCAGCGACGACACCACGATCGTCGCGATGACGAAGAAGAGCACCACCCCGAACCGGTCGACGGGGTCGGCCCGCCAGTCATCGCCACACGCGGTCCACCCACGGGAAGACCGCCCGCGGCCGGGGCAGCGGGCCGGATGGCGGAGGGGGCTCCCCGGGCTCGACGGACCCGGGCTGGTCGCTGCTCACCGGGGCTCCTCGTGGGTGGCGCCACCGGCGACGGCGGCGCGGCGGGGCAACCTATCGTCAGGGGCGCGGGCCGGGGGCCGCGCGCGAGTGGCGCCGCATGCGCCCGGCTCCGGGAGGTCATTCCGGGCTACTGACAGCGGCCGGTGCGGCGGCGTAGCGTCGGCCGGTGGACCACTCCACGACGGGAGCGGCCCCCGACGGATCGGAGGGTTGAGATGTTCATCCAGGTCATCCAGGGGATGTGCACGGACGAGGCGATGCTGCGCCAGCACATGGACCGGTGGAGGGAGGACCTCTCCCCCGGTGCGCAGGGCTGGCTCGGGGGCACCTACGGCATGACCGACGACGGCCAGTTCGTCGGCGTCGTGCGGTTCGAGTCCCGCGAGGCCGCCGCCCGCAACTCGCTGCGCCCGGAGCAGGGCGAGTGGTGGGCGGCCGCGAGCCGGTGCTTCGACGGCGACGTGATGCTTCCACGACTGCGACGACGCGATCATGATGCTCGACGGCGGCTCGGACGACGCCGGCTTCGTGCAGGTCATCCAGGGCCGGCTCGACGACCCGAGCCGCTTCCGCGAGTTCATGTCGCAGCCGATGGACATGCTGCACCAGGCCCGCCCGGAGATCATCGGCGGCACCATCGCCATCGACGCCGACGGCTGGTTCACCGAGACGATGGCCTTCCGCAGCGAGGCCGAGGCCCGGCAGGGCGAGCAGATGGAGATGCCCGACGAGATGGCGCAGCAGTTCAACCGTGAGATGGAGCAGGTGCACGACATGCGCTACCTCGACCTGCACCACCCGTGGTTCGCCAGTGCCGGAGCCGGCCGGATGTGACCGCGGCCCGGGAACGACGGAAGCCCACCACTGCCGTGGTGGGCTTCCGTCGATCCGGGTGGACGCGAGAGGACTCGAACCTCCGACCCCCACCGTGTCAAGGTGGTGCGCTAACCAGACTGCGCTACGCGTCCGTGGGGTACTGGCGACGCTGCTCGTGCGGGTACTACTCGAGGTGGAGACGGGATTTGAACCCGTGTACGCGGCTTTGCAGGCCGCTGCCTCGCCTCTCGGCCACTCCACCGTGGGGGCGGCTACACCCTCCGAGCGGATGACCGGGTTCGAACCGGCGACCTCAACCTTGGCAAGGTTGCGCTCTACCAACTGAGCTACATCCGCGCGCGCCGTGGCTCTCGTCGAACCCCTTTGGCGTGCTCGCAGACATTATCCGATCGCCGCGACGATCTCCAAACCGGCGACGCCGCGGGCCGGCGCCGGTGCCTCAGCGGTCGGCGTCGACGCGGTCGCGCGGCGTCTGCCGGCCGTCGCGACCGGACGGCACCCTGCCGGCGCCCGGCGGCGTCGACCGGCCGGCGCCGGACATCGGGGTCAGCGGGCCCCGCGCGGCCTCGCGCAGGCCGGACAGGCCGAGGTCGTCGCCGTCGTCGGCCGGAGCCGTAGCCGTCGAACGGGTCGTCCCAGCCGGCCGGGCGCTCGCGGCGCTCGGTCCGGCGCGCGCCGCAGCCCGCCGAGCCACGCGCCGAACCGCTCGTGCAGGCCGCGGTGCTCCTCGTGCCGGCCACAGCTCGCGGATCGACGGCGTTGAGCGCGGCGCCGATGAGCACGGCGATGGCCAGGGCGTAGAGCCAGATGAGCAGCACGATCGGCGCCGACAGCGGGCCGTAGATCGACGTGCCCCGCTCGAGCGACGCGGCGATCGTGCCGCGCACGACGAACGAGGCCAGGATCCACAGATCACCATGGTCAGCGACGGCGCCGGGGGCGTCGCGCAGCCACGGCGACCGGCGCGGGGTGCTCGAGATGTGGTAGAGGCTGGTGAGGCCCCCGACGGTCAGCAGCGTGACCAGCGGCCAGTACAGCACGATCAGCGCAGTCCCAGCCGCTGGGGCAGGATGTCGCCGAGCAGGCTCGGCCCGAGCAGCACCAGCGGGATCGTGACGATGCCGACCAGCGAGCGCCAGGAGGTAGAGCGAGAACGACAGCGCCCGGGTGCGGACGATGCCGCGCACGTCCGACTGGCCGTACATGATCGAGATGGTGTCGACGAAGACGTTGAGGGCGCGCGACCCCGACCACAGCGAGAGCAGGAACCCCAGCGAGAGCAGGTCGAAGCGCGGGCCGTCGAGGACGTCGCTCGATCGTCGGCACGCAGGGTGTCCGTCGATGACGTCCGGCGGTGAGGAACTGAGCGGCGTACGTCGCTGATCGCCGCCTTGACCACGGCCTCGACGTCGTCCGGGCCGATGGCGTTGCGCGACGTAGCCGAGGCCGCCGAACAGCCCGAGGACCAGCGGCGGCAGCGAGAGCAGGGCGAAGAACCCCGCCTCCGAGGCCAGCCCGGTGACCCGGTAGCGCATGCAGATGCGGATGGTCGAGACGACGAGCCGGGCGAGCGCGAGCAGGCCCGGAACGCGCCCGAGCACCCGGCGCAGGCGCCGTCTCGCCTCGGTCATGGTGCCAACCGTAACCGCCGTACCCTGCAGGGGTGCGGACCCACGTCGTCACCAACGTCGTCCCGGCCCCCAGCGGGCTCAACCTGCTGCGCTCCGACGCGGCCCTCACCGAGGCGGTCGACCGGTGGGTCGCCCCGCTCGACCCGGCGGCGGCGGCCGCGCTCGACGAGCTGGGCGCGCTCGCCGGCACCCCCGAGGTGCGGCAGTGGGCCGACCAGGCCGACCGGGTCACACCCGGTGCTGCGCACCCACGCACCCACCGGCGAGCGGGTCGACGAGGTCGAGTTCCACCCGGCCTACCACCGGCTCATGGAGGTCGCCGTGGGCAACGGCCTGACCGCCGAGCCCTGGACCCGCCCCGCCGGCAGCGGCGCCCACGCCCGCCGGGCCGCCGGGTTCGTCGTGTGGTCGCAGGTCGAGGCCGGCCACCTCTGCCCGGTCTCGATGACGTATGCCGCGGCGCCCGCGCTCGCGACCGAGCCCGACGTGGCGGCCCGCTGGATGCCGGGCCTCGCCTCGCGCGCCTACGACCCGGTGCTCGCGCCGATGGCCGACAAGGCCGGGCCTGACCGTCGGCATGGGGATGACCGAGAAGCAGGGCGGCTCCGACGTGCGGGCCAACACGACCCGGGCCGTGGCCGCCCCGGGCGGCCCGCTCGACGGCGACACCTACCGCCTCACCGGGCACAAGTGGTTCTGCTCGGCGCCGATGAGCGACGCCTTCCTCGTGCTGGCCCAGACCGACGCCGGCATCGGCTGCTTCCTGCTCCCCCGGGTGCTCGACGACGGCACCCGCAACGAGATCCGGCTGCAGCGCCTGAAGGACAAGCTCGGCAACCGGTCGAACGCGTCGTCCGAGATCGAGCTCGACGGGGCCTGGGCGGTGCGGGTCGGTGACGAGGGCCGCGGCATCCGCACCATCATCGGCATGGTCGCCTCGACCCGGCTCGACTGCGTGCTCGGCTCGACCGCGACGATGCGCGCCGCCCTGGTGCGGGCCGTGCACCACGCCCGGCACCGCAGCGCCTTCGGGGCCCTGCTCGTCGACCAGCCGCTGATGCGCAACGTGCTCGCCGACCTGGCGCTGGAGAGCGAGGCGGCCACCGTGCTCGCGATGCGCCTGGCCCACGCGGTCGACGCGGGCGAGGACGACTTCTCGCGGCTCGGCGTGGCCCTGGGCAAGTTCTGGGTCTGCAAGCGCACCGCCCCGATGGTCGCCGAGGCGCTGGAGTGCCTGGGCGGCAACGGCTACGTCGAGGAGAACGGCCTGGCCCGGCTCTACCGCGAGGCCCCGCTCAACTCGATCTGGGAGGGCTCGGGCAACGTCAACGCGCTCGACGTCGTGCGCGCGCTGACCCGCGAGCCGGCCTCCCTGGCGGCCCTGGGCAAGGAGCTCGCGCTCGCCCGCGGTCACGACCGGGTGCTCGACGCCGCCATCGACGACTGCGAGTCGGCCGGGGCCCTGGCGCTCGGCCCGGACGCCCCGTGGGGCGCCCGCCGGCTCGTCGAGCGCCTCGCGCTCACCCTGCAGGCGGCGCTGCTCGTGCGCCACTCCCCCGGGCCGGTCGCCGACGCCTTCGTCGCCAGCCGGCTCGGCGGCGACCACGGCGGCACCTTCGGCACGCTCGGCGCCTCGGTCGGGCCGGATGCCGTGTCGCTGCTGCTGGAGCGCGCGCTCAGGGCGTGAGCGCCAGCCGCTCCTTCTCCACCTCGACGTCGAAGTCGGCGGCGGGCCACTTCGGGTCCATCGCCTCGAGCGCCTCGAGCAGCAGGTTGGTGACGGCGAGCCGGGCGTACCACTTGCGGTCGGCCGGCACGACGAACCACGGCGCGGCCTCCGTCGAGCACTTCTCCAGCGCGGCCTGGTAGGCCTGCATGTAGTCGGCCCAGTGGCCGCGCTCGTCGATGTCGCCGGGGTTGAACTTCCAGTGCTTGTCCTCGCGCTCGAGGCGCTCGCCGAGGCGGGCCTTCTGCTCGGCGCCGGAGATGTGCAGCATCACCTTGACGACGACGGTGCCGCTGTCGACGACGCCCTGCTCGAAGGCGTTGATCTGGGCGTAGCGGCGCGACCAGGTGCTGCGGGGCACCAGGTCGTGCACCCGCACGATGAGCACGTCCTCGTAGTGGCTGCGGTCGAACACGCCGATCTGGCCGGGCTGTCGGCAGCGCCGTTGCGGATGCGCCAGAGGAACGGGTGCCGCTTCTCCTCGGCGCTCGGCGCCTTGAACGAGGTGATGTGCACGCCCTGCGGGTCGACCGCGCCGACGACGTGCCGCATGATGCCGCCCTTGCCCGAGGTGTCCATGCCCTGGATGACGAGCAGCACCGAGCGCCGTGCCGCCGCCCTTGGACTCGGCGAAGAGCCGCTCCTGCAGGTCGCCCAGCCGCGACTGCAGCTCGCCCATGACCTCCTTGCCGTCGGCCTTGTCGCCGGTGAAGCCGGGCGTGGAGTGCGGGTCGAGGTCGCCGAGGCTGAAGCCGGGGCCCACCCGCAGCGCGTCGGTCCAGGTGACCGGCTCGACCGCCTTGTCCTTGCGGGCCTTGGCGGCCTCGGCTTCCGCTTCTTCTTCGCCTTGGCCGGCTGCCTTGCCCGAGAGCTTGCGGTCGGGCGTCACCTTCGCGGACGAGGGCGCACCGGCCTTCGCGGACGCACCGCCCTTCGCCGCGGGTGGCCTTGCGCTTGTCGGACTTCTTGCTGCTCTTCGACGAGGCCTTGGCCTTCGATCCCTTGCCCATCGCCGCATCCTTGCAGACCAGCGCGGGTGGCGGGGCGGCTGCGACCGTTCCCGGCCCGCGGCGTCGGGGCTGACAGACTCGCCCCATGCGCGTCCTCCTCGACCCCCGCCGACCGGCGACGCCGGGCGGCCGCGTCACGGCATCCGAGCTCGCCGACCTCTACGCCTTCCCGCGCGGGCGCTGGGTGCGCACCAACTTCGTGTCGACCCTCGACGGCTCGGGCGTCGGCCCCGACGGCCGCAGCGGCAGCATCAACACCCCGGCCGACAACCGGGTCTTCGCGCTGCAGCGCGACCTGTGCGACGCGGTGCTCGTCGGGTCCGGAACGGTGCGGGCGGAGGGCTACCAGCGGGTCACGCCGACCCGGCGACGCGCCACTCCCCCGGCGCTCGTCGTGGTCAGTGGCTCGGGTCGGGTGCCGGAGGGTCTGCAGGGGCCGGTCGAGGGGCGCGGCGCCGGCCTGCTCGTGACCTGCGCCGGCGCCGGCCCCCGTGCGCTCGACCGCGCCCGCAGCGCCCTCGGTGAGGATGCCGTGGTCGTCGCCGGTGGCGACCACGTCGACCTGCCGGCCGCGCTCGACGCCCTGGCCGAGCGCGGCCTGCGGCACGTGCTCTGCGAGGGCGGCCCGACCCTGCTGGCCGCGGCCCTGGCCGCCGGGGTCGTCGACGAGCTGGCCCTGTCGCTGGTGCCCACGGTCGTCGGTGGCGACGGCACCCGCATCACGAGCGGCGCGGCGCTCGGCGGGGCGGACGGCATCCCGCTCGTGCCGCGGCTGCTCGTCGAGGAGGCGGGCACCCTGATGGGCCTCTGGCGGGTCCGCCGCCCCTGAGCGTCGGGCCTCGTCGGCTCACCGCTCCGGGACGTACCCGGGCGCCGGTACCCCGTTGCCGGTCAGGTCGTCGCAGCGGACGAACTGGGTTCCCACCCGCTGGAGGGGGCAGTGGCTCCCGTCGCGGACCTCGGCGACGGCGGTGGACCCGGGTCCTGCCGCGCCGAGGACGGCGCGGCCGCGAGACCGGTGACGAGGAGGGCGGCGGCAACGCTCGGCGGCGACTCGCCGGGTGTGGTTCTCGTGAATCGCTGAGTGGTGGACATGGTCGAATCTCCCTGGTGCGGTGATGCCGTGCTGGCTCGGGATCGAGTCCACGGCCGTTGTCGCACGTGGCGGTACCGGGGCGGCGCCGGCCGGGTATCAGCCGGGTATCAGGGGCGTTGACGCGGTATCGGCAGGGGGTCACATTCGAGGGGTGCGCGTTGCCGTGCTCGGCCCGCTCGAGATCGACGAGGGACGGACCTCGAGCTGGCCCCGCGGGACCAGGTGGTGCTCGAGGCGCTCGCTGCGCGGCCCGGTGACACGGTTCGGGCCGAGGCCCTCGCCGAGGCGCTGTGGGGTGAGACGGCTCCCGCCCTCGTGGTCCAAGGTCGTGCAGGGCTGTGTGTCGCGCCTGCGCAAGGTGCTGGGGCCTGCCGCGATCGTGACGTCCGGTGGTGGGTACCGGCTGGTTCTGCACCGGGACGACTTCGACCACCTCTGCTTCGAGGACCTGCTGCTGCGGGCGGGCGAGCTGCTCGCGACCGGCGAACCGGAGCGTGCCCGCTACGCCAGCGGGCAGGCGCTTGGATTGTGGCGGGGAGACCCGCTGGGCCGGCTCGCCGAGTGGGTGCCGGGGCGGATCGAGTCGGAGCGGCTCGGCGAGCGGCGGCGCGATGCCGAGGAGCTGTATGCCGAGTCCGCCATCCGGGCCGGGCGCCACGGTGACGTTCTTGGTGAGCTGCATCGCATGGTCGCCCAGCAGCCCGACCCGCGAGCGGCGCTGGGGGCTGCTGGCGCTGGCGCAGTACCAGGCTGGGCGGCAGGCGGAGGCCCTGGGCACCCTCAAGCGTGCCCGCACCACCTTGGTCAACGAGTTCGGGCTCGACTCCGGCCCGCAGCTGGCCGAGCTGGAGGAGGCGATCCTGCGGCAGGACCCGGCCCTGGTGGCCGAGGGCACGCTGCCGGTGGCCGATGCCTCCTGTCCTTACCTGGGGCTGGTCGCCTATGACATCGGTGACGCCACGGCGTACTTCGGTCGCGAGGCGGACGTGACGGCGTGCCTGCGCCGGCTCGACGCGGCCGGGGTCCTGGCGGTGGTCGGCCCCGTCCGGCTGTGGCAAGTCCTCGCTGCTCCGCGCCGGCGTTGCCGCGGCCTTGGTGCGGGACGGCACGCCGTCCAGATCGTCACGCCCGGCGCCCACCCCGAGGACGTGCTCGCGGCCTGGCACCAGCGGGGCCGGGGCTGTGTTCGTGGTCGACCAGTGCGAGGAGGCCCTCGCCCTGGCCGAGACTCCGTCGAGCGGGAGGCGTTCTTCGCCGGCGCTGGTCGACTTCGCCGCCCGCGGGCGGCTCGTCATCTCGCTGCGCGCCGACCGCCTCGGCGAGCTCGCCGCCCACCCTCAGTTCGCTCACCTGGTCGAGAGAGGGTCTGTACCTGCTCGGGCGCGCATGACCCCGATGCAGTTGCGCAGTGCCATCGAGGGCCCGGCCGCGCAGGCGGGGCTGCGGCTTGGAGCCGGGTCTGGTCGACCTGCTCGTGCGCGAGGCCGAGGGATCACCCGGGGCGCTGCCGCTGCTCTCGCACGTGCTGCGCCAGACGTGGCGGCGCCGGGAGGGGGACACCCTGACCGTGAAGGGGTATGCCGCGACCGGCGGGGTGCGCGAAGCGGTCGCCCAGTCCGCGGAGCGGCTCTACCGCGAGCTGACCCCGCGGCCAGCAGGGCATGCTCCGCGACCTCATGGTGCGGCTCGTCGTCCTCGGACGACGCCGGCGAACCGGTCCGCACCCGGGTCGCCCGACGCACGGTGGCCTCGGATGACGAGCACACAGCCGTCGTCGAGGCGCTGGTCGGGGCGCGGCTGCTCAGCAGCGACGGTGACACCGTCGAGATCGCCCACGAGTCGCTGGCGGTCGCATGGCCACGGCTGCGCTCATGGCTCGACGACGACGTCGACGGGCTGCGGATCATGCGCCACCTCACCGTGGCAGCCGAGAGCTGGGAGGAGCTCGGGCCGACCCGACAGCGAGCTCTACCGCGGTGTCCGACAGGCGCGGGCAGCGGAGTGGCGACAAGGCGAAGCGACCCCGAGCTAACACCGCCAGAACGGGCCTTCCTCGACGCCTCCGCAGACGCTGGCCGAGACCGAGGCAGCGCGCCACCCAGGAGCAGATCCGCCGGGAACGCCGCTCCAACCAGCGCCTGCGCGCCGGACTCGCCGCGGTCGGCGTGCTCTCTGGCCGTGGCGATCGTCGCCGGGGCGCTCGCGCAAGACCGCCGCAAACCGGGCCGACCAGGAGAGCGTACGAGCCGAGCAGCAGTCGGTCTCGCCGACGCCCGCCGGCTGGGCGCCGAGGCCCTGCGCGCCGACGACCTCGGACCGGGCGCTGCTGCTCGCGGTGGCCGGCGTGTCCCTGGACGACTCGGTGGACACCCGAACCAACTTGCTCACCACCCTCGACCGCGCCCCGGCGCTCGCGGGCAGCGCTCGAAGCGCCGGCCGGATCTTCCACATGGCGGTCAATCCGGCGACCGAGCAGGTGGCGGTCATGGCCGCGGACGGCGTTGGCCTCGAGCTCTTCGACGGGCCGACACTTCGCCGGATCTCCCTGCCGGAGAGACTCGTTGGGGAGTCGTTCGCCGGCGGACGGCCAGGGCTATGCCATGTCTGTCTCGGGCGACCTGGTCGAGGACCAGGGGAGCCACCAGTCCTCCTGCTCGACCGGACCGGTGCCAGGTCAGCGGTCCAGCTCGGTGGCATCCCGGCCCGGTACCAGGTCCTCGACCTCGGCTTCCCCCGCCGCTGGTACCTGGGATACTCGCCCACCAGTCGCTGGTTCGCCAGTGTCGTTGGTCCGGATGCCGGAGGACGGGCGCACCCTCACGTTCGTCTGGGACCTGCAGTCGCCCGGCCGGCCAGTGGCGCGGCTCGAGCTCGGCGCAGTGGGGAGCGCCCGACCATCAGCCCGGACGGGCGCACGCTGTATACCGGGGAGTATTCACGCCAATGGCCCGCGACCTCCTCGTCACGACCCTTCCCAGCGGGACGACGCGCCGCACGCTGACTCCTGCCGACCTCGGTGTACGCCGGCTGGACGACGTGCTTGCGCTGAGCCCGAACGGCCGCACCCTCGCGGTCGGTGCCGGCGACGAGGTCGTCCTGATGGACACCGCGACGCTCAGCCCCCGAGAACATCTGTCCGGTAAGGGCGCCGTTCAGGCCGTCGCCTTCTCACCGGACGGCACCCACGTGGCGGCGAGCGGGGAACGCCTGACGGTGTGGGACGTCAGCGGGAGCGAGCCCGTCGAGGTCCTAGCCCAGAAGGGCGACGCCGACGACCCTGCATTCAGCAGCGACGGAAAGACCCTCTACACCAAGACCATCGGTGGCCTGGTCCAGGCGTGGGACCTCGCTGGCGACCGGCGGTTCCTCGCCTCGCAACAGGGTGAGCGCCTCGACTGGCCGGACGTCTGGGGCAGGTTCTCCCCGGACGGGTCGAAGGTCGCCTACGTGAGGAACGGACCCACGTTCGTCGTCCGGGACGTCGCCACCGGAAGGCTCGCTGCGGCGGTGGCCCCCACGATGGCGCAGGGGTCGTACCTCGATGTCGCCTGGCACCCCGACAGCACTACGCTCAACATGACGTCGGGGGATCCGTGGGTACGGACGTGGGACAGCACGACCGGCCGCCAACTCGCGCAGCGGCGACTTGCACCTCCCCCGTCTGCCGAGGGGGCTGCGGTCGCCTTCTTCACCCTCGACGGGAAGTACCTGCTGGTGGGCAGCACGGCAGGGCGGCTGCACGTCCTCGACGCACGGACCCTGGCCCCCACCCGGGCGCCGATCCAGGTGTACAAGAAGCAGGAAGGCGAGGCAGATCCGCAAGACGTCGAGAAGTTCGTCCCGAGCGGAGACCTTCGCACCGTGTACCTCGACGACACCATCGTCGACTACGTCACGGGCAGCACCCGCCCGATGCCCGACCTTGGATTCCCGGTGGTGGACCTGTACCCCTCGCCCGACGGGAAGCGCCTGATCGTCGGGACCGGCACCACCGGCGTCGGGCTGCTCGATGCCACCACGTTGACGTGGATCTCGCGGCCCAGCACCGCCCAGGCCGGGCTGGTGGTGTACCTCACCACGTGGAGCGACGACGGTTCACTCGTCGCCAGCGTCAATGAGGGTCGCCTGACCACTGGGACGGACGAAGGGGCACATACCTCGGCACGGTGGGTGTGCCCCTGGAGGCGGACCCGGCGTTCTCGAAGGACGACAAGCGACTGCTCGTCGCGGGCGACGATGGTTCCGTCCGCACCTGGGACCTCGACCCGGTCATGGGTCGCAACCGGCCGCGTGCTCACGCAGGACTTCGGGGGCACGCACCAATTGCTGCGTGCCCCCCGAAGTTCTGCGTGGTCAGCCGGCCGCGAAGTCGCCGACGAGGCGCTCCCAGCGCTCGGGCTCGGTGTTCCACTCCTTGCAGTGCCGGGCGACGTGCCACTCCACGAAGCTGACCAGGTCGGGCCGCGCCCGGGCCAGCTCGCGCGACGGGCCGCAGGGCACGAACTCGTCGTCGGCGCTGTGGATGAGCAGCACCCGGTGGTGCAGCTCGTCGCCGCGCCGCACCCAGTCGGTCTTGGCCAGGTCGACGCCCTCGTGCACCCCGACGAGCCGGTGGCCCCACCGCTGCCGCATCATCACGCGCGCCAGCGACCCGACGTGCGCCGGCACCCGGTGCTCGCGGGCGTGGTGGGCCAGCACGTCGCCCCAGTCGATGACCGGGCCGTCGAGCACCACCCGCGACACCAGCGCCGACAGCGGCGAGCGGTCGAGCAGCTGCAGCACGATCGCGCCCCCCATCGACCACCCCATGAGCAGCACCTCGCGGGCGCCGCGCTCGACGGCGTACGCGGATCGCGGCCTCGACGTCGCGCCACTCGGACAGCCCCAGCGCGTAGCGGCCGTCCGGCCCGGCCGGCACCCCCTCGTCGTTGCGGTAGCTCGGCGCCAGGCAGGTCCAGCCCTGCGCCAGCAGCGGCGGCATCGCGCGGATCGTCTCCTCGCGCCGGGCTCCTCGGCCGTGCACCAGCACCGCCCAGCGCTCACCCGGCCCCTCCGGCGGGGGCACGACCCACGCCGGCATCGGGCCCAGCTCGCCGGCGTACGTCACGTGCTCGGAGAGGCAGGTCGAGGCACTCGTCGGGGGGCGCGCCGTAGTAGTAGGGGTTCCACCGGGCGCCACCGGGGGCGAGGTAGCCACGGTCGACGCCGAGCAGCTCGCGCTCGACGGTGCCGGATGCCGGGTCGACCGACACGACGTCACCGACCCGCACGTGCCCGAACCCGTTGTCGATCCACAGCCCGTAGCGGCCGGGCACGACGGTCTCCGGGGTGATGCCGAGCACGACCGTCGACGACCCGGCGGCCCGCACGACGACGTCGTCGGGGCGGTGCCGGTCGGGGGTGAGCACCCGCCGGGCGAACCAGGCGGCGGCCGCCACCGAGCCCGCCCCCGAGGCCACCGCGGTGGTCGCGCCGACCGCCGCTCCCGCGGTCGCCGCGCGCCGGGCACGGCTGCGGGGCGGGGTGTCGGTCACCCACCACCCCCGGACAGCACCTCGGACAGGTCGTACGAGACGGGCTCGTCGAGCTGGTCGAAGGTGCAGTCGGCGGGGTCCTTGTCGGGGCGCCAGCGCGCGAACTGGGCGGTGTGCCGGAAGCGCACGCCCTCCATGTGGTCGTAGCGCACCTCGACGACCCGCTCGGGGCGCAGCGGGGTGAACGAGAGGTCCTTGCCCGCCGCCCACCGGCTGCCGGCGGCGTTCTGCGGGGTGCGGGTGCCCTCCTCCTGGCGCGCCCAGGCCCACGGGTGGTCGTCGAAGGTGGTCACCAGGGGCTGCAGCTCGTCGAAGAGCTCCTTGCGCCGGGCCATCGGGAAGGCCCCGATGACCCCGACCGAGAGCAGCTGCCCCTCGGCGTCGTGGATGCCGAGCAGCAGGCTGCCGATCAGGTCGTCACCGCTCTTGTGGGTGCGGTAGCCGGCGACGACGCAGTCGGCGGTGCGCTCGTGCTTGATCTTCGCCATCGTGCGCTTGTCGGGCTCGTAGGTGCCGTCGAGCTGCTTGGCCACCAGGCCGTCGAGCCCGGCGCCCTCGAACTCGGTGAACCACTGCGCCGCGACGTCGCGGTCGGTCGTGGCCGCCGTGAGGTGGATCGGGGCCTTCGCGTCGGCCAGCGCCTGCTCGAGCAGCGCCCGGCGCTCGCGGAACGGCCGACCGGTGAGGTCGTCGTCGCCCAGCGCCAGCAGGTCGAACGCCACGAACTGGGCGGGCGTCTCGACCGACAGCTTCTTCACCCGGCTCGCCGCGGGGTGGATGCGCTGGCTGAGCAGGTCGAAGTCGAGGCGGTCCTCGCCCGGCCGCACCACGATGATCTCGCCGTCGACGACGCACTTGTCGGGCAGGTTGGCCAGCGCGGCCTCGACCACCTCGGGGAAGTAGCGGGTCATCGGCTTCTCGTTGCGGCTGCCGATCTCGACGAGGTCGCCGGAGCGGAAGACGATCGAGCGGAAGCCGTCCCACTTCGGCTCGAAGCTGACGTCCTGGCCCTCGAGGGCCGCGATGCCCTTGACCGCCTTGGCGAGCATCGGCGACACCGGCGGCACCACCGGCATCCCCCAGCGTTCGCGCTCGGCGGCGTCGCGCTCGGCCTTGGGCGCCATGTACTCGGCGTCGGCCTTGTCGGTGCGCCGCTTGCTCGGCTGCACGCGCGGCGGCTCCCCCGGCATCTTCGGGTAGTCGGGCGGGAAGTTGAGCTCGCCCAGGCCGCGCTCGTCGACGTCGCGCTGCCACAGGGCCAGCGCCCCGGCGACGTCGCCGACCTCGGCGTCGATGTCGGCCCACGCGTCGCCGCGGTCCTCGAGCACGTCGGGCACGGTGAGCACGGTGAAGTCGCCCGGGCTCACCGTGGTGAGCTCGGCCCAGGTGACCGGCATCGACACCGGCGCGCCGGGCAGCGGGCGCGGGCTGTAGGCCGAGGCGATGGTGCGGTCGCGGCAGGCCTGGTTGAAGTCGACGAAGATGCGCTCGCCGCGCTCCTCCTTCCACCACGACGTCGTGACGAGGTCGGGCAGCCGGCGCTCGAGCTCGCGGGCGATGCCGATGACGCCGTGCCGCACGTCGAGGAACTCGTGGGTGGGCGCGACCCGCGCGTAGACGTGCACGCCGCGGTTGCCGCTGGTCTTGGCGAACGCGGTGAGCCCGATCTCGGCCATCAGCTCGCGCAGCGCCAGGGCCGCCTCGACGGAGTCCTGGAAGGTGCGCCCCGGCTGCGGGTCGAGGTCGATGCGCAGCTCGTCGGGGTTGTCGTTGTCGGCGGTGCGCACCGGCCAGGGGTGGAAGGTCACCGTGTTCATCTGCACGGCCCACACGGCGCTCGCCACCTCGTCGACCACGATCTGGGCGTGCCGCCGCCCGCTCGGGTAGCGGCAGGAGACCGTGCGCACCCAGTCGGGCATCCCCTTGGGCGGGTTCTTCTGGTAGAACTCCTCGCCGTCGATGCCCTCGGGGAAGCGCTGCAGGGTGACCGGCCGGTCGCCGATGTGGTGCACCAGCGGGTCGCCCACCGCGACGACGTAGGCCGCGAGGTCGCCCTTGGTGATGCCGGCGTCGGGCCACATCACCCGGTCGGGGCTGCTCAGGCGCACCTGACGTGGGCCGTCGGGCCCCTCCACCTCCAGCACCTGCGCGTCCGCCATGCGGCGAGCCTAACGACGTGCGCCGACGTGCGGCATCGGACGGCATCGCGGACGCGGTTCTTTCGAGGACCTTTCGCGTTGTCGAGGTCGGGAACTCTCCGGCCCCCCGCGCTGTTGGGCTGGACATGACGATGAAGCCGACCGATCGTTCCTACGCCGTCGACCGCACCGAGCAGGAGTGGAAGGCCACGCTCTCCCCCGACGAGTACCAGGTGCTGCGCCAGGCGGGCACCGAGCGCCCCTACACGGGTGAGTACACCGACGCCAAGACCGTCGGCACCTACGCCTGTCGCGCGTGCGGCGCCGAGCTGTTCACCTCCGAGACCAAGTTCGACAGCCACTGCGGGTGGCCCTCGTTCTTCTCCCCGCTCGCCGGCGAGTCGGTCGAGCTGCTCGAGGACCGCTCGCTGCCGGGCCGCCCGCGCACCGAGGTCCGCTGCGCCACCTGCGGCAGCCACCTCGGCCACGTCTTCGAGGGCGAGGGCTACGACACCCCCACCGACCAGCGGTTCTGCATCAACTCGATCAGCCTGACCCTGCGCCCGGCCGACGAGGCCCCCGACCGCCTGAGTCAGGGGCGCCACGCCGGGTCGCGGCCGATGAAGCCGAGCATCCGGTCCTGGGCGTCGGGGCGTCGTCGGGCACCGGCACCCTCGGGCCGTACTGACCCGACGAGCGCAGCAGCTCGTCGATCGGCTGCATGCCCTCGAACAGCTCGGCGCACAGGGTCGGGTCGAGGGTGTCGTCCTGGCCGGTCGCGCGGGCGAGGTCCCAGGTGTGCATGAAGACGTCGGTCGTGTAGAAGCGGTCGATCGCCTGGTCCAGCGGCAGGTCGCCGGTGTGCGGGTTCGAGAACTCGCGTCCCGGCGGTGGCCGGGTCGTCGAGCAGCGCCTGCACGGCATCGGCGTGGGCCTGCCACGCCCGCACCGGGTCGTCGGCGACCGACGGGCCCGTCGGGCAGCCGCGATCGCCGCTGCCCGAGGCGAGGAACGGCCGGGAACCACTCGACGAGGTGGCGCGACGACGTCGCGGGCGGCCCAGTCCGGCACCGGCGACGGGGCGTCCCAGTCGGCGGTCGCCGCGCACCGCGTCGGTGAACCGGCCGGCGATGGCGCGGTGCCGCTCGGCGGGTGCCGCGGGGATGCCGGTCACAGCTCGCCTGCCGCGAGCAGCCGGTCGAGCGCGCCGTAGCCCTCGTTGACCCCGGTCTCCATGCCGCTGGCGAGCCACTGGTCGCGCGCCTCGAACGAGTCGCACAGGCTGGTGGCGTGCAGGCGGGTGCGCCCGTCGCCGAGGTCCTCGAAGGTCAGCGTCTCGAGCGCCACGCCGTCGGGCATGCCCTCCCAGGTGAAGGTCTGCACGATCCGCTCGGGGCTCACCGTGTGGAAGCAGCCGCGGAAGCCGTGCGTGAACTCCTCGCCGCGCGAGGCCGTGTAGCGCCAGGCGCCGCCGTCGCGGGCGTCCCAGTAGTCGATGTCGGCGCCGATGTCGGTCGGGCCGACCCACCGCGCGAACAGCTCGGGGTCGGTGTGCGCCCGGAACAGCTGGGCCGGGGTGGCCGCGAAGTCGCGGTAGATGTGGATCATCGGGACCTTCTCGTCGGCCTCGATGCTGGCCTGGGTGCGCGTCGTGGTCATGATGCCTGTCCTTCCGTGTGGTCGTGCGTGGTTGTCGTGCTGGTCGCTGCGGCGGTCGCCGTGCTCGTCGAGCTCGGCGAGCAGCGCGTCGAGGCGCTGGTAGCGCTCCTCGGCCTGGCGCCGGTACCGCTCGATCCACTTGGTCATGAGGTCGAACACCTCCGCCTCGAGGTGCACCGGGCGGCGCTGGGCGTCCCGGCTGCGGCTGACCAGGCCGGCGTCCTCGAGCACCTTCAGGTGCTTGGAGACCGCCTGCAGGGTCACGTCGTACGGCGCGGCCAGCTCGTTCGACCGTGGCGTCGCCCGCCGACAGCCGGGCGACGATGTCGCGCCGGGTCGGGTCGGCGAGGGCCGCGAACACCTTCGACAGCGGGTCGCTCACGACGTGCTCCTTGGTCAACCGGTTGGTTGACGACAACGTAGGCCGAGCTCGAGCGCCTTGTCAACCAGATGGTTGAGAACCGGTTCAGGACGCCGCGGAGGGCAGCCAGGCCGGTGCGGCTGTCCTCGTCGTCGGCGTGCGGTGCCCGCAGGTCCCGCACGCACGCCTCGACGTCGGCGAGGTCCCAGCGCAGCCGGTACGCCTCGAGCAGCCGCTGTCGAGCGTGGTCCCGGTGCGCGTGGCGTACCGCTCGCGGATGCCGGGCTCCTCCCCCACGAGCAGCCACAGGTCGCGCTCGGGCGGGGCCAGCAGGCAGGTGTCCCAGTCGACCAGCACGACACCGGTGGCCGTGACGATGGTGTTGCCCCGGTGCGGCTCGCCGTGGGTCAGCACCCACCGCGACGGGTCGGCATCGGCGACGAGGGAGGCGTAGCGGTCGAGCGCGGCACCCGAGCAGGTCGCCCCGCTCGGCGACCAGCTGCCAGGCCTCGGGCCCGAACGGCCCTGCCTCCCAACGCTCCCCCGGGCTCTCGACCAGCCGTCCGCAGGCCGGCGACCAGCGCGGCGCCGAGGTCGTCGGTGCCGGCACCGCCGCGGCATCCGTCGGGCGCCGTGCAGCGTCGACCAGCCGGTCGACCACGGCCGTGCGGTGGCCGGCATCCTCGAACGCGCCCCAGCCGAACGTGCGCCCCTCGACCCGCGGGTACAGCGACAGCGCGTACGCCTCGCCGAGCCCGACGACGACCTCGCCGTCGGTCGCCCGCAGGGGTGCGACGACCCAGTCGAGGCCGTTCTCGCGCAACGCCGTCGCCGTCGTCAGCGCCGCCCGTCAGCCGCCCGAGCGGCGCCGTCGAGCCGTTCGTCACCGGCGCGCCGGCCGCAGCCGCAGGTCGTCCGCGGTCGCGAACCACCGGCATCCGTCAGCCGTGTCGACCCACCAGTGGTGGCTGCCGAAGCCCGACCGGTGCGTGCTCGACCGCGACGACGTCGAGCCCCCAGCCGCGCACCAGCGCCGCGCGCACGTCGGCATCCGGGAGATCCGCGGGCCGGGTGAACACCCAGCGACCCTACCGAGACCGCTCCCCACGCGGCGAGTGCGGAAGTGGTCGCCAGGCCGACCACTTCCGCACTCACGGCCAGGTCGGGAGGTCAGCGCTGGCGGTGCACCAGGGTGCGCACCGGCACGCGCGGGCCGGTGTAGAACGGCACCTCCTCGCGCACGTGCATCCGCGCCCGCGAGGCCCGCAGCTCGCGCATCAGGTCGACGATGCGGTGCAGCTCGTCGGCCTCGAACGCGAGGATCCACTCGTAGTCGTTGAGCGCGAACGAGGCGATGGTGTTGGCCCGCACGTCGGGGTAGTCGCGCGCCATCTTGCCGTGCTCGACGAGCATGTCGCGGCGCTCCTGGTCGTCGATGAGGTACCAGTCGTAGGAGCGCACGAACGGGTAGACGCAGACGTAGGCGCGCGGGTCCTCGTCGGACATGAACGCCGGGATGTGGCTCTTGTTGAACTCGGCCGGGCGGTGCAGCGCCGCCACCGACCACACCGGGTCGAGGTGCTGGCCGTACTCGGTGCGCAGCAGCGCGTGGTACGCCTCCTGCAGCGCCTCGATCGTCTCGGCGTGCCACCACACCATGACGTCGGCGTCGGCGCGCAGGCCGGCGACGTCGTAGGTGCCGCGCACGACGACGTCGCGCTCGGCGAGGTCGGTGAACAGCTCCTCGACCTCGGTGGCCAGGGCGTCGCGGTCCTCGCCACCGATCGGCTCGGCGACGGCGAACACCGACCACATCGCGTAGCGGATGGTGTCGTTGACCTCGCGGATCTTGGCGGCGCCGGGCTTGGCGGGGGTGGAACGGGTGGGCTCGCTCATGCGGGGTGATCTCCTGTGCGGGACGCGGTGCTGAGGTGCTGGACGGTGGCTCGGGCGGCGCGGGTGGCCGACGCGACGACGGCGGGGATGCCGACGCCGTCGTAGACCGCGCCCGCCACCTCGAGGCCGGGCAGGCGCGCGACGTCGGCGCGGATCGAGGCGACCCGGTCGACGTGGCCGACGGCGTACTGGGGCAGGCCGCCGCCCCAGCGCTGCACGTGGGCGTCGACGACGCGGGGCAGGGGGCGGCCGAGCGCCTCGCCGATCTCGGCGACGGCGACGGCGACCAGGTCGGCGTCGTCGCGCTGCAGGTCGGCCTCCTCGCGGGCCCGGCCGAACGACGCGCGCAGGTGCACGACCTCGTCGGACAGCGCGCCGGTCCAGGCCCACTTGCGGAAGCTGAAGGTGCTCGCCTTGATGGTGCGGCCCTCGACCGGCGGCACGAGGAACCCCGAGCCGGGCAGCTCGTCGACCCCGGTGCGCTCGCACCGCGATGGTCACGACCGCACTGGATGCCGTCTCGACCCCGCCCAGCGTCGGACGACGCGACCGGCGCGTGCGCGGCGAGCAGCCGCGCGGCGGGTGCCGCTGGGAGGCACAGGAGCACGGCATCCGCGTCGATCACCTCGGGGTCGGCCGCCGGAGCCGATGACGAGCCGCCACCCGGTCGCGGTGCGCTGCAGCTCGCGGACGACGGCACCGGTGCGCAGCGTCGCCCCTCGGCGCGTGACCTCGTCGGCGACGAGCTCGGGCAGCCGCCCGACCCCGCCGTCGCAGACCGGTGAACGGCGGCCGCGGCGCCTCGGGTGCGCCGCCGCCGCCGGCGCGGAGGCCGGGCGTCGCGGACGGCGCGGTCACCAGGCTCTCGCCGCGGGTCGCCCGCGCCCAGAGCATCGGCATCGTCGCCTGCAGCGACAGCCGTCGGGCGTGGCCGGCGTAGACGCCGCCGAGCAGCGGCTCGACGAGCCGGTCGACGACGGCATCGCCGAGCCGGGTGGCCGACGTAGTCGCCGACCGAGACGTCCTCGGTGAGCGCGCCTCCGGGCCAGGGCTGTTCGTGGCGGAGCCGCTCGACCTCGTCGTCGGTGAGGATGCCGCGGGCCGAGTCCGGGTCGCTCGGCACCCCCATCAGGGTGGCGCGCGGCAACGGCAGCAGGGCGCCGCGGGACCACACCGACGCCGCGGTCGTCGCCGGGGCCACCAGGTCGTCGGCCGCGCCGACCCGGGTCGACGAGGTCGACGGCCTCCGGGCGCAGGGCGAGCACCGACTCGGCCCCGACGTCGACGAGGTGCCCGGCGACCTGCTCGCGGCGCAGCTTCCCGCCGAGGCGGTCGCTGCCCTCGAGCACCGTCACCGCGGCCGTGGGCAGCGCCTCGAGCACCTCCAGCGCGGCGGTGAGGCCGGCGATGCCGCCGCCCACGACGACGACGTGGGGCCGGGTGGTCGCGGCCGGGACAGACATGCCCTCAGCCTCTCACGCGCGACCGGAACCCTCGACGCGCCCCGGTGCCCGCACGGGTGCCGGCACGGGGCACGGGCGCGGGGCCCGGCGTGCGTGCACGCCGGGCCCCGCTGGTCACGACCCGCTCAGGTGCTCGCGAGGACCCCGTGGTCGTGGGCGAGACCGCCGCCGCCCGAGCTCCAGGACTGCCTCGGGCCCGGCCGGGGCCGGCAGCCGGAGCCCACCGGGCACCGGCACGCCCGCGCACGCCGTTCACGGCCTGCGTCGAGTACGAGTACGCGAGCACGGCCAGGGCGATGGCGTCGATGTTCACGTCGAGCGCCTCGATGTTGACGTTGTCGATGGTGTCGCACGCCTGGTGGTAGCACTGGTCGAACGCCTCACCGGCGACACCGCCCCAGATGGCCTGCTGCTCGGCGTTCTTGGGCACCTCGGCGCCGGTGAACAGGCCACCGGCCGGGATGCCGTTGTTGATGAACGCCTGGTAGTCGCTGCGCCCGCTGAACTCGGCGTCGTCGTACGGCACGACCCACCTTGGTGAAGTAGCTCTCGAAGAGGTCCTCGATCGCCACCGACCCGTCGGGCACCACCACGGGTGCCTCGAAGCCGGACTCGTCACCGTCGTAGACCATGAAGATGTAGTTCGGCGACGCGACCATGTCGAAGTTGAGGTAGAGCGCGATGCGGTCCTTCTCGGCCTGGCTCAGGCCGTCGACGTACTCCGTCGAGCCGACCAGGCCCGCCTCCTCGGCACCCCACCAGGCGAGGCGCACGGTGTTCTGCGGCTTGTTCTTGGCCATGTTCTGCGCGATCTCGAGCAGCGAGGCCGAGCCCGAGCCGTTGTCGTTGATGCCCGGGCCGGCCTGCACCGAGTCCAGGTGCGCGCCCGCCATGACGACGTTGTCGTCGTTGGCGCCGCGCAGCTCGGCGATGACGTTCTTCTGCGGCCGCTGCTCGGGCTCGGGCACGAAGACCTGCGCGGTCGACCCGGCCGCCGAGAGCGCGACACCCTGCGGCGTAGCTCGCGCCGACCACGGGGATGCCGACGATGTCCGAGCCGCCGAGGGTCCCGACGATCAGCTCCTGGCGGTCCGCCGCGGCGGTGTTGCCCTGGTTGAAGATGATGACGCCGCCGCACCGGCCGCCTCGGCGTTGATCGCCTTGTCGGAGAAGGTGCAGGTGCCGCGCTGGACGAGCGCGATGGTCCCGGCGGGGAAGCCGGCGAAGTCGGCCGCCTCGCACCCGCTGGTGCTGGTGTTGCCGAGCCCGAGCTGCAGGTCGACCGGGGTGACGGCGGCGGTCACGTCACCGGGGCCGCTGCCGGTGAACGGACCGGTCGGGTAGGTGGCGTTGACGGGGGTCAGCTGCTGGAGGGTGGAGGGGCCGACGTAGGTGAAGGGGAACTCGTCGATGCTGACGTCCCAGCCGGCGGCCTCGAGGGTGTCGACGACGTAGTCGACGCTCGCCTCGTAGCCCGGGGTGCCGGCGGCCCGGGTGCCGCCGTTGGCGTCGGCGATGGCCTGGAGCGCCTCGAGGTGCTCGACGGCGCCGGAGGCGCGCACGCACTCGAGCAGGGCCTGGACCGTGGTGTTCGTGCGGTTCTCGCAGCCCTTCTGGGCCGGTGCGGCGGTCGCGCTGCCGCCGGGCACGAGCGCGAAGGCGATTCCCGCCCCCGCGACGAGCGCGACGGCGCGGGTCGCGCGCCGATGGTTTCGTAGCATGGCTGACTCCTTTGTCACCGGTCGCCGGTCGGCTCCGTGCCCGGACCCTAGCCACGCCACGGGCGGCATGGACCGCCGCGCGACAGCCCAATCTGTGAGCGGGCTGTGCGCGTCGGCGGGCGCCTCACCTGCGGACACGACGTGCTGCCACCGCCTACCGCGGCCGATCTGCCGCGCACTCGTGACCGGAACGAGACCCGTGACCGGGAACCGGAGCGCGACGCTGGGCGCCACAGCGGCAGCATCCACGACGAAGGAGTCACCATGCGCACACCGGTTCGCCACACCCGCCGGCTCACCTCCGCGGCTGCCGCCCTCGCGATCGGGTTGGGCCTGGTGGCCCTGTCCGGGTGCGGAGCCGGTGACTCGGGAGCCTCGTCCGACTCCGCCGTCGGTCGGCGCCCGACGCCGGCGTCGACAGCCAGGCGAAGCGGGAGGCCGCCGGCGTCGCCGGCGGTGCCACCACCGACCAGGCCGCCAAGCCCGCCGACGCCGCGGCCGCCGTCACGGCGGCGACCTTCGACCGCAAGCTCGCCCGGCGCGCGGACATCTCGATCACCGTCGCCGACGTCGACGCCGCGGCCGCCAAGGTGCGCGCCATCGCGGCATCCGCGAAGGGCATGGTCATGGCCGAGGCGATCTCGAGCGAGCCCGACGACACGACGGTCGGTGGCTTCAGCACGATCACGATCTCGGTGCCCACCGCCGAGCTCGACGGCACCCTCGACCGGCTGGCCGAGATCGGCAAGGTGCACTCCCGCAACGCGAGCACCGACGACGTCACCGCGCAGTACGTCGACACCGAGTCGCGGGTGAAGACGATGCAGGCCAGCGTCGACCGGGTGCGCGCCCTGATGAGCCAGGCCACCAAGCTCGGCGACATCGTGTCGCTCGAGGCCGAGCTCTCCCGCCGCCAGGCCGACCTCGAGGCCACCCAGAGCCAGCTCGCCGCCCTCAAGGACTCGGTGGCCCTGTCGCCGGTCGAGGTGCGGCTGAGCACCGACGAGCAGGTGCTCGCAGCAGGCCGAGGACGACACCGGCTTCCTCGCCGGGCTCAAGGCCGGCTGGACCGCCTTCACCGGCTCGGTCACCGTGCTGCTGACCGTCGTCGGTGCGCTGCTCCCGTTCGCCGTGGTCCTGGCCCTGGTGCTGGTGCCCCTGGTGATCTGGCTGCGGCGCCGCACCCCGCGCACGCCGGTGGCGGCCCAGCCGGCCGTGCCGGCACCGCCGGCCGCCTGAGCCGGCTCGGGTCGCCTCAGTCCTGCTCGGTGACCCAGTCGAGGAGGAGCCGGAGGAACCACTCCGGCTCCTCCATCGACGGCAGGTGGGCGGCGTCGGGGCGGTCGACGCGGCGCACCTGCGGCAGGCCCGCTTCGAGCGCGTCCGCGGCCAGCTGCACGATGTCGAGGTCGTGGCCGCCGACGACGAGCAGCACCGGCGGGCGCACCTGCGGGTAGCGCTCGACGGCCGGCGGGTCGAGCTCGACCTCGTCGAGGTCGGGGTCGGCCCAGGCCGCGTCGATGTCGAAGGCCCGGCGCTGCATCACCCGCACGGATGCCGTGACGGCCGGGTCGACGTCGGCGATCGCCCGCCGCTCCCCCACCACCCAGGCCGTGACGTCGGCCTCGACCGCGGCGTCGACGTCGCCGCGCGCCATGGCCTCGTTCTCGGCGGCGGCGAAGGCGGCGAAGGCCGGCGTCCGCTCGGTGAACAGGCTGCCGCCGGGCGGGGCGAGGAGCAGCGAGCGCACGGCATCCGGCCTGCTCAGGGCGACCTCGACGGCCACCCCGGCACCGAACGACGACCCGACGAGGTGGCACGAGGTGACGCCCAGGTGGTCGAGCGTGTCGAGCACGTCGCCGACCGGGTCGAGGGCGCCGGCCGGCGGGCGGTCGGACTCCCCGAAGCCGCGCAGGTCGAGGCGCACGGCATCGCGCACGGCCGTCAGGCCGGCCCACTGCGGGTCCCACATCCGGCGGTCGGCGACCCCGGCGTGCAGCAGCACGACGGGGGTGGCGCCGGGCGGGCCCCCGCGCTCGAACGGCGATGCCGGACGGGGTCTGGGACGTGGGCACGGGTCTCCCGGGGTTCGGGTGGTCGGGGCGGACGCCGCCAGTCAACGCGGACCGCTGCGCAGCGGCAAGCGGGTTTCGAGCGGGCTACCCGCCGCAGCCCAGCACCCACTCGACCTCGCCGTCGACGAGGCGGCGGTGGGCCGCATCCGCAGGGCCGCGGCCACCCGCTGGGACGCGACGTGGTCGGGGTGCACGTGCGCGACGACCCGCGCACCCCGGCGGCCAGCACGTGGTCGAGCACCAGCGCGGCGGCCTCGCGGCGAGCCCCGGCCCTGCCAGCGTCCCGACGACCCAGGCCAGCTCGGCCACCCCGTCGACCGGTCGCACGGTGGCCTGCACGTAGCCGACCGCCGGCCCGTCTTCGCCGAGCGCACCACCCAGTTGTGCCACTGCTCGGCGGGGTCGGGCGACCCGGCGACCTGGCGCGTGTACCGCTGCTCGAGGTCGCCACGCTCGGAGGCGAGCCGCCGGTGAACGCGTACAGCCCGGCATCCGAGAGCACGTCCACCAGCTCGGCGGCGTGGTCGACGCGCAGCGGCTCCAGCCGCAGGCGGCCGTCGCCCAGCGCCGGCGTCGTCACCGGGCGGAGGCCTCGTGCACCAGCTCGACGACGCGGGTCAGCACGTCGGGGTCGGTGTCGGGCAGCACCCCGTGGCCGAGGTTGAAGACGTGCCCGGGTGCGGCGCGGCCCTCCTCGACGATGGCGCGGACCCGTCGCTCCAGCGGCTCCCACGGCGCGAACAGCAGCGCCGGGTCGAGGTTGCCCTGCACGGCGTAGCGGCCGCCGAGCCGGGCGAGCGCGTCGGTGAGCGAGACGCGGTAGTCGACACCCACGACGTCGGCGCCGGCCTCCCCCATCAGCGCGAGCAGCTCGCCGGTGCCGACACCGAAGTGGATGCGGGGCACGTCGAGGTCGGCGACCGCCGCCAGCGCGGTGGCCGAGTGCGGCTGCACGGATGCCGTGTAGTCGGCGCGGCTGAGCACGCCGGCCCACGAGTCGAAGAGCTGCACGACCGAGGCGCCGGCCTCGGCCTGCACGCGCAGGAACGCGCCGGAGATCTGGGCGAGCTGGGCGCACAGGTCGTGCCACAGCTGCGGGTCGCCCTGCATCAGCGCCTTGGTGTGCTCGTGGTTCTTCGACGGGCCGCCCTCGACGAGGTAGGACGCCAGGGTGAAGGGCGCACCGGCGAAGCCGATGAGCGGGGTCGCCCCGAGCTCGGCGGTGAGCAGGCGCACCGACTCGGTGATGTCGGTGACGTCGTCGGGGGTGAGGTCGCGCAGCTGGGCGAGGTCGGCCCGGGAGCGGATCGGGTGGGCGACGACCGGGCCGACGCCCGCGACGATGTCGAGGTCGACCCCGATGGCGGACAGCGGAACCACGATGTCGGAGAAGAAGATCGCGGCGTCGACGCCGTGGCGGCGCACCGGCTGCAGGGTGATCTCGGTGACGAGGTCGGGCCGGCGGCACGACTCGAGCATGCCGACGCCCTCGCGCACCTTGCGGTACTCCGGGCAGCGACCGGCCGGCCTGGCGCATGAACCACACCGGGGTGTGCGGCACGTCGCGCTGGCGGGCGGCGCGCACGAGGGCCGAGTCCGCGGTGGCGACGCGCGCGGCATCCCCGGGGGTGGTCGGGGTGCGCGCTGGGGCGGGGAGCGTCCGGGTCAGGGGTGGTCACGACGCGACATCCTCCCACTCCCGCGGGTGCCGGCCGACCCGGTGTCGACGGTTCGACGCGAGCGCGAGGGTCTACAGGGCGGTGAGGGCCGCGCCGCCGACGGCGAGGGCCACGCCGACCTGCTGCACGCGCTTGAGCCGCTCGTCGAGGAACAGGCGGGCCCAGATGATCGTGACGACCGGGTAGAGCGAGCCGAGCACCGAGGCGATGCTCACCTGCCCCCGGGAGGAGGCGAAGGCGAACAGGCCGTTCGCGAGCGAGGTCCCCGCAGCCGATGGCGAGCAGCACCGGCGTCTCGCGGGCGGTGACCCCGCCGGCGGTGCGGAAGACCAGCGCGACGACGAGGAGGATCGTCACCGACGTCAGCCGCATGCCCCACAGGGTGAGCAGGGTCGACTCCCGGGCCCCGCGGTCGAGGCAGAACAGGCACAGCCCGAACCCGACCGCCGCGCAGACCGCGAGCACGACCGGCCGGGGCGAGACGTCGCCGCTCAGCTCCGGCCCGGACGCCAGGGTCACCCCGATGATGGCGACCAGCATGCCCACCCACGCCCACGGCGAGGGTGCGTCGCCGGTGGCGACCCCCAGCACGACCGGCACGATGACCCCGAGCGAGGCGATCGGGGCGACGACGCCCATCGTCCCGGAGGACAGCGCCGAGTAGAAGCAGACCAGGCCGCTCATGCCGGTCAGCCCCGCGGCGAGCGACCACGCCGGCCAGCCGGTCCAGGTCAGCGTGTCCCAGCGCAGCACGACCACGACCGAGATCACGAGCAGCGCCAGGCCCTGGGTCCAGCCCACGACGGCCACCGCCGGATGCCGTCGCGAGGCCAGCCCGGCGAAGAAGTCGGAGGTGCCCCACACCAGGGAGGAGGCCAGGGCCAGGACGCTCAGCACCGCCGAAGCCTAGCCACGCCGGTGGATCGCCCCGGCGTGGCCTCGCGCCGGGAGGGCCGGTACGGCTTACATTGACGTGGTGTCAAGCCGCACCGTGACAGGTCGCGAGTCGCCCGAGTTCACCCGGGCCCTCGAGGACCTCCATCGCGCCCGACTGCGCCCGGAGATCCGTCTCACCGAGGTTCCCGCGCCGCAGCGCATCGCGCCGTACGCCGTCGCGCTCACCGCCGACGTCGTCGACCCGCGCGACACCGACGACGACCTGGCCTCCGGCCGCTTCGTCCTCCTGCACGACCCGAGCGCCCCCGAGCCGTGGGGCGGCGAGTGGCGTGCGGTGACCTTCGCCCGCGCCGAGCTCGAGCCCGAGCTGGCCACCGACCCGATGCTGGGCGAGGTGGGCTGGAGCTGGCTCGTCGACGCCCTGGCGAACCGCGGCGTCGGCTACGTCGCCGAGGCCGGCACCGTCACCCGGGTGGTCTCGCAGAGCTTCGCCGGCCTGGCCGACCGACCGGCCAGCGTCGAGATGGAGGTCCGCGCCTCGTGGACCCCGCTCGGGCCCGAGGTCGGCGACCACCTCCTCGCCTGGTCCGACCTGCTCTGCACCATCGCCGGGCTGCCTCCGTTGCCCGAGGGCGTGGTCGCCCTCCCCGGACCTCGGCGCTGAATGGGCTCCGAGACCGCAGCCACTGCCCCCGAGGGCCCCGCGCCCTCGCTGCTGGTGCCGCTGCACGAACCTGCCGACGGCGTGCCCCTCGTCGTCGAGACCGAGCGTGAGCTGGCCCGCGCCGCTGCCGCCGTCGCGGCCGGCGAGGGCCCCGTCGCGATCGACGCCGAGCGCGCCTCGGGCTACCGCTACGGCCAGCGCGCCTACCTCGTGCAGGTGCGCCGCGAGGGCGCCGGCACCTGGCTGATCGACCCGGTCGGCTGCCCCGACCTCTCCCCGCTCGACGAGGCGATCGGTGCGGCCGAGTGGATCCTGCACGCGGCCACCCAGGACCTCGCCTGCCTGGCCGAGGTCGGGCTGCGGCCCGCGCCAGCTGTTCGACACCGAGCTCGCGGGCCGCATCCTCGGGCTGCCCCGGGTCGGCCTCGCCGCGGTGGTCGAGCACTACCTCGGGCTGAGCCTGGCCAAGGAGCACTCCGCGGTCGACTGGTCGACCCGCCCGC
Organism: uncultured Actinomycetota bacterium; assembly: GCA_963782695.1. Taxonomy (GTDB): domain Bacteria; phylum Actinomycetota; class Actinomycetes; order Actinomycetales; family Dermatophilaceae; genus Fodinibacter. The sequence goes on along the minus strand of CAWAKY010000006.1, from coordinate 145,949 downwards.
TGCCCGAGCCGTGGCTGCGCTACGCCGCGCTCGACGTCGAGGTGCTCAACGAGCTGCGCAACCTGATGGGCGTCGACCTCGCCGCCCAGGGCAAGTCGGAGTGGGCGCGCCAGGAGTTCACCTCGCTGCTGACCTGGACCCCCACCGAGCGGGTCGACCCGTGGCGTCGCACGTCGGGCATGAACACCCTGCGCTCGCGTCGCTCGGTCGCCATCGTGCGCGAGCTCTGGTACGCCCGCGACGACATCGCCCGCGACCGCGACACCTCGATCGGCCGGGTGCTGCCGGACGCCGCCCTCGTCGAGATCGCCAAGGCCGCGCCCGCCACCACCGCCGACCTGCCCCGCGGGCACCGGGCGATCGCCCGGTACGGCCGCCAGTGGGTCGACGCGGTGCGCCGCGCCGTCGAGCTGCCCGAGGACGACCTGCCGCCGCGCACGCTGCCGTCCGACGGGCCGCCGCCGCCGCGGGTCTGGGCCGAGAAGAACCCGCTGGCCGCCGACCGGCTCGGCGCCACCCGGGGCGCGCTGACCGAGTTCGCGCAGGAGCACGTCATCCCGGTCGAGAACGTCTGCTCCCCCGACCCGCTGCGCCGGGTCGTGTGGCAGCCGCCGTCCGACCACGACGAGGCCGCCTTCACCCGGGCGCTGCTCGACCAGGGCTGCCGGCCGTGGCAGGCCGAGATCGTCGCGCCGCTGCTCGTCGCGGCGTTCGAGCAGTTCCCCGGCTGAGGAAAACCCCCGGTCAGCGGGGCCGCTCCGTCGGGCAGACTGACGCGGTGCTCCTGACCATCTCGACGACCCACCAGCCGGCCACGGACCTGGGCTTCCTGCTGCACAAGCACCCCGACCGGGTGCAGCAGTTCACCCAGTCCTTCGGCGTCGCGACGGTCTTCTACCCGGTCGCGACGGCGGAGCGCTGCACCGCGGCCCTGCTGCTGGAGGTCGACCCGGTGCGGCTGGCCCGGTCGCGGGCCAAGGGGCTGCCCGACTTCAGCCTGGGCCAGTACGTCAACGACCGCTCGTACGCGGCATCCTCGCTCCTGGGCGTCGCCCTGGCCGACGTGTTCAGCACCGCGCGCAGCGGGCGCTGCACCTCCCGACCAGGAGCTGGCGGACTCGGCGATCCCGCTCGAGATCACCGTCCCGGTGCTCCCGTGCCGCGGCGGCGCACCGATCGCGCACCGGCTGTTCGAGCCGCTCGGCTGGCAGGTCGTCGCGCGAGCCGATCGCCCTCGACGAGGCGTTCCCCGGCTGGGGCGACTCGCGCTACGTCCGGCTCACGCTCAGCGGCACCGTGCGCCTGGCGGACGCCCTCAGCCAGCTGCACGTGCTGCTCCCCGTGCTCGACGAGTCCAAGCACTACTGGCAGGGCCCGGACGAGGTCGACAAGCTGCTCCGCTCCGGCGGGGGGTGGCTCGCCGGGCACCCCGACCAGGACCTGATCACCCGCCGCTACCTGGGTCGCAGCGGCCTCGCCGGCGTCGCCCTCGCCCGGCTGGCCGAGCTCGGCGACGACGCTGGAGCAGCGCGGTCGAGCCGGCGGCCGACGAGGAGGTCCTCCAGGCGGAGGAGCGGCGCCTGCCGCTCAACCGGCAGCGGCACGACGCCGTGCACCAGGCCCTGCTCGAGCTCGGAGCCACCTCGGTCATCGACCTCGGCTGCGGGCCCGGGCCACTTCCTCGAGCGGCTGCGTCGACGACCCCTGCCTTCAGCCGGGTCGCGGGCAGCGACGTCTCGCACGCGGTCGCTGCAGCACGCGGCGCGCCGGCTGCACCTGGACCGGATGAGCGAGCGCCAGGCCGAGCGCGTCGAGCTGTTCCAGGGGGCGCTGACCTACGAGGACGACCGGTACGCCGGCTTCGACGCCGCCGTGCTGATGGAGGTCGTCGAGCACGTCGACCCCTCGCGGCTGGGCGCGCTGGAGCGGGTCGTCTTCGGTGCCGCCCGGCCCGGGGCCGTCCTGGTGACCACCCCCAACGCGCGAGTACAACGTGAACTACGCGGGGCTGGTCCGGCCGTGCGCCACCCCGACCACCGCTTCGAGTGGGACCGCGCCGAGTTCGCCGCGTGGACCGTCGCGCGTCGCCGCCGACCACGGCTACGCGGTCGAGCTGCGCGGCATCGGCGAGCCCGACGACGCCACCGGCACCCCGACCCAGCTGGCGGTGTTCACCCGGGGCGGCCTGACGACGACGACCGCGCGGCCGCATCCGCGCTGCCCGCCCGAGGGCTGGTGGTGCTCGTCGGGGTGTCCGGGCAGCGGCAAGTCGACCTTCGCGCGCGAGCACTTCAGGCCGACCGAGGTCGTCTCGAGCGACTTCTGCCGCGGCCTCGTGGCCGACGACGAGAACGACCAGTCGGCCACCCCCGACGCCTTCGACGTCCTGCACTACCTCGTCGGCATCCGGCTGCGTCGTGGCCTGCTCACCGTCGTCGACGCGACCAACGTGCAGCCGAAGGCGCGCGCCTCGCTCGTCGCGGTGGCCCGCAGCCACGACGTGCTCGTCGACGCGATCGTGCTCGACGTGCCCGAGTCGCTCGCGCTCGAGCGCAACGCGTCGCGGGCCGACCGTGACTTCGGCAGCCACGTCGTCCGGCGCCAGCACCGCGACCTGAAGCGGTCGCTCGGGCGGCTGCGCAAGGAGGGCTTCCGCCGCGTGCACGTGCTGCGCGAGGCCGACGAGGTCGGACGCGGTCGAGATCGTGCGGCGAGCGTCCGTGGAACGACCGCACGCGAGCTGCACGGCCCCTTCGACCTCGTCGGCGACGTGCACGGCTGCGCCGCGCGAGCTGCGCACCCTGCTCACCGAGCTCGGCTGGCAGCTCCGGTACGACGACGGGCTGGCCGGTCGGCGCGACGCACCCCGGAGGGCCGCACGGCCGTCTTCGTGGGCGACCTGGTCGACCGCGGCCCCGACACCCCCGGGCGTCCTGCGCCTGGTCATGGGCATGGTCGCTGACGGCACCGCCCTCTGCGTCTCCGGCAACCACGAGGCCAAGCTCGTGCGCGCCCTGCGGGGTGCGCAAGGTCACCGTGTCGCACGGCCTCGCCGAGTCGCTGGCCCAGCTGGCGCAGGAGCCCGACGACTTCCGGGCCCGGGCGCTGACCTTCATGGACGGGCTCCTCGCGCACTACGTCCTCGACGACGGGCGCCTCGTCGTCGCCCACGCCGGGCTCAAGGAGGCCTACCACGGCCGCACCTCCGGCCGGGTCCGCGCCTTCGCCCTCTACGGCGACACCACGGGCGAGACCGACGAGTACGGCCTCCCGGTGCGCTACCCGTGGGCGGAGGAGTACCGGGGTGACGCGATGGTCGTCTACGGCCACACGCCCGTCCCCACGGCCGAGTGGGTCAACAACACCATCTGCCTCGACACCGGCGTGCGTCTTCGGCGGGTCGCCTCACCGCGCTGCGCTACCCGGAGCGGGAGCTCGTCTCGGTGCCCGCGCGAGGAGCAGTGGTACGAGCCGGTGCGGCCGCTCGGCCCCGCGCCCGGCTGCCCGCGAGGCCGTCCGTGCTGCGGATCGGCGACGTCGCCGGCACCCGCTGGCTCGAGACGCACCCACGCCGGCCGGGTGAAGGTGCCGGAGGAGAACGCCGCCGGCGGCGCTCGAGGTCATGAGCCGGTTCGCCGTCGACCCGCGCTGGCTGGTCTACCTGCCGCCGACGATGTCGCCCGCGCGCGCCTCGACGCTGGACGGCTACCTCGAGCACCCCGAGCAGGCGTTCGAGGAGTACGCCGGCTGGGGGGTCACCCGCGTCGTGTGCGAGGAGAAGCACATGGGCTCGCGGGCGATCGCCGTCGTCGCCAGGGACGCCGAGGCCGCCGAGCGCCGCTTCGGGGTGGGCGACGGGAGCACCGGCGCCGTCTACACGCGCACCGGGCGCCCGTTCTTCCCCGACACCGAGCGCGCTCGTCGACCGGCTGCGCCGGGCCGCGGAGCCGCTCTTCGACTCGCTCGCGACCGACTGGCTCGCCCTGGACTGTGAGCTGCTGCCCTGGTCGGCCAAGGCCCTCGACCTGATCACGTCGCAGTACGCGTCGGTCGGTGCCGCCGCGCGCCACGCTCTGCCCGAGGCGCCTGACCGCCCTGACAGGCGGCGGCCGGGCGCGGGCTCGACGTCGCCGACCTGGCGCAGCGCACGTCGGCCCGGCAGGCGCACGCCGCCGCCTTCCGCGACGCCTACGCGGCGCTACTTCCGCCCCACCGACGGGCTCGACGGCGTCACGCTGGCGCCGTTCCAGGTCCTCGCGGCGGAGGGGCGTGCCCTGGCGCGTCACCGAGTCGCACACCTGGCACCTCGCCGAGCTCGCCGAAGCTCGAGGGCGAGCTGATCACGCCGACCCGTCACCGCTTCGTTGACCTTTCGTCGCCCGCGGAGCGCGCGGAGGCGCGACCGCGTGGTGGTCGGAGCTCACCGCCGCCGGCGGCGAGGGCATGGTCGTCAAGCCCGCGCCTGCGTGCCGACCCGGTCGGGTGCAGCCCGGGCATCAAGGTGCGCGGCCGCGAGTACCTGCGGATCATCTACGGCCCCGACTACACCGACTCGCTCGACCTGCTGCGCCAGCGGCAGCTGGGCGCGAAGCGCCGGCTCGCCCAGCGCGAGCACGGCCTGGGGCTCGACGCCCTCGCCGCGTTCGTCGCCGGCGAGCCGCTCGGCGGGTCCACCAGTACGGGTTCGTCAGCGCTGGCCCTGGAGTCGGAGCCGGTCGACCCGCGGCGTGACGGCGCCATTGACAGGCAAGCAGTCACTTGCCTATCGTCAGCGGTGTGGACGATGCGGATGCCGTGTTCAGGGCGCTCGCCGACCCCACCCGTCGGGCCCTGCTCGACGCCCTGGCCGAGCGCGACGGCCAGACCCTGTTCGAGCTGTGCGCGCGGATGGCCAGCACGCACGGCCTGACCTCGAGCCGGCAGGCGATCTCGCAGCACCTCGACGTGCTCGAGACCGCCGGGCTCGTGCACCGGCGGCGCGAGGGCCGCTACACCTTCCACCACCTCGACACCACTCCCCTGGCCCCGCTGCGCGAGCGGTGGCGCCGCCCCGACGAGAGGACCTGACGATGCGGATCACCCTGACGAGCGTGCTCGTCGACGACCAGGCCAAGGCACTCGACTTCTACACCCGCGTGCTCGGCTTCCAGAAGAAGCACGAGGTGCCGATGGGCGAGTTCGCCTGGCTCACCGTCGTCAGCCCGGACGCCCCGGACGGCGTCGAGCTGCGTGCTCGAGCCCGACCAGCACCCGGCGGCCCGGCCGTTCAAGGACGCGCTCGTCGCCGACGGCATCCCGTTCACCGCCTTCACCGTCGACGACGTCGAGGCCGAGCACGCCCGGCTCAGCGCGCTGGGCGTCGTCTTCACCCAGCCGCCGGCGTCGATGGGGCCGGTGACCACGGCGGTGTTCGACGACACCTGCGGCAACCTGATCCAGATCCAGTCGCCCGGCCCGGCGTGACGCCTCTCACCCCCACCCCCCTAGGGCACTAAGCGTCCGCTTAGTACCGTGGACCCTCAGGGCCCGGGGTGACCGGGCCGATCCCCACCCCACCCCCGGGAGGCCCTCCGTGCCACGCGCGCTCCAGGACGTCGTCTTCGTCGACGGCGTCCGCACCCCGTTCGGCAAGGCCGGCGAGAAGGGCATGTACGCCCAGACCCGCGCCGACGACCTCGTCATCAAGTGCATCCGCGAGCTGCTGCGGCGACACCCCGAGCTGCCCAAGGACCGCGTCGAGGAGGTCGCCATCGCCGCGACGACCCAGATCGGCGACCAGGGCCTCACCCTCGGCCGGCTCGCGGCGCTGCTCTCCGGGCTCCCGAACACCACGCCGGGCTACTCCATCGACCGGATGTGCGCGGGCGCGATGACCGCCGTCACGAACATCGCCTCGTCGATCGGCGTCGGCGCGATCGACGTCGCCATCGCCGGCGGTGTCGAGCACATGGGCCGCCACCCGATGGGTGAGGGCATCGACCCCAACCCCCGGATCATCTCCGAGCGGGTCGTCGACGAGTCGGCCCTGGTGATGGGCAAGACCGCCGAGAACCTGCACGACCGCTTCCCGGAGCTCACCAAGGCGCGCTGCGACGCGTACGCCGTGAACAGCCAGCGCAAGCTGGCCGCCGCCTACGCCGACCGGGCTGGTGCAGCCCGACCTGGTGCCGGTCGCCACCCGGCACGTCGAGAAGGGCTGGGGCCTCGCGACCGTCGACGAGCCGCCGCGACCGGGCACCACGCTCGAGGAGCTCGGCGCCCTCAAGACGCCGTTCCGCGCGCACGGCAACGTCACCGCGGGCAACGCCGCCGGCCTCAACGACGGCGCCACGGCCTGCATCCTGGCCTCCGAGTCCGCCGCCGCCGAGCTGGGCCTGCCGGTGCGCATGCGGATGGTGTCGTACGCGTTCGTCGGCGTCGAGCCCGAGGTCATGGGCATCGGCCCGGTGCCCGCCGCCGAGAAGGCGCTGCGCAAGGCCGGCCTGACGATCGAGGACATCGGCCTGTTCGAGCTCAACGAGGCGTTCGCCATCCAGGTCATCGCGTTCCTCGACCACTTCGGCATCGCCGACGACGACGAGCGGGTCAACCCCTGGGGCGGCGCCATCGCCACCGGCCACCCGCTCGCGTCCTCGGGCGTGCGGCTGATGAGCCAGCTCGCCCGCCACTTCGAGGAGCACCCCGAGGTGCGCTACGGCCTGACCGCGATGTGCATCGGCATCGGCATGGGCGGCTGCGTCATCTGGGAGAACCCGCACCACGCCGACTACGGCCAGGAGGCCTGAGCCATGACGACGACCACCCCGACCCCGGTCACCGCACCCGGCATGCCCGAGGAGGTCGTGACCCGCACCCCGGTGCAGGACGTCACGCTCCCCGGCGGCGCCGGCATCCTCGCCCTGGTCACCCTCGACAACGGGCACGACCACACCCGCCCCAACACCTTCGGCCCGCAGACCATCGCCGGGCTGCAGGCCACCGTCGACGGGCTGCGCGCCCGCGCCGCGGCCGGTGAGATCCAGGCCGTCGGCATCACCGGCAAGCCGTTCGTCTTCGCGGTCGGCGCCGACCTGTCCGGCGTCCCCTACGTCACCGAGCGCGAGCAGGCCCTGGCCATCGCCCGCGCCGGCCACGCGGCCTTCGCGTCGATCATGGACCTCCCGGTGCCGACCTTCGCCTTCGTCAACGGTGCGGCCATGGGCGGCGGCGTCGAGATCGCGCTGGCGTGCGACTACCGCACCGTCTCGTACGGCGTGCCCGCGTTCGCGCTGCCGGAGACCTTCCTCGGCCTGGTGCCCGGCTGGGGCGGCTGCTTCATGCTGCCGAACCTCGTCGGCGCCGCTGACGCGCTCACGGTGATCATCGAGAACCCGTTGTCGCAGAACCGGATGCTCAAGGCCAAGGAGGTCGCGGCGCTCGGCGTCGCCGACATCCTGCTCGAGCCCGCCGACTTCCTCGAGGACTCGCTGCGCTGGGCCGCCGCCGTCGTCGCCGGCGCCGTCACCGTGCAGCGCCGCGAGGTCGACCACGACGAGGCCGCCTGGGATGCCGCGTGCGACGCGGCGAAGAAGGTCGTGCTCGCCAAGACCGGCGGCCGCGCCCCGGGTGCGCTGCGCGCCGTCGAGCTGGTGCGCGCCGCGCGCACCGCGACCCGCGACGACGCCTTCGCCGCCGAGGATGCCGCGCTCGGCGACCTGATCATGACCGACGAGCTGCGCGCCGGGCTGTACGCCTTCGACCTGGTGCAGAAGCGGGCCAAGCGCCCCGCCGGTGCCCCGGACAAGTCGCTCGCCCGACCGGTCACCAAGGTCGGCATCGTCGGTGCCGGCCTGATGGCCAGCCAGCTCGCGCTGCTCTTCGCCCGCCGCCTCGGGGTGCCGGTCGTGCTGACCGACCTCGACGAGGAGCGCGTGGCCAAGGGCGTCGGCTGGGTGCACGGCGAGATCGCGGGCCTGCTCGCCAAGCGCCGGCTCTCCCCCGACAAGGCGTCGTTCCTCACCGGCCTGGTCACCGGGTCGACGAGCAAGGACGGCTTCGCCGACGCCGACTTCGTCATCGAGGCGGTCTTCGAGGAGATGGCCGTCAAGCAGCAGGTCTTCGCCGAGGTCGAGGCCGTCGTCTCACCCGAGTGCGTGCTGGCGACCAACACGTCGTCGCTGTCGATCACCGAGATGGCGAGCCGGCTCGAGCACCCCGAGCGGGTCGTCGGCTTCCACTTCTTCAACCCGGTCGCCGTGATGCCGCTGCTCGAGATCATCCCCGGCGAGGCCACCGACGACGCGGCCCTGGCCACGGCGTTCGCCACCGGCCGCACCCTGGGCAAGACGACGATCCGGGTCAAGGACTCGGCATCCTTCGTCGTGAACCGGCTGCTCGGCCGCTTCATGGGCGAGTTCTCGCGGATCGTCGACGAGGGCACCCCGGTGCCCATCGCCGACCGGGCCGTCGCCGGCCTGGCCCCGATGCCGCCGTTCGTGCTGCTCGGGCTGGTCGGCCCGGCGATCGCGCTGCACAACAGCGAGACGCTGCACCGCGCCTTCGGTGACCGCTACTACGTCTCGCCGAGCCTGCGCCGCCTGGTCGAGGCCGGCAAGCGCGGCTACTACGCGATGGAGGACGGCCGCCCGGTTCCCGACCCCGAGGTGCTGGCCCTGGCCGAGACAGCCGGAGCACCCGGTCGAGCTGACCGTCGAGCAGGCGCGCGAGCGCATCCTCGGCGTGCTCGCCGAGGAGGTCGGCCGGATGCTGTCCGAGGGCGTCGTCGCGGCGCCGATGGACATCGACCTGGCCATGATCACCGGCGCGGGCTTCCAGTTCTGGAACGGCGGGCTGTGCCCGCTGCTGGACCGCGAAGGGGTCTCCGAGCGCGTGCTCGGCCGGCGCCTGCTGCCCGCCGGGGTGGCCAGCGTCCCCGCCTGAGCGCTACGGCCGCACGAGGCCCGCGTCCCCTGGCTTCAGGGGGTGCGGGCCTGCGTGCGCAGTCGGCCAGGAGCGCGGCCGCGAGCAGGCCGCTCGATGACCTCGGAGTACTCCTCGGCACTCCACCCGGCCGTCGCCGACGAGCGGGTCGTGGAAGCGAACCGCTGATCGCGACCATGAGCTGCGGCCGCCCGCTCCACCGAGAGCCCGGGGCGCAGGTGGCCACGGCGGGCCAGCGCCTCGGCGTTGTGCCTCATCCGGGCCAGTCGGCCGGCGTCGATCTCGGCGAGCAGCGCAGCGGCCTCCGGCGTCCACTGCCGCCGCAGCGCGCACCAGCGGCGAGCACGGGAGCGGCCCGTCGCCCGACCTCGGCGGAGAGGCGCGCCCACGTGGCGATGACCTCCCGGGGGTCCTCGGCGCACGGACGACACGGCGTCCGAGCGCTCCTCGGCGCGGAACGGGACCCGACTCCCTGCGAGGGCCTGCTCCCACACGGCGCGCACGAGCGCCCGCCTTCCCCCCGAAGCCCTTGTAGACGGTCTCGACCGACACGCTCCGCGGCCTGCGCCACCATCGCCACCGTCGTCCCGGCGAAGCCGCGCTCGAGGAAGCAGCTCGCGCGCCCGCTCGACGACCATGGCGGCGGCGCTGCGCCGAGGCGCGCCGACGGCCCGACGCGTCGTAGCCGCCGGCCCTTGACTTCACGCGCTGCCCACGGCGCAGCACTCCTTTCAATTACATCGTGACTGTATCTGAATGGTGGTGAACGCCGTGGACGACCCGCCCACCCGCTCCGGCAGCCGACGTCGTCGACCGGCTCGTCGCGGCGACCAACGCGCACGACCTCGACGCGCTCGTCGCCTGCTTCGCCGACGACTACGTGCTCACCGACCCCGCCCATCCCGGCACGCGGCTTCTCCGGGAGCGAGCAGGTCCGCCGCAACTGGGCGGGCGATCCTCGAGCGGAGTGCCCGACCTCGTCTGCACGGTGCGTCGCCCGGGCCCAGACGAGCGCCGCACGACCGACGACCAGCGTGGTCTGGCTCGAGATGACGATGACGGGCACCCGCCGGGACGGTGCACCCCACGAGCTCGTCGGCCTGCTGGTCTTCCGGCGTCGCGCGAGCGACCGGATCGCCTCCGGCACGGTTCTTCCCTCGAGCCGGTCGACCGACTCCCCCGTCGACGCCGACGCGACGCGCGTGCGGTGCCGCGGTGGGGGCCGACGCCGTGATCACCGTCGTCGGCGGGACCGGGCGGCTCGGCACCGCGCTGGTGCCGCTCCTGCGTGCGTCCGGCGCCCCGGTGCGCGGTCGCGTCCCGCAGCGGGTCGTCCCCGCGGCCCTCGTCGACCTCGTCGACGAGCGTCGTGCGCGCCGACGTCCGCGACCCCGCGACGCCTCGAGGCCGTCGTGCGGGGCAGCGACGTCGTCGTCTCGGCGGTGCACGGCCTGGGCTCGCGCGAGCGCGGCATCACCCCGGAGTCCGTGGACCACCGCGGCAACGTGCACCTCGTCGACGCCGCCGCGAGCGGCGGGCGCGACGTCGTGCTCGTCTCGGTCGTCGGCGCCTCGCCGACATGGCAGCGAGCTCGAGCGCGCCAAGTGGGCCGCCGAGGTGCACCTGCGCCGGCCAGTGGAGCACCGTGGACCATCGTCCGCGCGACGGCCTACGAGGAGCTGTGGACCGAGATCATCGCCGGGTCCGCAGCCCGCGACGGCCGGGCGGTCGTTCCTCGGTCGGGGGGAGAACCCGGTCAACGTCGTGCCGGTCGGCCACCGTCGCCCGCGCCGTGGCCGACGCCTGCCTGGATCCCGGCACCCGCGGTCAGCGTCATCGAGGTCTGCGGGTCCGCGACGTCCGCTTCGCCGACCTCGCCCAGGCCGCACTGCGCTCCGGGGGCACGACCCCGGCGGGTCCCCAGAACGGTCCTGCGGATCGTCGGGCAGGCCGCCTGCGCCCCGTGCGGCCGGACCTCGCCCGGCTGGCCAGGATGGCCGTCTGGATGGACACCGCCGACCTGGCCCGGGCCGAGCACGGCGCGGTCCCGACGCTGGCTGAGCCGGCACGCCGTCGTGACCGTGCCCGAGGTGCGGCAGTCCCCATATATCTCACAGGTGATATACGCTCGACCGGTGACTGCCACCACCACGTCCGACACGTACCTGACCCGGATCGGCAACCTGATCCGCGACGCGCGCAAGCACCGGGGCTCACCCAGCAGCAGCTCGCCGACGCTGCTCGGCACCAGCCAGAGCGCGGTCAACCGGATCGAGCAGGGCCACCAGAACCTCTCCCTGGAGATGCTCGCCCGCATCGGCGAGGCGCTCGACTCCGAGATCGTCTCGCTCGGCGCCGGCCCGCACGCACCTGCGGGTCACCGGCGCCGACCACGCTCTCGGGCGCGATCGACGTCAAGACCTCGCAAGAACGCCGGCGTCGCGCTGCTGTGCGCCTCGCCTGCTCAACCGCGGCCGCACCACGCTGCGCAAGGTCGCCCGGATCGAGGAGGTCAACCGGCTCCTCGAGGTGCTCGACAGCCATCGGCGTGCAGACCCGCTGGCTCAACGACGACAACGACCTCGAGATCATCCCGCCCGGCCGACGCTCGACCTGAGCGCGCATCGACGAGGACGCCGCCCGCCGTACCCGCATCGTCATCATGTTCCTCGGCCCGCTGCTGCACCGCGCCGGACGCCTTCGAGCTGCCGTACGCCGGCGGCTGCGACCTCGGCACCCGCACCGTCGAGCCGCACATGGCGGCGCTGCGGCCGTTCGGCCTCGAGGTCAAGGCGACCGACGGGCTCTACCACGCCACGCGTCAACCGGGCGATCGAGCCCGACCCGGCCGATCGTGCTCACCGAGCGCGGCGACACCGTCACCGAGAACGCCCTGCATGGCCGCCGCCCTCCACCCCGGCACCACGATCATCCGCAACGCCTCGCCCCAACTACATGGTCCAGGACCTCTGCTTCTTCCTGCAGAAGCTCGGCGTGCGCGATCGAGGGCATCGGCACCACCACGCTGACCGTCACCGGCTCGCGCGACATCGACGTCGACGTCGACTACGCCCCGTCCGAGGACCCGATCGAGGCGATGTCGCTGCTCGCCGCCGCGATCGTCACCGAGTCCGAGATCACCATCCGCCGGGTGCCGATCGAGTTCCTCGAGATCGAGCTGGCGACTGCTCGAGGAGATGGGCTTCGCAGTACGACCGCTCCGAGGAGTACGTCGCCGACAACGGCCACACCCGCCTGGTCGACCTCACCACCCACCCGTCCGACGCTGCACGCGCCGCTCGACAAGATCCACCCGATGCCGTTCCCGGGCCTCAACATCGACAACCTGCCGTTCTTCGCGGTGATCGCGGCCGTCGCCGAGGGCCAGACGCTGATCCACGACTGGGTCTACGAGAACCGCGCGATCTACCTCACCGAGCTCAACAAGCTCGGCGGCCAGGTCAAGCTGCTCGACCCGCACCGGGTGATGATCGAGGGCCCGACCCGACTGGCCGGCAGCCGAGATCGTCTGCCCGCCGGCGCTGCGCCCGGCCGTGGTCATCCTGCTGGCGATGCTCGCCGTCCAAGGGCACCTCGGTGCTGCGCACGATCTACGTCATCCACCGCGGCTACGAGGACCTCGCCGAGCGGCTCAACGCCCTCGGCGCGCAGATCGAGACCTTCCGCGACATCTGATCGGCGTCCGGCCGCCGATCGCCTGCACCCACCGGAGGCACCGTGACCGCGACCCCCACCTCGACCCCGCCCCCGACCGCTGACGGTCTGCGCCAGGCCGAACGGCGGCTGCAGGCCGCCCAGCTCGCGGGCGACGTCGTCGCGCTCGACCGCCTGCTCGACGACCACCTCGTGGCGATCGGGCCAGACGGCTGCCGGTACACCAAGGACGACGACCTGGGCCGCCCACCGGTCGGGCTCGTCGGTCGTCTCCACGCTGGTCGAGGAGGGCCTCGGAGGTGCTCGTGTCGGGGACGACCGGCGTCACCCTCGTCGTCGTGACGGTCTCGGGGACCTTCGGGGGCCAGCCGATGTCGGCGCGGCTGCGCTACACGCGGACCTGCGGTACGACGGCGAGGACACGGGGTGGCGCATCCTGGCGGCCCACGTCGCGGTGCTCGACCCCTCCGGGTGACCCTCGTCGCGCACCCCGGCGCCCGTCGCCCCCTCCTGACAGCCTCGGCTGGTAGGACTGTGGGGGCGAGGTGATGACCGGCGTGACCCAGGCTCCTGACGACCCGGCGCCGTCCCGATCAGGGCGGCACCGGCCGGCGCACCGTGCCCGCGCCGCCGGCCGCGCCTGCCGCCCCGCGCCACCCTCCCCTCCCGGGCGCCGCGCTGGTCACCTACGTGGTGCTCGCCTTCGCGTTCTCGTGGTCGTGGTGGGTGCCGATGGCGGTGCGCGGGCAGGTCGTGCGCCCCGGCGAGGGTTGGCCCACGCACCTGCCCGGCCTGATGGGCCCGGCCTTCGCCGCCGTCGTCGTGACCCTGGGCTGGCAGGGCACCGGCGCCCTGCGCGACCTCGGCCGCCGCGCGGTGCGCTGGCGCGGCGTCGGCCGCTGGTGGTGGTCGGTGCCGGCATCCTCGCCCTGGGCGTCGTCGGGGTGGCCGTCTCGGCGGCCACCGGCACCCCGGTCGACCTCGGCGGGCTCGCGGAGTACAGCGGGGCGCCGGTCGTCTCGGTGCTCGTGCTCTTCGGCTACGTGCTGGTCGTCAACGGCTACGGCGAGGAGCTCGGCTGGCGGGGCCTGCTCGCCGACGGGCTGGTCGACCGGGTCGGCGAGGTGCGGGCGGCGCTGATCGTCACCGTGGTGTGGGCGACCTGGCACCTGCCGATGTTCTGGGTCGTCGAGAGCTTCCGGTCGATGGGCTGGGCCACGATCGGGTGGGTGCTGGGGCTGCTCGCCGGGTCGGTCGTGCTCACCCGGCTCTATGTCGGGTCCGGCCGCAGCGTGCTGCTGGTCGCCCTGTGGCACACCGCGTTCAACTTCACCAGCGCGACCACGGCCACCCAGGGCCTGTCGGCGGCCATCACCTCGACGGCCGTCATGGTCGCCGCGGTCGTCGTGCTGGTGCGCGCGCGGATCCGCGACCGCGCCGCCGCGGCGGCCGCGCGGCGCGCGCCGACCCCGTGCCGATCGCGCCCGGGCCGACGACACCTCCGACCCCCAAGCGTGTGCCCCGACCACATAGGGACGCGCGCCCGCGCTTCGTACCGTGGGCGCCATGCTCGTCCTCGTCACCGGCGCCGCCAGCGGCATCGGCGCAGCCATGGTCCGCCGCTTCGTCGAGGACGGCGCCGACGTCTGCGCGCTCGACCTCGACGGCGAGGCGCTCGACACCATGCGCGCCGCCCTCAAGGACGACGGGCTGGATGCCGGTCGCGTCGAGCCGCTCGTCGCCGACCTCGCCGCCCCCGACGCCGCGGCGGGGCTGCCCGCCGAGGTCGACGTCCTGGTCAACAACGCGGGCATCCAGCACGTCGCGCCCGTGCACGAGTTCCCGACCGAACGTTTCGCGCGGATCCTCCGGTCATGCTGCAGGCGCCGTTCCGGCTGGCCCGCGGACCGCTGCCGTACATGTACGACCGCCGGCTGGGGCCGCGTCGTCAACATCTCCAGCGTGCACGGCCTGCGGGCCAGCCCGTTCAAGTCGGCCTACGTCACGGCGAAGCACGGCCTGGAGGGGCTGTGCAAGGTGATCGCGCTGGAGGGCGCGCCGCACGGCGTCACCAGCAACTGCATCAACCCGGCCTACGTGCGGACCCCGCTGGTGGAGAAGCAGATCGCCGACCAGGCGAGCCAGCACGGCATCCGCGAGGACGAGGTCGTCGAGAAGATCATGCTGCCCCGGTGGCCGTGAAGCGGCTGGTCGAGCCCGACGAGGTCGCGGCGCTCGCGGCCTGCTCTACGGGCCGGCGCCGGCTCGATCACCGGCGCGTCGCTGACGCTCGACGGCGGCTGGACGGCCCACTGAGGATGCCGGCCGCGCGCGCTCGGCGTCCACGGGCGCGGGTCACCCGCGGCGGGCCACCCAGAGCTCCTCGGCCGGCCAGCGGCTCGCCCAGTGCGGCGAGACGATCTCGTAGAACGGGTGGTCGGTGCGGTCCGGCCGGCGCGAACAGCTCGTGCAGCGCCTCGACGACGAACCCCGACGCGCGCAGCAGGCGCACCCAGTCGCCGTGCGAGGGGTGGAACTCCACGCCGCCGCCCGGCCACTGCACCCGGTACGCGTCGGCTAGCCGCGCAGCAGCGGCTCCCCGGCGACGCCCTCGTCGGCCGGCACGCACAGTGCCGACAGGTGGCTGTTGGTGAGGAAGACCAGGCGTCCGCCGGGCCGCAGCAGCCGGGCCGCCTCCGGCAGCCAGCGCTCGGGGTCGCACCACGCCGCGGCGCCGTGCTCGCTCACCACGAGGTCGAAGCAGCCGTCGGCGAGCGGCACCCGCTCGCCGTCGCCCTGCACGCAGCGGGAACACCGGGCCGACTCGGCGCTGCAGCCGGCGGGCCGTGGCCAGCTGCTCCCCCGAGAGGTCGACGGCCACCGGCCGGGCGCCCGAGCCGCGCCAGCCAGGCCGAGACGTACGCCGTGCCGCAGGCCAGCTCGAGCACGTCGAGCCCGGCGACGTCCCCGAGCACGCCGAGCTCGCGCTCGGGCACGGCGAACAGGCCCCACACGGCATCCGGCCGGGCCCACAGCCCGTCGGCGCGGCATCGGTGAAGCGCTCGTTGACCACCGCCCACAGCGCCCGGTTCAGGGCGATCTCGTCGGCACGGGAGTCGGTCACGCGCCCCATGCTAGGGGCGGCGGCGCGGTGCGGCTCAGCGCCTCCGACGTCGCGCGGCCGCGGCCCGGGCGAGGAGGTCGCGCGCGGTGCCCCAGATCCCGCGCCGGAAGAGCAGCACGACGACGACGAAGATGCGGCCGGTGACCAGGCCGATCGCCGTCGAAGCCGGCGACGACAGCCGGTCCTCGAGCCAGCACCACGACCGCCGCGCCGATCGACGCCGCCCCACAAGCGTGCCGATGCCGCCGAGCACGACCACGATCACGGCCTTGCCCGAGGTGGTCCAGTGCAGCGTGTCCAGCGAGACGAAGCCGTGGCCGATGGCGAACAGGCCGCCGCCGAGCCCGGCCAGGAACGGCCGAGAGGACGAACGCCGTCATCTTGTAGCGGTGCACCGGGTAGCCGAGCGCCCGGGCCCGGGCCGGGTTGTCCCGGATCGCCGACCAGCACCCGGCCGAACGGCGAGTGCACGATCCGCCAGGCGGCGAACAGGCCGAGCAGCACGATGGGCAGCGCCGCGTAGTAGAAGTAGTACGGGTCGTCGACAGGTCCAGCCCGAAGAACTCCCGCGGCACGCCCTGCAGGCCGTTCTCGCCGCCGGTGACCGAGCGCCACTCGTTGGCGACGAAGTAGACCATCTGCGCGAAGGCCAGGGTGACCATCGCGAAGTAGATGCCGGTGCGCCGCACCGCCAGGTAGCCGATCGGCACGGCGAGCAGCACCGCGGCGCGCCGCCGCCGGCGAGCACCGCGACCGGGAACGGCAGCCCGGCGTGGATGGCGACCAGGCCGGTGGCGTACGCCGAGGTGCCCCAGAACGCGGCGTGCCCGAAGGACAGCAGCCCGGTGTAGCCGAGCAGCAGGTCGACCGAGACCGCGAACAGCGCCCAGCAGAGGATGTCCATCGCCACCGGCGGGTAGAGCCGTTGGGCAGCCAGAGCGCCACCACCAGGCCGACGGCGAGCAGGCGTCCGACCCAGCCGGGCGCCCGGGCGACGGTGACCGGCCCGGCGGCGGTCGCCGGCTGGGCCGCGTCGGCGCGAGTGTCGTCGGCGCTGGTCATGCCGGGCCTCCTCGCGGCCGAACAGGCCGGCCGGCCGCCACAGCAGCACCACGGCCATCACGACGAAGACCAGCATCTGCGACAGCGATCGGGCGCGTAGGCCTCGCCCCAGGCCTGGACCAGGCCGATGCGCGAAGCCGGCGGCGACCGAACCGAAGATCGAGCCGAGCCCGCCGATGACCACGACCGCGAACACCACGATGATCAGGTCGGCGCCCATCAGCGGGTTGACCGCCCGCATCGGCGCGGCCAGCACGCCGGCGAGCCCGGCCAGCGCGATGCCGAAGCCGAAGACCGGGGTCACCCAGCGCCCGACGTCGATGCCGAACGCCCGGGTCAGCTCCGGCCGCTCGGTCGCCGCCCGGACCACCATGCCGACCCGGGTACGGGCGAGCAGCCACCACACCGCGACGCAGAGCAGCACGGCGAAGCCGAAGACGAACACCCGGTACGCCGGGAAGTCGAAGAGCCCGAGGTTCGACCGCGCCGCGCGAGCGCGGCCGGCGTGGCGTACGGGCTGAGACTGACGCCGTACCGGCGCTTCACCAGGTCCTGCAGGATCAGGGTGAGGCCGAAGGTGAGCAGGAAGTTGTAGAGCGGGTCGAGCCGGGTCAGCCGGTGCACGAACGCCCGCTCGAGCACCATGCCGACGACGCCAGCGCGACCGGCACGATCAGCCAGCGCCCACCAGAACCGCACGCCCGACCTCGGTGAGCAGCACGTACGCGCCGAACGCGCCGAGCATGTAGAACGCGCCGTGGGCGAAGTTGACCACCCGGAGCATGCCGAAGATGACCGCGAGCCCGAGCGCGAGCAGGGCGTAGAAGCTCCCGCTCGACCAGCCCGTTGAGGTGTCTGGAGAATCGATCATGCTTCCCTGGGCCGGCCCACCAGGCAGCCGGAGCATGCCGGCCCGGTCACATCGTGCAGGTCGGCCGACGGGGGCGCGGAACGCCTGGGCGGCCGGGATGGTCTTGAGGATCTTCTCGTAGTCCCACGGCTCGGTGACCTCGGCCTGGCGGCTTTACCTGGGCGAGGTAGGCGTCGTGGATGACGCGGTGGTCCGCGGCGCGGATCTTGCCGTTGCGCAGGAACACGTCGTTGATCTTCTTGCCCTCGAGGCTGCTTGACGACGGTGTCGGCGTTGTCGGTGCCGGCCGCCTGCACCGCCTCGAGGTACTGCATCGCGGCGGAGTAGTTGGCGGCGTGGGCGAAGGTGGGCCGGGTCCCGGTCTTGGCCAAGAACCGGTCGGCGAACGCGCGGTTCTGGTGCGTCGAAGTTCCAGTACCAGGCGTCGGTGAACGTGGTGCCGGCGAGCGCGTCCGGGGCCGAGCGAGTGGATGTCGGTGATGAACATCAGGCCCGACGGCCAGGCTGATGCCCTTGTCCTTCAGCTTGAACTCGTTGTACTGCTTGACGACGTTGACCAGGTCGGCGCCGGCCTGCATCGACGCCGAGCACGTCGCGGCTTCGGGTTCAGCTGGCCGCCTTGAGCAGTGAACGTCGAGTAGTCCTGTCGTTCGGGAACGGCGTGGCGTCGGTCTGCCCGATCGCTGCCGCCGGCCGCCGTGATCGCGGTCGGTGAAGTTCTTCTTCATGTCCTGGCCGAAGGCGTAGTTCGGGTAGACGATGTACCAGTTCTTGCCGCCGCCCTCGGTGATCGTGGCGCCGGTGCCGTGGGCCAGCATCCAGGTGTCGTAGGCGTAGTGGAACGTGTACTTGTTGCACGGGCGCCGGTGAGGTCGGTCGTGCCGGCGCCGATGTTGAAGTAAGCTTCTTCTTCGCCTTGGCGACGTCGGCCACGGCCAGCGCGGCCGAGGAGGTCGGCACGTCGAGGATGATGTCGGCCTTCTGCCGGTCGTACATCTCCTGGGCCTTGGTGTTGGCGATGTCCGGCTTGTTCTGGTGGTCGGCGGTGACGACCTCGATGTTCTTGGTGACGGCCTTGTCGCCGTACTTCGCCTTGTAGTCCTCGACCGCCATCTCGACGGCGACCTGCTGTTCGGGCCGGAGAGGTCCGTGTAGACGCCGGACTGGTCGTTGAGCACCCCGAGGACGACCTTGTCGTCGGTGAGCGTCCGCCGCCGGCGGCGGGGCCGCCGCCACCGCAGGCGGACAGGAGGAGTCCGGCGCCGACGGCGCCGGCGGTCAGGGCGAGGGACGTGCTGCGGGTCATGCGGTCTCCCAGGGTGCGGTGGTGCGGTGGACGTGATCGGTGTGCAGGGTGCTGGTCGATGGGTCTCGGTGGTCACATCCCGAGGTGGTCGAGCAGCTCCTCGCGGCGGGCGCGGAACTCGTCGTTGTCGAGCGACTCGACGACCCGGCCCTCGGCCAGCAGGTAGTGGCGGTCGGCGACGGTGGCCGCGAAGGTGCACGTTCTGCTCGACCAGCAGCACCGAGACGCCCTGCGCCTTGATCGTCGCGGATGATCTCGCCGATCCGCTGCACGATGACCGGGGCCAGCCCCTCGCTCGGCTCGTCGAGCAGCAGCAGCCGGGCGCCCCTGCGCAGCACCCGGGCCAGGGCGAGCATCTGCTGCTCACCGCCGGACAGCCGGGTGCCGGGGAAGTCGGCGCGCTCGCGCAGCACCGGGAACTCGGCGTAGACCTGCTCGAGCGACCAGGCCGACTCGGGCCGGGTCACCGGCGGGAGCAGCAGGTTCTCCTCGACCGACAGCGAGGCGTAGATGCCGCGGTCGTCGGGCACCCAGCCCAGGCCGCGGCGGGCGCGGGCGTCGGGGTTCAGGCGGGTCACGTCGACGCCGTCGAGCACCACGGCGCCGGTGGCAGTGGCGGTGCAGGCCCATGACGGAGCGCAGCAGCGTGGTCTTGCCGGCGCCGTTGCGGCCGACGAGGGTGACGACCTCGCCGTGGCCGACGGTGAGGTCGACGTCGCGCAGCGCCTGCGCCTCGCCGTACCAGGCGGACAGCCCGCGGACCTCGAGGCGGTGGGTCGACTCAGCCATGGTGCTCACCACCCTCGGTGCCCAGGTAGGCCGTGATGACCCGCTCGTCGGTGCGCACCTGCTCGTAGGGGCCCTCGGCGAGCACCGGCCCGGACTGCAGCACGGTCACCCGGTCGGCGAGCGAGCCGACGACGTGCATGTTGTGGTCGACGATCACCACGGTGCGCCCGCTGGCGACCCGCTTGACCAGCTCGATGGTGCGGTCGACGTCCTCGACCCCCATGCCGGCGGTCGGCTCGTCGAGCAGCAGCAGCCTGGGGTCCAGCGCGAGGGCCAGGGCGAGCTCGAGGGCCCGCTTCTGGCCGTACGCGAGCGACCCGGCGAGCACGCCGGCCCGGTCGGCGAGCCCGACCTGCTCGAGCAGGTCCATGGCGCGGGGCCGGAACTGGCGCATCTGCTTCTGCGACCGCCAGAACCGGTAGCCGAGCCCGGTCGGCGAGGCGAGGGCGAGCTCGACGTGGTCGACCAGCGACATCTGGTCGAACAGGCTGGTGATCTGGAACGAGCGGGCCACGCCGAGGTGCACGATCTGCTCCGAGCTGAGCCCGGTGATGTCGCGGTCGCCGAGGTGGATCGTGCCCGAGGTGGGCGTGAGGAACCCGGTGAGCAGGTTGAACAGGGTGGTCTTGCCGGCGCCGTTCGGGCCGACCAGGGCGTGCACGCTGCCCTCGGCGACGTCGAGGTCGACGCCCTGCACGGCGGCGAAGCCGCGGAACTCCTTGGTCAGCGCCCGGGTGCGCAGGAGCGCGGTCGAGGGCGCCGTGCCCTGGGGCACCGCTGGCGTCTGCGTGCTGCTCTGCACGGACTGCCTCCACGGTCGTCGGGGATCACTTCGGGGGTCGAACGAAGGCCGACACTAGGGGCGGATGACGGGCCAGATGGTGTTGCGAACCACCACATCCGGTGTCGATCGCTGGGCTCGGCCCACACATGCCCTCCGGCTACGCTGACCGGCATGGCGACCACGACCCACGAGGCACGGCTGCTCGAGCTGCTCGCGGCCGGCGCCTCGGCCGCGGACATCGCGGCGGTCGACACCGACCCGGTGCTGCGCGACCTCGCACTGCAGGTCAGGGCCGTCACCGACCTGCGCCGGCGCCGCGAGCAGGAGCTCGAGGCCCTGGTCGAGACCGCCCAGGACCTCGCCACCATGGACGACCCGGCCCTCGTGCTCGAGGCGATCGTGCTGCGGGCCCGCACCCTGCTCGGCACCGACCTGTCGTACCTGACGCTCTACGACCCCGCCGCCGGCGACACCTTCATGCGCGCCACGGCCGGCTCGGTGTCGAGCGCCTTCCAGCAGGTGCGCCTCGAGCTGGGCGCCGGCCTCGGTGGCCTGGCCGCGTCGACCCACCGGCCGTACTGGACCGCCGACTACTTCGCCGACGAGCGCTTCCGGCACACCTCCCCCATCGACACCGCCGTCGGCGACGAGGGCATCGTCGCGATCTGCGGCACCCCGCTGCTCGTCAAGGACGAGTTCGTCGGGGTGCTCTTCGCCGCCAACCGCTCACCGCGCACCTTCACGCCCGACGAGGTGGCCCTGCTCGGCTCCCTGGCCGCCCTCGCGGCGGTCTCGCTGGTGCAGGTGGGTGCCCTCGACACGGTGCGCCGCCACACCGAGGGCCTCGAGCGCGCGGCCGCCGCGCACGACCGGTTCGCCGGCATCGTGCTGCGCGGCGGGGGCGTCGGCGAGATCACCGAGGCCCTGCACAGCCTGCTCGGTGTCTGGGTCGTGCTCGTCGACGACGAGGGCGTCGAGCGCAGCGCCGCCGGCCCGGTGCCCGAGGTGCCGGGCGAGGCGGCCGCGTCCGCCGCGGCCGTCGCGCGACGCCACCCGTACGCGGTCGACGCCCCACTCGACACGGCGGGCCGGCTGATCCGCACCGGCGACCGCTGGGTGGTGCCGGTCTCCGCCGTCGACCTGCCCCTGGGCCAGCTGGTCGTCGGTGGCCCGGTCGACCTCGACGAGGCCGACCGGCGCACCGTCGAGCGGGCCGCCGTGGTCACCGCGCTGGTGCTGCTCGGTGAGCGCCAGCGCGCCGACGCCCAGCTGCAGGTGCGCACCGACCTCGTCGCCGACCTGCTCTCCGGCCGCGCCGACCTGCGGGCCGTCGTCGGCGCCGCCCGCACCCTGGGGGTCGACCTGCGCTCACCGTGCTGCCTGCTCGTCGCCACCGCGCCGGATGCCGCGACGTCGCGCCGCTCGCTCGTGATGTCGGTGACCGCCGCGCTCGGTGGCGCGGCCCTGGTCGCCGAGCACCGCGGCGAGGTCGTCGCCATCGTGCAGCGCGACGACCCGTCGGCCGCCGCCGTCGAGCTCGCCCAGCGGATGTCCGCGTCGAGCCGGCTCACCGTCGGCGGCTCCGGGCCGGTGCCCGGGCCACGGGCGCTGCCGGACGCCTACCGCGAGGCGCGGCGCACGGCATCCGCGCTGGCGGCGTTGGGGCGCACCGGGTGCGGCGGCAGCGCGGCCGACCTCGGCTTCGCCGGGCTGATCGTGGGCTCCGACCCCGAGGTGCGCGACTTCGTCCGCTCGGTGCTCGGGCCGCTGCTCGACTACGACGGCCAGCGGGGCGCCGACCTGGTGCGCACCACCGAGGCCTACTTCCAGGCCGGCTCGAGCCCGCGGCACGCGGCGGCCACGCTGCACGTGCACGTCAACACCGTGGCCCAGCGGCTGCACCGCATCGGCGAGCTGCTCGGCACCGACTGGCAGGACCCGAACCGCGCGCTGCAGATCCAGCTCGCGCTGCACCTGCGGCACCTCACCGGCTGAGCACGGCCTCCTGCACCCGGCGCTCGTCGTCGTCGGACAGGCCCGCGCGCCGCGGCACGGTGCGCGTCTCCTCGAAGGCCAGGGTGTCGCGCAGGGTCTCCTCGAGCGGTCGGGTGACCAGCCCGGCGGCCCGGGCGCGCGCGGTGTCGAGGGTCGCGAAGCCGCGCCACTCGACGTCGTCGATCCACAGCGGCAGGGATGCCGGCCCCATCCAGGCCGCGACCTCGAGCTCGGCGAGGCGCGTCGCGGTCGACCGGGAGCAGCTCGGCGGTCGAGCCCGACACCCGCGCGGCGACCTCGAGCACCTCACCCAGCGAGGTCGTGGGGCCGGTGGCGTTGAAGGCGCCGTCGAGCCGTTGCTCGGCCGCGGTGACCAGCCAGGCCGCGAGGTCGCGGACGTCGATGATCGCGCACGGGAAGTCGAGCTCGTCGGGCACGACGACGTGGCTCCCCACCGGGTGGGCGAACCGCCACGGCCAGTAGCCGGTGCGGCCCGACCAGTCTCCGGGGCCGCCGATCAGGCCGGAGCGCACGATCGTCGCCGTGCCCTCGGCATCACGGACAGCGTTCTCGCAGGCCACTTTTGCCTCGCCGTAGACCTCCATGTCGGTCATCAGGTCGCCGTCGAGCGGGCCGCGCAGCGGCGAGCTCTCGGGTTGCTCGAGGGCGTCGAACCGCGCGTAGACGTTGCCGGTCGACACCAGCACCCGGTGCGGCGTGCTCGAGGTCGCGCACCGCGCGGCGGGCGTGGCCCGGATGCCGGGTCACGTCGACGACGGCGTCCCAGGTCTCGCTCGCCACGGCATCCAGGCCGTCGTCGAGGTCGCGGTCGGCGGTGACGAAGGTGGCTCCGGGTGGCGGGTCGTCACTCCCCCGGGCCAGGCAGGTGACGTCGTGGCCGCGGCGCAGCGCCTCCAGTGCGACCGTGCGACCCAGCCAGGCAGTTCCCCCGAGCACCAGCATCCTCATCGGGCCAGCCAACCGTCAGGGGTGCCCTCGGGTCCAGCCGGTTCGCCACGGGCGTAGCCGTCAAACGCGCCGTCACACGGGGGCCCGGTTTCGTGGTGTCACCGGCCGGCGACGAGCGCCGGCCGACCAGAGAGGACACACCACACATGGCACTGTTCATGGACTCCCACACCATCGAGGGCGGCGTCGCTGCGAGTGACGTCGCGGCCGCCCACGAGGCCGACCTCGCCACCCAGGGGCCCCACGGGGTCAGCTACCTGCGCTACTGGGTCGACGAGAGCGCCGGCAAGATCTTCTGCCTCGTCGAGGCGCCGGACGCCGAGGCGGCCAACACGGTGCACCGCGAGGCCCACGGCCTGGTGGCCGAGGAGATCTTCAGCGTCAGCGAGCACTCCTGAGCCCGGTGACGACGCTGCACGACCACGGGTCCGAGCCGGGCGGCACACGTGCCGCCCGGCTCGGCCTGTGCCACGCTGACCGGATGACGGTCCGGGTGGCCAGCGACGCACGGCGAGCCGGTGCCCCCGGCCTGGTCGTGCGGCTGCTCGGCCGACCCGGCATCGAGCGCCCCGGCGATGAGCCCTACCGGCTGCGCAGCCGCAAGAGCTGGGCACTGCTGACCTACCTGCTGCTCACCGAGCGGCCCACGAGCAGGGGCCGTCTGGCCGAGCTGCTGTTCGCCGAGGCGGACGACCCGCTGCGTGCCCTGCGCTGGAGCCTGGCCGAGATCCGCCGGGCGCTGGCCGACGACGGTTCGATCGAGGGCGACCCGGTCGTGCTGACCCTCGCGGACGACGTGCTGGTCGACGTCATCGCCCTGACGCACGGCTCGTGGGTGGAGGCGGTGGAGGTGGCAGGCCGCGGCGAGCTGCTCGAGGGCCCGGTGCTGCGCGGGGCGCCGGCGTTCGACTCGTGGCTGCTCTCCGAGCGCCGGCGGTTCGAGTCGACGACCGAGTCGGTGCTGCACGAGGCCGCGCTCGGGCTGCTGGCCCGCGGCGAGCTCGACCGGGCGCGCGGCTTCGCCGTGCGCGCAGCGGCGATGAGCCCGCTCGACGAGAACCACCAGGCGCTCGTCATCCGGCTGTACCGCCTCACCGGCGACGACGACGCCGCCGAGCGCCAGTACCGGGCGTTCGCCGCGCTGCTCGACGACGAGCTCGGGGTCTCACCGGGCACCGCGGTCGAGGCGGCCCGGCACGAGCGGCCGCGCGCGACCGTCGAGGTCACCACCGACCGCGCGGTCGAGGCGGTCATCGAGGCGGGGGCGGCGGCCATCGCGGCCGGGCGACCGACCCCGGCATCACCTCCCTGCGCAGCGCGGTCCCGCTGGCCGATGCCGCCGGGGCGACGCACCTGCGGGTGGAGGCGCGCCTCGCCCTGGCCGAGGCGCTGATCCACTCGGTGCGGGGTCAGGACGAGGAGGGGCAGGCGCACCTGCACGAGGCCGACCGGCTGGCCCTGGCCGACGGCGACCTGGTCACGGTGGCCCGGGCGCGTGCCGAGCTGGGCTACGTCGACTTCCTGCGCGCGCGCTACGACCGCGCCGAACGGTGGCTGACGGACGCCATGGAGCTCGCCCAGGACGCACCCAGCGTGCTGGCGAGGGCCGCGACCTACCTCGGGTCGGTGCACAGCGACTGCGGCAGCTATCCGCGAGCCGTCGCCCTGCTCGACAGTGCCGGTCGGCTGGCCCAGGCGAGTCGAGGACCTGCGGCTCGAGGCGTACGCCCTCACGATGCGGGCGCGGGTCGACCTCGTGCGCGGAGAGCTGGACGCGGCCGCGGACCGGCTCGCCGGAGCCGTCGACCTGACCGAGCGTGGTCACTGGCTGTCGTTCCTGCCCTGGCCGCAGGCCCTGCAGGGCGAGGTGCTGCTCGCGCGCGGCGAGCCCCGGCTCGCGGCCGAGACCCTGGAGCGCGCCTTCGCCCGCGCCTGTCACCTCGGGGACCCGTGCTGGGAGGGCATGGCGGCGCGCGGGCTCGCCCTCGTGGCCGAGACCGCGGGCCGCACGGACGAGGCCTTCCGCACGCTGCTCGACGCCCGGGCCCGCAACACCCGGGTGAGCGACCCCTACGTCTGGCTCGACGTCCACATCCTCGACGCGCTGTGCACGCTGGGACTCACCCACGCGCACCCGGAGACCGCGCACTGGGTGACCACCATGCGCGAGCAGGCCTCGCGAACCGGGATGCGCGAGCTCACCGTGCGCGCCCTGCTCCACTCGGCCGCCCTCGGGGATGCCGGGGACGCCGCCGCCGCCGCGCTCCTCGCCGCCGAGGTCGACAACGACCAGCTGTCGCCCTGGTCCCCTGACCGACCCGAAGGACGTCGAGCGCGCCGCCGACTGCCCGGTCCCACCACCCGGTCCGGTCCCACCACCCGGTCCGGTCCCACCACCGCAGTCCGTCCCGCCACGCGACCGGTCCCAGCGCTTCGGCCCGCCACGCCGCGTCATCGATCGTGGCGGCGGCAGACATGCCGGTGGCCCCGCCCGGGTCGGGCGGGGTGCGGGGCGGGGTCACGCTGGTTGTCGCGCGGCCAGGTCGGCCAGCTGGCGGTCGTAGGACCCGACCGTGAGGTCCCACTCCACCCGCGACCCGGCGTCGTCCTCGATGAGCACGCCGGCGTACCGGCGGGTGTGCACGACCGTGTGGTGCCGCTCGCACAACAGCGCCGCGTTCGACAGGTCAGTAGGTCCGTCATCGGCCCAGTGCACGAGGTGGTGCGCGTCGCACCACATCCCGGGCAGGTCACACCCCGGATACGTGCAGTGCCGGTCGCGCAACCACAACCGCTTGGCCTGGGCCGCGGTGAAGAGCCGCTCATCCATGCCCAGGTCGACCACCGCCCCGGCCACCCCCAGCACCGTGGGGATGATCGTGGCGTCACACGCCAGCCGCCGCACCGTCTCGGGCGCGAGCAGGGTGCCCGCCTCGGGACCTCCCACGGTCACCCCAGCCCCGCGCAGGCCGCTGCGCAACGTCTCCAGGTCGACGGTGACGAACAGCTGGCTCTTGGTGTGCCGCGGACCCTTGTCCGCGGTCGCAACGGCCCGACGCACCAGCGTGACCAGCGCCTCGCCCCGACGGCGGTCGCTCGAGCGCAGGTCACGCGCCCCCTCCACCGGGCGCGGCGCCGACAACGGACCCAACGCCGCCTCCAGCACCGCCCTGCCCTCCGGGTCCAGGGTCAGCCGGTACTCGGCCACGCCCATCTCGTCCACCCACGGCTGCGACAGCGCGACGTACCGCTTCGCGACGTCCTGCTCACGCTGCAGCTGGCCATCGAGCCCGTACTTCGCCAGCAGCAGCGGACGCAGCCTGCGGCACTCGCGCGGCCCGCCCTCGGCCGCGACCCGGATCAACCCCTCCAACGCCGTCGCCCTGGCCTCCTCCACCAGCACCGGCAGCAGCTTGTCCGCCTCGGACACCACCACCGCGGCACTGCGCACCGGCAACACCCCCGACAGCACGGCCTCCTTGACCGGTGCGTTCCCGGGCACCGCCAACGCCTGCGCGACCGCCACCACCTGGCCCGACCCGCCCGCGACCGTCGACGGAGCGTGCCGCCGCACCCACGCCACCGGCGACAACGCCTCCGGCCCAGACCCCGTCTCCCCCCGCGCGATCGCCTCAGCCGTCACCACGACCCTGGCCGACTCCCCCGCCACCACCATGGCGTCAGCCGCGCCCATCACCGCCGCCAGCTCACCCGACCCGGCGCGCCACAGCTCACCCTCGATACCGCGGCACGCCTCCACACCGGCCGCGATCCGCGCCAGCCGTTCGTCGAGTGCAAGCCCCCCTGCCATGAACTAATCGTACAGATGTCCACGGACATCAGCCCGACGTTGTCCACAGGCCCGGGGAGCGCCGTCAGCGGACCCGACCCACCTAGCCGCGAGAGGACTCAGCCGAGCCGTGAGAAGGACTCAGCCGAGCCGCGCGCGGAGGCGACCGGCGACGGCATCCGGCGTCAGCCCGACCCGGTCGAGCACCTGCCCACGAGAACCGTGCTGGAGGAACTCCTTGGGGATGCCGAGCTGGTCGAGCGGGGTGGTGAGGCCGGCGTCGCGCAGTGCGAGCTCGACCTGCGAGCCGATGCCACCGACGACGACGTTGTCCTCGACCACCGCGACCCGCCCGGCGGCACTCGCCAGACCGACGAGGTCGTCGCTGACCGGCAGCGCCCAGACCGGGTCGACGACGCGCACGCGCACGCCCTCGGCCGAGAGCTTCTCGGCAGCGGCCAGTGCCGTGACGGCCATCGAGCCGATGCCGACCAGCAGCAGGTCGACGTCGCCGTCGTCGGGCTCGGCGAGCACGTCGACCGTGCCGGCAGTGCGCACGGCGACGACCGGGTCGGCGACCGAGCCCTTCGGGAAGCGCACGACCGAGGGTGCGTCGGCGATGTCGACGGCGGCCCGCACGGCGCGCGCGACCTGCTGGCCGTCACGCGGTGCGGCGAGGTGCAGCCCGGGCACGATGCCGCTGATCGTCATGTCCCACATGCCGTGGTGCGAGGCGCCGTCGGGGCCGGTGATGCCCGAGCGGTCGAGCACGACCGTCACGCCGGCCTTGTGCATCGCGCAGTCCATGAGCAGCTGGTCGAAGGCGCGGTTGAGGAAGGTCGCGTAGACGGCGACGACCGGGTGCAGACCGGTGAAGGCCAGCCCCGCGGCCATCGTGAGCGCGTGCTGCTCGGCGATGCCGACGTCGAAGGTGCGCTCGGGGTAGTGGTCGCAGAAGTCCTTGAGCCCGACCGGGATCATCATCGCGGCGGTGATGGCGACGACGTCGGGGCGGTCGCGCCCGATGCGCACCATCTCGTCGCTGAACTCGTCGGTCCAGCTGCGGCCGGCGATCTCGAGCGGCAGCCCGGTCTCGGGGTTGATGACGCCGACGGCGTGGAACTGGTCGGCCTCGTCGGTGATGGCGGGGTCGTAGCCGCGGCCCTTCTGGGTCAGCACGTGCACGAGCACCGGGCCCCCGAAGGCCCGCGCCTTGCGCAGGGCCGTCTCGATGGCCTGCTCGTCGTGGCCGTCGACCGGGCCGAGGTACTTCAGGCCGAGGTCCTCGAACAGGCCCTGCGGCGCGACGATGTCCTTGATGCCCTTCTTGACCCCGTGCAGCGTCTCGTACATCGCGCCGCCGACGACGGGGGTGCGCGCCAGGGTGTGCTTGCCCCAGTCGAGGAACCGCTCGTAGCCGCGGGTGGTGCGCAGGGTGGCGAGGTGGTCGGCCAGGCCGCCGCGGGTCGGGGCGTACGAGCGCTCGTTGTCGTTGACGACGATGACGAGCGGCAGGTCGGGCTCGGCCGCGATGTTGTTCAGGGCCTCCCAGGCCATGCCGCCGGTGAGGGCGCCGTCGCCGATGACCGCCACGGTGTGCCGGTCGCGCTCACCGCTGACGACGCGCCCGGTGGCGATGCCGGCCGCCCAGGACAGCGAGGCCGACGCGTGCGAGTTCTCGACGACGTCGTGCTCGGACTCGGCGCGGCTCGGGTAGCCGGACAGCCCGCCCTGGGTGCGCAGCCCGGTGAAGTCGTGCCGGCCGGTGAGCAGCTTGTGCACGTAGGACTGGTGGCCCGTGTCGAACACCACGGTGTCGTGCGGCGAGCTGAAGACGCGGTGGATGGCGATGGTGAGCTCGACGACGCCCGAGGTTGGGCCCGAGGTGGCCCCCGGTGCGCGACACCTCCTCGACCAGGAAGCGCCGGATCTCGTCGGCGAGGGCCGGCATCTGGTCCGGGCGCAGGGACCTGAGGTCGTCGGGTCCGTCGATGCGCTCGAGCAGGCTCACCGGTGCCTACCTCCCTGGTCGTGTGCGGCGTACGAAACCATCCGAGTCTAGGCGCTCACGGGTCGTCGCCCGGTGCCGACCTCGGCCGGCACCGGCGACGCGCACACGATCTCCACACTTCCTCCACGAGGCCGGCCCGCTCAGCCGGTGTGGTTCACCTCCTGGAGCCGGTACACCGGGGTGTCGAGCCCCTCGAAGCGGGCCTTGAGCTGCAGGGCGAGGAACTGCGAGTAGTGGCGGGACTGGTGGAGGTTGCCGCCGTGCATCCACAGGTTGGTCACCTGGGTGGGCTTCCACATGTTGCGCTGCTCGCCCTCCCACGGCCCGGGGTCCTTGGTGGTGTCCGACCCCAGGCCCCAGCACTTGCCGAGCCGGTCGGCCGTCTCCTGGTCGATGAGGTCGGCGACCCAGCCGTTCATCGAGTTGTAGCCGGTGGCGAACACGACGACGTCGGCGGGCAGCACGGTGCCGTCGGCGAGCACCACGGCATCCTCGGTCAGGTGGTCGACCTGGCCGTGCACCAGCTTCACGTCGCCGTTCGCCACGAGGTCGGCGGCACCGACGTCGATGTAGTAGCCCGAGCCGCGGCGCAGGTACTTCATGAACAGCCCGGAGCCGTCGTCGCCCCAGTCGAGCCAGAACCCGGCCTTCTCGAGGCGGTCGTAGAAGTCCTTGTCGACCTCGGCCATCTTCTCGTAGGCGGGGATCTGGAACTCGTGCAGGATCCGGTACGGCAGCGACGCGAAGATCAGGTCGGCCTTCTCGGTGGTGACGCCGGCGTCGAGCGCCCGCTCCGAGTAGAGGTCGCCGAGCCCGTACTCCATCAGGCTGCCGCTCTTGACGATGTGCGTCGAGCTGCGCTGCACCATCGTGACGTCGACGTCGTTCTCCCACAGGGCACCACAGATGTCGAACGCGCTGTTGTTGCTGCCGATGACGACCGCACGCTTGCCGCGGTACGCGTCCGGGCCGGGGTGGCGCGACGAGTGGTGCACGTCGCCGCGGAAGACGTCCATGCCCGCGACGTCCGGCATCCGTGGCTTGCCGCTCATCCCCGTCGCGAACACGAGGTGGGTGGGGCGCAGGGTCAGGGCGCGACCCTCGCGCTCGACCTCGACGGTCCACTCCCCCGTCTCGTCCGACCAGGTCGCCGACGACGCCTCGGTGCTCGACCAGTAGGGCACCTCCATGACCTTGACGTACGACTCGAGCCAGTCGCCGATCTTGTCCTTGGGGGCGAACACCGGCCAGTTGTCGGGGAACTTCAGGTAGGGCAGGTGGTCGTACCAGACCGGGTCGTGCAGGCAGAGCGACTTGTAGCGGTTGCGCCACTGGTCGCCCGGCCGGGGGTGCTTGTCGATGACCAGGCTGGGCACCCCCAGCTGGCGCAGCCGGGCACCGAGGGCGATGCCGCCCTGGCCGCCACCGATGACGAGCACGTACGGCTGGGTCGTCGAGCCCAGGCTCTCGGCCTCGGCCTGCCGGCGCTCCTTCCACGTCGCGCGTCCCTTGTCGGCGCCGTGCTCGGCGCCCGCGCGGCCGCCGGGTGCGCTTGGGCTCCTCGAAGCCCTTGAGCTCGTCGAGGGTGGTGAGGAAGGTCCACGCGCGGTCGGCGCCGTCCTCCTCCTTCAGGCGCAGCAGCCCGGTGCCGCGGCCGACGGCGGTCTCGAAGGTGAACCACGCGGTGACCACCCCGCCGTCCTCGGTCGGCGGCTCGCTCGTGGCGAACCCGGACGGGGCGGTGCGCTCCAGGGTCGCCGCGAGCAGGTCGCGCACGCCCTCGGGGTGCTCGACCGTCGTGAGGTTCCACGAGAACGACACCAGGTCGCGCCACCAGCTCTGCGCGGCGAACATCGCGGCCGCACGGTCGACGTCGCGCGCCGTGAGGGCCTCCTCGAAGGCCGAGAGCCAGGCGTCCGCCCGGTCGGGGGCGGACGGGGCACCGGCGGCGGGTCGCTCGAGGGTCTCGGTCATGGCGTGCTCCTTCTGGGGCCGGCGGGGCGACGTCGACCCGCGCACCCGCCCAGCACACCCCACCCGCGCCGCGCGCGGAAGGGTTGCACGACGTTGCACGCAGGGCGCGGCCCCCGGCAGCCGGGCTACCCTGACCGGAACGTCACCCCGGCCACCCGGGGTGGGAGGAGTCGACGATGACGTCGCACGCCGGCAACGCCGTGGCACCGGGCACCGACCTGGGCCAGCACGCCCGCGCCCTGCAGCGGGTGCACGACGCCGTGATGGGCGGGGCCGAGCCCCCGGCGCACCCCCGGGCGCTCGTCTCGAGGTCGTGGTCGCGGGTGCTGTCGCTTCGGGCTCGACCCCACCCGGGCCAATGCCCGCGACCCGCTCCCGTGGGTCGAGGTCGAGCGGCGGCGCCAGGCCTCGCCGCTGGCCCTGGTCGTCGACGAGATCCGGGCCGTGCTCACGTCGGTCGCCGACGCGTCGCGGTTCATCGTGGTCGTCACCGACGCCGACGGCACCATCCTCTGGCGCGAGGGGTCGGCCGGGGTGCTCCGCCGGGCCGACGCCCTGGGGTTCACCGAGGGCGCGACCTGGACCGAGGACCACGTCGGCACCAACGCCATCGGCACCGCCCTCGCCGAACAGGCTCCGGTGCAGCTGTTCTCGGCCGAGCACTTCGAGGAGGGGCAGCACCCCTGGTACTGCACGGCATCCCCCGTCCACGACCCGCGCACCGGCGCCCTGCTCGGCATCGTCGACGTCAGCGGGCCGGCCCTGACCCTGCACCCCGCCCTCGTCGCCCTCGTCGACACCGCCACCAAGCTGGCCGAGGCGCGGCTGTGGCGCCACCACGAGCAGGCGCTGGGCCGGCTGCGCCGCTCGGCCGAGCACGTGCTCGCGACCACGACCGGGCCGTTGCTGCTCGTCGACGACGACGGGTGGGTCGCCCACCACGCCGGCGTGCTGGTCCGCGACCGGATCGCCGCGCCGCGCGCCGACCGGCCGCTCACCGTGCCCGGGCTGGGGCTGTGCGTGCCGGAGCGCCTCGGCGAGGGCTGGCTGGTGCGCCCCGACGAGCGGGCCGTCCGGCTCACCGCCCGGCTGCGCACGCTCGACGGCCAGGGCGTGCTCGAGGTGTCCGGGTCGTCGGATGCCGGTGGGGGCTGGCGCGCCTCGCTCACCCCCCGCCACACCGCCATCCTGCGGCTGCTCGCGCAGGCCGGCCCGGAGGGGCTCTCCGCCGCGCGGCTGAGCCGGGCCCTGTTCGGCGACGACGAGCACCTCGTGACGGTGCGCGCCGAGGTGAGCCGGCTGCGGCGGGTCGTCGGCGCGATCGTCGGCACCGCCCCCTACCGGGTCGCGGACGGCGTCCGGCTGGTCTGTGACGACTCACCGCATGACGACTCACCCGCGACGACCAGGCTAGAGCTTCGGCACGAAGTCGAGGCCGCGCAGCGCGTCGAGCAGCAGCCCGGCCGCCCGGCGCGCGGAGAGCAGCCGCACCCCCTCGCACTCGAGGTCGGCGAGCACCTGCGCGACGCCCTCGGGGCCGATGTCGTCGACCAGGTCGACGCGCACCTCGCGGTAGGCCGAGCGCATCGCGTCGAGCTGGGCGTCGAGGTGGCGCACGGTGAACCAGGCCAAGGCGATCGGATGCCGTCGCCAGGCCGGGTAGAGCCGGTAGTCGGGCGGGCAGTGGTCGAGCAGCCAGGCACTGGCCCGGTGGTCCCAGCCGCGCTCACCGGGGGGCGGCACCCCGGGCGGCCACCCGGGGGGCCCGCCCGCCGCGCTCGCCCCGGACGCCGACCGCCGGCCGGCCGGGTGAGCCCGGGGTGCCGGTGCGCAGCGGAGGACCGCCGGGCGCACTGGAGTCGAACACGTGTTCGATGATACGCAGGTCCACGGCCGCAGGACAGCCCGTCCGCGACCTCCCACCAGACCGGTAGGAGTTCGGCCCGCATCGTGGACCGGGCGTCAGAGGATAATGGCGCGTTATACATTTGATAAGCCAGCAATCCGACCTGCCGTGGGGACCCGATGACCACTCACCCGACCGAGACCTCGACCGGACGGGCCCTGCGCCCGCCCCGGGCCGGGCGCTCCAACGGTCAGTGGGCCGTCGACGGACGCGAGCCGCTCAACGCCAACGAGGGGTGGAAGCAGGAGGACGACGGCCTCAACGTCCGCGAGCGGATCGAGCACGTCTACTCGCAAGGAGGGCTTCGCCTCCATCGCCGCCGCAGCGACCTGCAGCGGCCGGTTCCGCTGGTGGGGGCTCTACACCCAGCGCAAGCCCGGCATCGACGGCGGCCGCACCGCGCACGCTCGAGCCGCACGAGCTCGACGACGAGTACTTCATGCTCCGCGTCCGGCTCGACGGCGGCGCCCTGACCCTGAGCCCAGCTGCGCGTGCTCGCCGACCTCAGCCACGACTTCGCCCGCGACACCGCCGACATCACCGACCGGCAGAACATCCAGTACCACTGGATCCGCGTCGAGGACGTGCCCGAGATCTGGCGCCGGCTCGAGGCGGTCGGCCTGCAGACCACCGAGGCGTGCGGCGACACCCCCCGCGTCATCCTCGGCTCGCCCGTCGCCGGCATCGCCGCCGACGAGATCATCGACCCGACGCCCGCTGATCGACGAGATCACCAGCCGCTTCATCGGCGACCCCGAGCTCGCCAACCTGCCGCGCAAGTTCAAGTCCGCGATCACCGGGTCACCCGAGCCACGACGTCGTGCACGAGATCAACGACATCTCGTTCGTCGGCGTCGTGCACCCCGAGCTCGGCCCCGGCTACGACCTCTGGGTCGGCGGCGGCCTGTCCACCGACCCCGCGCCTGGCCGAGCGGCTCGGCGTCTTCGTCGCCGCCCGACGAGGTCCGCCGACGTGTGGCTCGGCGTCATCTCGATCTTCCGCGACTACGGCTACCGCCGGCTGCGCACCAAGGCCCGGCTGAAGTTCCTCGTCGCCGACTGGGGCCCCGAGAAGTTCCGCGAGGTGCTCGAGACCGAGTACCTCGGCCACGCCGCTGCCCGACGGCCCGCCGCCCGGCAGCCGCCGAAGGGCCCGGCGACCACGTCGGCGTGCACCTGCAGAAGGACGGCCGGCTCTACGTCGGCGCCGCCCCGACCGTCGGCCGGTCAGCGGCGACGTGCTCACCGGGCTCGCCGACCTGATCGAGGCCGCACGGCTCCGACCGGGTGCGCCTCACCGCCGCACCAGAAGCTCGTCGTGCTCGACGTCGCCCGGACGCCGGTCGACGTCGCTCGTCGCCGGCCTCGACGCGCTCGGCCTCTCGGTGTCCGCCCGAGCCCGTTCCGCCGCGGACACGATGGCCTGCACCGGCATCGAGTTCTGCAAGCTCGCGATCGTCGAGACCAAGGCCACCGCGGCCACCGCCGATCGCCGAGCTCGAGCAGCGGCTCGCCGACGTCACCGACCAGCTCGACACCCCGATCACCATCAACGTCAACGGCTGCCCCAACTCCTGCGCCCGCATCCAGGTCGCCGACATCGGCCTCAAGGGCCTGCTCGTCACCGACCGACGGCGAGCAGGTCGCCGGCTTCCAGGTGCACCTCGGCGGCGGCCTCGCTCGCCGACCGCGACGAGGCCGGCCTCGGCCGCACGGTGCGCGGCCTCAAGGTCACCGCCGCCGAGCTGCCCGACTACGTCGAGCGCGTCGTGCGCCGCTTCGCTCGACCAGCGCGAGGCCGGCGAGACGTTCGCCAGTGGGCCCACCGCGTCGACGAGGAGGAGCTGCTCCGATGACCAGCACCCACGACCCCGCCCCCACGACACCGCGCACCGCGCCCGCCGCAGCACCGACGAGCTGCGCGCGCTCGCCGACGCAGGGCGCCGCTCGAGCTCGGCGCCGCGACGCCACGGCCGACGAGGTCGCCGCCTGGGCCGGCGCGCACCTTCGGCCGGCACGCCTCGCCGTCGCGTGCTCGATGGCAGGACGCCGTGCTGCCGCACCGGTCGTCGCGAACCAGCTGCCCGGCGTCGACGTGCTGTTCCTCGACACCGGCTACCACTTCGCCGAGACGCTCGGCACGCGCGACGCGGTCGGCCGCGACGCTCGACGTGCACGATCGTCGACGTGCTGCCCGAGCAGACCGTCGCCGAGCAGGACGCCGAGTACGGCGCGAGGCTGCTACGACGCGCGACCCGGCGGCCTGCTGCTGCGCTGCGCAAGGTCGAGCCGCTCGAGCGCGGCCCTGGCCGGCTACGAGGCGTGGGTCACCGGCGTGCGCCGCGACGAGGCGCCCGACCCGCGCGACACCCCGTCGTCACCTGGGACGAGCAGCTCGGCCTGGTCAAGCTCAACCCGCTCGCCGCGTGGACCTGACGAGGTCGTCGACCTACGCCGACGACGCACCGCGTGCTGCGTGAACCCGCTGCTGTCACGACGGCTACCCGTCGATCGGCTGCGCGCCGTGCACCCAGCCGGTCGCCCCCGGCGAGGACCCCCGCGCCGGCCGCTGGGCCGGGCTCGCCAAGACCGAATGCGGGCTGCACACATGACGCACGCACCGACACCTGACCGAGGCGCGCCACGTGACGACGACGTGACCACCGACGCCCCGGCTGCGCCGCCGACCTGCCGGCTGAGCCAGCTCGACGCGCTCGAGAGCGAGGCGATCCACATCTTCCGCGAGGTCGCCGGCGAGTTCGAGCGGCCGGTGCTGCTGTTCTCCGGCGGCAAGGACTCCGTCGTCATGCTGCACCTGGCCGCCAAGGCGTTCTGGCCCGGCGCCGGTGCCGTTCCCGCTGCTGCACGTCGACACCGGCCACAACTTCCCCGAGGTCCTCGCCTACCGCGACGCGCACGGTCGAGCGGCTCGGCCTGCGCCTCGAGGTCGCGTCGCGTGCAGGACTGCATCGACGACGGCCGGCTGCGCGAGCGCCCCGACGGCACCCGCAACCCGCTGCAGACCCTGCCGCTGCTCGACGCCATCGCCGAGCACCGGTTCGACGCCGTCTTCGGCGGCGGCCGGCGCGACGAGGAGAAGGCCCGGGCCAAGGAGCGGATCTTCAGCCTGCGCGACGAGTTCGGCCAGTGGGACCCGCGCAACCAGCGCCCCGAGCTGTGGAACCTCTACAACGGCCGGCACCGCCCGGCGAGCACGTGCGGGTCTTCCCGCTCTCGAACTGGACCGAGCTCGACGTCTGGCGCTACATCGAGCGCGAGGGCATCGAGCTGCCCGGCGCTCTACTACGCCCACGAGCGCGAGGTGTTCCAGCGCGACGGCATGTGGCTGGCCGTCGGCCCGTGTCTCGCAGCCGCGCGGCCGGCGAGAGCGTGGCCGACCCGCCGGGTGCGCTACCGCACCGTCGGCGACATGTCGCTGCACCGGCGCCGTCGAGTCGCGACGCCGCGACCGTCGCCGACGTCATCGCCGAGGTCGCCGCGTCCACGCTCACCGAGCGCGGCGCCACCCGCGCCGACGACCGGCTCTCCGAGGCCGCCATGGAAGACCGCAAGCAGGAGGGGTACTTCTGATGAGCACGATCGCCGACCCGCTCGACCTGCTCGCGCTTCGCCACCGCCGGGTCCGTCGACGACGGCAAGTCCACCCTCGTCGGCCGGCTGCTGCACGACACCAAGTCGGTGCTCGCCGACCAGCTCGACGCCGTCGAGCGGGTCAGCCGCGACCGCGGGCCTGGCCACGGCCGACCTCGCGCTGCTCACCGACGGCCTGCGCGCCGAGCGCGAGCAGGGCATCACGATCGACGTCGCCTACCGCTACTTCGCCACGGCCGCAGCGCTCGTTCATCCTCGCCGACTGCCCCGGGCACGTGCAGTACACCCGCAACACGGTCACCGGCGCGTCCACCGCCGAGCTCGCCGTGCTGCTCGTCGACGCCCGCAAGGGCGTGCTCGAGCAGACCCGCCGGCACCTCGCCGTGCCGCGCTGCTGCGCGTGCCGCACGTCGTCCTCGCGGTCAACAAGATCGACCTCGTCGACTACGACGAGGACGTCTTCGCGCACGATCGCCGCCGACGTCGCGCGCCGTCGCCGGCCGAGCTCGGCTTCGCCGACGTCGCACGCCGATCCCGGTCTCGGCGCTGGTCGGCGACAACGTCGTCGACCGCTCGCGCGCACACGCCCTGGTACGACGGCCCGACGCTGCTCGAGCTCTCGAGACCCTGCCGCGTCGACACCGACCCGGTGCACGAGCCGTTCCGGATGCCGGTGCAGTACGTCATCCGCCCGCAGGGCGCGGCCCGCTCGACGAGCACGCGCGACTACCGCGGCTACGCCGGCCAGCTCGCCTCCGGCGTCGTGCGGGTCGGCGACGAGGTCGTCGTGCTGCCCGTCCGGCGCGCGCACCACCGTGGCCGGCGATCGACCTCGGCGAGCGGCTCGCTGCGAGGTCGCGGTCGCGCCGCAGTCGGTGTCGATCCGGCTCGCCGACGACATCGACGTCTCCCGCGGCGACCTCATCGCCGCCGCGACGCGCCGCCCGTGCCGCTGCGCCAGGAGGTCACGGCGCTCGCCTGCTGGCTCGGTGACGACGCCGCTGCGCCCCGGGCGCGCGGCTGCTGGTCAAGCACGGCACCCGCACGGTGCTCGCCGTCGTGCGCTCGATCGACGGCCGGCTCGACCTCGACGCCCTGCGCCTGGCGCCGACCGACCGGCCTGGCGCTCAACGACATCGGCCGGGTCACGGTGCGCTTCGCGTCGCCGCTGCCGGTCGAGTCGTACTCGACCTCGCGCCGCGGCGGCGCCTTCCTCCTCGTCGACCCCGACGACGGCCGCACCCTCGCCGCCGCCATGGCGGATGCCGTGGCTCCCGGAGAGCACCCGCAGTGACCCTCCCGGTCGGGCTCGACCTCAGCGGGCGGCGGGCGCTCGTGGTGGGCGGCGCCCCGGCCGTCGTCGAGGGCGCGCGTGCCCTCGTCGGTGCCGGTGCGCTCGTGCACGTGGTCTCGCCGTGGCTCTGCGAGGAGCTCGAGGAGCTGGCCGTGTCGGGCGGGCCTGACCTGGGCCGCCCGGGAGTACGCCGGCACCGCCGACCTCGACGATGCCTGGTTCGTCGTCGTCGGGTCGGGCGACACCGCGGTCGACGCGGCCGTGCTGGCCGACGCCGCCGCCGCCCGGATCTGGTGCCTCGACGCGTCGGTCGCCGAGGGCGGCACGGCGGCCCTGCCGGCCACCACGCAGGTGTCCACCCCGGACGGCACGGTCACCCTGGCGGCCCACTCCCGCCGGCGACCGGGCGCTCGCCGCCGACGTCGCCCGGGCCGCGGCGGCGCTGCTCGCCGGTGGCGACGCTGGACCTGCGGCGCCGCACCGTCCGACCGGGGCACGGCTGGGTCGCGCTCGTCGGTGGCGGACCGGGCTCCGACGGCCTGCTCACCAGTCGCGCCCGCGAGCTGCTCGCGTCGGCCGACGTCGTCGTCGTCGACCGGCTGGCGCCGCGCGGGGTCGTCGACCGGCTGCCGTCCACGGTGCGGGTGGTCGACGTCGGCAAGGCACCCGGCCGGCACGCCCTGGCCCAGGACGCGATCAACGACCTGCTCGTCGAGGAGGCCCTCGCCGGGCACGCCGTCGTGCGGCTCAAGGGCGGCGACCCCTACGTGCTCGGGCGCGGCGGCGAGGAGCGGCTCGCGTGCGAGGCGCACGGCATCCGGGTCGAGGTCGTGCCGGGCGTGACGAGCGCGGTCGCGGTCCCCGCCGCGGCCGGCATCCCGGTCACCCACCGGGGCGTGGCGCGCGGGTTCACCGTCGTCACCGGGCACGACGAGCTGCCCGCGGTGCCTCCCGGCACCGACCACACCGTCGTGCTGCTCATGGGGGTCGGCCGGCTCGCGCGGTCGGCCACGGTCGCTGCTGGATGCCGGCCGCCCGGCATCGTGCCCCGTCGCGATCGTCGAGCGCGGGTTCGCCCCCGACCAGCGGGTCACCTTCGGCACCCTCGGCGACATCGCCGCCGTGGCCACCGCGGCCGGGGTCGAGAACCCGGCCGTCGTCGTCGTGGGCGACGTCGTGCGGCTCAGCCCCGACTTCCCAGGCTGACCGTCTCAGCGAACGTGGGTGAAGATCGTCGTCCAGGCCGACGATCTTCACCCACGTTCGCGGTAGGGCCGGCGTCGTCAGCCGACGAGCGAGCGCAGCACGTACTGCAGGATGCCGCCGTTGCGGTAGTAGTCGGCCTCACCGGGGGTGTCGATGCGCACGACGGCCTCGAAGCTCGACTCGCGAGCCGTCCTCGGCGGTGACGGTGACCGTGACGGTCTTGGGGGTGCCGCCCTCGTTGAGCGCCTCGACGCCGGTGATCGAGAAGGTCTCGGTGCCGGCGAGCCCGAGCGACTCGGCGTTCTGGCCGGCCGGGAACTGCAGCGGCAGCACGCCCATGCCGATCAGGTTGGAGCGGTGGATGCGCTCGTAGGACTCGGCGATGACGGCCCGCACGCCGAGCAGCGCGGTGCCCTTGGCGGCCCAGTCGCGCGACGAGCCGGAGCCGTACTCCTTGCCCGCCAGGATGACGAGCGGGATGCCGGCCTCCTGGTAGGCGGCCGACGCGTCGTAGATCGCGCTCTGCTCGCCACCGGCCAGGAAGTTGCGGGTGAAGCCGCCCTCGACGCCGTCGAGGAGCAGGTTCTTCAGGCGGATGTTCGCGAAGGTGCCGCGGATCATCACCTCGTGGTTGCCGCGGCGCGAGCCGTAGGAGTTGAAGTCCTTGCGCTCGACGCCGTGGTCGGCGAGGTACTTGCCGGCGGGGCTGTCGGCCTTGATCGAGCCGGCCGGGCTGATGTGGTCGGTCGTGACCGAGTCGCCGAGCTTGGCCAGCACCCGGGCGCCGGCGATGTCGGTGACCGGCGACGGCTCGAGCGGCATGCCGTCGAAGTACGGGGGCTTGCGCACGTAGGTCGAGTCGGCGTCCCAGTCGAAGGTGTTGCCCTCGGGGGTGGGCAGCGACTGCCAGCGCTCGTCGCCGGCGAAGACGTCGGCGTAGTCGGTGGTGAACATCTCCTTGCTGATCGACTGCGTCGATCGTCGCCTCGACGTCGGCCGGGGCGGGCCAGATGTCCTTGAGGAAGACGTCGGCTTGCCGTCGGTGTCCGTGCCGAGCGGCTCGGTGTCGAAGTCGAAGTCCATCGTGCCGGCCAGCGCGTAGGCGATGACGAGCGGCGGGCTCGCGAGGTAGTTCATCTTCACGTCGGGGTTGATCCGGCCCTCGAAGTTGCGGTTGCCCGAGAGCACCGACACGACCGCGAGGTCGTTGTCGTTGATCGCCTCCGAGATCTCGTCGTTGAGCGGGCCGGAGTTGCCGATGCACGTCGTGCAGCCGTAGCCGACGAGGTAGAAGCCGAGCTTCTCGAGGTAGGGCCACATGCCGGCCTTCTCGTAGTAGTCGGTGACGACCTTCGAGCCCGGCGCCATCGTGGTCTTGACCCAGGGCTCGACGGACAGGCCCTTCTCGACGGCGTTCTTGGCGAGCATGGCCGCGGCCATCATCACCGAGGGGTTCGAGGTGTTGGTGCACGACGTGATCGAGGCGATCGACACGATGCCGTGGTCGATCTCGAACGTCGCGCCCTCGGAGGTCGTGACCGACACCTTGCGCGAGGGTCGGCCGTTGCCGTCGCCCTCGTCGGCGGGCTTCTCGCCACCGTTGGTGCCGTCGGTGCTGCCCTGCGGCGAGGGGTCGCTGGCCGGGAAGCTGGACGCCACGCCGGCGTCGCCCTCGTGGTGCGACACGTAGGTGGGCAGGACCTTGCGGAACGCCTCCTTCGCGTCGGCGACGACGATGCGGTCCTGCGGGCGCTTCGGGCCGGCGATCGACGGCACGACCGTGGACAGGTCGAGCTCGAGGTACTCGCTGTAGCGCGACTCGGGCTGGTCGGGGCCGGCCTTGAGCCACATCCCCTGCTCCTTGGCGTACGCCTCGACGAGCGCGACCGACTCGGCCGAGCGGCCGGTGAGGCGCAGGTAGTCGAGGGTCACCTCGTCGATCGGGAAGATCGCGCAGGTCGAGCCGAACTCGGGGCTCATGTTGCCGATCGTGGCGCGGTTGGCCAGCGGCACGGCGGAGACGCCCTCGCCGTAGAACTCGACGAACTTGCCGACGACGCCGTGCTTGCGCAGCATCTCGGTGATCGTGAGCACGACGTCGGTCGCGGTCGCGCCGGACGGGATCGACGCCGGAGAGCTTGAAGCCGACGACCCGCGGGATGAGCATCGAGACGGGCTGGCCGAGCATGGCCGCCTCGGCCTCGATGCCGCCGACGCCCCAGCCGAGCACGCCGAGGCCGTTGACCATCGTCGTGTGGCTGTCGGTGCCGACGCAGGTGTCGGGGTAGGCGACGCCGTCGCGGACCATGACGGTGCGCGCGAGGTGCTCGATGTTGACCTGGTGCACGATGCCGGTGCCCGGCGGGACGACCTTGAAGTCGTCGAACGCGGTCTGGCCCCAGCGCAGGAACTTGTAGCGCTCCTCGTTGCGCTCGTACTCGATGCGCGACGTTGCGCTCGAAGGCGTCGGCGCGGCCGAAGACGTCGATGATCACCGAGTGGTCGATGACCAGCTCGGCCGGCGCGAGCGGGTTGATCTTGGTGGCGTCGCCACCGAGCTCGGCGACGGCCTCGCGCATCGTGGCGAGGTCGACGACGCAGGGCACGCCGGTGAAGTCCTGCATGATCACGCGGGCCGGGGTGAACTGGATCTCGGTGTCGGGCTCGGCGTTCTCGTCCCACCCGCCGAGCGCCCGGATGTGGTCGGCGGTGATGTTCGCGCCGTCCTCGGTGCGCAGCAGGTTCTCGAGCAGCACCTTGAGGCTGTAGGGAAGCGACTCGCTCCCCTCGACCGCGGCGAGCCGGTAGATCTCGTAGGACTGCTCACCCACCTCGAGCGTGCCGTGGGCGTCGAAGCTGTTCGTGCTGGCCACCAGGGCTCCCTTCAGGGTCGTGCGTCGTCGCGCGATTCCCGTAATTTATCTTGACGTCAAGATATATAACCACACGGGGTCGATCAGGTCGAGCCTATGCCGCGGCGTGCCGACCCGCGAGACCGGCATCCGGGCCGGTGGTCAGGCCCGGACGAAGCGCGCGACGCACTCGACGTGGTGCGTCATCGGGAAGGCGTCGAAGGCCCGCAGCCCGTCGAGCCGGTAGCCGAGGTCGGCCAGGTAGGCGGTGTCGCGGGCCAGCGCCGCCGGGTCGCAGGCGACGTAGACGACCACCCGCGGACGCAGCGCCGCGATCTCGCCGCACACCCCGCGGCCGGCGCCGGTGCGCGGCGGGTCGAGCACGACGACGTCGGCCGCCGTCGGCATGCAGCGTGGAGCGCGACGCCTTGCGCGGGCGGCTTCCCCGCTGCTTCGCACTCCCCCGGCGGGACGGTCGCGCGCACCCCGAAGGCGTCGTCGACCCGGGCGGTGAGCACGGCGACGTTGGAGTGGTCGGCGAGGTTCTCGCGGGCGAGCGTCGGCGGCCTCCGGGTCGGACTCGACGGCGATGACCTGGCCCGTCGGGCCGACCGCGGCGGCGAGCGGCGCTCGCGAACAGGCCCACGCCCGGCGTACAGGTCGAGGGCCCGCTCGCCCGGGCGCGCGTGCGGCCGCCGTCCATGACGGCCTCGACGAAGGTGCGGGCGGCGCCGGGGTGCACCTGCCAGAAGCCGCGCGCCGAGACGGCGAGCTCGCGCGACAGCGACTGCTCGCGTGCCGTCGCCCGCCGGCCAGGCCGCGTCGACCCGCTCGTGCACGACCGGCACCACCGGGCCGGGCACCACCACGGCCAGCGGCTCCCCGACCGACGGGGCGACGGCGTCGACCACCTCGACCCCGGGCCACAGCCCCTCGGTGACCCGGAGCAGGTCGATGCCGGGCGCGGCGATGCGGCAGTGGTCGACCGGCGACCACGTCGTGCGAACGGTGCCGGCGCAGCCCGGCCCGACCCTCGGCATCCACCGCGAACTCGACGCGGGTGCGCCAGTCGAGGCCGTCGGCGTCGCCGGGAACCGGCTCGACCTCGACGTCGACGCTCGAGGTGGGCCAGCCGCGCCATCTGCTCACGCACGACGTCGGCCTTGAGCGCGCGCTGGCGGTGCAGCGCCACGTGCTGCAGGTCGCAGCCGCCGCACAGCCCGGGGCCGGCCCAGGGGCAGGGCGGGGCGACCCGGTCGGGCGACGCGGTGACCACCGACACGGCATCCGCGCGGACGAAGCGCTCACCGGCACCGGTCTCGGTGACCCGGGCGAGCACCCGCTCACCGGGGATCGTGTGGCGCACGAAGAGCACCTGCCCCTCGTGGCGGGCGATGCAGTGGCCGCCGTGGGCGATGGCGGTGACGTCGACCTCGACCTCGTCGCCGACCGCGAGCC
Source organism: uncultured Actinomycetota bacterium (assembly GCA_963782695.1). Taxonomy (GTDB): domain Bacteria; phylum Actinomycetota; class Actinomycetes; order Actinomycetales; family Dermatophilaceae; genus Fodinibacter. The sequence goes on along the minus strand of CAWAKY010000006.1, from coordinate 102,352 downwards.
CGCCGCCCTGGTGCTCGGGCATCAGCCCTCGCCGCGGCGCACGTCGCCCGCGACCGGGCCGTCCATCCGCTCCTCGACGCCCTGCGACGACGCGAGCTGCCACGGCACCGACGACACCATGACGCCGGGGGTGAACAGCAGCCGGGTGCGCAGCCGCAGCGCGCTCTGGTTGTGCAGGATCTGCTCCCACCAGTGACCGACGACGTACTGCGGGATGTAGACCACGACGAGGTCGCGCGGGTTGCCGGAGCGGATCGACTTCACGTAGTCGACGACCGGCCGGGTGATCTCGCGGTAGGGGCTGTCGAGCGCCTTGAGCGGCACCGGGATGTCGCGGCGGTCCCACTCGGCCTGCAGCGCCTTGGTCTCGTCGGGGTCGACGTCGACGGTGAGCGCCTCGAGGATCGACGGCCGGGTCGCCCGGGCGTAGGCGAGCGCCCGCAGGGTCGGCTTGTGGATCTTGGCGACGAGCACGATGGCGTGCACGCGGGACGGCAGCAGCTGGTGCTTGGTGTCGCCCTCGCTCACCGCGAGCTCGTCGCGGACGTGGTCGTAGTGCCGGCGGATGCGCATCATCACGACGAAGATGACCGCCATCGCCGCGATCGCGTAGCCGGCACCGTGGGTGAACTTGGTCGCGAGCACGACGAGCAGCACGGTGCCGCACATCGCCGCCGCCGACGCTGTTGATGACCCGGCTGCGCATCATGTGGGCGCGCGCCTGCGGGTTGCGCTCGAGGGTCAGGTGGCGGGTCCAGTGCCGCACCATGCCGATCTGGGAGAGCGTGAACGACACGAAGACGCCGACGATGTAGAGCTGGATGAGGCGGGTGACCTCGGCGTTGTAGATGACGATCAGGCCGGCGGCGCAGGCGGCCAGGATGATGATGCCGTTGGAGAACGCGAGCCGGTCGCCGCGGGTGTGCAGCTGGCGCGGCAGGAAGCCGTCGCGGGCGAGGATCGAGCCGAGCACCGGGAAGCCGTTGAACGCCGTGTTCGCGGCGAGGACGAGGATCAGCCCGGTGACGACCGAGACGAGCACGACCCCGAGCGGGAAGCCCGAGAACACCGCCTTCGACACCTGGCCCATGACGGTGTCCTGCACGTAGGTGTCGCCGACGGGCACCCCGTCGAGGGTGAGCTGGGTCGCGGGGTCCTCGGCGATCTTGACGCCGGTCCAGCGGGACAGCGCCATCATCGAGACGAGCATCGTCACCGCGATCGAGCCCATGAGCAGCAGGGTCGTCGCGGCGTTCTTGCTCTTCGGCTTCTGGAAGGCGGGCACGCCGTTGCTGATCGCCTCGACGCCGGTCAGGGCCGCGCAGCCCGACGAGAACGCCCGCAGCATGAGGAACGCCAGGGCGAGGCCGCCGATCGTCTCGTAGCCGGGCTCGGGGAGCAGCTGCATGGGGCCGCTCTCGGCCAGCGGCAGGTCCCCGGAGGCGCGACGGTAGAACCCGAACAGCGCCATCCCGATGACGCTGAACATGAACAGGTAGGTGGGGACCGCGAACGCCGCGCCGGACTCGCGCACGCCGCGCAGGTTCATCGCGGTGAGGGTCGCGACGATGAGCACCGCGACGATCGCCTCCTTGCCGCGCAGGAACTCGAAGGCGGACGCCGGCGTTCTGCACGCCGGCGGAGACCGACACCGCGACGGTCAGCACGTAGTCGACGAGCAGCGCACTGCGCCACGGTGAGCCCGGCCTTGCGGCCCGAGGTTGACGCTGGCCACCTCGTAGTCGCCGCCACCGGAGGGGTAGGCGTGCACGTTCTGGCGGTAGCTCATGATGACGACGGCCATGACGACGACGACCGCGAGCGGCGATCTTCCACGAGTTCGTCAGGGCCAGGGCGCCGCCGCCGAGGCCGAGCGTCAGCAGGATCTCGTCGGGGGCGTAGGCGACCGACGACAGCGCGTCGCTGGCGAAGACCGGCAGGGCGAGCTTCTTCGGCAGGAGGGTCTCGCCGAGCCGGTCGCTGCGCATCGCGCGGCCGAGGATCACGCGCTTGACGACACGTCCGGGTGAAGACACGACAGACACTGTATGCCGCGCCTTCCGCGGTGCGCGCACGCGTTCCGGCACACTGTCACCGGCCGCCATGACGTCGGTGTAGCGTCGGCATCGTGCACTTCGTCATCATGGGCTGCGGCCGCGTCGGCGCCGCCCTCGCCCGGGCCATCGAGCACGCCGGGCACGAGGTCGCCGTCATCGACCAGGACGAGTCCGCGTTCCGCCGGCTCGGCACCACGTTCGAGGGCCGCACCGTCACGGGCGTCGGCTTCGACCGCGACACCCTGCGGGCCGCCGGCATCGACCACGCCTACGCCTTCGCCGCCGTCTCGAGCGGCGACAACTCCAACATCCTCGCCGCCCGCGTCGCGCGCGAGAAGTACGGCGTCGAGCACGTCGTGGCGCGCATCTACGACCCGGGCCGCGCCGAGATCTACCAGCGCCTCGGCATCCCCACCGTCGCCACCGTGAAGTGGACCAGCGACCAGATGCTGCGCCGACTGCTCCCCCAGGGCCACGTGCCCGAGTTCACCGACCCGTCGGGCAAGGTCGTCATCGCCGAGATGCCGGTGTCCGCGGGCTGGATCGGCCGGCGGATGAGCGACATCGAGGCGGCCACCGGCGGCCGGCTCGCCTACCTCACCCGGTTGGGCGACGGGATGGTCCCGGGGCCCGAGACCGTCTACCAGGAGGGCGACCTCCTCCACATCGCGCTCCGGCGCGAGGACCTCGCCATCGCGGAGCGCGTCCTGGACGCGCCGCCGCCGGCGCACTGACCCGAAAGGCCATCCCCCATGCGCGTCGTCATCGCCGGAGCCGGCAGTGTCGGGCGGTCCATCGCCCGAGAGCTGCTGCGCAACGGTCACCACGTGCTGCTCGTCGACCGTGACGCCGACGGCGAGCGGGTGCAGAAGGTGCCCGACGCCAGCTGGCTGCAGGCCGACGCCTGCGAGATCGAGGCCCTCTCCGAGGCCGGGCTCGCCGAGTGCGACGTCGTCGTCGCGGCGACCGGTGACGACAAGGTCAACCTCGTGCTGTCCCTGCTGGCCAAGACCGAGTTCGGGGTGCCCCGCACCGTGGCCCGGGTCAACAACCCCAAGAACGAGTGGATGTTCGACGAGGCGTGGGGCGTCGACGTCGCCGTCTCGACGCCGCGGCTGATGACGGCCCTGGTCGAGGAGGCCGTGAGCGTCGGCGACCTGGTGCGCATCTTCGAGTTCCAGCAGGGCAAGGCGATGATGGTCGAGATGACCCTGCCGGTCGGCAGCCCGTTCGCCGGGTCGCGCGTCGGCGACGTGCCCGTTCCCGGGCAACACGGTGCTCACCGGCATCATCCGCGAGGGCCACCCGATCGCCCCCAGCCGCGACGACGCCCTCGAGCCGCTCGACGAGCTGCTGTTCATCACCACGCCCGACGTCGAGGCCGAGCTGGAGTCGCTGCTCAGCCCCGGCCAGCGCCACAAGCGCGACACCGACAACGCGGACGACGACGACGACGCCTGAGCGTTTCGCGCTCGCGGCGGCGTAGTGTCAGCAGACGGAGCCGTTCAGGTTCCCTACGCTGGGAGCAGCTCATGGCCGACAAGTCGCCCCGACAGACATGGCCAAGAAGCCGAGCAAGTCGATCAAGGAGAAGCGGGCCGAGAAGCACGCCAAGGCCGACGCCAAGAACCACATCGACCTCGGGAAGAAGTACCTCCTCGGCGGACCGACCACCACCTCGTGGGTCGAGCCGCCGACGACGACCCTGTTGCGGGGCGGGCGGGGCGGGTCGGTGCCGCGCGCCGCGCCGCCGGGTGACGCCGTAGTCTCCGCCCATGGGTGACGAGTCGAGAACCACGTACGTGCTCATCGACGGCGAGAACATCGACGCCACCCTCGGCACCTCGATCCTCGGCCGGCGGCCCCGCCCCGAGGAGCGGCCGCGCTGGGAGCGCCTGCTGCAGTTCGCCCGCGAGCGCTGGGACCAGCCGGCCCAGGGCCTGTTCTTCCTGGCCGCCAACAGCGAGCTGCCGATGACGTTCGTGCAGGCGCTGCTGGCCATCGGCTACCGGCCGGTGCCGCTGTCCGGCGGGCCGGGCGAGAAGGTCGTCGACATCGCGATCCAGCGCACCCTCGTCGAGCTCGCTCGCCGCGAGGCGGACGTCATGCTGGTCAGCAACGACGGCGACTTCGTCGAGCAGGTCGAGGGCCTGCTCGACGGCCGGCGCGTCGGGGTCATCGGCTTCACCGAGTTCCGCAACCACGCGTTCGTGCCCGCTGGTCGAGCGCGGGCTGGAGTCGTTCGACCTCGAGTACGACGTGCTCGCCTTCAACGAGCGGCTGCCGCGCGTGCGGATCATCCCGATCGACGAGTTCGACCCGGCCCAGTTCCTCTGAGTCGCGGCGCCCGCTACAGCGCGCGCTACCGCGTGGTACTCGTCGTGATCACGGCCACGTACCGCGCGGTAGGCGGCGCCGGCCCCGCGGTCAGGCGTTGGGCTCGGCGTCCTCGGACTCCTCCTCCGCGCCGGGGCCCTCCCCCGGCTCCAGCGGCGTGTGCCCGGACAGCAGCATCCAGCCCATGACCGCGAGCGAGGCCACCCACAGCGGCCAGCCCGAGGGCGATCTTCGCGACCCCGAGCCACGCCACGTCGGCGGCGAGGTACAGCGGCACCATGATCGCCAGGCGCACCGCGTAGACCGCCGACGAGCACCCAGGTCAGCCGGGTGCACACCCGCACCATGCCGCGGTCGCGACGCCAGGCGAACGGGTCCTCCTGGGCGCGCGGGTCGCCGGCGCCGACGATGAAGCCCACCGCCGGCCACCGGGTCGCCACCGACAGCAGGGTCAGCGGCGAGGAAGGCCGCGTTGGTCAGGATGCCGGGCAGGAACGCCGCCTCGGCCCGCCCCGACCGCACCGCGAAGAACGCCGCGATCGCGGTCGCGAAGACGGCGCCGGCGACGTGCGACAGCGACGAGTGCTGCACGACCCGCACGATCGCCAGCACGACCGCCACGGCCAGCGCCGCGCCGGCCGCGACCTTGACGTCCTGCTGCCAGGTCCAGAACACGACGAACACGACGGTGGGCAGGGCGGTCTCGATCGAGCCGCGCCACCCGCCGAGCGCCGCCGACAGCCGGTGCCGGATCAGCGCCTCGACCGTCTCGGGAGTCGCCGCGGTCAGCGCCGCGGCGGGCTCCTCCGTCACGCGGTGGGCACGATCTCGTAGGACGGGTTGAAGATCGTCGGGGTGCCGCGCACCGACGGTGACCCGCCCGCGCGCCCGCAGGAAGACCCCGGGCTCGATGCCACCGATGGTGCGCCGGCCGACCCAGACCAGGTTGACCGACCCGTTGCCGTCCCAGACCTCGGCCACCAGGGCCGGGACGCTCCGCCGCGGCGGCAGGGTCACCGTGCGCACGGTGCCGCAGACACAGGCCGGATGCCGCAGGCGCCAGGGCGGTGAGGTCGTCGCCGCCGGCGGTCTCGGACTGCTCGCGCAGCGACTCCGCCTGGTGCTCGGTGGGCGTCTTGCGTCAGGTCGTGCAGCCGCTCCCGCAGGCCCATCACCGCACCTCGGTGATCTCGGGGCCGCGCTGGAAGGGGTCGAGGGAGGTGCGCTCGGCCTCGTCCTCGGCATCCAGCGCCGCGGTCTCGGCCGCCGCGGCGGCCTCGGCGTCGCGGGGCAGCGCCAGCGGCAGCAGCTCGCGGGGGGCCATCGGCTCGGTGCCGCGCACGACGACGGCGGCCTTGAAGACCTCGACCAGCGCCGCCGCGGCGCCCTCGTCGATGGCCGCGCGACCGGACAGCACGCCGCGCAGGAACCAGCGCGGGCCGTCGACCCCGAGGAAGGTGGCGGGCGCGAACACGGTGCGGCCGTCGGGGCCGGCGGACGGCATCCGGGTGCGCAGCTCGGCGCCGAGCGACCCGACGTGCTCCTCGGCGGTGCCGCCCTGGGTCTCGACGGCGGCGGCGATCTCGGCCCGGATCTCGTCCCAGAGCCGACCCGAGCGCGGGGCCGCGAAGGCCTGCAGCTGCAGGGCGGAGTCCTCGATCACCGCGGTGGCGGCGTTGACCTGCTGGGTCGCCTGGTCGATCTCGAGGCGCAGCTCCATGCCCGGCACGCCGCGCATCCACAGCGCACCCAGGTCGACCCGGCCGTCGCGGCCGTCGACCTCGGTGACGTCGAACGGGCCGGCGCTGCGGTCGACGGGCACGAAGGTGGCCTCCTCGGCCTCGGTCGCGTCGTCGTCCAGCGTCGTCCTGAGCCGTCTCGGCGTCCGGGTCGGCGGGGGCCGGTCGGTCGGAGTCCTTGGATCTCTTGAAGATGCTCACGTCTGCGGTCGTCCTCGATGTGGTCTGGTCTGCTGCGGGTCAGCGGGGGTCGGCAGGGCCGAACCCGCCGGTGGATCCGTGACCAGTCTCCCCCCGGGCGCTGTCCGGAAGCGAATCCGTGACGTCGAAGTCGGCGTGCAGGTAGTGCTGCACGACGAGCTGGGCGATCCGGTCGCCCACCCGCACGGTGAACGGCTCGCGCGGGTCGAGGTTGACCAGGTTCACCAGGATCTCGCCCCGGTAGCCGGAGTCGACCGTGCCGGGCGCGTTCACCACGGTGACGCCGTGGCGGGCGGCGAGGCCGGACCGGGGGTGCACCAGCCCGACCGTGCCCGGGCGGCAGCGCGAGCGGCGATGCCGGTGGGCACCAGGGCCCGCTCCCCCGGCGCGAGCGTCACCTCGGCCACGCTCGTCAGGTCGGCGCCGGCGTCACCGTCGGTGCTGTACGCCGGCACGCCCGCGTCCGGGTGCAGTCGCCGGACGGCGACGGGGACGCGGGCGGCGGCGGTCACGAGGTGGTGCGTGCGTCGAGCGAGCGGCTCAGGCGGCGCACTCCCGGCAGACCAGCACGCCGGACTTCTCGCTGGCGAGCTGGCTGCGGTGGTGCACCAGGAAGCACCTGGAGCAGGTGAACTCGTCGGCCTGGCGCGGGAGGACCCGCACCGAGAGCTCCTCGCCGGACAGGTCGGCCCCCGGGCAGCTCGAAGCCCTCGGCCTGCTCGGTCTCGTCGACGTCGACGCTCGAGGCGCGCTTGTCGACGCGGCGGCTCTTGAGCTCCTCGATGGAGTCCTCGGACAGCTCGTCGTCGGTCTTGCGCGGTGCGTCGTAGTCGGTTGCCATGTTTGTGTGTCCACCCTTCGTCGTATGACCCGGCCCTGACAACGCACGGATGGCCGTGTTTGTGCCCGAGGGGATCGCCGTGCGCCGCGATTGTGCACCATCGCGACGCGCGGCGCCACGCCGGGTCCATCCGGTGGCGCGTCGGGTGTGTCACCCGCAGCCCCCGGTCAGCCGACGTCCGGATGCCGTGCGGGCGCCGTCCAGCCCGCGTCCGGCGCCGTTCCGGCGCGCGTTCGGGCTCAGCCCGCCGACCCCACGTGCCGGGCCGACAGCTCGCGCACGAGGTCGCCGAACTCCGCGGCCAGCCCGGGTGCGGCGCCCCAGACCAGGTCGCGCGTCGGCACGTCGTCGACCGGCCCGCCCACGACCGCACCCGCCTCGCGCGCGACCAGCTCGCCGGCCGCGCGGTCCCACGCGTTGAGCGCCGTCTCGTAGTAGGCGTCGAGCCGGCCGGCCGCCAGCCCGCACAGGTCGAGGGCCGCACCGCCGTGCCGCCGGATGTCGCGCACCCGCGGCAGCAGGTCGACCAGCAGGGCCGCCTGGCGGGCCCGCATCGAGGCGACGTACCCGAACCCGGTGCCGACCAGGGCCATGCCCAGGTCGGTGGCCTCGGTGGCGCGCAGGGTGCGGGTGCCCCGGTCGGTGGTCAGCCGGGCGCCGCCGCCGCGGTGGGCGTGGAACAGCTCGCCGGTCTCGGGGTTGAGCACCGCGCCGGCCACCGACTCCCAGTGGCCCGGCCGGGCGGGGTCACCGGTGACGACCGCGACGCTCACGGCGTACGACGGGATGCCGTAGAGGTAGTTGACCGTGCCGTCGATCGGGTCGATGACCCAGGTGAGCCCGCTGGTGCCGGTGGCGCTGCCCTCCTCCTCGCCCATGACCGCGTCGTCGGGTCGCTCCTCGCCGAGCAGCCGCAGGATGAGCTCCTGGCTGCGCTGGTCCATCACGGTCACCGGGTCGGTGTCGGTCGACTTCGAGGTGACCCGCAGGTCGGCGGGTCGCTCGTCGACGACGAGCCGGCCGGCGGCCCGGGCCACCCGGCAGGCGACCTCCTCGAGCTCGGCGAGGTCGACCCCGGCCGGCAGGGCGGATGCCGTCGGCATCAGTCGCTGCCGCACAGGGCCGGCTTCGCGGCCCGCAGGTTGGGGCAGCAGCCGGGCGCGCAGACCGACGGCCGCACGTCGCCGGGCAGCCAGGTCTCGGGCACGACCACCTCGCCGCGCGCCTCGGCGGCGCGCTCGAGCAGCAGGTCGACCAGACCCTCGACGAAGACCTCGTCGGTGCCCGGGGTCGGCACCCGCACGAAGGGCACACCGACCCGCTCGGCGGTCTCGGCGGCCTCGGTGTCGAGGTCGTGCACGACCTCCATGTGGTCGGAGATGAAGCCGATCGGGGCGCACACGACGGTGACGCCGCCCTCGGCGGCGAGCTCCTCGATCCGGTCGTTGACGTCGGGCTCGAGCCACGGCTGGGTCGGCGGGCCGGACCGCGAGCAGAACACCAGCTCGCCCTGCACCTCGAGGCCGAGCTCGCGGTTCAGCTCGTCGGTGAGCCGGCGGGCCAGGCGCACGTGCTGGTCGGAGTAGAGGTTGCCCTCGCCGTCACCGGGCCCGGACGTGTCGTCCATCGCGTCGGGCACCGAGTGCGTGACGAACAGGACGTGCGCGGATGCCGGGTCGGGCAGCGCGCCGCACCGTCGCGACCAGCGCGCGCAGCCAGGACCGCCCCACCCCGGGATGCACGGCGTACGGACGCACCTTGTCGACGACCAGCCCGTCGGCGGCGGGGCCGACCTCGTCGACCGCGGCGGCGAGGTCCTCGCGGTACTGCCGGCACGACGAGTAGCACGAGAAGGCGCTCGTGAGCACGGTGACGACCCGGGTGGCACCGAGGTCGAGGGCCTCGTGCAGGGCGTCGGTGAAGAACGGCTCCGAGTTGCGGTTGCCCCACAGCAGGGGGGTGTCGATGCCGCGCCGGTCGAGCTCGGCGCGCAGGCGCACCAGCAGCTCGCGGTTGAGGTCGTTGATCGGGCTGCGGCCACCGCGGGCGAAGTAGTGCTCGCCGACCGCCTCGAGCCGGGCGTCGGGGATGCCGCGGCCGGCGGTGACCCGCCGCAGGAACGGCACCACCTCGTCCGGGGCCTCGGGCCCCCCGAAGGAGCCGAGAAGCACGACGTCGTAGGGGGCGAGCGCATCCGCGGCATCTGACATGCGCACAGCGTATGCGGGCAATTCGCGGGGCCTCGGCGTGGGATGCGTCACCGCGCCCCTCGGGATGGCACAGTCGTCTCGACGACGAGCAACTCCGGGAGCCCGACATGCAGGACCTTCGCCTCATCGGCGTCCACGAGGACGGCCAGCACCTCCTGCTCGCGGACGCCGACGGCGGCCGCTACCGCCTCGGCCTCGACGAGGCGCTGCGGGCCGCGGCCCGTCGCGACCGGCCCCGCCTGGGCCAGCTGCAGATCGAGATCGACGGTGGCCTGCGACCGCGCGAGGTGCAGGCGCTGATCCGCCGCGGCCTGTCCGCCGAGGAGGTCGCCGACCGCGCGGGCTGGACCGTCGAGAAGGTGCGCCGCTTCGAGGGCCCGGTGCTCGCCGAGCGCGAGTACGTCGCGCAGGTCGCCCAGAAGTGCGCCGTCGGCAGCCGCGGCGCCGGCCCGGTCACCCTCGCCGAGCGGGTCTCCGAACGCCTGCGCGACCGCGGCGTCGACCGCGACGACGTCGAGTGGGACTCCTCCCGCGACGACGAGGGCGTCTGGCAGCTGACCCTGACCTTCGCCGCCGGTGGCCGCCAGCGCACCGCGACCTGGCGCTACGAGCCGCTGAGCGGCTCGGTCACCGCCACCAACGACGAGGCCCGCTGGCTCAGCGAGGAGGCCGCGCCGGGCGCGATCCCGACGCCGCACCGGGCCGCCACGGCGGGTGACTCCGACGTCTACGACATCGACGCCGACGGCGGGGTCGACCACGCCGTGCACCACCGCGCGCCGCACGAGCCGATCGACCTGATGGCCGCGATGCGTGAGCACTCCAGCCGCGGTCGCCGGCGCCGCCGGCCCTCCCCCTCGGGCACCCCGGGCGACGACCGGCCCCGCGCCGACGCGCTGCCCATCGAGGACCTCGCCGGCGACGTGTCGCAGGCTCCCCCGCCGCCGGCCGCGCGTGGGCGCAACCCGGTCTCGGCCCACCTCGAGGAGCCCACCGACGCCGACGACGCTCGTGGGCGGCTGGCCCGAGCACGAGCACGACACCGCACCGACCAGCGCACCGCGAAGGCCGCGACCGACGACGGGCCCGACGCCGCCCCGACCCGCGCCGGCGCCCACCCGCAAGGGTCGCCCGAGCGTGCCGAGCTGGGACGACATCGTCTTCGGCACCCGCGGCGGCGGCTCCGGCTGACCGGTCCTGCCGTGCACGTCCGCACCGCCGTCGCCGACGACCTGCCGGTGCTGCGCGACCTCTTCCGCCGGGCGTCGCTGTCGAACCCCGGCGACGCACCCGCCCTGCTGGCCCACCCCGAGGCGCTCGTGCTGCCCGACACCGAGGTGCTCGCCGGGCACACCCGGGTGGCGGTCGACCCCCGACGGCACCGTCGTCGGGTTCGCGACGACGCTCGGTACCGGCCCGGTCCGCGAGCTGGAGGACCTCTTCGTCGACCCCGAGCACCACCGCCGGGGCATCGGCGCCCTGCTGGTGGCGGATGCCGCGTCGCTCGCCCGCCGCGACGGCGCGACCCGCATCGAGGTGACCGGCAACCCGCACGCGAGCCGCTTCTACGGCCGGGTCGGTTTCGAGCGCGACGGTGAGGTGGCCACCGAGCTCGGGCCCGGCATCCGGATGCACCTCGACCTCGGGTCGAGGTAGAGAACACGCGTCACGCGCACGGCGAGTCCCTTGACGCGCGCTCAGGGGCGGGGCGGCACCGGGCAGACGTCGAGGTCGAACGGCAGGGTGTCGGGCGACGGCGACGCGGCCCGGGCGGCCTGGCTGTTCATCCGCCGCATGTAGTGCCGCCGGCAGAGCACCTCGTACTCGACGAGGCCGGTGCTCGCGGCGGCCGTGTCACCGACGACGACCTGCTCGCCCTCGACGACCATGACGCCGTCGACGATGCGGGCGTTGTGGGTGGCCTTGCGCCCGCACCAGCACAGCGCCTCGACCTGGAGCAGCTGCACCCGGTCGGCCAGCTCGATGAGCCGGCGCGAGCCGGGGAACAGCTCGGTGCGGAAGTCGGCGGTGATGCCGAAGGCGTGCACGTCGATGTCGAGCTCGTCGACGACCCGGGCGAGCTGCTCGACCTGCAGCGGGGTGTAGAACTGCGCCTCGTCGCAGATGAGGTAGTCGACCCGGGCCCCGGACGTCAGCCGCTCGACGACCTCGTCCCAGAAGTCGAGGTCGTCGCCGACCTCGATGGCCGGCGTCGACAGGCCCAGCCGCGACGACAGCACCGACTCGCCCATCCGGTCGAGCTTGGTGAAGATCAGGCCCTGGCGGCCGCGCGACGGCGTTGTTGTGGTCCATCTGGAGCGCAAGGGTCGACTTGCCGCAGTCCATCGTTCCCGAGAAGAAGACCAGATCCGCCACGACCGGAACCCTAGGCGATCCGGGCCGCCGGCACGTGCACGACGGGCACCGCCACCTCGTCGTCGCTGAGCGACCCGTGCAGGCCGCGCAGGGCGAGCAGCTCGGGGCGGGCGCGGCGCGAGTCGACGACGGCGAAGCGGCCGCGCATGGCGACGACGACGTCACCGATCCGGCCCAGGTTGGCGGGGTCGACCGCGCCGAACCACCCGGCGGCCACGGCGTCCTCGCGGGTGAGCACGATGCCGCGGTCGCCGAGCAGCGCGGACCACGCGGCGTGGACGTCGTCGCGGGCGCCGGGCTCGACGTAGAGCTGGGGCGCGCGCGCCTCGTTGGTGACGTGTCGCACCCCGGCCGCGAGCAGGGGCTCGTGGGCCACGTCGAGGCGCAGCTCGTGCGGGGAGTCGACCATGCCGTGGTCGGCCGTGACGGTGAGCGAGCAGTCGTCGGGCAGGCTCGCGGCGAGCCGGGCGAGCTCACGGTCGACGCTCTCGAGCTCGTCGCCCCACTGCCACGAGTCGCAGCCGTGCACGTGGCCGATCTTGTCGAGGTCGCCCCAGTAGAGGTGCACCAGCGCCCGGGGGCCGGAGCGCACCGCGGCCAGCGTCGCGTCGACCCGCTGCTGCAGGCTGGCGGCCGCGATGAACCGGCCCCCGCGGATGGCGGCGTTGGTGAGCCCCGACCCGTCGAAGTGCGCCGGCCCCACCCGGGCGACCTCGAGCCCGGCCGCGGCGACGGCCTCGAAGACCGTGGGGTGCGGTTGCCAGGTACGGGGGTCGGGGCCGTCCTCCCAGGACAGCTCGTTGAGCAGCCGGTCGGTTCCGGGCACGAGCACCTCGTAGCCGAGCATCCCGTGGGCGCCGGCCGCGAGACCGGTGCCGAAGGTGCCCATCGAGGTGGCCGTCGTCGACGGGAAGCCGCTGGCCACCCGGCGGGTCGCCGCGAGGTGCGCGCGCAGCCACGGCGCGTGACCGGCGCGGCGCACGAGCAGGTCGTGGCCCAGGCCGTCGACGAGCACGGTCACCGCGCGCCGGGTCGGTGGCAGGTCGAACCCCGGGCGGGTCGGCGCCTCGCCCGCTCCCTCGCCCCACGGCACGCCCAGGCTGCGGGCGACGCTCGGGAGCACGTCGGCGAGCGCGGGGCCGGGGCCGACCGGCGGGTGCGCGGACGGGTCGCCGGTGGGCGGCATCCGGTCCGCTCAGCCCTGGCCGATGGCGGCGGACAGGTCGCGGGCGAAGGCGAGCGCCTGGGACAGGGCGTCGTCACCGTCGGCGGCCGCGGAGATGCGCAGCGCGATGTCGTCGCCGGTGATGGTGCCCTCGTAGCCGTGGTCGGCGTCGCAGTCGGGGTCGGCGCACGAGGCCGGCACCAGGTCGAGGCGCGCCACGGTGCCCCAGCCCAGGGTCAGCGAGATCTCGCGGCCCAGGCTGCCCGGCACGTAGGTCGACGGGTTCTCGACGACGTGGGTGAGCATCACGCCGCGCACGGCCGACAGCGGGATCGACTCGGTGGTCGCCGTCGCGACGTCCTGGGGCGCCGGCGGCTCGTCGGCGTGGTCGTCGGCGTGCGCGATGAGCAGCCGGGTCGGGGTCAGCACGAGCACGGTGATGTGCCGACGCACGACGTCGCGGTCGAACGTGGTCTCGAGGTGCACGAGGTGGTTCTCGATCGGCTCGCGCACCAGGGCCGCGGCCACGACGTCGGCGACCAGGGCCGGGTAGTAGCCCGCCCGCACGATGGCGTCGGTGAGGTCCGCGGGGAGGACCGGGGCGTCGGAGGTACTGCTCATGTCCACCATTGTGCCCGTCCCGCGCCCCGGCCATCGTTCCGGGACGTCACGGCCGACCCCTGGGGGTCACCCACCACCGACCGGGGCCGGGTGGTCACGGCCGCCCACGACGGGGGCGCGCGGCGAGCCTGGGCTCGCCGCGCGCCGGCCCGCAGCCGGTCAGGGCTCCCCGCCGCCACCGGCGAGGAAGCCGGTGTGACCGTTGCAGGAGTCGCCGGGCTGGAACCCGGAGGCCTTGTCGCTCCGCCGGGGTCTGCACCGAACGCTGCACCCTGACCGTGGCCCCAGTTCTGGGGCGGTGCGCCGCCGGGGCCGGGGAACCGGCTCCGTCGCCGTCCTGCAGGCCGGAGAAGGCGCAGATGGAGTTGGCGTGGCCGCGCAGCCCGGTCTCGTTGCCGTTCCGGGCGGGTTGCCGGTGCCGTTGATCTCACCGGCGCTGGCAGAGGACATACCGAGGAGGATGATCGCCCCGGCAGCGGCCGGGACGGTGAGCAGGTGTGATCAGTCGCATGGTGCTCCTTCGTAGGCACTTCTCGGACCTGCCCACGTTAGGGGCGCCTCACCACGCGGCGGAATGGCTCGACCGGGCCATACCGCGCCCCCACGACCTGTGCCTTCGTGCCGCTGGACCCCTCGGTCAGGTCAGCGAGCGACGCCCCGGGTCGGCCCGGCGCGGAGCCGGCGCCAGCACGATCTCGGCCCCGAGCACCTCGACGCCACCGGGGTGCGCGTTCACCGGGTTGAGCTTCAGGGACGCGACCTCGGCGAGGTCGTCCGCGAGCACCGAGACGCGCGCGATCAGGTCGGCGAGCGCGGCGCGGTGCACCGGGGTCGCCCCGCGGTGGCCGTGCAGCACGGGCGCGGCCTTGACCGACGAGATCAGCTCGCTCACGGTGACGTCGGTGAGCGGCGGGATGCGGTAGGCGATGTCGTCGAGCAGCTCGGTCGGCATCCCGGCCACGCTGAACCCGATCACCGGCCCGAACAGCGGGTCCTCGTCGGAGGTGATGACGCACGGCACCCCGGGGGTGGCCATCTTCTGCACGACCAGGCGGTCGGCGTCGAGCGGGGCGAGCCGCTCGGTGAGCGACTCCCACGCGGCGCGCAACGACGCCTCGGTGCGCAGGTCGACGCGCACCGAGCCGACCCCGCCCTGGTGGCGCAGCATCGGGGCGGTCGACTTCAGCACCACCGGGTAGCCGACCCGCTCCGCGGCGGCCACCGCCTCGTCGGCCGACCGCGCCTCCTCCTTGCCCCAGACGTCGATGCCGTAGGCCTGCAGCAGCGCGGCCGACTCGTCGTGGGTGAGCCGGCGGCCCTTCGGGTCGACCGAGAGCACGGTGTGCACGACGTCCTCCGCGATGCGGCGGTTGATGCCGGCGGGGGCCACCGGCGTGCCGTGGTCCTTGGCCCGCCACTGGCCGTACCGGGTGGCCGCGGCGAGCGCCCGCACGGCGTCCTCGGGCATCGCGTAGACCGGGATGGCGCGGGTCGAGCCGCCCGTGCCCGTCACCGACGCGTGCCCGTCGTCGACCCCGCGCATGCCGAGGAAGGTTGCGGCACAAGGCTTCTCAGAACCAGTCGCGGCATCGCGCACGGCCGCCGCGACGTCTTCGTCGTTGGTGACCAGGGGGGGATGAAGCAGGTCAGCACCGAGTCGACCCTCGGGTCGGCGAACGCCGCGGCGAGCGCCGTGCGGAACTGCGCGGCCGTCGCCTCGGTGGGCAGCGCCACCGGGCCGTGCGACACGGTGAGCCCCCAGCTCGTGCACGCGTCGGCGGTGAGCGTGCCCAGGGCGGTGGAGTTGCCGACGACGGCGACCCGGTCGCCCGCGGGCAGCGGCTGGGTCGCGACCAGCTGGGCGATGTCGAAGAGCTGGTGCACGTTCTCGACGCGCATCACGCCGGCCTGCTTGAGCATCGCCTCGAACACCTCGGGGCGCGCCTTGGTGCGGCGCACCCGGTGGCCCGGGGGGACGCCGAAGGCGGAGACGCCGGACTTCACGACGATGACCGGCTTGATCAGCGCCAGGTTGCGCGCGATGCGGGAGAACTTGCGCGGGTTGCCCATCGACTCCAGGTAGAGGCCGACGGCGCTGGTGGTGTCGTCGTCGATCCAGTACTGCATGAAGTCGTTGCCGGACACGTCGACCCGGTTGCCGGCCGACCCGAAGGTCGAGATGCCCAGGTTGCGGCGGGCGGCCGACGCCAGCACCGCGATGCCGAGCGCCCCGGACTGGGCGAACAGGCCGAGCTGCCCGTGCGGGGGCAGGGTCGGGGCCAGCGACGCGTTGAGCCGCACGGCCGGGTCGTTGTTGATCAGCCCGAAGGAGTTCGGGCCCACGACGCGCATGCCGGCGTTGCGGGCCCGGCGCAGCAGCTCGGCCTGCAGCCGCTCCCCGTCGCGGCCCTCCTCGGCGAAGCCGGAGGACACGACGAGCAGGGCCTTGACCCCGGCCTCGGCGCACTCGTCGACGACCTCGAGCACCGCGTGCGCCGGCACGGCGATGATGGCGAGGTCGACCTGCCCGGGCACGGCGGCGACCGACGGGTAGGCCGTGCGGCGGCGCAGGGTGCGCACGTTGGGGTTGACCGGGTGGATGCTGCCGGTGAACCCGGCCTCGACCAGCCGGTCGAGCAGCTGGCTGCCGATCGAGTTGCGGCGCCGGCTCGCCCCGATGACGGCGATCGTGCTCGGGTGCAGGATCGAGCGCACGCTGAGGGCCTCGGCGCGGTGCTCGCGCGACATCGCCACGGCCTTGGACGAGTCGGTCGGCTCGATGTCGAAGCCGACCTCGACGACGCCGTCCTCGATGTGCCGCTTGACGTCGTACCCGGCATCGGAGAAGACCGAGAGCATCTTGCGGTTCTGGGGCAGCACCTCGGCGGTGAAGCGGGCGATGCCGAACTCCTGGGCGATCGCGGCCAGGTGCTCGAGCAGCACCGAGCCGATGCCCTTGCCCTGGAAGTGGTCGCTGATGTTGAAGGCGACCTCGGCGCTGCGGGAGTCGATCCGGTCGTAGCGGCCGATGCCGATGATGTCGTCGCGCATCGTCGCGACGAGGGCGACCCGGTCGGCGTAGTCGACGTGGGTGAACCGGAAGACGTCGGCGTCGCTGAGCTGGCGCAACGGCGCGAAGAAGCGCAGGTAGATCGACTCGTCGGACTGGGCGGCGTGGAAGCGCCGGATGCCGTCGCCGTCGGACGGGCAGATCGGCCGGACGTGGGCGACGGTGCCGTCGCGCAGGACGACGTCGGCCTCCCACTCCGCGGGGTAGCCGGGCGGGAGCGGCTCGTCCTCCATGGCCCCATCGTGCCACCCCGCGGATCCGGCCCCGGACCGGCACACTGGGCGCCGTGGAGCTCCGCGACGCCGTCCTGCACCGCCGCATGGTGCGCCGCTTCGACCCGGACCTGCCGGTGCCGCCGGAGGTCGTCCGCGACCTGGTCGGGCTGGCGGTGCGCGCGCCGAGCGCCGGGTTCAGCCAGGGCTGGGACTTCGTGGCCCTGCTCGACCCGGCCGACCGCGAGGCGTTCTGGTCGGCGACCGACGACGGCACCCCGCCGGACGCCTGGCGCCGGGGGGTCGGCGCCGCGCCGGCGCTCGTGCTCTGCCTGTCCGACCCGGGTGCGTACCTCGACCGCTACGCCCAGCCCGACAAGGGCTGGACCGACCGCTCGACCGACCACTGGCCCGTCCCCTACTGGGACACCGACGTCGCCATGGCGGCGATGGTCCTGCTGCTCGGCGCGCAGGACGCCGGCCTGGGGGCGCTGTTCTTCGGGGTGCCGGTCGAGCGGCACGAGGCGGTCCGCGAGGCGCACGGCATCCCGGACGGCCGCCGGATCGTCGGCGTCGTGGCGCTCGGTCACGAGGCGGAGCGGGTGTCGGGCTCGGCGCGCACCCGCCGTCGGCGCCCGCTCGACGAGGTGCTCCACGTCGGGCGGTTCGGACCCGGAGTGTCGTGACG
Source organism: uncultured Actinomycetota bacterium (assembly GCA_963782695.1). Classification (GTDB taxonomy): domain Bacteria; phylum Actinomycetota; class Actinomycetes; order Actinomycetales; family Dermatophilaceae; genus Fodinibacter. The sequence goes on along the minus strand of CAWAKY010000006.1, from coordinate 84,835 downwards.
GATGCGGCATCGCGGTTTGTGAGGATGGTGCGGACCCCCGTCGCGGCACCGCCGCGACCCTGATCGACCCGGAGCCGAGCCCCACCCCATGGCCAAGCGCAGCAGCACGCCTCCTCCCCCCGAGGACTTCGCCGAGCGGATCGTCGACATCGACGTCGAGGAGGAGATGCGCAGCGCCTTCCTCGAGTACTCGTACAGCGTCATCTACTCGCGGGCCCTGCCCGACGCCCGCGACGGCCTGAAGCCGGTGCAGCGCCGCATCCTGTACGGGATGAGCGAGCTGGGCCTGCGCCCGGACCGCCCGCACGTGAAGTCGAGCCGGGTCGTCGGCGAGGTCATGGGCAAGTACCACCCGCACGGCGACCAGGCGATCTACGACGCCCTGGTGCGGATGGCCCAGCCGTTCACGATGCGCCTGCCGCTGGTCGACGGCCACGGCAACTTCGGCTCGCTCGACGACGGCCCGGCCGCCTCGCGCTACACCGAGGCCCGGATGGCGCCGGCCGCGCTGCTCATGGTCGCGGGCCTCGACGAGGACACCGTCGACTTCGTGCCGAACTACGACGACTCGCTCACCCAGCCCGGCGTGATGCCGGCCGCCTACCCCAACCTGCTCGTCAACGGCGCGTCCGGCATCGCGGTCGGCATGGCCACGAACATGGCCCCGCACAACCTGGTCGAGGTGATCGGCGCGGCCCGGCACCTGATCGCCCACCCCGACTGCTCGCTCGACGACCTGATGAAGTTCGTGCCCGGCCCCGACCTGCCCGGCGGCGGGCGGATCATCGGGCTCGACGGCATCCGCGACGCCTACCTGAACGGCCGCGGCAGCTTCCGCACCCGCGCCACCGCCCGGGTCGAGAAGCTCACCCCGCGCCGGATGGGCATCGTCGTCACCGAGCTGCCCTACCTGATCGGCCCGGAGAAGGTCATCGAGCGGGTCAAGACCCTGGTGCAGTCCAAGAAGCTGCAGGGCATCAGCGACGTCAAGGACCTCACCGACCGCAAGCACGGCCTGCGCCTGGTCTTCGAGGTCAAGAACGGCTTCAACCCCGACGCCGTGCTCGAGCAGCTCTACAAGCTGACGCCGATGGAGGACTCCTTCGGCATCAACAACGTCGCCCTGGTCGACGGCCAGCCGCGCACCCTGGGCCTGAAGGAGCTGCTGCGCACCTACGTCGACCTTCCGCATCGGGGTCGTGCGCCGGCGCACCGAGTACCGGCTGCGCAAGCGCCAGGACCGGCTGCACCTCGTCGAGGGGCTGCTCGTCGCGATCGTCGACATCGACGAGGTCATCCAGCTGATCCGCGGCTCCGACGACACCGCGATGGCCAAGGAGCGGCTGATCTCGGTCTTCGACCTGTCCGACGCCCAGGCCGACTACATCCTCGAGCTGCAGCTGCGCCGCCTGACCCGGTTCTCGCGGATCGAGCTCGAGACCGAGCGCGACGAGCTGCTGCGCCAGATCGCCGAGCTCGAGGCGATCCTCGCCGACGAGAAGCTGCTGCACCGCACCGTGTCGACCGAGCTCGCCGACGTCGCCAAGGCGCACGGCACCCCCCGCCGCACCGTGCTGCTCGAGTCGGCCGGCACGCCGGCCTCGGTCGCGACCCCGCTCGAGGTCACCGACGACCCGTGCTGGGTGCTGCTGTCGTCGACCGGGCTGCTCGCCCGCACGTCGACCGCCGACCCGATCCCGAGCGAGGGTGGCCGCGCCAAGCACGACGCCGTCGTCGGGGCCGTGCGCACCACCGCGCGAGGCGAGTTCGCGCTCGTGACCTCGCGCGGACGGATGATCCGGATGTCGGCGCTCGAGCTGCCCACGCTGCCGCCGCTGGGTGGCGTCGCCGAGCCTGTCCGGGGGCGCGCCGCTGGCCGTCTACGTCGACCTGCCCGCCGGCGAGGAGCCGCTCACGATCGTCCCGCTCGACGCCGACGGCCCGGGCATCGCCCTGGGCACCGCGCAGGGCGTCGTCAAGCGGGTCACCACCGACTACCCCGGCCGCCCCGACTGGGAGGCCGTCGCGCCTGCGCGACGGCGACACCGTGGTCGGCGCCGCGGCGCTGCACGACGGCGCCGAGGACCTCGTCTTCGTCACCAGCGACGCCCAGCTGCTCCGCTTCCCCGCGTCGGCGGTGCGGCCGCAGGGGCGCACGGCCGGCGGGATGGCCGGCATCCGGCTCTCCCCCGGTGCGTCGGTGACCTTCTTCGGTGCGGTCGACCCGGCTGCCGACAACGTCGTCGTCACCTCGGCCGGCTCGTCCGACGCCCTGCCCGGCACCCAGCCGGGAGCCCTCAAGGTGACGCCCGTACGCCGAGTACCCGCCCAAGGGCCGCGGCACGGGCGGCGTTCGCGCCCACCGGTTCCTGCGCGGCGAGGACGCCCTGGTGCTCGCCTGGGTCGGCGCCCAGCCGGCCCGCGCGTCCGGCCCGAACGGCGTCGCGCTCGAGCTGCCCGAGGCCACCGGCAAGCGTGACGGGTCCGGCACGGCCTACCCCGCGGTCATCGCGGGGGTCGGGGCGCCGGTGCGCTGACGGGGTGCCGAACGCGGCCGTGTTACGCAATCGTTACCGGCTTGGGGCGCGGGAGCGTTGCGCTCCGTGTGTAAACGCTTTTACCTTGGTCCCGGTTCCCTCATCGCCGAGGCCGACAACCCGTCTCGGCGCGACCAGAGAAAATGGAGGCGGGCAATGGCCCTCAACTCAAAGCGCCGCATTGCGGCGTTGACCGGAGTCCTCGCGGTGGCCCTGACCGCGACGGCCTGCGGAAGCAGTGACGACACCAGCGGCGACACCGCGAGCAGCGGTGGCAAGAGCACGATCGACTGCGCGCCCTACAAGGCGTTCGGTGACCTGACGGGCAAGACGGTCTCCGTCTACACCTCGATCACCGCACCCGAGGACGCTCCCCACCAGGCTTCCTACAAGCCGTTCGAGGAGTGCACCGGCGTCACGATCAAGTACGAAGGGCTCCAAGGAGTTCGAGGCCCAGCTGCCGGTGCGCGTCAAGGGTGGCAACGCTCCTGACATCGCCTACGTGCCGCAGCCCGGTCTGCTCGCGACCCTGGTCGCGACCGGCGCGGTCAAGGAGGCCCCGCCGGAGGTCGTCGCGAACGCCGACAAGAACATGCCCGACTGGAAGAAGTACGGCACGGTCGACGGCAAGTTCTACGCCGCCCCGCTCGGCGCCAACGTGAAGTCCTTCGTCTGGTACTCGCCGAAGGCCTTCAAGGACAAGGGCTACGAGGTCCCGAAGACGTGGGACGAGCTGCATCGCGCTCTCCGACAAGATCGTCGCCGACAACCCCGGCGGCACGTCAAGCCGTGGTGTGCCGGCATCGAGTCCGGTGACGCCACCGGCTGGCCGGCCACCGACTGGGTCGAGGACGTCATGCTCCGCACGGCGGGTGCCGAGACCTACGACAAGTGGGTCAACCACGAGATCCCGTTCAACGACCCCGCGGTCGCCACGGCGCTGGCCGAGGTCGGCAAGATCCTCAAGAACCCCAAGTACGTCAACGGTGGCTTCGGCGACGTCAAGACGATCGCCTCCACGTCCTTCCAGGACGGCGGCCTGCCGATCGCTCGACGGCAAACGTGCTCCATGCACCGCCAGGCGTCGTTCTACGCGGCCAACTGGCCCGAGGGCACCAAGGTCGGCCCCGACGGCGACGTGTGCGCCTTCTACCTGCCGGCCGTCGACGACAGCACGCCAAGCCGGTGCTCGGTGGTGGCGAGTTCGTCGCCGCCTTCGCCGACCGTCCCGAGGTCAAGGCCTTCCAGACCTACCTCTCCTCGGTCGAGTGGGCCAACGAGCGGGCGAAGACCTGCGGCTCCGGTGGCTGTGTGACCGCCAACAAGAACGCCGACCCGAACCTGCTGACCAACCCGGTCGACAAGCTCTCGGCCGAGATCCTCACCGACAAGGCGGCGACCTTCCGCTTCGACGGCTTCGGACCTGATGCCGGGCGCCGTGGGCGCGGGCACGTTCTGGAAGGGCATGGCCAACTGGATCACCGGGCAGGACGACAAGGCGACTCTCGACTACATCGAGAACTCCTGGCCGAAGAGCTGACGCTCTGACCTGACCCCAAGGTCACCCGAACCGGGGTGGGGCGGATGCCCTCCGCCCCACCCCGGTTCTCCCTTTCTCCACTCCACCGGAGGTCAGTCCATGTCGATGCACGTCCTCGTGGGGGTCGCCGGGGCGATCCCCGAGCCGCTCCTGCGCGCCCAGAGCGTTGCTGGCAAGTTCTTCCTGATGTTCTTCGCGATCGCCCTCTTCGCCGCCGTCTTCGGCCTGGTCCTCTTCTTCGCGTCCCTGTTCAAGGGCCGCACCGGTGAGAAGTTCCAAGGTGCGCTGTTCGTCGGCCCCGCGATCCTGCTGCTCGGCTTCGGCCTGATGTACCCGGCGATCCTCACCATCATCCAGTCGTTCCGTGGGAAGTCCGGCGAGGGCTCCTTCTCGGTCGACAACTACGTCCAGATGTTCACCGAGCCCGAGCTGCTGCTCGTGCTGCGCAACACCGCCATCTGGGTCATCCTCGTGCCGTTCATCGCGACCGGCGTCGGCCTGGTCTACGCGATCCTCATCGACCGGGCCCGCGGCGAGGCGTTCGCCAAGGCCCTGATCTTCCTGCCGATGGCCATCTCCATGGTCGGCGCGAGCATCATCTGGAAGTTCGTCTACCAGTACAAGCAGACCGTCCCGCCCGCAGATCGGCCTGCTCAACGCCATCCTCAAGGCCCTGGGGTTCGAGACCCAGCAGTTCCTCATCAACGCCCCACTGAACACCTTCATGCTGATCGTCGTCATGGTCTGGATCCAGGCCGGGTTCGCGATGACCGTGCTCTCGGCCGCCATCAAGGCGATCCCCGACGAGATCATCGAGGCCGCCAAGCTCGACGGCGTGCAGAGCTTCAAGATGTTCCGGTTCATCACCCTGCCGAGCATCCGCCCGGCCCTGGTCGTCGTGATCACGACGATCGGCATCGGCACGCTGAAGGTCTTCGACATCGTACGAACCATGACGGGCGGCCAGTTCGACACCTCGGTGGTCGCCAACGAGTTCTACAACCAGAGCTTCCGCTACAACGCCGGCGGCCTGGGCGCCGCGCTCGCGGTGCTGCTGTTCGTGCTCGTCATCCCGATCGTCATCTACAACATCCTCCAGATGCGAAAGGAGGCCTGAGCATGAGCACCCTCGAGCCCATCGCGATGCCGGAGAAGATCTCCCCCGACATGGAGCACACGACCGATGCTCCGCCGAAGAAGAAGCGTGGCAAGTCGGCCGCCGGCGACGCCGCCCGCGCGATCTCCTCCCCGTGGGCGTCCTTGGCCGCGATCGTCATCGCCGTGCTGTGGACCATCCCGACCATCGGCCTGCTGGTCACCTCGTTCCGCAAGCAGCGCGACATCAACACCAGCGGGTGGTGGACGTCGTTCTCGCGACCCGTCGGCCTACACGCTGGAGAACTACCGCCAGGCGCTCGCACCGGGCACCTCGGCCAGCCTGAGCCAGTACTTCATCAACACCATCGTCATCACCATCCCGGCGGTGCTGTTGCCGCTGTTCCTGGCCTCACTGGCGGCCTACGCCTTCGCGTGGATGCCGTTCCCGGGCCGTGACGCGCTCTTCGTCGCGGTGTTCGCGCTGCAGATCGTGCCGCTGCAGGTCGCGCTGATCCCGCTGCTCGACAGGTACGTCAAGTTCGGGCTCGCGAACTCCTACTGGAGCGTGTGGCTGTCGCACACGATCTTCGCGCTACCACTGGCGACCTTCCTCATCCACAACTTCATGAGGGAGCTACCAGCCGAGCTGATGGAGGCGGCTCGCGTCGACGGCGCAGGCCACGTCACGATCTTCTTCCGGATCCTGCTGCCGCTGCTCACCCCGGCCCTGGCCGCGTTCGGCATCTTCCAGTTCCTCTGGGTCTGGAACGACCTGCTCGTGTCGCTGGTCTTCCTGGGTGGAACCCCGGACGTCGCGCCGATCACCGTCGCCTCGCGTCGCTCTCCGGTTCTCGAGGCAACGCCTGGTACCTGCTGTCCGCAGGTGCGTTCGTCTCGATGATCGTCCCGGTCGTCGTGTTCCTCGCCCTGCAGCGGTACTTCGTGCGAGGCCTGCTCGCCGGTGGGTTGAAGGGCTGACGCCCGGACCCGGGGAAAGGAATGACAGATCAGCACCATCACCGATGTGGCGCGGGTGGCCGGGGTCTCGGTCGCCACGGTCTCCCGCGCCCTTCGGGGGCTTGACCGGGTCTCGCCCGAGACCCGGGAGCGCGTGCTCCGGGTGGCGGAGGACCTGCACTACGTGGCCTCCCCCACGGCGACGTCGCTCGCCTCGGGCCGCACCCGCGTCGTCGCGGTCGTCGCACCGTTCCTGACCCGGTGGTTCTTCGCCACCCTGGTCAGCGCGATCGAGAAGAGCCTGCGGGCCCGCGGCCACCACGTCATCCTCTTCGACCTCGAGGACGACAGCTACGACCAGCGCCTCCCCCTGTCCCAGAACATGCTGTGGAAGCGGGTCGACGGCGTCATCACGCTGAACATCCCGATGACCCCGGACGAGGTCGAGCTGGTCGAGCGGCTCGGGCTGCCCCTGGTCGCCATCGGCTCACCGGTGCCGGGCCGGGCCTGCGTGCGGATCGACGACAAGGCCGCCATGGTCACCGCCGTCGACCACCTCGCCGGGCTGGGCCACACCCGGATCGGCTACATCGGCGCGGTCCCCCAGAACGTCGCCCACATCCAGACGCCGCAGGACCGCCTCGAGGCGTTCCTGCAGGCGATCGGCGACCTCGGCCTGGAGTGCGACGACGCCTGGATCCTCGGCTCCGACTGGACCGCCGAGGCCGCCGCCCGCGACAGCGCCGTGCTGCTCTCGCACGAGAACCGGCCGACCGCCATCGTCGCGGCGTCCGACGAGATGGCGATCGGGGTGCGCGAGAGCGCCCGCCGGCTGGGGCTGCGCGTGCCCGAGGACCTGTCGATCATCGGCATCGACGACTTCGTGCTCTCCGGGGTGCTGGGCCTGACCACGGTGCGCCAGGACGTCGCCGGCCAGGGCCACGCCGCCGCCGACCTGCTGCTGCGCGCCCTGCTCGACGACGACGAGTCGAACGAGACGATCGTGCTGCCGACCGAGCTCGTCGTGCGCGAGTCGACCGGCCCCGCCCCGCGCTAGTTCCGCGTGGCGTCCTCGCTGGCGAGCTCCTCGGGGTCGCGCAGGTAGGTCTTCTTGCCGAAGAAGAGCCGGTTCGCCAGCCAGGTCAGCGCCCAGAGCACCACGCCGATGCCGAGCAGCCACGCGGCGATCGTGTACTGGATGGAGTCGCGCCCGGTGACCGGCAGGGTGAAGTAGAAGCACACCGCGGCCCCGATGAACGGCAGCACGGTCGGCGTGACGAAGTGCTCCCGCTCGATCGGGTCCTTGCGCAGCACGAGCACCGCGATGTTGACGATGGTGAAGACCCCCAGCAGCAGCAGCGCGGTCGTGCCGCCCAGGGCCGTGCACGACCGGGCTGTCGCTGGTGCTGACGAAGTAGATCAGCCCGAAGGCGATCGTCGTGGTGAAGATGATGGCGACCCACGGCGTCTGCCGGCCCTTGTGCACCCAGCCCAGCGCCGGCGGCAGCACGTCCTGGCGGGCCATGCCGTAGAGCAGCCGGCTGGCCATCAGCATGTTGATCAGCGCCGAGTTGGCGACCGCGAACATCGCGATGAACGGCATCACCTTGTCGATCGGGAAGTCGGGCAGCCCGGCCGAGACCACCTTGGTCAGCGGCGTGTCACCCTCGCCGAGCTCGGCGACCGGCACGAGGGCCACCGCGAAGACCGCGACGAGCACGTAGATGACGCCGGTGATGCCCAGGCCGGTGAGCATCATCCTGGGGAAGTTGCGCACCGGGTCCTTGGTCTCCTCGGCCATGTTCACGGCATCCTCGAAGCCCACCATCGCGAAGAAGGCGAGCGAGGTGGCCGCGGTGACCGCGATGAAGACGTTCTTCTCGCCGGAGGTGTCGAACACCGTCACCTGCGAGAAGTCGGCCTTGCCGCCGGTGGCGGCGTACACGCCGACCAGGATGACGAGCAGCAGGCCGGAGACCTCGACGAGGGTCAGCACCACGTTGGCCTTGACGCTCTCACCGACGCCGCGGAAGTTCACCGCCGCGACGAGCAGCATGAAGGCCAGTGCGATGCCGAGCACCAGGGTGCTGTTCTCGCCGTCGAGCCCGAACCCGTCGGCGAGGTTGGCGGCGAAGGCCTGGGAGGCCGTGGACGCCGAGGTGATGCCCGAGCACATCACGGTGAACGCGACGATGAACGTCACGAAGTGGATGCCGAACGCCTTGTGCGTGTACAGCGCCGCGCCGGCCGCCCGGGGGTACTTGGTGACGAGCTCGAGGTAGCTGAAGGCGGTGACGAGGGCGATCGCGAAGGCGACGATGAACGGCGCCCAGGCCGCTCCCCCGACCTCGGCCGCCACCTGCCCGGTGAGGGCGTAGACCCCGGTGCCCAGGATGTCGCCGACGATGAACAGCAGCAGCAGCTTGGGGCCGATGGCCCGCTTCAGCTCGGTGCGCTCCTCACCCTCGACGGGTCGCTCGTCGTGGTCAACGCTCGCGCTCATCGTGCCCTCCCCGGCCCACGCCACGGACGTCGGGCGACGTCCTCATCGGCCCACTGTGGCGTGGCGGCCGGGGCTGCGGCCCCTTTGGGTGCGCAGAAGTTTTCGCTCAGACGTCGATGCGCTCGCGGTCGAGGGCGTGGGCGGAGTCGATGATGAAGTCCTTGCGCGGGCCGACGTCGCCGCCCATGAGCAGCTCGAAAACGCCTGCGGCGGAGTCGAGGTCGGCAGCGGTGACCTTGCGCAGGGTGCGGTGGTGGGGGTCCATGGTGGTCTCGGCGAGCTGGTCGGCATCCATCTCGCCCAGGCCCTTGTAGCGCTGCAGCGGCTTGGTCTTCTTGCCCCGCTTGGTCAGCGACGCCATCAGCGCGGCGCATCTCGGCCTCGGAGTAGGTGTAGATGACCTCGTTGGCCTTCGACCCGGGGTTGATCACCTCGACGCGGTGCAGCGGCGGCACGGCGGCGTAGACCCGGCCGGCCTCGACCAGCGGGCGCATGTAGCGGAAGAACAGGGTGAGCAGCAGGGTGCGGATGTGGGCGCCGTCGACGTCGGCGTCGGTCATGATGATGACCTTGCCGTAGCGGGCCGACTCGAGGTCGAAGGTGCGCCCCGACCCGGCGCCGATGACCTGGATGATCGCCGCGCACTCGGCGTTGCCGAGCATGTCGGTGACCGAGGCCTTCTGCACGTTGAGGATCTTGCCGCGGATCGGCAGCAGCGCCTGGTAGTCGCTGCTGCGGGCCAGCTTGGCGGTGCCGAGCGCGCTGTCGCCCTCGACGATGAACAGCTCGGTGCGCTCGACGTCGGTGCTGCGGCAGTCGGCGAGCTTGGCCGGCAGGGTGCTCGACTCCAGGGCGTTCTTGCGGCGCTGGGTCTCCTTGTGCAGCCGCGCGCTGATCCGCGACTTCATCTCGGAGATGACCTTCTCGAGCAGCAGGGCCGCCTGCTGCTTCTCGCCGCGCTTGGTCGAGACCAGCCGCTCGGTGAGCTCCTTCTCGACGACCCGCGACGACGATGGCGCGCACGGCGTTGGTGCCGAGCACCTCCTTGGTCTGGCCCTCGAACTGCGGCTCGGCCAGGCGCACGGTGACCACGGCGGTCAGGCCGGCGAGGGCGTCGTCCTTCTCGAGCTTGTCGCTGCCGACCTTGAGCCGGCGCGCGTTGAGCTCGAGCTGGCGGCGCAGCACCTTGAGCAGCGCCTGGTCGAAGCCCGGCCAGGTGGGTGCCGCCCTTCGGGGTGGCGATGATGTTGACGAACGAGGTGACCCGGGTGTCGTAGCCGGTGCCCCAGCGCACCGCGACGTCGACGGCGCACTCGCGCTCGACCTCGGTGGGGCTCATGTGCCCCTTGGCGTCGAGCACCGGCACGGTCTCCTTGAAGGTGCCGGTGCCCTGCAGCCGCCAGACGTCGGTGACCGCCGGGTCGGGCGCGAGGAACTCGCAGAACTCGGAGATGCCGCCGTCGTGGAGGAAGACCTCCTCGGTGGGCTCCTCGCCGCGCTGGTCGCGGATGACGATGGTCAGCCCCGGCACGAGGAACGAGGTCTGCCGGGCGCGGGCGACCAGGCCGTCGAGGTCGAAGGCGGCGTCGCGCAGGAAGATCTGCTGGTCGGCCCAGTAGCGCACCCGGGTGCCGGTGACCCCGCGGCGGGTCGTGCCGATGACCTCGAGCTCGCTGATGTCGACGTACGGCGTGAAGGCGTGCTCGGGGTCCTTGCGCGCCCTTGGCGCCGGCGACGTCGGAGAACACCCCGGGCTCGCCGCGCCGGAAGCTCATCGCGTAGGTCTTGCCGCCGCGGTCGACCTCGACGTCGAGGCGCGAGGACAGCGCGTTGACCACCGAGGCGCCCACGCCGTGCAGACCGCCGGATGCCGTGTACGAGCCGCCGCCGAACTTCCCGCCCGCGTGCAGCCGGGTGTAGACCAGCTCGACACCGGTCAGGCCGGTGCGCGGCTCGATGTCGACCGGCACGCCGCGGCCGTTGTCGCGGACCTCGACCGACGCCGTCGTGGTGCAGGGTGACCTCGACGTGGTCGCAGTGCCCACCGAGCGCCTCGTCGACGGCGTTGTCGATGATCTCCCACAGGCAGTGCATGAGGCCGCGCGAGTCGGTGGAGCCGATGTACATGCCGGGACGCTTGCGGACCGCCTCGAGCCCCTCGAGCACCTGGAGGTGGTGGGCGGTGTACTCGGACGCGGACTTGGTCGTCGCGGCCTTCTTCGCAGCGGTCGTCGGCACGTCAGGAAGGGTAGTCGCCGGGTGCGACGGCCCCCGACAGGCGCACCGGGTGGCGGCCGGACGCCGCTGGCGGTGTCCGCCGAACGGCCGATGACACGCCCGCCACAAGGTCACGATCCGGACATGACCGGCGCCACATCCGTACAGGCTGCACGGAGGGAAGCATCCGCCGTGATTGACTGTTGCAACGCCTGCCATCCACCACGGGGGCACGTACCGAACACCGAGCACGACCCATCGAGCGAGCCGAGGAGGCCCGACGTGAACGCCGCACTGGCACCGACCCTGACCGCAGCGGACCGTTGCGACCGCTGCAGCGCCCAGGCATACGTGCGCGCCACGCTCCACGCGGGTGGAGAGCTCCTCTTCTGCGCGCACCACGGCCGCGAGCACATCCCGGCCCTCGTCGGCCTGGCCGACATCCACGACGAGAGCGAGCGGCTCATGGAGCCCAGCTCGGTCGGCGGTAGCTCCGACTGACGTGGAGGCCGACCCCCTTGCCGGCGCCGTCGGCACGGTCGTCCCACCCCTTCTGATCATCATCGGCCTGATCGGCATCGTCGTGCCGGTCCTGCCGGGCCTGCTGCTCGATCCTGGGCGGGGTGCTCGTCTGGGCCCTGACCGAGGGCTCGACGCTGGCCTGGTCGATCTTCGCGCGTGAGCGTGCTCGTCACGGTCGTGGGCTACGTGCTGCAGTACACCCTGCCCGGGCGCCGGATGCGGGAGCGCGGCGTGAGCTCGTCGACGATGCTGCTGGCCATGGCCCTGGGCATCGTCGGGTTCTTCGTGGTGCCCGGTCGTGGGCGCGATCATCGGGTTCGTGCTCGGCATCTTCGTGGTCGAGCTGGGCCGCAGCCGCGACCACGCGCAGGCCTGGACCCGCACCAAGCACGCGCTGGTCGCCGTGCTGCACAGCATGGGCATCGAGCTGGCGGCCGGGCTGACCGTCACGGCGCTGTACGTCGCGGGCGTCGTCGCGAGCTGACGCCCGTCACGACCTGACGCCCCACGGCGCGGCTCACCAGTTGTTCTGGCGGCGCTCCCAGCGCTCGTCGAGGCGGTCCATGAACGAGCTCTTGCCCTTCTTCTTGCCGCCCTTGGCGCGCGGGTCGGTGGTGCCGTCGCTGCGCACGACCCCGAGGCGGGCCCGTCTGGGCGGGGTGAGGGCGAAGACCGCGGACACCACCATCAGGGCGAAGCCACCGGCGCCCACCCACATCGTGGTGTTGACGCCCACGAGCACCAGGGCCAGGCCGGCGATGACGCCGACCGCCCCGACCAGCCATCGCCGCCGTTGCAGCGAGGCCAGAGAGCTGCCCTGCATCTGCGACGCGAACTTGGGGTCCTCGGCAGCGAGAGCCTGCTCCATCTGTTCGAGCATCTTCTGCTCGTGCTCTGAGAGGGGCACAGATCCTCCCGTGGTCGGCCCGAGACGCCCGGTGGGCGCCCCAATGTTGTCCTCTGAGCTCTCAGGATAGGTCTCGCGGTCGCCGGGCGGAAGCGGATGTGTCACCTTCGATGAGACTGGCTGGTCTCACCGACCCCGAGCCGAACCGGGAACGGGCCCGGTCGACGGCCTTGTCGGCCTCCCGCCAGCCGTGCTCGCGCTCGCCGATGACCCCCTGGATGGGGGCCTGGGAGGCCTCGACGAGCTTCTCCAGGCGCACCCCGACCAGCCGGATGCGGGCCCGCTGCAGGCCCAGGGCGTCGAACAGGCCGACCGCCGCCTCGTGGATCGCCCGACCGCTGTCGGTCGGCTCGCGCAGGGTGCGTGAGCGGGTGATCGTGGTGAAGTCGCTGAACCGCACCCGCAGGGTGACGGTGCGCCCGGTCATCCCGGCCGCCCGCATCCGGGCCGCGGTGCGCTCGCTGAGGGCCAGCAGGCGCCGGTGGATCTCGGCGGCGTCGTCGATGTCGTAGTCGAAGGTCTGGTCGCTGCCGATGCTCTTCTCGCGCTGCTCGCGCTCGACCGGGCGGGGGTCGCGCCCCCAGGACAGCTCGTGCAGGTGGTGGCCGGTGGCGTCGCCGAGCCCGCGCACCAGGGTGGCCAGCGGGGTGTGGGCGATGTCGGCGACGGTGCGCAGCCCCAGGCGCACCAGGGCCTCCTCGGTGCGCTCCCCCACGCCCCACAGCGCCCCGACCGGCAGCTGCTGGACGAACGGCACCACCTCGTCGCGCGGCACGACGACCATGCCGTCGGGCTTGGCCAGGCCGGAGGCCAGCTTCGCGACGAACTTGGTCGGGGCGACGCCGACCGAGCAGGTGATGCCCTGCTCGTCGTGCACGGTGTCGCGCACGTGCTGGCCGATGACGGCGGGGCTGCCCAGCAGGCGCACCGCGCCCGAGACGTCGAGGAACGCCTCGTCGAGCGAGAGCGGCTCGATGACCGGGGTGACCGAGCGGAAGGTCTCCATGACGGCCGCCGAGATCGCGCTGTAGAGCGCGTGGTCGGGCGGCAGCACGGTGGCCTGCGGGCACAGCCGCCGGGCGCGGGCCATCGGCATCGCCGAGGTGACCCCGAAGCGGCGCGCCTCGTAGGTGGCCGAGAGCACCACCCCGCGGTTGCCGCCCGCCGATGATGACCGGCGTGCCGACCAGGTCGGGGTGCGAGAGGAGCGTCGCGGACGCGTAGAAGGCGTCCATGTCGACGTGCAGCACCGTGCAGCCGGTGTCGTCGGGCGGCTCGCTGGAGTCGCGGGTCGGGAGGGCGAACTGTCGACGGCTCATCGGTGGCCCCCGCCGGCGTCAGTCCCGGGTCGCGAGGACGTGCCGCACGCTGCCCAGGTCACCGAGCAGCGGGTGGTCGGGGTGGTGGCTCGCGACGTCCTCGAGGTCGAGCAGGGCGGCCCGGTCGGCCTCGGAGTCGACCAGGGCCGAGGGGACGAGGTCGCTGAAGATGCGCACGCCGTGGCTCTCGCACCGTGGTGAGGCCGTGGGCGGCGAGCAGGGCGCGCACCGCGGGCTCGTCGAACCGCCGCGGTGCGGGGTCGTCGTCGCCCCAGCGGCCGTCCGGGCGCTCGAGGATCGCCTTCGCGCGGGCGAACTGCCCGGCCAGGGCGCGGGCCAGGGCCGCGGGCAGGCGCTGCGCGACGACGAGCGAGAGGGTGCCGCCGGGAGCGAGGACGGCCGCGATGTTGGCCAGCGCGGCATCCGGGTCGTCGACGACCTCGAGGGTGCCGTGCAGGCAGACCAGGTCGTAGGCGGGCCGCCCGCCGTCGGCGCCGAGCTCGCCGACGGTGTCGGTGTCGCCCTGCACGGGGTGGATGCGCTGCGAGGTGCCGGTCTCGGCGGCCCGGCGCGCCAGCGAGGCCAGGGCGTCGGGGCTGGGGTCGACGACGGTGACGTCGTGGCCGGCCGCGGCGAGCGGCACGGCGGTGCCGCCGGTGCCCCCACCGAGGTCGAGCACCCGCAACGGCCGGCCGAGGTCGGTGCTGCGGCCGTGCGCGAAGGTGTCGAGCGCCGCCTGGACGGCCGCCGTGCGCAGCCCGGGCTGGGCGCCCGCGCGGCGGTGTCGGCCACGCTCGTCGGACACGGCGGGACTCCTTCGGGGTGCGGTCAGCGGTCGGTGCGGTGCGTCGTGACCACCCTAGTGTCCGGAGCTGCCGGGGCTGGCGTGCCACAGCTTGCGCGAGGGCAGCGCGGCGGCCGGGGCCTCGGGCACCACGACCGGCGACGCGCCGCGGCCCGAGCGCGGGTCGACCCCGGGCGGGCGGATGTCGGCGTAGGGCGACTGCTTGAACCCCGAGGCGTGCACGAGCACCCGGCGGCCGGTGCGGGCGTCGTGCTCGCGGGCGGCGGCCTCGGCCGCCTCGGCGCGGGCCACGGCATCCGCCTCCCCCGCGGCGATCGCGGCGTGCACCCGCTCGAGGCCGCCGAGCTGCCAGGCGTCCCAGAGCGCGGCGAGCTCCCAGGCGCCGGTGGCCCGGATCGAGACCCCCCGGTCGCCGGTGCGGCGCAGCACCCCGCGCACGAGGAGCAGCCACGAGTGGAAGACGACCCCGGCGTAGGGGCCCTGGACGTCTTCGAAGAAGGTGCAGTCGGACGGGCCGGTGGAGTCGTCGAGGGTGAGGAAGACCACCCGGCGCCCGGAGCGCACCGGCGGGGTCTGGGTGGCGACCTTGACCCCGGCCACCCACACCTCGCTGCGGCTGCGGGCGGCGAGCAGGTCGCGGCTGCGGGTGACCCCGAGCGCGCGCAGCAGCGGGGCGTAGAACTCGACGACGTGGCGCCGACACGTCGAGGCCGAGCACGTCGAGCTCGGCGCGCACCCGCTCCGGGCCGGTCATCTCGGGCAGGCCGGCGCCGGCGCCGAGCTGCGGCCGGTCGCCGAGGTCGAGGGTGAGCTGGGTCGGCTGCTCGGCGGCCGGCACGACCTCGCGGGCCGCCTGCGACTGCGCGGCCGCCCGCTCGCGGACGTCGACCCGCTCCCCCGCCCCCTCGCGCGGCGGCGCGATGCTCGGGATGGCGAGCCGCCGGCTGCTGCGCGGCGCCGCCCCGCCCCCGCGCTCCCACCGCTCGAGCTCGGCGACGTGCAGCAGCAGGTCGCGCCGGGTGACCCGGCCGCGCCGCCCCAGCCCGCCGCCACCCATGCCGTGCAGGCTGTCGAACGCCCCGGCGAGCACCAGCCGCTCGGTGACCGGGCGGCTCGACCCGGGCGCGGGTCCAGAAGTCGCCGAGGTCGGCGTAGGGCTGCCCGGCGACGACCCGGGCGACCTCGGCCCCGCTGATCCCCTTGACGTCGGCGAGCGAGAGCCGGATGCCGTACGGCTGGCGGCCGCGCCGCCAGGCCGGCAGCCCGGCATCCGGGTCGGGGGCGTCGGCGTCGACGGGGTCGGGGTCGCGCGGATGGGTCTCCGGGGAGGTGGCGTGCTCGGCATCCGGTGCGTCGACCCGCTCGACGCGGTAGACCTCGCGCGAGGCGTTGACGTCGAGGCCGAGCACCGGGATGCCGAAGCGAGCGGGCGTCGTCGAGCAGGAGCCGCTTGGGGTACATGCCGGGGTCGTGGGTGAGGATGCCGGCGAGGAAGGCCGCCGGGTGGTGGGTCTTCAGCCACGCCGAGTGGAAGGTGGGCAGGGCGAAGGCCGCGGCGTGCGCCTTGCAGAAGCCGAAGCTCGCGAACGACTTCAGCACCTCCCAGATCCGGTCGCGGTCGTCGGCGGAGTAGCCCCGGGCCTTCGCCGCCGGCCGCCACCACGCCTCGACGTCGGTCTGGCCCTGCGGGGTGCCCATGCTGCGGCGCACCTC
Source organism: uncultured Actinomycetota bacterium (assembly GCA_963782695.1). Taxonomy (GTDB): domain Bacteria; phylum Actinomycetota; class Actinomycetes; order Actinomycetales; family Dermatophilaceae; genus Fodinibacter. The sequence continues at coordinate 68,717 of CAWAKY010000006.1, read as the reverse complement.
GTCGGCCTGGGCGAGGGTGACGCCGGTCGTCTCGGCGACGATGAGCAGCACCTGCTCGTGGAAGACGACGACGCCCTCGGTCTCCTCGAGCGCCGGGATCAGGCTCGGGTGCAGGAAGCGCCGCTCGCTCCAGCCGTGCCGGCTGTTGAGGAACGGCGTGATCATGTCGGACTTGACCGGGCCGGGGCGGAACAGCGAGATGTCGACGATGAGGTCGTCGAACCGGCTCGGCCCGAGCTTGCCGACGAGCTCGCGCTGGCCCGGGGCTCTCGATCTGGAACATGCCCAGGGTGCGGGTGGTGCGGATCAGCTCGTAGGTGGCGGGGTCGTCGTGCGGCACCTGGGCCTCGTCGTCGAGGTCGATCTGCTCGCCGGAGACCCGCGCCACCTCGGCGACGGCGTGGGCCATCGACGACTGCATCCGGATGCCGAGCACGTCGAGCTTGAGGAAGCCCAGGGTCTCGACGTCGTCCTTGTCGAACTGGCTCATCGGGAACCCGATCCAGCTCGCCTCGACCGGGGTGCGGTCGAGCAGGCCGGCGTTGGACAGCACGACGCCGCACGGGTGCAGGGCGATGTGCCGGGGCAGGCCGTCGAGGGCCTCGACGAGGTCGAAGAAGGCGGCCATCCGCGGGCTGTCGAGGCCGCGGCTGCGCAGCTCGGGCAGGTCGGCGATGGCGTGCCGGGCGTCCTTGGCGCGGATGTGCGGGAACGCCTTGGCGATCTCGTCGACCTCGACCGGCGGCAGCCCGAGCGCGGCGCCGACGTCGCGCACGGCGTGGCGCACCTTGTAGGTGTCCATCATCGACACGCAGGTGACCCGCTCGCCGCCGAAGCGGGTGAGCACCGCCTCGTAGATCTCGGTGCGGCGGGCCGACTCGACGTCGACGTCGATGTCGGGCAGCTCGGCGCGCAGCGGCGAGCAGAACCGCTCCATGAGCAGCCGGTGCCGGATCGGGTCGACCCCGCTGATGCCGAGCAGGTGGTTGACCAGGCTGCCCGCGCCCGAGCCGCGGGCGGCGACCCGCACCCCCCGGGCCCGGATCAGGTCGGTGACCTCGGCGACGGTGAGGAAGTAGGTGGGGTAGCCCAGGGTGTCGATGACCGCGAGCTCGTCGTCGAGCCGGGCGAGCACGACCTGCTGCTCGGCCTCGGTGCCCCGGGGTAGCGCCGGCCGACCGCGTCGCGGCAGCGCTGCGCGAGCACCTGCATCGGGTCGGTGCCGGGGGCGATGCCGAGCACCTCGGCCTCGGGCAGGTGCACCGCGCCGATGCCGAGGTCGGGGCGGGCCTGCTGGGTGCACTCGTCGGCGACCAGGGCGGTCATCGCGACGCAGCCGGTCGGCGCGGCCGACCGGTCGCCACCGGTGACCTCGAGGGCGCTCGCGTGCATCGCCGCGGTGCTCGCGAGGTGGCCGGCGTCGGTGACCCGGTCGAGGTGGCGCGAGTCGAGCACGACGAGCCGGCGGGCGGCGTCGAGCAGGTCGACGGTGCGCACCTGGTCGGGGTCGGCGTGGCGCACCGCGGCGGTGAGCACGGCGGGCAGGCCGGCGGCGTCGGCCAGGGCGAGCAGGTGGGCGGCGTGCGAGCGGCACCCGGGGGTGCCCTCCGGCCGCCGTGGTGCGACGACCTCGACGGCCAGCCCGTCGCGCGGCGAGCAGCGCCTGCCAGGCCGCGAGGAGGTCGCGGGCCCGCTCGCGTCGCCCGGCGAGCACCGCCCGGCCGACGTCGGAGTCGGGGCCGAGCAGCACGAGCAGCCGGCTCGGCCGCTCCGCTCGCCGACCCACTCGGCTCGTGCGACTGCCGCGGTTTCGGGCGCCCGGGCTGCGAGAACCGTGCGCAAGTCGCACGAGGTCGCGGTCGGCGGGGTGGGCCCAGGTGGCGAGCAGGTCGGGGCTGGTGACCGGCACGCCCCGCTCGCCGCGCAGGTGGGTCTCGGTGACCAGCCGGCACAGCGCCGCCCAGCCGACGCCGGGGGCGGTGCCGCCGCCCCGGCCCCGGGCGAGCACGGTGACCCGCGGCCGCCGGGGGTCGACGATCGCGCCCCCGCGCACCGGGGTGCGCGAGCGCGGACCCGGGCGCGCCGGCATCCGGCCCGGTGCCCGAGCGCGAACCCGGCGGCCGGCATCCGGCCGGGTGCCCGAGCCAGAACGCCGCCCGGATGCCGGCGGCCCGTCGCCCCGCCCACCGGCACCGACGCGAGCGGCTCGACGGCGAGGTCGACGCCGAGCACCGGCGCGATGCCGGCCCGCCCGCACGCCGTGGCGAACCGGACCGCGCCGTAGAGCCCGTCGCGGTCGGTGAGCGCGAGCGCGCCCTGGCCGTGCTCGGCGGCGCGCTCGACGAGGTCGCTCGGGCATCGAGGCGCCGTAGCGCATCGAGAACCCCGAGGCGACGTGGAGGTGGGCGAACCCGTCCACGGCGCCCTCAGGCCGAGCGGACGGGCACGAGCCGCTGCGGCCGCTGCGCGGTGGGCACCCCGAGCCGGCGGGCGGCGAGGTCGACGAAGGTCTCGGCGTCGCGCAGCAGGTCGTCGGCCTCGCGGGCGGTGACCCGCACCAGGCCGGTCTCGACCCCGACCCGCTGCCCGGTGGCGGCGGAGAACCGCTGCGCCCACTCGGTGAGCTCGGGGGCGACCCGGGCGGTGAGCGCCCAGACGTCGTGCGGGCCGTCGCCGCCGGAGGCGAGCCCGGCGCCCGGCCGGGTCGGCCGAGCGGGCGGCGACGATCGCGGCCCCGGCCCGCAGCGCGGCCAGCGAGGCGGCGAGGTAGCGCGCGGAGGCCGCCGAGGCGGCGTACCCGCTGGTGAGCGACTCGCGGGAGCGGTCGAGGAGGTCGAGGGTGGTGTCGGCGTGGCTCATCGGGGGCTCCTCGGTCGTCGGGCAACAGGTCAGTCGTGGGCTCGCAGCAGGAGCCAGTGGTCGTCGTCGCGGCCGAGGTCGAACACCCCGGCCGTACCGGACGGTGGGCGGGCCTCGACCCGCCAGACCCGGCGCTGCGGGCTCGGCAGGCCGGGCAGACCCGGCCCGGTCGGGCTGGTCGCCGACCTCGCGCCACCAGGCCCGGCGCTCCTGCCACGAGTCGAGCACCGCGCACACGGTGTAGCGCCGGCCGCGCCAGACGAAGTCGCGCGGGCCGTCGACGGCGGCGACGGGCTGGGATCGCCGGCGCCGCGGACGACGACGGGGTCGTGGTGACGACGCGTCACGGGCACCTCCGATGGGCAGGACGAAATCGCCGACCGACCCCCGGAAGGGCCCTCGGGTGCGACGAGACCACGTGGTTGATGTCGAACACCTGTTCGACTCCGACCACTGTAACCCCCGGTCCCGACACCGCGTCAAGCCCGTTCAGCGCGCCGTCCACGACACGCCGGAGCAGCCGACCGGCTCGCCGTGGCCGACGCGACCGTGGCATCCTCGAGGGGTCCGTCCGGGACGCCGCGCGGCCGGGCCGGTGCAGGTTCGCCGCAGGTCACGGCCGGTCTGGTCGCGGAAGGACCACGGTGCCTTCGACGGTAACGCCTCCGGACGATAACGCGCTCGACACCGACGGCATCCGCGGCCCTCGCTGAACCCCCGGTCCGGAGGGCGGCGCGTCACTACGCTTGTCGCATGAGCCCAGAGCCGGGCGAGCCGGCCCTCTCGCGCGACCTGTCCGGACACCCCGGCGTGCGGTCGGTCATGGACACCCTTGCCCTGCACCACGTCACGCCCGAGGTGCGCCACCTGCCGCTGGCCGTGCGCACCGCGAAGGCCGCCGCCGAGGCGCTGGGCGTCTCCCCCGCCGAGATCGCCAACAGCCTGGTCTTCGTCTCGACCAGCCACGACGGCGACGTGCAGCCCCTGCTCGTGCTCGCCTCCGGCAGCCACCGGGTCGACACCGACAAGGTGGCCGCCCTGGCCGGTCTCGCGACGCATCGAGCAGGCCGACCCGGCGTTCGTGCGCGAGCACACCGGGTTCGCGATCGGCGGGGTCGCCCCGGTCGGCCACCCGCAGCACCTGCGCACCATCATCGACGTCACCCTCGGGCGCTACGCCACGGTGTGGGCCGCCGCCGGCCACAGCCACTCGGTGTTCGCGACCACCTACGACGAGCTGATCCGGATCACCGGCGGCCAGCCGATGGACGTCGCCTGACGCACCCGGTTCGAGGTGATCCGCTGGCGCCTGAGGCCAGAGGATCACCTCGACTCCGTGCGAGACCTTCACGGTTCGAGGTGATCCGCCGGCGCCTGGAGACCAGAGGATCACCTCGACTGCGCGAGCGGCTCAGGCGACGGCGGCCTTGACCAGCGCGACGACCTGCTTCTCGACCTTCGGGCTCCACTTGAGCATCGCGTACGACGTCGGCCAGAAGTCGCCGTCGTCGAGGTTCGCGGCGTCCTGGAAGCCCAGCGTCGAGAACCGGTACTTGAACTTGCCCGAGTCCTGGAAGAACACCACGACCTTGCCGTCGGCGTTCGCGTAGGCGGGCATGCCGTACCAGGTCTTCGGCTCGAGCTCGGGGGCGTTCGAGGTGATGGCCACGTGCACCCGCTCGGCGAGCGCCCGGTCGTCCGGCGCCATCTTGGCGATCGCGTCGAGCACCGCCTGCAGGCCGTCGGCCTTCTTGGCGCCCTTCTTGCCCTCGGCGCGCAGCTCGGCCGCGCGCTCCTTCATCGCGGCGCGCTCCTGCGCGCTGAACCCGGTCTCGCTGTCCGTGGCGGTCATCGCTCTCCCTCTCGACGTGGCCGGCTCGCTCCGACCTCTCGCTGAAGGCTAGGCCCGCGCCCACCGGGCCCGCTTCTCGATTCCTGACCGGATGCCGGTGACGGACCCGGACCGACCGACGAACCGGATGCCGGGCCGGATGCCGGGCCGCGGGCGTGCCGCCGTGGTCGCCACCCGCCCGGGTGTCGTCGGCCGGTCGGGCCGGGGCGCGTACGGTGGGGCTCGGCCTGACGAGACGGTGGTTGGTGGAGGAACACGTGACACGACCGCTGGTGGCGACCAAGCTCTACGTCCCGCGCCTGCGCCGCGGCCTGGTGGCCCGCCCGCGACTGGTCGACCGGCTGGGCGGCGACGGCCGGCTGACCCTGGTGTCGGCCCCGGCGGGCTTCGGCAAGACGACCCTGCTCGCCTCCTGGCTCGGGCCGCCGACCGACGACCGGCGCGTCGCGTGGCTGTCGCTCGACGCGTCCGACGACGACCCGGTGTCGTTCTGGACCGGGGTGGTGACCGCCCTGGACGGCGCCGTGCCGGGCCTCGGCGCCGCCCCGCTGGAGCTGCTGCGGGCCGCGCCCACCTCGACCGACCCGGTGCTGACCGCGCTGCTCAACGAGCTCGCCGCGGTGCCCGACGAGGTCTGGCTGGTGCTCGACGACTACCACCTGGTGCGCGACCAGGAGGTCGGTCGGGGCATGACCTTCCTGGTCGAGCACCTCCCGCCGCACGTGCACGTCGTGCTCAGCACGCGGGCCGACCCCGACCTGCCGCTGGCCCGGTGGCGGGTGCGCGGCGAGCTGGTCGAGATCCGCGCGGTCGACCTGCGGTTCAGCTCCGACGAGGCCGCCGCGTACCTCGACGAGGCGACCGGGGTGCGGCTCACGGCCGAGCAGGTGCAGGCCCTCGAGGGCCGCACCGAGGGCTGGATCGCCGCCCTGCAGCTCGCCGCCATCTCGCTGCAGGGGCGCGACGACGTCGCGGCCTTCATCGCCGGGTTCGCCGGCGACGACCGGTACGTCTTCGACTACCTCGTCGAGGAGGTGCTGGCCCACCAGCCGCAGCCGGTGCGCGACTTCCTGCTGCGCTCGGCGGTGCTCGACCGGCTCACCGGCCCGCTCTGCGACGCCGTCCTCGCCCGCGACGACTCCGGCGCGATGCTGCAGACCCTCGAGCGCGCCAACCTCTTCCTCGTGGCGCTCGACGACCGGCGCGAGTGGTACCGCTACCACCAGCTGTTCGCCGACGTGCTGCGGGCCCGCCTGGTCGGCGAGCAGCCCGAGCTGGTTCCGGTGCTGCACGAGCGCGCGAGCCAGTGGTACGAGCGCCACGACCTCGCCGACGAGGCGGTGCAGCACGCCCTGGCGGCGCACGACGTCGACCGGGCCGCCCGGCTGGTGGAGCAGGCCGTGCCGATGATCCGCCGCCAGCGGCGCGAGGCCGTGGTGCCCGGCTGGCTCGCCGCCCTGCCCGACGACACCGTGCGACGCAGCCCGGTGCTGAGCGTCTTCGCCGCCGCCCTGCGGATGGTCGCCGGTGACCTGGCCGCGGTGGAGCCCCGGCTCGACGACGCGGAGGCTGCGCTCGCGGCGGCCGAGGCGGACGGCATCCGGCCGTGGCCCGAGACCGAGGAGCTGCGCACCCTGCCGTCGACGATCGCCATGTACCGGGCGTCGCTGGCGCAGGCCCGCGGCGACGTCGAGGCCACGGCGGAGCACGCCCGGCGCGCCCTCGACCTCGCCGGCCCGGACGACCACCTCGCCCGCGGCGGCGCGGCCGGGTTCCTGGGCCTCACCGCCTGGGCCCGCGGCGACGTGACCCAGGCGCTGGCGACGTTCGGGCAGGCGGTCGACAGCCTGCGCGCGGCCGGCAACCTGGTCGACGCGCTGAGCGGCACGGTCGTGCTCGCCGACCTGTGGCGCGCGTCCGGGCGGCCGGTGACCGCCCGCGAGCGCTGCGCCCGGGCGCTGCAGGAGGCGGAGCGCCACGGCGAGCCGGTGGCGCGGGCGACGGCCGAGCTGCACGTGGCGCTGGCCGAGCTCGACGTCGAGGCCGACGACCTCGACGCCGCCCGCCAGCACCTGCAGGCCGCCGAGCGGCTGGTCAGCCGGGCGCCGGTGAACGAGACGCACTTCCGGTACTTCGTGGCCGGCGCGCTGCTCGCCGCCGCCGAGGGCGACCTGACCGGCGCGGTCGACCTCCTCGACCGGGCGGAGCAGCTCTACCGCCCCGGCTTCTTCCCCGACGTGCGGCCGATCCCGGCGATGCGGGCGCGGATGAGGGTGCGCCAGGGCGCGCTCCCCGCGGCCGCCGACTGGGCGCGCGACCGCGGCGTGGCCGCTCACCGATGCCGCGGAGCACCTGCGCGAGTACGACCACCTGACCCTGGTGCGGCTCGTGCTCGCCGAGCACCGGGCCCACCCGGTCGGCGGTGCGCCGAACGAGGCCCTCGGCCTGCTCGACCGGCTGCGCGAGGCGGCGCAGACGTCCGGGCGCGACGGCAGCCTGGTCGAGGTCGACCTGGTCCGGGCGCTCGCGCACGACGCCGCCGGCCGTCGGCAGCAGGCGCTCGACCACGCTCGCCGACGGGCTCACCGTGGCCCCCGAACCCGAGGGGTACGCCCGGCTCCTCCTCGACGAGGGCGAGCCGGCCGTGGCCCTGCTGCGGGCCCTCGACCCCACGACGCCGGCCGGGCCAGCAGGCGCGCCGCGTGCTCACCACCGGCACACCCGACCGCAGCCGGCCCGCCGACCCGCGGCCCGGCACCCCGCCGCTGGCCGACCCGCTGAGCGAGCGCGAGCAGCAGGTGCTCCGGCTGCTCGACAGCGAGCTGAGCGGGCCCGAGATCGCCCGGGCCCTGTTCATCTCCCCCAACACGCTGCGCACCCACACCAAGCACGTGTTCACCAAGCTCGGCGTCTCCAGCCGCCGGGAGGCCGTCGCCCGCGCCCGCGAGCGCGGCCTGCTGTCGCCGGCCGACGGCTGACGATCTCACCCAGCCGGTCACATCATCGGGTGATGCCGGGTCACCCCGCGGCTTCGTAGGTTTCGAACCAGTCCCCCGGCACCCGCCGCGGACACCCCGCAGCCACGGAGGCCGTCATGCAGATCACCACCACGAAGCTCACCCGGGCGGCCGGCCTGGCCGCCGTCGCCGCCGGCACCCTGTTCATCGCCGTGCAGGTCAAGCACCCCGAGATCACCCTCGACTTCGTCCAGGGCACGCAGTGGAAGGTGCGCCAGGGCATGAAGATCGCGATGGCCGTCCTCGCGCTCGCCGGCATCGCCGGGATGTACCTGCGCCAGGTGCGCCAGATCGGCGTCCTCGGCCTGGTCGGCTACCTCCTGCTTCAGCCTGGGCTACCTGGCCATGCTCTGCGTCGAGACGATCGCCCTGGTCGTCGTCCCCACGATCGCCCAGAGCTCCCCCGAGTACGTCAACGGCGTGGTCGCCGTGGCCACCAACAGCAGCTCGAGCGCCGACCTCGGCCTGTTCGGGACGCTCAACGGCGTCGTCGGCGCTCGGCTACATCCTCGGCGGCCTGGTCTTCGGCATCGCCCTGTTCCGCGCCGGCGTCCTCGCCCGCTGGGCCGCAGCCCTGCTCGCCGTCGCCGCCCTCGCGACCATGGCGCCCCTCCTGCTCCCGATGGTCAACCAGCGCCTGTTCGCCGTGCCCAACGGCATCGCCCTGATCGGCCTCGGCTGGTCGCTGTGGCGCGAGCAGCGTGCCGCGGCCGTCGAGCCCGTGACCACCGTCGACGCACGGCTCGACCCGGCCGGCGCCCGATGACCCTCCTGACCTCGACGAGCCCCACCCGGCCGGCCCGGCCGACCGGGTGGGTGCCGTTCGCGCTCGTCGCCCTCGTGGTCATCCCGGCCGTCGCCGGGTCGCTGCGGCTCGTCGAGCTCGCCGGCGGCCCGCTCCTGCTGCCCGCCAACCCCCGGATGACGGCCTCGCCCCTGCCGGTCTTCGTGCACGTGCTCAGCGCCGTGCCGTACGCCGTGCTCGGCGCCTTCCAGTTCTCGTCGCGGCTGCGCCGCCGGCACCCGCGCTGGCACCGGACGACCGGGAAGGTCGTCGTGGCCCTCGGCCTGCTGGTCGCGCTCTCCGGCCTGTGGATGACGCTGTTCTACGCCCGCCAGCCGGGCACCGGCGAGCTGTCGTACCTCTTCCGGCTCGTCTTCGGCTCGGCCCTGGCCGCCTGCATCGTGCTCGGCTTCTCGGCGATCCGCCGCGGCGACGTGCCGACCCACCAGGCCTGGATGACCCGCGGCTACGCCATCGCCCTCGCCGCCGGCACCCAGACCTTCACCCTGGCCGTCGGGCCGGCGGTCTTCGGCCCCGGCGTGCTCGCCAAGGACCTGAGCCTGGGCGCCGCCTGGCTGGTCAACCTGGCCGTCGCCGAGGTCGTCATCCGCCGCGCGGCGGCCCGGCGGGCCCCGGTCGCGCTGCTCCCGGTGGGTGCGCCGTGAACGCGCTCGTGGCCCGCCCACCGGCCGGCTACGTGCTGCGGGTCAGCGGCCACCTCGACCCGCACTGGTCGGCCTGGTTCGCCGGCCTGACCCTGGCCCACGACGCCGACGGCACCACCACCCTCACCGGCGCCGTGGCCGACCAGGCCGAGCTGCACGGCATCCTCTCCCGGATCCGCGACCTCGGCGTCACCCTCATCTCGGTCACGCCCACCGAGCCACCGTCATGACGACCTCGCACCTGGGGCGTGCCGCCCGTGCAGCTGGGCGAGCGGCGCGTGCTGCACCCCGGCCGCCGGCGCTGGCTGCGCGCCCTGGCCTGGCTGGTCCTGCTGTTCTTCCTCACCGCCGGCGCCTTCGGGCTGCCCCTGCAGTGGGCCGTCGACCACCTCCCGGCGGGGAACGCACCGGTGCAGCTGGCCGGCCTCGTCGGCTCCTGCGTCGCCGCGCTCGGCTGCTACGCGCTCGCGGTGCGGCTCGGCGAGGGCCGCGCCCCGCGTGAGCTGGCCCTGCGGCCCGCCGTGGGTGGGCTGGCCGTCGGTGCCGGCCTGGGTCTGCTGATGATGGCGACCCTGATGGGCGTGCTCGTGCTCACCGGCGCCTACTCCGTCACCCCGGTCGGTGCGGCGGCGCCGTGGGCCCCCGTCGGGCTGGCCCTGCAGGCCGCCGTCACCGAGGAGCTGTGGATGCGGGCGCTGCTCTTCCGGCTGCTCTGGCGGGTCGTCGGGCCGCGCTGGGCCCTGGTCGCCGCGGCCGTCGTGTTCGCGGCCCTGCACCTGGCGAACCCCGGCGCCAACGTCCTGGCCGGGGCCACCGTGGCGACGGCGGGCGTGATGTTCTGCGCGCTGTTCGCCCTCACCGGGCGGCTCTGGGTGCCGATCGGCCTGCACCTGGCCTGGAACCTCGCCCAGGGCTACCTGTTCGGCGCGGCCGTCTCCGGCGGCGACCTGGGCGGCTCGCTCGCCGTCAGCACGGCCCGGGCCGGCGCCCCGGTCTGGCTCACCGGCGGCGCCTTCGGCCCGGAGGCCTCGGTCGTCGCCCTCGTGCTCGTGGCGGTCGTGACCGTGGTGGCGCTGCTGCGCGTGCCCCGGAACGGCGCTCAGAGCGAGAGGTTGTCGAACACCTCGAGGGTGGCCGTCGACCGGTTCATGGTGATGAAGTGGATGCCGGGCGCCCCCTCGTCGAGCATCCGCTGACCCAGCTCGGTCGCGATCTGCACCCCGACCGAGCGCACCGCCGCCGGGTCGTCCTTGACCGCCTCGAGCCGCGCGACGACCGCCGGCGGCAGCGGGGTGCCCATCAGCTCGGACATCCGGGTGATCTGGCGCAGGTTCGTCACCGGCATCAGGCCCGGCGTGATCGGCAGCTCGCGGCGGGCGGCCACCCGGTCGCGCAGCCGCAGGTAGCTGTCGGCGTCGAAGACCATCTGGGTGATCGCGAAGCTCGCCCCGGCATCCGCCTTGCGCACCAGCACCTCGACGTCGTGGTCGAGGTCGGGGCTGTCGGGGTGCACGTCGGGGAAGGCGGCGACCCCGACCGTGAAGTCACCGAGCGTGCGGATCAGCGCGACGAGCTGGTCGGCGTGGTCGAGCCCCTCGGGGTGGGGGGTCCACTGGCCCGCGCACGTTGCCCGGCGGGTCGCCGCGCAGGGCGAGGATGTTGCGCACCCCGGACGCGGCGTACTGGCCCACCACCTGGCGCACCTGGTGCACCGAGGCCCCCACGCAGGTCAGGTGGGCCAGCGGGGTCAGCAGGGTCTCGTCGGCGATCCGCTTGGTGACCCGTACGGTGCGGTCCTGGGTGGTGCCACCCGCTCCGTAGGTGACCGACACGAAGGCGGGGTGCACCCGCTCCAGCTGGCGGATCGCGAGCCACAGCGCCGCCTCGGAGTCGTCGTCCTTGGGCGGGAAGAACTCGAAGCTGATCGACGGCTTCGCCTCCGCGAGGACCCCCGGGATCGACCTCACGAGGTGCTCGGGTCGTCCCCCTCCTCCGTGGTGCGCCATGGCGGTGAGGGTAGCCCAGCCGCCACGCCGTAGGCTTCGGGCACCCATCATTCGACCCCCGTTGCCGGGGGTCGCGGCAGGAGGTCCACCCGTGTCCAGCCCGCTCGACGGCGTCGACCTGCGGCGCCGGGTGCAGCTGTGCCTCGACGCCGAGCTGGCGACGCAGGCCGGCGTGCTGGCCGAGCTGGGCCCCGACGTCGACGACCTGCTCACCGCGGTCGCCGACCTCCTGCGCGGCGGCAAGCGGCTGCGGGCCGCCTTCCTCTACTGGGGCCACCGGGCCGCCGGCCGGCCCGACTCCGACGCCCTGGTGCGGCTGGCCAGCGCGATGGAGCTGTTCCAGGCCGCCGCCCTCATCCACGACGACGTGATGGACGACTCCGACACCCGCCGCGGGATGCCGGCCGCGCACCGGGCGCTCGCCACCCGGCACGCCGACCGGGGCTGGGCGGGCGACGAGCAGCGGTTCGGCCTCGCGGGCGCGGTGCTCGCCGGCAACCTCTGCCTCACCTGGACCGACGCCGTCTACGCGACCTGTGGCCTGCCCGAGGCCGACCTCGAGCGCGGCCGCCCGGTGTTCGACCTGATGCGCACCCAGCTGATGGCGGGCCAGTTCCTCGACGTCGTCGAGTCGATGCGGCCCTGGGACGGCCTGGCCGACGAGGAGCGCGTCGAGCGGGCCGGCCGGGTGATCCGCTACAAGAGCGCGAAGTACACCGTCGAGCACCCGCTGCTCATCGGCGCCACCACCGGCGGGCTCGACGCCCCGGGCTGGCGGCGCTGTCCCGCTACGGCCTCGACCTGGGCCGGGCCTTCCAGCTGCGCGACGACCTGCTCGGCGTCTTCGGCGACCCGGCGAGACCGGCAAGCCGGCCGGCGACGACCTGCGCGAGGGCAAGCGCACCGTGCTGCTCGCCCACGCCCTCGCGGGCACCGACGCCCCCGGCCGGGCGCGGGTCGAGGCCCTGCTCGGGCGCCCCGACCTCGACGCCGCCCAGGTCGACGAGCTGCGCGACGTCATCGAGGGGTCCGGGGCGGTGGCCCGGCTCGAGGACGAGATCGACCGGCTGGCGGGCTCGGCGCGCGCGGCCCTGGCCGACGCGCCGTCGGTCGACGACGGCGCGCGCGAGGCGCTGCTCGACCTGGTCGGCATCACGACCGCCCGCTCCTCCTGACCGCGTCCCAACTTTTTCGCCCGATCCCGGAACCTTCACCTTCGCACCCGTTCGGAAGGGGTGCGAAGGTGAAGGTTCTCGCACCGGGCGAGAAAGTTGCGGCTAGAAGGCCACTTCCATGGCGCGGCGGCGCACCTCGGTCTTGAAGCCGGCGTGGATGGCGTCGAGCGGCGAGCCGGGCACCGGGAGCGTGTCGTCGGGGGTGTGCAGCCAGCGCAGGATCTCGGTGTCCGACATCCCGCCGTCGGCGAGCACGGTGAAGGTGCCCTTGAGCGCGTGCAGCGGGCCCTCGTCGTCGACGAAGCCGGCCGGCACCGCGACCACCCGGCGCTCCCCGACCCGGTGGGCGAGCAGCTCGCGGTCCTCGACGAGCTTGCGCACCGACGCCAGCGGCAGGCCGAGCCGCTCGGCGATGTCGGGGATGGTCAGCCAGGAGCCCACGAGGGCCTCGAGGTCGTCCACGGGGTCGGGTCCGGCGTCCTGCGGTGCGTCGCTCACGGTGCACAGGGTGCCACAGCCGACCCGGGTGCGGCCGGGGGTCGCCGGATGCCGTGTGGCCGGGCCGAGGTGACCGACCCCGCCTCGCGTCGGGCCCGGACACGCGGATCTGCGCAGGTCGGGAACGTCCTGCGGATCAGGGGCCACTCCGGTACCGTGTGTCCCAAGGGACCCATCAACCACAGCAGCCACAACCGTCACAGGTTGCGCAGGCAAGGACTCGCCATGGTCATCGCAGCACCTCCCGCGACGCTGCCTCCCGTCGCCCTCCTGCCCGCCTCGCACGTCGCGGCGTCGAACCCGGCACCGCACGGGTGGACCAGCTACCGGGTCCGGCCCGGCGACACGCTGATCGGCATCGCCGCCCGGTTCCGCACCACGGTCGACACGCTCGCCGCGCGCAACCACATCCGCGACCGGCACCGCATCGTGGCCGGCACCGTGATCAGCGTGCCGCGCACCTCGGCACCGGCGTCGAAGGCGTCCGTCCGGCGCGGCGTCGCGCGTCTACGTCGTGCGCAGCGGCGACACGCTCAGCGGCATCGCGGCGCACTTCCACGTCTCGCTCGCCGCGCTGCTCAAGACGAACCACCTCTCGGCCAGCGCGTTCATCCAGCCCGGCCAGCGGATCGTCGTGCGCGGCGCCGCCTCGAAGGCCGCCGCCCCCCGCAGCAAGGCCACGACCAGCGCCTACCGGGTGCGCGCCGGCGACACCCTGGGCTCGATCGCGCTGCGGCACCACACCTCGGTCGCCGCCATCGCGCGCGCCAGCAAGATCTCCAGCCGCGCGGTGATCTTCCCCGGCCAGGTGCTGCGGGTCCCCGGCAAGGCGAAGTCGAGCTCCACGAGCTCGGTGCCGGACACCTTCAACGGCGTCAAGTACCCCCAGGCGATCGCCGAGGCCGCCGCGCACAACCGCGCGATCCTGGCCCGGCGCTCGGTGCCCAGCCGCAGCGAGACCAAGGCGATGATCGTGCGCATCGCGCGCCAGCAGGGGGTCGACACCCGCCTCGCCCTGGCCATCGCCTACCAGGAGTCGGGCTGGAACCAGCGGGCCGTCTCCCCCGCCAACGCCGTCGGCGTCATGCAGGTCATCCCGCAGGGCGGCCAGTGGGCCTCCGGCCTGGTCGGGCGCCGGCTCGACCTGCTCAAGACCAGCGACAACATCACCGCCGGCGTGGTGATGCTGCGGGCGCTGGGCCGCTCCACGAACAGCATGGAGAAGACCGTCGCGGCCTACTACCAGGGCCTCGGAGCGCTGCAGAAGCACGGCATGTACAGCGACACCAAGCTGTACGTGCGCAACGTCATGGCCCTGCGCAAGTCCATGTGATGACCGACGGTGGGTGACGGGACCGTGTCCGGAACTACGTACACTCCTACGGTGTCATCCACCGGCGACGCGCTCATCGGGCGCACCCTCGACGGCCGCTACCGCGTGCTCCGTCGGATCGCCGACGGCGGGATGGCGACGGTGTACCTGGCCGTCGACGAGCGGCTCGACCGCGAGGTCGCGCTGAAGGTGATGCGCCAGCACCTCACCCACGACGAGAGCTTCGTCACCCGGTTCCGCCGCGAGGCCCGCTCGAGCGCGTCGCTCTCGCACCCCAACGTCGTCGCCGTCTACGACCAGGGCGAGGACGACGGCTGCATCTTCCTGGCGATGGAGTACGTGCCCGGCCAGACCCTGCGCGACGTCATGCGCGAGGAGGGGCTGCTCTCGCCGCGGGCCGCGCTCGACGTGCTGGAGCCGGTGCTGCGCGCCCTCGCCGAGGCCCACGCCAAGGGCCTGATCCACCGCGACGTCAAGCCCGAGAACGTCATCATCAACGACAACGGCACGGTCAAGGTCGCCGACTTCGGGCTGGCCCGGGCCGTGACCAGCCAGACCGTCACGAGCACGCCAGGGCGTGCTGCTGGGCACCGTCGCCTACCTCTCCCCCGAGCAGGTCGAGCGCGGCATCGCCGACGCCCGCAGCGACGTCTACGCGGCCGGGCTCGATGCTCTTCGAGATGCTCACCGGCAGCAAGGCGTTCACCGGCGACACCGCCATCCACGTCGCGTACCAGCACGTGCACGGCGGGGTGCCCACGCCGTCGAGCCGGGTCGCCGGGCCTGCCGCCGGCGCTCGACGACCTCGTCGCCGTCGCGACGGCGCGCGACCCCGACGACCGCCCGGCGGATGCCGGGGAGTTCCTGGCCCTCGTGCAGCGCACCCGCGCCACCCTCTCGGCCGGGGCCCTCGACGCCCGGCCGGCCGGTGTGGCCGCGGCCGCCGCGGCGGCCCAGCCCACCTCGACCACCGCGCTCCCCGTGCAGGGTTCGCACCCGGCATCCGAGCGTGCCGCCGGCGGCGTCGCGACCCGGCCACGGTCCGAGACCGTGGCCATCACCCTGCCGCCGCCCCCGCTCGAGGGCCGGGTCGTCGCCGAGGGCGGCGGTCGTCGACGTCGGCGCTGGTGGCCGGCCGTCGCGGCGGCCCTGCTCATCGCGGCCCTCACGGCGTGGTTCTTCCTGCTCGGCCCCGGCGCCACGGCCACCGTGCCGTCGGTGCAGGGCCGCACCCAGTCCGAGGCGGTCACCGCGGTGCGCACCGCGTCGCTCGACCCCAAGGTGAGCGAGGCGTTCAGCGAGAAGGTGCCGCCGGGGGTGGTCATCTCGGCCAGCCCCGTGCCGGGCAGCACGGTGGGCCGTGGGTCCGACGTGGCCCTCGTGGTGTCCAAGGGGCCCGAGCGCTACGAGGTGCCACCGGTGGTCGGCATGACGGTCGCCGAGGCGACCGCCCGGATCCAGGAGGTGAACCTCAAGGTCGGCAAGGTCAGCAAGGCCTACGACGAGAAGGTGCCCGAGGGCCAGGTGGTCTCCGCGAAGCCGGGCCCGGGCGCGAGCCTGAAGAAGGGCACCTCGGTGGCGCTCACGGTGAGCCGCGGCCGCCAGCCGATCGACGTGCCCGACCTCACCGGCAAGGACGCCACCAACGCCGCCCGCCAGCTGAGCGGGCTCGGGCTGAAGGTCGACGCGACCAAGCAGCAGAACAGCGACACCGTCGCCAAGGGCAAGGTGATCAGCCAGAGCCCGCGCGACGGCACCGCGTTCAAGGGCGACACCGTGACGCTCGTGGTGTCCAAGGGCCCGGTGCTGGTCACCGTTCCCGACGTGGTCGGCCAGCAGCTGCAGCAGGCCCGGGCCACCCTCGAGGCCCAGGGGTTCAAGGTCACCGTGCGCCGGGCGCTGGGCGGGTTCTTCGGCACCGTGCGGCTGCAGGACCCCTCCGGCGGCAGCAAGGCACCCAAGGGCAGCACCATCACCCTGACGATCGTCTGACCCCGCGGTGACCGCCCTGGCCGGGCAGGCCCGGCACGCCCGGCTCGCCACGCTCCTGCTCGTCTCCGTCACGGCGGTCTGGGGCTCGACGTTCTTCCTGATCCACGACCTCGTCGAGCACGTGCCGCCGGCCGACTTCCTCGCCGTGCGGTTCGGCATCGCCGCGGTCGTCATGTTCGTGCTGTTCCGTCGCCAGACCCTCGCGCTCAGCCGGCGCGAGCTGCGGGTCGGGGTGGTGCTGGGCGCGCTCTACGGGGTCGCCCAGGTGCTGCAGACCACCGGCCTGCAGCACACCGACGCGTCGGTGTCGGGCTTCATCACCGGCACCTACGTCGTGCTCACCCCGGTGCTCGGCGCCGTGCTGCTGCACGACCGGATCGGCCCGGTGACCTGGTTCGCGGTGGGCCTGGCCACCGTGGGGCTGGCCCTGCTGTCGCTGCAGGGGTTCTCGGTGGGCATCGGCGAGGCCCTGACCCTGCTGTCGGCCCTGCTCTACGCCGGGCACATCGTGGCGCTCGGGCGCTGGTCGACGCCCGGGGCGGCCGTCGGCCTGGCCACCGTGCAGGCCGGCGTCATCACCGTCGTCGCCGCGGTGGTGGCCGTGCCCGACGGGCTCACCCTGCCGGCCGACGGCCGCCAGTGGGCCTCGCTGCTCTACATGGCGCTCATCGCGGGCGCGCTCGCCCTGTGGGCGCAGACCTGGGCCCAGGCGCACCTCACCGCGACGCGGGCCGCGATCGTGATGGCGCTCGAGCCCGTCTTCGCGGCCCTGTTCGCCGTGACCCTCGGCGGTGAGAGCCTCACCAGCCGGATGCTGGTCGGCGGCGCCCTCGTCGTCGCGGCGATGTACCTCGTCGAGCTGCGGTCGACCCCACGCGACCCCACGGCCTCGGCGGCCGACGACCCACCGGTCGAGGCGCTGCACCACGACGTCTGACGCGGGTGGCCCCGCCGCGTCACCCGTGGGCGGGTGGGGGCGCCGCCGGGAGGTCCACCGTGACGCACAGCCCTCCGTCGGCGCCCGGTGCGAGGGTCAGGGTGCCGTCGTGGGCCCGGGTGATGCTGTCGACGATGGCCAGGCCGAGGCCCACGCCTGCGTGGTCGGTGCGGGTGCGCCCGGTGCCCCGCTGGAACGGCTCGGCGAGGGTGGCGACGAGGGGCCGGCTGAGGCGTTCGCCGGTGTTCTCGACGGTGAGCACCACGTGGCCCGGCCGGGTGCTGGTGCTGACCCGCACGGACCCACCGCTCGCCAGGTTGTGGACGATCGCGTTGTGCACGAGGTTCGTGGTCAGCTGCTGCAGCAGCGGCGGCGAGCCGAGGGTGAGAGCGGGGCGCCGTCGGTCTCGATCGTGATGCCGCGTGCCTCCGCCTCGGGCAGGAGGGTCTCGGCGGCATCCTCGGCGAGCAGCGACAGGTCGACGGGTTCGCGGGTGAAGGAGCGCTGGTCGGCCCGGCTCAGCAGCAGCAGGGCCTCGGTGAGGCCGATCGCCCGGGTGTTGACGGCATGGAGCTGCCCGACGAGCCGCCGTGGTCGCCGTCGGGGTCCTTGCGGGCCACGTCGAGCAGGGTCTGGGTGATCGCGAGCGGGGTGCGCAGCTCGTGCGAGGCGTTGGCGGCGAACCGCTGCTGCTCGGCGACCTGCGCCTCGAGCCGCGCGAGCATGGTGTCGAACCCGTCGGCGAGCTCGCGGAACTCGTCGGTGCGGCCCTCGAGCCGGATCCGGTGGCTCAGCGACCCCGTGGCGGCGATCCGGGTGGCCTCGGTGATCCTGGTCAGGGGGGCGAGCATCCGGCCGGCGAGGAACCACCCCCCGACCAGGCCGACGACCAGCAGCACGGCCAGCGCCTGCGCCGCCCGGGGGGCGAAGGCGTCGAGGAGGTCGGAGCGGGTCGGGCTGGCGGGCCCGGGCCGAAGCGGGCGTGGTCGGGCACGTAGCGCAGCAGGAACACCCACACGGTCGCCAGCAGCAGCGTGCCCGCGACCATGAGGAAGCCGGCGTAGCTGAGGGTCAGCTTGAGGCGGGCACTCGGCCCCCACGCCCTAGCCATCGTCGCCGGTCCGCCCGACGGTGTCCGGGCCGCCGCGATGCGGTAGCCGACGCCGGGCACGGTGGCGATGACCCACGGTTCGCCGAGCCGCTTGCGCAGCGCGGAGACCGTGATGCGCACGGCGTTGGTGAACGGGTCGGCGTTCTCGTCCCACGCGCGCTCGAGCAGCTCCTCGGCGCTCACCACGCCACCCTCGGCGGCGACCAGCACCTCGAGCACCGCGAACTGCTTCCTGGTCAGCGCCACGTACCGCCCGTCGCGGTACACCTCGCGGCGGAACGGGTCGACCCGCAGGCCGGCGAGCTCGCGCACCGGGGGCCGGGCGTGGGCGCGCCGGCGGTCCAGGGCCCTGATCCGGAGCACGAGCTCCTGCAGGTCGAAGGGCTTGGTCAGGTAGTCGTCGGCGCCGAGCTCGAAGCCGGACACCTTGTCGTCGATGCGGTCGGCGGCGGTGAGCATGAGGATCGGCATCCCGCTGCCGGAGGCGACGATCTGCCGGGCGATCTCGTCGCCGGACGGCCCGGGTACGTCGCGGTCGAGCACGGCGATGTCGTAGGTGTTGACGCCAGCAGCTCAAGCGCGGTGTCGCCGTCGCCGGCGGTGTCGGCCGCGATCGCCTCCAGGCGCAGGCCGTCCCGGATGGCGCCCGCGAGCAGGGGCTCGTCCTCGACGACCAACACGCGCATGACCCGATGCTAGAGAGGGCGCCATATCGTCGGCGTATCGAGAACCGCATACGGGCTGGCAACACCGCGCCGGCTTCACTCGTGGCATGCCCCTCCTCCAGCCCGTGCCGGCGGTTCGAGTCCCAGCCGGCGCTCCCACCCTCGCGTCGGTGCTGCCCGCGCTGGCCGTCCTCGTGGCCCTGGTCGCGCTGGCCGGATGCGGCTCGGCCGCGGTGGCGTCGACGCCGCCACCGCCCGTCGCCGCCTCGCCCACCTCACCGGCGACCCCGGCAGCGCACGCGTCGCCAGAGCCACCTCGGACGGTGCCGGGCGAACCCCGGGGCGCCACGGACCGCGCGCTGGGCGTCGCCGACGGCCGGGTGCCCGACGGCGCCACGGTCTTCGACGACACCCTGCCGGCCGTCGCCCGCCTCGACCCACGCCTGCTGCGGGCCCTGCGCAGCGCAGCGACGGATGCCGGGACCGACTTCCGCGTCAACAGCGGCTGGCGCTCCCCCGCCTACCAGGAGCAGCTCCTCGACGAGGCCGTGGCCCGGTACGGGTCGCGCGCGGCTGCCGCCCGCTGGGTCGCCACGCCCGCCACGTCGCCGCACGTCTCGGGCGACGCGGTCGACCTCGCCGGCTCCGACGCCATCGCCTGGCTCGCGAGGCACGGCGCCGCGTACGGGCTGTGCCAGGTCTTCCGGAACGAGCCCTGGCACTACGAGCTGCGCCCCGAGGCCGTCGACGACGGGTGCCCGGCCCGGTTCGCCGACCCCACGCACGACCCGAGGATGCAGCGGTGACCGGTGTGGCGGCGGTGACCGGTGCACCGGCGACCCCCACCCGGTCGCCGGCCGGGGGACGGCTGGCCGCGCTGTTCGCGGTCTACCTGGTGCTGCTCGTCTGGACGGTGCTCTGGAAGCTCGAGGTCCCGTGGGTCGGCGGGGACCGGATGGTCAAGGTGGTCCCGTTCGTGGCCACCGACGGCGCTGGGGCCAGCGCCCCGCTCGAGGTCGTCGTGAACCTCGCTGCTCTTCGTCCCGTTCGGCCTCTACCTCGGCCTGCTGGTGCCCGCGAGCCGGTGGTGGGCGCTGGCCGGTGTGGTCGCCGGGTCGAGCCTGGCCCTCGAGGTGGCCCAGTTCGTGCTGGGCGTCGGGCGCTCGGACGCCACCGACGTCGTCGTCAACACCGCGGGCGGCCTCGTCGGGCTGGGCCTGGCCGCGGTGGCCCGGCACCGGTCGGGGGCCGGCGCGGCCCGGGCGATGACGCGGGCCTGCTCGGTCGCGACCGCGCTCGCCCTCGTCGTCGTCGGGCTCTACCTGGCGTCTCCGTGGCAGCCGGTGCACGTGCACGACGTCGGGCCGCTGGCCCGGGTCGACCTCCCCCGCACCGGCCGGTGAGGGGCTCAGGGGCACCGATCGCATGCCGGCTGCCCGGCATCCGATCGATCAGTCGGCCGGGAGCACCGCGATGGCGTCGATCGAGACCAGGAGGCCGCGGGGCAGCCGCACGTTGGCCGGTGCCGAGCGGGCCGGCGGCGGGTCGGGCATGTGGCGCGCGTAGACCTCGTTGAGCCGGGCGAAGTCGTCGACGTCGGCGTAGAAGATCGTGGTCTTGACCAGGTGCGCCAGCGACGAGCCGGCGGCGTCGAGCACGGCCGCGAGGTTGGTCAAGGCCTGCTCGGTCTGGGCCTCGATGCCGTCGGGGGCGACTCCCGTCTCCGGGTCGATGCCGGCCGTGCCGGAGCAGAAGACGAAGCCGCCGGCGACGATCGCCTGGCTGTAGGGGCCGAGCGCGGCCGGCGCCTCGGTGGTCTCGATGGCCTGACGGGTCATGGCTGCGCCTCTCTCCCGGGGTGGTCATCGACAGGCTAGGGCTCGACCGGGCGGTCGTGGTGGGGGTCCGGTCGGGCCATTGACCGTCGCTCCGTGGCGAACCTACGTTTGAGGCGCCGACCGGGCGGCGGTCGCCCGGTCCGCGTGGGAGGTGCCATGCTCGGCGACCACGACACCATCGCGACGCTCGCGGTGAAGGACCTTCAGGTGGCCCGCGACTTCTACGAGAGGGTCCTCGGCCTGGCGCCGCGCGGTGATGCGCCCGAAGGGGTGCTCTACGCGTCCGGCTCCGGCGCCTTCCTCGTCTACCCGTCGTCGTTCGCCGGCACGAACAGGGCGACCGCGATGTCGTTCCAGGTGCCGCTGGCCGGCTTCGACGGCGAGATCGCGGCGTTGCGTGACCAGGGCGTGGCGTTCCAGACCTTCGACGCCCCCGGCATCACCTGGGACGACGGCGTCGCGTCGATGGGCGGGGACGCCCGCGGGGTGTGGTTCGAGGACCCCGACGGCAACATCCTCAACGTCGAGACGGGCGTCACCCCCGGCTGAGCTCGGGCTGGCGCGCCGCGGTCAGGCGGCGCGTGAGCGCAGCAGGGCCGACGCGGCATCCAGCGCTGCGTCGGTGCCGGCGTCGTCGACGTCGAGGTGCCACACGGCGCGCACCCGGCCCGGCCCGACGGCGTAGGTGCGCACGCCCTGCTCGAGCAGCGCGGCGACGAACTCCGGTGCGGCCCAACCGACTGCGCCGACGTCGAGCACGACGATGTTGGTCTCGACGGTGGCGGCGTCGACGGCTGCCGGTGCCGCCTGCGCGCACGCCGCGGCGAAGCGGGCCGCGCGGGCGTGGTCGTCGGCGAGCCGTTCGATGTGGTGGTCGAGGGCGTACAGGCCGGCGGCGGCGAGGATGCCGACCTGGCGCATGCCGGCGCCGTAGCGCTTGCGCCAGATCCGGGCCTCGGCCATCTGGTCGGCCGAGCCGACGAGCACCGAGCCGACCGGCGCCCCCAGCCCCTTCGAGAGGCAGACGCTGACGGTGTCGAACTGGGTGCCGTAGTCGCGCAGCGAGACCCCGGACGCGACGTGGGCGTTCCACAGCCGCGCGCCGTCGAGGTGCATCGCGACGCCGACGCCCTGGGTGGCGGTGCGCACCTCGCGGATGGCCTCGATCGGCTGCACCGTGCCGCCGCCGAAGTTGTGGGTGTTCTCGAGCACGACGAGCGCGGTCTCGACCTGGTACGGCCCGACCCCGGTCGTGACGAGCGACATCGGGCCGGCCGGGTCGAGCAGGCCGCGCTCGCTCGGCCACGAGCGGCTGGTGATGCCCGAGAAGACCGCGCCGGCGCCCATCTCGGCCCGCAGCACGTGGGCCTGCTGGTCGGCCACGAGCTCGGTGCCGGGGCTCGACGTGCAGGCGGATGCCGAGCTGGTTCGCCAGCGACCCGGTCGGCGAGAACAGCCCGGCCTCGTGGCCGAGCAGCTCGGCGACGCGCTCCTCGAGCGCCCGGACGGTCGGGTCCTCGCCGAACACGTCGTCGCCGACCTCGGCGTGCGCCATCGCCTCGCGCATGGCGGGGGTCGGAGCGGTCAGGGTGTCGGAGAGGAGGTCGGCGAGCACCGGGTCAGTCCTCGTTCAGCATCTCGGCGACGAGGAACGCCAGCTCCAGGCTCTGCTGGTGGTTCAGGCGCGGGTCGCACACCGACTCGTACCGCAGGTTGAGGTCGGCGTCGAGGATCTTCTCCGACCCGCCGACGCACTCGGTGACGTCGTTGCCGGTGAGCTCGACGTGGATGCCGCCGGGCACCGTGCCGAGGCCGCGGTGCACCTCGAAGAAGCCCTCGACCTCCTCGACGACGTCGTCGAAGTCGCGGGTCTTGTAGCCCGAGGCCGACTCGTAGGTGTTGCCGTGCATCGGGTCGCAGACCCAGGTGACCGACGCGCCGGATGCCGTGACCTTCTCGACGATGGTCGGCAGCGCCTCGCGGATGCGGCCGGCCCCCATCCGGGTGATGAAGGTGAGCCGGCCCGGGCTCGCGCTCGGGGTCGATCTTGTCGATGATGCGCAGCAGGTCGTCGGTGTCGGCGTTCGCAGACACCTTGACGCCCACCGGGTTTCGCACCGAGGCGACGAAGTCGATGTGCGCGCCGTCGAGGTCGCGGGTGCGCTCCCCCACCCACACGAAGTGGCCGGAGGTGTCGTAGAGGTTGCCGGTGCGCGAGTCGACGCGCGTCATCGGGCGCTCGTAGTCGAGCACGAGCGCCTCGTGCGCGGAGAAGAACTCGGTCGTGCGCATCGCCTCGAAGTCGGCGCCACAGGCCTTCATGAACTTCATCGCCTTGTCGATGTCCTTCGCCAGGCGCTCGTAGCGCACGTTGGCGGAGTTGGCGATGAAGCCCTTGTTCCAGTCGTGCACGTGGCGCAGGTCGGCGAAGCCGCCGGTGGTGAAGGCGCGCACGAGGTTCAGGGTGGCGCTGCTCGCGTGGTAGGCGTTGCACGAGGCGCTGGGGGTCGGGGGTGCGCGACTCGAGGGTGAACTCGAAGTCGTTGACCATGTCGCCGCGGTAGGCCGGCAGGGTCACGCCCTCGCGGGTCTCGTCGTTGCTCGAGCGCGGCTTGGCGTACTGCCCGGCCATCCGGCCGACCTTGACCACCGGCACCGAGGCGCCGTAGGTCAGCACCGCCGCCATCTGCAGGATCGTCTTGACCCGGTCGCGGATGTTGTCGGCCGTCGCCGAGGCGAAGGTCTCGGCGCAGTCGCCGCCCTGGAGCACGAACGCCTCGCCCCGGGACGACCGCGGCGATCCGGTCGCGCAGCACGTCGCACTCGCCCGCGAAGACGAGCGGGGGGTAGCTCGCGAGCGTCGCCACGGCCGAGTCGAGGGCGGCGCGGTCGGGCCAGACCGGCTGCTGGGCAGCAGGCAGGTCGGCACCGGCGGCGAGCCGCTGGCGGGGGTCGGGATCGATGGTCGTGCTCACGAGGGTCAAGGATAGGTCCCGCGGCGGTGGGCCCCCTGCGAGGCCCGCATGCCGGTATGCCGTCAGGGCGTGCCCGCGGGTGCCGGGTCGTCGTCCTCGAGGCCGTGGGCCAGGGCGAACCGCACCAGCTCGACCCGGTTGTGCAGGTGCAGCTTGCCCAGGGTGTTCTGCACGTGGTTCTGCACGGTGCGGTGCGACAGGAACAGCTCGGCGGCGATCTCCTTGTACGACATCCCGGTGGCCACCAGCCGCAGCACCTCGGTCTCGCGGGCGGTGAGCTCGGGGATCGGCCGGCTCGCGCCCGGCGCCGCGGCCTCCGGCGCGGGGTCGGGCTCGCTGGCCATCCGGCGGAACTCCCCGAGCACCAGCCCGGCCAGCCCGGGCGTGAACACGGCCTCACCGCGCGCGGTGGCGCGCACGGCATCCACGATCTCGGCGGCGGACGCCGACTTGACCAGGTAGCCGGTGGCCCCGGCCTTGATGGCGGCCAGCACGTCGTGCTGCTCCCCGCTCGCCGAGAGGATGAGCACCCGGGTGGGCAGGTCGCCGATGGCGCGGCACACCTCGTCGCCGCGCATGCCGGGCAGGTTGAGGTCGAGCACGAGCACGTCGGGACGGGTGGCGTGGGCCCGGCGCACGGTCGCGGGGCCGTCGCTCGCCGTCGCGACGACGTCCAGGCCGTTGCCGACCAGGTCGCGCTCGAGCGCGGACAGCCACAGCGGGTGGTCGTCGGCGACGAGCACGGTGGGGGCGGCGTCGGTCATCGGGGCTCCTGGGAGGCGTGGGAGTGGGCGGCGGCGGGGCCGGTCGGGCTGGCTGCGGGCGCGGCGGTGCGCGGCACCGTCATCCGCACCACGCAGCCCCCGCCGGGTCGGGTCGTCCAGGTCACGGTGCCGCCGAGGTCCTCGACCCGGCCGCGGATCGAGGCGCTGACGCCCATCCGGCCGCGGTCGGCGGCACCGAGCAGGTCGGCGGGCTCGGCGCCGACGCCGTCGTCGCGGATGGTCAGCTCGATGCCGTGCGAGTCGCCCTCGAGCAGCAGCCAGGCGTGCGCGCCCGGCCCGGCGTGGCGATCGACGTTGTCGAGCGCCGCGGCGACCGCGGCGTCGACCTCGACCGCGACGAGCCGGTCGACCACGACCGGGTCGGCGGGCACCGCGACGACCACGTCGGGCCGCTCGTGGGCGGTGAGCAGCACCCGCAGGTCGACCTCGGCGCCCTCGACGCCGCGCAGGTCGGCGACGTCGGCGTCGGGCGCCCCGGTGCCGGAGACGAAGCGGCGCAGCGAGCGCTCCTGCTCGGCGGCGATGACCGACAGCTCGGCCGCGTCGCCCCCGATCTCGTCACCGCGGCGGTGGATGTAGGCCAGCGACTGGAGCACCCCGTCGTGCACGACCCGGGCGATCCGCTCGCGCTCGTGCAGCCGCTCGCGCTCGAGCAGCACCTGCTCCTCGCGCTCGAGGCCGGTGCGGGCGAGGTCGACGGCCAGCCCGATCAGCCCGCCGAGCAGCACGACCAGCACGATGTTGTGCACGGTCGACTGGGTGGGGTGGCCACCGACCTCGACCAGGTCCGCGGCGACGATGGCGGCGGCGGCCAGCAGCCCGCCGCGCACGCCCGCCACGACGGCTCCGCCCGGCCACCGACCCGGCTGCCCAGATGGTCGGGATGGTGAACTGCCCGGCCGCGATGGCCTCCGGGCTCTCGGCGAGCATCGTCGCGAGGATGCCCACCACCGCGATGGTCACCTCGATGACGACGACCCGCACGGTGCGCCGCCGGTAGAACAGCAGCCCGATCGACCAGGCGAACATCACGCCGAGGACCAGCCCCGCCACCCACGGCCGCACCATGGTCTCGTGCCGCTGCCAGGCCAGCACCGCGGCGTACAGGGCGGCCAGCGGGCGGAAGACGTCGAGGCCGCGGTGGAACGACTCGACGACCACCGGCTCCCGCCGGCCGGTGCGCTCCGAGCGCGGGCCGAGCACCCCCATCGGCGAGCCCGTCAGCTCGCGCGGCGCTGCGAACCGGTGTCGCCGTCGTCGCCGTCGGGTCGCCTCGTCGTCGAGGCCGTCGAGGGCGTCCTCGAGCTCGGAGCGCGGCCCGACCCGGCTGGGCGGCCTCGGCGGCCTCCTTGGCCTTGTTCTTCTTCTCGCGGGCGATCCGGTCCTTCATCGCCGTGGCGTACATGTCGACGTACTCCTGGCCGGACAGCTCCATCAGCGCGTACATGATCTCGTCGGTGATCGAGCGCAGGACGAACCGGTCGCCCTCCATGCCCTCGTAGCGCGAGAAGTCGAGCGGGGTGCCGACCCGCACGCCGACCCGGATCAGCTTGGGGATCTTGGTGCCGGTCGGCTGCGCCTTGTCGGTGTCGATCATCGCGACCGGGATGACGGGCACCCCGGCCTCGAGCGCCATCCGGGCCACGCCGGTCTTGCCCTTGTAGAGCCGGCCGTCGGGGCTGCGGGTGCCCTCGGGGTACAGGCCGAGCAGCTCGCCGCGGCCGAGCACCTTCAGGCCCGAGCGCAGGGCGGCCTCGCTGGCCCGGCCGCCGGAGCGGTCGACGGGCAGCTGGCCGACGCCCTTGAAGAACGCCGCGGTCAGCCGGCCCTTGATGCCCTCACCGGTGAAGTAGTCGCTCTTGGCGAGGAACGTCATCCGGCGGGGCACGACGAGCGGCAGGAAGATCGAGTCGGAGAACGAGAGGTGGTTGCTCGCGAAGATCGCGGCCCCGGTCTCGGGGATGTGCTCGGCGCCGTCGACCCACGGGCGGAAGAGCAGGCGGAGGATCGGCCCCAGGACGACCGTCTTCAACACCCAGTAGATCACCGGACCACCCTTCGTCGCGCAACGCCCAGACTCTAGTGCACTGGGTCACACTGCCTCTCCGGCGCGCTGCCGTGCGAAGATCGTTGTCCCGAACCCGCAGCACCCGAGGAGACCCCGTGCCCGACCGGCCCGGTGACATGGACGAGCGCGACGTCGACGCCCGCTTCGCCTCCATCGTCGCGCGCTGGGACGGCCCCGTGCCCGACGCCGACGACACCCCGGCCGACGACGCACCGGGTCGCTCCTCCGCCGAGCCCGCCCGCGCCGACGAGCTCACCGACGGTGACGCCCCGGCCGAGGACACCGACGAGACGGCGGTCGGTGAGCCGGATGCCGGTGAGCCGGCCGCGCCGCCCGGTCACCCCCCGCTCCCCCTGGGTCAACCCCTCGCCCCTCGACGTCGTGGTGCCCTCGTCGGCCTGGCGGGCCGCCGAGCCGACCGACCCGGCAGACGCAGGCCGCCGCCGCGGAGGCCGAGAAGGCGCTGGAGGAGGACGAGCACTTCGAGCCCCCCGAGGTCGTGCTCCCCCCGCAGGAGGACCTGCACTTCTGGGGCGCCGTGATCGGGCTGGTGGCCGGCCCGCTGATGCTGCTCTGGGTCGTGTTCGCCCGGCCGTCGCACAGCACCCGGTGGTTCATCGTGTCGGTCGTGGTGTCGCTCCTCGGTTTCGGGCTGCTCGTCCTGCGCCAGCCCAAGCACCGCGACCCGACCAGCGGCGACAACGGCGCCCGGGTCTGACCCGTCGGGTGCGCCGTAGCCTCGGTGGATGATCACCGGCGCGCACGTCATCCTCTACAGCACCGACGCCGACGCGGACCGGGCGTTCTTCCGCGACGTGCTCGAGTACCCGTCGGTCGATGCCGGTCACGGCTGGCTGATCTTCGCCCTGCCGCCCGCCGAGCTGGCCGTGCACCCGGCCGCTGCTGCCGCGCACGAGCTCTACCTGATGTGCGACGACCTCGACGCCTTCCGCGAGCGGATGGCCGGGCTCGGCGTGCCGTGCGGGGAGCCGACCACCGAGCGCTGGGGCACCATCACCGCGCTGACCCTGCCCGGCGGCGGCAGCCTCGGCGTCTACCAGCCGACCCACCCCTCCCCGATCGCGAGCCCCTGAGGTCCTGACGCGTCCAGCCCGCGACACGCAGAAGTTCGGGGCGCACGCAGCAATTGCTGCGTGCCGGCCGAAGTTCTGCGTGCGCCGCGCCGGTCGGTCAGGCGAGCTCGAGGTCGACCCAGGTGGGGCGGTGGTCGCTGGCCGCCGCGTACACGGCATCCGGCAAGCAGCACCTCGCGGTGCGGCAGCACCCGCAGCTCGGGTGAGGCGAACACGACGTCGAGCCGGCGGCCGGGCGCCCGCGCCGGGTAGGTCGGCCGGTCCGGCGAGACCAGGCGCAGCCGGTCGGGCACGTCGATGAGCCGCCAGGCGCCACCGGTGTGGTCCTCGTTGAGGTCGCCGGCCAGCACCAGCGGCCCACGGTCGGCGATGGCCGCCAGGATCCGCTCGGTGTGGGTCACCCGCTCGGGCGCCTTGAGGCTGAGGTGCACCGACACGGCCGTCAGCTCACCGCCGCCGGGCAGCGCGACCCGCACCACGGCGTACCCCCGGGTGCGGTCCGGCCAGCGCACCGGCAGCCGCAGGTGCTCGGACCCGACGACCCGCACCCGGTCGGACGTCAGCACCGTGGTGCCACCGCTCCCCCGGTGCCGGCCCGGCCAGCGCAGGCCGCACGCGGCGGCGAACCGCTCGACCCGCCACCCGCCGAACAGCCGACGGGGCACCTCCTGCAGGCAGAGCACGTCGGGGTCGATGGCGCGCACGACCCGGGCCGCGAGGTGGTGGTCGTCGAGGAAGTCGCGGGTGTTGTAGCTCGCGACCCGCACGCCCGGCACCGGTGGGCTCAGCCGCTGACGGCGTCGGTGCGGGCGAGGTCGGCGGCACCGACCAGGCCCGCCTCGTTGCCCAGCTGCGGCGGCCACGATGGCCGCCTCGGGCCGGTAGCCGCGACCGGTCAGCTGGCGACGGAACGCCTCGCGGGCCGGGCCGAGCAGCAGGTCGCCGGCGGCGCTGACGCCACCGCCGATGACGAACATGCCGGGGTCGAGCGCGGCGGCCAGGTCGGCCATGCCGATGCCGAGCCAGCGGCCGACCTCGGCGAGCAGCTCGCGGGCGAGCTGGTCGCCGTCGCGGGCGGCCTCGGTGACCAGCGGGCCGGTGAGGTCCTCGGGGCGCCCCTCCACCCGGTCGAAGCAGGTCGGACACCACCGGGCTGCCGGCCGACATCAGCCCGCGGGCCTCGCGCACGAGCGCGTTGCCGCGAGGCGTACTGCTCCCAGCACCCCTTGTTGCCGCACTCGCAGCGGATGCCGTCGGGCACCACCTGCATGTGCCCGAACTCGCCGGCGATGCCGAAGCGGCCGCGGATGACCCGGCCGCCCAGCACGATGCCGCCACCGATGCCGGTGCCGAGGTTGACCATGACGAGGTGGCTCTCGCCGCGGCCGGCGCCGAAGCGGTGCTCGGCCCACACGGCGGCGTTGGCGTCGTTGTCGACGAAGATCGGCAGCGACACCCGCTTGCCGAGCGCCTCGCGCAGCGGCTCGTTGCGCCACGACAGGTGCGGCGCGAAGACCACGGTGGCCCGGTCGGTCGCGACGAACCCGGCGGCGCCGATGCCGATCGCGGCGATGTCGTCGGTGCAGCCCGCGAGCAGCTCGTCGACGACCGAGACGATGGTGTCCTCGACCACCCGGGGGCTGGTCGAGCGGTGCGGGGTGTCGCGCCGGGCCCGGGCCAGCACGCGTGCCGTCGGCGTCGACGACGCCGCCGGCGACCTTGGTGCCGCCGATGTCGATGCCGATGGCGAGCGGACCGTCAGCCACGGGGTGCCTCCTGCGGGTCGTCGGCGTCACTGACCGGGATGGGCCGGCTGGGCGCGGGGGTGGTGCGTCGAGCCCGGGTGGCCGGGCGCGGTCGGGTGGCGGACGGCGTCGGGCTCCCCTCGGCGCCCCCGGAGCCGTCGGAGCCGTCGCTGGATGCCGGTGGGCCGCCCGCCGGGCGGCTGCTCGCGAGGTCGGTGAGCACCGTCGCGGCCAGGGCTGGCGAGGTCGGCGAGCTTGGCCAGCGTCTCGGGGCTCAGCGAGCGCACCACGGCCGCACCGCGGCACAGCGGGCACCAGGTGCAGAACGGGTCGTGGGCGGCGGCGTCCGGCCCGGCGCAGCAGCGGCACCGGCACCCGGCATCCCGCCCGACGGGGCCTCGGCGGCCGGTGACGCCGGGCGCGGGCGGCGACCCCGCGGCATCCGGGCCGTGGTCGCCCTCGGGCCGGGGCGCGGCCGCCTCGGCGGCGGACCGGCGCAGGCTCTCGAGGAGCCGGCCGGCCTCGTCGGCCACCGACCCGACCTGCTCGTCCCAGCGCTCAGCGCCCACTGGCCCACAGCTCCTCGTCACGCTCGAACCGCACCCGCAGCTCACCGCTGCCCACGGCGGCATTGTGGACGATGCAGCGCCGCAGCACCGACGGAAGGGTGACGACGCGGCGCTGGCCCCCCACCTCGAGGAGCAGGTCGTCCTCGCGGCGGGCCATGCCGACCATCGCCGGCCGACACCAGCGGCAGCGGCAGGGTGAGCACGAAGTCGGCGCCGTCGGCCTCGACCCGCATCCGCGGCACGTCGACGTCGTCCATCAGCTCGGGGGCGGGCCGGCCGTCGGCGACGGTGGCGGCGGCGAGGTCGTCGAGCGCGTCGGCGCCGATCGGCTCGCCGGCCAGGTAGGGGGCGCACAGCAGCGGGATGCCGAGGAACGACTCGCGCACCTGGTCGAGCCCGGTCGCCTGCGCGCTGGTCCACGCGGTGCGCCACGGGTCGACGTCGCCCGGGAGCGCGGCGCGGCAGCACCCGGTTCACGACGACGGCGTCGACGGCGTACCCGTGCAGCGACAGCGAGGTGAGCACCCGGCGGCTCTCGGCGATGACGACCCGCTCGGGGGTGAGCACGACGCGCACGCTCGCCCGGGCGGAGGTGAGCAGGGTGCGCACGCCGACCATCAGCTCGCGCCAGGCCCGCAGCACGAGCAGCACCTCCGGGCCGGGCACGGGCACCCCGGTGGCCGCCGAGGCCGCGGGGCGCAGCACGGTGAGCAGGCGGCGCTGGGCGGGCAGCAGCCGGTCGAGGTGCCAGCCGAGCACCTCGGGCAGGGCCAGCAGGCGCAGGGTCTCGGCGGTCGGGGCGCAGTCGACGACGACGAGGTCCCAGTCGCCGCTGTCGGCCTGGTGGGCGAGGGCCGCGAGCGCGGTGACCTCCTCGGCCCCGGGCAGCGAGGTGAGCTCGTCGGCGACGACGGCGTCGACGCCCATCGCGTCGAGCACCCCGAGCAGGTAGTCGCGCACCACCTGCCAGTCGGCCTCGACCGCGGTGTGCGCCCCGACGGCCAGGGCGTGCAGCTTCGGCTCGACCCGGGTGGTCTCGCGCCAGGTCTGCGCCGTGCGCAGGTCGACGTCGAGGGCGTCGCCCAGGCTGTGCGCGGCGTCGGTGGACATGACCAGGGTGCGCAGCCCCGAGCGGGCCGCCCGGACCGCGGTGGCGGCGGCGGTCGTGGTCTTGCCGACACCGCCCTTGCCGGTGACGAGGACGACGCGGGTCATGGCGGGCGTCAGCCCTCCGCGCGCTTCTTGAGCTCGGTCAGGGCGGTGTTGATGATGTGCTTCTCGGCCTTGCGCTTGAGCATGCCGATCATCGGCATGGTCAGGTCGACCTCGAGGTCGTAGGTGACCTGGGTGCCGGTGGCGGTGCGGGCGAGCGCGTAGGTGCCGTCGAGGCCCTTGAGCAGGGTGGCCCGCACCAGGTGCCACGACACGCTGCCGGTGCCGTCCTTGGCGATGTCCCAGTCGTACTCGAGCACGTAGTGGTCCTTGATCGCCCCGGCGTGCAGGTGGAACTCGACCTGGTCGGCCCAGCCGTCGCCGTCCTCGCTCAGCACCGTGGCCGAGGTGACCTCGTTCGCCCACTCCGGGTAGCGCTCGAAGTCGGCGATGACGTCGAGCACGGCGCCGGGTTCGGCGGCGATCTCGACGGAGGACTGTGTGCGGTCGGCCATGGCACGGAGGCTACCCGCCCCGCGGGGTCATAGAGTTGAGGTGTCCCATGTGGTGCCACCCCCGAAGGAGTCGACCGTGCACGAGAAGTCCACGCCGCTCGTCCTACCCGAGACGACGCAGGGCAGCCTCGCCGACGTGCCACGGCGGTGGGCGAGCGCCGAACCGGGTCGCGTCGCCTTCTCCGTGCGGTCGGGCGCCGGCTGGACCGACGTCACCTCGGCCACCTTCGCCGCCGACGTCGCGGCGCTGGCCAAGGGCCTGATCGCCGCCGGCATCGGCGTCGGTGACGCCGTCGCCATCATGAGCCGCACCCGCTACGAGTGGACCGTCGCCGACTTCGCGCTGTGGTCGGCCGGTGCCGTGCCCGTGCCGATCTACGAGACGTCCTCGGCCGACCAGGTCGAGTGGATCCTCGCCGACTCCGGCGCGGTCGGCGTGATCGTCGAGACCGACGCGCACCTCGCCTCGGTCGACAAGGGCCGCGCGCGGCTCACCCGGCCTGCAGCACGTCTGGGTCATCGACCAGGGCGACGTCGACAGCCTCAGCCGCGACGGCGACGACGTGGACGACGCCGACCTCGACGCCCGCCGCGAGTCGCTCGACCGCAGCAGCCTCGCCACGATCATCTACACCTCCGGCACGACCGGCCGGCCCAAGGGGGTCGAGCTCACCCACGGCAACTTCCTCACCCTCGCCGAGAACACCGCCGAGAAGCTCGCCGAGGTCGTCAAGGCCGACGGGTCCTCGACGCTGCTCTTCCTCCCGCTCGCGCACGTGTTCGCGCGCTTCATCGAGGTGCTCGCCGTCACGGCCGGGGTGCGGATGGGCCACTCCTCCGACCTCAAGGCGCTGCTCGACGACTTCACGGCCTTCCAGCCGACCTTCATCCTCGCCGTGCCGCGGGTGTTCGAGAAGATCTACAACTCCTCCGAGGCCAAGGCCGAGGCCGGCGGCAAGGGCAAGATCTTCGCCGGCGCCGCCGCGGCCGCGGTCGCGTGGTCGGAGGCGCAGGATGCCGGGAGCGTCCCGTTCGGCCTGCGGGTGCGGCACGCGATCTTCGACAAGCTCGTCTACGGCAAGCTGCGCGAGGCGATGGGCGGCAAGGTGCAGTACGCCGTCTCCGGCGGGGCCCCGCTGGGCACCCGCCTCGGCCACTTCTACCGCGGCATCGGCCTGACGATCCTCGAGGGCTACGGCCTCACCGAGACCACGGCCCCGGCCACCGTCAACCGCCCCGGCGAGATCCGGATCGGCACCGTCGGCCTGCCGCTGCCCGGCGTCGACGTGCGCATCGCCGACGACGGCGAGATCCTGCTGCGCGGCGTCAACGTCTTCCGCGGCTACCGCGGCAACGACGCCGCGACCGCCGAGGCCGTGCGCGACGGCTGGTTCCACACCGGCGACATCGGCGAGCTCGACGACGACGGCTTCCTGCGGATCACCGGCCGCAAGAAGGAGATCCTGGTGACCGCCGGCGGCAAGAACGTCGCTCCCGCGGTGCTCGAGGACCGGCTGCGCGCCCACCCGCTGGTCAGCCAGTGCATCGTCGTCGGCGACGGCAAGCCGTTCATCGCCGCGCTGATCACCCTCGACGAGGAGATGTACCCCGGCTGGGCCCGCAACCACGGGCTCGACGGCGTGTCCTTCGCCGCGGCCCGCACCGACGAGCGCATCATCGCCGAGGTGCAGAAGGCCGTCGACGACGCCAACACCGCCGTGTCCAAGGCCGAGTCGATCCGCAAGTTCGCGATCCTCGACTCCGACTTCACCGAGGAGTCCGGCCACCTCACCCCGTCCCTGAAGCTCAAGCGCAACGTCGTGATGCGTGACTTCGAGGACGAGGTCGACGCCCTCTACGGTGGCTGACGCGAGCGCGGCCACCGCGGCCGCACCCGCCTCCCCCACCTCGCCCACCGCGCCCGGACGGGTCACGTCCGGGCCGGTCGCCGCCGTGGTGCTCGGCGCCGCCTGGCTCGCCTGGTTCGGCGTGCTGCAGTGGAGCGTCGTGCGCTTCCGGGTGTCGATCGTGCTGACCCTCACCGTGTGCGCCGCGCTGCTCGCCTGGTGGCTGGCCCGCCGGCTGGTGCTCGACGTGCCCCGCTGGCTGGCGCCCGCCGTGGTGGTGGCCTCGCTGGTCATCACCCTCACCGTGCCGCTGTTCACCTACCTGCGCGGCGGGTGGCTCACGGCATCCCTGGCGGTGCTGACCATCGGTGGCGTCGGCTGCGCGCTGCTGCTGACCCGACCCGGTCGCCGGGCCGCGGTGGCGGCGTACGCGCTGGCGGTGCTCACCCACACGGTGCTGGCGGTGGTCGCGATCGTCGGCGACAAGGCTCCGCGGATCGACGTCTGGGTGGTGCTCCAGCAGGGCGCCGACGCCCTCGCCCGCGGCGACAACGTCTACACCCAGCAGTGGACCAACTCCCCCGGCGTGCAGGACTTCTTCCCCTACCTGCCCTGGATGGCGGTGCTCACCGCCCCGGGTCGCTGGTTCGCCGGCGACGTGCGGTGGGCGGTGCTCTTCTGGTCGCTCGTGCTGTTCGCCGGGCTGTGGGCGCTGGCGCGCGGCCGGGTCGAGCGGGCCGCCGCGGTGACCGCGGTGCTCGTGCTCGCGCCCGGCACGCTGACCCAGGTCGACCAGTCCTGGACCGAGCCGGTGCTCGCCGCCCTCATCGTCTGGTGGGCGGTGCTGGTGCGGCGCGACAAGGCCTGGTGGGCGGTCATCCCGCTGGCGCTGGCCTGCGCGAGCAAGCAGCACCTGGCCCTGCTCGCCCCGGTGCTGCTCGTCTGGCGGCCGTTCGGGGCGTGGCGCACGCTCGCGACCGGTGGGCTGGCCGCGCTGCTGATGCTGCCGTGGGTGGTCGCGGATGCCGGTGCCTTCCTCGGCGACACCGTCACCACCCTGCTCACCTTCCACCCGATCAAGTTCGCCAACACCTGGTACCTCTACGCCCTCAACGAGCACGGCGTCACGCTGCCGTTCTGGGTGACCGGGGCGGCCATGGTGGGGGTCGTCGCCGTCGCGGCGTACGCCGTGTGGCGGCGCCGGCCGGGCACCGACGAGCTGCTGCGCTGGCTGGCGCTGGTGCTCGCCGTGGCCAACCTGGTGAACAAGCAGGCCTTCTACAACCAGTTCTGGCTCGTGGGCGCCCTGGTGGCGGCCTCGCTCGCCCTCCCCCAGGGCGAGCCCGCCGAGGCGTCGGCCGACGACGAGGGCCTCGACCCGGCCTCCCCGCGAAGTCAGGAGCACTTCGCCGGCTCAGGGCCGTACGACCCTGACTTCGCGAAGTGCTCCTGACTTCGCGAGAGGTCGGCGGTCAGCCGGGGTTCGTCGCCAGGCGGCCCAGCCGGGTGAGCCACCGGTCGGTCAGCTCGGCCCGGGTCGTGTGGAGCACCGACACCAGGGCCGCGTCGGTGGCGGCCTCGGCGTCGGCGTCCGAGCCGGTCGACGCGCCCGCGGTGACCAGCCGGCGCAGGGCGGCCTCCCCGTGGTCGCGGGCGATGAGCTCCACGGCCTGCCACGCCGCGAGGTAGGGCACCTCGATGTCGCCGCTGGTGGGCTGCAGGTCCGACGCGGTCGGCAGCCGGCGCGGGCCGTGCCCGGTGCGGATGGCCCCGACCAGCGGAGCGACCAGGCGTGCGGTCGACACGTCGGCCCGGGCGTACCCGACGTGGTCGGCGTAGCCCTCGGCGAGCCAGCCGGCCGGGCGCCCGGGCACGGTCGACCGCACCGCGACGTGGGCCAGCTCGTGGGTGAGCACGACGTCACGCCCGCTCGCGGTGAGCCGGCCGAACGCCGTGGGGTCGAGCACGACGCGGTCGCCGGTCGCGGTGCCGGCATCCCCGAGTGGCCCCTCGGTGGTCGCGGCCACCGGTGCGGCCCCCGACTCGGTGCGCCCGAGCAGCGCGTCGGCCTCCTGGCTGGTCGACGGCGCCAGCACGAGCACCCGTGACGGCGTGCCCGTCCACTGCTTGCGCAGGGTGGGCACGGCACGGTCGACCACGGCCGCGTGCTCGGCGAGGCGCCTGCTGGGCACGGTGCCGGCCACGACGGCGTGCTCGCCGCGTCGCACCCGCAGGGTCGGCATCGCCACCCACGGGGCGGTCGCGCCGGCGCCGACCGGGCGCTCCGCCTCGACCTGCCAGCCGGCGTCGGACCGCACGAGGTCGTACTCCAGCCGGGCGACCCGGTCGCCGCGGTCGAGGTCGTCGACCCGGTAGCGCACGTCGACCTGTGCCGTCGCCCGCGACGGGCCGGTCGTGCCGGTGCTCGGCCCGGTTCGACGGTCGACGACCGGCTCACCGACCTCGAGCCGCGAGACCCGCAGGGCCCGGGCCGCCGCGAACGCGTCGAGCTGGCGGCGCCCCGCGGCCGCGGAGCGGTCGGCGACCGTGGCGGCATAGGCCGGCTCGTCCCCCGCGACGACGCGCGGTGGCCCGGCGACCGCAGCAGGTCGGAGACCGCTGTCGTCGACCTCGGTCGACGAGGTCGGCCGCGGCCGATGCCGTCGCCGACGGCGGCGCTGGAGGCGGGTGGCGCGGCCGGCTCGTCGGCCGGTGCCGGTGCACCCGGCCAGCCCCGCCGCACCGGCCAGCGCGAGCACGGCCAGCGCGACGCCCCACCCCACGCCGGGCACGGCGTCGGCTCGGGGTCAGCGGGCTCGGCACCGGCCCATCGTAGGAAGCCGCGCTGGGAGCCCCCGCCCAGCCGCCCGCACGCCGGCCCGGAGGCCACCCCTGGCTCACCCGACGGCGCGGCCACCCTCCGGGCCGCGTCGTCACGCGCACCGGACGCCGCGACGACGGCCCTGGCCCGCGCCGCGGTCTCGGGGGCGACGAGCCCGGCCTCGACGAGCCGGGTGACGACGGCCCGCTCCTCGCGGGTCGAGGGCGTGCTCGAGCCGCAGGGACGGCGCGGTGAGGTCGAGCAGGACGGGCACCATGCAGTCGCCGCACTGCAGCTCGCGCACCGGGCACGTGCGGCACTCGACGGTCATCGTCAGGTCGTGGCTGGGCATCGGTTCTCACCCCTTCCAGGTGGTTGACGCCCACGCTAGGGGCGACCACCGACACGCCCTCCCGCCCGGCATCCGGGGTCGGCCCGGTCACGCCGGGCGCGGCACCGCCGACAACAGCGACTGGCCGATCCAGGTCGGCACCGCCCGCGCGACCTCGGTGGGCGCCTCGACCTCGCACCCGCCCCGACCGCACGGCGTCGGACCAGCCGCGGTCGCCGCGCCAGATCTCGGTCATCGACCGCAGCGAGGTGCGCACCGTCGCGGTGACCTCGAACCCGGGGTCGACGTCGCAGACGTCCACCTCGTCGCCGGTGCACGCAGATCCACCAGCGCGAGACCGGCGAGGCGACGTCGTCGAAGCGCATCGCGACGACCGTGCGACCCCGCGGCCACTGCTCGACGGGGATGGTGCGCCGCACGTCCCACAGCAGCAGGTGCGGGTCGAGGTCCTCCTCGCCCAGGTCGCCGACCCACCGGGCACCCCAGGCCCCGAGGGCGTCGACGACCGGGCGCAGCTCCAGCCCGCTCTCGGTCAGCTCGTAGGTGCTGCGGCCGCCACCACGCGCGCCGCACCACCCCGGCGCGCTCGAGCCGCCGCAGCCGCTTCGACAGCAGCGCCGGCGACATCTTCGGGTTGCCCCGCCGCAGCTCGTTGAAGTGCCGGCTGCCGAGCAGCAGCTCGCGCACCACCAGCAGGGTCCAGCGCTCGTCGAGCACCTCCATCGCCTTCGCGATCGGGCAGAACTGTCCGTAGGTCGACACGGTCACCACCTCCTGCGGGGGCCGCCGCCCGGCCCCGGCACCGCCCACCCAGTGCACACCCACCCGCGACGTCGCGCCAGTACAGATCGTGAACCGCCACCGCTACAGATCGCGCACTGGATGCCGCCCGCCACCTTCGCGACGCTGGACCCACGACCACCACGAAGGAGTACGTCATGACCGACACCACCCAGGAGCGGCGCACCGGCGCCGGCATCCACTACGGCGCCGCGCCGGAGGTCAAGCAGAAGCACCGCGCCATGTGGGCGCTGGGCGACTACCCGGCCGTCGCGCACGACATCGTCGCGCCGCTCGGCGCGCTGCTCGTCGACGCCTGCCTCGTCACCGCCGGCGACCGGGTGCTCGACGTCGCGGCCGGCACCGGCACCGTCGCGATCCCGGCGGCCGAGGCGGGGGCGAGCGTCACGGCATCCGACCTGACCCCGAGCTGCTCGCCGTCGGTGAGCGCACGGCCCGGGCCGCGGGCCTCGACGTCACGTGGGAGGAGGGGGACGCCGAGGCGCTGCCCTACGCCGACGGCGCGTTCGACGTGACCACCTCGTGCGTCGGCGTGATGTTCGCGCCGTTCCACCAGGCCGCGGCCGACCAGCTGGTGCGGGTGACCCGCCCGGGTGGCCGGATCGGCCTGGTCAGCTGGACCCCCGAGGGGTTCATCGGGCAGATGTTCTCGGTGATGCGGCCCTACGCCCCACCGCCGCCGCCCGGGGCCCAGCCGCCGCCGCTGTGGGGCGTCCGAGCCGCACGTGCTCGAGCTGCTCGGCGACCGCGTCGACGAGGTCGAGACCGCCCGCCAGCACCTGCCGGTCGACCACTTCGTCGACGGCGCCGAGTTCCGCGACTACTTCAAGGCGAACTACGGCCCGACGATCGCCGTCTACCGGGCGATCGCCGACGACCCCGACAAGGTCACGGCGCTGGATGCCGCGCTCGCCGACCTCGGCGACCGGCACCTCGACGACGGCGTCATGAGCTGGGAGTACCTCCTGCTCACCGC
Source organism: uncultured Actinomycetota bacterium (assembly GCA_963782695.1). Classification (GTDB taxonomy): domain Bacteria; phylum Actinomycetota; class Actinomycetes; order Actinomycetales; family Dermatophilaceae; genus Fodinibacter. Next base: position 30,285 of record CAWAKY010000006.1, on the reverse strand, counting down.
CCGCCGGCGCTGACCGGCCCACCGCGGATGCCGTGCCGCCCGCTCGTCGGGCCCCCGGCATCCGCGGTGGTCGCCGACCCGGCCGCACCGCGCGCCTCACCGGGGGTGTCGGTGCGGGAGCCTACGGTCGGCGGCATGACGATGGTCCAGGGCACGTTCGACGACCTGGGCACGCCGCTGTCGTCGGTGACCTTCGTCGTCGTCGACCTCGAGACCACCGGCGGCAGCCCCGGCCGAGTGCGGCATCACCGAGATCGGCGCGGTCAAGGTGCGCGGCGGCGAGGTGCGTCGGCGAGTTCCAGACCCTGGTCAACCCCGGCGGCGCCATCCCGGCCTTCATCTCGGTGCTCACCGGCATCACCGACTCGATGGTGGCCGGCGCCCCGCGCATCGAGTCGGCGCTGCCCGCGTTCCTCGAGTTCGCCGCCGGGTCGGTGCTCGTCGCGCACAACGCCGGCTTCGACATCTCGCTTCCTCAAGGCGGCGGCGCGGCGCACCGAGCACGCGTGGCCCGGGTTCGCCGTGCTCGACACCGTGCACCTGGCCCGCCAGCTCGTGCACCGCGACGAGGTGCCCAACCACCGGCTGGCCTCGCTGGCCGTGCTCTTCCGCGCCACCACCAGCCCCGACCACCGGGCCCTGCACGACGCCCGCGCCACCGTCGACGTGCTGCACGGCCTCATCGAGCGGGTCGGCTCGCTCGGCGTGCACTCCCTCGAGGAGCTGCTCGACTACACCGCCCGGGTCACCCCCGCCCGGCGCCGCAAGCGGCACCTCGCCGACGACCTGCCCGACCTGCCCGGGGTCTACCTGTTCAAGGACGGCCAGGGCCGGGTGCTCTACGTCGGCACCTCGGTCTCCATCCGCACCCGGGTGCGCTCCTACTTCACCGCGTCCGAGCACCGCCGCCGGATGGGCGAGATGGTGCGCATCGCCGAGTCGGTCAGCCCGATCGTCTGCGCCACCACCCTCGAGGCCGAGGTCCGCGAGCTGCGCCTGATCGCCGAGCACAAGCCCCGCTACAACCGCCGCTCGCGCAACCCCGAGCGGGCGCTGTGGGTCAAGCTCACCGTCGAGCCGTTCCCCCGGCTGTCGATCGTGCGCACCGTCGCCGACGACGGCGCGCGCTACGCCGGCCCGTTCAGCTCGCGCTCGGCCGCCGAGGCCGCCGTGGCCGCCGTCCACGAGGTGCTGCCGCTGCGCCAGTGCCTCGAGCGGCTCTCCCCGACCAAGCCGAGGTCGGCGTGCGTGCTGGCCGACATGGGCCGCTGCGGCGCCCCGTGCACCGGGGCCCAGTCGGTCGCCGACTACGCCCTGGTCGCCGACCGCGCCGTCGACCTGCTCGTCGGCGACACCCGCGACCTGCTCGACGCCCTGCGCGCCCGGATGACCCACCTGTCCGACGTCGAGCGCTTCGAGGACGCCCAGGTCGTGCGCGAGCGGCTGGTCGCCCTGGTGCGCGGCACCTCGCGCTCGCAGCGCCTCGACCCCCTGGCCCGCATCCCCGAGCTGGTCGCCGCCCGGCGCTCGCTGCTCGGCGGCTGGGAGGTCGTCTGCGTGCGGCACGGCCGGCTCGCCGGCAGCACCACCGCCCCGCGCGGCGCCGACCCGATGCCCTACATCGAGGCGCTGCGGGCCAGCGCCGAGGTCGTCGCCGCCCCGGTCGCCCCGTGCCCGGCCGCCACGGCCGAGGAGAGCGAGAAGATCCTGCGCTGGCTCGAGTCCCCGGGCGTGCGCATCGTCGAGGTCGAGGGGGCCTGGACCTGCCCGGTCGGTGGCGCCGCCGCGGTGCGGGCCGAGCTCGAGCCGCTCGAGACCGCCCGGCGCGAGGTCGCCGGCTTCGCCGGGGTCCGCTGACCGGCGCCGGCACCTCGACCCGCTGGCTCGACCCGCCGCACGGCTAGTCTGGGCCGGTGATCACCGCCATCGTCCTCATCACCGCCGACGTCGAGCGCATCCCCGAGGTCGCGCAGGAGATCGCCGACCTCGACGGCGTCACCGAGGTCTACTCCGTCGCCGGCGACGCCGACCTCATCGCGATGGTGCGGGTGCGCCACCACGAGGACCTCGCCGACGTCATCGCCGACCGGCTCAACAAGGTCACCGGGGTCACCGGCACCAACACGCACATCGCGTTCCGCACCTACTCCTCGCACGACCTCGAGGCGGCGTTCAGCCTCGGCCTCGAGGGCTGACCGGCCCGGTCGCGGCGCTCAGGTCGCGTAGGCGGCGGTGGTCTCGACCCACCGGGCCAGCAGCTCCTGCGCGGCACCGGAGTCGATGGCGGCCTCGGCGCGGTCCATGCCCTCGCGCACGGCCGTCGTGAGCGCCACGCGCGACACCGTCGGCTCGCTCAGCCCGGATGCCGTGGCCAGCGCGATGCCGCTGTTGAGCACCACCGCGTCGCGCACCGGGCCGTGGGCGCCGGCCAGCAGGTCGCGCGCCACCTGGGCGTTGTGCTCGGCGTCGCCGCCGCGCAGGCTCTCGACCGGGTGGTGGTCGAGGCCGACGTCGGTGGGGTCGAGGGTCGAGCTCGGTGACCTCGCCGTCGCGCACCCACCACACGGTCGAGGTCGTGGCGAGGGTGAGCTCGTCGAGGCCGTCGTCGCCGCGGAAGACGGATGCCGCGCGGCCGCGACCCGCGAAGACCCCGGCGATGAGCGGGGCGATGCGCGCGTCGGCCACCCCGACGGCGGCGTAGGTGGGCTGCGCCGGGTTGGTCAGCGGGCCCAGCGCGTTGAACGCGGTGCCGACGCCGAGGTCGCGCCGGGTCACCGCGGCGTGGCGCATCGAGGGGTGGAAGGCCGTTGGCGAAGCAGAAGGTGATGCCGGCCGGCCCGGCCACCTCGGCCACCTGCTGGGGCGTGAGGGTCAGCGAGACGCCCAGCGCCTCGAGCACGTCGGCCGACCCGGTGCTCGACGACGCCGAGCGGTTGCCGTGCTTGACCACCCGCAGCCCGGTCGCGGCGACGACCATGGCGGTCATCGTCGAGATGTTCACCGAGTTCAGCCGGTCACCGCCGGTGCCGACGACGTCGATGGTCGGGCCGGCCACCTCGATCCGGTTCGCGTGCTCGAGCATGACGTCGGCGATGCCGCGCAGCTCCTCGACCGACTCGCCCTTGGCGCGCAGCCCGACGAGGAACCCGGCGAGCTGCACCGGGCTGGCCTCGCCGCTCATGACCTCGGCCATCGCCCAGCCGGCCTGCTCGGCGGTGAGGTCCTCACGGCGCAGCAGCGCGGCGAGGAGGTCCGGCCAGGTGAACCCGGCCGGGGTCGGTGTGGTCACGCCGGTCAGCCGACCGCGACCCGCGTGCGCGCCAGGCCCGCGATGGCCTCGGACGACGGCGATCGGGTCGAGGGGGTGCGACACGGCGTCGTCGGCGAGCGACCAGCCGGCCAGCCAGCCGTCCTGCGGGCGCCCGGTGAGCACCAGGATCGGCGGGCAGTTGAAGATCTCGTTCTTCAGCTGGCGGCACAGCCCCAGCCCGCCGGCCGGGGTCGCCTCGCCGTCGAGCACGACGACGTCGAACCCACCGGCATCCATCGCCTCGATGACCGCCTCGGGCGTCGCGCACTCGCGCCACGACACGATCTCGACGTCGCGCGCCGGGCGGCGGCCGGCCGCCGCGCGCACGGCGTCGCGGGTCGTGATGTCGTCGCTGTAGAGGAGGACCGACACCCGGTGGACACCGTCGGTCGTCGAGGCCTGCGCCGGGGTGCCGGCGTCGTGCGAAGAGGTCATGCGGGCATCGTACCGGTGGCCCGTTTCGCAACTTGTCGAGCCTTTCGGGGGGTCATGGAAGCGCCCGTCGCCAGTTCCGGCCATAATGTCGTTCGTGGCGACTCAGACAGCACCCCAGACCCGGCCTTCGGGGCCCGTTCCCTCGATCCCGGGTCAAGGGCCTGCGACCAGACCCAACATGGTGGCCGTCGGCACCATGGTGTGGCTGTCCAGCGAGCTGATGTTCTTCGCGGCGCTGTTCGCCTTCTACTTCACGATCCGCGGCCACGAGGGCGAGCTGTGGGCCGACCACACGGTCCGGCTCAACGTGCCGTTCGCGCTGTGCAACACCATCGTGCTGGTCGTGTCGTCGGTGTGGTGCCAGCTGGGCGTGCTGCAGGCCGAGAAGGGCATCGTCGCCCGGCCCGCCGGCACCCCGCTCACCAAGGTCTCGGCCTGGGGCATGCGCGAGTGGTACGTCCTCACCTACATCTTCGGCTCGATCTTCATCGCCGGTCAGGTCTACGAGTACGCCCACCTCGTCACCGAGGGCATCACGCTGTCCTCCGACGCCTACGGCTCGGTGTTCTACCTCGCCACCGGCTTCCACGGCATGCACGTCACCGGCGGCCTCATCGCCTTCCTGCTGATCATCGGGCGCACCTTCACCACCCGTCGCTACTCGCACGCGCAGGCCACCGGCGCGGTCGTCACGTCGTACTACTGGCACTTCGTCGACGTCGTGTGGATCGCCCTGTTCATCATGATCTACGTCCTGAAGTGACCTCAGCCGCACCCGGTCCCGCCCACCGAACCGCACCAGACGACAGGAACGCACCGTGAACTCACTGGCAGCCCGCCGCCGGCACCCGGCAGCGATCGCCATCCTGCTGATGCTCGGCCTGTTCCTCACCGGCGCCGTGTACGCCGCGATCGCGCCCAAGGACGCCGACGCCACGACCAAGGCGCTGCCCGCCCAGTCCGTCGAGGAGGGCAAGCAGCTCTTCCTCGCCAACTGCGCCTCCTGCCACGGCCAGAACGCCGAGGGTCGCGCGACCGGCAACGGCGACAAGATCGCCGGTCCCGCGCTGGCCGGCACCGGCGCCGCGGCGGTCGACTTCCAGGTGGGCACCGGCCGGATGCCGTTGTCCGGGCCGATGGTCCAGGCTCCCGGTGGCGGCGAGGTCCAGTTCTCCGACGACGCAGATCGCCGCGCTCGGCGCCTACGTCGAGTCCCTCGCCCCCGGCCCGCAGGTCCCCTCCGACGAGGCCGTCGACCCCACCAAGGGTGACCCGGCCAGGGGCGGCGAGCTGTTCCGCGTCAACTGCGCGATGTGCCACAACGCCGCCGGCGCCGGTGGCGCCCTGACCCGCGGCAAGTACGCCCCCGCGATCGGCGACATCAGCGACAAGCACATCTACGAGGCCATGGTCACCGGCCCGCAGAGCATGCCGGTGTTCAACGACGCCAACCTGACGCCCGAGAGCAAGCGCGACGTCATCGCCTTCCTCAACACCATCGACGAGCAGGAGAACCCGGGCGGCATGGCCCTGGGCTCCCTGGGCCCGGTCACCGAGGGGCTGTTCGCCTGGGTCTTCGGCCTCGGCATCCTCGTGGGCTGCGCCGTCTGGCTCGGCTCCAAGTCGGCCTAGCCCCCACACCCGTCCCCGCCCGCACATCGACGAGAAGATCGGTATCCCGATGAACGACCAGGACACCACCCACCCCGGCAGCGAGGTGGCCAGCACCGAGCACGGCACCGCCGTGCGCCTCGACCAGGGCCACGTCGTCGGGGACGGCGGCCTCCCCGAGCGGTTCACCAACCCCGGGCTGCCCGAGCACGTCGAGCGGATGGCCGACCTCGACGACGCCGCGGCCCGCCGGGCCGAGAAGCAGGTCGCCACGCTCTTCGGCATCTCGATCATCGGCACCCTGGCCTTCATCGTCTGCTACTTCGCGATCAGCCTCGAGACCACGATCTTCGTGCCCGGCATCGGCGAGACCAGCGCGTCCAACTTCGCCCTCGGCGTCACGATGGCGCTCGGCCTGCTCGGCATCGGCTTCGGTGCCGTGCACTGGGCCAAGACCCTGATGCCCGACGAGGAGGTCGTCGAGGAGCGCCACCCGCTGCGCGCCACCGACGAGTCCCGCGACCGGGTCGTCGAGGTGCTCAGGGAGGGCGGCGGCAGCTCGCAGATCACCCGGCGCCCGATGATCAAGTACACCCTCGGCGGGGCGCTCGGCCTGTTCGCGGTGCCGCTCGTGCTGCAGGTGGCCGGCTCGCTCGGCCCGATGCCGCAGAACAGCCTGTCGCAGACCTTCTGGAACGGCGGCCCCAGCGGCCCCGGCCAGGACCCCACCTTCAAACCCCTGCGCCTGATGCGCGACCCCGAGAACACCCCCATCAAGGCCGAGGACGTCACCATCGGCTCGGTGTTCCACGTGATGCCGCAGGGCCTGCTGCCCGACCCCATCACCGGCGACGGTGGCACCCCGAACCTCCTCGAGGAGAAGGCCAAGGCGGCCGTGCTCCTCATGCGCCTCGACGAGGACATCATCGAGTCCCAGAAGCAGCGTGACTGGGGCTACCACGGCATCGTTGCCTACTCCAAGATCTGCACCCACGTCGGTTGTCCGGTCGGCCTCTACGAGCAGCAGACGCACCACCTGCTCTGCCCGTGCCACCAGTCCACCTTCGACGTGACCCAGGACGCGAAGGTCATCTTCGGTCCGGCCAAGCGGCCCCTGCCGCAGCTGCAGATCACCGTCGACGACGAGGGCTACCTCGTCTCCAAGGCCCCGTTCCAGGAAGCGGTCGGCCCGAGCTTCTGGGAGCGTGGCAGCGCATGAGCACCGAGACCACCCCGCGTCCCGCCGACGCCCTGCGCGACGGCGACACCCCGGCCCACGCAGCCCCCTCCGGTGCTGCCCGCAAGATCGGTGGGGTCGCCGGCTGGGTCGACGACCGCACCGGTGCGGCCAAGCCGGTCGGCTACCTGATGAAGAAGGTCTTCCCGGACCACTGGTCGTTCATGCTCGGCGAGATCGCGATGTACTCGATGATCATCTGCCTGCTGACCGGGGCGTTCCTGACCTTCTGGTTCATCCCCAGCGCCGGGCACACCGTCTACGACGGCTCGTACGTGCCGCTGCGCGGGGTCAGCATGTCCGAGGCCTACGCCTCGACGCTGGACATCTCGTTCGACATCAAGGGCGGCCTGATCATCCGCCAGATCCACCACTGGGCCGCGCTGATGTTCATCGTCGCCCTGTCGGTGCACATGTTCCGGGTGTTCTTCACCGGCGCCTTCCGCAAGCCCCGCGAGATCAACTGGGTCATCGGCTCGGTGCTCGCGCTGCTCGCCATCATCGAGGGCTTCGCCGGGTACTCGCTGCCCGACGACCTGCTCTCGGGCACCGGCCTGCGGGCCATGGAGGGCTTCGTGCAGACGGCCCCGGTCATCGGGTCCTACCTGGCCTTCATGATCTTCGGCGGGCCCGTTCCCGGGCGAGATGATCATCCCGCGCCTGTACAGCGCCCACATCCTGCTGATCCCGGCGATCCTGATCGGCCTGTTCACCGCGCACATCGGGCTGGTGTTCGTGCAGAAGCACACCCAGTTCCCCGGGCCGGGCCGCACCAACGAGAACGTGGTCGGCTACCCGGTGATGCCGGTCTACGCCGCCAAGGCCGGTGGCTTCTTCTTCATCGTCTTCGGCGTCATCGCGATGATGGCCGCGCTGGTGCAGATCAACCCGATCTGGGCCTACGGGCCCTACGACCCCTCCCCCGTGACCGCCGGCTCCCAGCCGGACTGGTACATGGGCTTCGCCGACGGCGCCCTGCGCCTGCTGCCCGGGTGTCCTCGAGTTCAGCGCGTTCGGCTTCACGCTGTCGCTGAACATCGCGCTCGGCGCGCTGGTGCTGCTGCCACTGGTCTACACGGTGCTCGGCATCTACCCGTTCGTCGAACGCTGGGTCACCGGTGACAACCGCGAGCACCACCTGCTCGACCGGCCGCGCAACGCCCCGACCCGCACCGGGCTGGGCATGGCCGCGATCACCGCGTACTCGGTGTTCTGGTTCGCCGCCGGCAACGACATCATGGCGATCAAGCTGAACCTGTCGATCAACGACATCACCTGGTTCTTCCGGATCGGCCTGTTCGTGCTGCCGCCCATCATGTTCTGGGTGACCAAGCGGATCTGCCTGTCGCTGCAGCGTCGTGACCGCGACACCGTGCTGCACGGCCGCGAGACCGGCACCATCGTGCGCACGCCCGACGGCAGGTACTTCGAGCGGCACGAGACCAGCGCCGAGCTCACGCCCGAGCAGTGGGTCCTGGTGCAGCACGAGGCCGTGGCCCCGATCGAGATCGAGGCCGCCGTCGACGAGAACGGCGTCGCCCGCAAGGGCACCCGCAAGGAGCGTCGCCGGGCCTGGGCCTCGCGGTTCTACTTCGCCGACGCCGTCAACCCGGTCACGCCGGCCGAGCTCGCGGCGGCCCAGCACCACGGGGCCGAGCACGAGGCCATCGAGGCGGCTCCGGCCGACGAGACCGCCGAGATCGAGTCCGGGGAGCCCGCGGGCCGGCACTGACCCCGAGCTCCAGCACGCTGCGTGCCGCGCACCCACCCGGGTGCGCGGCACGCGCGCGTTCCCCCGGCATCCGGTCTGCGGTGGTCAGTCGTCGGCGAGGAGGCGGGTGAGGATGCCGCGGCCGGTCACGTCGTCGACGTCGACCTCGAGCACCTTGGTGCGCGACCGCTCCCCCGCGACCAGCGTGACGTCGCGGGCCCGCACCCCGAAGGCCTGCGCCACGGCGGCCCGCACGGCGGCCGTGGCGGCCCCGTCGACCGCTCGGGCGCCCACGGACACGCCGAGCACCTCCTCGGCGCCCCAGCGGCCCCCGACGCGCGTCCTGGAGGCCCCCGGCCGCACCCGCACGGTCACTCGCACGCGCTCATCGTGCCAGCCGGGGCGCCGGCCGCCCCCGCCGGGCCGCCCCCTACGCTGGCGGGGTGAGCCAGACCGAGCCGACCACCGACGGCCACCGCCCTCCCCCGCAGCACTCCCGAGGAGCAGGGCATCCCCTCCGACGCGGTGCTGGCGCTGACGCGACGCTGGGAGCGCGAGGGCAACGAGCCGCACGGGGTCGTCGTCCTGCGCCACGGCCACGTCGTCGCCGAGGGCGCCTGGCAGCCCTGGCCGCGTGACGGCATCCGGCTCGTCTACTCGGTGAGCAAGACCTTCCTGGCCATCGCTGCGGCGTTCGCCGAGGCCGAGGGCCTGCTGGCCCGCGACGAGCGCCTCGTCGACGTCTTCCCCGAGGCGGCCGGCGCCGCCGGTCCCCGCGCCGCCCGGATCACCGTCGAGGACTGCCTGCGGATGTCGACCGGTCACCGCGCCGACACCCTCGACACGGTTCGCGGCATCGTCGGTGGCGGTGAGGAGTCGGTGGCCCTGTTCCTCGGCGTCGAGCCCGAGGAGGAGCCCGGTTCCTGGTTCCTGTACCACAACGGCGCCAGCCGGATGGTGGCCCTGGCGGTGCAGCGGCGCACCGGCCAGCGGCTGGTCGACTACCTCCGCCCGCGCCTGCTCGACCCGCTCGGCGTCCGCGAGGCGGTCTGGACCCGTTGGGGCGGAGCCGATCTCGGCTACAGCGGCCTGCACATCAGCACCGACACCATCGCCCGGCTCGGCCAGCTGCTGCTCGACGACGGCAGGTGGCAGGGGCACCAGCTGCTCCCGGCCGGCTGGGTCGCGAGGGCGTCGAGCCTGCTGGCCGACACCACGCACCACCCCGACCCGGCGGACTGGAAGGCCGGCTACGGCTACCAGATGTGGCGCGGCCGCCACGGGTTCCGGGCCGACGGCGCGTACGGCCAGTTCGCGCTGGTGCTGCCCGAGCACGACCTCGTCGTCGCCGTGACGTCGTGCACCGAGACCACCCACGAGGTGCTCGACGCCGTCTGGGACGAGCTGCTCCCCCACCTCTCCGACGCGCCGCTGCCGGCCGACCCCGACGCCCACGCCCGGCTCACCGCCGCCCTCGACACCGCCGCGGCACCGGCATCCGGGTCGACGGCCACCGCACCCGCCCCACCCGGGCCGTGGCGGTTCGACCACACCCCCACGACCGAGCACCCGGCGCTGAGGTCGGTCGAGGTGCGCCGCGGCGAGCAGGGCTGGGTGCTCGAGGTCGACGACGGCGGGCCGGTGACCATCGCCTGCGGTGACGGGCACTGGCCGGATGCCGGTGGGCTCGCCCTGGGTCGCCAGCGGCGGCTGGGTCGCACCCGGGGTGTTCGAGGCGACGGTCGTCGCCGTCGAGACCCCGCACTCGCTGCTGCTGCGCTGCGCCGACGGCACGGTGACGGCGCGCTGGCGCGGCGCCCCGCTGCACGGCCCCGGCCTGGCCTGGCTGCGCGCCCCGCGCGACTGAACCCGGCCGGGGTGACGGGTTCGAGGAGTCACAGGCGGAGGTGACAGGGTGGTGACGTGCAGCCGCTGACCGACGAGCAGTTCGACGCGATCATCGAGGACGCCCTCGACGACGTGCCGAGCGAGCTGATGGCGATGCTCGACAACGTCGTCTTCCTCGTCGAGGCCGAGCCGCCCGGTGACGACCCCGACCTGCTCGGCATCTACGAGGGCACCCCGCTCACCGAGCGCGGCGGCTGGTGGGACGGCGGCTCGCTGCCCGACCGGATCACCCTGTTCCGCGGGCCGCTGACCCGGATGTGCGAGGACGACGAGGAGCTGCGCGACGAGATCGCCGTGACCGTGGTGCACGAGATCGCCCACCACTTCGGCATCGAGGAGGACACCCTGCACGAGCTCGGCTGGGGCTGAACCGAACCCGCCAGAACCGAACCACCTGCACCGCAGACGACGAGCGGGCCACCCGGTTGCCCGGTGTGGCCCGCTCGTGCGTCGTGCGCGCCCTACAGGGCGTTCTGGCCCTTCCAGTACTCGAAGGTCCAGCCGACCAGCGCCGGGATCGCGAAGAAGGCGCCGATGATGAACAGCCACCAGCCGACCGCGAGGCCGGCGAAGCAGACGGCCGCGGCGGCACCGAGGAAGAGCGGCCACCAGCTGTGCGGGCTGAAGAAGCCGTACTCGCCCTGGATCTCGTCGACGTCACCCAGCGGGTCGTCGGAGGGGTCGCGCTCGAGACGCCGCCGGGTCATCCAGAGGTACCAGGCGATCATGAACCCGAGCAGTCCGCCGAGGATGAGGCCGATGACGCCGACCCACTCGATGCCCAGCGCGGTCGAGGACGTCCAGAACCCGTAGATCGTCGCCATCGTGAAGGCGAAGACCCCCACGAGCACGCCGATGCGCTCCATGGCCCGCATGGGTCAGACCTCCCTGTTCTTGGTCTCGTCGACGAAGGAGTTGCCCTCGAGGTCGGCCGGCCCCAGCACGGACACCGACGTCTTGCCGTCGGCCCACTGGGCGTCCATCACCCCGGCGGGTACCGACTCCGGGTGGTGCAGGTCGAACGCGGGCCGCTCGGAGCGGATCCGCGGGATGCTGTCGAAGTTGTGCCGCGGCGGCGGGCAGGAGGTCGCCCACTCCAGCGACGCGCCGTAGCCCCACGGGTCGTCGGTCTCGACGAGCGGCGCGGTGCGCCACGTCTTCCAGACGTTCATGAGGAACGGGATCATCGACACCGCGAGGATGACCGACCCGAAGGTGGAGATCCGGTTGCCGAGGGTGAAGCCGTCCTCGGGCAGGTAGTCGGCGTAGCGCCGGGGCATGCCCTGGATGCCGAGCAGGTGCTGGATGAGGAAGGTCGTGTGGAACCCGATGAACAGCAGCCAGAAGTGGATCTTGCCGAGCCGCTCGTCGAGCATCCGGCCGGTGAACTTGGGCCACCAGAAGTAGAAGCCGGCGAACATCGCGAACACGACCGTGCCGAACACGACGTAGTGGAAGTGCGCCACCACGAAGTAGCTGTCGGACAGCTGGAAGTCCAGGGCCGGGCTCGCGAGGATGACGCCGGTCAGGCCGCCGAACAGGAAGGTGACCAGGAAGCCGAGCGCCCAGAGCATGGGCGTGTCGAAGGACAGCTTGCCGCCCCACATCGTGCCGATCCAGTTGAAGAACTTCACGCCCGTTGGAACCGCGATCAGCATCGTCATGATCGCGAAGAACGGCAGCAGCACCTGGCCGGTGACGTACATGTGGTGCGCCCAGACGCTGACCGACAGGGCCGCGATGGCGATCGTCGCGTAGACGAGGGTCTTGTAGCCGAAGATCGGCTTGCGCGAGAAGACCGGCAGCACCTCGGAGATGATGCCGAAGAAGGGCAGGGCGATGATGTAGACCTCTGGATGCCCGAAGAACCAGAAGATGTGCTGCCAGAGCATGGCTCCGCCGTTGCCGGGGTCGAACACGTGCGCACCGAACCGCCGGTCGGCGCCGAGCGCGAAGAGCGCGGCGGCCAGGGCGGGGAAGATCAGGAGCACGAGGATCGAGGTGACCAGCACGGTCCAGGTGAAGATCGGCATCCGGAACATCGTCATGCCGGGGGCGCGCATGCAGAGGATCGTGGTGATGAAGTTGACCGCACCGAGGATGGTGCCGAAGCCACCGAGCGCCAGGCCGAAGACCCACAGGTCACCGCCCAGGCCGGGGCTGTAGGTGTTGTCGGACAGCGGGGCGTACGCGAACCAGCCGAAGGCGGCCGCGCCGCCGGGGGTGAGGAAGCCGGCGCCGGCGATGAGGCCGCCGAACACGTACAGCCAGTAGGCGAACATGTTCAGCCGCGGGAACGCGACGTCGGGCGCGCCGATCTGCAGCGGCATCAGCGCGTTCGCGAAGCCGGCGAACAGCGGGGTCGCGAAGAGCAGCAGCATGATCGTGCCGTGCATCGTGAACATCTGGTTGTACTGCTCGGGGGTGTCGACGATCTGCAGCCCGGGGCTGGCGAGCTCGGCGCGGATGACCAGCGCCATGATGCCGGCGAGGATGAACCAGATGAACGAGGTGATGAAGTAGAGGTTGCCGATCACCTTGTGGTCGGTCGTGGTGACCCACTTGACCACCGTCGCGCCCTTGGAGGGGCGGCGGGGGTAGGTCGGGGCCGGTGCGGTGCGCACCTTCGGCGTGTCGGTGGCGGCGCTCATCGTCAGTTACCTCCCTCGACGCTGGCGGTGCTGGCGCCGACATCGAGCTGGGTCGCGGCTGAGCGTGTTGTTGAGCAGCCCGGTCTGGCCGGCGGCCCGCAGCTCGGTCAGGTGCTGCTCGTACTCCGCGCGGGAGACGACCTTGACGTTGAAGAGCATGTGCGAGTGGTAGGCGCCGCAGAGCTCGGCGCACTTGCCCTTGAAGGTGCCCTCCTGGGTGGGCACGACCTGGAACTTGTTGACCCGCCCCGGGATCATGTCCATCTTCTGCAGGAAGGACGGCACCCAGAACGAGTGGATGACGTCGCGCGCGGTGAGCACGAACTCGATGCGCTCGCCGACCGGGAGGTACATGGTCGGGATGGTCTCCTCGGCGCCCGGCTTGCCGGTCATGATCGCCTGCTCGCCGGTCTCGTGGACGTCTTCCTTGACGTAGTTGAAGTCCCAGCTCCACTGCTTGCCGACGACGTTGATCGTGACGTCGGCCTGCTTGGAGGTGTCGGTGAGCGTCGGTCTCGTCGCGCGCGGTGTAGTAGAAGAGCACGACGACCATGAAGATCGGCACCACGGTGTAGAGGATCTCGATCGGGATGTTGTAGCGCAGCTGCACGGGCAGCTCGTTGTCGTCCTTCTTGCGGCGGTAGGCCACGATGCACCAGATGATCAGGCCCCACACCAGGCAGCCGACGGCCAGGGCGGCGATCCAGGCGCCGATCCACAGGCTGGTGACGGTCTTGCCGCCCTCGGTGACGGCCGGCGGCAGCCAGCCGGTCGAGGCGTCGCCGCGGAGGTTTCCGCTGGCACAGCCGCTCAGGGCGGCGACGGACAGCGCACCGATCAGCGCACCGGCACCGAGGCGGCGCCGGGTACTACGGGGCGATGAGAGGTCGTGCTGGCGCACCGCTGCACCCTTCGTGTGGAGGAGGTCGCGAACAGAGCCAAACCCTACTGCACCACCTGCGAGGAGGTCAGTCAGGTCCGGGCTACCGTCTAAGCGTGGCGCGCCCCCCGAACGACTCGCCGGAACCCGGCCTGCTCGACGCCGCCCGGGGGCCGCTGCACCCGGCCGCCGCCGAGACCTTCCGGGCCGCGCTGGGCACCGCCTGGGCCGACCCGACCCGCCTGCACCCGCCTGGCCGCCGGGCCCGGGCCCTGCTCGACACCGCCCGTGAGGTGCTGGCCGACGCCCTCGGGGTGCGCCCCGACGAGCTGTCGGTGCACCCGAGCCCGGAGGCGGCCCTCGAGGTCGGCCTGACCGGCCTGCGGCACGCCCGCCGCCGCACCGGCCCGCGCGTGGTCGCGGGCGGCACCGAGCGGTCGGTGCTGCTGCTCCAGCCCGGGGCGGAGCAGCCGGTGCCCGTCGACGCCGTCGGCCGGGTCGACCCGTCGGCGTACGCCGTCGCGCTCGCGGGCGGTGACGTCGCCGCGGCGGTGCTGCAGACCGCGAACGCCGAGGTGGGCACCCGGCAGCCGGTGGCGGACGTCGACGCGCTGTGCCGCGCGCACGGCATCCCGCTGCTGCTCGACGCGACGGCCTCGCTGGGCCGCGACCCGCACGGCATCCCGGCGGGTGCCGGCTCGGTCGTGGTCGCCGACGCCGCGTCGTTCGGCGGGCCGCCGCTCGGCCTGCTCGCCGTGCGCACCGGCACCCGGTGGGGGCTGCCCGGCCCCCGCCGCGAGGCGGAGCACGGCCGCGAGGCCGCGCCGCCGTGGGTGCCGGTGGTGCTCGCCGCCGCGGAGGCGTGGCGCCAGACCGCCGCCGTCGCGGCAGCCGAGGAGCGGTCCGCCCGCGAGCTGGTCGACCGGGTGCGGCGCGCCGCGGCCTCGGTGCCCGACGTCGAGGTCGTCGGCGACCCCGACGACCGGCTCCCCCACGTCGTGACGTTCAGCGTGCTCTACGCCGACGGCGAGGTGCTGCTCGAGGAGCTCGCCCGGCGCGGCCTGTGCGGTGGCGTCCGGGTCGGCGTGCACCTCGAGCGCGCTGCGCCCCAGCCACGTGCTCGCGGCGATGGGGGTGCTCACCCACGGCAACGTGCGGGTCACCCTGCCCCTCGAGGCGCGTCTCCCCCGGCCGGGCCGACGACGTCGACCGGCTCTGCCGCGAGCTGCCGGATGCCGTCGCCACCGTGCGGCGCCGCCTCGGGACGGACGACCTGTGACCGGCTCCGAGCCCGCCGCCGCCGTCGGACGACGGGCGCGGGCGCCGTGGCGGCCCCCCGGTGGTCGACGCACGCGGGCTCGCGGTGCCCGGTGCCCGTCATCCGGCTGGCGCGCGCCGCCCGCGGGCTGGCGCCGGGCACCACCGTGGTGCTGCTCGCCGACGACGTCGCCGCCTGGTCGGACGTGCCGGCCTGGGCCCGGATGAAGGGCCACACCGTGACGCTGCACGAGGACGACGACTGGACCGAGTACCGCGTGCTGCTCGGGCGCGCCCCGCACCGACCGGGGTCAGGCCGACAGCTCGACCTGAGGGGCCAGCAGCGCCTCGGCGAGCCGGTCGAGGTACGTCTCGCGCGGCCACTCCTGCGCCCCCAGCCGGCGCAGGTGGTCGGTGGCCCACTGCACGTCGACGAGCCGGCGCGGGTCGCCGTCGGCGTGGAAGCGCTCGACCAGCCCGACGAGCGCCACCTTCGAGGCGTCGCGCGCCGCGTGGAACATCGACTCCCCCGCGAACAGCCCCCCGATCGACACGCCGTACAGGCCGCCGACGAGCTCGCCGTCCTGCCAGGTCTCGACACTGTGCGCCCAGCCGAGCGCGTGCAGCCGGCCGTAGGCGGCGGCGACCTCGGGGGTGATCCACCGGCCCTCGCGCGCGGGGTCGGCGCAGCGCGCGACGACCTCGTCGAAGGCGGTGTCGACCCGCACCTCGAAGCGGTCGCAGCGCCTTGCGCAGCGAGCGGCTGACCTGCAGCGCACCGGCCGGGATGACGCCGCGCGGGTCGGGCGACCACCAGCCCATCGCGCCCGCCGCCGTGCGGCGCCCAGCCCCATGGGGAACAGGCCCGAGGCGGTAGGCCGCGAGCAGGGTGCCGGGCTCGAGGTCGGCCCCGGCCGCGACGAGGTCGTCACCGGGGTCGGCGCGGGCGGTGTCGAGCTGCCAGGGGGTGCCGGGCGGCTCGACGGGCGGGAAGACCATCGCGGTGTCGAGGGCGACGGTCAGTCGTGGGCACACCGCACGAGCGGCGCGATCTCCTCGGCGGCGTCGTCGCCGTAGGCCGCGGCGACGCGGTCGAGGAAGGCCGTTGCGGGTGATGACGTACTCCTGGGCCCCGACGGTCTCGCAGCACGTAGGCCGCGAGCATCGAGCCGATCTGCGGCGCAGCGCTCGTAGCCCAGCCCGCCGGCGAGGCCGACGAGGAAGCCGGCGCGGAACGCGTCGCCGACGCCGGTGGGGTCGACCCGCTCGACGTCGCCGGCGATCGGCACGTGGATCGGGTCCTGGCCCTTGGTGCGGATGTCGGCGCCGTCCTTGCCGCGGGTGATGACCCGGGTGGTGACCCGGTCGTCGATCTCGGCCTGGCTCCACCCGGTCTTGGTCTCGGTGAGGTGCGACTCGTACTCGTTGGTGAACAGGTAGTCGGCACCGTCGATCAGCTTGCGGATGAACGGGCCGTCGGCGAAGGCCAGCTGCTGCGAGGGGTCGGCGATGAACGGGATGCCGCCGCTGCGGCACTCGTCGGTGTGGCGGAGCATCGCCTCGGGGTCGTCGGCGCCGATGAGCACGAGGTCGAGGCCTCCACTTGCTCGTGCGATCGGGCCGAGCTCGATCATCCGGGCCTCGGCCATCGCCCCGGCGTAGAAGGTGGCGATCTGGGCCATCGTGTCGTCGGTGGTGCAGACGAAGCGGGCGGTGTGCCGCGACTCGCGAGATGTGCACGTGGTCGGTCAGTCGACGCCGTGCCGGCTCCAGCCAGCAGCGGTAGTCGGCGAAGTCCTCCCCGACCGCGCCGACGAGGATCGGCCGCTGCGCCGAGCTCCGCCATCCCGAAGCAGATGTTGGCGGCGACCCCGCCGCGGCGGATCTCGAGGTCGTCGGCGAGGAAGGACACCGAGATCTTGTCGAGCTGCTCGACGACGAGGGAGTCGGAGAAGCTGCCCCGGAAGGTCATGAGGTGGTCGGTCGCGATGGACCCGGTGACGGCGATCTGCACGAGTGACGAACCTACCCCGCTCGGGCACCGTCGGCGCCGGGACGTCGGGACGCCCGCGGGACGCCCGCGGCCGGACGCCGAGCAGGGCCCGCACCGGGTCGTCGGTGCGGGCCCGCTCGGGGTGCGTCAGCTGAAGCTGTCGCCGCAGGCGCACGAGCTGCCCGCGTTGGGGTTGTCGATGGTGAAGCCCTGCTTCTCGATGGTGTCGGCGAAGTCGATCGTCGCGCCGTCGAGGTAGGGGGCGCTCATCCGGTCGATGACGACCTCGACACCGTCGAAGTCGCGCACGAGGTCACCGTCGAGGGTGCGCTCGTCGAAGTAGAGCTGGTAGATGAGGCCGGAGCAGCCGCCCGGCTGGACGCCGACGCGCAGGCGCAGGTCGTCGCGACCCTCCTGCTCGAGCAGGGACTGCACCTTGCCGGCGGCGACGTCGGTGAGGACGACACCGTGCGCGGGGGTCTCGGTCGCCGGGGCCTCGGTGGTGGGGGCCTCGGTGGTCTGGAGCTGGTCGCTCATGGATGCACTCCTCGTGCTGGCGGTGGCCTGAGCGTGGACCGGTCGCGGGGGACAACCCGTGTGCGGGTCGCCGGTGTTCCCGGGTTCTGGGACCACAGGATACGTCCCGAGGCCGGCATGACCGACTCACCACGCGGTCCGGCCCGGATGCCGGTCGACGCGGGCGGCCGGGCGACCAGGTGCGCGCCACGCGCGCCGTGCGGGCGGCCAGGGTGCGTGACCGGGTCGGCCGACCATCGCCTCGACCTCGGCCGCGGCTGTCGGCCACGGCGTAGGTGCCCGCCGAGGCCCAGGGTCATCGTCTCGCGCCGGCCGACGAGGCACTCCCCCGCGACGAGCACGGTCGGGCGCCCGGTCTCGAGGGTCGGCGGCGGCGACCCCGGCGACCACGGACCCGCGCAGGCGTGCTCCAGTCGACCCGCCCGGCGCCGGTGACGACGAGGTCGCTGCGGGCCGCGGCGATGCCGAAGCCGCACTCGCGCAGCACCTCGGCGACCCCGCCGACCCGGCGCGCACCGAGCGCGAGCAGGCCGTAGCCGAGCCCACCAGCGGCACCGGCGCCCGCCTCGCGGTCGAGCCGGCGCGGCATCCCGCTGAGCAGCTCGACGGGCGGCGAGGGCAGCGCGCGGCCCAGCACGTCGGTGAAGCGGCCCAGGGCCCCCTCGAGGGCCTGGGCCAGCTCGGGCGAGGCGCCCTTGCGCGGCGCCTCGACCGCGCTGGTGCCCTGCAGGCCGAGCAGCGGGGTGTCGTCGTCGGTGGCGACCACGATCTCGACCCCGGCCAGCCGCGCGACGACGTCGGCGAGCCCGCGGCAGCGCGTCGTCGGTGGCCGAGGCGAGGGCGAGGCCGCCGCGCGCCAGCACCGACGCCGGCCCGGCCCCGAGCGCGGCCAGCATGCCCGGCCCCGGCGTCGTTGGTGCCGCTGCCGCCGACGCCGACGACGACCTTGGTCGCGCCCTGCTCGACGGCGACGTCGAGCAGCTGGCCGACCCCCCAGGTGCTGGTCAGGCCGGGGTCGCGCTCGTCGGCGCCGAGCAGGTGCAGCCCGCTCGCCTGCGACGCCTCGACGTAGGCCGTGCGCCGGCCGTCGCGCTCGACCACCAGCACGGCGGCGGGCACCTCGCGGCCGAGCGGGTCGCTGACCGTCGTCGCGACCGTCGTGCCGCCGAGGGCGCGGGAGAGCACGTCGAGGAAGCCGGGGCCGCCGTCGGACAGCGGCAGCAGCTCGACCTCGTCGTGCGGCGCGCCCTGCGACCAGCCCTGCGCCATCGCGGTGGCCGCCTGGACGGGGCCGAGCGTGGAGCCGAAGGAGTCCGGGGCGATGAGGACGTGCACGCGGTGAGGCTATCGGTGCGCGACCCACCCGACCGAGTGCCGCCCCCCTGCTCCACGTCGTGCGACTCGGCAGTTTCCGGCGGCAGTCGGGAAACCGGGGCAGTCGCACGATCGGATGGGGCGCCACGGGGCGGAGGCGCACCACGGGGCGGACGGCATACGATCGGACGTGACGACGACCACCGACGGACCCGCGCACGCCCCTGCCGCTCCTCGTGCTCGGGCACGGGCGCGACCTGGCCAGCGAGCGCGGCGTGGAGTGTCCCGGCGACCTGCCCGCGCCCTCCGACCCCGACCTCGTGGCGCGGGCCCGCGCGGCCAAGGCGGCGCTCGGCGACCGGGTCTTCGTGCTCGGCCACCACTACCAGCGCGACGAGGTCATCGAGTTCGCCGACGTCACGGGCGACTCCTTCAAGCTCGCCAAGGAGGCCGCGGCCCGGCCGGATGCCGAGTGGGTCGTCTTCTGCGGCGTGCACTTCATGGCCGAGTCGGCCGACATCCTGACCGCCGACACCCAGACCGTCGTCCTGCCCGACCTCGCGGCCGGCTGCTCGATGGCCGACATGGCCGCGATCGACCAGGTCGAGGAGTGCTGGGACGAGCTGGTCGAGGCCGGCGTCGCCGACGCTCACCGTGCCGGTGACCTACATGAACTCCTCCGCCGCGATCAAGGCCTTCACCGGCCGGCACGGCGGCACGATCTGCACCTCGTCGAACGCGAAGACCGCGCTCGACCTGGGCGCTCGACCAGGCGGGCGAGGGCGGCAAGGTGCTCTTCCTGCCCGACCAGCACCTCGGCCGCAACACCTACGCGCGCGACCTCGGCGGCGCGCTCGACGACTGCGTGGTCTGGGACCCGCACCGCCCGATGGGTGGCCTCACCCCCGAGCAGCTGCGCGACGCCACGATGATCCTGTGGCGCGGGCACTGCTCGGTGCACGGGCGCTTCTCGGTCGAGGCCGTCGAGGCGGCCCGGCGCGAGATCCCCGGCGTCAAGGTGATCGTGCACCCCGAGTGCCGCAACGAGGTCGTCGAGCTGGCCGACGAGGTCGGCTCCACCGAGAAGATCATCGCGACCATCGCCGCCGCTCCCCCGGGCACGGCCTGGGCGGTCGGCACCGAGCTCAACCTCGTGCAGCGGCTGGCCGCGCAGTTCCCGCGAGCAGCGCATCGCCTTCCTCGAGAAGAACGTCTGCTACTGCTCGACGATGAACCGCATCGACCTGCCGCACCTGGTCTGGGCGCTGGAGTCGCTCGTCGACGGCCGGGTCGTCAACCCGATCCGGGTCGACGCGCAGGTCGCCGCGCAGGCCCGGGTCGCCCTCGACCAGATGCTCGCCCTGCCCGGCGAGACCTCCAAGGACTGACCGGCGCCGGTCGGAGGCACCGCGCGGCCCGAGCGGGCATCCCGGCACGGGTCCGGTACTCCCGACTCGGCGTACCCGCGGCTCCGCAGCGCGCCGCGAGGAACGGTCGAGTCGCCGAGCGGATGCCGGGTCAGCGCGGGAGGGCGCCCAGCCGGGCCAGGAGCAGTGCCTCGGCCAGGCAGACCTTCTCGAACTCGCCGAGGTGCAGCGACTCGTTGGCGCCGTGCGCCCGCGCGTCGGGGTCCTCGACGCCGGTGACGAGGATCGCGGCATCCGGGAACTGCTCGGCGAAGGCGGCGACGAACGGGATCGACCCGCCCACCCCGATGTCGACCGGCTCGACGCCCCAGGCGTCGTGGAAGGCCGCCCGGGCCTGGTCGTAGACCGGCCCCTGCGCGTCGGCGGAGAACCCGAGCCCGCGGTCGTCGAGGGTGACCTCGACCTTCGCGCCCCACGGCGTGTGCTCGACGAGGTGGTCGCGCAGCAGCGCGAACGCGTCCATGTCGTCCTCGTCGGGCGCCAGCCGCATCGACACCTTGGCCGCGGCCCTCGGCACCAGGGTGTTCGACGCCGTCGCCACCGTCGGGTGCGTCGATGCCGATCGTGGTGATCGACGGCTTGGTCCAGATCCGCGACAGCAGCGAGCCCGGTGCCGATCGTCGAGACCCCGTCGAGCAGCCCGGACTCCGCGCGCAGCCGCGCCTCGTCGTAGTCGAGGTCGGCGGCCACGCCCGACTTCAGGCCCGCCACGGCGACCTCGCCGTCGTCGTCGTGCAGGCTGGCCAGCACCCGAACAGGGCGGTGAGGGCGTCGGGCACGGCGCCACCGAACATGCCGGAGTGGATGCCGTGGTCGAGCGTGCGTCACCGTGACGACCACGCGGATCATGCCCGCGCAGCGTGGTGGTCAGCGCCGGCTCGCCGATCGCCCAGTTCGTGGAGTCGGCGAGCACGATCGCGTCGGCCCGCAGCTTCTCGCCGTGCTTGCTCGAGGATGGTCGGCAGCGAGGCGGACGCCGATCTCCTCCTCGCCCTCGACGAACACGGTGACCCCGACGGGAGCCGACCCGGCGTGCGCGCGCAGCGCCGCCACGTGGGCCATGATCCCGGCCTTGTCGTCGGCGGCGCCGCGGCCGTAGAGCCGCCCGTCGCGCTCGGTGGGCTCGAAGGCCGGGCTGTCCCACAGCGCCTCGTCACCGGGCGGCTGCACGTCGTGGTGCGCGTAGAGCATGACGGTGCGCGACCCGGGCGGGCCGTCGACGTGCCCGATGACCGCGGGGCGGCCGCCCTCGCGCACGATCTCGACGTCGAGACCCTCGGCGCGCAGCAGGGCGGCGGTCGCCTCGGCACTCGCCTCGACGTGCGCCTGGTCGAAGGCGTCGAGGCTGACGCTGGGGATCCGGGTGAGCGCCTCGAGGTCGGCGCGCAGGCCCGGCATCAGGCCCGCGACGCGGTCACGGAGGGCGGAGATCTGGTCGGTGGAGAGCACGTCGGTCACCCGCCCGACCCTACCCACGGCGGCGCCCGACGGCGGGCCGCGCGTTCACGGCATCCAGACCGAGCACCTACAGTGGGGGCGTGTTCGGACGCAGCAAGACCACCAACGAGCAGCTCGTCGACGAGCTCCACCCGCAGCGCGACGGGGCCAAGAACCGGCCCACGCCCAAGCGCAAGGACCAGGAGGCCGCGCGCAAGCAGCCGCTGGTCGTCGCCGACCGCAAGCAGGCCAAGCAGATCGACAAGGCCAAGCGCAACGAGCAGCTGGCCAAGACCCGTCAGGCGATGCTCACCGGAGACGACTCCGGCCTGCCGGCCCGCGACAAGGGCCCGGTGCGCCGCTACATGCGCGACTACATCGACGCCCGGTGGAACCTCGCCGAGTTCATGCTGCCGGTCATGCTGATCGTGCTGGCCCTGAGCTTCATGCGCACCAGCACGATCCTGTTCTTCGTCACGATCCTCACCTACACCGTGCTGCTCGTCGCGGTGGCCGACACCTTCTTCATGTACCGCAGCCTGAAGAAGAAGCTCGCCGCCAAGTTCGGCGACGACGCCGCCGCGGCCAAGGGCAACGGGATGTACGCCGCGATGCGCGCCTTCCAGCTGCGCCGGTCGCGGATGCCGCGGGCGCTCGTCAAGCGCGGCGAGTACCCCGCCTGACCGTCGGTCAGGCCGAGCCCTCGAGGCTCATCGGCCCGTAGACCTTCTGCCCGTCGCGGTGCAGGGTCACCGCGGCCACCCCGGCCGCGGACAGGTCGTGCCACACCTCACCGAACCAGGACTCGGCGTCGGACTGCGTCGGGAACGCGGTCTCGCCCAGGCCCTGCGCCGGCATCGGGGCGCCGTCCGGGCCCTCGTAGGCCCAGGTCCACTGCTCGCTCACTTCTCGCGCACCCCGACCTCGACGAACGGCGGTTTCGACACCGTGGCGGCCACGTCGCGACCGCGCACGTCGACGACGACGTCGTCGCCGAGGGTCACCGAGCGGTCGAGCAGCGCCAGCGCGATGCCCTGCTTGCGGGTCGGCGAGAACGTGCCGGAGGTGACCTCGCCGACGACCGCGCCGGTGGCGTCCTTGACCGCGCAGTGCGAGCGCGGGATGCCGCGGCCGCTCACCACGAGCCCGCGCATCAGCCGGGACTGCTTGGCGGCGCGCTCGGCGGTGAGGGCCTCGCGGCCCCAGAACTGCGGCTTGTCCCAGCCGACGGCCCAGGCGGCACCGGCCATCACCGGGGTGATGTCGAGCGAGAGGTCGTTGCCGTGCAGCGGGTAGCCCATCTCGGTGCGCAGCGTGTCGCGGGCGCCGAGGCCGGCGGGCAGCCCGCCCTCGGCGGCGACGGCGGCGGCGAGGGCGTCCCACACCGACCCGGCGACGTCCCACGGCGGCACGATCTCGTAGCCGCGCTCACCGGTGTAGCCGGTGCGGCAGACGATGACCGGCAGCCCCTCCCAGTCGGTCTCGACGAAGCTCATGTAGTCGTGGTCGACCGGGAAGCCGAGGCCGCGCAGCACCTCGTCCGAGCGGGGGCCCTGCACCGCGATGACGCCGTACTGGTCGTGCAGGTTCTCGACGGTGATGCCCTCGGGCGCGGCGGCCGCGAGCAGCTCGACGACCTTGGCCGTGTTGGCGGCGTTCGGGATGAGGAAGACGTCGTCGTCCGAGCGCAGGTACTGGATCAGGTCGTCGACGACACCGCCGGTCTCGGTGCAGCACATCGTGTACTGCGCCTGGCCGGGGCCGATCCGGCGCAGGTCGTTGGTGAGGCAGGCGTTGACGAAGTCGGCGGCGCCCGGGCCGGAGACCCGCGCCTTGCCCAGGTGCGAGACGTCGAAGATGCCGACCTTCTCGCGCACCGCGGTGTGCTCGGCGACGACACCGCCGCCGGGGTACTCGATGGGCATCGACCAGCCCCCGAAGTCGGCCATCTTGGCGTTCAGTGCCACGTGGCGGTCGTGGAGCGGTGAGTGCAGCAGCTCGGTCATGGTCGGCACGTTACCGCCTGCGGCCGGGCTCCCCCGTGGTCGATAGTCTGCGCGCATGACCTCTGTGGCTCTCACGACCCGACCCCCTGCCGAGCTCGCCGTCGACACCCTCGTCGTCGGCTCGGTGCGAACCCCCGACGGCGCCGACCTCGCGACCGGGCACCACCTGCCCCGCAAGGCCGTCGTCCACCTGCAGGCGGTGCTCTCCGACGTCGAGGCCACCGGCAAGGCCGACGAGGTGGTGCGGGTCGTCGCCGTGCCGGGCGTCAAGGCCACCTCCGTGGTCGTCACCGGGCTCGGCGACGGCACCACGCGCCGCTCCACCTACCCGCACGCCGCCCTGCGCGCCGCCGCCGGAGCCGCCCTGCGCAGCGTGCGCGGCAAGCGCACCGTCGCCGTCGCGCTGCCCACCCCCGACCTCGAGAGCCTGTCCGCCGTCGCCGACGGCGCCTACGCCGGGTGCTACGCCTACGACAAGTCCGCCCCGCTGGGGGCCCGCCGCGGCACCGGCCTGCGCTCCTCGAAGGCGGCGACCAACGGCGCCGGCCCGCGCGTCATGGTCGTCTCGGGCGCCGGCCAGGGCAAGGCCGCCAAGGATGCCGTCGCCCGCGCCGCGGTGCTCGGTGCGGCCCGCGACTGGGCCCGCGACCTGGTCAACCTCCCGCCGAACGTGCTGTTCCCGCAGTCGTTCGCCGACAACGTCAAGAAGCGGGTCACCGCCTCCCCCGCGAAGATCACCGTGTCGGTGCTCGACGACAAGGCGCTCGTCAAGGGCGGCTTCGGCGGCATCGTCGGCGTCGGCCAGGGCTCGGTGAACCCGCCGCGCATCGTCACCATGTCGTACGCCCCGGCCGCCCCGAAGGCCTCGGTGGCGCTGGTCGGCAAGGGCATCACCTTCGACTCCGGCGGCCTGAACATCAAGCCCGCCACCGGCATGGTCACGATGAAGTGCGACATGGCCGGTGCGGCCGCCGTCGCCGCGACCGTGCTCGCCGCGGCCGAGCTCGGCCTGCCCGTCGCCGTCACCGGCTACCTCTGCCTGGCCGAGAACATGCCCAGCGGCACGGCCCAGCGGCCGAGCGACGTCGTGGTCATGCGCAACGGCACGAGCGTCGAGATCCTCGACACCGACGCCGAGGGCCGCATGGTCCTGGGCGACGGCCTGTGCCTGGCCAGCGAGAAGCACCCCGACTGGGTCGTCGACATCGCCACCCTCACCGGCGCCCAGGTGGTGGCGCTCGGCACCGACATCGCCGGCGTCATGGCCAACGACGACGCCTTCCGCTCCCGCGTGGTCGACGCCGCCGGCGCGGCCGGCGAGGGCGCCTGGCCGATGCCGCTGCCCGTCGAGCTGCGCGCCAAGCTCGACACCCCCACCGCCGACATCGCGCACAAGGGCGACCGCGACGGCGGCATGCTCACCGCCGGGCTGTTCCTCAAGGAGTTCGTCGGCGAGGGCATCCCGTGGGCGCACGTCGACATCGCCGGCCCGGCCTTCAACGACAAGGGCCCCAAGGGTCACCACCCCAAGGGCGGCACCGGCTTCGGCGTCGGCACCCTGCTCACCCTGGTCGAGTCCTCCGCCGGCTGAGCCCCGGCCGCGCCCG
The DNA here is from genome assembly GCA_963782695.1 of uncultured Actinomycetota bacterium. Classification (GTDB taxonomy): domain Bacteria; phylum Actinomycetota; class Actinomycetes; order Actinomycetales; family Dermatophilaceae; genus Fodinibacter. Next base: position 4,964 of record CAWAKY010000006.1, on the reverse strand, counting down.
GACAGACGGATGCCGCGCCTCCCCGCAAGGGGTGGCGCGGCATCCGGGCGTGGTCGGGTGGGTCAGCCGCCGCTCTTGCGGCGGAACATCTGCTGCGTCGCGCTGGCCTCGGGGCCGTGGGCGTGGTCGACCTTGGTGTGCTCGGTGTGGTCGGACACGTCGGCGCCCCCGTGCGACTTCTTCGCGTCCAGCGCCGCGCGGAACTTCGCCTTCACCTCGTCGTCGACCGCGGGTCGCGGCTTCTTCGGGGCTGACATGGTGGGTCCTTCCGTCGGCTGGCAGGTCCCCTCCAGCCTCGCAGACGCAGCGCGCCCGCTCCAACCGATTGCCCGGGTGGCACCGCTCACGCAGGGGTGCGGCGGGTCAGCGGCCCTTGGGCTTGCGCTGCCGGGAGGTCCACTGGCGCATCCGGGCCGGGTAGCCGGTGAGGTTGACGTCGTAGACCGGGATGTCGAACGAGCGCGCCACCTCGAAGGCGACCGGCCGCGAGGGCAGCGCCCGCCGGGTCCACTCGCCGTCGTGCGCGATGAGCACCACCGTGGTGGCCGTGATGTTCGTGGCCGGCTCGACGTAGGCCTCGACACCGCGCCGGGTCGCGATGAAGTCGGCGAAGTGGGCCTTCGCACTCGCCAGGTCTCCCCCACCGTGCGGGGCCTGCTTCGCGTGCCCGCGTCTCCACCACGCCATGCGGACACGATAGGGCGTGGACCTCGGCGTTCACGACGACCCCCACGCGTCTCGGTGTGGGCGCGGGTGTGTGAGCAGCGTCTCGGGAGTGACAAGATGCTGGGCAGCGTCCGGACGGCCACCCCGTCGGCGGCGCCCACGACCCGCCACAGCAAGGGAGCGCTTCGGATGCCGGCCACCGCCGAGACCACCCACGACGTCGTCGTCCTCGGGGGAGGCAGCGGCGGCTACGCCTGTGCGCTGCGGGCCGCCGAGCTCGGGCTGCGCGTCGCGCTCGTCGAGAAGGACCTCCTCGGTGGCACCTGCCTGCACCGCGGCTGCATCCCCACCAAGGCGCTGCTCCACGCCGCCGAGGTCGCCGACTCCGCCCGCGAGGCCTCCCGGTTCGGCGTGCGCGCCACGCTCGAGGGCATCGACCTGCCGGCTGTCACGACCTACCGCGAGGGCGTGGTCGGGCGGCTGTACAAGGGCCTCCAGGGCCTCGTGAAGGCCCAGGCGGTCGACTACGTCGAGGGCACCGGTCGCCTCGAGGGCGACCGCACCGTCGTCGTCGGCGACCGGCGCCTCGTCGGCAGGCACGTCGTGCTCGCCACCGGTTCGTACGCCCGCACGCTGCCCGGCCTCGAGCTCGGCGGCCCGGTCGTCACCAGCGACGGTGCGCTCGCGCTGGATGCCGTGCCCGGGCGGGTCGTCGTGCTCGGCGGCGGCGTCATCGGCGTCGAGTTCGCGTCGGTGATGCGCTCGTTCGGCGCCGAGGTCACCATCGTCGAGGCGCTCCCCCGGCTCGTCGCCGCGGAGGACCCCGCCGTGAGCAAGGCGCTGGAGCGGGCGTTCCGCAAGCGCGGCATCGCCTTCCGCACCGGCGTGCGGTTCGAGTCGGCGACCGTCGACGGCGGTGCCGTGACGGTGCGGCTGGAGGGCGGCGACGAGATCGCCGCCGACCTGCTGCTCGTCGCCGTGGGCCGCGGCCCGGTCACCGACGGCCTCGGCTACGAGGAGGCCGGCATCACGCTCGACCGCGGGTTCGTCGTCACCGACGAGCGCTGCCGCACCTCGGTCGAGGGCGTCTACGCCGTCGGCGACATCGTGCCCGGCCTGCAGCTCGCGCACCGCGGCTTCGCGCAGGGCATCTTCGTCGCCGAGGACATCGCCGGGCTCAACCCGCTGCCGATCGTCGAGTCGGGCATCCCGCGGGTCACCTACTGCGAGCCCGAGATCGCGTCGGTGGGGCTCACCGAGGAGCAGGCCCGGGCGCGAGCACGGCGAGGTCGAGACCTACGAGTACAACCTCGGCGGCAACGGCAAGTCGCAGATCCTGCGCACCGCGGGCTTCGTCAAGCTGGTGCGGGCCAAGGACGGCCCCGTCGTCGGCATCCACATGGTCGGCTCGCGGATGGGCGAGCAGATCGGCGAGGCCCAGCTCATCGTCGGCTGGGAGGCCCACGCCGAGGACGTCGCGGCCCTCGTGCACGCCCACCCGACCCAGAACGAGGCCCTCGGCGAAGCCCACCTGGCGCTCGCCGGGAAACCCCTCCACGCACACAACTAGAGTGATGACCGCCACCGCCCACGAAGGAGAGCTGTCCGATGTCAGAACGCGTGAAGATGCCTGCGCTCGGCGAGTCCGTCACCGAAGGGACCGTGACGCGCTGGCTCAAGGGTGTCGGTGACAGCGTCGAGGTCGACGAGCCGCTGCTCGAGGTCTCGACCGACAAGGTCGACACCGAGATCCCCTCGCCGGTCGCCGGCACGCTGCAGGAGATCCTCGTCCAGGAGGACGACACGGTCCCGGTCGGCGCCGACCTCGCGGTCATCGGCGACGGCGCGGCCCCGGCCGGTGGCGACTCCGGTGGCGAGCAGTCCGACCAGGGCTCCGGCCCGAGCGACGAGGTGTCCGACCAGTCCGACGGCGACGCCGTCGCGCAGGCCGGCGACGAGGGCGGCCAGCAGCCGGCCGAGCCGCAGGCCGCAGGCCGAGCCGGCGCCGCAGGCCGAGCCCGAGCAGCAGGAGCAGCCGGCCGCCGAGCCGGCCCCCACGGCATCCGGCGACGCCGGCGGCTCCGGCGACGGCACCACCGTGAAGATGCCGGCCCTGGGCGAGTCCGTGACCGAGGGCACCGTCACCCGCTGGCTGAAGCAGGAGGGCGACGAGGTCGCCCTCGACGAGCCGCTCCTCGAGGTCTCGACCGACAAGGTCGACACCGAGATCCCCTCCCCCGTGGCGGGCACGCTCACCAAGATCCTCGTCCAGGAGGACGACACCGTGCCGGTGGGCGCCGACCTCGCGATCGTCGGTGGCTCCGGCGGTGGCGGCCAGTCCGCCGCCCGCGCCGGCCGCCGAGCCCGAGCCGGCCGGCCGCCGAGCCCGAGCCCGCCCCGCAGGCCGCCGAGCCCGCCCCGCAGCAGGAGGACTCCGCCCCGGAGTCGGCTCCCGAGCCGGCCCCGCCAGCAGCCCGCCGCCGAGGCACCCGCGCAGCAGGTGCCCGACGACGCCGCCGCCGCGGCCGACCAGGCGCCGCCGCTCCCGCCGAGGCCCCGGCCGCCGCGTCCTCCGACGACCGCGACGCCGCCGCCTACGTCACCCCGCTGGTGCGCAAGCTCGCCGCCGACCACGGCATCGACCTGGCGACGGTGACCGGCACCGGCATCGGTGGCCGCATCCGCAAGCAGGACGTCCTGGCCGCGGCCGAGGCCGCCAAGGCCCCCGAGCCCGAGCCGGCGCCGCAGCCCCGGCCGCCCAGGCCCCGGCGGCAGCCGCCCCGGCCGCCGCCCCGGCGGACTCCTCGAAGCGCGGCACCACCGAGAAGATGACGCCGCCTGCGCAAGACCATCGCCCGCCGGATGGTCGAGTCGCTGCAGGTCTCGGCCCAGCTCACCACGGTCGTCGAGGTCGACGTCACCCGCATCGCGCGGCTGCGCGACCGGGCCAAGAACGACTTCGCCCAGCGCGAGGGCACCAAGCTCAGCTTCCTGCCCTTCTTCGCGCTCGCCGCCGTCGAGGCCCTCAAGGCCCACCCGACGGTCAACGCGAGCATCGACGACGACCAGGTCACCTACCACGGCGCCGAGCACCTCGGCATCGCGGTCGACACCGAGAAGGGCCTGCTCGTGCCGGTGCTCAAGAACGCCGGCGACCTCAACATCGCGGGCCTGGCCCGCGGCATCGCCGACGTCGCCGACCGCACGCGGAACAACAAGATCATGCCCGACGACCTCGCCGGCGGCACCTTCACGATCACCAACACCGGCTCCCGCGGAGCGCTGTTCGACACCCCGATCATCAACCAGCCGCAGGTCGCGATCCTCGGCACCGGCGCGGTCGTCAAGCGGCCGATCGTCGTCACCGCGGACGGCGGCGAGACGATCGCGATCCGCTCGATGGTCTACCTCGCGCTGTCCTACGACCACCGCATCGTCGACGGTGCCGACGCCGCGCGCTTCCTCACCACGATGAAGCAGCGGCTCGAGGAAGGCGCCTTCGAGGCCGACCTCGGTCTCTGACCGGTCGACTCGAGAGCACCACATGAGCCGCGTCGCCGTCACCGGGTCCTCCGGCCTGATCGGCGGCGCGCCTCGTCGCCGCGCTGACGGCGCGCGGCGACGAGGTCGTGCGCCTCGTCCGCCGCGCCCCGCGCACGGCCGACGAGGTCCAGTGGGACCCCGCCCGCCGCACCCTCGACCCCGCGCGCCCTCGACGGCGTCGACGGGGTCGTCCACCTGGCCGGCGTCGGGGTCGGTGACAAGCGCTGGACCCCGGCGTACAAGCACGAGATCCTCGCCTCGCGGGTCGACGGCACGCACGCGGTCGCCGCGGCGGTCGCGCGCCGGCCGACCACCCGGTGCGGTTCGTGTCGGCCTCCGCGGTCGGCTTCTACGGCGACCGCGGCGACGAGGAGCTCACCGAGACCAGCACGCCCGGCACGGACTTCCTCAGCGACGTCGTGCGCGCGTGGGAGGCCGCCACCCAGCCCGCCGTGGATGCCGGCGCGTCGGTCGTGTTCCTGCGCACCGGCATCGTCATGGCCCCCGAGGGCGGCGCCATGAGCCGATGCTGCCGCTGGCCCGGTCTGGGTCGGGGGACCGCTGGGCTCGGGCCGGCAGTACTGCCGTGGATCACGCTGCAGGACGAGGTCCGCGCATCCTGCACCTGCTCGACCGCCCGACCTCACCGGGCCGGTCAACCTCACGGCCCGCAGCCCGCCCGCCAGCGGGAGATCGCCTAGGCCATGGGCCGGGCGCTGTACCGCCCGGCGGTGCTGCCCGCGCCGTCGTTCGCC
>CAWAKY010000005.1:0-91556 GCA_963782695.1 uncultured Actinomycetota bacterium | reverse complement strand
GCATCAACCAAGCGCCGTTCCAGACCGTCTGCCACCGGACGCCAAAGATCCAGGCCAGAACGAGAACGACACAGGGCGCAACGGACGCGGCGAACGCTAACATACATCCGAATAGTATCATGGTGACCTCATCAGGTACGCTTGATAGGAACGTCGAATTCAGTTCTAGAGTCTTCTGACCATCACGGTTTGGTTGCCGTCGAAAGCTCCTTTCTTCGCATTGATATCGCTAAGGTTCTCATTTGTCTGCTCCGTCCGTTGCCGAGGCGCCTTTTGCGAACCCGGCCTCTTTGCCCCCCTCCAGATACCGCTGGGGATCCAGCAGGCCGTACAAGCTGGATGAGCTTGGCCACCAGCCCGGTCCAGCCGGTCTGGTGGCTGGCACCGAGCCCGGCGCCATTGTCGCCATGGAAGTATTCGTAGAAGAGGATATGGTCGCGCCAGTGGGGATCGGTCTGGAACTTCTCCGTGCCGCCATAGACGGGCCGCCGGCCGTGTTCGTCGCACAGGAAGATCCGGCTGAGCCGGTCGGCGATCTCCTTGCTCACCTCGAACAGGTTCATCATCTTGCCCGGACCCGGTCGGGCATTCGATCTTGAAGTTGTCGCCGTAGTACAGGTAGAAGTTCAGCAGCGCCCGGATGATCATCGCGTTCACCGGCATCCAGACCGGCCCGCGCCAGTTGGAGTTGCCGCCGAACATGCCGGTGTTCGACTCGGCCGGCAGGTAGTCCACCCGGTACTCCTGGCCTTGCACATTGAAGACGATACGGGTGCTGCTCGTGGAACTTGGAGAGCGAGCGGATGCCGTAGGGGCCCAGGAACTCGTTCTCGTCGAGCATCTTCGTCAGGATCCGGCGCAGCCGCTCCGGATTGACCAGGGCCATGATCCCGCGATCGGCTACGCCGAAATGCCCCGGGCCGGTGGGATGGATGGTCTCCAGAAGTTCGGGCATCCGGCGCAGGCGTTCAGTATACCTGAGCCATCGCCCGCGGAATGCGCTCCCGCTGCCACTCTTCAATGACCGTGGTGGCGCACAGGGGCAGGAGCCCCACCATCGAGCGCACCTTGAGCCGCTGGGCGCTGCCGTCGGGCAGGCGCAGCAGGTCGTAGTAGAAGCCGTCCTCCTCGTCCCACATGCCGTCCTGCCCGGGCTGGTTCATGGCCGCGGCGATATAGTAGAAGTGCTCGGCAAACTTCACGACCATGTCCTCGTAGGTGGGGTCGTGGGCGGCGAGCTCGACGGCGAGTTCCAGCATGTTCTGGCTGAAGAGCGCCATCCAGGCCGTGCCGTCCGCCTGCTCCAGGTGGCCGCCGGTGGGCAGCGGGGCGCTGCGGTCGAAGACGCCGATGTTGTCCAGGCCGAGGAAGCCGCCCTCGAAGACGTTCTTGCCGAACCGGTCCTTGCGGTTCACCCACCAGGTGAAGTTCAGCAGCAGCTTGTTGAACGCCGCCTTGAGGAACTCGAGGTCCGTCTCGCCGCGCAGGGCCTGCTCGGTGCGGTGCAGGAACAGCGTCGCCCAGGCATGGACCGGCGGGTTCACGTCGCTGAAGTTCCACTCGTAGGCGGGCATCTGGCCGTTGGGGTGCAGGTAGACGCCGCGGAGCATCAGTTCCATCTGCTCCTTGGCGAAGTCGGGGTCCACGATCGAGAGCGGGAGCGTGTGGAAGGCCAGGTCCCAGGCCGCATACCAGGGGTACTCCCACTTGTCGGGCATCGAGATGATGTCCTCGTTCAGCATGTGGAACCACTCCGAGTTCCGGGCGTTGCGATAGCCCGTATGGAGGGGGTTGGAGTTGTGCTCGTCCAGCCAGTTGTCGCCATCGAAGAAGAAGAACTGCTTGCTCCAGAGCATGCCGGCGATGGCCTGGCGCATGACGTTGGCCGCGTCGGGACTCACGGACGGCGGGGTCACCGACTGGTAGAACTCATCGGCTTCCTGCAGCCGGTCGGCAAAGATCTTGTCAAACCTGTGTCCGAAAGGGGTTGCTGCCGTTCCGCGTCCGTTGAAGCCTGGTTGGAGAGCCGCAGCCGAATCACGGTCGCCGTCTGACCGGCGCCGATCATCAGCCTGGTAGTGCGCCGCGACCTTGGTGCCCTGCTTGTCGGGGTTCACGGCGCCCTGCTTGCCCTGCACCACACAGTCGTTGATGCCGTCCTTGACGTAGGGGCTCTCGTTCTGTGTTGCCCGGGAAAAGCCGCTCGTGGTTGGTTTCGTTCTCGGTGAACAGCAGCGGCACCTCGCCTTCGCAGGACAGGATGAACTCACCCAGCAGCGGATGCGTGGCCGCGACCGCGCTCGTGCCCGCCGCGGCCTCGATCTGCTTGAGGTTGGGTTTCTCGGCCGCCCGGTTGGATTCGGCAATCCACGACGACCAGTCGTTGCGGAACCAGAGCGTCGGCAGGAGGTGCAGTTCGGCCGCCTCCGGTCCCCGGTTGACGGCCGTGATCTGCACCAGGATGTCTTCCGGGCCGGCCTTGGCGTACTCCACGAAGACGTCGAAGTAGCGGTCGTCATTGAAGACGCCGGTGTCGAGCAGTTCATACTCCATCTCGTTCCGGGTGCGCCGGCGGTTGGTCTCCACCAGGTCACCGTAGGGATAGGCCGCCTGCGGGTACTTGTAGAGGTACTTCATGTACGAGTGGGTCGGCGTGCTGTCGAGGTAGAAGTAGTACTCCTTCACATCCTCGCCGTGGTTGCCCTCGCTGTTGGTCAGGCCGAAGAGCCGCTCCTTGAGAATCGGATCCTTGCCGTTCCACAGGGCCAGCGCAAAGCAGAGGCGCTGCTTGTCGTCGGAAATGCCGGCGATGCCGTCCTCGCCCCAGCGGTAGGCGCGCGAGCGGGCATGATCGTGGGTGAAGAAATTCCAGGCGTCACCGCCTTCGCTGTAGTCCTCGCGCACCGTGCCCCACTGGCGTTCGCTGAGGTAGGGCCCCCACTTCTTCCAGGGGACCTTCTTCGTTCGGGCTTCCTTCAAGTCGGGTCTCCTCAGCGTTCATGTTCCCACTCCCAGAGACGAGTATTCTTCGCCCTCCACTTGCCTGGCCGTTATGAGATTTCTCTATTCAAATTCTACCTTACGGGCGCAGCAAGCCAAAAGTGGCGGCTTCGACCGCACAAGTGCGGCACAAGCGGCCGCCAAGCGGCCGCAAGCCGCCACTAATCGAGCCTACGAAGTCTGCCGATTGGCCGCTACAGCCCGGATCTATTTCTTCTAGGCGTCAAACTCTTCCTGTGTGATCACGCCCTGGTCCTTTAACTGGTCAACTGCTGCAGCTCAACCATGTAAGCCGGCTCTCGATTTCGCTTGCCTCGTAGCCACTGCCTGTATGGAAACTCAGGTTGATGAGGTGATCGAGATCACGAGGCTGCGTCGATCTCGATCACCTCACCTGGGTCGTGAGTTTACTGTAGGGCCATTGCGACGCCGTACGCTCTTCCGGCGTGATCAGGTGGTCGGCGTCTTGTGCGTCCTCGCTTAGGTCGATCTGAATCCAGGCGATCCGGCCGCTGAATTCTGATTCGGCGGCTTCATAGTCGTCGCTGACCGGTGTGCAGCGGTCGCTGCCGACATCGGTCTTGTCGTCCAATGAGAATACCACCGGCTGGCTCCGGTCAGCGCCCCTCGCCGGTCTTCTGCCCGTCGATGTAGAGGGAGATCGTGGCACCCTTGCCCATACCGCCTCCGTCGTAAGCGAACTCCATCCGCACCTGGTGCTCGCCGGCCGGGATCGGCTGCTGGCCTTCGATCTTGAATTTCTGCAGGCCGAGCAGGTTATAGCAGTAGGTCGGGCGGCCATCCTTGGCGTACAGGCTCCAACCGCCGAACATGCCTCCCTGCGCGACGATCACACCCCTGGCGCCGTCTTTGGGGACGACGACCTCGGCGGTGACCGCGTGAGACTTGTTCTTGAGGTTGAGGACGACGTTCTCGGGGAGGCCAACCATGCCGGGGTAGAGCATCTGCGTGTTACCGCGGATCAGCTCCGGGCGACCCGCGAACTCGGCGATTGAACCGCTCGGCCTTGCGGTCGTCGAGCGGCAGCACGTTGTACCGGACCGCCTCGATCAGGAACAGGCGCTGCAGCTCGCGCAGCTTCTCGGGCATCTCCTTCGCCAGGTCGTGGGCCTGCGACCAGTCGTCGGGGCCGTACAGCTCCCACACGTCGTCGTCGAGCGGCGGAGCTTTCCGGTCATGATCCACGGAGTGCCGCGGTTCGTGCAGGCGGTCCAGCCCTGGTGATAGATGCCACGGTTGCCGATCATCTCGAAGTACTGCGTCTCCCGGAACTCGGGCGCGGCTGCGTCGTGGAAGGACGGGACCATGCTTGGCCCTGTAGCGGCATCTGCTGCGTGCCGTTCACGAACGCCGGCTCGGGGATCCCGGCCGCGTCGAGCACCGTCGCCGCCACGTCGATCACATGGCTGAACTGGGTGCGGATCTCGCCCCGCCCCTTGAAGCCGTTAGGCCAGTGGATTGTGCACTGGCGGGTGCCACCCCGGAACCTGTCTTCCTTGAGACCCGTCTGGTAGGCCTCGCGCGCGCCCTTGGGGTCTCCAACCAGGGTCAAGCTGCCCCCATAGTACATCCAGGCCTGCCCACGCATAAAGGAGTACGCCATAGGTGCGGTCTGTAGGGCACGTGCAGCATGCGTGGTGGTGCGCTCAGAGTCGAGCGCAAGGTGATAGTGCAGGCTGTGCAGGTCGTTCGATCTCGCTGCGCAGCCAGGTGAGTTCAGGTTCCGGCACCGGGTCCTGTTCCAGCAAGGCTTCGATGCGATCAAGATAGGGGGGCACAGCCGTAAACTGCCAGCGCACCTGCAGCATCCAGGCACGCAGCAGCAGCAGCTCAGGCCGCTGATCGACGAGCCGCTGCGGCAGCAAGCGCAGCCAATGCTCCGAGCCTTTGCCACTGCTCCTCATTCATTGCCTGGTGGCGATGCGCCTTGAACCACCTCCACCGCCGCGTCTTCATCGCCGGCAGCCAACGCGTGGCTGATGGCTTCTTCGACCAAGCCTTTGCCGGCATACCAGGCGCTCGCCTTGCAGTGCAGGGCGACGATTTCCTCTGCACTGCAGCGTTGCTTCAATTGGTCTTGCAGCAGCGACTGAAACAAGTGATGATAGCGAAACCACTGCCCCTGGCCGTCCAGCGACACCGTAAATACGTTCGCTTGCACCAGCCATTCCAGATACTGTTGGCCGCTCCAAATGGGCTCATCCTGCCCCGTGATCGCATCGCACAGCGGACCGCTGAGCCGATCCAGTATCGCCGTCTCTAGAAGGAAATTCTGGATGTGCGGCGGAAGGCTCGAAAGCACCTCGCGCACCAGGTAGTCCATGACGAATTGATTCTCGCTATACAACGCGGCGATCTGATACTCGACATCCCCGCCGTAGCGGAGTGTCAGTGTCGCCAGGCGCAGCGCGGCGGCCCAGCCTTCCGTCTTCTCGACCAGCACGGCCAGCGCATCAGGGACCAGGGGTTCCCCCAGTGTCCGCTCCACGAATACGGCGATCTCGGCGGCCGAGAAGCGCAGATCGTGGTACGATGTCGTGCCGGCTCCAGAAGTCGTCGGCCTCCTCGGCGGTGAAGGCCAGCTGGGCCGCGCGCACCTCGTGCAGGCGCCCGGTGAGGCGCAGCCGGTGCAGCCCGATCGGCGGTTCGAAGCGGCAGCCGAGCGCCACCCGCACCCGACCGTCGGCCCACTCGACCAGGTGCTGGATGCCGTCGAGCACCTCGCGGGTGCGCACCTCGTGGACGTCGTCGAGCACGATGAGGAGCCGGGCACCTCGTCGCCGAGCACGTCCATCAGGTTCGCGACGAAGGTGGAGTCGGCCGGCCCGGCCGGCGCGTCGAGCCCCGCGAGCACCGTCGCGGAGTCGGGGGCGGCCTCCGTGGCGGCGAGGATCACCGCGCTCCAGAACGCGGTGCCGTCGTCGTCCCGGTCGCAGGTGACCCAGGCGACGGGCACCCCGGCAGCGCGCTGCTGGTAGGTCCAGTCGGCGAGCATGGTCGTCTTGCCGTAGCCGGCGGGAGCGCAGGCGAGCAGCACGACCGGGCCGGCCCCCAGGTCGGGGTGCGGGGTCGCCGCCGGGTCGTCGAACTGGGTCCCGGTGAGGTCTCGGAGCAGGCGGGGCCGCTCCACCGCTCGGTCGATGCGACGGGGGACCGACACCTTCGGGCGCGGCGCGGCGAGCGCACTCCGCAGGTCTGTCACGACGACGAGACTAGCCAGCCCCGCTGGTGATCCGCTCCCCTGCCCGAATTTCGCGGAGTCAGGAGCACCTCGCGGGCTCAGGACGTGGTTCGGCCCTGACTCGACGAAGTGCTCCTGACTCCGCGAGGACCGGCGTCCGGTGGGCTGGCCGGGCGGTGGCCGTGCCCACCCCGGCCGGGGGAGGTGGGCCCACGGCATCCGTGCTTCGGTGAGGAGGTCACCACCGAAGGAGAACCATGAGCACGCCGTCCGTCACCGAGACCGTCGCCCGGCAGAACGCCGCGCTGCAGGCCCGGCTGCCGTTCCACGACACCCAGGACTTCGAGGACGCCGAGCGCGGCCGGATCGGATGGCCTCGACCCCGCCGTCGTCACCGCCGCCGACGGGCGGGTGTCTGGGACAACGACGCCTACGCCTTCCTCGAGGGCGACGCCCCGCCGTGCGTCAACCCGAGCCTGTGGCGCCAGGGCAAGCTGTGGCGATGCACGGCCTCTACGAGGTCATCGAGGGCATCTACCAGGTGCGCGGGCTCGACCTGTCGAACATGACCTTCGTCGAGGGCGACGGGGCGTCATCGTCATCGACCCGCTGATCTCCAACGAGACCGCGGCCGCCGCGCTGGCGCTCTACCGCGAGCACCGGGGCGACCGGCCGGTGACCGCGGTGATCTACACCCACTCGCACGGCGACCACTTCGGCGGCGTGAAGGGCGTGACGACGCAGGACGAGGTCGACGCCGGCCGATGCGTCGTGCTCGCGCCCGACGGCTTCCTCGCCGAGGCGGTCGCCGAGAACGTCTACGCCGGCGCGGCGATGACGCGGCGGGCCGAGTACATGTACGGCGCCGCGCTCGAAGGGGCCCGGCGGCCAGATCGGTGCCGGGCTCGGGCATGACCACGTCGCTCGGCACGGTCACGCCTGATCCGCCCGACGCTCGACATCACCCACACCGGCCAGGAGGAGTCGTCGACGGGGTCCGCATCCTGTTCCAGATGACCCCGGGCACCGAGGCGCCGGCCGAGATGAACTTCCTCTTCCCCGACCAGGCCGCTCTGCATGGCCGAGAACGCCACCCACAACCTGCACAACCTGCTGACCCTGCGCGGCGCGCTGGTGCGCGACCCGCACGTCTGGTCGCGCTACCTCAACGAGGCCATCGACCTGTTCGCCGACGACACTCGACGTCGCCTTCGCCTCGCACCACTGGCCGACGTGGGGCCGCGAGCGGGTCGTCGACCTACCTCTCGCAGCAGCGCGACCTCTACGGCTACCTGCACGACCAGACCCTGCGGCTGATGAACCAGGGCTACACCGGCACCGAGATCGCCGAGATGATCGAGCTGCCGCCGGCGCTCGAGAAGGCGTGGCACACCCACGGCTACTACGGCTCGGTCAGCCACAACGTCAAGGCGATCTACCAGCGCTACCTCGGCTGGTTCGACGGCAACCCGGCGCACCTGTGGCAGCACCCGCCGGTCGAGCAGGCCGGCGCTACGTCGAGTCCATGGGCGGGGCCGACGCGGTGCTGGCCAAGGCGCCGAGGACTCGTTCGACGCCGGCGACTTCCGCTGGGTGGCCGAGCGTGCCAACCACGTCGTCTTCGCCGACCCGACCAACGCGGCGGCCCGCGACCTGCTGGCGCGCACCTACGAGCAGCTCGGCTACGGCGCCGAGAACGGCACCTGGCGCAACTTCTACCTCACCGGCGCGCACGAGCTGCGCGCACGGCGTCGGCACCCCCGCGTCCACGGCGTCCGCCGACATGCTCGCGGCGCTGACCGTCGACCAGCTCTTCGACTCGGTCGCCGATCCGGGTGAACGGGCCGCGGTCGTGGGACGAGCACCTCGTCATCGAGTGGGTGTTCACGGATGCCGGGGAGCGTCGCCGGATGGAGCTGCGCAACGGCCTGCTCGTGCACCACGTGGTGGCACGGCGTCCGACGACGCGCAGCTGACCCTGACGATGACGACCGACGCCCTGCGCCGGCTGATCACCGGGCAGGCCGCGCCGGAGGCACTCGTGGGCGCCGGCGAGCTGACCGTCACCGGCGACCCCGGCCGGCTCGCCCTGCTGATGTCGTTCCTCGACGCACCCGACCCGAACTTCGAGATCGTCGTGCCCTGACGCCCTTCTCGCGAAGTCAGGAGCACTTCGCGCGCTCAGGATCGTCTACGACCCTGACTCGACGAAGTGCTCCTGACTTCGCGGAATGGGAGAAGGGTCAGATGCCGGTGACGGCCTCGATCCGCCCGTCGGTGACCGCGGCGGCCAGGGCCGCGTGGTCGGCCTCGTTGCGGTCGGCGTAGGCCTCGGCGTACGTGACCAGGGCCCGGTCGAACTTGTCGGACTTGCCCAGGTAGCCCGCGATGGCGAACCGGTCGCCCGAGCGGGCGTGCGCACGGGCGAGGGTCCAGCCGCACAGCTCGGCGTACTGCGACCAGGCCGGACAGCACCATCGTGCTCGATGACTCGGCGGAGTACTTCCAGTCGCGCAGCTGGCGCACGTAGAAGTCGCGCGACCCGCCGTCGAGCCCGGCGTCGACGTGCTGCCAGCCCAGGAAGATGTCGCTGGCGGCCTGCATGAGGTGCTGCCCGGCGACCACGCGCTGGCCCTCGTTGCGGTACTTGCTCGCGCCGCAGTAGTCGGCGAGCACCGAGCGCTGGGCCTCCTTGGCCTGCAGGAACAGCGGCTCGCTGCCCGCCGTCGGCCTCGAGCAGCAGCACCCAGGCGCGGGTGCCGACGCTGCCGACCCCGACGACCTTGCGGGCGACCCCGACGAGCCGGAACTGCTCGACCAGGTGCCGGCGGTCGGCGCTGAGCGTGCGGCGGTACTGGCGCAGGATGGTGGCCATCCGGTCGCATGATCTCGTCGGCGCTGAGCCCGGTCGGTGAGCTCCTCGATCGGCACCACCAGCGGCGGGTTGCTGATGAACCTGCGCTGGCCGTCGACCACGGTGGTCAGCTTCTTGAGCACCTGCATGCTGTCGCGGGTGCGCGCCTTGGCCATCGCCTTGCGGGTGCGCGTGCACCTGCTCGACGCTGACCTTCGGGCCCAGCGTCTCCAGCGCCGTCCTCGATGTCGAGGCGGGCGTACCAGACCTCGAGCATCTTCTTCTCGGTGAACCCGGCCATGCCGTGCGGTAGGCCGCGACCCCGGCAGCACCAGGGTCTTGCGGTCCTTGGCGCGACAGCCCGACGTCGCGCCCGGCCACGGCCAGGCTGGCGGCGAACCGCTTGACGTCCCACTCGAACGGCCCGGGCAGCGTCTCGTCGAAGTCGTTGAGGTCGAACACCAGCCGGCGGTCGGGAGCGCCGAAGACCCCGAAGTTCGACAGGTGCGCGTCACCGCACAGCTGCACGCGCAGCCCCGGACGACGGCGTGCGCGACAGGTCGGCCGCCATCGGCAGCGCGGCGCCGCGGTAGAAGGTGAACGGCGAGGCGAGCATCCGCCCGTGCCGGATCGGCACGAGCTCGGGCACCCGGCTCGCGGCCTGGCCGATGATCAGGCCCACCGGGTCGCGGCCCTCGTCGGGCCCGATCTCGGCGTGCGACTCCAGGGGCGCCTTCTCGCGCGCCGCCTTGCCCTGGGCCTTGCGTTCCGCCGTCGTCAGCTCGGTCATGACCGGTGACCACCTCTCGTCGTGGTCCTCACGGCGTCCGCCGCGGGACCGGTTGTGCGGTCCGTGCGGCTCAGGCCGGCACGGTGGTGCTCGGGGCCTCGGGCAGCTCGGGGGTGTCCGGCGGCTCCTTGGCCAGGCGCCCCGACAGGATCGGGAGCACCCAGTGGGCGGTGGGGTCGGCCTCGACGAGGATCGCCCGCATGAACAGGCTGAACGGCACCGCGAGCAGCGCGCCGATCGCGCCGAGCGCCCAGGCCCAGAAGATCAGCGAGAGCAACGTGATCGTCGGCGACAGGCCCACGGCGTCGCCCACGTAGCGCGGCTGGATGACCGACTGGATGACGACGTTGATCACCGAGTAGACGACGATGACGCCGATCATCAGCGCCGGGCCGCCCTCGAGCAGGCCGATGATCGCCGGCGGGATGACGCCGATGACGAAGCCGATGTTCGGGATGAAGTTGGTGACGAAGGCCAGCACGGCCCAGATGAACGCGCCGGGCACCCCCATGACGTACAGCGCGACGCCGTCGATGACCGCGACGATGAAGCCGAAGCCGGCCGCCACGCCCATGTAGACCCGGGTGCCGTGGGCGAAGCTGACCATCGCGTCGACGAGGTGGGGACGGGTGGTGCGCACGACGCCCATGACCCGCTCGACCCCGCCGGTGTCGAAGGCCATCATCAGCGCCACGGTGACGATGAAGAAGAAGTTGGACAGCACCCCGAGCACGGCGGCGAAGGCGTCGCCGATGACCCCGACCAGCTGCTCGGGTCGACCGAGCTGCTGATCGACGCTGGCCTGGTCCGAGGTGATGCCGAGCGACTGCAGCCAGTCGGTCACGTTGGCGGTGTACTTGCCGATCTCGTCCTTGTACTGCGGCAGCAGCTCGGCGAGCCGGCCGGCCGAGATGACCAGCGCGATGGACACCGAGAAGAGCAGGAAGTAGACCGACACCACGACGGCGATGGCGACCAGCCAGTCGGGGACGTTGCGCCGCACGAGGGCTCGGCGCACGGGGTGCACGGTGATGGTGAGAACCAGGGCGAGGAAGGCCGGGCCGATGATGCCCGCCCGTCTCCGCGCGCCGGCCAGGACGAGCACGAGCGAGCCGGCGACGATGACCACCAGGGCCAGCCGGGGCAGCCCCGGTCGGCCGGGGCACGTCCGGCACGTCGCAGTCGGATGCCGGGGGCGACGGCCGCGACTGCGTCCGCGGCGTCGCCGGGCACGGCGGCGGCCCCCGGCACCACGGCATCCGTGGTGGCCGGGGGCGCGTCGTCGGTGGCCGCGGCGGTCACGGCGGGCTCGGGGCCGCGTCCGTCCGCCGCTGGTGTGCCGGCATCAGCCAAGGAGCTTGGCCTTCTGGGCCGCGAACTCGTCCTCGGTGAGGACGCCGGCGTCACGCAGCTCGCCGAGCTGCTTGAGCTGGTTGATCATGTCCGCCTGGGAGGCGCCGCGGGCGGGCGGGGGTGCGTACTGCGGCTCCGGCGGAGGGGCGTACTGCTGCTGGGGCGGCGCGGCGTACTGGGGCTGCGGGCGGCGGGCGCGTACTGCGGCTGCTGCGCACCCATCTCCTGCTCGTACGCCTGCGACCGCTCGGCGGCGGCGTGCGCGTCGCGCTCGGCGTACTTGTCGGCCTGACGGCGCTGCACGCGGCCGCTCACGGCGGTCGCGGTGCCGGCGACGACGGCGGTACGGGCCACACCTCGGAGTAGTCCGGGCATCGGGTTACCTCACTCTTCTTCGGTCTCGAGCGCGTCGAGGGCGTCCATGACGTCCTGCGCGGGGATGCGCATGCTGGCGATGACCTCGCCACCGTTCTTGCGGGCCGCGGCGACGAACGGTGCCGCCCAGGCGTTCTCGAAGACGAGCAGCGCCGCGGTCGTGCCGGGGGTCATGGCGTTCACCGGCCTGCTGCACGTCGTCGTGGCCGATCAGGCCGGAGCGGGCTCCGGCGAACTGCACGAACGACGGTGACGTCGCCCGGCCCGTCGATGTCGATGACCTCGACGGTGCCGTCGACCTCCTTGCGGGCGATGACGAGGTCGAGCAGGCGGATCGTTCCGGCCTCGATGAGGTCCGCGAGTGCGTGCGGCGGCGGCGCCGTCGGTGCGTTCGTTGGGGAACTCCATCAGGAGGAAGTCGATCGGCCCAAGCGCGTCGGTGGTGGTGGTCATTCGGATGACCCCCCTCTCGGTGTCGGGTGCTCCCATTGGTATGCCGCGCACGCCTCCCGGGCGCCTCACCCCGGCGGGGTGACTCCAGCCGCCCGGGCGGCGACGACGCCCCGGAGCCCGGTGCCGGTGCGGCCTCACCCGCGCGAGATGAGGCGCGCCGGCGGTGTGTCCGCACACTGGGCCGATGCGGCTGCCGAACGTGCTCGACGAGGAGTGGTTCCCCCGGCGGTGCCTGCGCTGCTTCTTCGCCATCCAGGGCCTCGACCGCGCCATGGTCATCGCGTCCCAGGCGTTCACCGCCCTGATCCCGCTCGTCATCCTCACCTCGGCGCTGCTGCCCGATCGAGCACCACGGGTCGATCGCCGACGCGCATCGTGCGCAAGTTCGCGCTGACCGGGGACTCCGCCGACCGCCGTGCAGACGGTCTTCGCGCCCTCCGGCGAGGCCAGCATCGGGCTGCTCAGCATGCTGCTGCTGCTGCTGTCCGGCGTCAGCCTGTCCCGGCGGATCCAGCGGATGTACCTCGAGGCGTGGCAGCTGCCGCGGGCCCCGAGCGTGCGCGCCTCGCTGTACGCCGCGTTCGCGCTCGGGGCGCTGATCATCGAGATCGGGCTGCTGTCGTTCATCCGCTCGCTGCTGCGCGAGATCCCCTTCGACTGGGCCGCAGGGCTGGCCGGCTCGCTGCTGTCGAGCGTCGTGGTGTGGACCTCCATCCCGTGGCTGCTGCTCAACCGGCGGGTGGCGTGGCAGCGGCTGCTGCCGGCCGGCCTCCTCGCGGGTGTGCTCAGCACCGTGTGGGGCTACGCCACGACGGTCTACATGCCGCGCCTGATGGCGTCGTACAGCGAGCGGTACGGGTTGTTCGGCGTGACCATCGCACTGGTCGGCTGGCTGCTCTGCATCGCCTTCATCATCGTGGCGACCACGGCGGTGGCCGCGGAGTTCGACCGGGCCCCGGAGCCCTGGGCGACCCGCCTGCGCTACCCGTGGACCGAGGCGCAGCTGCGGCCCGACCGGGCCCCCGACCGCGGCGGCGCCGGCGTCGGCACCACCGCAGCGGGCGCGGCCTCGGCGGACGACCCGTGAGCCGGCGGACCGCCGGCGCCGGCGCCGGGCTGTGCCCGCTCTCAGGGTTCGACGCCCCCGCGAACCTAGACTCCAGCCATGTACCCGCGGCTCGGCCTACGCAGCCGCATCCTCGCGCTGACGATGCCGATCGTCATCCTCGTCAGCGCCGCGACCGCGGGCATCATCTACCTCTCGCTCGGCCAGGTGCTCGAGGCCTCGGCGCGCGACATCGCGGCCTCGGAGGCCGCCGAGCTGCGCACCGACCTCACCATCCACACGATCGACGACCTGGCGCAGACCCACGAGATCAACGTCGGCAACCGGGTGTCCCAGATCGTCGACGACACCGGCACGGTCGTGATGACGACCGACCGCCTGGTGCGGACCCCGATGGTCGACCCCACGATCGCGCTCGGCGACCTGCGCGTCATCACCGTCGACGCGCTGCCGGGCCTGGACGAGCAGGGCTTCGCCGTGGCCGCCGCCGACGCCGTCGGCTCGGACGGCCGCCGCTACACGGTGCTCGTGGCGGTGGCGACCCAGGTCGAGACCACGGCCCTGGGCCGGTCGACGGAGTTCGCGCTGATCGGTGCGGTCGGGCTGGTCGCGCTGCTCGGCGCCGTGACGACGTTCGCGATCGGCCAGGCGCTGCGCCCGGTCGAGCGGATGCGTGACCAGGTCGAGAGCATCGCCGGGTCGCGCCCGGCGCCGATCATCGAGGTGCCGCCCGGGCGTGACGAGCTGGCCAAGCTCGCCGAGACCCTCAACCGCGTGCTCGAACGGCTGCGCCGGGCGGATGCCGCGCGGCGCGCCTTCGTGGCGGATGCCGGGCACGAGCTGCGCAGCCCGCTCGCCACCATCCGCGTGCTGCTCGACCGGCTGGCGGAGGAGCGCCCGCTGCAGGAGCGGCAGCTGGTGGCCGGGCGGGCCTCGTCGGAGGTCGACCGGCTGTCGGTGCTCGTCGACGACCTGCTCATCCTCGCGTCGGCCGACGAGCAGGCCCTGCCGATCGACCGGGTCGACGTCGACCTCGACGACGTGGTGCTGGGCGAGGCGGGCGTGCTGCGCGACCGCGGGATGCCGGTGGGGGTCCAGGTGGAGCCGGCGCGGGTGAACGGGGACGCCGGCGCGGCTGGGTCGCGTCGTGCGCAACCTCCTCGAGAACGCCGAGCGGCACCGGGTCGAGCGCCGTGCGGGTGCAGCTGTCGCACGACGGCGCCGAGGCCGTGCTCGACGTCGACAACGACGGGCCCCCGGTCGCGGAGGAGGACCGCGCCCGGATCTTCGGCCGGTTCGTGCGCCTCGACGACTCGCGCACCCGCGACACCGGCGGCACCGGGCTGGGCCTGGCGATCGTGTCGGAGATCGTCAAGGCGCACGGCGGCACCGTGGCGGCGCTCGAGAGCCCCGACGGCTGGTGCCGCTTCGAGGTCAGGCTCCCTCTGGATGAACGATCGGGTTGAGCCGGTAGCCCATGCCGCGCACGGTCTCGAGCGACTTGCTCTCGAAGGGCGCGTCGATCTTGCGCCGCAGGTAGCCGATGTAGACCTCGACGACGTTGTCGGCGCCGGGGTAGTCGGAGTCCCAGACGTTCTCGAGGATCTCGCTCTTGCTCTGCACCTGGCCGGCCTTGCGCATCAGGTGGTGCAGCAGGGCGTACTCACGGGCGGTCAGCTGGATCTCGCGACCCTCCCGGGTGACCCGGCGGGTGGTGGGGTCCAGGCTCAGCCCGCCCACGGTGAGCGCGACCGGGCGCTCGGGGGCGCCGCGGCGGGCCAGCGCCTGGAGGCGGGCCAGCAGCACCGGGGTGCTGAACGGCTTGGTCACGTAGTCGTCGGCGCCGAGCTCGAACGCGTCGGTCTGGTCGTACTCGCCGTCCTTGGCGGTGAGCATGAGCACCGGGGACCACACCTTCTGGGCGCGCATGTACTTCAGGACGTCGTAGCCGTTGAGCAGCGGCAGCATGATGTCGAGGACCACCACGTCGTAGTGGCCGATGAGCGCCATCCGCAGGCCCTCGCGGCCGTTGTCGGCGAGGTCGACGACCCAGCCCTCTTCGCGCAGGGCGTCGTCGAGCGCCGCCGCGAGCGGCCGTTCGTCCTCGACGAGCAGAAGTCTCACGAGTTTCCCCGTTTCTCAGTGGCTTCTCAGGATCCTTTGTGTAGGTTACTCACGTTCCTCCGGTTACCCAGAAGTACCGGGAGAACCCGGAACCGGTGTCCGGGAGATGCGAACCCCCTGCACGCATCTCCCGGGCACCTTTCCTTTTGCCCGGGCGCAGGTCAGGGCCGTCCCGCGGGGTGCGGGACGACCCGGTGGCCCCCTGCCGAACCGGCGAGGACCGGGCTGCGGTAGGGCAAGGAAGCCGGGCTGCGTCGGCGAAACCGGTCAGTGGTCGCGCAGGGCCTTCACCAGCTGGGCCTTGGTCATCGACGATCGGCCCTCGACACCGAGCTCGCGGGCCCTCGTCATCAGGGCGTCCTTGGTCCAGTCCTCGTAGTCGCCGGAGTGGCCGCCCTTGCGGCCCACGGCCGAGCGCGAGGTGTTCGCGGCGGCATTCGAGATGCGGGCCGCCTTCTCCTTGCTCGCGCCGTCGTCGCGCAGCGCCTCGTAGAGCTCGGGGTCCTTCACCGATGGTCCGGGTGACTTGCGTGCGGGCATCGCCGTCTCCTTCTCGCGAGGGTGTGCCACTGCTCCTACCCGGGTCGCGCGCCGGCCACACGCGCGAGTCGTTCAGGGCCGCAGGGAGTCGACGAAGCGCAGGCTCGCCGCGCTGATCAGCCGCCGGGCCTCGTCGTCGCTGATCGTCGCCGTGCCGTCGCCCGGCTGGAGGCCGTAGGCGCCGAACTGCGCGTGGGTGCCGCCCTCGATGACGGTGAACGTCGCGTCGGCGGGCAGGTTCGCCCTCGAGGCGCCGATCTTGGCGGGGGTGGCCAGGCCGTCACGGGAGCCGGACACCGACTCGACTGCGGTCGTGAGCGACGCCCGCACGTCGCCCGCCGGGTAGGAGGCGTAGAGCAGCAGGCCGACCGCCGGGGCGGTCGGGTCGGCGTCGGAGTCGTCGGCCTGGATGACGGCGACCGTGCCGCCCAGGGAGTGCCCGCCCACCACCCACCGAGCCACCTCGGGGTGGGCGGACCGGGCGGCGTCGAAGGCGGGCAGGGCCAGGAACGCGATGCCGAGCGGCTGCTTCGCGATGACCACGGGGTGGCCCGCCTCGGCGAGGGGGCGGAGCACGGCGGCGTACGCGCGGGCGTCGACCCGGGCGCCGGGCTGGAAGAAGACCCCGAGGTCTCCGGCCGTCCCCGCGCGGGGCGAGCACGATGCTGGTCGCGGTCTCGGTGACCGTCACGGCCGCGTCGGAGCGCATCGCCGCCAGGGCCGGCTGCACGGCGCCGAAGGGGCGCAACCAGACCATCGCGGCGACCCAGGCGACGGCGAGCACGACGAGCACGACCCGCCCGGCCAGCCGCCACCCACCCCGCACGGCGCGCGGGCGCCGGGCCCGCCAGAGGGCCAGCAGGGCGACGACCACCGTGAGGCCGAGGAGCACCGGGTACGCCGGGTGGCCGTGCACCACCGGCGCCCACGCCGTGAGCAGCACCCACCCGACCGCGACGAGGGCCAGGGCCGCGACGGCCCGCACCACCCACGACCACCGGCTCGTGGTGGTGCTGGCCTGCTCGCTCACGCGGTCTCCTGTCGACGTCGGCGAGCCTAGGGGAGCGCCGACTGCGGCCGCGGGCGGTCCCCCGACCTTCGACACCGGCATCCGTTCGGTCCGTCGGCGGCGGGACGGGCACTCCGGGGCCCGCGATGCCACGGAATCCGTAGTTCCGGCCACCTGTGGGTGCGGATAGGATCGCCCCCATGATCGAGCAGAAGCGGATCCTCGCGACCTCCATCCCCGGCCCGGCCTCGCAGGCCCTCCAGGCGCGCAAGACCGCGGCGGTCGCCGCGGGCGTGAGCACCGGCCTGCCGGTCTACGTCACCGAGGGCGCGGGCGGCATCGTGCGCGACGCCGACGGCAACCAGCTCATCGACTTCGGCTCCGGCATCGCCGTGACGACGGTCGGCAACGGCAACCAGCGGGTCGTCGACGCCGTCACCGAGCAGATCGCCGCCTTCACCCACACCTGCTTCATGGTCACGCCGTACGACAAGTACGTGCAGGTCTGCGAGAAGCTCAACGAGCTGACGCCCGGCGACCACGAGAAGCGCTCGGCGCTGTTCAACTCCGGCGCCGAGGCCGTCGAGAACGCCGTGAAGATCGCCCGCCACGCCACCGGGCGCCAGGCGATCGTCGCCTTCGAGCACGCCTACCACGGCCGCACGAACCTCACGATGGGCCTGACCGCCAAGAACATGCCCTACAAGCACCGCTTCGGGCCGTTCGCCGACGAGCTCTACCGCGTGCCGATGGCCTACCCCTACCGCTGGCCGGGCGGCGCCGAGCACTGCGCCGAGGAGGCCCTGCGCACCGTCACCGACCAGATCCACGCCCAGGTCGGCGAGGACAACACCGCCGCCGTCATCATCGAGCCGATCCAGGGCGAGGGCGGCTTCATCGTGCCGCCGCGAGGGCTTCCTGCCCGGCCTGGCCGACTGGTGCCGCGAGCACGGCATCCTGCTCATCGCCGACGAGGTGCAGAGCGGCTTCTGCCGCACCGGCGACTGGTTCGCCTGCGACCACGAGGGCGTCGTCCCCGACCTGATGACCGTCGCCAAGGGCATCGCGGGCGGCATGCCGCTCGCCGCCGTCACCGGGCGCGCCGACCTGATGGATGCCGTGCACGCCGGCGGCCTCGGCGGCACCTACGGCGGCAACCCGGTCGCGTGCGCCGCGGCCCTGGCCTCGATCGAGACGATGGAGGAGGAGAACCTCGCCCAGCGGGCCCGCGAGATCGGCGACATCCTCACCGACCGGCTCGGCCGGCTCTCCGAGAAGTACGACGAGGTCGGCGAGGTCCGCGGCCGCGGCGCGATGATCGCCATGGAGCTCGTCACCGACCCCGACACCAAGGAGCCGGCGGCGGCGCTGACCTCGGCGGTCAACAAGGGCTGCCACGAGCGCGGGCCTGATCACCCTGACCTGCGGCACCTACGGCAACGTCTTCCGCTTCCTGCCGCCGCTGTCGATCTCCGACGACCTGCTGCACGAGGGCATGGACGTGCTCGAGGAGTCCTTCACCGCCGCCGTCGGCTGACGGGTGGCTCCTTCGCTGCCGGCGTCGCTCGACCTCTCCGGGCGCACGGCGCTGGTCACCGGCGCGGGTTCACCGACCGGCATCGGGATGGCGTGTGCGCGGCTGCTCGCCGCGTGCGGCGCGCGCGTCGTGGTCGCCGCCACGACCGACCGGGTGCACGAGCGGGTCGCCGAGCTGACGGATGCCGGGTACGTCGGCAGCCGGTGTGGTCGCCGACCTCACCGGCGAGGCGGGTGCGGAGGCGGCCGTCGCCGCGGCGCTCGAGCTGGGCGGGAGCCTCGACGTGCTCGTGAACAACGCCGGCATGGTGTCGACCGCGGCCGGTGGCGACTACCTCGAGGGTGACCTGCTGGGCACCCCGCCGCGAGCGCTGGGCGGCATCCCTGGCCCGCAACCTCGACACCGCCTACCTCACGACCCGGGCCGCCCTGCCGCACCTGCGGGCGAGCGGTCACGGTCGGGTCGTCATGGTCACCTCGGTGACCGGCGCCGTCATGGGGATGCGCGGCGAAGTCGCCTATGCCGCAGCGAAGGCCGGGCTGGTCGGTCTCACCCGGGCGCTCGCGGTCGACGAGGCGGCGCACGGCCTCACCGTGAACGCGGTGGCCCCGGGGTGGATCGCGACGGGCTCGCAGACGCCGGCCGAGGCGCGCGAGGGGCTGCACGACCCCGGTCGGCCGCTCGGGAACCGCCGAGGAGGTCGCCGCCGCCGTCGTGTTCCTCGCGAGCCCCGGCGCGGCCTACGTCAACGGCCAGGTGCTCGTCGTCGACGGCGGCAACACGGTCGCCGAGGAGCGCGTCGTCCCCTGACGGACGGGAACGCATGGGCCGCGCGGCCCGTCGCACCCACCATGGGTGACGTGGGGACGGACGGAGGTCGACGAGGGCAGGTCGGCGTCGTCGTCGTCGCCGCCGGCACTGGCCCTGGGAGTGGGCGCGGTCGCCATGCTGGTCGTGTTCCTCGCGGCCAACCGGGTGTTCGTGAACCTGGAGGGGCCCTTCGGGGAGCACGCCGTCGTCGGGCTGCTCGTCGAGCCTCGCGGTCGCCGTCGTGGCCGGGGTACTGGTCACCGTGGCGACGTACGCCGTGGCCCGCCGCTCCACGTGGGGGCTGGTCGGCCCTGGTCGGCGGGCTCGCCGCCCTGGCGGTCGTGGCGTTCCCGACCCGGATCGACCGGCACGAGAGCTTCGTGGAGCACGCCCAACGCAGCGGTCCACCTGCTGGGGCGCCACCTTCGTCGCACTACCCGCCCGGCACCTTGGACGCAGCCTCCGAGGTCTACTGCATCGGCCTCGAGCGGCCGGCGCCCGCGGGCTGACGCGCGGCGGCCCGGCATCCGCACCGGCTCCTAGACTCGGGCGGTGACCCGTCCCGTGCTGCGCCAGGTGCACAACATCGGGCGACGCCGTGCGTGGGTCATCTGGCTGGTCGGCCTGTCGGTCTACGTGCTGGCCGTCTTCCACCGCACCTCCCTCGGCGTCGCCGGGCTGCTCGCCGCCGAGCGGTTCCACATCAACGCCGCCCAGCTCGCGACGTTCACCGTGGTGCAGCTGACCGTCTACGCCGCGATGCAGATCCCGGTCGGGGTGCTGATCGACCGGTTCGGCTCGAAGCGGCTGATGTTCACCGGGCTCGCCCTGATGACGGTGGGGCAGTTCTGGTTCGCGTTCGCCGGGTCGTTCCCCGTCGGCATCGCCGCGCGCGTCCTGCTCGGCGCCGGCGACGCGATGATCTTCACCTCGCTGCTGCGGCTGGTCGCGGTGTGGTTCCGGGTCAAGCAGGCGCCGTTCGTCACCCAGCTGACCGGCATGGTCGGCCAGGTCGGCGCGATCGCCGCCGCCGCACCGCTGGCCGCGGCCCTGGCCACCTGGGGGTGGACGAAGTCGTTCGCGACGGCGGCCTCCATCGGCATCGTGCTCGGGGTGCTGCTGCTCCTGCTCGTCAAGGACTCGCCCTACCGCGGCGAGGCCGTGGAGCGGATCAAGGTGCGGGCCCTGGCGCGCACCCTGGGCGAGGTGTGGGGCAACCCCGGTACCCAGCTCGGGCTCTGGGTGCACTTCACCGCCCAGTTCGGCGCGACCGTGTTCACGATGCTGTGGGGCTACCCCTTCCTCGTCAGCGGCGAGGGGCTGTCGCCCAAGGCGGCGTCCTGGCTGCTGGTCATCATGACGCTCACCGCGATGGCCGCCGGGCCCCTCGTGGCGGCCTTCACCGCCCGGGTGCCCTACCGGCGCTCGCAGCTCGTGCTCGGCATCGTGCTGGCGATCGTCGCCGTCTGGGCCGTGGTGCTGCTCTGGCCCGGGCCGGCCCCGCTCTGGCTGCTCGTGCTGCTCGTCGTCGTGACGGCGATGGGTGGGCCCGGGCTCGATGGTCGGCTTCGACCTGGCCCGCACCTTCCACCCGTCGGACCGGCTGGGCCGCGCGACCGGGGTGGTCAACATCGGCGGCTTCACGGCATCCCTGGTCACCATCGCGCTGATCGGTGTGGTGCTCGACCGGCTCGCGCCCGGGGGGCAGCAGGACTACACGCTCGACGACTTCCGCATCGCGATGTCGGTGCAGTTCGTCTTCTGGGGGGTCGGCATCGTGCAGCTGGTGCGCTACCGGCGCAAGAGCCTGCGGCACATCGAGGAGGTGCACCCCGACGCGCTCGACGCCCTGCGCCGCGGGGACACCCTGCTGCCCGGCATCTCGCGCGACCTCGACTCCTGACCGCCCGCGCCCCGCGGCGGGTTCACCGGACCTTCTCGCGGATGCCGCGTGTCGGTCACCGCGGCCGACGCGGTCGCCTCGCCCAGAATCGTCCCTGACCGGGCCAGGTATGAGTTGGCCCGGTCCTTTCATGTGCCGGGGGCTCAGCCGCCGACGGAGTAGTTCGGCGACGGGGTCGCGCAGTAGGCGAACGGGCCGCCGCCGCTGGCGTTGTACTGGAACAGCCCGGTCTCGGTCTGCAGCAGCAGCAGCTCGCCCTCGACCAGCGCCTGGGTGTAGGTCTTCCCCTTCTTCGGGCAGCCGATCGACCCGTCGTTCCAGGTCACCGGGCTCCACGCCGCGATGACCACCTGGTCGGGGCGCACCTTCTCGCGCTTGGCGGTGTCCGCGATCGCGGCGGCCACGGCCGGCCGGGTGCGCAGGTCGTCGGGCAGGGTGGCGCTGCCACCCGAGGGGGTGGGGGATGCCGTGTCGCCCGCGGTCGCGCTGGGGGCCGTGCGCGGTCGGGGTGGGGTTGCCGGGGGTCGTGCTCGACGTGGGTCGTCGCCGGAGGAGGCGCACGCGCTCGTCGCGAGCAGCACGACGGTCAGTGCGACGGCGAGGCGGTCGGGCGTGCGCATCGGTTCTCCTGGTCGTCGGGGACACCAGTATCCCGACGAGCGCCACCGCTCGTCCGTTCTCCGGCGTGGCGAGGGCGCGCGGGGCGTCAGCGGAAGACGTGCCGGCTGATGACGAGGCGCTGGATCTGGTTGGTGCCCTCGAAGATCTGGGTGACCTTCGCCTCGCGCATGAACCGCTCGGCCGGGAAGTCCTGGGTGTAGCCGGCGCCGCCGAGCACCTGGACGGCATCGGTGGTGACCTTCATGGCGGCGTCGGTGGCGATCAGCTTCGCGACCGCGGCCTCCTTCGAGAAGGCGCGGCCGGCATCCTTCAGGCGGGCCGCGTGCAGGTAGGTGGCGCGGGCGCTGGTGACGGCGGCCTCCATGTCGGCGACGAGGAACGCGAGCCCCTGGTTGGCCGCGATCGGCCGGCCGAACTGCTGGCGCTCCTTCGCGTACGACGTGGCGAGGTCGAGCGCGGACTGGGCGAGACCCGTTGCGGCAGCGGCGATCCCGAGGCGACCGGCATCCAGTGCGGAGAGCGCGATCGCCATGCCCTGGCCCTCGGCGCCGATCCGGCGGGCGGCGTCGACCGGCACGTCGTCGTACATCACCTCGCGCACCGTGTCGCAGTGCAGCCCCATCTTCTTCTCGGGGGCGCCGAAGGTGATGCCGGTGGCGTCGGCCGGCACGACGAAGCAGGACAGGCCGCGCCCGCCGTCGTCGCTCGTGCGCGCGAAGGTCGTGTAGTAGTCGGCGTGGCCGGCGTGGCTGATCCAGGCCTTGCGGCCGCGCAGCCGGTAGGCCGTGGGCTCGCCGTCGCCGTCGCCCTCGCCGACCGCGCGGGTCGTCATCGAGCCGACGTCGGACCCGGCCAGCGGCTCGGACAGGCAGTAGGCGCCGAGCTGCTCGCCGGAGAGCATGCCCGGCAGCAGGGCGGCCTGCTGCTCCGGGGTGCCGAAGGTCGTCACGGGGTAGGCGGTGAGCGAGTGCACCGAGACGCCGACGGCCACGCTCATCCAGGCCGAGGCGATCTCCTCGACGACCTGGAGGTAGACCTCGTAGGGCTGGCCGTAGCCGCCGAACTCCTCGGGGTGGGGGAGCGAGAGCAGGCCCGCGGCCCCCAGGGTGCGGAAGACCTCGGTGGGGAAGGACTCGTCGGTCGCGGCCGCGCGCTCGGCGGCGTCGACCTTCGGCCGCAGCTCCTTGTCGCAGATCTCGCGGGTCAGGTCGATGAGGTCCTGGCCCTCTTCGGTCGGCATCAGCCTCGTCGCTGGCATGGGTCGAGGGTAGCGAGATGCTTGGACGTCCAACCAATCCGCGGCATCCGGGCTGGTCGGGCGGGTGGTCGTAGTACCTCCGGACGCCCCACGGTGCCGAAGGGACAGTGTCCGCCGACGACCAGGTTGTTTAACGTTCAGTCATGGCCGGTTACACGGGAAGCACTGTCGCTCTCGAGCCGGGCCGACCGGCCCGCATCGAGCAGCGCGATGGCTCGACCGTGGTCGTCAAGGGCTACCCCCGCACCGAGGGGGCGGCGGTCCACGCGGCGATGACGGCCCTGTGGGCCTCCCCGCTGGGCCGCGGTCGCGCGGGCGGGCCGGGGATGCCGCAGCCGCTCGGCTTCGACGAGTACACCGGCGAGCTCACCACCGCCTGGGTGCCGGGAACACCGCTGGGCGAGCCGGGACGGGTGGACGGGGCGATCTCCCGCGCCGTGGAGGTCGGCAACCTGCTGGCCGACCTCCACGGCAGTGGGGTCGTCGTCGACCGGGTGCGTGACCGGCGCGAGCTCGCGCGGTCGGTCGGCCGGCAGGTCGCCGGCGCCGCGGCCGACCCGTCCACGCCGGGTGTCGTGCTCGAGGCGTTCATCGAGGCGTCGCTCGCGGTCGACCGGTCCTGGGTGGTCGACGAGGCCCCACGCCGCCTCGTGCTCAGCCACGGCGCCCTGACCCCTCGCCGCGTGCTCGCGGGCGACCGGGGCCTGGTGCTCGTCGACTTCGACCGGCTGCAGATGGCCGAGCCCGAGCGGGACCTCGCCCACTGGGCCGCGTGGCTGTGGGTCACCGAGGGGGCCCACGACGTGCCCGACACCACCGAGCTGCTCGGCGACCTGGTCTGCGGCTACGCCGCCGCGGCGCGCCGGGCGCCGGCCGACCGCGCGGCCCTCGAGGTGCACCTGGCGGTGTGCCTGGTGCGGATCGCCCACGGCTGGGTCGCCCTGCGGCGCGACCCGTTGACCCGGGTGCGCGTGCTGCGGGTGGCGGCGGCGCTGGCCGACCGGCATCCGGCACGTCGGGCCGGGCGAGCGAGCTGAGGCGCCCGGGCGCTCGGCCCCCTCGGCTGCGCCCTCGTCTCGCTCAGCCCTCGGGCAGCGCCTGGTGGGCGGGCTCGCCCTCGGGGTCGCGGAAGTGCTCGAGGCGCGGCCGCTTGGGGTCGACCAGGTCGCCGGACGAGCGGCCCTGCAGCCGCCGCTGCACCCACGGCCCGGCGTAGGTGCGGGCCCACGCCGCGTGGCCGCGCAGCTCCTCGGCGCGGGTGGCCCGGTCGGCGGGCGGCAACGGGGTGGTCCAGTCGGCCAGGTCGGTGCGGTGCCCGAGGGCGGTGAGCGCGGCCAGCGCCACCCGGCGGTGCCCCTCCGAGGTGAGGTGGATGCGGTCCTCGGCCCACATCCGCCAGTCCCGCAGCGCGGCCATCCCCCACAGGTTGAGCACGTAGCAGCCGTGCCGCTGGGCGATGGTGAACAGGTTGGCCGCGTGCACGGCGTGCCGGCCGCGCAGCGCCTTGAACAGCCCGGCGTCCCGGGTGTCGGTGGGCGTCGCGAGCAGCACGTCGGCGCCGCTGTGCCGCAGCCGCACCACCGCCTCCTCGAGCCGCGCGGCCAGCCCGTCGAGGTCGACCTGGGGGCGGAGCAGGTCGTTGCCGCCGCCCACCATCGACACCAGGTCGGGCTGCATGCCCAGTGCGGCGTCGAGCTGCGGGCCGACCACGTCGCCGAGCTTGCGGCCGCGCACGGCGAGGTTGGCGTAGCCGAACGGCAGGTGCTCGCGCTCGGCGACGGCGTCGAGGTGGTGGGCCAGCCGGTCGGCCCAGCCGACGTAGGCGTCCGGGCGGGTGGGGTCCGGGTCGGACATCCCCTCGGTGAACGAGTCGCCGATCGCGACGTACCGGGTCCAGACCCGGCGGGATGCGGCGGGGGGTGTCACGGGATCCTCCAGTCGACGGGGTCCGCGCCCTGGCTGACCAGCAGCTCGTTGGCGCGGCTGAACGGGCGCGACCCGAAGAAGCCGGCGTGCGCGGAGAGCGGGCTCGGGTGCGGCGACTCGATGCACGCGACCCCGGGCAGGTGCGGCACGAGCCCGCGGGCGTCGCGCCCCCAGAGGATGGCGACCAGCGGCCCGCCGCGCTCGACGAGGGCCTGGATGGCGCGGGCCGTCACGTGCTCCCAGCCGCGGCCGCGGTGGCTGGCCGGCTTGCCCGGGGTCACGGTGAGCACCCGGTTGAGCAGCAGCACCCCCTGGTCGGCCCACGGGGTGAGGTCGCCGGTGCTCGGGGTCGGCAGGCCGAGGTCGGTCTCGAGCTCGCGGTAGATGTTGACCAGGCTGCGTGGGCACCGGCCGCACGTCGGGGGCCACCGAGAACGACAGGCCGACGGCGTGCCCGGGCGTCGGGTAGGGGTCCTGCCCGACGATGAGCACGCGCACGGCATCCAGCGGTCGTTCGAAGGCGCGCAGCACGTGGGCGCCGCCGGGCAGGTAGCCGCGACCGGCGGCCACCTCGGCGCGCAGGAACTCGCCGAGCTGGGTGACCACGGGCTCGACGGGGGCCAGGGCCTGCGCCCACGACGGGTGCACGAGGTCCCCGAGGGGTCGTGCAGGGGTCGTGGCGTTCATCGCCCCCACCGTATCTCCCCGCGGGGATGGTCAGCGGAAGATCGCGGCGACGTCGTCGAGGCGGCTGGGCACGAGCCGGAACCAGGCCCAGGTGCCCCGCTTCTCGCGCTCGAGCAGGCCGGCCTCGACGAGCACCTTGAGGTGGTGCGACACGGTCGGCTGGGAGAGCCCGACCAGCGGGGTGAGGTCGCAGACGCACGCCTCGCCGGCGTCCGTCGCGCGGATCGCGCTGAGCAGCTGCAGGCGCACCGGGTCGGCCACCGCCTTGAGCAGGGCGGCGCTCGTCTCGGCGTCCTCACGGCCCAGGCCGCCGTCGACGCCGATCCCGCAGCAGGCCGACGGTGGCCACCGGAAGACGGTGGCCTGCGGGAGGGGGTGGGCGGCATGTCTGGCTCCTCACACATATTGACGAACGTCGATGTTCTGTGGTCTGCTGGCGCTGTCACGAACACATCGATGATAGTCGATATTCAAGGAGGATGCCGTGAGCACACCGACCACGTCCACCACCCCCGTCGCCGCACCGCCGACGACCGGCCGCGTCCAGCTGGCCCTCAACGTCAGCGACCTCGAGGCGTCGGTGGCCTTCTACTCCGCGATGTTCGGGGTCGAGCCGCACAAGCGCCGCCCCGGCTACGCCAACTTCGCCATCACCGAGCCGCCGCTCAAGCTCGTGCTCATCGAGACCAGCGAGGCCACCCGGGGCACGGGCACCGCCGGCGCGCTCAACCACCTCGGCGTCGAGGTCGGGTCGACCGACGACGTCGCCGCGGCCCGCGCCCGGTTCACCGAGGCCGGCCTGGCCGCCTTCGACGAGAACGACACGACCTGCTGCTACGCCCTGCAGGACAAGGTGTGGGTGCACGACCCGGCCGGCGCCCCGTGGGAGGTCTACACCGTCAAGGACGAGAACCCCGCCGACGCCCGCCCGGCCACGGCGAGCCTGGAGATCCTCGGCGACGGCGCCTGCTGCACGTCCACGGCATCCGGCTCCGCGGCATCCGACGCAGCGGTGTCCGACGCAGCGGCACCGAAGGCGCAGGCCTGCTGCTCGTGACCGCCACCCCCGACGCCCCGGCGCCGCCGACCGAGCACGTCGCCGCCCGGCTCTCGACCCTCGACCGGTTCCTGCCGGTCTGGATCGGCCTGGCCATGGTGGCCGGCCTGCTGCTCGGCCGGCTGGTGCCCGGGCTCGACGACGCGCTGTCGTGCGGTCGAGGTCGACGGCGTCTCGCTGCCGATCGCCCTCGGCCTGCTGGTGATGATGTACCCGGTGCTGGCCAAGGTGCGCTACGACCGGCTCGACACCGTCACCGGCGACCGCCGGATGCTCGGTCTCGTCGCTGGTGCTCAACTGGGTGGTCGGGCCGGCGCTGATGTTCACCCTGGCCTGGGTGCTTCCTCCCCGACCTGCCCGAGTACCGCACCGGGCTGATCATCGTCGGCCTGGCCCGCTGCATCGCCATGGTGATCATCTGGAACGACCTGGCCTGCGGCGACCGCGAGGCCGCCGCCGTGCTCGTCGCGCTCAACTCGGTCTTCCAGGTCGTCGCGTTCGCGCGCGCTCGGCTGGTTCTACCTCTCGGTGCTGCCCGGCTGGCTCGGCCTGCCACAGGCGACCCTCGACGTCTCGCCGTGGCAGATCGCCGCGTCGGTGCTGGTCTTCCTCGGCATCCCGCTGCTGCTCGGCTACCTCTCGCGCACGGCTGGGCGAGCGAGCGCGGGGGCGCGACGTGGTACGAGCGGTCGTTCCTGCCGCGCATCGGGCCGTGGGCGCTCTACGGGCTGCTGTTCACGATCGTCGTGCTCTTCGCGCTGCAGGGCGACGCAGATCACCAGCCACCCGCTCGACGTCGCCCGGATCGCGCTGCCGCTGCTGGCCTACTTCGCCCTGATGTGGGGCGGCGGCTTCCTGCTCGGGCGCGGCGCTCGGCATGACCTACGAGCGCACCACGACGCTCGCGTTCACCGCCGCCGGCAACAACTTCGAGCTCGCCATCGCGGTCGCCATCGCCACCTTCGGCGTCACCTCCGGCCAGGCCCTCGCCGGTGTCGTCGGGCCCGCTCATCGAGGTGCCCGTGCTGGTCGCCCTCGTCTACGTCAGTCTGGCCTGCGCCCGTCCCGCACCGACCAGAGGTACCCCGCATGACCTGACCGTCCCTCCGTCCTGTTCGTCTGCGTCCACAACGCCGGCCGCTCGCAGATGGCCGCCGGCTGGCTGCAGCACCTCGCCGGTGGCGCCGTCGAGGTGCGCTCCGCCGGCGTCGCGCCCGCGGACGCCGTCAACCCGGCCGCCGTCGCGGCGATGGCCGAGGTGGGCATCGACATCGCCGACGAGGTGCCCAAGGTGCTCACCGACCGATGCCGTGCGCGAGCTCCGACGTCGTCATCACCATGGGCTGCGGCGACGCCTGCCCGATCTTCCCCGGCAAGCGCTACGAGGACTGGGAGCTCGACGACCCGGCCGGCCAGGGCGTCGAGGCCGTCCGCCCGATCCGCGACGAGATCCGCGGCCGCGTCGTGGCCCTCCTCGCCAGCCTCGGCCTGGAGCCCGTCCCCTCCGCCTGAGCCCACGCCCATCCACCCGAGTCGGGTGCTCAGGTGGCTGCCCGGGCGACCACCTGAGCACCCAACTCCGGATGCCGGGAGCCCGCCGCCGCTTCGGCGTCGCCTACCGCGTGGTACTCGCTGTGATCACGACGAGTACCACGCGGTAGCTCGCGCCGTACCGCGCTCCGACCGGCCCCTGGACTGCCGTGAGTGCGGAAGTGGTCGCCCTGGCAACCACTTCCGCACTCGAGCCGGTCCGGGTCCGGGGTGCACGGCAGCACCTGAGCCTCGGGGAGGGGTTGCGTCGCGACATATCGCGATATATCGTGAATCCAGAACACGACATATCGCGAAAGGATCGTGTCATGGCGGAAGAGTCCTGGGTCGTCAGCGGCCCGCAGGTCATCGACATCGACGAGGTGCGCTCGCTGCGCGTGCAGCTGGTCGGGGGTCGCGTCGACGTCGTCGCGCACGACGAGCCCGGCGCCCGGATCGAGGTGCACAGCGTCGACGGCCGCCCGCTCGAGGTGTCGCTCAGCGACGGCGAGCTGCGGGTCGGCTACCAGTTCACGCTCGACGGGTGGGAGGGCTTCCTCGAGAAGTTCCGCAACTTCCGCGACAAGGACCGCGCCGACGTCAGCATCGCCGTCCCGCGCGACCTGCCCACGAAGGTCGGCACGGTGAGCGCGGAGGGGCTCGTGGCCGGCATCCAGGCCGCCGCCTCGGTCTCGACGGTCTCCGGCTCGGTCGTCGTCGACGGCACCCGGGGCCGGCTCAAGGCCAACAGCGTCTCCGGCGAGGTCGTCGTGCGCGACCACACCGGTGACCTCGTCGCTCAACACGGTGTCCGGCGAGTTCGCCGCCTCCGGCGCGCTGACCCGGGTGCAGGCGAACTCGGTCTCGGGCGAGGTCGCCCTCGACGTGACGTCGGGGAGCACCTCGATCGAGGCCACCACGGTGAGCGGCGACGTCACGGTGCGCCTGCCCGACGGCGAGGCCGTCAACGTCACGGCCAACGCCGTCTCCGGGCGGCTGGTCGTCGACGGCGAGGACCACAGCGGGAACATGCCCGGTCGCAAGGTGGTGCTGCGCACCACCGACGCCAGGAGCCACGTGTCGGCGAGCACCGTCTCCGGCAACGTGACCCTGCTGCGCGGGGCGCCGGTCCAGCGACGACGCACCGCACGGCCACAGGACGGTCTGAGATGCCACCCGTCTTCGCCCACGGCCAGCTGCGCCTGTACCTGCTGGCCCTGCTCGAGCAGCGCCCGATGCACGGCTACGAGGTGATCACCGCGCTGTCCGACCGCTTCGGCGGCACCTACCGGCCCAGCGCGGGCACCATCTACCCCCGCCTGGCCCAGCTCGAGGAGGACGGCCTGGTGCGGCGCACCGACGTCGACCGCCGCAGCACCTACGAGCTCACCGATGCCGGGCGCCAGGAGCTGGAGGCCCGCCGCGGCGAGCTCGCGGCGCTGGAGCAGGGCATCGCCGAGACCGTGCGCGACCGGGCCGCCCGGGTGCGCGACGACGTGCGCGGCACGATGAGCGGCCTGCGGGCCGAGCTCGCGGCCGCCGCGCAGGAGGCCCGCGCCGCGGCGCCCGCCTCCACCGGCGCGAACCGCGACCCGCGGTCGAGGTCGCACGTGCGGTTCACCGAGGCCGACGCGCTGGTGCGCCGCTTCCGTGACGAGGTGCGCGCCGAGCTGCGCCGGGCCGACACCGCCGGCCGGCTCGAGGACCTCACCGTCGAGACGCTGCGCACGGTGCTCGACTCGGCCCTGTCGGCCGTGCGCCAGACGGTGCGCTGAGGCCGGGAGGGCGGACCCGTGCTCCCCGTCGGGTGGCAGTGGACCTGGGTGTGCTCGCGGACCCTGTCACTGCCGCCGGCGCGGGGTGGGCAGACTGTGGCGGTGACCACCCCGGCATCCGACCACCCCCTCGACGCCCCGCAGCCGCGCTTCCCGGTCGTGCTCTTCGACCTCGACGGCACGCTGGCCGACACCATCCCGCTCATCGTCGCCTCCTACCAGCACGCGTTCCGCACCGTGCTCGCCGAGGAGGTCGAGGAGAACCGCGCCCGCGCCTGGATCGGCCGCCCGCTGCTGCCGGCCCTGCTCGAGGAGAGCCCCGAGCACGGCCACGAGCTCGACCGGGTCTACCGCGAGTGGAACCTCGCCAACACGGCCCGGCTGATCCAGCGCTACCCGGGGGTGCCCCAGCTGCTCGCCGACCTGATCGCGGCCGGCGTCACCTGCGCGGTGGCCACCTCCAAGCGGCGCGAGACCGCCCGGATCGCCCTGCACTCGGTCGGCATCGACCACCTCGTCGACGTCGTCGCGGGCCTGGAGGACACCACGGCCCACAAGCCGGCGCCCGACCCGCTGCTGCACGCCGCCGCGACCCTCGGCGTCGACCCGGCCGACTGCGTCTACGTCGGCGACGCGACGGTCGACGTGCTCGCGGCCCGGGCCGCCGGGATGGCCGCCGTCGCCGTCACCTGGGGCGCGGGGGAGCGCGACGCCCTCCTCGCCGCCGGCCCGGACGTCCTGGTCGACACGGTTCCCGACCTCGCGACGTATCTCCTGGGCCGCCGCGACGGCTAGAGTCGCCGCCGTGCACGGGAAGCGGTACGAGGAGAACAAGCACACCGAGCTCGCGGCGCTCGCGGATGCCGTGATGGCCTACGCCGAGGAGCGGGTGCGGATCTCGCCACCCCTCGACCAGCCGATGAGCCAGGGCGACCTCGACCGCCTCGTCGGGCAGACGATCACCGCCGAGGGCTTCGGCGGCATCGCCACGATGCGGATGTTCGCCGAGGACCTGGCCCCCACCTGCCTGTCCACCGACCACCCGCGCTACCTGTCGTTCATCCCGTGCGCCCCGAGCGACGCCGCGGTGATGTTCGACCTGGTCGTCGGTGCGTCGTCGATCTACGCCGGCTCCTGGCTCGAGGGCTCCGGGGCCGTGTACGCCGAGAACCAGGCGCTGCGCTGGATCGCCGACCTCGTCGGGCTGCCGGCCGGCGCCGGTGGCGTCTTCACCCCCGGCGGCACGATCGGCAACCTGTCCGCCCTCGTGGCGGCCCGGCACACCGCGCGCCGCACGGCGGCCGCGGGCGTGCGACCCAACCGCGTCGCCGCCACGGCAGGGGCGCACTCGTCGATCTCCTCGGCCTGCGACGTCATGGATGCCGAGCTGGTCGGCGTGCCGGTCGACGAGCACTGGCGGCTGACCGGGCCGGCCCTGCGCGCGGTCTCGAGGAGCACGGCCCGGAGACCTTCTTCGCCGTGGTGGCCACCTGTGGCACCACCAACTTCGGCATCATCGACGACCTGGCCTCGGTGGCCGAGGTCTGCCGCGAGTTCGGCATCTGGTTCCACGTCGACGGGGCCTACGGCGGCGCCGGCCTGGCCGCCCCCTCGGTGCGCGACCTCTACGCCGGCATCGAGCACTGCGACTCGTTCATCGTCGACCCGCACAAGTGGCTGTTCGCCCCGTTCGACTGCTGCGCCCTGCTCTACCGCGAGCCGGCCGAGGCGCGCGCCGCGCACACCCAGCGGGCCGGCTACCTCGACGTGCTCACCGACGCCGACGAGTGGAACCCCACCGACTACTCGGTGGGCCTGACCCGCCGGGCCCGCGGCCTGCCCTTCTGGTTCTCCCTCGCCGTCAACGGCACCGACTCCTACGAGGCCGCGATCGAGCACACCCTCGACGTCGCCCGGTTCGCCGAGGCGGAGGTGCGGCGTCGCCCCGAGCTCGAGCTGGTGCGTGAGCGCGACCTGTCGGTCGTGGTCTTCCGGCGGCTCGGCTGGTCACCCGCCGACTACCAGGCCTGGTCGGACCGGATGCTGGCCGACGAGTTCGCGTTCGTCGTGCCGACCACGCACGACGGCGAGACGCTGGCCCGCTTCGCGATCGTCAACCCGGAGACCAGCGAGGACGACATCACCGCCATCCTCGACACCATGGCCTGACCTCTCGCTGGGGGCCGTGGGGCTGTTGTGACGCCTGATCCACCGATGGCGCGCCGTGTCCAGCCGACACGCGGACCGGCTCGTCCGGCGAATGACACGCGTGTCATTTCCCGGTTAGAGTGGGCGCTCAGCAGGTCATGGACGAAGGGTCGAGGAAACACGTGAGCGCCGCCTCCGAACAGCTCAGCACGGTTGCCCCCACCGCGGGGCTGTCCGAGCGGGACCGCGAGATCATCGCCTTCGAGCGGCAGTGGTGGAAGTACGCCGGCTCGAAGGAGACGGCGATCAAGGAGCTCTTCGACATGAGCTCGACGCGCTACTACCAGGTGCTCAACGCCCTGATCGACCACCCGGCGGCCCTCGAGCACGACCCGATGCTCATCAAGCGGCTGCGCCGGCTGCGCGCCAGCCG
This sequence comes from uncultured Actinomycetota bacterium, assembly GCA_963782695.1. GTDB lineage: Bacteria > Actinomycetota > Actinomycetes > Actinomycetales > Dermatophilaceae > Fodinibacter. The sequence continues at coordinate 59,105 of CAWAKY010000005.1, read as the reverse complement.
CCAGCGGGCCCGCTCGGCCCGCCGCCTCGGTCTGGAGCCCTGACCCGCCACCCCACGAGCCAGTGACGCCCGTCCGTGAGGGAAGCCGGACGGGCGTTGCTGTGTCCGCGCCCAGCGCGCCGGTTCGAGGTGATCCGCTGGTGCGGGGCGCCAGAACTTCACCTCGAACCGAGCCACCGACGCACGGATGCCGGGTGCGCGAGGTGCGCACCCGGCATCCGGGACGATCGTGGAGCGGGTCGCTCAGTCCAGGTCGGGGTCGGGGAACTCGACCGGCCAGCCCTTCTTGGCGAGCTGGTCGCGCACCCGGCGCAGGTCGTTGTCGCTGGGCTCGGTGTGCGTGTACTCGGTGATGGCCGCGGCGATGTCGGACGGCCCGGCCGGGCTGACGTCGGCCCGGCGCAGCGCCTTGGCGATCTTCTTGACCTCGGCGCGGGTCAGCCGCCGCTCGAGCAGCGCGATGAGCGGCATGTAGTCGTGCTCGGGCACGCCACCGGGGTAGCCCTCGCGCAGCCAGGAGACGATCCGGGCGAGCGCGCTGCCCTCCTTCGGCGGGGCGTCGTCGTCCTCCTCGTCACCGGCGAGCGGCCAGCCACCCAGCACGAGCTTGGCGGCGACCCGGCGCATCTGGGCCTCCTCGGGCAGCAGCGCGGCGGCGGCGGTGTCGGTGATCAGGCCGTCCTTGTGCAGGCGGCGCAGCACGTCGAGCGCGCGGTCGCCGCCGATCCGCTCCTGGAGCACGGCGAGCAGGGCCGCGGTCTCGTCGTCGGGGACGCCCTCGGGGTAGCCCTCGCGGATCCACTGCAGGACCGGTCCGGACAGCTGGTTCATGAAGGGTGGTCTCCTACGACTTCTCGACGATGGTCGGGTAGATGTGCTCGAAGCTGACTTCCTTGCCGAAGCCGGTCGCCACGATGATCATCATGCCGACGACGATGCCGGCGACGACGACGGCGATGAGCAGGCCGGCGAACAGGCGGCTGGACATCCTCGGCGTGCTGTGGATCTCACCGGTGGCGTCGGCGTACGACGTCGAGCCGATGGTCAGCACCCGCAGGGCGATGGCGTAGACGAAGGGCAGGCCGGCGCCGAAGACGAGGCCGGCGACGAAGACCTTGCTGGCGCCCTGGAGGACGAGGTTGAGGGTGTTCACGGCAGCCGTCCTCAGTGGGTCTTGGTCTCGGTGGGCTCGACCTCGTCGCGGTCGACGTCGTCAGGGTGCGGCGACGCCGTTCGGGCCGGCGACGCCGTTGCGGGCCGGCGACGCCGTTCGGGCCGGCGGCGCCGTTGGCGGCCGGCGGCGCCGTTGGGGCCGGCCGGGCCGGACCCGTTCGACGCGTGGGTGACCGGGGCGTGCTCGTAGGCCGGGGAGGTGATCTCCGCCGCGCGCTCCCACGAGTCGTTGACGTTGTCGGCGCCGACGTGCCCGCGCCGCGAGCTGCGGAAGATCCAGGTCGAGACGGCGCGAGGATGAGGAACACGACGGTGGCGCCGGCGGCGCCACCGACGCTGTCGCCGATCCACCACATCAGCGGCCCCCATCAGGGCCGCGATCGGGAAGGTCGTGGCCCACGCGGTGACCATCCGGCCCGCGGTCGACCAGCGCACCGGCGTGCCGCGGCCGAGGCCGCCACCGAGCACCGAGCCGGTGGCCACGTGGGTGGTCGACAGGGCGAAGCCGAGGTGGCTCGCGGAGAGCAGGACGGCGGCCGTGGCACCCGTCGCTCGACATGCCCTGGCGGGGGGTGATGTCGACCAGGCCCTTGCCCAGGGTGCGGATGATCCGCCACCCGCCGAGGTAGGTGCCGGCGGCGATGGCGGTCGCGGCGCTGAACTTCACCCAGACCGGGATGGAGGTCGTGCTGGTCCAGTGGCCGCTGGCGATGAGCGCGAGGGTCATGACGCCCATCGTCTTCTGGGCGTCGTTGGTGCCGTGCGCGATCGACACGAGCGAGGCGCTGCCGACCTGGCCGTAGCGGAAGTAGCGCTCCTCCAGCCGGTGCATGACGCTCTCGGTCACCTTGTGCACCAGCCAGCAGCCGGTGAAGGCGACGACGATCGCGATGATCGGGGAGATCAGCGAGGGCAGCAGGATCTTGCCGACGACGCCGTCGAGCTTGGTGCCGTCGCCGTTCCACTTCACGCCCGCCCAGCCCAGGCCCGCGGCGCCCGCGCCGGTGAGGCCACCGAGCAGGGCGTGCGACGAGCTCGAGGGCAGGCCGAGCAGCCAGGTGAACAGGTTCCACAGGATGCCGCCGGCCAGGCCGGCCAGGATGATCGAGCAGCACCGCCTCGCCGCCGTCGGCCAGCAGCTCGGCCTTGGGGGCTCCGTCCTTGGCCTGCAGGTTGATGACGGCGTTGGTGACGGTGAGCGCCACCTGCACGGAGAGGAAGGCGCCCACGAGGTTCAGGATGGCGGACAGGCCCACGGCGACCTTGGGCTTCAGGGCCCCGGTCGAGATCGACGCAGCCATGGCGTTGGCGGTGTCGTGAAAGCCGTTCGTGAAGTCGAAGGCCAGTGCGGTCACGATGACGAGCACGAGCGTGATGTTTGCTGCGTCCACGATTGACAAGTGTGGGGGCGCTACCTCGACTTCACCAAGACGAGTGGCGCTGTTCACCCGCTGTTCACCTGCGCCGGGCGAGGGCCGCTGAGCCGCGCGCTGGCACGATGCGGCGGTGAGCGACCTCGACTGGAGCACGCCCGACGGCCTCGCGGCGATCCGCGACCACCTCGCCGGCGCGATCGACGGCTGGCGCCAGCCGGTCGCGCATGCCGTGGGCCTCAGCCCCGCGTCGTCGTCACCGGAGTGGGTGTTCGCGCACGTCAACGGCCCGGGCGGCGGCGCACGGGCTGGCCGCCGTCGTGCTCGCCACGGTGCTCGGCCACGACGGGTCGACCGCCACGCTGCCGGTCTCGCGCCACCAGCTCGCCGCCGCCGTGGAGTCCCTGGAGCCGGCCCGGGCGTGCACCGAGCGTGGAGCACCCGAACCTCGCCGCCTGGCAGGAGGTGCTGCTCGAGCTCGACGGCAACCCGGCGCGCGAGGCGCAGGCCGTGTTCGTCGCCGATCTCGACGACCCGGTCACCTCCGAGGTCGACGGCTCGATGCGGGCCACCTTCGAGGGGCACGCCCCCGAGCTCTGACCCCCGGTACCCCGACGTGCCTGTCGGACTGCCCCTGACAGCCCTCCGGCACGTGTCGACCGCGGTGCCGCGGAGGCTGCGTCGGGCGTTTGCACTCTCCACCCGAGAGTGCCAATAATGGCGTTAGCACTCTCCCGGTGAGAGTGACAATCCTGACCGGTCCGGTGAGGGTCTGGTGCCCGCGGCGACATGAGCCGACGGCATCCGTCTCGTCCGTCGCGGGCACCGCCCGGTCTCCACCTTCGATTCGCGTGGGAGGAACCACCCGAATGGCCAAGATCATCGCTTTCGACGAAGAGGCCCGCCGCGGCCTCGAGCGGGGCATGAACATGCTCGCCGACGCCGTCAAGGTCACCCTCGGCCCCAAGGGCCGCAACGTCGTGCTCGAGAAGAAGTGGGGCGCCCCCACGATCACCAACGACGGCGTCTCGATCGCCAAGGAGATCGAGCTCGACGACCCGTACGAGAAGATCGGCGCCGAGCTCGTCAAGGAGGTCGCCAAGAAGACCGACGACGTCGCCGGTGACGGCACCACCACGGCGACCGTGCTCGCCCAGGCGCTCGTGCGCGAGGGCCTGCGCAACGTCGCCGCCGGCGCCAACCCGATGGCGCTCAAGCGCGGCATCGAGAAGGCCGTCGAGGCCGTCTCCGCCGAGCTGCTCGCCGCCGCCAAGGAGGTCGAGACCAAGGAGCAGATCGCCGCGACCGCGTCGATCTCCGCCGCTGACCCGCAGATCGGCGAGATGATCGCCGAGGCCATGGACAAGGTCGGCAAGGAAGGCGTCATCACCGTCGAGGAGAGCAACACCTTCGGCCTCGAGCTCGAGCTCACCGAGGGCATGCGCTTCGACAAGGGCTACATCTCGCCGCTACTTCGTCACCGACGCCGAGCGCATGGAGGCCGTGCTCGAGGACGCCTACATCCTCATCGCGAACTCCAAGATCTCGCTCGATCAAGGACCTGCTCCCGCTCGCTCGAGAAGGTCATGCAGTCCGGCAAGCCGCTGCTGATCATCGCCGAGGACGTCGAGGGCGAGGCCCTCGTCGACCCTCGTCGTCAACAAGATCCGCGGCACCTTCAAGTCGGTCGCCGTCAAGGCCCCCGGCTTCGGTGACCGTCGCAAGGCCATGCTCGGCGACATCGCCATCCTCACCGGTGGCCAGGTCATCTCCGAGGAGGTCGGCCTCAAGCTCGAGACCGCCGACGCTCGACCTGCTCGGCACGGCCCGCAAGGTCGTCGTCACCAAGGACGAGACCACCATCGTCGAGGGTGCGCGGCGACGCCGACGCAGATCGCCGGTCGGGTCAACCAGATCCGCGCCGAGATCGAGAAGTCGGACTCCGACTACGACCGCGAGAAGCTCCAGGAGCGCCTCGCCAAGCTCGCCGGCGGCGTCGCCGTCATCAAGGCGGGCGCGGCCACCGAGGTCGAGCTCAAGGAGCGCAAGCACCGCATCGAGGACGCCGTGCGCAACGCGAAGGCGGCCGTCGAGGAGGGCATCGTCGCCGGTGGCGGCGTCGCGCTGCATCCAGGCCGGCAAGGCCGCGTTCGCGCAAGCTCGAGCTCACCGGTGACGAGGCGACGGGCGCGAACATCGTCGCGCGTCGCCGTCGAGGCCCCGCTCAAGCAGATCGCGATCAACGCCGGCCTCGAGGGTGGCGTCGTGGCGGAGAAGGTCGCGCAACCTGCGAGCCGGGTCAGGGCCTCAACGCCGCGACCGGCGAGTACGTCGACCTGATCGCCGCCGGCATCATCGACCCGGCCAAGGTGACGCGCTCCGCGCTGCAGAACGCCGCGTCGATCGCCGCGCTGTTCCTCACCACCGAGGCCGTCATCGCCGACAAGCCGGAGAAGGCCGCGCCGGCCGATGCCCGGTGGCGACGACATGGGCGGCATGGGCTTCTGAGCGAAGGCTCACCACCTCGGCCACCCACGGCTTACCCACACGAGGGCCGGCCTCGTCCGCGACAGCGGAGGCCGGCCCTGGGCGTCGTGTGACCCCGGGCCGGCGCTCAGGGCATCCGCAGGCCGAACCCCTGCTCGCGGGGGGCGCGGGCGCGCACCAGCAGCCGCGCCGCGGCGGCCACCCAGAAGGCGACGAGCACGCACCGACACGACCAGGCTCGCCGCGGTGGGCAGCTCGTCGCGTCCGAGCAGCAGCAGCGGCACGCCCAGCACGCCGAACGCCAGCACGGCCAGCGCCTTGTCGCCGGCGCTCCACCGGCGCGAGAGCAGCACGAGCAGGGTGCCGACGAACCACGGCACCGGCGCGAACGCCTCGGTCGCCGGCACGAGGGCCAGCACGACGGATGCCGCGAGCAGGGTCACCGTGGCCACCTCCAGCCACGGGGTCCCCGTGACGGCGTCGTCGTCGGCCGCGGGGTCGAGGGCGTCGACGGGGGACAGGGCGTACCCGCCGGCCTCGGCGACGAGCGCGGCCGGTGACCCGAGCTCGGCGATGGCGCGCTCGGCGGCCCTGGCCCCGTCGGGCCCGGCGTCGCGCGCGGCGTCGGCGAGGTAGTCCTCGACGCTGGCGCGCAGCTCGATGCGCCGTTCCTCGGGCAGCACGGCCGCCTCGGTCTCGAGGCGGGCCAGCCAGGCCCGCACCTCGGGCTGGTCCAGCCCGCTCGTGCTGCCGCCACCGTCGCCCGCTGCCATGCGCGCCACCGTAGCGGTCCGTCGGCGGGTCGGGTCGACGCCACGCGCTCGGCGCGCCCGCGCGGCGCCACGGCCGAGCCCGCGAGGGCAGGATGGCTTCCATGTCCACGCCCGTCACCGCGCTCGACGAGCCGCTCGTCCTCGGCCCGATGCTGCGCTACGTCGACGAGACGTCGGCCACCGTCTGGGTGCGCACGGCATCCACGGCCCGCGTCACCGTCGAGCGCGCCGGCCGCACCTGGAGCGCCGCGACGGTGGCGGTGCACGGGTCGCACTACGCCCTCGTCGTGCTCGACGGGCTGCTGCCCGGCAGCGACGACACCTACACCGTGTCGGTCGACGACGTGCCCGTCTGGCCGCGACCCGGGATGCCGCCCAGCCGCATCCGCACGCTCGACCCGGACCGCTTGCCGTACTTCGCGTTCGGCACCTGCCGCACGACGGGGTCGCACGACGCCGAGGGCAACCGGGCGCACGGCGTCGACGCGCTGCGCACCCTGGCCCTGGCGCTGCGCGACGACCCCGAGGTGGCCTGGCCCGACGTGCTGCTGCTGCTCGGCGACCAGGTCTACGCCGACACCACCCCGCACGAGGAGCTCGAGGAGTTCATGGCCGCCCGGCGCAGCCTCGACGAGCCGCCGGGCCTGGAGATCAAGGACTTCGTCGAGTACGCCGAGCTCTACCGGCTGGCCTGGAGCGAGGAGGTGATCCGCTGGGTGCTGTCGACGCGTGCCGTCGGCGATGATCTTCGACGACCACGACATCCGCGACGACTGGAACACCTCGTGGTCGTGGCGACGCGAGATCCGCGCGACGACGTGGTGGCAGGAGCGGATCGTCTCCGGGCTCGGGTCGTACTGGGTGCACCAGCACCTGGGCAACCTCTCGCCGGCCGAGCTGGCGCGAGGAGGAGGTCTGGCGCCGCGTCGTCGAGCACGAGGCCTCCGGCGCGACCGACGAGCTCGACCTGACCGGCCGCCGTCGACGCGCTCGCCGCCCGGGCCGACGCCGAGCCGACGTCGCTACCGGTGGAGCTACACCCGCGCGCTCGGCGACAGCGCCCTGGTCGTCATCGACTCGCGGGCCGCCCGCGAGCTGCGACCCGACGGCCGCTCGATGCTCGACGCCGACGAGCTGCGCTGGGTCGACGGCGTGCTGCGCGGCGGCGTGCGGCACCTGTTCGTCGGCACCTCGCTGCCGTTCCTGCTGCCCCCCGGGCTGCACGACTTCGAGGCGATGGACGAGGCGCTGGCGCAGGGCGCCTACGGGCGCACGGTCGCGCGGGCCGCCGAGAAGCTGCGGCGCAGCATCGACCTCGAGCACTGGGCCGCCTTCAACGAGGGCTTCGACGAGCTGTTCGAGCTGGTCATGGAGGTGGCGCGCGGCGAGCGCGGGCCCGGCGCCGCAGACCGTCACCTTCCTCTCCGGCGACGTGCACAACTCCTACCTGGCCGAGGTCACCGACCCGATCCGGCCTCGGCGCGCAGTCGCGGGTGGTGCAGGCGGTGTGCTCGCCGATCCGCAACCCGATGCCGCGCGGCGTGCGGATGGTCATGTCGCTGTTCGCCAAGTCGCTGGTGCGTCCGATGCGGTTCATCGCCTCGAAGTCGCCGTCCGTGCCGAGCCCGGCCTACCCGTGGACGGTCACCGACGGCCCGTGGTTCGACAACAACATCGCCCTCGTCACGGTGGGGGCGAACGACCTCGCGCTCGACTGGTTCACCGGGGTCGTCGAGGGCGACGAGGCGCACCCGCGGCTGGAGCGGGTGTACGCCGCGCGCCTCGACCCGCTGCCCGCGACGGCCAGGGTCACCTCGGGGTCCGTTCAGGGTTGACCACCGCAGCGGAACACCGGGGGCGTCGCCTAGCGTTGGGCGGGCAGGAGACGGTTGCGCGGTCACGGCACCGGCTCGTCCGCCCGGCCGCACCCCGGCCCGCACCGAAGGACCGCCATGACGCTCACCAACGCGCCCGCCAGCGAGACCAGTGAGCGCCTGGCCGCCGCCCGCGTCGAGGGGCTGAGCAAGGTCTACGGGTCGGGCGAGACCCGGGTCGTCGCGCTCGACGACGTCACCCTGGACCTGTACGCCGGCGAGTTCACCGCGATCATGGGCAAGTCCGGGTCGGGCAAGTCGACCCTGATGCACTGCGCCGCCGGCCTCGACGACGCGACCTCGGGGCACGTCTTCCTCGGCGACGTCGACCTGACCACGCTCAAGGAGCGGCACCTCACCGAGCTGCGCCGCGACCGCATCGGCTTCGTCTTCCAGGCCTTCAACCTGGTGCCCACCCTCACCGCGCGCGAGAACATCGAGCTGCCCGCGGCCATCGCGGGGCGGCGCCCCGACCCGGCGTGGTTCGACGAGGTCATCGACACCGTCGGCCTGCGCGACCGGCTCGGCCACCGGCCGAGCGAGCTCTCCGGCGGCCAGCAGCAGCGGGTGGCCTGCGCCCGGGCCCTCGTGGGGCGCCCCGACGTGGTCTTCGCCGACGAGCCCACCGGCAACCTCGACTCGACGTCGGGTGCCGAGGTGCTCGGCTTCCTGCGCCGGGTGGTCGACACCCACGGGCAGACCGTGGTCATGGTGACCCACGACCCGGGCGCCGCGAGCTGGACCGACCGGGTGGTGTTCCTCGCCGACGGCCGGGTCGTCGAGGAGCTGCGGGCCCCCACCCCCGAGCGCGTGCTCGCGGCGATGGCCCGGCTCGACCAGCCCGCCGGGGCCTGACCCGTGCTGCGAGCCACCTGGCGCAGTGTCTTCGCGCGCAAGCTCCGCCTCTTCCTCAGCGCCTTCGCCGTCATCCTCGGGCGTGGCGTTCGTCGTCCGGCTCGCTACGTCTTCACCGACACCCTCGAGCCAGGCCTTCACCGGGCTGACCAGCGGTGCCGTGGGAGACGTCATCGTGCGGCCGGGCACCTCGGCCGACAGCGGCGGCGGCTTCGGCGGTGGCACCTCGGGGTCGCGCAGCGTGCCGGCCTCGCTGGTCGACGAGCTGGCCGCGGTGCCCGGCGCGGCCCGCGCCGACGGCCGGATCACCAGCTTCGGCACCTTCGTCGTGGGCAAGGACGGCAAGCTGATCGGCGGCTCGGGCCCACCCGGCATCGCCGTCAACTACACCGACCGGGCCGGCGGCCAACGGCGTGCCCGTGGCGACCCTCGAGCGCGGCCGCTGGCCGGCCGCCGACGGGCGAGATCGTGCTCGACGACACGACGGCGGGCAAGGCCGGCTACCTCGTGGGCGACAAGGTGCCCCTGGTCACCGCCACCGAGCAGCCTCGTCTCGAGGCGACCCTGGTCGGCACGGCGTCGTTCGGCGGGTCGCACGCTGGTCGGCGCGAGCGTGGTCATGTTCGACACCGCGCAGGCCCAGGACCTTTCCTCCAGGGCGAGGACGCCTTCTCGCAGGTCTGGGTGACGGCGGCCCCCGGCACCAGCCAGCAGCAGCTGCTCGCTGCCGTCACCAAGGCGCTGCCGAAGGACACCCAGGCCGCGACGGGTGACGCCACGGCCGCCCGCGCGGCCAGCCGGATCGACGAGGCGCTGTCGTTCGTCACGACCTTCCTCCTCGTCTTCGCGGGCATCGCCCTGACGGTCGGCGCGTTCCTCATCGTCAACACCTTCTCGATCCTCGTGGCCCAGCGCAGCCGCGAGCTGGCCCTGCTGCGGGCCATCGGCGCGAGCCGCCGCCAGGTGGCGCGCTCGGTGCTCCTCGAGGCGGGCCTCGTGGGCTTCGTCGGGTCGGCGATCGGGGTCGGCCTCGGGGTGCTGCTGGCCATCGGCATCAAGGAGGTCTTCGGGCGGTTCGGGCTCGACCTCAGCAAGAACGCGCTGGTGCTGGAGCCGCGCACGGTGGTCGTGAGCCTCGTCGTCGGGCGTGCTCGTCACCCTGGCCGCCGCCTACCTGCCCGGCGCGGCGGGCCGGCCGGGTGCCCCCGGTCGCCGCGATGCGCGACGACGTGGCGCTCGCCGAGAGCGGCCTGAAGCTGGCGGCTCACCGTCGGGCGCGCTGCTGCTCGCCGCGGGCGTCGCGGGCATGACCGCCGGGCCTGCTCGGCGTCGGCTCGGAGCCCACGTACGTGCTCGGGGCCGGGGCGTTCGGGGTGCTCGTCGGCACCGCCCTGCTCAGCCCGGTGCTCGGCCGGCCGGTGCTGGCGGGGCTCGGCTGGGTCTACCGGCGGGGCTTCGGGGCGGTCGGCCTGATGGCCGAGCAGAACACCCTGCGCAACCCCCGCCGCACCGCGGCCACCGCCTCCGCCCTGATGATCGGCGTCTCGCTCGTGACGATGATGGCGGTGCTCGGGGCCTCGGCCAAGGCCAGCCTCGACAAGACGCTGGCCGAGGACATCATCGCCGACTACGTCGTGACCAACCCTGTGGGACAGCCGTTCTCGAGCACCGTGGCGCGCGACATCGAGCAGGTGCCCGGCGTCGCCGCCGTCGCCCAGGTGCGCGGAGCCCTGCTCCAGGTCGACGGCGACCGTGACTTCGCCACGGCGGTCGACCCCGCGAGCCATCACGGCCGTCGCCGACCCCGAGGTCACCACCGGCTCCCTCGTCGGCCTCGACGCGACCTCGGCGGCGCTCTCGGACGACTTCGCGCGCGACAAGGGTCTCGCGGTCGGGTCGAAGGTCACGATCGGCTACGCCGGCGAGGAGCACCCAGGCCACCGTCGTCGCCACGTACGTGCCCGACAGCGTGCTCGGCTCGGACCTCACGATGTCGCTCGAGGGGTTCGACGCCATCGGGGTGCCGCCGACCGACCGCACGGTCTACGTCACCGCGCAGCCCGGCACCGACCGGGCGGCCCTGTCGGCCGGTCTCGACGCGGTGGTCGCGGACCTGCCGACGGTGAGCGTCAACGACCAGGCCGAGTTCGCGGCCGAGCAGCGCCAGCCGATCGACCGGCTGCTCTTCATCGTCTACGCCCTGCTCGGCCTGGCCGTCGTCATCGCGGTGCTCGGCATCGTCAACACCCTGGCCCTGTCGGTGATCGAGCGGATCCGTGAGATCGGCCTGCTGCGCGCCGTCGGCCTCAGCCGACGCCAGCTGCGCACCATGCTGCGGCTGGAGGCGGTGGCGATCGCCCTGCTCGGCGCGGTGCTCGGCGTCGTCGTGGGCCTGGCGTTCGCGCTGGCGCTGCAGCGCTCGCTGGCCGACGACGGGCTCGACGTGCTCGCGGTGCCGGGCGACCCAGCTCGTGGGGTTCGTGCGTCGTGGCCGGGGTGGTCGGGGTGCTCGCGGCGCTGTGGCCGGGCCGTCGCGCCGCCCGCCTCGACGTGCTCCGGGCGATCTCGACCGAATAGGTTCGGGGCGTGGATCCCGCGCCGGCCGTCGACGACCTGCCGCACCGGCTGCGCGCCGGTGACCGGTCGTACGTCGTGTCCCGCGCCACGGCCGCCGATGTCGCGGCCGTGGTGGCCCTGCTGCGCGACGACGACCTCGGCGCCGCCCGCGAGTCGGGTACGACGGATGACGTCTCTGCCTACCGCGACGCCTTCGCAGCCGCGACGGCCTGCGGCGCCCACCGCTTCTACGAGCGGCTCGGGTGGGTCGACTCGCACCGGGGGCATGAAGCTCGACCTCACCCGAGCCGACCCGGTCGGCCCGGTCAGCTGAACATCCGGGTGGCGGTCGCCTCGGCCTCGGCGTACTGCGACCCGGCGGCACCGAGCACCCGGCCGATCGAGTCGAGCGACGCCCGCACCTGCTGCTGGGTGCCCCGCCAGTCGGCCACGACGCCCTGGAACTGGGCCGATGCCGTGCCGGTCCACGCGTCCTGGAGGCCGGTGAGCCGGGCCAGCATGACCCCGACCTGGCCCTCGATCTCGGCCGAGATGCGGGCGACGTCACCGGCCGCCGCGGCGATGCGGTCGGTGTCGACCTGGAACTGTGCGCTCATGTCGGCGCTCCCCCTTCGTCGTGGGCCCACCGCCGTGGTGCGCCCGTCTCCGAGAGCGTAGGTCGGCCCGGGGACACCGGCTCAGGGTTGTCCACAGGCCCGCGCCCCTAGGCTCTGGGGGTGGCCATCCTCATCGACCCGCCTCGCCCCGAGGCGCACGGCCGCCGGTGGTCGCACCTGGTCAGCGACACCAGCCTCGACGAGCTGCACCGCTTCGCCCGCTCGGTCGGCATCCCCGAGCGCGGTTTCGAGGGCGACCACTACGACATCCCCGAGGAGCGCTACGCGTCGGTCGTGGCGGCGGGCGCCCGGCCGACCCCGGCCCGCGACCTGCTCCGGGCGCTGCAGGCGAGCGGCCTGCGGATGCAGAAGCGGCGTGGCGACAAGGGCGTGGCCCGCGTGCGCGGCATCCGGTTCGCCGACGACACCACGGCCGACGTCGACCTGATCCGGTCCGACCGCGAGGCCGACGAGGGGCGGGTCTTCGCGGCGATGGCCTTCGTGCTGGACGACGCGGGCGACTTCGCCGCCGTCTACTCCGTGCGGCGCCGGCAGTGGGGCTCGCCGGGTGGCTGGCGCGAGCCGGGGGAGTCGGTGCGCGAGAACGCGGTCCGCGAGATCCGCGAGGAGACCGGGCTGGTCGTCGACCAGGGCGCCCTCCGGCCGCGCGGCTACGAGCGCTTCCACGGCCGCTCCGAGGGCGGGCTGTGGCAGGAGGGCCGCGACCTGCTCCAGGTCTACGAGGTGCGGGTCCCGGGCCGGCGCCCGCCGCTGACGGCCGAGCTCGACGACACCTCCGACCGCCGGTGGATGACCTGGGCCGAGCTCGAGCGCGAGTGCTCCGACCAGTTCTGGTGGGCGCTGGCCGTCGCCGTGCTCACCCCGCCAGCCGGGTGAGCTCGCGCGCGAGGTTCTCGCGGGCCGACGGCTCCCACTCCGCCCGGGCGTGGGCGGTGCGGTACACGTGGTCGCGCACGAGGAACGGCCGCAGCACCTCGGAGCGGGCCGTGGCGTAGAGCGCCACGGGAACGTGCGCGTACTCCTCGCGCACCTGCGCGCAGTACTCGTCGAAGCGAGCCACCGGGGCGGACAGCACCCACAGGTCGGCGTCGTGCACCACCACGCGCGCCGGGTCGGCCGACGCCTGCGGCGTCAGGTCGTGGGATGCCGTGTCGAGCACCACGGCGACGACCCGTGCGGCCAGGTCGGGCTCGACGGGGAGCCGCGCCAGCTGGCGGGCCGCCAGCGACGCGCTCTCGGCCTCGTTGTCCGCCGCCGGGTCGACCGCGTACACGGCGTCGTGGAACCAGGTGGCCAGGGCGGCCACGGCGTGGTTCGACCCGTTCACCCCGCCGACCGAGCAGAGCCCGTCGACGGCCGAGAGCACCTCGGCCAGGTGGGTCGCGTCGTGGTAGTGGCGGTGCGGCTCGTGCCACCGCCTCAGCAGGTCGGCGCCGATGTCGTCGACGGTCGCGACCTCCGCCCCCGCGGCCACCGTGGCGCAGTCGTGCCGCCACCGCCCCCTCAGCGCCTCCATCCGGCCACTGTGCCACCCCGCGCGCCGGACGTCACGCGGTGAGCCGGCGGCGCTCGTAGGCCTTGGCGTACCGGCTGCCGGTGGCGAGCAGGAGCAGCCCCATGACGATGAACGCCACCGACCGCACCAGCCCGTTCAGGGCCGCCAGGTCGAAGAGGAAGAGCTTGGCGACGCTGATGCCGGCCAGCACCAGGCCGGTGCGCAGGGTGAGGTCGGCGTCCCGCGAGCGCTCGAGGCCGCGCAGCAGCAGCCACGTGGCGGCCAGCATCCAGGTCACCGTGGCGACCGCGTGGCCGATGGTGAAGCCGAGCACGGCGTCGCCGGCCTCGGCCCCGAGGAGGGTGCCCAGGGCGACGAGCACGGTGGTCGACGCCCCGAGGCCGAGCACCCACGCGACGACGGTCGCGGTCAGCCGCACGTCGCGCCCGAGCCCGCGCTGGGCACCGACCGCCCACAGCCCGGTCGCGACGACGGCCGCGACGAGGATGCTGTCGACCAGCGCCACCACCATGTCGTGCGCACCGGCGGCGGATGCCGTGACGGTGGCGAGCGGGTGCTGCGCCCAGCCGAGCACGGCGACGAGCGTGACGCCGGACGCCAGGGCCAGCGAGGTGCGCGAGCGGCTCGACCCCGGCCGCGGCGAGCCCGGCGAGGGCCAGGAGCAGCAGGCCGGTGGTGACGAACCGCTCGGGTGCACCGGACAGCACGGCCAGCACGGCCAGCACGGTGCCGGCGGCGCCCACCGTGCCGACGAGGTGGCCGGCCAGCGGGCCGACCGGGCGCCGGGACAGGCTGGTCGCGGCGACGAGGAGCAGGGCCGCCGCGGTGCCCAGGACGAGCGTGCGAGGGGCTCGGCCAGGGCGAGCGAGGTGGCGAGCAGCCCGGTGGCCAGCAGCGCGACGGCGGCCGACGCGGACACGTCGTGTGCGTCACGGCGGACCGAGACGGCGGAGGTCACCACCGTCGCCGCGAGCACGACCGCGGCCACGGCGAGCAGGCCGACGGCGTCGACGCCGCTGCCGGGCGGCGTCCACCGCGCCGGCGAGCAGCGCGAAGGTCACCGGGAGGACGCGCACCAGGGTGAGTGCCGGGCTGGTGCGGTCGCCGCCGGCCCACCACCCGACCACGCAGAGCACACCGAGGAAGGCCGAGACGACCCAGCCGCCACCCTGCGCGACGACGGGGGCGAGCACGGCTGCCCCGAGCACGAGGAGCACCGCCAGCAGCTCGCTGCCCCAGCGACGGGCCAGGTGCAGGCCCGCCGAGCGCGACCAGGCCGGCGAGCACGAGCCCCGGCGCCGGCGCGACCCAGCCGTAGCCGCTGGTGACGGCCACGACGTCGAGGTAGGCCGCGGCTGCACCGGTGGCGACCAGGGCCACGGGCGCGCTGCTGACCGCCTTCCCGGCGCGCCGGTCGCTCTCCCCGCCGCGCACCCCGATCCACGCGAGCGCGGCGGCGAGCGCGGCGCCGGCGGCGACCCGCGCGCCCGGGCCCGAACCACCCGCGCTGGGCGGCCAGCACCAGGAGCATCGCGACGCCGGCCATCGTGATGACGGCGCCCGCGACGGCCAGCACGCGGGTCACGGCGCCCTCGCGGCGGTACCAGGCGAGCTGCGGCTCGCGCGGTGCGAGGGGCGGCGGGGGAGGGGCCGAGGCCCCGGGGGTGACCACGCCGGCCCGGCCGGGGCGGTGGTCGGCGCGGAGCCGGGACCATCGGGCCGGATGCCGGGCGGTCGGGCCGGATGCCGGACTGGGCCGAGCTGGCCGGTGCGGCGGCGACGACCCGGGGGCGCTCGGCCGACGGCGGCGGGCGCCGGCGCGCCCACGGCATCCTCGCGTTCGAGCTCGGACCGCAGGCGGGCCAGGCCGTTGCCCACGGCGTACATGCGGTTCATGGCGTCGGCGAAGTCGGACTCGAGCTGGAGGACGGCGGTGCGGTGGCTCATGCGCCCCACCATCGGGCCGGGACGACGACAGGCGCCTGAGCACGCTGACTCATCTGCGTGCTCAGGCGCCTGTCGGGCGCTGCTGCGGGGTCAGCCGTTGGTGCTGGTCGGCTTGGCCGCCAGGGTGGCCTTGATCTCCAGGCTCTTGCCGTCGCGCAGGACGGTGAGGGTGACCTGGTCGCCGGTGTTCTTCTCGCGGACGTGCCCGACGAGGGAGTCGGCCGACTCGACGCGCTCGCCGTTGACGGCGACGATGACGTCGCCGACCTTCAGCCCGGCCTGGCCGCGGCGGGGGTGCCGTCGCCGACCGAGGTGACCTCGGCGCCGGCGCGGGTGGCCGAGCCGTCACTGGCGGTGCCGTCCTGCGGGGTCACCCCGAGGTAGGCGTGCGTGGCGGTGCCGTTGTCGATGAGCTGCTTGGCGATCGAGGTGGCCTCGTTGACCGGGATCGCGAAGCCGATGCCGATGCTGCCCGACTGGCCGCCGGAGGAGGCGCCGAGCGAGGCGATCGCCGAGTTGATGCCGATGAGCTGGCCGCTGGCGTTGACCAGCGCGCCACCGCTGTTGCCGGGGTTGATCGCGGCGGAGGTCTGGATCGCGTTGGTCACGACGGTCTCGCCGGCCGACTGGGCCTGCGCGTTGGGGTCGAGCGGAGCCGTCGCTCGGCGCCTGGCTCTCGGCCTCGGTGGTCACCGGGCGGTTGAGGGCGCTGACGATGCCCGTGGTGACGGTGCCGGCCAGGCCGAGGGGGTTGCCCACGGCCATGACCGGGTCGCCGACGGCGATCTTGTCGGAGTTGCCGATGCGCGATCGGCGTGAGGTCGCTCGGGGCGTTCTTCGACGGTGATGACGGCGAGGTCGGTCGAGGGGTCGGTGCCCCGGACCTCGGCGTCGTAGGTGCGGCCGTCGGCCAGGGTGACGGTGAGCTTCTCGGCGCCGGCGACGACGTGGTTGTTGGTGAGCACGTGGCCCGACTTGTCGATGATGACGCCGGAGCCCTGCGCGCCGCCCTGGGCCGTGCGTGGCGGTGATGCTGACGACGCTGGGCGAGACGACGGATGCCGTGGCGGTCCAGTCGGGCGCGGTCGCGGTGCCCTGCTTGACCGGCGCCGAGGCGTTGCTGCCGAGCTGGGTGGTCGAGGAGGCGCCGGCGGCGGCCTGGGTGTCGTTGTCCCAGTAGTGGGCCGCGGCGACCGTGCCACCGGAGGCCAGGAGGGCGGCGAGCACCGCGACGGCGGTGAGCTGGCCGACGCCGCGCTTGGCCGGCTTCGGGGCGGGCGGCCTGCGGGAGGGGCTGGCCGAGCGGGCCGAACGGGCCCATCGGCGGGGGAGTGGCGCCGTAGCCCACGGGCATCTCGGGCTGGTCGGCGCACCGGCACCCTCGTGCCTCGGCGCCGTCGTGGTGCCGCCACTGGGGGTGTACCACTGGGGGGTGGGGTGCTGCTCGCTCATCGGGGGTGCTCTCCTTCGGTGGGTCGGTGACTGACGTCAGTCAATCCGGCCGAGGTGGACAGGCCCTGATCAGCGGCTGGGAGTCTCCTGTGGAAGCCGCACCACGAAGGTCGCGCCGCCGCCGGGGGTCGGCGCGACACCCGACCCGGCCGTGGTGCTGCGACACGATCGCCGCGACGATCGCCAGCCCGAGGCCGCTGCCGCCGCCGCCGGTGCGGCCGCGCGAGGGGTCGGCGCGGTAGAAGCGCTCGAAGACCTTGGTCGCGACCTCGTCGGGCACGCCCGGCCCGTGGTCGCGCACCTCGAGGGCGACGCCGGTCGGCGTCGTGGCCCGACGGCGACCTCGACGGGGGTGCCGTCCGGGGTGTGCCGCAGGGCGTTGGCGACGAGGTTGGTCACGACCTGGCGCAGCCGGGACTCGGTGCCGCTGCACCACGGTCGGCGCGACCGGGCCGTCGAGGCCGAGCAGCGAGATGCGGCGCTCCGGCGCCCGCACGCGGGCGTCGGCCACGGCATCCGCCGCCAGGACCGTGAGGTCGACCTGGCTGGTCTCGACGACGGGGGCGTCGTCGATCCGGGCCAGGGTCAGCAGGTCCTCGACGAGGCCGCTCATCCGGGTCGGACTCGGCCTCGATGCGCTCCATGGCGGACTCGCACGCCGGCGGCGTCGCGCACGGCGCCCTGCCGGTAGAGCTCGGCGTACCCGCGCACCGTGGCGAGCGGGGTGCGCAGCTCGTGCGAGGCGTCGGCGACGAACTGGCGCATCCGCTCCTCGCTGGCCTCGCGCACGGCGAACGAGGACTCGATGCGGGTCAGCATGACGTTGAGGCTGCGCGAGAGCGAGGTGACCTCGTCGTCGGCCTGGCGGACCGGGATGCGCTGGGTGAGGTCGCCGGTGGCGATCGCCGCGGCGGTGTCCTCGATCCGGCGTCAGCGGACGGAAGGCGCGCCGCACGGCGAACCAGGCCAGCACGATCGAGCCGATGAGCGCGATCGAGCCGATGACCGCCGTCGTGAAGAGCAGCCGGACCACCGTGTGGTTCACCGTGCTCAGCGGGATGCCGACCGCGAACGTCGCGTTCGCACCCGTCACCCGGCCGGCGACGAAGCGCCACTTCAGCGGGCCGGTCTCCGAGCCGACCGTGAACGGCTCGCCGCCGGTGACCCGGGGGTCGCTCACCGACAGGGTGGGCAGGTCGGGCATGGCGGTGACCCCGGTGGGCCGGCGGGTGACGACGCCGAACTCGCTCTGCAGCTCGAACGCGTAGTTGGACGGGAAGGCCGAGCTCCTGCGGCTCAGGTCGGCCAGGGCCTGGCTCGCGACCGGGCGGGCCACCGACTGCAGCTCCTTGTCGACGCCGTCCATCAGGTCGGAGCGCATCAGGAAGGCCGTCGCGAGGCTGGTCAGGATCAGCGCCGCGCCGACCAGGGTGCCCACGATCGCCACGAGGCGGGTCCGCAACGGAACCGCCTCGAGCTGGCGCACGACGCGGGCAACGGGCCCGCGGTCGCTGCGCGGTGTGGGAGTGCCGGTCATCAGGCCTGGGGCGGCATCCGCAGCACGTAGCCGACGCCGCGCTTGGTGTGGATGAGCGGGGGCAGGCCCTCGGTGTCGATCTTGCGCCGCAGGTACGAGATGTAGGACTCGACGATGCCGGACTCGCCGCGGAAGTCGTAGTCCCAGACGTGGTCGAGGATCTGCGCCTTGGACAGCACGCGGTTCGGGTTGAGCATCAGGTAGCGCAGCAGCTTGAACTCGGTGGGGCTGGTCTCGATGACCCGGCCGGCGCGGCGCACCTCGTGCGAGTCCTCGTCGAGCTCGAGGTCCTCGAACGCGATGACCTGGCGGTCCTCGTCGGCCTCGCCGCGGGTGCGGCGCAGCACGGCGCGGATGCGGGCCACGACCTCCTCGAGGCTGAACGGCTTGGTGACGTAGTCGTCGCCGCCCACCGTGAGGCCCTTGATCTTGTCGTCGACCGAGTCGCGGGCGGTGACGAAGACGATCGGCAGCTGGCGGCCCTGCTCGCGCAGCCGACGGGTGACGGTGAAGCCGTCCATGTCGGGGAGCATCACGTCGAGGACGCACAGGTCGGGGTTGTGGTCACCGGCGACCCGCAGGGCCTCGGACCCGCTGGCGGCCGTGGCGACGTCGAAACCGGCGTAGCGCAGGGACGTCGCGAGCAGCTCGCGGATGTTGGGCTCGTCCTCGACGACGAGTAGGCGTGCCTCGGGGGTCTGGGTGCTCACGCTCCCAGTGTGGCGCGCGAACCTGTGAGTTGGCTGGACGTCTGCTGGGACGATCGCCGCGGTGCCGGCCGCGGTCAGAGCCCCTCGTAGTCGTACGACGAGGAGCCGTCGAAGTCGCCCGAGGCGGCCAGGGCGAAGAAGACCACCCAGCCGATGACGGCCAGGGCCATCGTCACCCCGAAGGTGATCCAGCCGGCCTTGGTCATCCGGGCCGAGCCCTGCGGGTCGGTGGCGGCCTTGGTGAGGCCGACGATGCCCAGGATGAGCGACGGGATCGCCAGCACGTTGCAGCAGGCGACCAGCGTCACGGCCGAGATGACGGTCAGCACGATGGCGCTGGTGTTCTTGGCCGGCGGGGCACCGTACGGGGCGGGCGGCATCGAGTACGGGGGCTGGCCGTACGCGGTGGAGCCGTAGGGCTGCTGGCCGTACGGGGTCTGCGCGGGGAACGGCGAGCCGTAGGGGGACGGGGCGTACGGCGACTGGCTGTGGTCCTGGCCGGGCGCGGCCGGGTCGTACGGCTGCGGTGGGTACTGCGGCGGGTACGGAGCCTGGCCGTAGGGGTTCTGGCCGTAGGGGTTCGGGCCCTGCGGGGGCCGCGGCCCAGGGCCCGGGGCGGGCTGGGGCGGGTCGTACGGCGACGGCGGGGTCACCGGCGGCTCGGTGGGGATCGGCTGGGTCGGCGGGGCCGGCTCGGGGCTGGCCCAGGCCGGTGCGGTCGGGTCGTCGAACCCGTCTCCGGTGGTGCCCGGGTCGGTGCTGTCGCTCATCGTCGGCCGTCCTCGCGCGTCCTGCGGCGCCGATCGGCACCGCCGCGCACGAGGCTAGCGCCCGACCCGGCCGTCGTGAGGAGGGCTCGCGGACCGGCCGGCGAGGCCCGCGCCGGCATCCGATGGGCGCGAGTCGTGTCAGGATCGGGTCGTGAGACTTCCGCTGCCGCAGGTCGAGCCCGACCCGACCCTTCCGGGGTCGGTGACCGTCTACGAGGTGGGTCCGCGCGACGGCCTGCAGAACGAGTCGACGGTCGTGCCGGCCGCGGTCAAGGCCGAGTTCGTGCGCCGGCTGGCCGGCGGCGGGCCTGTCGACGGTCGAGACGACGTCGTTCGTCGACCCGCGCTGGGTGCCCCAGCTCGCCGACGCCGAGGAGCTGCTCGGCCTGCTCGGCGACGAGGGGCTCGGGCCGCGGCGCCCGGTGCTGGTGCCCAACGAGCGCGGCCTGGACCGGGCGCTGGCGGCGGGCGTGCGGCGCGGTCGCGGTGTTCGGCAGCGCGACCGAGACCTTCGCGCGCAAGAACCTCAACCGCACCGTCGCCGAGTCAGTTCGAGATGTTCCGGCCGGTGGTCGAGCGGGCGCGGGCCGAGGGGCTGTGGGTGCGCGGCTACGTGTCGATGTGCTTCGGCGACCCGTGGGAGGGCGCCGGTGCCGGTCGGCCCAGGTCGTCGACGTCGGCCGCGCGGCTGATCGACCTCGGCTGCGACGCAGCTGTCGCCTCGGCGACACGATCGGCGTCGGCACCGCCGGGCACGTGCACCGCGCTGCTCGAGGCGCTCGGCGCCGCCGGGCATCGGCGCCGACCGAGCTGGCGGTGCACTTCCACGACACCTACGGCCAGGCGCTGGCCAACACGATGGCGGCGCTGCGCGACGGGGTCACCGCTCGTCGACGCGTCCACCGGCGGGCTCGGCGGCTGCCCCTACGCCGAAGTCGGCGACCGGCAACCTCGCGACCGAGGACCTCGTCTGGGCGCTCGCACGGGGCCGGCGTCGAGACCGGCGTCGACCTCGACGCGCTCGTCGCGACGAGCGTGTGGATGGCCGAGCAGCTCGGCCGGCCCGTCGCCGTCGAGCGTGGTGCGCGCCCTCTCCGGCGGCTGAGCGCGCGCCGTTCCGGCGCCACAGCGCCTGCACGGCACCTGTGGCTTCATGTGAGTTCGATGTGAGTTCGCGGCGACATGGTGCCAAAGCGGTGCGCGGAGCGGATCATGACCGCATGAGTGACCAGAGCACCCCCGGGCCCGACCCGTCCCACCCCGAGCAACCGCCGACGGCCGACCAGACCGCTGCGCTGCCGCCGTACGACGGCGCCGAGGGGGCGGCCGACACGGCCGCCCTGCCGCCCCAGCAGCCCGCACCGGCCACCTCCGTGCCGGCGCCGCCGGGCTGGGTGCCCGCCGCCGCACCGGCCGCGGCCGCGCCCAGCGGGCCGCGGCGCTGGTGGAACGAGGCGACCTCGACCGGCGGCGGCCGCGCGGCCCTGGCCGCGGTGGCGGTGCTCGCCGCCCTGTTCGTCGTGGTCGGCATCGGCCTGACCACCGCCCTGGTCGTCACGCACCACCGCGGTGGCGACGACCGTGGCTTCATGAGCAACCGCGCGCGGCGACGACCGGTTCGACCAGCAGGGCCCGGGCATGGGGATGGGCCGCGGCAACGGCAACCGGCAACGGGCAGGGGCAGAACCAGGGCAAGGGCAACGGCCGCCAGCAGGCGCCCGGCCAGGCCAACCCGGTGACCCCGGCAACCCGCGGCGAACCCCGGCATGGGGATGGGGCGTGGCGCCGCCGGCGCGATGGGCGCCGTGCTGCACGGTGAGTTCACGACCAACCTCACCGGCACGCCGACCGTGATGGTCGTGCAGACCGGCCAGGTCACCGCCTACACGGCCGGGCAAGTCGCTCACCGTGAAGAGCACCGACGGCTTCGAGGCCACCTACGCCCTCGACGCCACCACCACGCCCATGCCGGCCGCAACGCCACCGCGCTCGCCACCGGCGTGCAGGTGCACGTCGTCGCGGCCAAGGAGGGCATGAAGGTCACGGCGCTCGTCGTCGGCTGACCGCCCTCGCACCGTCCACCGGCTCAGCCGCGAGCCCCCGACGCGCCATGGCGCCGGGGCTCGGCTGTCGCGGGCGGGCGGGGTGGCTCAGCGGTCGGCGACGATGCCGTTGACCTCGGGGGTGATCCGCCGCTCGAGGGCCAGGGCGAGCACCGCGACGCCGCCGAGGCCGGCGACGATGCACGGCGATGAACACCCCGCCCAGGTCGCGGTCGAGCAGCAACCCGGCGACGATCGGCGCGGTGATGGCGCCGACCTGGAACGAGCCCGCACGACACGGCGTTGAACCGGCCCGCGGTCGCGGTCGCTGGCGAGGTCGTTGACGATCGCCGGCACGGTGGGCTGCAGCATCGTCTCGCCGAGGCCGAACAGCACGTGGAAGACGATGACCCCGGCCGCGGCGGCCAGGGTGCCGGCCACCAGGCCGGTCGCCCCGAGCAGCAGCCAGGCCGCGGCCCACAGCCCGACCAGGCAGAGGAACACGCGGGTGCGCCGGTGGCCGTCGATGCGCCTGCAGCACGAGGAACTGCATGCCGCACGATCACGACGGTGTTCGCGGCGAACGCGAACCCGATCGTGCGCGTCGACACCTCGCTCACCTGCGCGGGCGAACGCGGGGAACCCGGCCTCCATCTGGCCGTAGCCGACGAAGCTGCTGAGGAAGGTGAGCGCGGTGATCCAGACGACGGCCGGGCTGCGCAGGATCGTGAGGTAGCCCGTGCCGGCCTCGACGGCCGCCGGCCGGCGCCGGCGTCTCGGGCGCCCGGCCACGTGCCGCAGCGGCCCGAGCAGCAGCGCGATGGGCACCAGCACGCAGGCCGCGTCGACGAGGAAGATCGCGGTGAACGTGCCCGGCCGGTCGACGTCGGTGAGGAACCCGCTGACGATGCCGCCGATCCCGATGCCGAGGTTGACCAGGGCGAAGTTGATGCCGAAGAACTGGGTGCGCAGCGGGCCCTAGACGATGCTCGAGGTCAGGGCGTTGAACCCCGGCCAGCCCACCCCCAGCCGATGCCCATCAGCGTGAACGCCAGCACGAAGGCCGGCGGGGTGGTGGCGAAGGCGAGCACCACCGCGCCGACCAGCTGGGCGGTGTTGCCCCAGACGAGGACCACGCGCGGAGCCGAGCCGGTCGATCAGCGCCCCGACCGGCCCGGTGACGACGAGGGCCACGACGCCGATCAGGCTCATCAGCAGGCCCGCGACGTCGAGCGGGATGCCGCGCACCTCGTGCACGTAGATGATCGTGAACGGCAGGGTCATGCCCGCGCCCGAGCGTCGAGATCGCGGTCGTCGACAGCAGCCACCGACCGGGCGTGGGCAGCGCGTTCCAGAAGCCGCGCAGGGTCAACCGGTCGCGGTGCGGGGCCGGGGGTGCCAGGGGTCGCCTGCTCCCGCTCGTCCCGGTTCTCGGTGGTCTCGGACATCGCCCCAACCGTGCCACGGGTGACCGACAGCGATCGACCGGGTTTGCGCGCGACGTGCACGGATGCCGTCCAGCGGGTCGTGAGCGGCCCGGCATCCACGACCTGGCAGCGCGGCACACCCGCGAGCGGTTAGCCTTGTCGCTGGCGCCCGTCCGGGTGCCGAACCCGCAGACGCGACAAAGAGGTGGACCGTGCCGACTGGCAAGGTGAAGTTCTTCGACTCCGAGAAGGGCTTCGGTTTCGTGTCCGGCGACGCCGGTGAGGGTGACGTCTTCGTCCCCGCCAGCGCCCTGCCGGAGGGCGTCGCAGGCCTCAAGGGCGGCCAGCGGATCGAGTTCAGCATCGCCGAGGGCCGCCGCGGCGCCCAGGCGCTGTCGGTCACGCTGCTCGACCCGGCCCCGTCGGTGGCCACCAACCGCCGGGTGGCCAGCCGCAAGTCCCCCGACGAGATGGTCGTCATCGTCGAGGACGTCATCAAGCTGCTCGACTCGCTGTCCGAGTCGCTGCGCCGGGGTCACTACCCCGACAAGGAGCACGGCAACAAGGTCGCCCAGGTGCTGCACGCGGTGGCCGGCGACCTCGAGCTGTGACCGCCGCCCTGAAGACCGACCCCACGCTGCGTGGGGCGGTCGACACCGCCCGGGAGGCCGCGGTCTCGATCGCGGAGGCCGGCGCGGTCGGTGAGCACCTCGGCATGGAGATGGTCGAGGACCGCCTCGCCACGCACTACTTCACCTGCACGGCGCGCGCCTACCTCGGCTGGCGCTGGGCCGTGTCGGTCGCCCGGGTGCCCCGGGCGAAGACGGTCACGGTGTGCGAGGCCAACCTGGTGCCGGGCGAGGGCGCGCTGCTGTCGCCCGACTGGGTGCCCTACGCCGAGCGGCTCGCGCCCGGCGACGTCGGCCCCGGTGACGTCACCCCGCTCGTGCCCGACGACCCCAACCTCGAGCCCGGCTTCGAGGCCACCGGCGACGAGGACGTCGACCGGGTCGGCTTCTTCGAGCTCGGCCTCGGCCGGCCGCGCGTGCTGTCGGCGGAGGGCCGCGAGGCCGCCGCCCAGCGCTGGTACGACGGCGAGTCCGGCCCGAGCGCCCCGGTGGCCGTCAAGGCCCCCGCCCCGTGCTCGTCGTGCGGCTTCTTCGTGCCGATGGCCGGTGCGCTGCGCGTCGGTGTTCGGGGTCTGCGCCAACGAGTGGTCGCCCTCCGACGCCCGCGTCGTCAGCCTCGACCACGGGTGCGGTGCGCACTCCGAGGTCGACGTCGACCTGCACACGGCCGAGCGCATCTCGCCGCCGATCCTCGACGACTTCGAGCTCGACCCGGCCTGACGGCTTCTCGCGGTGAGTGCGGAGGTGGTCGCCAGGGCGACCGGTTCCGCACTCGCGGCGAGGTGACCGGTCAGGCCCTGGCGGCGTTGTCGTGCCCGCGGCCGACGAACCACCAGGCGAACGCCCCCAGGGCGATGCCGGTGACGCAGGTCCACGGCCACCAGGACCGGTCGCCGGTGTGGAAGTCGGGGACGACGAGCGTCACCACGAGCGCGAGCACCCACAGCCCGATGCCGACGCCGATGATCGGGCGGGTGGGCACGGCCAGCGGCTCGACGGGTGCCGACGGCCCCGAGGGCCGCGAGGTGCTGCTCCGGGCGGGGCTCCTGCGTGGTCACGGGCCCAGCGTACGGGGCTCGGTGACCGCCCCGTACCCCCGTCATGCGGCCGTAACGCGCCCCCGCTAGGGTCCGGGCCATGCCCGATGCCATCCCTGACACGACACCCGACACGGCGGCCCCCGCCGCCGCCTCGACCACCCCGCCGCACGCCGACTTCCTCGAACGCCTCTTCCGCATCCACCAGCGCGGCTCCACCGTCGGCCGGGAGGTGCGCGGCGGGTTCGCCACGTTCTTCACGATGGCCTACATCGTCGTCCTGAACCCGCTCATCCTCGGCTTCGCCAAGGACGCCGACGGCCAGTACCTCGGCGGCGGCGCCGACGCCCAACCTCGCGGCGATCGCGGCCGGCACGGCCCTCGTGGCCGGCGTGATGACGATCCTGATGGGCGTCTTCGCCAACTACCCGCTGGCGCTCGCGACCGGCCTGGGGCTGAACGCCTTCGTCGCGTTCTCGATCGCCAGCCAGATGACCTGGGCCGACGCCATGGGCCTGATCGTGCTCGAGGGCCTGGTCATCCTCGTGCTCGTGCTCACCGGCTTCCGCACGGCGGTCTTCCACGCGGTGCCGACGCCAGCTCAAGGTCGCGATCTCGGTCGGCATCGGCCTGTTCATCGCCCTGATCGGCCTGGTCGACGCCGGCTTCGTGCGCCGCACCGGCGCCGGCCCCGGTGCCGGTCGAGCTCGGCATCGGCGGGCAGCTCACCGGGTGGCCGACGGTCGTCTTCGCCCTCGGCCTGGGCCTGCTCATCACGCTGTGGGTGCGCAAGGTCAAGGGCGCGATCATCATCTCGATCCTGGTGATGACCGTCGTCGCGTTCGTCGTCGAGGCGATCGCGAAGGTCGGGCCCACGGTCACCGGCGTCGACGCCGCCGGCAACAACATCGTCAACCCGACCGGCTGGAACCTGAACGTGCCGGCCTGGCCGTCGGCGATCGACCCGATCAACTTCGGCACGCTCGGCGAGTTCAACCTGCTCGGGTCGTTCGAGCGGGTCGGCATCGTCGCGACCATCCTGCTCGTCTTCACCCTGATGCTCGCCGACTTCTTCGACACCATGGGCACGATGACGGCGATCGGCGCCGAGGCCGGCCTGCTCGACGAGGACGGCACGCCGCCGCAACACCCAGCGCATCCTCGTCGTCGACTCGCTCGCCGCGGCCGCCGGTGGCGCGGCCGGCGTCTCGTCGAACACCTCGTACATCGAGTCGGCCTCGGGTGTCGGCGAGGGCGCGCGCACCGGCCTGGCCTCGGTCGTCACCGGCGCGCTGTTCCTGCGTGTCGATCCTCGTGACGCCGCTGGTGCGGGTCATCCCCAACGAGGCGGCCGTGCCGGCCCTGATCCTCGTCGGCTTCCTGATGATGCAGCAGGTGCAGAACATCGACTGGGACGACGTCGAGATCGCCATCCCGGCCTTCCTCACGATCATCCTGATGCCGTTCACGTACTCGATCACCGTCGGCATCGGCGCCGGGTTCGTCTCGTACGTGCTCATCAAGGTGGTGCTGGGCAAGTCGCGCCAGGTGCACCCGATGATGTGGCTCACCGCCGGGCTGTTCGCCGTCTACTTCCTCATCGCCCCGCTCACCGAGCTGGTCACCTGACCTGACGACCCCCGCACGTGCGGGGTCGTGCTGTCACCTCCTGGATCTGACAGCAACAACCCGGCACGGTGGGGCGCGGATGCCGTGCCGCCCTCCGAGGGAAGGCACGGCATCCGCGCGTCTCCCCCCGACTTCGTGCGACGGCACGGCTTACGCCGGTGCACTGCCGCATGCAGTCGGGGTAGGGGCGCGGGTGTGGAATAGTTAGCACAGGTAATGAGTTGTGCTAAGCATCTGCGACCTCGAGGAGACGACCATGGCCGACACCACCACCCCGGTGCGACCCTCGACCGCGCCCCGCGCCACCGCCACGACCGCCAGCCCCTGCGCCGGCACCGCGGCCACCACCGGCCACGCGCCGGCCCGCACCGCCATGACGCGCGGCGAGCGCGACCGGCTCACCAGCGACCTGCGGATGGCGTGCATGCGCATCTCGCGCCGGGTGCGCTTCGAGAGCACCGCCCCCGTGGCGCCGCACCAGTTCTCGGTGCTGGCCCGCCTCGAGGAGGCGCCCCGCACCCCCAAGGAGCTCGCGGCCTTCGAGAAGGTCAGCGCCCCGAGCATGACCCGCACCGTCGCCGGCCTGGTCGAGGGCGGCCTCGTCGCGCGCGCCGACGACCCCACCGACGGTCGCCAGGTGATCCTGTCGCTGACCGCCGAGGGTCGCCGCACCATCCGCGACATCCGGCGCCGCCGCGACCAGTGGTTCGCCGCGCGGCTCGAGAAGCTCACCGACGACGAGCGGGCGGTGCTGGCGCAGGCCACGGCCCTGCTGGAACGGGTGGCCGCCGAGTGAGCCCCACCTTCTCCTCGCTCGAGGTCCGCAACTACCGCCTGTGGGCGTCCGGCGCCCTGGTGTCGAACATCGGCACCTGGATGGGCCGGGTCGGCCAGGACTGGCTCGTGCTCACCGTGCTCACCGACGGGTCGGCCACGGCCCTGGGCATCGTCACCGGCCTGCAGTTCCTGCCCTTCCTGCTGCTCGCGCCGTGGGCCGGGCTGATCGCCGACCGCTTCCGCAAGCGCCGCATCCTGCTCGTCACCCAGACCCTGCTCGCCGTCTCCAGCCTGCTGCTCGGCGTGCTCGCCGTCGCCGGCGTGGCCCAGCTGTGGCAGGTCTACGCGATCGCCCTGTTCCAGGGGGTCGTGACCGCCATCGACAACCCGGCGCGGCAGGCCTTCGTGTCCGAGATGGTGCCCGACGACAAGCTCACCAACGCCGTCTCGCTGAACTCCGCGTCGTTCAACCTCGGCCGCCTCATCGGCCCGGGCCTGGCCGGCGTCGTCATCGCGCTGTGGGGGGTCGGCCCGGCGCTGCTGCTCAACACGTTCACCTTCGTCTTCGTCATCGCCGCCCTGCTGCGGCTGCGCAGCAACGAGCTGCGCCCGGCGCCGCGGGCGAAGGGGCGCGGCGGCATCCGCGAGGGGTTCCACTACGTGCGGATGCGTCGCGACATCCAGCTCGTCATGCTGCTGGTGTTCGTGCTCGGCACGTTCGGGATGAACTTCCAGATCACCATGGCGCTGATGGCGACCAAGGTGTTCGACAAGGGCGCCGGCGAGTTCGGGCTGCTCGGCTCGATCATGGCCGTCGGCTCGCTGACCGCCGCGCTGCTCTCGGCGCGCCGCAAGGTGCCCCGCCTGCGGGTGCTGCTGCTGTCGCTGGCCGGGTTCACGGTGGCCGCCGCCCTCGCCGCGATGGCGCCCACCTACTGGCTGTTCGCGCTGGCCCTGGTGCCGGTCGGCCTGACCGCGCTCACCGCCCTCACCACGGCCAACGCCATGGTGCAGACCCGGGTCGCGCCCGAGATGCGCGGCCGGGTGATGGCCCTGTACATGGCGATCTTCATGGGCGGCACGCCCGCCGGCGCGCCCCTCATCGGCTGGATCTCCGAGCAGTTCGGGCCGCGCTGGACGATCGGCATCGGGGCGGTCGCGGTCGGGCTCGTGCTGGTCGGGGTGTCGCTCTGGCTGGCGAGGTCGGAGAATGTGCGGGTGAGCTACGAGTCGCAACGCCGTCCGCGGGTGCGCGTGACCTCCGTGCCGATGCTGTCCGAGCGGCCCAGCGTGCCCGTGCCGGAGCCGGCCCGGTGACCCCGCTGTTCCGGCGCCGGATGACCCTCGGCGTGCTCGGCGTGCTGGTCGGCGTCGCGATCGTCTACGCCCTGACCCGGTAGCGCCCGCCCCGAGCCGCCCTGCCCTCCGTGGCGTCCGGCCCCCGGCCTACCGTGGGGGTGTGGGCCCACCCCGCACCTTCGTGATCGACCGGGCCGGCGCCGACGACGTGCTCCAGCTCGCCGTCGACCGCGGCCGCGTGCCGATGGCGATCGGCGCCCTCCTCGTGTTCGACCCCGGCTCACGACCGTCGGCGGATGCCGTGCGCTCGGCCCTGCTGGAGCGCGCCGCCACCGTGCCGCGCCTGGGCCAGCGGCTGGTGCGCACCCCGCCCGGCGCGGGCCGGCCGGTCTGGGTGGCGGCCGGCGCGGCGGCGCTGGCCGGCCTCGTCGACGCGGTGACGGTCGACGCGGATGCCGGGCCGGAGCCCCTGCTCGCCGCCACCGCAACCCTCGTCACGACCCGGCTCGGTCTCGAGCGCCCGCTCTGGCGCGCCCGGCTGCTGCTCGACGCCCACGGCCACGGTGGCCGGCATCGCGCTCGTCGCCCACCACGTGCTCGCCGACGGCATGGGCGGGCTGGCGGTGCTCGGGGCCCTGGCCGACCACGACGGTGGCGGCCGGCCCCGCTCCCCGTCGAGCGCGGCGCCCGCGGTGGCGGAGCAGCTGCCGGCGTGGGGCGAGCTGGCCCGGGACGCCTGGGGGTCGCGGCTGCGCGGCCTGCGTGGGCTCGCTGCCCGTCGCCCGGCGGACGGCTCGGTGCGTCGGCTCGGTGGCGGCGTGCGCGAGCTGGGCCTGCAGCGGCCCCGGCTCGCCGACCGGTGCAGCCTGCTCGGCCGCACCGGCGCCCACCGTCGGCTGGCGGTCGCCACCGCCGACCTGGCCGTGGTCAGGGCCGCCGCCCGGGCGCACGGCGCGAGCGTCAACGACGTCGTGGTCACCGCCGTGACCGGCGCGCTGGTCGAGCTGCTCGCCCGCCGCGGGGAGAGCGTGGCCGAGCTCGTCGTGTCGGTACCGGTGTCCCGGCGCGCCCAGGGCGAGGCGGGGTCGCTCGGCAACTCCACCGGTGTCGTACCGGTACGGGTGCCGGCCGTGCCCGACGCCGCGACCCGGCTGGCCGCGCTCGTCGCCGAGCGCGACCGGGTGCGCGGGCCGGCCCGCGGCGGGTCGGCCGCCGTGCTCACCCCGGCGTTCCGCGGCCTCGCGGCCGTCGGCGCCTTCCAGGCCTTCGTCGACCACCAGCGCCTCGTGCACACGTTCGTCACCAACGTGCGCGGGCCCGCGCACCGGATGAGCGTGGCCGGCGCCGAGGTGGTCGCGGTGCTGCCGGTCGCCGTCAACCCCGGCAACGTGGCGGTGTCGTTCGACGTGCTGTCCTACGCGGGCACCCTCGCGGTGACCCTGGTCTGCGACCCGGGGCTGGTGCCCGAGGCCGCCTGGCTGGCGCAGCGGGTGACCGCCGGCCTCACGGCATCCGGCTGACCGGCATCCGGCACCGCCCCCGGTCGAGTCCTGTGGTCGCTCCAGCGGTCTTGGTGCAGACCCTCCGGGGGGTGAGAGCCGTGCCCAAGTCGCACGAGGTCGGGAGCGGCCGGAGGTCAGGCGAGCTGGGTCGACGACGTACTCGACGCTGCTGATCAGCTTGCTCACGTCGTCGGGCTCGACCGCCGGGAAGCAGGCCACCCGCAGCTGGTTGCGGCCGAGCTTGCGGTAGGGCTCGACGTCGACGACACCGTTGGCGCGCAACGTCTTCGCGATGGCCGCGGCGTCGATCGAGTCGTCGAAGTCGATGGTCGCGACGACCTGCGAGCGGTTCGCCGGGTCGGTGACGTAGGGCGTGGCGTACTCGCTGGCCTCGGCCCAGTCGTAGAGCCGGCCCGAGGAGTCCTTGGTGCGCGCGGTGGCCCAGTCGAGGCCGCCCTGCCCGTTGAGCCACTCGACCTGGTTGGCGAGCATCGCCAGGGTCGCGACGGCGGGGGTGTTGTAGGTCTGGTCGAGGCGGCTGTTGCTGATCGCCGTCGGCAGGCTGAAGAAGTCGGGCACCCAGCGGCCGGATGCCGTGATCTCCTCGACCCGCGCGAGGGCGGCGGGCGAGAACAGCGCCAGCCAGAGGCCGCCGTCGGAGGCGAACGACTTCTGCGGGGCGAAGTAGTAGACGTCGGTCTGGCTCACGTCGACCGGCAGGCCGCCGGCACCCGACGTGGCGTCGATGAGCACGAGGGCGTCGTCGTCGGCCCCGGCCACCCGCTGCACGGGAGCCATGACCCCGGTGCTGGTCTCGTTGTGCGCCCACGCGTAGACGTCGACGCCGGCCTCGGCGCGCGGGTCGGGGCGGCTGCCCGGCTCGCTCGAGATGACGGTCGGCTCACCGAGGAACGGGGCGTTCTTGGTGACGGTCGCGAACTTGCTCGAGAACTCGCCGAAGGTGAGGTGCTGGGCGCGGTCGCGGACCAGGCCGAAGGCCGCGATGTCCCAGAACGCCGTGGCGCCACCGTTGCCGAGCACGACCTCGTACCCCTCGGGGAGGTCGAAGTAGGTGGACAGCCCGGAGCGGATCGACTTGACCAGGTTCTTCACCGGCGCCTGGCGGTGCGAGGTGCCCATGACGGTGCGGCCGATCGCGGTCAGGGCCTCCACCTGCGCGGGGCGGACCTTCGAGGGCCCGGAGCCGAAGCGACCGTCGGCGGGCAGCAGGTCGGCGGGGATGGTGATCTGGGCGTCGCTCACGAGGCTTCTCCGGTGTCGTGGTCGGGGTGGGACGTCAGGGGCGAAGGGCCCCCGCGGCGGTCGCCGCAGGCCGTCCGGTGGGCGCGTCCCGACGTCATCGGCGAGTGCGCGCCCGGCATCCATCCTCACCGATGGTGACCGGATGGCGGACGTGAGGTCCACCACGTGGATCGCTGCCCGCGTGGGTGAACCGCGCCGACCGGGCTCAGCGCACGACACCACCGAGGGAGCGGCTGGCGAAGCTGGTGGGGCCGCCGTCGGTGACCCACAGCGCGCCGTCGGTGCCGCGCCCGGCCATCAGGAAGCTGCCGTCCGGGCGCGACACGAGGTCGCCCGACGAGGTCCAGGCGGCCGTCGTGGCCACCACCATCGACCCGCGCTGGACGACGGCCCGCCGGTCGGACGCCGCGCCGACCGCCAGCCGGGCGACGCCGGGCCAGGTGTCGCCGAGCGCGCGGCCGGACCAGGACGACAGCCCGTCGCTCGCGACGGACCCACCGTGGTGGCCGCGGTCGCGCGTGAACTCCCGCTCGTAGGTCGCGCCGTTGGTGCCGCGGCCGCTCACGACGATCACCCCGCGGGCCGGGTCGGCCGAGGCCGACAGCCCCGAGGTGAAGGCACCGCCGATGGTCACCCAGCCGCCCCACTGCGAGCCGTTCCAGTGCTTGCGCACCCCCTCGCCGCTCGGCCGCACCGCGAAGACGTCGAGCGTGCCGTTGCCGAGGGAGGCGGCGTGCTGGGCGACGAGCCGCCCGCCGAGGTCGGTCGACCCGCGCCGGGTGCCGCCGGTGAACCACGAGTGCACGACCGACCCCGTGGCGCTGCGCGTGACGAGGTCGACCCGCCCGGCTGCGGACGAGGCGGCCGACGGTGCGTCGGTGCTGTGTGACGCCCGCTCCCGCCCAGCCCGCCCAGCGTGGCGCCGTCGTCGGTGCTGCGCTCGCATCCAGCACCTCGTCACGGGTGCTGCGGACGAAGGCGTCGATCTCGGTGCCGGTGCGGGCCAGTGCCACGCCGCCGGACAGGATCAGCTGCCCGGCGCGAGCGCACCGGCACGGTGGCCGTCGGCGCGATCCGGATGATGCGGTCGTCGGTGCCGTTCGACGTCGTGAGCCACAGCGCGCCGTCCGGGCCCTGCATCAGGGTGCGGATCCGCGCGATGCCCTCGACCTGCGGCAGCGTGGTCGTGGCGACGACCCGGCTCGGGCCCGGGGTCGGGTTCATCCGCATCAGCAGCACGCCCTGGCCCTTGAGCTTGGCGACGGCCAGCGAGCCGCGCCACGCGCCCCACCGCGGGTCGGTGAGGAAGGTCGCGCCGCTGGTGGCGACGGTCGGGAAGCCCGAGCTCCACATCGCCGGTGTGGCCGTGGGGAACTTGGTGAGGTCGGTCATCGGCGTCGACTCGTCGTAGCCGGGCACCGGGTCCCAGCCGTAGTTGGCGCCCTTGGCCACGAAGTTGACCTCGTCGTCGCGGTCGGTGCCGTGCTCGGCGGTCCACAGCTCGTTGGTGCCCGGCCGCAGCGCCAGGCCCTGCACGTTGCGGTGGCCGTAGTTGAAGACGTAGCGGGCGTTGCCACCGCGTCCGACGAACGGGTTGTCGGCCGGGATGCTGCCGTCCCAGCCCACCCGCAGCACCTTGCCGCCGAGCGAGGCCAGGTTCTGCGGGTTGGTGCCGACCGCGGCGTCGCCGGTGCCGACGTAGAGGTAGCCGTCGGTGCCGAACCGCAGCCGGCAGCCCGCGTGCCGCCCGCTGCCAGCGGGATGCCGGTGACGACCGGTGCGCCGTCGCTCACCGCCGTGTGTCGCTGGTCAGCCGCCAGCGCAGCACGCGCACGTCGAGTGCGGCGCCGGTCGCGTTGGCCACCGACTGGCAGGTGTAGAACCGGCGGTTCGTCATGGCGGCCGGGTCGGCGACCAGGCCCAGCAGGCCGCCCTCGCTCTGCGCGAAGATCGACGGGAAGCCCGAGATCGTGACCCGCTGCGGGGCGGCGCCGCCGCGCTTGCTCCACACCTGGCCGCCGCGCAGGTCGTACACCATCAGGTCGCCGACCCAGGTGAGGTCCCAGGGGAAGCTGAGCCCGCTGACCACGGTGGTGACCGAGATGGTGGGGGCGGCGGCGCCCGTGGGGCCGGAGCCGGCCCCCGAGCACGAGGGCCAGCCCGAGGCCGATGGCGACGAGCGGGGTGACGAAGCGGGAGCGCGACACGGGCACCTCCGGGGGTGGACGGCATCCGGCATGCCGACGCCGGGGATCCGAGCGAGCGTAAGGCCGCGTTGGATCCCGGCAGGGCGACCGAGCCGCTGCGGGTCGGGCGTCAGTGGGCGCGGTAGCCCTTGACGTCCTCGATCGGGCGCGGGCCGTGGCCGGTGTAGCGGGCGCTGGGCCGGATCAGCCGCCCGGTGCGCTTCTGCTCCAGGATGTGCGCCGACCAGCCGGCCGTGCGGGCGGAGGCGAACAGCGGCGTCATCATGTCGCCGGGCACGTCGGCGAAGTCGAGCAGCACCGCGGCCCAGAAGTCGACGTTGGTCTCCATCCGGCGCTCGGGGTAGCGCTCGGCGAGCTCGGCGATGGCCGCCTTCTCGAGCTCGAGGGCCACCTCGTAGCGCGGGGCGCCGAGCCGCTTGCAGGTGTCGCGCAGCACCGCGGCGCGCGGGTCGTAGGCGCGGTAGACCCGGTGCCCGAAGCCCATCAGGCGCTCCTTGCGGTCGAGCACCTCCTTGACGTAGCGCCGGGCGTCGCCCATCTGCTCGACGCCCTCGATCATGTGCTGGGCCCGGCTCGGGGCGCCGCCGTGCAGCGGCCCGGACAGGGCGCCGATCGCCCCGGAGAGGCAGGCGGCGACGTCGGCACCGGTGGACGCGATGACCCGCGCGGTGAAGGTCGAGGCGTTCATGCCGTGCTCGGCCGCGGAGATGAAGTAGGAGTCGATCGCCTCGACGTGCTTGGGGTCGGGCTCGCCCCGCCAGCGGATCATGAACCGCTCGGCGATGGTGCGGCCCTTGTCGACCTCGCTCTGCGGCACCATCGGGCGTGCCCTGGCCGTGGGCGGCCTGGCCGATGAACGAGATCGCCATGACCGAGGCGCGGGCGAGGTTCTCGCGGGCCTCGTCGTCGTCGATGTCGAGCAGCGGCTTGAAGCCCCACACCGGGGCGAGCTGGGCGAGGGCCGACTGCACGTCGACCCGGATGTCGCCGGTGTGCACCGGCAGCGGGAACGGCTCGGCCGGCGGCAGGCCCGGGTCGAACTCGTCGTCGACGAGCAGCCCCCACACCTGGCCGAAGGACACCCGCCGACGAGGTCGTTGATGTCGACCCCTCGGTAGCGCAGCGCGCCGCCCTCCTTGTCGGGCTCGGCGATCTCGGACTCGAAGGCGACGACGCCCTCCAGACCGGGCTGGAAGTTCGGGTCGCTCGTCCGGGTGGGCGGTCCCGGTCGTGTGCTGCGGTGGTCATGGGGTCCCCAATCGTCGCTCGTCGCCTTTGTCGGGCGGCCCCATTGTGCACGCCACCGTCACGCGTTCCCAGCCGTCCGTCCCGTTCGTGGACGTCCGGCGCCGCCCGCGACGGTCGCGCACGGCCATGTTCTGGCCGCCGGCGTCGCGGATGTCGAACAGGTCGGTGGCCTCGAGCAGCTTGCTCAGCTTGGCGTAGCCGTAGTTGCGCGGGTCGAACGAGGACTGGTTCGAGATGTGGTTGCCGACGGTGCCGACGCGGGCCCACCCCGCGTCGTCGGCGGCGCCCTCGACGGCCCGCCGCAGCAGGGCCACGAGCTTGCGGTCGCCGCGCAGCTGGGCGCGGGTGGCGCGGGCCGGCGTCGAGTTCTGGGCGTGCGCCTCGGCGGCGGCGGCCTTCGTGGCGGCCTTGGCGCTGGCCTTCGCGGCGGTGGTCTTCTTCGCGGATGCCGTGGCCTTGGCCGCGGTCGCCGCGGTCGCGCGTCGCCTCGGTCGCCGTGCTCGTCGCCTTGGCCGTGGCCCGGCGCCGCTTGCGTGGTGGGGGCCGCGGGCTCGTCGTCCGGGGACCGCACGGCATCCGCCCGTCCGGCATCCGGGAGGCCGGGCTCCGCCTGGCCGCTGGGGGAGGAGAGCCGGTTGAGCACGAGGAAGCGGGTGCACGCGCTCTGGAACGGCTGCGGCGTCTTGGCGTCGCCGAAGCCGTAGACGTGGGCGCCGTGCTCGCGCAGGTGCATGACGAGGGGGGTGAAGTCGGCGTCGGAGGAGACCAGCGCGAAGGCGTCGGGGCGCTGGGTGTGCAGGATCTCGACGGCGTCGACGGCCAGGGCGATGTCGCTGGCGTTCTTGCCCTTGCTCGGGTCGAACTGCTGCACCGGGCGGATCGCGTTCTCGTGCAACACCTCCTGCCACGACTTCAGGCCGGTCTTGGTCCAGTTGCCGTAGGCGCGGCGCACGTTGGTCTCGCCGAGGCGCGAGAGCTCGCCGAGGATGACGTCGATCCGCGAGGCCGTCGCGTTGTCGGCGTCGATGAGGAGGGCGATCTGCGCCGGTTTGTCCATGGTCGGACCCTATGCCCGCGGGACGTCGCCCCGACCGGTCGGCACCCTCGTGCATGATCACCGGGTGCTGCGCTCCCACCTGCCGGACCTCACCCCGCTGCGGGAGAACCCGGCATACCGGCGGCTGTATGCCGGGCTTCACCCTCTCGAACGTCGGCTCGCAGATGGCCGTGGTCGCCATCGGGCTGCAGGTCTACGCGATCACCGGGTCGACGGCGTCGGTCGGGCTCGTGGGGTTCTTCGCGCTCGTGCCGCTGGTGGCGTTCGGGCTCTACGGCGGCTCGCTGTCCGACCACCACGACCGCCGGCTGGTGGCGCTGGTCGCCAACCTCGTGGCCTGGGCGACGTCGATCGCCTGCGCGCGTGCAGGCCTGGCTCGGCAACGAGAACGTCTGGGTGCTCTACGTGCTGGTGGCGGTGTGGAACGGTGCGTTCGGGGTGAGCTCGCCGGCCCGGCAGAGCATCTACCCGCGCATCCTGCCGCGCGAGCAGCTGCCCGCCGCCAACGCCCTCGGCGTCTTCGCGATGTCGACCGCGATGATGGTCGGCCCGCTGATGGCGGGCCTGCTCGTCGACTGGGGCGGGTTCGCGACCGCCTACACCGCCGACGCCCTCGTGACGCTGGCCGCGCTGTGGGGGCTGTGGCGGCTGCAGTCCCTGCCGCCCGAGCCGCACGCCGCGGGCGAGGCGACCCGGGCCGGGCTGGCCTCGGTGCTCGACGGCTTCCGGTTCCTGCGCGGCGCCCCGAACG
This sequence comes from uncultured Actinomycetota bacterium, assembly GCA_963782695.1. Lineage (GTDB taxonomy): Bacteria > Actinomycetota > Actinomycetes > Actinomycetales > Dermatophilaceae > Fodinibacter. The sequence goes on along the minus strand of CAWAKY010000005.1, from coordinate 22,576 downwards.
TGCGGATGACCTTCGTCGCCGACATCGCCGCGATGCTGCTCGCCCAGCCTCGGGTGCTGTTCCCGGCGGCCGGCGCCGTCATCCTCGGCGGGGGCGCGAGCACGGTGGGCTACCTCTACGCCGCGGCGGCGGTGGGCGCGGTGCTCGCGACGCTGACGTCGGGGCGGCTCGGCGCGGTGCGCCGGCAGGGCCGGGCGATCATGGTGAGCATCGTCGGCTGGGGCGTCGGCATCATCGGGCTCGGGGTCGCGCTGCTCGGCGCGGGCGGCTGGCTCACCCCGACCCAGGCGCTGTGGGGGGCGCTGGTCGCGATGGCGTTCGCCGGGGCGGCGGATGCCGTGAGCGCCGTCTTCCGCACGACGATCCTGCAGTCGGCCGCGCCCGACCGGATGCGCGGGCGGCTGCAGGGCGTGTTCATCGTCGTCGTGGCCGGCGGCCCCCGGGTGGGCGAGCTGCTCGGCGGCACGGTGGCCGAGCGGATCGGCGAGGGCTGGACGGCCGTGTGGGGCGGCATCGCCTGCATCGTCGCCATCGGGCTGCTGTCGCTGCGCCAGCCCGGGTTCCTCCGGTACGACGCCCGCCACCCCACCCCCTGAGGTTCGACGCGCGCAGCAGGGGCGACCGCGCGCGACATACGATCCGAGGCATGAGCGACGGACGGGTCGACTACGACGGGGACGGCCTGACCGAGGAGGCAGCTGCTCGACACCCCCTACGCGCAGGCCCGGGCCTGGGTCGACGACGCCGTGGCGAGGGCGCAGGTCAGCGCCGGACGTCTTCGAGCCGCTGGCGATCTCGGTGGCCACGGTCGACGGCGACGGGCGGCCGAACGTGCGCACCGTGCTCATGCGCTTCCTCGACGAGCGCGGGCCGGGGTTCGTCACCGCGCTGACGTCGACCAAGGGACGCGAGCTCACCGTGACCCCGCGGTCGCGGCATCCCTGACCTGGCCGGCGATGTACCGCGCCATCCGGTTCCGCGGCACCGCGGTCGAGGTGTCGCCGCGACGAGGTCGAGCAGTACTTCGACTCGCGCCCGTGGGCGTCGCGGATCTCGGCGTGGGCCTCGCGGCAGTCCGAGCCGATCGACTCGCGCGCCGAGCTCGAGGCGCAGTACGCCGCGCGGGCGGCGGCCTTCCCCGACCACGGCGACGACGACGACGTGCCGGTGCCCGACTTCTGGGGCGGCTTCCGGATCGTGCCCGACGAGGTCGAGTTCTGGGCCGGCCGGCGCAACCGGCTGCACGACCGGCTGGTGTTCACCCGGGTCGACCAGGGCGACCTCGGCGACGCCGACTCGTGGGAGGTCCACCGCCGCCAGCCCTGACGGCATCCCCATGTCCGTGCACAGTGGCGGTCCAGACTGGCGGATCCGCCGTGGCGAGTCGGGCGTAGCGGGCTCCGCGGTGCACCTTGTGGGGCGCGGCCTGGACGCGGGGCTTGACCACGAGCAGGTCGATGTTGACGTGCGCCGGGCGGGTCGCCATCCAGACGATGGCGTCGGCGACGTCCTCGGCGACGAGCGGGTTCGGCACCCCGGCGTACACGGCGTCGGCGCGCTCCTGGTCGCCGGCGAACCGGGTCAGCGAGAACTCGTCGGTGCGCACCATCCCCGGGGCGACGAGGGTGATCCGCACCGGCTGGTCGACCAGCTCCAGGCGCAGCGTCTCGGTCATCACGTGCACGCCGTGCTTGGCCACCGTGTAGCCGCCGCCGCCCTCGTAGGCCGAGGAAGCCGGCGATCGAGCCGACGTTGACGACGACCCCCTCGCCGTCGGCCGCGACCAGCGCCGGCAGCAGCGCCTTGGTCACCCGCAGCGTGCCGAGCACGTTGGTCTCGTACATCTGCTGCCACAGCTCGACGTCCGCCTGGGCCACCGGCTCGAGGCCGAGCGCGCCGCCGGCGTTGTTGACGAGCACGTGCACCCGGTCGCCGGCGGCCGCCACGAGCCGGGCGACGTCGTCGTCGCGGGTGACGTCGCACGCCACGGCCACCCCGCCGATCTCGGCGGCCAGGGCCTCGACCCGCTCGGCCCGCCGCGCCGCGCACACGACGCGGAACCCCTCGGCCGCGAGCAGCCGCGCCGTCGCGGCCCCGATGCCGCTGCTCGCGCCGGTGACGACGGCGACGCGCGCCCCGGCGGCGGTGGTCGGAGGGTCTGGGGGTCGAGGTCATGGGTGGTCCTTGGGTCGGATGGTGGTGGGGTCGACGGCGATCCAGGTGGCCTCGGCGCGGGCCAGCAGCTCGCCCGTCCGGCGAGAACAGGGCCGAGCCGGAGTGGTGCTTGCGCCCCTCGCTGCCGCGCTGCCACGCGAGGACGACGTGCGGCTCGCCGACCGCGGGCAGGGCCAGCACCCGGGCGGTCATCGTGCCGAGCACCATCGGCCGCCCGGCGATGCCCGCCGACCAGCCGCCGGGGCAGTCGAGCGCGGCCCAGACCAGCGGACCGGTCGCCTCGTCGCGGCTCCCAGGTCGCGGCGTACCGGCCGGTGCCGTCGTCGAGCGGGCCGGGCCGCAGGCACAGCCCGTCGCCGGGGTCGCGCCCGGTGCCGCAGGCGAAGCAGGTGGGGAACGGGTGGTCGGCCAGCCCCTCGAAGCGGGTCTCGGCGGCGCGGGCCTGCTCGAGCGTCGACCGCCGGCGGCACGTCATCCACGAGGTCGGCGGATGCCGTGCCGCTCGCGACGAGGTGACCGCGGTCGAGCAGCCGCACCAGGAGGGCGCCGTCGGCGGCCTCGGCCTTGAGCGCGAGGGGGCGGTCGAGCGGCGGCGGGCTGGCCAGCCGCACCGTGACGGCCGGCCGGGGCACGGTCGTGGGCACGTGGGCGGCGACGGTGCCGCAGACCCAGCCGCCGTTGCCGGACTCGGGGGGCCCGCAGTAGCGGTGCGGGATGGTGATCTCCACGGCGCCAACCTACCCACGGGCGCGCCGAGCGGGGTTATCTTGACGTCAAGATAACTGCCGGACGCTCCGGGTGCTCGGCACCGGAAGCTTCACCTGAGCAGGGGAACCGTTGCCGGTGCCGAGGTGAAGGTTCTGGCACCGGGCGAGAAAGTTGTGACGTGGGAGGTGGGCATGGCGCGCACGGGGGAGCAGGCGGAGTTCTCGCTGCGGCGGATCGCCGTGCCCGCGTTCGGCCCCTCGGCGATCTGGTCGATCGGGGCGGGCGCCGTGCTGCCGGTCGTGGCCCTGAGCGCCCGCGGCCTGGGCGCCTCGGTCGGCCTCGCGGCGCTGTTCGTCGGCATCACGACGCTGTCCGAGTTCGCCGCCGCCGTCCCGGCCGGGGTGCTCGTCGAGCGGATCGGCGAGCGCCGGGCCCTCGTCCTCGCCGGGCGCGCTGGATGCCGTCGCGTGCGCCCTCGCGCTCGTCGCCCCCTCGCTGTGGGTGCTCGGCGTCGCCGTGCTCCTGCTGGGGCCCACCGGGCGCCGTCTTCCTCCTGGCCCGGCAGAGCTACCTCGACGGCCGCGGCCCCGGTGGCCCTGCGCGCCCGGGCGATGTCGACCCTGGGCGGCGTCACCCGGATCGGCCTGTTCGTCGGGCCGCTCGATCGGGGCGCCCGTCGTCGCCCGCTGGGGGCCGCAGGCGGCCTTCGCCGTCGCGGTCGTGGCCGGGCTGCTCGCCGCCGCCCTGGCCTGGCGCACCCCCGACCTCGGCGCCGCACCACGAGCAGCTGTCGGCGCGAGCACGAGCGGGTGCCGGTGCGCCGGGTCGTCGCGCAGAACCGGCGGGTGCTGCTCACGGTGGGCCTCGGGGTGCTCGCCATCGGGCTGGCCCGGTCCTCGCGGGTGGTCGTCGTGCCGCTGTGGGCCGAGCACGTGGGCCTGGACGCCGCGCAGACCTCGCTCGTCTTCGCCGCTGCCGCGTTCGTCGAGGTGGTGCTGTTCTACCCGGCCGGCACGGTCATGGACCGGCACGGGCGGGTCTGGGTGGCCGTCCCGGTCACCCTGCTGCTCGGCCTCGGCCTGGTGGCGCTGCCGCTGACGACCACGCTCGCCGGCGTCGCGGCGCTCGCGCTGCTCATGGGCGTCGGCAACGGCCTCGGCTCCGGCATCGTCATGACCCTCGGCGCGGATGCCGCCCCCACCGTCGGGCGGGCCCCCTTCCTCGGCGTGTGGCGGCTGCTCTCGCTCGTCGGGCACAACGGCGCCGCCCTGGTCGTCGGGGCCGTCGCCGCGGTCGCCACGATCGGCGTCGCCAGCGTCGCGGTGGGCCTGCTGACCCTCGTCGGCGGCGCCTGGCTGGCCCGCTGGCTGCCCGAGTACGACCCCCGCCGCCGGGCCCCGGCATCCTTCGACGAGGTGTGACGCGCCCGACGCTGAACGGGACTCGTCCCCGCGTGTCGCCCGGTAAACGTAGGCTTGCCTACGTGACGGACCTCATCGACACCACGGAGATGTACCTCCGCACCATCTTCGAGCTCGAGGAGGAGGGCATCACGCCGCTGCGCGCGCGCATCGCCGAGCGGCTCGGCCACTCCGGCCCCACCGTCTCGCAGACCGTCGCGCGGATGGAGCGCGACGGCCTGCTGCACGTCGCCGGCGACCGCCACCTCGAGCTCAGCGACCACGGTCGGCTGCTCGCGACGCGGGTCATGCGCAAGCACCGCATCGCCGAGCGCCTGCTGCGCGACGTCATCGGGCTCGAGTGGGAGTTCGTGCACGACGAGGCGTGCCGCTGGGAGCACGTGATGTCCGAGCGGGTCGAGCGCAAGATCCTCGCGATGCTGCCCGACCACGCCGAGTCGCCCTACGGCAACCCGATCCCGGGGCTCGAGGAGCTCGGCGACCTCACCGAGCTGGCCGACTTCCGGTACGGCCTGACCACCCTCGACGTCATCGCCGCCACCGAGCCCACCACCGTCGTGGTCCGGCGCATCGGCGAGCCGGTGCAGGTCGACTCCGAGGCCCTGGGCCTGCTCACGTCCGCCGGCCTGATGCCGGGCCAGCCCGCCCGGGTGCGGCGCGAAGGCGCCCGGGTCATCGCCTGCCGCGACGGCGCCGAGGAGTCCTCCGGCGTCTCGCTGCCCGACGACATCGCCTCGCACGTCTTCGTCCAGGCCACCTGAGCGCCGCGAGGTCGCGACGCGCCCGGCCGCGGGCGGCCAGGGTCGTGACACCGGTCTCATCCCGGCGGGTGCGTCCGGCCCGGTGCCACCCGGCATCCGCACTGGTCAGGACGCCGGGGCAGGTGTCCGCAGCCCCGACACGAGATGAATCTGCCGTTACCGGAATGTGACTTCTCCCAGTGTGGGCGGCTACGGTGTTCGAGATCCGTACCCGCCCCGGAAGGCCCCCCCTCCTCGTGTCACGTCACCGCAACCCCGGTCGACGCCGCGCTCCAGGCGCCGTACGTCGTCTCCCGGACGGCTTCTCGCGCCTCGGCGCGACGTGGGCCGCCAAGTCCGTCGCCGCAGTCGGCGTCCTGGGCGGAGCCGCCGTCGCGCTCGCGCTGCCCGTCGACGCCAGCCCGGCCGCCCTGACCCTCGCCGTGCCGGCTGCCACCAGCTCCGCCGCGCGCACGGCCGACGGCCAGGCCGCGTCCCGCGACGCGCAGCGCGCCGCCGCCCCCAGCCCCGCGTCACCGGCCGTCTCCGCCCCCGAGGGCGCCGCGCCGTTCGCCCCCGAGCAGGTCGGCGTCGCCGGCGTCAAGGCCGTCGCGAAGCCCAAGCCGAAGCCGGTCGCGAAGGCCCCGTCGGGCCGGCTCCTCGGCCGCCGCGCCCAGCGCGGCGTCGTACGCCAAGGGCATCTCGGCCCGGTGCAGCAACCTCGGCCTGATCCCCAACGCGGCCCGGCGTCTGCACCGCCGTCGACTCCGTCTTCCACCTCGGCACCATCGGCGGCTACCGCGCCAACGCCGGCGAGCACAGCACCGGCCAGGCCACCGACCTGATGATCTCGAGCCGGTCGCAGGGCGACGCGGTCGCCGCGTTCGTGCAGGCGCACGCCGCCGAGCTCAACGTCAAGTACGTCATCTGGCGCCAGCGCTACTGGGAGCCGGGCAGCCCCTGGGAGCTCATGGAGGACCGTGGTTCACCCACCGCGAACCACATGGACCACGTGCACGTGACGGCCAACTACTGACCTGACGACACCCCGGATCGACACCGACGAGGACCGTTCACCGCAAGGTGAGCGGTCCTCGTCACATCGCCGTGACCTAATTGTGACTATCTCAGGAAGCCGTGTTACGTTCGTCTGGCTCGCCTCCAATGGGCGGGTCCTCCTGGTGGACGCCGAGTCCTGCCACCACCGCAGAGGTCAAAGCGCACCACCGCCTGGCAGGAGCGGGGGACCCACATCCGGAGCCCAGCACCATCGGACTCCTTGGGGTTAAGTCGTCGCCGGTCTCGTGACCGTCGCCGGCCGGGCAACCTCAGCCCGAACCCGACAGCTCACCCCGTAGGCACTGAGAGGTTCACCCGTGGTCGATGACACCCGCTCCGGGCGGCACCGCAATGCCGTCCGCTACAACCCCGTTGCCGAGCTCTCGACGATCGTCAAGAGTGCCGGCGAAACCAGCGTCAAGGCCTCCGCGGTCCTGGCCGCCTCCGGCGGTCTCGTCGCCGCCTTCGCCCTCCCGGCCCAGGCCACCCCGGCGCACCGCGCCACCTCCACCACGACGACGGCCGCTGCTGCGCCCGGCGCCGAGGTGAGCACCGCCACCACGGCCCCGACGGCGCTCGCGCTCGCCCCGGCCGTGGTCGCCCCCGAGGCGGCGGCTCCGGTCGCCGTCGAGAAGGTCGGCGTCGTCGGTGTCAAGGCCGTGGCCAAGCCCAAGCCGCAAGCCGAAGGTCAGCGCCGTGACGCAGGCCATCCGCAGCCGCGCCGACAGCACCAGCCCGGCCAGCCGCAGCAGCACGCGCTACAGCAACCCGGCGCAGTCCTCGAGCGGCATCGTCAACATCGCCCGTGGCCTGCTCGGCATCCCGTACGTCTACGGCGGCGAGAGCCCGTCCGGCTTCGACTGCTCGGGCTTCACGATGTACGTGTTCGGCAAGGCCGGCATCTCCATCCCGCGCACGGCCTCGGCCCAGCAGCGGGCCGCGACCCCGGTCAGCGACCCGAAGCCCGGCGACCTGGTCTTCTTCGGGTCCCCGGCCTGGCACGTCGGCATCTACACCGGCAACGGGATGATGATCGACTCGCCGCAGCCCGGGAAGTCCACCTCCGAGCGCGCGATCTTCTCCGGCGTCAGCGGCTACGGCCGGTTCTGAGCCACCTCGCACCGCCTCCCGGCGCCCCGTGACCCTCGTGGTCCGGGGCGCCGGTTGCGTGTCAGGGCCCGTCGGCCAGCGCCGCCTCGAAGGCCGCCAGCGCCCGGTCGCCGAAGAGCACGAACCGCACCAGGTCGATGCCGTCGTGCGCCGCGCACTCGGAGCGCACCGTGCGCACGGCGACCCGGGCCACCTCCTCGACGTCCCAGCCGTAGACCCCGGCGCTCACCGCCGGGAACGCGATGCTGCGCGCGCCCAGCCCGCGGGCCACGGCCAGGCTGCTCGCGAAGCACGACGCGAGCAGGGCCGGGTCGGTCTGGCCGCGGTGCCGGTTCGGGCCGACGGTGTGCACCACCCAGCGGCACGGCAGGTCGCCGGCGCCGGTGGCCACGGCGTCGCCGACGTCGAGGCCGTTCGGGTGCGTCGTGCGCCGCAGCTCGCGGCACTGCTCGAGCAGGGCCGGCCCGGCGGCCGCGTGGATGGCGCCGTCGACCCCACCCCCACCGAGCAGCGCGGAGTTCGCCGCGTTGACGACCACGTCGACGTGCTCGGTCGTGATGTCGCCGAGCACCGCCTCGACGGTGGTCACCCGAGCTTCTCGACGATGCCGGCCACCCGCCGCTCGCGGGTCTCGGGCTTCTTGGCCGCCAGCACCGCCTCGGCGTGCTGGCGCTGCTGGCTGTAGGTGAGACCGGCCCACGCGGCGGCGGCTGCGGGGAGGCGGCCAGGGCGGCGGCGAGGTCGTCGGGCACCTCGACGGTGCGCGGTGCGCTGTCGACCTCGACGGTCACCCGGTAGGTCTGCCCCGCGACGATGCCGGACGCCTCGCGCACGGCCGCGCTGGCGCCGAGCAGGAACCGCCCGCCCATCGAGGCGATGCTGGTGCGCCAGGTGTGGCCCTCGACCGTGACGACCACCTTCGGGCGGCGCCCGGCACCGAGTGCCTCGACCACGTCGTCGGGGACGACGAACCCGGTGGTGGTGCCTCCGGTCGCCAGCAGCTCGGTCGTGAAGTCCATCGCAGCAGTATGCCGGGCCCCCCGTTTCCTCCCACGTCGGCGAGCGCGGACGTCCATACTGGATCCCGCAGGGGCGCAGGCCCGGTGAGCGAGAGGCGGAACCCACGTGGGTAGAGCGGTGGCCTACGCGGCCGCCTACGCGCTCGCGATCGTCGTGGGGCGCCTCATCGTGCTGCCCGAGACCAGTCTCGCCCTGTTCTGGCCCGCCGCCGGGGTGGGCGCGCTCTGGGCCCTGGTCACCACCAGCCGACGTGGCCTCATCGGTGTCGCCGGCGCGATCTGGGTGATGTCGACCATCGGGCTGGCGCTGACCGGCATCCCGAACGGTGCGGCCGTCGTGCTCGGCGTGGCGAACATCGTGAACTCGGTCGGCACCGCGCTCGCCTACACGTGGATCAACGCGCGCTCGTCGGCGGAACCCGTCGCGTGGAGCGGCGAGGGCGTGGCACCGCTGCGCCGGCTCGGTGACGTGGGCCGGTTCGTCTTCGCCGCCACCCTGGCCACGCGTCGCCAGCGCCGCCTTCGGCATGGCCGCCCTCGTCGTGGGCGACATCCCGGTGACCGGCCAGACGCTGCTGGGCTGGATCCTGCGCAACGGGGCCGCCATCGTCATCATCGCGGGCACCGGGCTGGCCATGCGGGGCGAGGGCGAGCTGGTGCGGCGCCGGCACCTCGTCGAGGCCGTGCCCGTGCTGCTGGTCTCGCTCGCGGTGCTCTGGCTGGTCTTCGGCCCCGGGCGCACCATCTCGCTGTCGTTCCTCCCCCTCGCGGTGCTGGTCTGGGGCGGGCTGCGCCTGCCGATCCCGCTGGCCGCGCTGCAGGGCACGACCACCGCCCTGGTCACGCTCGGCCTGGTCGTGGCCACCGACGGCAGCCCGTTCGGTGAGATCGACGACGTCGCGGGCCAGGTGCTCACGCTCGAGGCGTTCATGATGCTCGCCACCCTGCTCAGCCTCGTGCTCTCGACCGTGCAGTGGGAGCGCGACATGCTCGTCACGGATGCCGCGTCGGCCGGGCTGCGCTCCCGCCGCCAGGCCGAGGACCTGCGGGTCATCACCGAGACCATCCCGGACGCCCTGATCGTCATGGACCGCGAGGGCAAGGTGCTGCTGCACAACCACGCGGCCCGCCGCTGGCTCGCGGCCACCGGGCGAGTCCGGCGAGGAGCTCGACGCGCTGGCCTCACCGCCGCGCCGCCGTCGTGACGGCCGGGTGCTGCCCAAGCGGGAGCGCCCCTCCCGCCGGGCCCTCGACGGCGAGACGGTGCGCGGCCTGGTCGTCGAGGCCGACGACCTCGGCACCGGCCAGCCGCGGCTGGTCTCGGTCGACGCGGTGCCGCTGCTCGACACCGTCACCAACCAGCCCGACCGGGCCCTGCTCGTGCTGCGCGACGTCACCGACGAGAACCGCCGGCTCGACGACGTCGAGGCCGCCCACGCCCGCACCGAGCGGCTGATCGCCGACGCCCCGCACGGCGTCGCGGTGCTCGACATGCGCGGCCGCATCCTGCAGGTCAACTCCTCGCTCGCCGGCCTCACCGGCCGCACCGTCGACGCCCTCGTGGGCTGCAGCTTCGACGACCTCGCCCCCGACAACCGCGAGGAGATCTACGAGCACCTCCACCGGGCCGTCGCGGTGCCCGGGTCGCGGATCGTGGGCGAGTGGACCATCCCCGGCCCGGGCCGCGAGGACGTGCACGTCGCCCTGACCAGCCGGGTCATCTCGTCGCAGGACGCCGAGGACGACGTCATCCTGGTCAACGTCGTCGACCTGTCCGAGCGGCGCCGCTACGAGCAGCGGCTCGCCCACCTCGCCGACCACGACGTGCTCACCGGGCTGCCGAACCGGCGCCGCTTCGACGCCGCCCTCGCCGAGCACCTCGACCTGTGCGCCCGCTCCGGCCCGCGCGGCGCCCTGCTGCTGCTCGACCTCGACCACTTCAAGGAGGTCAACGACACCCGCGGCCACGACGCCGGTGACGAGCTCATCGTGTCGACCGCGGCCGTGCTGCGCGGCTCGCTGCGCGACACCGACCTCGTCGCCCGGCTCGGGGGCGACGAGTTCGCCATCCTGCTGCCCACCGCCGACCGCGAGGGCGCCGAGAAGGTCGCCGACGCCGTCGTCGAGCGGGTGCGCGCCAACAGCCGCACCCTCGAGGGCGTCAACCGCCGGGTCACCGCCAGCATCGGTGTGGTCACCTTCGCCGGCGCGCACGAGCGGGCCGAGGACGTGCTGGCCCTGGCCGACATGCTCATGTACGACGCCAAGGATGCCGGGCGCGACCGGTTCACCGTGCTCGACGACAGCACGTCGGTGCAGCCCCGGTCCGGCGCCCGGATGGAGTGGAAGGCCCGGATCGAGGCGGCCCTCGAGAACGACGACTTCGAGCTCTACCTCCAGCCGCTGCTGCACCTCGACACCGGTCGGGTCACGAGCGCCGAGGCCCTGATCCGCCTGGTCGACCGCGACGTTCCCGTGTCGCCGGGCGCGTTCATCGGGGTCGCCGAGCGCGCCGGGCTGGCCCCGGCCGTCGACGACTGGGTCGTGCGGCACGGCGTCGAGCTGCTCCGCCGGCTGGTCGAGGTCGACCCCGCGATGCGCCTGGCGGTGAACCTGTCCGCCCACTCGATCGGCGACCCGGCGATCGCGCTGACCCTCGAGCGCACCCTGCGCGAGCGGGGCGTCGACCCGAGCCACCTCACCGTCGAGGTCACCGAGACCGCCGCCGTCGCCGACGTCGAGGCGGCCCGCCGCTTCGCCGAGCCGCTGCGCGCGCTCGGCGTGGAGTTCGCCCTCGACGACTTCGGCGCCGGCTACGGCTCCTTCTACTACCTCAAGCACCTCAGCTTCGACACGATCAAGATCGACGGCGAGTTCGTCAAGGGCGCCGCCGACTCGGCCGTCGACCGGGCCATCCTGCGGTCGGTCATCGGCATCGCCCGGGCGCTCGGCAAGCGCACGGTGGCCGAGTTCGTCACCGACGAGGGCGCGCTGAGCGTCGTGCGCGAGCTCGGCGTCGACTACGCCCAGGGCTACCTCATCGGCCAGCCGGTGCCGTTCTCGCAGTTCGTCGCGACCCACCTCGTCGGTGACCGGGGCCTCTGGCTCGGGCTGCCGGCCGTCGAGGACGACGAGCCGCGCGCCGCCCTCAGCCTGGGCTGAGGCAGCCCCGCGAAGTCAGGTGCACTTCGCGGCTCAGGACGTTCTCGCCGAGCCAGGGCCGAGTACCGCCCTGACGTCGCAACTGCTCCTGACTTCGCGGCGAGCGGGCGGAGGAGGAGCACTCATCCGCGATGCAAGGGGCGCGCTCAGCCGCGCACTGTGCATCGCATTCAGGGTCTCGTGGTCGCCGCAGGAGAGGGTCCGCCTCGGTGAAAGTGCCGCACCTGCGGCGATGGCATTCCGATCAGCCGCATCTGCGGCTACAGTCCCGGCTGTGCCCACGTTTCGGATCAAGGAAGCCGCCGACCTGCTCGGGGTCAGCGCCGACACGCTGCGCCGCTGGGCCGACGGCGGGCGGATCGAGACCACCACCGACGGCTCCGGGCGGCAGGCCATCGACGGCGCCGTGCTGGCCCGGTTCGCCGAGGAGCTCGCCCACGACGCGGCGCACCTCGAGACGCGGCGACGTCGCGGCGGCCGTCGGTGCGCAACCGGTTCAGCGGCCTGGTCACCCGGGTGGTCAAGGACACCGTGATGGCCCAGGTCGAGATCCAGGCCGGCCCGCACCGGTTCGTCTCCCTGATGAGCCGCGAGGCCGTCGACGAGCTGGGCCTGGAGCCCGGCGTGCTCGCCGTCGCCGCGGTCAAGGCCACCAACGTGTCCGTCGAGATCCCGCGGATGCGCTGACCCGCCCGCTCGCGACCGCGCACGACCTGACCGAGGAGCCGTCATGCGTCGCCCCGCCATCGCCCTGTCCGCCGGTCTCGTCGCCCTCGGCCTCGCCGGCTGCGGTTCCGGACGGGTCCGGCACCGGCACCAGCGGCACCGCGAGCCACGGCATCCGGCTCGTCGTCGCCCTCGGTCATCCGGCGACATCACCGTGCTTCGCCGCCGCGTCGCTGAACGAGTCGTTCACCACGCTCGGCCAGCAGTTCGAGGCGGCCCACCCGGGGGTCGAAGGTGACCTTCAGCTTCGCCGCGAGCTCGGCCCTGGCCACCCAGATCACCTCCGGTGCCCCCGCCGACGTGTTCGCGTCGGCGAGCGCCAAGAACATGGACCAGGTCGTCGCCGCCGGCGCCGCCGCCGACCCGAAGACCTTCGCCACGAACGTCATGGAGATCGCGGTGCCGCCGGCCAACCCCGGCAAGGTCACCGGCGTGACTCGCTGGCCGAGTGCCGACGGTCAAGACCGCGCTGTGCCAGCCGCAGGTGCCGTGCGGCACGACCGCCGCAGAAGGTCTTCACCAACGCCAAGGTCACCGTCACCCCGGTCACCCTCGAGCCCGACGTGAAGTCGGTGCTCAGCAAGGTGCAGCTCGGCGAGGTCGACGCCGGTGTCGTCTACGTGACCGACGTGCTGGCGGCCGGCGACAAGGTCAAGGGCGTGCGAGATCCCCGCCGACGTCAACGCCTCGACCAGCTACCCGATCGCCGCGCTGACCAAGAGCGCCAACGCCGCCGACGGCCGCGGCGTTCGTCGACTACGTCCTGTCCCCGGACGGGCGCGAGCGTGCTGACCGCGGCCGGCTTCCAGCAGCCCTGACCGCGCCCGCGGTGAGCGACGACGGGACGCGGCGCACCGGCATCCGCCGACGTTGAGCCCGCGGGAGCGGGAGCGGCGGGCCGGCGACCGGCGGCGGGTCGCGGTCGGCACCACTCGCCGCTGCTCGTGCCGGCGCTCGTGGCGGTCGCGTTCCTCGTCGTCCCGCTGGCCGGGCTGCTCATCCGGGCGCCGTGGGGCGACGCCTGGGCGATCCTGCGCGGCTCGCAGGCGGGCGAGGCGCTGCAGCTGTCGCTGTGGACCTCGACGGTCGCCACCGCGATCTCGCTGCGTGGTCGGGCGTGCCGCTGGCCTGGGTGCTGGCGCGCACCGACGTTCCCGGGGCTGCGGCTGCTGCGCGCCCTGGTGACGCTGCCGCTGGTGCTGCCGCCGGTCGTGGGCGGCGTCGCGCTGCTGCTGGCGTTCGGCCGCAACGGGTTCCTCGGCCAGTACCTCGACCAGTGGTTCGGCATCACGATCCCGTTCAGCCCGACCGCGGTCGTGATGGCCGAGACGTTCGTGGCCATGCCGTTCCTGGTCGTCACCGTCGAGGGCGCGCTGCGCTCGGCCGACCGCGGGTTCGAGGAGGCCGCCGCGACGCTGGGCGCGCAGGCGGATGACCGTGTTCCGGCGGGTCACGCTGCCGCTGGTCGCGCCGTCGCTGGTGGCGGGGGCGGTGCTCTGCTGGGCGCGGGCGCTGGGCGAGTTCGGCGCGACGATCACGTTCGCGGGCAGCTTCCCGGGCCGCACCCAGACGATGCCGATCGCGGTCTACTACGCGCTCGAGACCGACCCGGACGCGGCCATCCTGCTCAGCCTGGTGCTGCTGCTGGTGTCCGTCGTCGTGCTGGTGACGCTGCGCGACAGGTGGCTGCGCGGCGGGACCGCCCAGTGACCCGGCGCCGGTGCGAGGGCCTCGTCGCCGACGCCGAGGTGACCCGTGGCGGCTTCACGCTGCGCGGTCGCGCTGACGGCGGCGCCGGGGGAGGTGCTCGGCGTGCTCGGCCCCAACGGCGCGGGCAAGTCGACCCTGCTCGCGCGCCGTCGCGGGCCTGACGCCGGTGTCCGCCGGCCGGATCCGGCTCGGCGGGCGGTCGCTCGACGACGCCGACAGCGGCACCTTCGTCGAGGCCGCCGCAGCGCCCGGTGGGCTTCGTCTTCCAGGACTACCGGCTCTTCCCGCACCTCAGCGTGCTCGACAACGTGGCGTTCTCGCCGCGCGTGCGCGGGCTGGGCCGGCGCGCCGGCGCGGGCCGCCGCCGACCGAGTGGCTGGAGCGGCTGGGCCTCGCCGACCTCGGCGCGGCGCCGGCCCGGCCGACCTGTCCGGCGGGCAGGCGCAGCGGGTCGCGCTGGCGCGGGCCCTGGCCGGCGACCCGGCGCTGCTGCTGCTCGACGAGCCGCTGGCCGCGCTCGACGCCCGCACCCGGCTGGACGTCCAGACCGAGCTCAAGCGGCACCTCGCCGAGTTCGCCGGGCCCTGCCTGCTCGTCACCCACGACCCGCTCGAGGCGCTGGTCCTCGCCGACCGGCTGCTGGTGCTCGAGGACGGGCGGGTCGTGCAGGAGGGCACGCCGGCCGAGGTCGCCCGGCGCCCGGCCACCGAGTACGTCGCGCGGCTGGTCGGGCTGAACCTGTACCCCGGCACCGCCGACGGCGCGCGGGTCGCGCTCGACGGGGGCGGCTCGTTCGTCGTGCCCGACCACCACGAGCGCGGCGAGGTGCTCGTGGCGCTGCGCCCCTCGGCGGTGGTGGTCAGCACCGCGGCGCCGGTGGTCTCGAGCGCGCGCAACACCTGGCCGGCCACGATCGCCGGGCTGACCCTGCTCACCGACCGGGTGCGGCTCGACCTCGAGGGCGAGCCGTCGGCCCTGGTCGACGTCACGCCCGCCGCCGTCGCCGAGCTCGGCCTGGATGCCGGCGCAGCAGGTCTGGCTGTCCGCCAAGGCGACCGAGCTCGAGGTCTACGGCCAGACCCACCCGGCCGAGCCGGTGGCCGCGGCCGACCACTAGCCAGAGTTGGGTGCTCAGGTGGCTGCCGGGGCAACCACCTGAGCACCCAACTCGGGGGAATCAGGCCTCGCGCTGGGCGTGGTGGCCGGGCAGGTGCGGGTGGGGCACGTGCAGCTCGACCGGCTCCGGCGGGAGGTCGTCGATGCCCGCGGCCAGGGCCGCCTGGCGACGGTGCCGAGCGGAGGGCAGGGCGAGCGAGGCGACGACGGCGAGCACGGCCACGCCGGCGCAGACCCAGAACCCCGCGGAGAACGCCGCGTCGGTCGGCAGGCCCTGGGCGGTCGAGTGTGACGTGATGACGGCCGCGACCACCGCGGTGCCGATGCTGCTGCCGATGGTCCGCGAGATCGCGTTCGACGCCGGTCGCCTCACCGGTCTGCGTGGCGGGCACGCTCTCGATGATGGCGTTCGACATGGCGGCGAAGGCGAGCCCGATGCCGGCGCCGGTCAGCAGGCCCGAGCCGACCACCATCCAGAGCTGGTCGTGCATGACGGCGGGCAGGACGAACGCGCTGGTGACCAGGACGGTGCCCAGGAACAGCGGGACCTTCGGGCCGATAGCGGCGGTCGAGGATGCCGGACAGCGGCCCGAAGACGACCATCATCAGCACGGTGGGCAGCAGGAACAGGCCCGCCTGCGACACCGACTTGCCGAACCCGTAGCCGGTCACGGCCGGCAGCTCGAGCAGCATCGGCACGAGCAGGAAGGTGCCGAACATCGCGAAGCCGAGGGCCAGGGCGACGAGGTTGGTGGCCCACACCCCGCGGTTGGCCAGCAGCCGCATGTCGATGAGCGGCTCGCGCACCCGCAGCTCGACGAGCACGAACACGACGAGCGCGACGACACCGAGCACGAACAGGGCGACGGTCCTCGTCTCCAGCCAGCCCCAGGCCTGGCCCTTGCTGATGGCCAGCAGCACCGACACCAGGCCGACGGTGAGGATGCCGGCCCCGACCACGTCGAGCCGGCCCGGCGTGCGCACCGGCGACTCCTTCATGCCGAAGATCGCGCCGAGCAGGGCGACGACCACCAGCACCAGGGGCAGCCAGAACAGCCAGTGCCACGACAGGTGCTCGACGATCGGGCCGGCGGCGACGATGCCCACGCCGGCCCCGACGCCGAAGATCGCCGAGAGCAGGCCGACGGTGACGCTGACCCGCTCGCGGGGCAGCTCGTCGCGCACGATGCCGATCGACAGCGGCAGGATGGCGCCGGCCGAGCCCTGCAGCACGCGGGCGACGATGAGCACGACGAGGTTGGGAGCCAGGGCGGCGACCAGGGTGCCGACGGCCAGGGTGGCCAGCACGCCGATGAGCACCCGCCGCTTGCCGGCGATGTCGCCGAGCCGGCCCAGGATCGGGGTCAGCACCGAGGCGGCGAGCAGGTAGGCGGTGAGCACCCAGCTGGCGTCGGCGGTGGTCACGCCCAGGTCCTGCGCGAGCACCGGCAGGGCCGGCGCGACCAGCGACTGCAGCACGGCGAAGGCGAGGCCGCCGAGGGACAGGTAGAGGATCAGCATCCCGCCGCCCGAGCGCTCGCCGGCGGTCGGGGCGGGGTGCGTCGCGGGCGTGGAGAGGCTCGACTCGTCGACGGAGGTCGTCATGGTGGTCCTGGTTCCTAGATGTAAACGTCTGTTGACTACGAGTATGCGCGCCGCGTGGGAGCGAAGTCAACACGCGTTTACTTGGCCGCGGTCCGGCGCTACGCTGGCCGGGACCGAGAGGACCCCATGCACCCCGTCACCGCCGACGTTCCCGGCCCCGACGCACGCCCGCCAGAGGCCACCGTCGCCGCGGCGCCGGGACGCCGCCGAGACCCGGCGGCTGCTGCTGGGGGCGGCCCTGCACCGCTTCGCCACCCAGGGCTACGCGGCGACGACGGTCCGCGAGATCGCCGACGACGCAGGGGTCAACGCCGCCCTGATCAGCCGCTACTTCGACTCCAAGGAGGGCCTGTTCGAGCAGTGCCTCACGGGCGTCTCGACCGAGCTCGGCACGACGGTGCGCGCGAAGACGCTCGACGAGGTCGCGGCATCCATGGCCGAGCAGCTCGTCGGGCCGTACTCGGCCGAGCACCCCAACCGGCTGGTGCTGCTGCTGCGCACCTCGGGCGACGAGCGGGCCGAACGGATCCGGCTCGAGACGCTGCGCACGTACTCGCTCGGGCTGGTGGCCGTGGCCGGCGGCAGCCCCGACGGGCCCGGCGCCGAGCAGCGCCTGCTGCGCGCCCAGCTCGCGCTCTCCGTCGCCCTCGGCGTCGCCCTGATGCGCTCCGCCACCGCCCTGGAGCCGCTCGCCTCGGCCGACCGCGCCGACCTCGTCGGCCCGCTCGAGTCGGTGCTGCACGCCCTGCTGGCGCCCGAGCAGCCGTAGCCGAGGGGCGCCGCTGCGGGCCCGGAGCGTCGGTCCGGCCGCGCCAGTCGCGGGGCTCGGAGTCCGTGCTCTGCATCATGCTCGGTAGGGGATCACCGGCTGGCACGACCCCGTCGGCTGAGGGTGCGACACCGGCGGTCCCGCGGCCAGGGCCGAGCCGTCAGTCCTGGATGGCGACGACGACGGTCAGCGCACAGAGCGCGAACGCGACGGGGGTCATGACGAGGCGCTCCGGGAGACTGCGTGAGACCAGGTTGCCCGCGGTGCCGAGCAGGAAGAACCCGGCGACGACCCAGGTGACCACGCCGAGGATGCCGCCGGCGCCCTGCGCGGCGCGGGCGAGGAGGACCCAGCCGACGACCACGTAGACGACGCTCGCGACAGCGCTGCCGACCCGCAGCCGGGACGGCAGGACGTCCTGCTGGCCACCCCAGGCGAAGCGCCCGAGCGGCACACCGCACACGAGCAGCACCTGGAACACCACGAGGCCCGCGAGGAGCAGGCAGGCGGCGACGGCGGCAGCGGAGGTCATGTCGGCTGAGCGTACGGTGCGGCCCTCGACGGAACCGAGGCGTCGACCCTCACCGGGTCACGCGGCGCGAGCGGTCAGCAGGCGGGACCGCACCCGGTGCAGGCGGGGCATGATCCCGTAGATGACGATCGGGACCGCGATCGTGGCGAGCACGAAGGTGCGCAGCACCGGGCCGACGTCGGTGAGCCAGGGGCCGATCGTCAGGTTGAGCACGGTGAGGGTCGGGAAGACCGCGAGCCAGATCATCAGCGCGAGCTGGTGCTTGCTCGGCGGTCCGACGGGCGACGGCGCGGGCGGGCCCTCGGCGTTCGGCTGGTCGGGCTGGGGGGTGGGTGTGGCGATGGGCATGGTGAACTCCTTGGTGCGTGAGTGGCTGTGGCAGAGCGGCATCGGGGTGCCGGTGGCCGCACCTGGTGGTGCGGGAGGTGGGTGGCGTCAGGTGCGGAGACCGAGCCGGAAGCACCGGACGGCGATCGGGATGTCCTCGTCGACGAGGTCGTTGTTGATGGCGATGGCGGCCGCGGACCCCTCGCCGGCGGCGGTGATGACCTGGGCGCGCGGGTTGACGGCGTTTCCGGCGGCCCAGACCCCGGGCACGCTGGTGCGGCCGGTGGCGTCGACGGCGACCCAGCCGGTGTCGTGGGTGGCGCAGCCGAGGGCGGTCAGCAGGGTGTCGTGGGGCACGAACCGGGGCCGGACGAACACCGCGGCGCGCGCCACCACCTGGCCGGTCGCCAGCTCGACGCCGGTGAGCCGGTCGTCCTCGACGACGAGGCGGGCGACCGGGGCGTCGACGACGCCGATGGCGCGGGCGGCGAGCTCCTCGCGCTGGTTCGGCCGAGAGCGGGTGGCCGTGGGCGAAGAGCACGACGTCGTGCGACCACTGCCGCACGAGGTGGGCGTGGGCGATCGCCTCCGGCGTGCCACCGAGCACGCCGAGCGGCTGGTCGCGCACCTCGTGGCCGTGGCAGTAGGGGCAGTGCAGCAGGTCGCGGCCCCAGCGCTCGCGCACGCCGGGGAGGTCGGGGAGCTCGTCGCGCAGCCCGGTGGTGACCAGGACGCGGCGGGTCCGCAGGGTCCGGCCGCCGGCGAGGGTGACCTCGAACGTCATCCGGTGGGCGGGCGGCGGAGACCGGGACCGGGGTGATGCCGGTGACGGTGCCGGAGATGAGGTCGCCGCCGTACCCGGCGACCTCGGCCCGCCCGGCCGCGAGCAGCTCGGTGGGCGGGAGGCCGTCGGAGCCGAGGAACCCCTGCATGTGGGCGGCCGGGGCGTTGCGCGGCTGCCCGGCGTCGACGACGGCGACCCGACCGTCGGGCGCGGGTCAGCACCAGGGCGGCGGACAGGCCGGCGGCGCCGCCGCCGATGACCACGACGTCGTACTCGTTCATGCTCCGAAGACTCCCGGTCCCGTGCTCGCAAGGCAACACCTGTTGCCGTTTCCGGGAACTGCGCGTGGAATGGCCCGGTGACCACACCACCGGAACGAGGGCCCGCTCGCGCTCGGGTGACGGCCGCGGAGGGGGACTCGCCGGTCGCCGCGGCCCTGGACCTGGTCGGGCTCCCGGCTGCGTCGGGTGCGCGACCAGCGCGGGCTGACGCTGACCCAGGTGGCCGAGCGCACCGGCATCTCGAAGAGCACCCTGTCGCGCCTGGAGACGGGGCAGCGCCGGCCCAGCCTGGAGCTGCTGCTCCCGCTGGCGCAGGTCTACCGCGTGCCGATCGACGACCTGGTCGGGGCGCCGGAGGTCGGCGACCCCCGGGTCCGGCTCAAGCCACGCCGGGTGAACGGCCGCACCGTCTCCCGCTGACCCAGCCCGGCGGCGTGCAGGCGTGGAAGATCGTCGTGCCGGCGGCGCAGTCGACGCCCAGCCCTCGAGCCCACGACGGGTTCGAGTGGCTCTACGTGCTGTCCGGCCGGATGCGGCTGGTCCTCGGCGACCAGGACCTGGTGCTCGGCGTGGGCGAGGCGGCCGAGTTCGACACCCAGGTGCCGCACTGGTTCGGCAGCACGGGCGAGGCGCCGGCGGAGGTGCTGAGCATCTTCGGTCGGCCCGGCGAACGCATGCACGTGCGGGCGTCCGGCGACGACGAGGCGGAGCCGCACGACGACCCGCACCTGCCCTGACGCCGACGTCGATTCCCGGAAACGGCAACTTCTCTCGGGGATCGGTGCGCAGGCGAGGAACGTGACCGACGGTCGACACGGCTCCTCGTGGCTCGACCACTCGGCACCAGTGAGCAGGAGAAGACCATGACCGTCCTCGACCCGACTACGACCTCGTACACCACGCCCGCCCACCACGCCCACCACGCCGCCCGCGGGGAGACCGTTCGTCGACCCGCCCGACCTGTCGCTGACCCGCCTGTCCCTGATGCGGGCCGGGTACCTGCTGATGGGGGTCGGGCTCGTCCTGGTGAAGTGGCCGCTCCTCCCGGACGCCCACGCCCTGCCGCTCTTCGAGGGCGTGACGCTGTGCCTCCTCGTCGCCATGTCGCTGCTCGCGTTCCTGGGCGTGCGGTACCCGGTCAGGTTGCTGCCGCTGCTGCTGTTCGAGTCGACCTGGAAGCTGCTCTGGCTCGCCCTCGTCGCGCTGCCCCGGGCCGTGGACGGGACGCTCGACGCGGACACCCGCGCCATCGCCGTCAACTGTTCGGTGGTCCTGGTCATCCTCGCGGTCACCCCGTGGCGTTACGTGTGGCGCACCCTGGTCACCGCCTCGGGCGACCGCTGGCGCTGAACTGCTGCTCCGGCGCAACGGCCCTCGAGCCACTCATCGGGACAGCGGGCGGTCGTGACGCACGGCCTGCACCACGTCGCGGATCGCGGCGCTGGTGACGGCGGCGGCCGCCTCGTCCGAGAGCAGCATGTCGTGGGTGGCGCCGTCGACGACGCGGTGCACGCTGTCGGTCGACAGGGCGGCGAGGTGGTCCTGCTTGGCGCCCCAGCCGGCGGAGCTGCCGGTTCCGGCGGTCAGCACGAACAGGGGCTTGGACCCGAAGTCGACCAGGGCCGCGGCCTCCCGGGTGGAGGCGTTCGCCTGCACGTACTCGTCGATGGTGCTGCGCAGGTTCTCGGCCGTCGAGGTCGTGGCGCGCAGCTCGTCGCGGGCCGCTGCCGGCATCTCGCCGTAGGAGGCCTCGGCGTACAACCGGGCCAGGCCGAGCCGCCCCGAGACCGAGAGCAGGGCCGAGGCCCGGGCCAGGAGGTCGGAGGACGCCGCCTCCTCGGTGGGGCGTGGACGAGGACCGGGGCAGCGGATGCCGGTGCGGTGGAGTCGATCAGCACCATCCCGGCGACCTCGCTCGGGGTAGCGGTCGGCGAAGGTGAGCGAGTAGAGGCCACCGAAGGAGTGCCCGGCCAGCACGTACGGCCCGGGGACGCCGGCCCGCTGCAGCAGCGTGTGCAGGTCGGTCGGCGATCAGCGTGGCGTCCTGGGGGGTGTCGGCAGGGTCGCTCCAGCCGCGGCCGGCGCGGTCGTAGACGCAGACCCGGGTGTCCTGCGCGACGGCGGGCGCGATCCACGCGAGGTTCGACGAGATGGCGCCGCCGCCCGGCTGCAGCAGCACGGTGGGGCTGCCCGAGCCGGTGCAGTGCAGGTGCAGGCTGCGGCCGCCGACGTCGACCAGCTGCCCCGGCGCCGGGAACGCCCGGGTGTCCAGCGGCCTCGCGCACCGTCTCGTAGCCGCCGCCGACGGCCGCCAGCGCCAGCACCGCGGTCAGCGGGTAGAGCAGCACCCGCCCGGCGCGGCTGCGCAGCTGCCGGCGCACACCGACCCACATCCAGACCGTCACGGCCAGGAGCAGCGGCGGCCACACCCAGGCGAGCAGCTCACGCGCGGCGGGCCCGAACGCCAGCAGGGCGACACCGCCCACGCCCATGAGCATCGCCGGAGCGGCAGCCCACCGCTGCGGCTGGTCGGTGTACCGGGCCGAGAGCACCGCCAGCATCGCCCAGCCGATCGCGAAGCCGAACAGCACCGCGCCGGTCAGGGCGCCCTCCTCGACGGGCACGAAGGGCGCGGCCGCGAGCAGCCCGGCGGCCACGAGCCCGCTGACCAGCGAGCCGGCGACGACCCGGCCGATGCCGACCCGGCGTGACGGGCGAGGCGAGGATGCCGGGTCGGTGGCCGGCACGGTCGGGGTGGACGGTGCGGGTCGCGGTGCGTGGGTGTCGGTGGTCATGGGGGCGGTGCTCCTCGGTCGGTGCGGCTCCGCGTGCTGCGGTGCCTCCACCGTCGCGCTCACCGGGGTCGCTCGCGCCGGTCAAATGACCGGGATGACGGTTGCGTGGGCGGCGTCGGCGGGCTCGACCACGCGTCCGTCACCTGACCGCGCAGCCCGTCACGGCTCGAGCAGGTCGGGCAGGTAGGCGCGCACCGGGGCCGGCCCGCCGCGCAGCCCGACGTTTGTCCAGAACATGCGCTCCTGGGGCAGGTCGGTCACGTGGGGGACACCCACCCAGCCGACCATCCCACCGGGCCGCGCCGAGCGCACTGCCTGCACCACCGAGTCGTCGGTTCCGACGCACTCGAGCACGGCATCCGCGCCCACGCCGCCGTCGCGCCGGTCGCACTGCACCGACGCCGTTCCGCGGCAGCCGTTGCCGAGCCGGTCGGCGAGGTCGTGCTCGCGGCCTGACCGGACGGAACGCAGGTGGCTCCGCCTGATCGCGACCCGCAGTGGCCTCGCGCAAGCGGCCAGATGGCAGTGGAACACCGG
>CAWAKY010000004.1:0-3045 GCA_963782695.1 uncultured Actinomycetota bacterium | reverse complement strand
CGTCGCCCCCGCCGGCCTCGGCCCCGAGGTGGCAGCCCTGGCGGAGCGCCTGGCCGCGGCGGTGGTCCCGGGAATGTCCGGGTATAGTTGACGGTTCAACCAACTGATCAGCGTCGATCGCCCTGAACTCGATCCGCATCAGTCACTCCCAAGGAGTACCCCGTGAACGTCCTCGTCCTCGTCGGCAGCCTGCGCGCCGGCTCCACCAACCAGCTGCTCGCCGACGCCGCCATCGCGCACCTCCCCTCCGGGGTCGAGGGCACCGTCTTCGCCCGCCTGGCCGACCTGCCCCACTACTCCGAGGACCTCGACCACGACGACCACCTGCCCGAGGTGGCCCGTGACCTGCGCGAGGCCGTCGCCGACTCCGACGCCGTGCTGCTCGTGACCCCCGAGTACAACGGCTCGATGTCCAGCGCCGTCAAGAACGCCGTCGACTGGGTCTCGCGCCCGCGCGGCGCCGCCGCCATCGTCGGCAAGCCCGCCGCGGTCATCGCCGCCACGGGGTCGCCCCGCTCGGCCCAGTGGGCCCGCGAGGACGGCGTCAAGGTGCTCAAGGTCGCCGGCGCCGACGTCATCGAGGACACCGTGGGTGTCGGCTCGGCCTTCCAGGCCTTCGTCGACGGCCGCCTGTCCGACGCCGCGCTCGACGCCGACCTCCGCTCGCTGATGGGCCGCCTGGCCCGCGAGGTCGAGAGCTCCCGCGCCGCCGCCTGACCCCTCCCCCTTCCCGCCGTGAGTGCGGAAGTGGCTGCCCTGGCGACCACTTCCGCACTCGCCGCGAGGGATCCCGACACAATGGGGCGCGATGGACACCGACGCGGCCCCCGGCTCCGCACCCCGACCCGAGCTCACGGCATCGGATGCCGCCGCGCTGCTCGCGTTCGACCGCGACCACGTGTGGCACCCGTACTCCTCCGCGCTGACGCCGCAGGAGCCCTACCTCGTGGAGTCGGCGCACGGCATCCGGCTGCGGCTGCGTGACCGCGACGGTGAGCCGCGCGAGGTCGTCGACGCCATGGCGTCGTGGTGGTGCGCCATCCACGGCTACGCCGTGCCCGAGCTCGACGCCGCGGCCCGCGGCCAGCTCGACTCGATGGCGCACGTCATGTTCGGCGGCCTGACCCACGAGCCGGCGGTCGGGCTCGCGCGCCGGCTGGTCGACCTGGCGCCCGGCCGGGCTGGAGCACGTGTTCCTCGCCGACTCCGGCTCGGTGTCGGTCGAGGTCGCGATGAAGATGGCGCTGCAGTGGCACCTCGCGGCCGGCCGGCGGCGCACCCGGTTCTTCACGGTCCGCGGCGGCTACCACGGCGACACGTTCTCGCCGATGTCGGTGACCGACCCGGTCGGCGGGATGCACTCGCTGTTCCGCGGGGTGCTGCCCGAGCACGTCTTCGCGCCGCGACCGCCGGGTGGTCTCGACCGCGCCCCGGACGACCCCGAGCTGGTCGCCTGGGAGCGCGAGACGCGGGCGCCTCTACGCCGCGCACGCCGACGCGGTGGCCGCCGTCATCGTCGAGCCGGTGGTCCAGGGCGCCGGCGGCATGCACTTCTACAGCCCGGACGTCCTGGCGGTGCTGCACGAGCTGGCGCGCGAGCACGGCGCGCTGGTGATCCACGACGAGATCGCCACCGGCTTCCACCGCACCGGGCCGCTCTGGGCCGGCGCCGGTCGGGGCAACTTCGACCTGTTGGGCGATCTTGCCCCGGACATCCTCTGCGTCGGCAAGGCCCTCACCGGCGGCTACCTCACCCTGGCCGCCGTGCTGTGCACCCGCGCGGTGGCCGAGGGGGTCAGTGCCGGCGAGGCCGGCGGCCTGATGCACGGGCCGACCTTCATGGCCAACCCGCTCGCCTGTGCGATCGCGTCGGCGAACCTCGACCTGCTGGCCGCGCGCGACACCGAGGCGGAGGTGGCCCGGATCGAACGGGGGCTGACCGCGGGCCTGGAGCGGGCGGCATCCCTGACCTCCGTCACGACGTGCGCGTGCTGGGAGCGGTCGGCGTCGTGCAGCTGCGCGAGCCGGTGCGGGTGGCCGAGGTGACCGCCGCCGCCATCGAGCGCGGCGTGTGGGTGCGGCCGTTCCGCGACCTCGTCTACACGATGCCGCCCTACGTGACGTCGGACGACGACCTGTCGCTGCTCACGTCCGGGCTGGTCGGGGCCGTGGAGTCGGTGCACGGCTGAGCGAGGTGCTCGAGGTCGGCGCGCCAGCGGTCGAGGAGGGTGCGCCCGTCGGGCGTGCCGATCATGGCACCGGCGAGCCGGCGGTGTCTGCCGCTCCGACCTCGGCCGCCCGGGCTGCAGCTCGGCGTCCCACCGGGCCAGCCGGGCCCGGCCACCGTCGGTGATCTCGGCGTTCCGCATGAGGAAGGCCCGGCGGGCGGCCGTGGTCGCGAGGCCGCGCACCGCACAGGCTCGCAACCACTCGTCGCACCGGTCGCGGGGCAGGCCGGTGAGCACGGCCAGCCGGTCGGGGTGCACCCACTGGGCCCGGGACAGCACGGTCAGCACCGCGTAGGCCTGCGCACCCTCGGGCCATGCCGTCGCGCCACGGGGGCGACGACGCGACCACAGCCAGCGCACCACCGGTGCGACCAGGTAGCAGGCGGCCAGCGCGGCAGCCCCGACCACGAACCCCGAGGGCCCGCCCGACGAGTCCTGCGAAGGGACGGGCAGCACGGCGCTGGCCAGGATGGCGACCACCCCGCCGCCACGAGCGTGACGCGCCAGCGGGTGGGCCACCGCAGCGGCTCGGCCCCGGCACGGCGGCCCACCGGACCCTCCCAGGCGAAGAGCGTGACGCCCACGCCCGCACCGATCCACACCCACTGGCCGACCAGGACGCTTCCGAAGAGCACTCCGCCGAAGAACATGGTGAACCCCGCGACCTCGAGCAGCCGTTGCAGCACGAGCCACGCGGTGGCCCGGCCGTCGAACACCCGCAGCCCAGCGGCTGCCCGCAGCGCCTCGTCGGCGGCCTGCGGTCCACGATCGGGCAGCATCTCGTCGGGGATCCCCACCATGGGCCGAGTATGGCCCG
>CAWAKY010000003.1:0-262369 GCA_963782695.1 uncultured Actinomycetota bacterium | reverse complement strand
TGGTCGACAACCCGGAGCGGATCTGCCGCCGCGTGGCGATCGCCGAGCTCGACGGCGTGGCCGTGGATCCCAAGGCGATCCCGCTCGTCGACGACGGCCGCGCGCATCGCGTGCACGCCGTGCTCGGCGCGGGAAGCAACACGCCCTCGGGAGGGTTCAAGCCTCTCGTCACCGCGACGAGCACGGCGACGGCGTGAGCCGCCCGTGACTCCAGGTCACGCCGGGTCACGTTGCGCAATTTGCCGTTGCGGCGACCGGGCTCGTGACACGCGAAGCGTTCGCGCACTCCCCGTCCCGGGAGTCGAGGGCGGCGGGCACGGTCGTTGCTACCTCGCGGCTCGAGGGTCCCTGAGGACCAACCCACTCGAGAGGAGCCAACCCATGAAACTCAAACCGATTCTCGCCGGCATCGCGATGTCGATGCTCTGTTCCGTTCAGCTCGCAGCGGCCGCGGACTCCGCCGCTTCGAGCAAGCTGCGGATGGACATGCGGAAGCTCTGGGAAGATCACATCACCTGGACGCGCGTCTACATCATCAGCGCCGCGGCCGGCCTCGGCGACCAGAAAGCGGCGGCCGAGCGCCTGCTCCGGAACCAGGTCGACATCGGGGACGCGATCAAGCCGTACTACGGCGACGCCGCGGGCGCGAAGCTGACGACGCTGCTCAAGGCGCACATCACGATCGCCACCGAGCTCATCGACGCCGCCAAGGCCGCCGACGGAGCGAAGCAGGAGGGCGCCACCAACCGTTGGAACACCAACGGGGAAGAGATCGCCGCCTTCCTCACCGGCGCCAACCCGAAGAACTGGCCCGCGGAGGAGATGAAGAAGATGATGCACGACCACCTGGCCCTCACCACCGAGGAAGTCGTGGCGCGCCTCTCGAAGAACTGGAGCGCCGACGTCGCCGCGTACGACAAGGTCCACGCCGAGATCCTCGAGATGGCGGACATGTTCAGCGCCGGGATCATCGCCCAGCACCCGGGGAAATTCTAGCGGGGAAGCTCTGGACGGATCGACGCGCCCCGCCGGGGGCGCGTCACGCACGTTCAGTCGGAGCCGCGAACCGGAGGGAGCTCCGGAATCCGGCTCTGATCCTCGCGCGTGTGCAGCGGCTTCTCCGGATGGTCGGCCGCGTCCTCCACGCCTTCCAACAACTCCGCTTCGAAGGTCTGCCCGCTCTCCGCGAGCTCTTCGACGCTCTCGCCCGACTCGTCCGCGACCTGCGGCAGTCCCAGCGAATCGCCGGATTGCTCCGAGCTCTCCGATTCGTCCGGCTCCTGCGCGCTTCCCAGTTCGCCGCGCGCCGTTCCGTGCCGTTTCGCTTTCATGACGAGTCGCTCCCTTCCCATCCTGCCGACGAGTTTCACTTCACGATGCTGCACGATGTGTGCCCTCGACCGGCTTCGCCACGAGCGCCGGCGCGGTCGCGCGGCAGATCGATCGCGCAGAGTGTCCCTTGCCGGAATCTGGACCTCTCCCTTCGCGATGCCGACGGTCCAAGGTGGTTTCCACCTACTCGCTGTCTCGAGTCCGGGTAGTTACTGCTCTTCTCGTGCGCAGCGTCCAGAGCTAGTTTGAGCTCGCGAACAGACACTGGACGACAGAGAGCGGCCCGTCGCCGACAGGACCGCGTACCGAGAGTCGTCCAGACTGGCAGCTCTCTCCAACGGAGCTCTTCGATGCACGACTCTGCCTGCCTCTCGCGTCCTTCCGCTCCCCGGCCCGGGATCGCCATCGTCCCGCCTCCCCGGTGGACTCGACGGCCGTGAGGGGCGAGCCCGACCTCGACACGAGCGGCGAAGCGACGATCGCGAACGGCGCAGGCGAGCGACCCGAGCACGGGCTCCGCCTCGCGGGCGTCGCGGTCGAGAACACCACGGAAGGGGTCGTGATCACCGATCCGGAGACACGGATCCTGGCCGTCAACCGCGCCTTCTCCAAGATCACAGGCTACGAATCGTGGGAGGTGGTCGGAAGGCAGCCCGGCCTCCTGCAGTCCGACCGCCACGACCGGGCGTTCTACGAGGCGATGTGGGGGGCGCTCCTCCGCCGCGGCCGTGGCAGGGCGAGATCTGGAACCGCAGGAAGAACGGAGCGATCTACCCCGGCGCGCTCTCCGTCACCGTGGTCCGGGACGACAGCGGGCAGGTCGCGAACTTCGTCGGCGTCTTCTCGGACACCAGCGCGCTGAAGGAGAGCGAAGCGCGCTTCGAGTTCCTCGCCCACCACGACCCGCTCACCGGCCTGCCCAACCGGTTGCTGTTCACGGCGACCGGCGAGCACGCCCTGGCCGCGCCCGCGCAGCGGCGGGCGCCTGCGTGATCGCGGTCCTCGTGCTCGACTTCGACCGCTTCGAGCACCTCGACGACACCCTGGGCCACCCGCCGGCGAGGGCCTGCTCGAGCAGGTCGCCGAGCGGCTGGCGCGCTGCGTCCGGGCGGACGACACCATCGGCCGCCTGGGCGGCGACGAGTTCACCGTGATCCTGTCTCGAGTCGAGCGCCCAGCGCCGCGGAGCGCCGGGTCGTCGCGAGCAAGATGCTCGCCGCTGCCGCCGACCCGTTCAACCTCGGCGGCGAACGAGCTCTTCGTCAACGCCAGCATCGGCGTCAGCCTCTTCCCGGACGACGGCGACACGACCTCGCCTCGCTGATGAAGCACGCCGACGCGGCGATGTACCGCGCCAAGGATCACGGCGCGGGCCGCCTGCAGTTCTTCACGGCCGAGCTGCACCGACCGCGGTCGAACGCTTGCGCACTCGAGCGCGACCTGCGCCGCGCGCTCGACGCGCGACGAGCTCGTGCTCCACTACCAGCCCGCATGGTCTCGTCGACCGGCGCGATCGTCGGCGTCGAGGCGCTCCTGCGCTGGCGACACCCCGAGCTGCGGCCTCGTCTTCCCGCCGCAGTTCATCCCGATCGCCGAGGAGACCGGCCTGCATCGCCGAGCTCGGCGCCTGGGTGCTCGCGCACGCCTGCCGCCAGGTCGGCAGCTGGCTGGCAGCAGGGGCTCGCCCGGCGCTCGGCGTCGTCGGTCAACCTCTCGGCGCGCCAGATCTCGGCATCCCCACGTCGCCGACGCGGATCGCCGCGACGCTCGCCGAGACCGGGCTCGACGCCGGCACTGCTCGACGCTCGAGATCACCGAGAGTGCTCGGTGATGGCCGACCTCGACGCCGCGGTCGCCACGCTCGACGCCGTCAAGCGCTCGGCGTCACGACTCGCGCTCGACGACTTCGGCACCGGCTACTCGTCGCTCAGCTACCTGCGGCGCTTTCCCATCGACCGGCTCAAGATCGACCGGCTCCTTCGTCGCCAGCTCGCGCACGACCGGACCGCCGCAGGCGATCGCTCGCGCGGCCATCGAGCTCGGCCACGGCCTGGAGCTGGAGGTCGTCGCCGAGGGCGTCGAGACCGAGGCCCAGCTCGACTTCCTCCGCGCGAACTCGTTGCGACGCCTTCCAGGGTCACCTCTTCGCCGCCGCTCTTCCCGCCGAGCGACTCGCCGAGCTGCTTCGCGGTCTGCCCGCCTGAGCGGCAGCGCCGGACGGCCGCGACGCCCGCGCGACGGAAGCTGCGGCGGGAATCGCAAGAGCGCGTGGTTTTCACCTACCGAAGCCCGAGCCCTCGGGTAGTAACTGCTCTTCCCCGAGCGGGGCGCACGGACTACCTTCGAGCGCATGCCTGGAATCGGGGCGGAGCGTCACGAGCGAAGAGGGCATCGAGGCAGTGCACAGCGAGATCCCATCCGGCACGGAGCACCCGAGCCCGTCCGACGCCGCACGCGACCGGCAACGCGCCCGCTTCGCGCGCGAACGCCTCGCCCGGAAGCTCGCCGCGGTGCTGAAGATCGCGCGCCGCCGCCGGCGGATCCTCGTCGGCCTCGCGCTCCTTCCCCGTGGCGCTGTTCCTGGTCCCGGCGGCTCTGGCTGGTCCACCACGTCTACTTCGACCGCACCGGCCTGCCCGACCTCGAGGCGTTCATCCGCTTCGAGCCCCCCACGACCGGCGTCGTCCGCGACGCGCACGGCAAGGTGCTGATCGAGCTGGCGCGCGAGTACCGCCAGCGTCGTGACCTACGACGAGGTGCCGCCCATCCTGCGCCAGGCCATCCTGGCCGCCGAGGACAAGAGCTTCTTCACCCATTCCGGCGTGGACTACCGCGCGCTGCCGCGGGTGGTCCAGAAGACGGCGGCGCGCTCGCTCAGCGAATGGTGGAAGGGCGGCCACGGGCTCCGGCTGCTCCTGCCGCAGGGGGGCTCGACGCTCACGCAGCAGCTCGTCCGCGGCTACTTCCTGCAGGACCTGACGAGCCGCGCCGACGACGACGCGCTCTTCCACGCCGGCCTGGCCCCGCCGCGGCTCCTCTCCGCTGCTCCTCGGGGCCTCCGCCACGAACAAGCTCCTGCGGAAGATGGAGGAGGTGCGCCTGACGCTCTGGCTCGAGGAGGAGATGCGCCGACGCTACGGATCGCAGGAGCAGGCCAAGCGCGAGATCTTCGCGCGCTACGCCAGCTTCATCTACCTGGGCAACGGCCGCTACGGCTATGCCGCCGCGTCCGAGTACTACTTCGGCAAGGCCGCTGTCGAGCTACACGGCCGACGACGCGGGCAACGCCGCGCTGCTGGCGGCGATCAGCAAGTCGCCGCAGGACTACGCCCCCGTGCCCGGCAACCGGCGGCCGCTCGACCGCCGCAACCAGATCCTCGCCCTGATGGCGCGCAACGGGTACATCCCCGAGAGCCTCGCGACGCGCTGCCAGGCGCGAGCCGATCCGCGTCGCCGCCCGCAGCCCGATCAAGACCGACGCCCCGGCCGCGATCGAGCACGTCCTCGACGAGCTGACCCGGCACGGCGGAAGCCGCTTCGGCGTCGAGGACCTGTTCCAGGGGCGGATCGTCGGTCCGCTCGACGGTCGACGCGCGGGTGCAGACGATCGTGAACGAGGCCCTCGAGCACGGCCTGGCCCAGCTACGAGAAGCGGCACCCCAAGGCGCAGGGGCTGATCCAGGGCTCGGTGGTCGTGCTGCGGCAACGCGGACGCGGCGATCCTGGCCGAGGCGGGCGGGCGGCGGGTCTATCGAGGATCGCGACACGCGCTACTCCGACTACAACCGCGTCACCGGCTCGCTGCGCCAGCCGGGCTCCGCGATGAAGCCGCTGGTGTACCTGGCGGCGTTCGAGTCGGGCCTGGACCTCGACACCGACGGTGCCCGACGAGCCCATCGAGGTGCCGCTCGGCGACGGCGGCGGCATCAAGTGGATCGCCAACTACGACAACCAGTTCAAGGGCCCGATCCCGATGCGCCAGGCGCTGGCCGAGTCGCGCAACGCGGTGGCCGTGTGGATCACGCGCGAGATCGGCGTGCGACACGCGTGATCCGGACCGCCCAGCGAGATGGGGATCCGCACCCCGCTGCAGCCCTACCTCACCACGGCGCTCGGGGCGTCGGAGGTGCGGCTGCTGGAACTGGCGGACGCCTATCGCGCCATCGCCTCGGGCGTGCTGGCGGAGCCGCACGTCATCGATCGCGTGACCGACGTCGCCGGCGACGAGCTCTACGAGGCGCCGCGCGGACGCGCGGGCCGATCCGCTCCGCCGGCGCTGCGCCGCGATCCAGGAGGGACTGCGCGGCGTGGTCCGCCTCCCGGACGGCACCGCCCACAGCCTCGACTCGCCGCGACTTTCCCGATCCCGGTGATGGGCAAGACCGGGACGACGAGCGACTTCCGCGACGCGCTGTTCGTCGGATCCACCTACGGGACCGCAGGGATCACCGTGGCGGTCCGGATCGGCTTCGACGACAACCGCCCGCTGGGACGGAGCGAGACCGGCGGGCGCACGGCGCTGCCGATCTTCCGCGAGATCATGCTCCGCGTCTACAAGGACCAGCTCGTCGGGCCGCGCCGCGCTTCCCCCGCGAGATCGAGAACGGGATCGACCGGTACCTGGCGATGCAGGCCTTCAAACTGATGCCGGAGCTGCACCTCGCCGCCGCGCCGGACGCGCGCTCCGGCGCGACGCCGGGGCGGGCGGCGGAGATGGCTCATCCTACCTCGCCCCGCCCTTCGTCGTCGAAAGATCCGCCGCGACGCCCGTCGAAAGCGGGCCGAGCGCGGGCGAATTCGAGACCTCCGTCGCCGAAGCGCCCTGGCGCTGGCTCGCGATCGGCGCCTCGACCGGCGGGCCGGCCGCGGTACGCGACCTGCTCGCGCGCGCTGCCCGCGCCGGCGCCCTTCCCGATCCTCGTCGTGCAGCACATCGCCGCCGGCTTCGAAGGCGGTCTCGCCGAGTGGCTGGCGTCGACCCTCGGTCTCGACGTGCGCATCGCCGCTCGCCGGCGAGCAGCCCGGCCCCGGCAGCGGTGCGCATCGCCCCCGGCGGCGCCCACCTCCGCCTCGGCGCCGACGGCCGGCTCGAGCTCGACGCCGTCACGCCGCCGCGGCGCGGACACCGCCCGTCGGTGGACGAGCTCTTCCGCTCGCTCGACGGCAGCGGCGCCGCGCGTGAGTGGCGGTGCTGCTCACCGGCATGGGCACCGACGGCGCCGAAGGCTCTGCGCGCCTGCGCCGCGCCGGCGCCCTCTGCTGCGCGCAGGACGAGGCGAGCTCGGCGGTCTTCGGCATGCCGCGCGCCGCGATCGAGCTCGGCGCCGCGGAGCTTCGCTGGCACCGGCGCGATCGGCCTCGAGATCGCGCGCCGCCTGCGGGAGCATACGCGCTCCGGATCGCGCGCGGGTGACGCCCGCCCGAGGGTGGTTTCTACCTAGCTCGGCCCCCGCTCGACGGGTAGTAACTGCTCTTCCGGCGACCGGGTCCGACCCGCTACCGTGAAGACCACGTTCAGGAAAGGACGGCAGCTCATGAAAGCAATTCGACTGGTACCGATCGCTCTCCTCTGGGGGGCGCTCACCGCTTGCGCGGTCTACAGCCAGCCCCCCGGCTACGGAACCCCCCCGAACCCGCCGCAGTCTCCAGGCAACCAACCGTACTACGGCAACCAGGGCGGCTACTACGACCACGGCTACGACAACCCGCGCGTCGACGTCGGCTTCTTCTACGACGAGCTCTCGCCCTACGGGGACTGGGTGCGACACCCCAACTACGGCTGGGCCTGGTTCCCGCGCAACGTGCACGCCGGCTGGCGCCCGTACACCGACGGCCGCTGGGTGATGCAGCGACTACGGCTGGACCTGGGCCTCCTACGAGCCGTTCGGCTGGGCGACCTACCACTACGGCCGCTGGGCGCTGGACCCGCGCTTCGGCTGGATCTGGGTCCCCGGCACGATCTGGGGCCCGGCCTGGGTCTCCTGGCAGCACGGCAGCGGCTACGTCGGCTGGGCGCCGCTGCCGCCCGCAGGTCGGCTTCGAGGTCGGCATCGGCATCCGGCTCGGCGGCTTCAACCTCAGCCTCGGCATCCGGCCCGACGCACTACACCTTCGTCGACGAGCGCCGCTTCCTCGATCCGCATCGGTCGGCTACATCGTGCCGGCGGCGCGCAACGTGACGATCATCCACAACACGACCAACATCACCAACTACACCTACGTCGACAACCGGGTGATCAACCGCGGCGTCGACGTCGCAGCGCGTCGAGCGGGCGACCGGGCGAGCGGGTGCAGCGGATGCGCGTCGCCGAATCGCAGTACGCAGGCAACGCACCGAAGTGGCGAGGGACGAAGTCCGCATCTACCGTCCCGAGAAGCAGAAGCTCGAAACGGTGACAGGTCGCCCCGCAGCTCAACGCCGGCCAGCGTCCGGAACGGTCGCAGGGCCAGGCCGAAGGCCGAGCCGGCCAGGCGAGCCGCCAGGACGCGCCCGAGTCGAGGTCGCGCCGCGCGTCAACCACGCGCCGAAGCCCGACGTCAAGCAGATCGACCAGCGAGGCCGCCGCGCGAGAAGCAGGCGCTCGCAGCAGTACCAGGCGCAGGAGAAGCAGAAGGTCGAGAAGCTCCACCAGCAGGATCTGGCGAACGCGAAGGCGCAGTCCGACCGCGACCGAGGTCGAGAAGCGCCACCAGGCCGAGCAGGCGCTGCAGCAGGAGCAGCGCGAGGCCGCGCAGCAGCTCGAAGCGCGACAGAAGGCGAAGCGCCAGGCCGTGGAGGCCACGCCGCCTCCGGAAGGCGAAGCAAGAAGGCCGCCGACCCGAAGCAGGACAAGAAGAAGGCGGCCCAGGCGCAGAAGGACAAGCAGCACGGCGAAGGACGAGAAGCCGGAACCGCCGCCGCCGACCGTCTGAACGGACGTACCGCCTCACGCCTCCGTCGAGCTCCGCGCTCGACGGAGGCGTCGGCGGCCCGTCTCACACCGCGACCATGCGTGGCCTCTCGTCGTCCGGCCGCCGCACCGGCCCTCGTCCGGCGCCCCGGGAGGTAGACGTGATCTGACCCCGTCGTCGCTCGTCGGTTCTCGATCTCTCTCTCTTCTCGGCGGCTTCCTGGTCGCCGCCCTCGTCGCCTCGGCCTCGCGCGAGCGGAGTCTCCGCGGTCGCGAGCGCCGAGCCGGCTGCCCACACCGCGACCCCGCGCGTTCGGCTCCGGAGCTCGAGCTCCGCGAGCTCCTCGACCTCTCCCTCGGCCGGCGGCGGCGCCGCTCGCGACCACCCCGAAGCCTCCCACCTCGAGCCTGCCGGGCTCGCGACCGCCGCGGGTTGGCTCCGGCCCTGAGCCTCGCGCACGCCGCCGGTCCACTCGCCGGGGAGCGCAGCCGGGGACGAGGCGCCCTCTCGGCTCCGGGCCTCGACGCCGGGCGCACGACCCTCACCCAGATCTTCGCCGTCGTCGCGGCCTCGCGCTCGGCGGCTCGTGCTGCTGGTCGAGCGCAATCTCCGTCTCCGTCGCGCGCTCGCGGCCGAGGTGCTGCGCCAGCGCGAGATCCTGCGCGTCACGCTGGCCAGCATCGGCGACGCGCGTCATCACCACCGACGCGGCGGGCCGGCGTCGTCTTCCTCAACGCGCGAGGCGGAGCGCCTCACCGGCTGGACGACGGCCGAGGCCGCGGGCAAGCCGCTCGAGCGGTCTTCCGCATCGTCAACGAAGCGACCCGCCAGCCGGTCGAGAGCCCGGCGACCCGCGCCCTGCGCGAGGGCATGGTCGTCGGCCTGGCGAACCACACCGTCCTGGTCGCCAGGGACGGCGGCGAGCGCCCGATCGACGACAGCGCGGCGCCGATCCGCGACGCCGCCGGGCGCGGTCGCCGGCGTCGTGCTGGTCTTCCGCGACGTCACCGAGGAGCGCGCCGCCTCGCACCAGCTGCGCGAGCTCGCCGCCGAGCTCTCCGACGCCGACCGGCGCAAGAACGAGTTCCTCGCCATGCTCGCGCACGAGCTCCGCAACCCGCTCGCGGCGATCCGCAACTCGGTGACCGTGCTGCAAGCGCGCCGGCGCAGCGACCCGCAGGCCGTCGCGCCGCGGCCATGGGCGCGATCGATCGCCAGATGCGCCATCTGGTGCGGCTGGTCGAGGATCTCCTCGACGTCGCCCGGATCAGCCGCGGCAAGCTCGCGCTGCAGCGCAGCCGATCGACCTGCGCCAGGCGCTCGAGCAGGCGATCGAGGCCAGCCGCCCGCTCTGCGAGGCAGGCCGAGCAGGCGCTCGAGTCGAGTTCCCGACCACGCCGCTGCCCGTCGACGGCGACGGCGCGCGCATCACCCAGGCGATCGCGAATCTGCTGAGCAACGCCTGCAAGTTCTCCGCCGCGCGGCGGCAAGATCCGGGTCTCGGTCGGGCATCGAGAACGCGCACGCCATCGTCCGCATCCGCGACAACGGCATCGGCATCGCGCCGACATCTGCCGCGCCTCTTCGACATGTTCACCCAGGTCGACACCGGCGCTCGAGCGCACGCAGGGCGGGCTGGGCATCGGCCTGAATCTGGTCAAGCAGCTGGTCGAGATGCACGGCGGCCGCGTCGAGGCGCGCAGCGAGGGCCTCGGGCAAGGGCAGCGAGTTCATCGTCCACTTCCCGCTCGTCGACGCGGACGAGGAGCCGGCGCCCGGCGCGGCGTCTCCGGCGGCCGCGGCCGTCCCGGCCCGACCGCGCGACCCGGACGCGGCGGACGCACAGCGCCGCAGCGCCGGGCGCCGCTAGAATCCTGGTCGTCGACGACAACGTCGACTCGGCCGACTCGCTCGCCATGCTGCTGCGTCTCGAGGGGCACGAACCTGGGTCGCCCACGACGGCCTCGAGGCGGTCGAGCTCGCGCTGCGCGAGCTGCC
Organism: uncultured Actinomycetota bacterium; assembly: GCA_963782695.1. Classification (GTDB taxonomy): domain Bacteria; phylum Actinomycetota; class Actinomycetes; order Actinomycetales; family Dermatophilaceae; genus Fodinibacter. Next base: position 252,148 of record CAWAKY010000003.1, on the reverse strand, counting down.
CGACGTCGTGCTGCTCGACATCGGCCTGCCGAAGCTCAACGGCTACGAGGCCGCGCGGCGGATCCGTTCGTCGCCACAGGGCCGGCGATCCGCCTCATCGCCCTCACCGGCTGGGGCCAGGACGAAGACCGGCGGCTCGCCGCACGCAGCGGGCTTCGACGCCCATCTGGTCAAGCCGGTCGACCACGAACGGCTGCTCGCGCTGCTCGCCGACCGTGGAGCGCGCCGCCCGCGCGCCCGGGGCGCCCGAGTCGTCGAGCCGCGGCGTACGGATGAGCGACCGGGAGCCGCCGGCGAGGCGGCTCGCGCCGCCGAGCGGGAGGGTCCGACCTGGATCCTGCTCGCGGTCCTCACCGGCGTCGCGGTCTACCTCTCGCTGGCGGATCCTGCAGCCGTTCGCCGTCGTCATCCTCTGGTCGGTCGTCCTGGCGCTGATGTTCGCGCCGCTGCACCGCAAGCTCCTGGCCCGCACGGGCCGGCCGAATCTCTCGGCGTCGGTGACGCTCGTCGTGGCCGTCGTCTCGGTGCTCCTGCCGCTCGGCGCGCTCTCGATCGCCGTCGCCGCAGAGGTCGGCGATCTCGTGGACCAGGCTCCCGAGAAGTGGAACCGCTGGGCCGGCGATCCCGCCCTCCAGGCGGACTGGCCACGGTGGCGCGCCGACCTCGGGGAACGCTTTCCCGTTCGTCGACGACGGATCGACGGCGAGCGGATCAAGGCAGGTCTGACGCAGCTCGGCGAGTCGATGGTGAAGCGCTCGGTCGGGCTGGTCGGAACCGTTATCCAGGCGGTCGTCGGGTTCGTCGTCATCGCCTTCAGCTCTTCTTCCTGCTGCGCGACGCCGACGGTTCGAGACGCGCTGCGCCGCCTGCTGCCGCTCACCGCGCGCCAGAGCGACCTACTGCTCCGCCGCACGGTCGAGGTGATCCAGGCCTCGGTCCTCGGCGTCGTCGTCATCGCCTTCGTGCAGGGCGCCCTCGGCGGCGTCCTGTTCGCGATCCTCGGGCTGCCGTCGCCGATCCTCTGGGGCGTGGTGATGGCCCTCTTCGCCATGGTCCCGATGGTCGGCGCCGGCATCGTCTGGCTGCCCGCGGCGATCTTCCTGCTCGTCACCGGACACGTCGGCAAGGCATCGTGCTGCTCGCGGTCGGCACCCTGGTCATCAGCACGATCGACAGACTTCCTGCGGCCGCTGGCTGGTGGGGGGCCGCACGGGGCTCCACGAGCTGGTCGTCTTCTTCTCCGTGCTCGGCGGCCTGAAGCTGCTCGGCACGGTCGGTCTGTTCGTCGGTCCCGCGATCTTCGCCATCTGCTGGTCGCTGCTCGACCTGTTCCGGGAGAGCGCGCTCGGCGGCGACTCGGGAGCGCCGGCAACCGGTGCTCCCCCTCGCAGCGCCTAGTCCGGCGCTCGACGGGGTTTCCGTCTCGCGCCCGCGACCGCTCGATCACGCGACCATCGCCTCGAAGTTGATGTGCTTGCGAGCGAGCCGCGAGAGCTTTGTGTCCGCGGCCGCCTCTTCGTCGATCGTGAGCTGGAGAAGATCGACGGCTGTGTTCTCCCCGAGCAGTTCGGCGTACGCTCCCGCGGAACCGTAGCGCGGCGATCTCGTAGTGCTCGACCCGCTGACACGCGGCGATGATCCCGGCGTCGCGTACCGCCGGCTCCGCCTCCGCATCGAGGATCGCTTTGCCTTCCGCGAGAAGGCCTTCCATGCCCTTGACAGTGCTGGCCGCCCGACGAGAACTCGAGACCCTCGAAGATCTTCTCGAGCCTCACGAGATGATTTGCGGTCTCCTTGAGGTGATCGTTGAGCAGGGTCATGAGCTCGTCGTTGGAAGCAGCCTGGATGAATTTCGGAAGTGCGGCGATGATCTGCGATTCCGCGCTGTGAAGGTCCTTGAGCTCGTGAATCCAGAGCTTCTGAAGCGATTCGAGTTTCATGGTCTTCCCTTCGTCATCGCGGCAATCATTGCCGCTCCGAAAGGACAGCAAGTACGCTGCCACGATCGCGTTCCAGCCTGTGCCGCTCGCACGGCGTCCGGACGCGGGAGCGGGCGAAGCGCTTTGCGGAGAGTTCCTGAAGAGCTTGCCGACCCTGCGCGGGCCCCTCGAAGTGACCCACGTGGCGCGCGGCGCTCGACCGCTCGTCCAGACCCTGGCATCGCGCTTGCTGGTTTCCACTTGTATGAGCCTTCGACCTTGCGAAGTCTGTGGAAACGTCTACGACAAGTCGTTCGTGATCTCGATCGCCGGGGCAGATCACGTCTTCGACAGCTTCGAGTGCGCGATCCAGGCCCTCGCCGCCGACCTGCGGCGCATTGTGGCTGCCGGATCATCGGCCACGGCCTCGAGGCCAAGGGCGCTCTCTTCTGCTGCGCACATTGCGCGAAGCAGGAGGGCGAGGGTCGATTTCGCGACCGCGTCTAGCTCGCGCTCGTCGCCGCGCTCGTCGCCGCTCGCATCGCCGCCCCGTATCGCCGCCCGCATCGCCGCCCGTATCGCCGCCCGTATCGCCGCCCGCATCGCAATACAGCTCGCAAACGCCGCCGTGAAGATCGCCAACTGCTCCCCGCCTCTTCGGAAACCGCGCCGAATTCGCGTTCATGAATCGCGCTTCGAACCTCAATCTCCGTTCGAGAACGAAGGAGAGAAGAGCTCATCGAGCCCGATCGCTCTTCGTCATCTGCCGCGCTGTCTCGAGATCGGACGCCTCCTGATGCGCCACGGCAAAGCACTGGGCAAGCTGCCGGACGAGCTTCGTGGCCGCGATCCCTCCCGACCAGGAGGCCACCGCGCCGAGCGTCTCCGACGCGGAGGCGCTGGCGAGCGATCTCGAGAAGCTGGGCCCGACCTTCATCAAGCTCGGCCAGTTCCTCTCGACGCGCGCCGACCTCTTGCCGGTCGCCTACCTCGACGGCCCTGGCCCGCCTGCAGGACAAGGTCGAGCCGTTCCCCTTCGCGGAGGTCGAACGGATCGTCGAGGAGCGAGCTCGGCGTCCGGCTCTCGAAGGCTGTTCGCGAGTTCGACCCGACGCCCATCGCGGCCGCCTCGCTCGGCAGGTTCATCGCGCCGAGCTCCGCGACGGCCGCCCGGTGGCGGTCAAGGTCCAGCGCCCGGGCATCCGCGCAGCGCCATCGCCGACGACCTCGACGCCCTGGCCGAGGTCGCCGGCGTGCTCGACGCCCACACCGAGTCGGCCGCCGCACTGCGTTCACCGACCTGGTCGACGAGTTCCGAGCCGTCCTCGCTGCGCGAGCTCGACTACCGCCAGGAAGCGCGGAACCTCGTCGACCTTGGCCGAGAACCTGCCTCGTTCGAGCGCATCGTCGTGCCGCAACCGATCGACGACTTGACCACCGCGAGAGTCCTGACCATGGACTACGTCGCCGGTCACAAGATCACCGACATCGCCCCGTTGGCGCGCACTGGAGATCGACGGCCGAGGCGCTCGCCGACGAGCTCTTCCACGCCTACCTCCGGCAGATCCTCGTCGACGGCTTTTTCCACGCCGACCCTCACCCCGGCAACGTCTTCCTCACCGACGACGGCCGCCTCGCGCTGCTCGACCTGGGCATGGTCGGCCGACTCTCCGCGCGAGCTGCAGGAAGAGCATCCTCCAGCTTCTGCTCGCCGCGGTCGAAGGGCGCGGGGAGGAGGCCGCGCGGATCATCCTCGGCGCTCGGCCAGAAAGGGGAGGCGTTCGACGCGGCCCGATTCCGCGCTCTGGTCACGGGCCAGGTCGGGCGCTTCGGCGGCAGCCGGCCGGAGAAGCTCGCGCTGGGGCGGCTCGTCCTCCAGCTCGCGCACGAGGCGGCCAGCGCCGACTGCGCCTGCCCCCGGAGCTGGCGCTGCTCGGCAAGACCATGCTCCAGCTCGACGAGATCGCGCGCCTCCTCGATCCGCGACTTCGACCCCAACGCCGCCTTCCAGAAGTACGCCGCCGAGCTCACCAGCGAGAACTTCCAGCAAGCAGTTCTCGGTTTCGCAGCCTGCTCTCGACCGTCGGCGACCTGAAGGAGTTCTTCGAGCGGTTGCCGTCGCGCGCCAACCGGATCCTCGACCGGATCGCCGACAACGAGCTCGAGATCCGCGTGCGCTCGTTCGACGAGCGGCTGATCATGGAGGGCTTCCAGAAGGTCGCGAACCGGATCGCGGTTGCCCTCGTGCTCGCGGCGCTTGATCGTCGGCGCCGCGATGCTCGATGAGGATCGAGACGGATTCTCAGGATCTTCGGCTACCCCGGCCTCGCGATGGTCTGCTTCCTCGTCGCGGCGGCGGGCGGCTGCGTGCTGGTCGCGGCAGCGCCCTGCTCTACGACCGCCGCGGCGGCGGGCGCCGTTGCGCCCGTGAATCGCGTCGACGCCCCGAGAAACCTGCTCGACGTTCCGCCTCGCGATCGCGCGGAACGCGTCGGGTCCGCGAGCTCCGACTTGCGGGACGCCGTCGCCGCGCAGCCCGCCAACGCGTGCTGGATCATTCTGCAAGCTGCCGGACGATCGCGTCCGAACCGCGACCGCCGCGAACGCTCCGAACACCGGCCTGCCTTGCCGGATCGGGAGATCATGCGTGGCACCCGCCTTGCTCTTCCCCTTCCCGTCTCGCTCGCGCACTGTCGCGAGAGCGGACTCGCTCGAAGAGGAGCCCATCCATGAATACGACCAAACTCGTCGAAAAAGCATGCCAATGCCGACCCGCTCACGGGCGCGCACGGTTCACATCCGGTCGGCACGGGCATCGGCGCAGCCGGCGGTGCCGCGGCTGGCGCGGCGGTGGGAGCCGTCGCCGGCGGCCCGGTCGGCGCCGTGATCGGCGGGTGGTCGGCGCGGTCGCCGGCGGCGCCGCGGGCCACGTCGCGGGAGAAGCCATCGACCCGACGCTGGAGAACAGCTACTGGGAGGCGAACTACAAGACGCGCCGCTACGTCGACGCCGCCCGTCCCTACGCCGACTACCAGGACGCGTACCGCTACGGCTGGGAGTCGCGACTGTCCAATCCGTCCACCGCTGGAACGAGGTCCAGGCGCGACCTCGCGAAGGGATGGGAGAAGGCCCGAGGGAAGTCGCTCCTCGCCTGGGAGAAGGCGGAAGCGGCGACCAAGGACGCCTGGTACCGGTCGAGAAGGCTCTCCCCCGCGGACACCGACCAGAGCCCGCACTGAGACGTGCGCTGCCTGCGATCTCGCCGCCGATGCGGCGGACGCGGAGAGCGCGACTTCACGGCAGTTTCAACCGTCCGCCAGGCGATCCGTTCCCGGGTCGCCTGGTTCGATTCGGCCCCGCACAGCGCTCGCGGCCGGACACGTCGTCGAGACGAACGCTCGTCTCTGCCGCTCTCGCTCATCGGCCGGCAGATTGCTCAAAGGGCGACCCGCGAAGCGATCGCGAGCCGCGCACGATGCCGTCACGACGGGCCGCGAGCCCGCTTCACCGTGGCACCCGACTTGCTCTTCCCCATCGTGAGGCTCGCAAACAGCGCGCAGTCGGTCTGCGTCGAGCCGGCTCGGACGATCCGAGGCCGATCGAGGCCCTCACCGGACAATGGAGACAAACATGAGATTCAAGACGGTCGTAACGACGGCGCTCGCGGGCGCCGTGATGCTCTTCGGAGGCCTCGCCTTCGCCTCGGACAATCAGGCGGACTGGACCACCATGCTCAACGTGAAGCTCGCCCTGCTCCAGAAGCTGGGCACCGACAGCCTGCACATCGACGTCGACGCCAACGGCCGGCGACGTCACGCTCAAGGGCACGGTCGACAAGCGCGAGACGCGCGAGCTCGCCCAGTCGGTCGCCAAGTCGGTCACCGGCGTGAAGAGCGTCAAGAACGACATCAAGCTCGAAGCGAACGTGGCGAACCCGAGCAAGACCAGCGTCGCCGCCGGCGAAGCCGAGGCCGAGGTCAAGGACGCGATGCTCTCGACCAAGGTCCGCCTCGCCCTGGTCGACAAGATGGGCACGGACGGCTTCAAATCGGCACCGATGTCGCCGACGGCGTCGTGACGCTCGAGTTCCACGAAGGACTTCATCGGCCGCCCGCCGCAGCGAAGCGGCCAAGATGGTCAAGCGGCGTCGACGGCGTGACCAAGGTCGTCTCCGTCGACAAGAAGTAACGTTCACTGCGGAGACGTGCAGGACATAGGGCCCGCCCGGGGAGACCCGGGCGGGCCGCTCCTTGTTCGGGGCGGCTCAGGTTTCGGGTTCGGACGGCCCGCGCGGCTCTCTGCTGCAGCTCGCGACAGTGTCCGGACGCCTGGTACTCGCGCAAACGGGAGTAGAGCGTCCTGGTGCTGATCTTCAGCATCTCCGGCCGTCTTCGCCTTGTTCCCCCCGACGCTCTCGAACGTCGCCAGCACGAAGAGCCGTTCGGCGTCCGCCAGCGAGATGCCCGGCTCGAGCACGATCGCGTCGCCCGAGCGGGCGGTCGCGGGCCCGGCGCCGCCGGGCGGCCGAATGTGCGGCATGCCGGCCAGCGCCTCGGGGCCGATCTCCGCGTCGGCGAGGATGAAGGCGCGCTCGAGCACGTTCTTCAGCTCGCGCACGTTGCCCGGCCAGTCGTGAGCGCGCGGAGCAGCTCGAACGCCTCCGGCGCGAGCGTCTTCGGACGCCCGCGTCCTCGCTCGGCGCGGTTCAGCTCGGCGAGGAAGTGCTCGACGAGCAGCGCCAGGTCGCCCGCGCGCTCGCGCAGCGGCGGCAGGCTGATCGGGAAGACCTTCAGGCGGTAGAGCAGGTCGTCGCGGAAGCGCGCCCTCGGCCGCCGCGAGCTCGAGATCGCGGTTCGTCGCGGCGACGATGCGCACGTCGACCTGGATCGGCCGGTCGCCGCCGACGCGCGATGAACGTGCCCGCTCTCGAGCACGCGCAGCAGCTTGACCTGGAGCTCGAGCGGCATCTCGCCGATCTCGTCGAGGAAGAGCGTGCCGCCGTCGGCGCGCTCGAAGTGCCCGCGTGGACGCGGTCGGCGCCGGTGAAGCTGCCGCGCTCGTGGCCGAAGAGCTCGCTCTCGATCAGGCTCGCCGAGATCGCGCCGCAGTTGACCGCGATGAACGGCTTGCCGCTCCGCCGGCTGAGCTCGTGCAGGGTCTCGGCGACCAGCTCCTTGCCGGTGCCGCTCTCGCCCAGGATCGAGCACCGCGGCGCTCGGTCGGCGCGACGCGCGCGATCTGGTCGTAGACCGCTGCATCGGCGGCGACGCGCCGACCATCGAGCCGAAGCGGCCGAGCTCGCGCAGCTCGCTCGCGCAGCTGCGCGGATCTCCGCGCCGGAAGCGCTGCCGCCCGGAGCGTCTGCATCAGGACGGTGTGCAGGCGCGCGATGTCGATCGGCTTCGCCAGGTAGTCGACCGCGCCCCGCCGCAGCGCGTCGACCGCGGTCTCGACCGACGAGTGCCCGGTGACGACGATGACGTCCGGAGGGCTCGACCGTCGAGCGCGGTGTCGAGCAGGTCGAGCAGGTCGAGCCCGCTGCCGTCGGGAAGGAGGAGGTCGACGAGGACGAGCTCGGGCTGGAACGACTCCAGGCGCGCGCGCGCCTCCGCGAGCGAGGCGCCGCGGCGACCTGGAAGCCTTCGTGCTCGATGACCTCCACGAGGGCGTCGCGCGACCCCGGTCGTCCTCGACGACGAGCGCGCGCAGCCTGGTCACCGCCGGCGACGAGCCGCGCCGACGGGGCCGAGCGGGACCGTTCGCCGGCGCAGGTTCCCGCTCGTTCCCTTCGCCGATCGCCGTTTGCCCGCGGCTCACGTCCGCGCGTTCGTCGCTCCTTCGATTTCGAGCTCAGGCATGGGGCAGTCCGAAACGGATCAGGTCCTGGCCCGACGACGGCACGCGAGCGAGCCTCCGATCGCTCCCAGAGCGCCGGCAGCTCGGGCAGCTCCGCGACGAGCTGCGCGAGGAGCGCGCTCCGCTTCGCGCCATCGATCGCACCTTCGTCGGCGACTCCCAGGACGAAGACGACCTCGCGCGCTTCCGCCTCGACCGAGAAGCGCAGGCTGGCGCCGTCCTGCATCGCGTCGAGCAGCGCCCGGATCGTCACCAGCCAGGTCCTGCGCACGGCCGGCACGGAGCAGCGAACGGGGATCGAAGGCACCGCGGCGCCGTTCTTCAGGTTCGCTCTCCGGAGGTGCAGGAGCGGAGTCGCCTCGTCCGAGAAGCCGGCGAGCAGCGTCGTGGAATCGATCGTCTCCGGCGCGGAGGTGCGGCCGACGGGCAGGACCTGCCGCTCGACGATCTCCTGAATCTCGCGGAGGGCGCGGCGCGCCGTGGCCAGCGAGCGTTCCCGCGCCGCCGCTGCCCTCGACTCCGCGGTCGCGGGCGGTCGCGAGGTCGAGCAGCTCGAGGTTGAGCGACAGGGTGTTCAGCGCGCCGTTCAGGTCGTGGGCGAGGCCGCGGACGATCTCGTGGAGGCAGACGAAGTACGCCTCGTGCGCGACCGCCTCGAGCCGCGCCGCCTCGGTCTTCCGGTCGGCCGGCATCTTCATCCCCTTCGGCTCGCGGACCAGCGGGCGCCGTGAGCGGCGACGCGCGACCTCCTGCTGGATAGGCTGTTTCATGCGCTCTGCCTGAGCTGAGATGCCGTGGCCGGCGAGCGAGCGCGTCTTCGACCTCGACCGCGCGCTCTCGAGCGGCACTGCGAAAAGACTCCGCCGCGCCGCGACACGGCCGGACGGTTCAGCGCGCGGACCAGCGGATACGCGACCTGGCTTCCGCACTGCGGGCAGTGGCTCGAGCCCGAGTAGAGAGATTCGCAGTCGACGCAGAGCAGGGCCTCTTCGAGTTTCATCGCAGGTACCCCCAGGGCGCCGCACGATACACCGGCGCCGATTCGAGGCGAGGAGAGCGGGAACTGCGATCGGCATGGCTCGCTTCGGTCGTGAACGACCGCACCGCCGCCGGCCGTTCCGATCCGGCCGCCGCCTGGTGGCGACGGTCCCGGACCGGCCCGCTCTGGCGTGCGGTTCAGTACCGGTACGAGAGACCGAGCCTCGACGATCAGCGGATCGACCTTGATCGAGCCCGCGTCGGTGTCCTGCGACAGCTTCATGTAACGCAGACCGCCGTGGAAACCCCACGGCCCGTCGCCCTGGAACGGCAGGTCGAGGCCGAGCTGCGCGCCCCAGACGAAGCGTCCGTCGAAGCTCGCCCGGAAGTGGTGGTCGGCGCCCAGTAGTTCGGGTCACCGAAGCCGCCGTAGCCGACGAACGGTCCGACGTAGAGGTCGGCGCCGCCGCAGCCGAGCAGATGGAAGTTCGGGCCGAAGGTCAGGGCGTAGAAGTTCGTCGCGTGCGAATCGCTGCCGCTCGACGCACGCCGTTGTTCAGGTCGTACTCCGAGTCGCCGCGGCCGAACATCAGCGCCGCTTCGAGCACCGACGACCGGGCCCATCCGCTTCTCCACCGCGACGCCGACACCGTAGCCGTTGTTCATCTCGAAGCTCTCGCGCGCCTGGCCGACGGCCGAGGAGGAAGTCCCGCTCCTGCTCGTCGCCCAGGGGCATGAAGGCGAAGAGGAACGGCCGCGCGACCCAGCCTGCCTCGCAGACGTCGGCGACGATTTCCGGCTGCGACCGGACGACCGGCGCCGGCGTACCGGAGCGCAGAGCACCGACGCGCACGCTCTTCTCGCAGGTCAACGCCGCGCCAGCCGCCGCGATCGTCCGGCTCGGCGCCTCGCCCAGGTAGGCGAGGTTGCCGCAGATCTTCGGCATCAGGAAGCGGAAGACGCGCGCCGTGCGGGCGGTGGCGGGCGCGCCCTGCGCCCGCACGGTGAAGACGGCTCGCGCTCGTACGGGCCCGGGTCGTCGATCGCGAAGCTCTCGCCCGGCCGCGCCGACCGCGACCGCGGGCTGGCCGCCGGCGGACATCGTGACCCGCGCGCCCGGGCTCGAGCCGCGGAGGTCGACCGTGATCTTCGGGTTCGAGGAGGCGCAGTCGCGGGTCGCGGACACCGCGCAGGCGGCGCCTGGCTCGCCGACGCCGGCTTCGGGGATCTCGACCGTGATCTCGAACGAGTCGTAGCTGCGCTCGAGGCGCAGGCAGGCGGGCGAGATCACCTCGATCCGGCCCGGCTTGGGCTGGTAGGCCATCCAGTGCACCGCCTCGTCGCGCCGCATCGGGCGCTCGGTGATCCCGGCGCCGTCGCGGATCGCCGCGATCAGCGCGTCGGCGACGACCGGACCGAGGCTCGGGTCCCGCCCGACCACGGTCGCGGATGCTCGCTTCGAGCTCGGGCAGCCTGCGGCGCAGGCTGGCCGGTCGTCGATCGGCATGACGGGTGACCGCATGGGCTCCGCCCAGCTTCTTCACCCAATGGCCGTTGCAGAGGTCGGCGCTGCCGGCGGCCGATGCCGCCGATGCCGTCGACGACGAGAGCAAGTGCCCGCCGAACAGACGACGGCGACGAAGAGAGATCTGGTGGCACCGAGCATGCGACTACGATCGTTGACGCCGCACGTCGCGCCGCCACGGGCGAGCGGAAGACCCGATCCGCGGCCTGCAGGAGAGACGAGGTTTCTATTCACGGGAGACCGTCCTTTCTTGAACGTGTATCGAAACCTAGCGGTTCGATCCGCCGGGTCGGAAGAGCAGTTACTACCCGGGAGGACGCCGCGGATTAGGTAGAAACTGCTCTTCCTCGAGTGTGGAGCCGGAGGACTAGCTTGGAGTCCGCTCGGGAACGGACGGCAGCTCACGAGGAGCGACCCTCCGGTCGGCGACGGCTGAGGCCGACCCCGGCGAATCGGAGGAGTGCGATGCTCTGGACCATCCTGGTCATTCTCGTGGTGCTCTGGCTGCTCGGCCTCGTGACCTCGTACACGCTGGGCGGCTTCATCCACATCCTGCTCGTCGTGGCTGTCGTCATCCTGATCTTCCGGCTGCTCTCCGGGCGGCGGTCCTCTGAGGAGGCGCAATGAACCCACTCAAGCTCGTCGCCATCGCTGCTGATCGTCGCTCGGCATCGTCGGCCTGGTCTACGGCGGCTTCACCTACACCAAGACGACCCACGACGCGAAGATCGGTCCGCTCGAGTTCTCGGTCAAGGACAAGGAGACGCGTCAACATCCCGGTCTGGGCCGGAGTCGCCGCGATCGTGGCCGGCGGCGTCCTGCTCGTCTCGCGCGCGGACGCCTAGAGGCGCGCTCGCTCCGCGGCGCGCGCGCTCGTCCGGCAGGCGCGAACCGGGCGTCGCGCTCGCCGCGCAGGCAACCGCATCGCAAGGAAGGACTCGCGCCGATTGACAGTCGCGGTGAACCGACAGATCATCGCTCGCCGCCCGGCCGTTGGGATTCCCGAAGGTCTCGGACTTCCAGCTCGCCTACGCTCCGCTGCCGTCGCCCGGCCGCGGGCGAGGTGCTGGTGCGATCGGTCTATCTGTCGCTCGATCCCTACATGCGCGGCCGGATGAACGAGGCGGACTCGGACGCGCGAGCCGATCGCCATCGGCGAGGTCATGACCGGCGGCGCGGTCGGCTTCGTGGTCGAGTCCGGCGGATCCCGCGTTCCAGCGTCGGCGACGCGGTCGAGGGCATGCTGGGCTGGCAGGAGTACGCCGTCGCCGCAGGGCCGCGACCTGCGCAAGCTCGACCCCGGCGTCGCGCCGATCTCGACCGCGCTCGGCGTGCTGGGCATGCCCGGGCTCACGGCCTACTTCGGCCTGCTCGACATCTGCGAGCCGCAGCCCGGCGAGACCGTCGTGGTCTCGGGCGCGGCCGGCGCGGTCGGGATGGTCGCCGGCCAGATCGCCAAGATCGAGGGCTGCCGCGTCGTCGGCGTCGCGGGCTCCGACGCCAAGGTCGCCTGGCTGCTCGACGAGCTCGGCTTCGACGCCGCCTGCAACTACAAGACCGGCAACGACTTCGACGGCAAGCTCGGCGAGCTCTGCCCCGACGGCATCGACGTCTACTTCGACAACGTCGGCGGCGCGATCACCGACGCGGTCGTGCGGCCACCTCAACGCCGGCGCGCGCATCGCCGTCTGCGGACAGATCTCGCAGTACAACCTCGAGGCTCCCGAGAGCCGGGCCGCGCTGGCTGGACCAGCTGATCGTCAAGCAGGCGAAGGTGCAGGGCTTCCTGGTCTCCGGCTTACGCCGAGCGGTTCCCCGAAGGCTGCGCGCAGCTGGCCGCACTGGCTGCAGGCCGGGACAGCTCAAGTACCGCGAAGACGTCGCCCGCGGGATCGAAGCGGCGCCGCAGGCCTTCATCGGCATGCTGCAGGGAAAGAACCAAGGCAAGCAGCTGGTCCAGCTGTCGGAGCTCTGACCGGCCGTAGCCACCGCCTGAACCGCTCGCAGGATCCCGCCGTCGGCAATCGAGCAGAACGAAGACAACCAGGCCAAGGAGCACACAAATGATCAAGAGCATCGAACGGACCAAGGACAGCCTCGACTCGCTGATCGACCGCACCCACGACGCCGTCGTCGTGCGCGCGCCCGACCCGGCCGAGGTGACCCGGCTGCTCGACGCCGGCGACGGCACGGTGCGGATGGTGACCCTCGCCCCCGAGCTGGACGGCGGCCTCGAGGCCGTGGCCGTGCTCGCCCACCGGGGCGTCATCGCCGCGCTCGGGCACAGCGACGCGACGTACGCGGTGGCGCAGGAGGCCCTCGATGCCGGCGCCTCGGTCGCGACCCACCTGTTCAACGCGATGCGGCCGATCCACCACCGCGAGCCCGGGCCGGTGCTGGCGCTCGTCGAGGACCCCCGGGCCTTCGTCGAGCTGATCGCCGACGGCGTGCACCTGCACCCCGCGGTGCTGCACTGGGCCGCCACCTCGGCCCCGGGCCGCTTCCTGCTCGTCACCGACGCCATGGGTGCCGCCGGCGCGGCGGACGGCGACTACGTGCTCGGCCCGGCGGCCGTACAGGTGCGCGACGGCGTGGCCCGGCTCGCCTCGAACGGCGCGATCGCCGGCAGCACCCTGACCATGGACCGCGCCGTCCGCTACGCGGTGCAGACCGCCGGGCTGCCGCTCGACGACGTCGTGGAGGCGGCCACGGCCACGCCGGCGCGGCTGCTCGGGCCTCACCGACGTCGGCGCCATCGAGCCCGGTCGCCGCGCCGACCTCGTGCACCTCGACGACGACCTCGAGGTCGTCGCCGTGATGCGGGCGGGCAGCTGGCTCGGCTGATCAGTCGTTGGCCAGCTCGTGGCGCTCGAGGTGCCGGTAGCGGGCCGCGATGATCGCGAGGGCGAGCCCACCGGCGAGCACCGGCACGGCATACGCCGGTTGCGCACCCCACGCCTCGATCGCCCAGCCGCCCACCGCCGACCCGCCCGAGATGCCGATCAGGATGCCGGTGATGGCCACCGCCATCCCCTCGGTCACCAGGGCCGGCGGGCACCAGCTTCTGGGCGAGCGACAGGCTGGTGATCAGCATCGGCGCGGTCGCCGAGCCCGCCACGAACATGACCACGACGAGCGGCCACAGCCCGCCGACGAGCAGGGCGGGGACCTCGAGCACGAACATGCCGGTGGCCGCGAGGATGAGCCGCCGGGTCAGCGTCGTGCGGAACACCCTGCTGCCGAACACGATTCCCGCCAAGGTCGAGCCCGAGCGCGAACGCCCCGAGGATGATGCTCGAGAAGCCGGTCTCGCCGTGCTCCTTCGCGTAGGCCACCGCGATGACCTCGTTGGCGCCGAAGATGACGCCGGTCATGACGAGGGCGACGGCGACGAGGAGCAGGCCGGGGCGGCGCACGGCGAACCCACCGGGCCGGTCGGCGTGCGGCACGACCGGCGGCTCGGTGGCGCGGGCGGCGAGGAACGCCAGCATCCCGGCGGTGAAGAGCAGCTCGGCGAGCAGCAGCCCGGCCTCGGGGAACCACAGCGTCGACACCAGCACGGCCAGCACCGGGCCGATGACGAACGACGCCTCGTCGGAGACCTGCTCGAACGACATCGCGGTGTGCAGGTGCTGGGGCTCGTCGCGGTAGATGTGCGCCCAGCGGGCCCGCGACATCGGGCCCGGCTCGGGCAGCACGGCGCTCAGCCCGTAGAAGACGAAGAGCGTCCAGGCCGGGGCGTCGCGCCAGGACAGCACCGCGACGGTCACGCCGCAGAACGTCGAGAAGACGACGAACGGCAGGGCCACCCGGCGCTGGCCGTGCTTGTCGACCAGCCGGCCGATGACCGGGCCGGCGATGGCGAGCACGAACAGGCCCACGGCCGAGACCGCACCGGCGAGCCCGAACGACCCGCGGCGCTCGCTGAGCATGACGATGATCGCGACACCGAACATCGCCCCGCCGGTGCGCGACAGCGCGGTGCCCGCGATGAAGCGGGTGGCGCCGGGGACGCGGAACAACGGGGCATAGGCGGACAGCACGGGGTTCTCCGATGAGGGGGTGGGGGACGGTCATCGTCCCGCCCGCCGGAGACGGCGGGCAACGAGGTTTCGCGCGTGGGCCGGCGGGCCCGCGAGGTCAGCGGAAGGCGGACTCGCCGGTGAGCGCCTGGCCGATGACGAGGGTGTGCATCTCGACGGTGCCCTCGTAGGTGAGCACCGACTCGAGGTTGTTGGCGTGCCGCATCACGGGGTACTCACCGCTGACGCCGTTGGCGCCGAGGATGGTGCGGGCGGTGCGGCAGATCTCGAGCGACTTGGTGATGTTGTTGAACTTGCCGACCGACGACCTGCTCGGGGCGCAGCCCGACGGTGTCCTTGCGGCGGCCGAGGTGCAGCGCGAGCAGCTGGCCGAGCTGCAGCTCGGTGGCCATGTTCGCGAGCTTCGCCTGGGTCAGCTGGAAGCCGGCGATCGGCCGGCCGAACTGGATGCGCTCCATGGCGTAGCGGCGGGCCGCCTCGAGCGAGGACCGGGCCGCACCGAGCGACGCCCCAGACGATGCCGTAGCGCGCCTCGCGACAGGCAGGCGCAGCGGCCCCTTGAGGCCGCGCGACGTCGGGGAGCACGGCATCCGCGGGCAGCCGGACGTCCTCGAAGATGAGCTCGGAGGTGACCGACGCGCGCAGCGACATCTTGTGGGTGATCTCGTGGGCCGCGAACCCCGGGGTGTCGGTGGGCACCACGAAGCCGCGGATGCCGCCGTTCTCGTCGCCCGCGTTCGCCCAGACGACCGCGACGTCGGCGATCGAGCCGTTGGTGATCCACATCTTGGAGCCGTTGAGCACCCAGTCGTCGCCGTCGCGGCGGGCGCGGGTGCGCATCGAGCCGGGGTCGGAGCCGTGGTCGGGCTCGGTGAGGCCGAAGCAGCCGATCGCCTCGCCGGCCGCCATCCGCGGCAGCCACTCCTGCTTCTGCTCCTCGGTGCCGAACCGCCAGATCGCGAACATCGCGAGGCTGCCCTGCACCGACACCAGCGAGCGGATGCCGGAGTCGCTCGCCTCGAGCTCGAGGCAGGCCAGGCCGTAGTCGACGGCGGACATGCCGGCGCAGCCGTAGCCCTCGAGGTGCATGCCGAGCAGGCCGACCTTGCCGAACTCCTGGGCGAGCTCGCGGGCGACCGGCAGGTCGCCGTCCTCGTACCACTGCATGACGTAGGGGTCGACGAGCGTCGGCGCAGACCTGGCGGGTGGCCGCCCGGATCGCCTTCTCCTCGTCGGTGAGCAGGCTGTCGACGTCGATCAGGTCGAGGGGGTCGGACGGTCGCTTCGGCATCGACGAGGTGGCGCTCATACCCCCATCATGACGGGTGGCGAGGTCGGCGCAACCACGGATTCCGTAGGCTGGAACGCTCCGGTGCGGATGCGCAACCGCCGCCGACCCCGACCGTGTCGGTGCAGAACGTTGCCGACACGCCGCTGGAACCGGCGCGTCGCCCGCACCTGACAGACGAGGTCGGTGAGGCGGGGTCAGGGGCGGGCGGAGGCGGCGCCGAGCAGGGCGGCGAGGCCGAGGGCGCTGCGCGGGTCGTAGGCCGCGCGCCACAGCCCGCCGTGCGCCGCGGCGTACGCCTCGTCCTGCCACGGGTGCTCCTGGCGCGGCGAGCCGGCCGGCGAGGTCGTGCACGAGCAGCGCGGCCATCAGGGTGTTGGCCGTGCCGGGTCGAACACCTCGACGCCGAAGCGGTGCGCCCCGGCGTAGGCCGCGGCGAGCGCGCGGTTCTTCACGACCGAGCGGGTGCGCGTGGGCGGGCGCGATCTTGAACGACACCGTGGCGCCCTGGGCCCGGGCCGACGTCGCCCGCCAGCGCTGGAGCCGCTTGGCGAGCAGGTAGTTGGGGCCCTGCTGGAGCACGACGCGAGTCGTTGATGCCGGGGTCCTCGCCGGGCACGTAGTTGCGGCGCAGCAGCCGCCCGCCGGACAGGGTGCGCAGCGGCCCGCGCAGCAGCTTCGAGGTGCGCCGGTCGGCGTAGGCCTGCGCCGAGGCGTCGACGGCCTCGCCCGGCACGGCGAAGACGTCGGTCGGGGTGGCGAGGAACGACATCGCGGTGTCGGGGCGGGCCGTGCGCACCGTCTCGGTGAGGGCGTCGACGGCCGTGCTGACCCGCACGTTGGTGGCGCCGTCGGCGTAGACGTAGTTGCCGATGACGAGCGACCCGGGCAGCCCGCAGACCCACCCGGTGGCGGTCGGCAGGTCGTGGACGAGGTCGACGCCGGCGCGCTGGTCGAGGTCGGACGTGCCGGGGGTCGGCGGGCACGAGCAGCCGGCCGGCCAGTCCCGGTCGTGTCGCCGAGCAGCCGGGCCCAGAGGTCGGGGCGGGCCAGGTCGACCGCGGCGACGGTGGCGCCCCAGCGCAGCAGCGACCGCAGCGGGCCCATCTCGGCGGCCGCGCCGAGCACGACGACGGTGCGGCCCTCGAGGCGCAGCCACTCGGGGTGGTCGAGCACCGCGCCGACCGCCTCGCGCAGGGTCGGCTCGACGACGCCGTCGGCCACCCAGGTGTCGAGCTGGCGGCGCAGGTCGTCACCGCCGAGCCGGTGGCCCGCGGTACGGGATGGTGAGCGCCGGCTCGGGCTCGCCCTCGCCGCCGAGCGGTCTCGGTGGCCAGCAGGTCGGCGGGGCTGCCGGCGACGCCGCCGAGCGCGGCCTCGAGCCGCACCTCCCGGCCGTCGGGGTCGCGCCAGCACATCCGGTCGTAGACCGAGGCGAGCCCGGCGTCGGCGATGGCGACGGCGTCCTCGGGTCGGGCGAGCCCCGCCTCGACCAGCCGGCGGAAGTGCGGGAGGTAGCCGCTGCGCCAGTTCGTCTCGCGCTGCGGCCGCCGCCGCGCCGACCGGGTCGACGGGGCGCAGCGCGTCGGCGACGATCGCCCTTGCCGGTCGCACCCGTCGAGCGGCGACCGTCGACCTCGGGGAAGACGACGCCGGTGGGCTCGGCGGCCGGGGCCGGCATCCGGGCTCAGCCCCAGACGAGCGCGCGGGAGGGGTCCGCCAGGATCGCCGCGACGTCGGCGAGGTAGCGGCTGCCGAGCTCGCCGTCGACGAGGCGGTGGTCGAAGCTGAGCGCGAGGCGTGGTGACCCAGCGCGGCTCGATGCTCTCGCTGCCGTCGGCCGCGGTGACGACCCACGGGCGCCGGGCGACCGTGCCGAACGCCAGGATCGCCGCCTCGCCCGGGTTGAGGATCGGCGTGCCGGCGTCGACGCCGAAGACGCCGACGTTGGTGATCGTGATGGTGCCGCCGGCCATGTCGGCCGGCTGGGTGCGGCCCTCGCGGGCCGTGGCGGTGAGGGCGCCGATCGCCTCGGCGAGCTCGCGCATCGACATGGCGTCGGCGTCCTTGATGTTCGGCACGATCAGCCCGCGCGGGGTCGCCGCGGCGATGCCGAGGTTGACGTAGTGCTTGAGCACGATCTCCTGGGCGGCCTCGTCCCAGCGTCGCGTTGACGCCGGGGTTGCGGCGCACCGCGAGGCACATCGCCTTGGCGAGCACGAGCAGCGGCGTGACCTTGACGTCGCGGAACTCCTTGTCCTTCTTGAGCCGCTCGACGAGCTCCATCGTGGCGCGTGACGTCGACGGTGACCCACTCGGTGACGTGCGGGGCGGTGAACGCCGAGGCGACCATCGCCTGCGCGGTCATCTTGCGCACGCCCTTGATCGGGAGCCGCGTCCTCCCGGTCAGAGCCGGGGGCCGGCGCCGCCGGACCGGGCGGATGCCGGGCGTGCCGGAGCCGCGCTCGGCGCGCCGCCCGCGGCGGCCGCTCGACGTCGGCGCGGGTGATCGATGCCGCCGTCACCGGTCGGCGTGACGGTGGCGAGGTCGACGCCGAGGTCCTTGGCGAGCTTGCGCACCGGCGGCTTGGCCAGCGCGCGGGCGCCGCTCGGGCGACGACCGGCGCTCGGCGCCGCTGCGACCTGCCGGTGCCGGCGCGACCGACGGCGCGGCCGACGGCGCGGCCGCGGCCGGTCGGCGCGGCGGGCTGGCCCTGCGGGGGCGACGCTTGGCCTCGGTCTGCTTGACCCCGTAGCCGACGAGCACGGCGGTGCGGCCGGTCGACGTGGTGCCGCCGATCAGGCCCTCGCCGATCTCGGCTCGCCTCGGGCGCCTCGGCCGGGTGGCCGCCGAGCGGGAGCCGCGGCGGCGCGGGAGCCGGCGCGACGGCATCCGGTCGAACCGCCCACGCCGTCGTCGACGGTGATGATCGGCGTGCCGACCTCGACGGTGTCGCCCTCGGCGACGAGCAGCGCGGTGACCGTGCCGGCGAACGGCACGGGCAGCTCGACCAGCGACTTGGCCGTCTCGATCTCGACGACGATGTCGTTGACCTTGACGGTGTCGCCGACCGCGACGTGCCAGGTGACGATCTCGGCCTCGGTGAGGCCCTCGCCGGGGTCGGGGAGGTTGAACGTCACGAAGAGCCATCTGCGAGAACGCCTTTCAGTGACGCGAGCGAGCGGTCGACGGCGTCGAGGACGCGGTCGAGGTCGGGGAGGAACTCCTCCTCGAGCCGGCTCGGCGGGTAGGGCATGTTGTAGCCGCCGACGCGCAGCACCGGCGCCTCGAGGGAGTAGAAGCGCGCTCGGTGATGGCGGCCGCGATCTCGGCACCCATGCCGAGGAAGGTCGACGCCTCGTGCACGACGACGAGCCGGCCGGTCTTGCGCGACCGACGCGCGAGCATGTCGACTGTCGAGCGGCGAGAGCGAGCGCAGGTCGACGACCTCGAGGCTGCGGCCCTCCTCCGCCGCGGCCTGGGCCGCCTCCAGGCAGGTCTTGACCATCGGGCCGTAGGCGAGCAGCGTGACGTCGGTGCCCTCGCGCAGCACGCGCGCGCGTCGCACGAGGCCGCGCCGTCGGGCGGCCGTCGTCGACCTCGCCCTTGTCCCAGTAGCGGCGCTTGGGCTCGAAGAAGATGACCGGGTCGTCGGTCTCGATCGCCTGCTGGATCATCCAGTAGGCGTCGTCGGGGTTGGAGCAGGCGACGACCCGCAGGCCGGCGGTGTGCGCGAAGTACGCCTCGTTGGACTCGCTGTGGTGCTCGACGGCGCCGATGCCGCCGCCGAACGGGATGCGGATGACCATCGGCATCGTCGACGTGGCCCAGGCGAGCGGGCGCGCATCTTGGCGACCTGGCTGACGATCTGGTCGAAGGCCGGGTAGACGAACCCGTCGAACTGGATCTCGACGACGGGGCGGTAGCCGCGCAGGGCCATGCCGATCGCGGTGCCGACGATGCCGGACTCGGCGAGCGGGGTGTCGATGACGCGGTCCTCGCCGAAGTCCTTCTGCAGGCCCTCGGTGACGCGGAAGACGCCGCCGAGCTTGCCGATGTCCTCACCCATGAGGACGACCTTGGGGTCGTTCTCCATGGCGCGGCGCAGGCCGGTCGTGATGCCCTTGGCGAGGGTGGTCGGCGGCCATCAGTGCGCCTCCTCGAAGCGCGGCCTGGTAGGCGCGCGAACTCGGCCCGCTCGCGCCTCGATGAGCGGGTGCGGCTCGGCGTAGACGTGGTCGAACATCGTCGGTGCCGGGCGGGTCGGGCATCGCCAGGCAGCCCTCGCGCACCTGCGGTCGCCGAGCTCGTCGGCCTCCTCGCTCGACCGCGTCGAAGAACGTCGGCGTCGGCGCTGGCCGCTCGTGAGTCAGGCAGGCCTTGAAGCCGCTCGATCGGGTCGCGGTGCTTCCACGCCTCGACCTCGGCCGAGACGCGGTACTTCGTGGGGTCGTCGGAGGTCGTGTGCGCGCCCATCCGGTAGGTGAAGGCCTCGATGAGCGTCGGGCCCTGGCCGGTGCGGGCGGCGTCGAGCGCGGCCTTGGTCACGGCGTACACGGCGAGCACGTCGTTGCCGTCGACCCGGACGCCGGGGAAGCCGAAGCCGCGGGCGCGCTGGTAGAGCGGGATGCGGGTCTGCTTCTCGATGGGCTCGGAGATGGCCCACTGGTTGTTCTGGCAGAAGAACACGACCGGGCTGTTGTTGACGCCGGCGAAGACGAACGCCTCGTTGACGTCGCCCTGGCTGGTCGCGCCGTCGCCGAAGTAGGCGATGACGGCGGTGTCGCGGTCGGCGTCGCCGGTGCCGACGCTGCCGTCGCGCTGCACGCCCATCGCGTAGCCGGTGGCGTGCAGGGTCTGGGCGCCGATGACGATCGTGTAGAGGTGGAAGTTCTTCTCGTTCGGGTCCCAGCCGCCGTGGTTGACGCCGCGGAACATGCCGAGCAGGTTGACCGGGTCGACGCCGCGGCACCAGGCGACGCCGTGCTCGCGGTAGGTCGGGAAGGCGTAGTCCTGGGGGCGCAGCGCGCGGCCGGAGCCGACCTGGGCGGCCTCCTGGCCGAGCAGGCTGGCCCACAGGCCGAGCTCGCCCTGGCGCTGGAGCGCGGTGGCCTCGGCGTCGAAGCGGCGGATGAGGACGAGGTCGCGGTAGAACCCGCGCAGCTCCTCGTCGTCAGGTCGTCGACGACGGCGTCGTACTCGGGGTGCGAGACGCGCTCACCCTCGGGGTTGAGCAGCTGGACCATCTCCGGGCCGCCGTCCTGGACGGGGCGTTCGGGGGCCTCGGCGCCGGGTCGACGTGGTGGTCCACGCCGAACGCCGCCTCGAGCGGGGCGACCTCGTTGTCGCTCACAGGGCACTCCTTCTCCGGGCTCCCGTGGTGACGGTCGCCGCGTCGTGTCGGATGCGTGTCGGGGTCGTTGCCCGCCCACGCAGTCGACAGGGTCGTCGTGACCGCTGGTGCTGGGTGTGGCGGCGGTCACTGCCGGTGTCGGGCACCACCGTACCGGTGGGGTGGCGTTTCCGACCAAGCCGCAGGCCACCCCCGGTCGGGGGCGCGCTCAGGCGTAGGCCTGCTCACCGGGAGCCAGCACCCGCAGCCACTGGCCGCGGTGGCCGTCGACGCGCACCTCGACGCGGCCGTTCGGGTCGAGCGGCTGGTCGGGTCGGCCGTCGAGCACGTCACGCAGCACCGACCCCTCGGGCACCGGCCCGAGGTCCAGCGTCACGATGGCGTCGTCGGCCCCGAGGTTGTGCAGCGCGAGGAGGCGCCACCCGTCCTGTCGGCACACGTGGGCGAGCACGGCGGGGACGTCGTGGTCGAGCACCTCGACGTCGGACCAGCCGATCTGCGGCATCTGCCGGTAGCGCCGGATGAGCTGCCGGATGAACGACCAGAGCGAGTCCGGGTCCTGGCGCTGGGCCGCGGCGTTGACCTGCTCCGGCCCGAACAGCCCGCTCGGCTGCGGTCGGGTGAGCCGGCGCTTCGGCGCCGTGGAGAAGCCGCCGTTGGGGCCGTCATCCCACTGCATCGGCGTGCGCACGGCCAGGCGGCCCTCGACGTCGAGGTTCTCGCCCATGCCGATCTCCTCGCCGTAGAAGAGCGTCGGGGTGCCGGGGAGGGAGAACAACAGGGAGTAGACGAGGCGGATGCGGCGCTCGTCGCCACCGAGCATCGTCGGGAGCCGACGGCGCAGGCCACGGCCGTAGAGCTGCATGTCGGGGTCCGGGCCGAAGGCGGCGAACACCTCCTTGCGCTCGGGCGTGCTCAGCTTGTCGAGGGTGAGCTCGTCGTGGTTGCGCACGAAGTTGGCCCACTGGCTCGTGACGTCGAGCGCGGGCCGCTCCCGCAGCGCGGAGGCGACCGGCCCGGCATCCTGACGGGCCAGCGACAGGTAGAGGCGCTCCATCCCGATGAAGTCGAACTGCATGTTGAGCCCGTCGCCGTCGGGGCCGCCGAAGAACTCCTTCTGCTGCGGGTAGGGGAGGTTGACCTCGCCGAGCAGCGCGGCATCACCCAGGCGGCGGGTGACGAAGTCGCGCACGTCCTTGAGGTAGCGCCTGCGGGTCGAACCCGTTGGGCTCGGACCCCGGGTAGGTGTCGTTGGCGAAGAGGAAGGGGACGGCGTCGATCCGGAAGCCGGACACCCCGAGCGCGAGCCAGTAGCCCAGGGTGCTGGCGATCTGCTCCTGCACGTCGGGGTTGGCGACGTTGAGGTCGGGCTGGGTCTTGTAGAAGTGGTGGAGGTAGTACTCGCCGGTCTTCTCGTCCCGTTCCCAGATGCTGTCCTCCTTGTCGGGGAAGACCACCTCGGCCCTGCTCGAGCGCGGCTTGGTCGGCGACCACACGTAGAACTGGCGGTAGGGGTCGTCGACGCTGCGCCGGGCCTGCTTGAACCACGGGTGCTGGTCGGAGGTGTGGTTCATGACGAAGTCGACGACCACCCGGATGCCGGCCGAGCGTGCGGTGCGCACGAGCTCGACGAAGTCACCGGACGTGCCCAGCCGCGGGTCGACCCCGAAGAAGTCGGTGATGTCGTAGCCGTCGTCGCGCCCGGCGGTCGGGTAGAGCGGCATCAGCCACAGGCAGGTGATGCCGAGGTCGGCGAGGTACTCGATGCGGTCGGTCATGCCGCGCAGGTCGCCGACGCCGTCGCCGTCGCTGTCCTGGAAGGTCTCGACGTCGGCGCAGTAGAACACCGCGGACTTCCACCACACGTCGCCGGTCTGGCTGAGCCTCATCGGGTGGCCTCCTCGCGCTCGAGGGCGGGCCGGCCGGTCGTGGCCGGGGCCGGGGGCACCGGGTCGAGCTGGGGCAGCACCCGCTCGCCGAAGGTGTCGATGAAGGCCTCCTGCTCCTGGCCCACGTGGTGGAGGTAGATCTCGTCCCAGCCCTGGTCGACGTACTCCTGGATCCAGGCCGCGTGCCGGGCCGGGTCGCTCGAGACGTTGACGACCTCGGCCACCTGGGCGGGGGCGACCGCCTGCGCCATCACGTCGAACGCCTCGACGGTCTCGGTGTCCCAGCTGACGGGTGGGCCGTGGACGTTGCTGCGCCACTGGTCGTGCGCGATGGCGAGCGCCTCGTCGTCGGTCGGCGCCCAGCTGAGGTGCACCTGGAGGCGGGCGGCACCGCGGCCACCGGCGTCGCGGTAGGCGTCGAGCACCTCGCCGGAGGGTGTCGAGCGGCTGGTTGACCGTGACCAGGCCGTCGGCCCAGGCCGCGTGGCGGGCGGCGGTCGCGGGGGTGACGGCCGGGCCGATCAGGGGCGGCACGGCATCCGGCAGGGTCCACAGGCGAGCACGGTTGACCGTGACGAGGCCGTCGTGGTCGACGGTCTCGCCGGCGAGGAGTCGACGGATGACGTCGACGCACTCGAGCAGGCGCGCGTCGCGGACGTCCTTGCGGGGCCAGACCTCGCCGGTGACCCGTTCGTTGCTGGCCTCACCGGAGCCCAGCGCCGCCCAGAAGCGACCGGGGAACATGCTCGCGAGGGTCGCGATCGCCTGCGCCGTGATGGCGGGGTGGTAGCGCTGGCCCGGGGCGGTGACGACGCCGAAGGGCAGGCTGGTCGTGGCCAGCGCCGCGCCCAGGAAGGACCACGCGAAGCCCGACTCGCCCTGCCGCTCCGACCACGGGGACAGGTGGTCGGAGGACATCGCGGCGGTGAAGCCCGCCTGCTCGGCGTGCTGGACGTCACGCAGGAGCCGGCCGGGAGCGATCTGCTCGTGGGAGCAGTGGAATCCGATGGTGGGCATCGGTCCACGCAACCACATCGGGGGTGGGGTCTGGCGGCGCACGTGCACGGCGGTCTGCCCGACCGGCACCTCGGGAGCAGCACCGCGCCGGACGCCCCGTGGGAGCATCACGCCATGGAGCACCTCGAGGCCGACGTCGTCGTGGTGGGCTCGGGCATGGGCGGGGGCACGACCGCGTGGGCGCTGGCCCGGCGCGGCGTGGACGTGCTGCTCGTCGAGCGGGGGGAGCGGCTGCCCCGCGAGCCGCAGAACTGGTCGCCGGACGAGGTGTTCATGAAGCGCCGGTACAAGCCGGCCGAGCTGTGGGAGGACGGGTCGGGGTCGGCGTTCGCGCCGGGCGTGCACTACGTGGTCGGGCGGCAACACCAAGGTCTACGGTGCGTCGCTGCCACGTTTCCGGGAGTCGGACTTCGAGGAGGTGGCGCACCTCGACGGGGTCTCGCCCGAGTGGCCGTTCCGGTACGCCGACCTCGAGCCCTTCTACGGCGAGGCCGAGCGGCTGTACGCCGTGCACGGGACGGCCGGCTCGGACCCGACCGAGCCGTGGCGGAGCACGCCCTTCCCGTACGCCGCGTTGCCGCACGAGCCGTACGTCGCGGCGCTGGTGGAGCGGCTGACCGCCGCCGGGGTGAGCCCCGCCTCGACGGCGATGGGAGTCGACCTGCGCCCGGGTGGGCGGTGCGTGCGGTGCGCGACCTGTGACGGCTTCCCGTGCCGCCTGGGCGCCAAGTCGGATGCCGAGGTGTGCGCCGTCGACCCCGCGCTCGCCACCGGGTCGGCCCGGTTGGCGACCGGGGTCCGGGTGGAGCGGCTGGTCACCGACGCGTCGGGCCGGCGCGTGGTGGAGGCGGTCGGGGTCGGGCCGGACGGGCCGGTGACGGTGCACGGGCGACGCTTCGTGGTGTCGGCGGGTGCGGCGAACTCGGCCGCGCTGCTGCTGGCGTCGGCCGGTGCCGAGCACCCCGAGGGCCTCGGCAACTCCTCGGGCCGGCTCGGCCGGAGCTTCATGATGCACAACAACGCGCACATCGCCGCGGTGGACGTGAACCGGCACAACGACGTGGTGTTCCAGAAGACGGTGATGGTGACCGACTGGTACCACGACGGCGGTGACGGCCACCCGCTCGGCACGGTGCAGGCGATCGGCAAGGTGCAGGGCCTGATGATGAAGAGCTGGGCGACCCGGGTGCCGCTGCCGCTGCTCGACGCGATCGCCCGCCGGTCGGTCGAGTGGGTGGTCATGGCCGAGGACCTGCCCGACCCCGCCAACCGGGTCACCCTGTCGCCGACCGGACGGATCCGCACCACCCGGGTCGCCACCAACACCCGCCAGCACGCCCTGCTGCTCACCCGGGCCAAGCGGCTGATGCGCGACGCGGGCTACGACGTGGTGTTCACGCAGCCCTTCGACATCAGCATGAACAGCCACATGTGCGGCACCGTGGTCGCCGGGGTCGACCCGACGGCGAGCGTGCTCGACCCCCACTGCAAGGCGCACGACCTGGACAACCTGTGGGTCGTCGACGCCGGCTTCTTCCCGTCCTCGGCGGCGATGAACCCGGCGCTCACGATCGCGGCCCAGGCGCTGCGGGTCGTGGCCGAGTCCGACCTCGCCGGCTGACCGCTGACCCAGCGCCGGGGCGACCCGCACGGCATCCGACTCATGAGTTTCCCGGCGGCGAAGCTCAGCCCGGGTGCGCCGCCCGGAACTCGGCCGCCACCGCGATGAGCCGGTCGTTGGCCTCCCGCTCGCCGATCGTGGCGCGCGCCCCGTCGGACCCGTACGGCCGCACCGTCAGCCCGGCGGCCTCGCAGGCAGCGGCGAACTCGCCGGTCAGCTCGCCGAGGGCGAACCAGACGAAGTTCGCCTGGGCGTCCGGCAGCACCCACCCCTGGGCGACCAGGGCCTCGACCACCCGCGCACCGCTCGGCCACGAGCTCCTTGACCCGCACCTCGAGCTCGTCGAACGCCTCCAGCGACGCCACGGCCGCCACCTGCGCCAGCGAGTTCACCCCGAACGGGATCGCCGCCTTGCGCAGCGCCTCCGCGAGCGGCTCGTGCGCCACCGCGTACCCGACCCGCAGCCCGGCCAGCCCGTAGGCCTTCGAGAACGTCCGCAGCACCGCCACGTTCGGCCGGGACCGGTGGATGGCGAGCGCGTCCGGCGAGTCCGGCGCCGTCACGAACTCGAGGTACGCCTCGTCGATCACGACCAGCACGTCCGGGGGAACCGCCTCGAGGAACACCTCGAGCTCGGAGTCGCCCACCGTCGTGCCGGTCGGGTTGTTCGGCGTGCAGACCAGCACCATCCGGGTGCGCGGCGTGATCGCGGCCGCCATCGCCGCGAGGTCGTGCCGCTCCCCGGGGCCGAGCGGCACCTGCACCGGCACCGCCCCCGCCAGCGTCACCAGGATCGGGTACGCCTCGAACGACCGCCACGCGAAGACGACCTCGTCGCCCGGGTCGCAGGTCGCCGCGATCAGCTGGCCGAGCACCCCGACCGAGCCGGGCCCCAGCGCCAGCCGCCCGGCCGGCACGTCGAGCCGCTCCGCGAGGGCCGCCGTCAGCGCCGAGACCGCCATGTCCGGGTACCGGTTCATCGACCCGGCCGCCTCGCGCACGACGTCGAGCACCGACGGCAGCGGCGGGTAGGGGTTCTCGTTGCTGCTGATCTTGTAGGCCGTCACGCCGGGCTGCGCCGCGGCCGGCCGCCCGGGCGTGTAGGCCGGGAGCGCGTCGAGGGCGCTGCGCAGGTGCACCCCGCGGGGGTCGTCGGTCATGGCCACCACTCTAGGGAACCCACCGGCACCCACCCGCCGACGAACCCGCTCGAACGAGCCGGTCACAGCAGTCCCACGTGCCACAATGCGCCGGTGAAGAACTTCCTGATCAGGGTGGTCGTCAACGGTCTCGCGCTCTGGCTGGCCGCACTGGTCATCCCGGGCATCAACCTGGCCAACGGCGACAGCTCGTGGACCAACAAGCTGCTGACGGTGCTCTTCGTCGCGCTGGTCTTCGGCGTCATCAACGCCTTCATCAAGCCGATCGTGCGGCTCTTCTCACTCCCGTTCATCATCCTGACCCTGGGCCTGTTCACCTTCATCGTGAACGCCTTCATGCTGCAGATCACCGAGTGGATCTGCGGCTGGATCAACCTCGACTTCACCATCGACGACTTCTTCTGGGATGCCGTCCTCGGTGCCATCGTGATCACCTTCGTGTCCTGGGTCCTCAACATCGTCCTGCCGGACGACGACTGAGGAGCACCCACCGCACATGGGCCGCCACGGCACGCAGCGCGGCGGCGGCACCCGCCGCGCGCTCGCCCTCACCCTGATCCCCCTCCTGCTCCTCGCCGCCGTCGGCGGTGGCTACCTCTGGTGGACCAACCGCCCGACCAGCGCCGCCGCCGCGCAGGGCCCCCAGCCGTGCGCCGAGCCGCTGCAGGTGCTCGTCGCCGCGGAGCTCGCCCCGGTCGCCCGCGAGGTGCTGTCGGCCGGCGGCGCCGACGGGTGCCGGGTCGCGGAGGTGCGCTCCACGGCATCCGCCCAGAGCGCCGTCCAGGCGATCGGCACCGGCCAGGTGCCCGACGTCTGGGTGCCCGACTCCTCGACCTGGCTCGACGCCCTGCCCGGCTCCGGTGACCTCCCGACGGCCCCCGACGGCTGGGAGCAGGGCCCGTCGGTCGCCACCAGCCCCGTGGTGCTCGTCTCGCCCACCACGGGGAAGAGCGCGGTCGCCGCCGCCCCGACGTCCTGGTCGGACCAGGTCAACGTCTCCGGCCAGGTGCGGATGGCCAACCCCGACACCGACACCGCCAGCCGGCTCGCCTACTACGCCTCGCGGATCGACCGGCCCGAGGCGCTCGACCTCACCGTCGCCGGCAAGCTGATCTTCGCGTCGCGGTTCGCGGCCGCCTCGACCCAGGACCAGCTCGCCGGCCTCGCCACCACCAAGGACCCGCTGCCCTTCCCGGCGTCCGAGCAGGCCGCCGCCGCCCACGCCGAGACCGCGCCGGGCACCCTGCGCACGTTCGTGCCGCAGGCCGGCACGATCAGCCTCGACTACCCCTGGCTGGTCAACCGCGCGCTCCCGGCCGACCGGCAGGCCCTCGCCGCGACGGCGGTCAAGGCACTGCAGTCGGATGCCGGGCACGCTGCCGTCGCGCAGGCCGGCTTCCGCACGCCTGCCACCACGAGCGGCCCCGCCATCGACGGCGCCAGGGGCGCGGCCTACACCGAGCTGCCCACCCCGACGGCCGACGACCGCACCGGCGCCCTCGAGCAGTGGGACATCCTGCGCACCGACATGCGGATGCTCGCCATCCTCGACGTCTCCGGCTCGATGAAGCAGCCGGGCAAGGGCACCCGGGGGATGACCCGAGCCAAGGTCACCGAGGAGGCCGCGGTCACCGCGCTGCAGATCCTCCCGGCCGGCAGCCGGATCGGCGCCTGGGTGTTCTCCACCGACCAGCGCGGCAAGGGCGTCGACTACAAGGAGCTGGCGAGGGTCGAGCGCCTCGACAAGGCGTACGGCGGCGGCGACCTGGCGCGACCGGCTCGTGGCGGTGACGCGCACCCTGCCCAAGCGGCTGGGCGGTGACACCGGCCTCTACGACACCACCGCCGCCGCCTACCAGAAGATGGTCGCCGAGTACGACGGCAACTACGTCAACTCGGTCGTCATCATGACCGACGGCAAGAACGACGACCCGGGTGGCGGCCTGGACCTCAACCAGCTGCTCGCGCGGATCAAGGCCACCAGCAAGGGCGACCGGCCGGTGCGCGTCATCACGATCGGCATGGGCGAGGCCGACCCCCGCGCGCTCCAGGCGATCTCGCGGGCCACGGGCGGCACGTCGTACATCGCGAACACGCCCGCCGACATCCAGCGGGTGTTCGTGCAGGCGCTGCTCGCCCGTACCGCGAAGTAGGACCCGGCGCACGATAGGTTCGACGCCATGCGCGTGCTCGTCTCCGGCGGTGCCGGCTACATCGGATCCCACACCGTCGTCCAGCTCGTCGCGGCCGGCCACGAGGTCGTCGTCGTCGACTCCTTCGCCAACGCCAAGCCCTCGGTCGTCGGCCGGGTCGAGGCGCTGACCGGGCAGCCGCTCGACGTGCGGTCGTTCGACCTCACCGACCACGACAAGACCGAGCACCTGTTCGCGCACGAGCACATCGACGCGGTCATCCACTTCGCCGGGTTCAAGGCGGTCGGCGAGAGCGTGGCCAAGCCGCTCGAGTACTACGAGAACAACATCGGCTCGACCTTCTCGCTGGTCCGCGCGATGCGCCGGCACGGGGTGTCGACCATGGTCTTCTCGAGCTCGGCCACCGTCTACGGCGCCGACGCCCCGGTGCCGATGACCGAGGACCTGCCGACCTCGGCCACCAACCCCTACGGCTGGACCAAGGTGATGCAGGAGCAGATCCTGCGCGACGTCGCCGCCGCCGACCCGCACTGGCGGATCGGCCTGCTGCGCTACTTCAACCCGGTCGGCGCGCACCCGTCCGGCACGATCGGCGAGGACCCCTCCGACGTGCCCAACAACCTGATGCCGTACATCGCCCAGGTCGCCGTCGGCCGGCTCGAGAAGCTGTCGATCTACGGCGGCGACTACCCCACCCCCGACGGCACCGGCGTGCGCGACTACATCCACGTCGACGACCTCGCCGCCGGGCACGTCGCCGCGCTGAACCGGCTCACCCGCACCGACGAGCCGGTCTCGACGTGGAACCTCGGCACCGGCCACGGCACCTCGGTGCTCGAGCTGCTGCACGCGTTCGAGCGGGCCTGCGGCCACGAGCTGCCCTACGAGATCGTGGCCCGGCGCCCCGGCGACATCGCCGCCTCGTACGCCGACCCGTCACGCGCCGAGGGCGAGCTCGGCTGGCGCGCCACCCGCACCGTCGACGACATGTGCGCCGACGCCTGGCGGTGGCAGAGCCGCAACCCGCACGGCTACCCCGAGGGCTGACCGCGGCGTCAGGCCTGGCTCGGGCAGCGCCTGGTTGAAGCGCAGCATGTTGCCCGCCGGGTCGCGGAACGCGCAGTCGCGCACGCCGTAGAACTGGTCGACGGGCTCCTGCAGCACCTCCGCCTGCCCCGACGCCCGCACGTGCTCGAACAGGCCGTCGACGTCGTCGCAGCGGAAGACCAGCGGCGTCAGCAGCCCCTTGGCCAGCAGCGTGTCGATCGCGGCGCGGTCCTCCTCGCTCACGCCCGGGCCGCCGCCGACCGACTGGATGGTGATCTCGAGCTCGGGCTGGGTCGGCGTCGCGACGCTGAGCCAGCGGAACTCGCCCATGCTGACGTCCTTGGTGACGGCGAAGCCGAGCACGTCGCGGTAGAAGGTCAGGGCCTTCTCGTGGTCGTCGACGACGAGGAAGCAGTTGGCGACGGCGAGCGTCTTCGGTACCGGTGGTCGTGTCCATGCCCCCGAGGTTAGGCACCCGCCACCGCGGCGCGCTTCTCCGATCCTGACCGGCTCGTCGTGCGGGTGGGGCGGTCGAGCTGCTTGGCGACGCACGACGGGATGCCGGCCCGCTCGTCGTGCGACCGCGCCCGGTAGTCGCTGGGGGTCTCGCCCATCAGCTCGGTGAACCGGGCGCTGAACGAGCCGAGCGAGGTACAGCCGACCTGCATGCAGACGTCGGTCACCGACAGGTCGCCCTGGCGCAGCAGCCAGGCCGCGCGCTCGACCCGGCGGGTCATCAGGTGGGCGTACGGGGTCTCGCCGTAGGCCTCCTTGTAGCTGCGCTGGAAGTGGCCGACCGACATCAGCGCCTCCGCCGCGAGGGCCGGCACGTCGAGCGGCTCGGCGTAGTCGCGGTCCATCCGGTCACGCGCCCGCCGCAGCCGCACCAGGTCGTCTCGCTGCACCCGTCCAACGGTGCCACAAGTAAGGCTGACCTGCGTGGTTGGCCTCACACGGCAACCGGTCGGAGCCATCTACGACACGTTGTAGTTTATACCTGTCACGTCGCTAACGACTGCCCAGGAGTCCTGCATGGATGCCGTTGATGTCGCCAGGTGGCAGTTCGCCATCACGACCGTCTACCACTTCTTGTTCGTCCCGATCACGATCGGCATGTCGCTCATCGTGGCCGTCTTCCACACCGTGTGGCTGCGCACCCGGAACCCGGACTACCTCCGGCTCACCAAGTTCTTCGGGAAGCTCTTCCTCATCAACTTCGCCCTCGGTCTCGTCACCGGCATCGTGCAGGAGTTCCAGTTCGGCATGAACTGGTCCGACTACTCGCGCTTCGTGGGCGACATCTTCGGCGCCCCCCTCGCCTTCGAGGCCCTGCTCGCGTTCTTCCTGGAGTCGACCTTCCTCGGCATCTGGATCTTCGGCTGGGGCCGGCTCCCCGAGAAGCTGCACGTCGGCGCGATCTGGCTGGTGCACATCGGCACCGTGCTGTCGGCGTACTTCATCCTCGCGGCGAACTCGTTCATGCAGAACCCGGTCGGCTACAGGTTCAACCCCGCCACGGGTCGCGCCGAGATGGCCGACTTCTGGGCCGTGCTCACCAACAAGGTGCAGCTCGTGACCTTCCCGCACGTCATCGCCTCGGCCTACATGGTCGGCGGCGCGGTCGTGATGGGCGTGGCCCTGTGGCTGATGCGCAAGCACGCCGGCACCTCCGACGAGGGCATGTACCGCAAGGCCACCAAGTTCGGTGCGATCTTCGCCCTCGTCGCCTCGCTCGGCGTCATCGTCACCGGTGACATCCAGGGCAAGATCATGACCGAGGTGCAGCCGATGAAGATGGCCGCCGCCGAGGGCCTGTACGACACCACGAGCAGCGCGCCGTTCTCGGTGCTCTCGATCGGCTCGCTCGACGGCAGCGAGGCCACCCGGATCATCGAGATCCCCGGCCTGCTGTCCTTCCTCGCCACCGGCACGTTCGACGGCACCGTCGAGGGCATCAACGACCTCCAGGTCACCGAGCGCGCCCAGGCCGAGAAGGTCGCCGCCCAGTACGGGCCGCAGGTCGCCGCCCTGGTCACCGCCGACAGCTACGCGCCGATCATCCCGGTCACCTACTGGTCGTTCCGGTTCATGATGGGCCTGGGCTTCCTCACCATGTTCTTCGCGGCGATCACCCTGTGGGCGCACCCGCAAGGGCCGCGTCCCGGCATCCAAGTGGTGGGTGTGGGTCGCCGTGCTGACCCCGCTCGCACCGGTCTTCGCGAACAGCTTCGGCTGGATCTTCACCGAGGTCGGCCGCCAGCCGTGGATCGTCTACGGCCTGATGACCACGTCGACCGGCGTCTCCCCGTCGGTCAGCACCGGTGAGGTCTGGTTCTCGATGATCGCCTACACGCTGGTCTACGCGATCCTCGCCGTCATCGAGGTCAAGCTGTTCCTGACCTACGTCCGCCGTGGAGCCGATCCCTTCGAGGAGCCGGTCGACCCAGCGAGCAAGGGCGAGGACGCCCCGCTCGAGTTCGCCTACTGAGATCGGATCGAGGACACACACTCATGGACTACCAACTCATCTGGTTCGGCCTCATCGGCCTGCTCTGGGCCGGCTACCTCGTGCTCGAGGGATTCGACTTCGGCGTCGGCGCGCTCCTGCCCGTGCTCGGCAAGGGCAAGGACGCCGCTGACACCGAGAAGCGTCGTCGGGTCATGCTCACGACCATCGGCCCGCACTGGGACGGCAACGAGGTCTGGCTGCTCACCGCCGGTGGCGCCACCTTCGCGGCGTTCCCGGAGTGGTACGCCACGATGTTCTCCGGCTTCTACCTCGCCCTGCTCGTGCTCCTCGTCGCGCTGATCGTGCGCAACATGGGCTTCGAGTACCGCGGCAAGCGCGACAACGACGCCTGGCGCCAGCGCTGGGACTGGGCGATCATCGCCGGCTCGATCATCGCGCCGCTCCTCGTGGGCGTCGCCCTGACCAACGTCGTGCGCGGCGTGCCGATCAACAAGGACATGGAGTACGTCGGCAACTTCTTCACGCTGCTCAACCCCATGAGCCTGCTCGGCGGGCTCGTCATCCTCGGCCTCAGCCTCACCCACGGCGCGTTCTTCCTCGCGCTGAAGACCAAGGGCGAGATCCAGCGTGACGCCCGAGCCCTGGGCACCACCCTGGGCCTGGGCACCGCGGTGCTGGCCGTCGTGCTGCTGCTGTGGCTCGGCTTCACCCAGGGCACCATGTGGTCGTGGATCACCACCGTCATCGCGGCGGTCTCGCTGCTCGCGGCGATCTACGCGAACACGCTGGCCAAGGAGGGCTGGGCCTTCATCGGCACCGCCGTCACCTTCGCGGCCGCCGTGGCGACGTACTTCCTGACGCTCTACCCGAACGTCATGCCGACCACGCTCCCCGGTGGCACCTCGCTCACCATCGAGAACGCCTCGAGCAGCCCGCTCACCCTCAAGATCATGACCGTCGCGGCCCTGGTCTTCACGCCGATCGTGCTGCTCTACACGGGGTACACCTACTGGGTGTTCCGCAAGCGGCTCAGCACGAAGAACATCCCGGCCCCGGTCCCCGTCCCCTGACGGTGCTGGCGGCTCACCCCCGATGAGGCCCTTCGACCCTCGACTGCTCAGGACGGCCCCGGCTGCACGCCGGCCGGTCGCCGTCCTGGCGGTCGTGGGCGTCCTCCAGGGGGTGGCCACCATCGGGCTGGCCATCGCGCTCGCCACCCTCGTGGTGGCGGTCGTCGAGGGCACCTCGCTGCGCACGCCGGCGCTGTGGCTGGCCGGCCTGTTCGGCGTCCGGGCCGTGCTGGCCTGGACCTCGGAGCGGGTCGCGGCCTGGGTCGGGGTCGAGGTCACCGTGGCCCTGCGCGAGCGGCTCGTCGAGCGCTGGCTGGCCGCCCCCGCCGAGCGGCGCCCCGCACCCGACCGCGCGGTCACCCTGGCCGCCCAGGGCGCGGCCTCGGTCGAGCCGTATGCCGCGCGCTTCCTCCCCGCGCTCGTCGCCGGCGCCGTCGTGCCGGTGCTCGCGCTCGCCACCCTGTTCTGGGTCGACTGGGTCAGCGGCCTCATCGTGCTGCTCACCCTCCCCCTCCTGCCGTTCTTCGGGGCGCTGATCGGCCGCGCCACCCAGGCCCAGGCCGAGAAGCAGTGGTCGGCGCTGGCCGCGCTGTCCGGCCACTTCCTCGACGTCATGCGCGGCCTGCCCACCCTCGTCGGCTACGGCCGGGCCGAGCGGCAGGTCGAGGTGATCGGCGAGGTCAGCCAGCGGCACCGCGTCGCGACGATGAGCACGCTGCGCATCGCCTTCATGTCGTCGGCCGCCCTGGAGCTGCTCGCCTCGATCTCGGTGGCCATCGTCGCCGTCACCGTCGGCCTGCGGCTCACCCACGGCGAGATGACCCTGCAGGCCGGGCTGCTCGCCATCCTGCTGGCGCCCGAGGCGTACTGGCCGATCCGCCGGATCGGGGCCGAGTTCCACGCCGCCGCCGACGGCGCCGAGGCGATCGACGGCATCCTCGCCGAGCTCGACGCCGTGGCCCCGCCCGACCCCCGACGGTGGTGGCGAGGTCGGTGTCGTCCTCAGCGGCGTCGGCTACACCTACCCGGAGGCCGCCAGCCCGGTGCTCGTCGACGTGCAGCTCGCCGCCGGCCCCGGCCTCACCGCCGTGACCGGCCCCTCGGGGGTCGGCAAGTCGACCCTCCTCGAGCTCGCGGCCGGGCTGCGCACGCCCACTGCCGGTACCGTGCGCGCCGGCCGCGCCCACCTCGTCACCCAGCGCCCGTTCCTCCCGGCGGGCACCCTGCGGGACGCCCTCGTGCTCGGCAACGGCGCGAGCGACCAGGCCGTCTGGGACGCCCTGCGCCTCGTCGGCCTCGAGGGTTTCGTCGCGAGCCTCCCGCAGGCGCTCGCGACCCCGCTGGGTGACGACGGCTTCGGGCTGTCGGCCGGGCAGCGGGCCCGCATCGCCCTGGCCCGCGCCACCCTGTCCACCGCGCCGGTGCTGCTCGTCGACGAGCCGACCGCGCACCTCGACGCCGACGCCGCCGACCTGGTGCACGGCGTGCTCGCCGACCTCGGCGAGCGGCGCACCGTGGTCGTCGTGACCCACCGCCCGGAGCTGGTCGCCCTCGCCGACCGGCACGTCGTGCTGACCCGCGAGGGCGCGGAGGTGGTCGCATGACCACGCCGACCCACGGGCCTGATCGCCCCCACCCGCAAGACCCTCATCGGCGGGCTGCTCGGCGGCGCGGCCACGGCATCCGGCATCGCCCTGACGGCGACCTCCGGCTGGCTGATCGTGCGCGCCAGCACCGAGCCGATCATCCTCACCCTGCTGGTCGCGATCGTCGCGGTGCGCACCTTCGGCATCGCGCGCCCGTTCTTCCGCTACCTCGAGCGGCTCGTCTCGCACGACGCCGCCCTCGACGACCTCGCCGTGCGGCGCACCTCGGTGTACGCCGCGCTGGTGCCGCTCACGCCGGCCCGGCTCGGGCGCCGGTCGCGCTCGAGCGTGCTCACCGGCGTCGTCGACGACCTCACCGACGTCGTCGAGGCCCAGGTGCGGGTGACCGTGCCGCTGATCTCGAGCGCCCTCGCCGGGCTCGTCGCGGTCCTGCTCACCGCGTGGTTCGACCCCGCGGTCGGGCTGGTGCTCGCCGGCCTCATGGTCGCCGTCGCGGTCACCTGCTGGCTCGCCTGGGTGCTCGAGTCGCGTTCTCGCGACGAGCTGCTCGAGTCGCGCGCCGAGGTGCTGCGGATCAGCGACCTCGTGGCCCGCCAGGCCGCCGAGCTGCAGGCCATCGGGGCGTCCGACACCGCGGCCGGCTGGCTCACCGACGCCCACGACACGCTGCGCCGGGCGGTGCGCCGGCAGAGCCGCGGCCGCGCCCTGGTCGCCGCGGCGCTGCTGGTGGCGACCGCGGTGGCGACGCTGGTCACCGCGTTCATCGTCGACCCCGCCGTCACGGGCGGCCCGGTCGCCGCCCTCCTCGTCGTCGTCCCGGTCGCCGTCGGCGACGCGCTCGCGCCGCTGGTCGACACCATGCGCTACCTCGCCCGAGCCCAGGGCAGCGCGGTCCGCCTCGACGCGCTGCTCGACCAGCAGCCGGCGGTGACCGACACGGCCGCCGCGGTGGCCGACGGCATCCACACCACCGGTCGTCGGGTCGACCTCGACGGTGTCGCGGCGTCGTGGGCCGGCGACGGCGAGCAGCTCGCCCCCACCGACCTGCACCTCACCCCCGGCCGACGGGTCGCCGTCATCGGGCCCAACGGGTCGGGCAAGAGCACCATGCTCGCCGTGCTCGCCCGCTACCTCGACCCGAGCCGTGGCCGGCACGCGGTCGACGGCACCGACGTGCACGACCTCACCATCGACGACGTGCGGCGCCACGTGGCCGTCGTCGACGACGAGCCGCACGTGTTCGCCGCCTCGGTGGGCGCGAACCTGCGCCTGGCCGGCCCGGACGCCGACGACGCCGCCGTGCGACGCGCCCTCGAGCGCGCCGGCCTCGGCGGCTGGCTCGCCGAGCTGCCCGAGGGCCTCGACACCCGGCTCGGCAGCGGCGGGCGCGGGCTCTCCGGCGGTGAGCGGACCCGGCTGGGCGTCGCCCGCGCCGTGCTGGCCGACCGCCCGCTGGTGCTGCTCGACGAACCCACGGCACACCTCGACCACGCCACCGCAACTGCCGTCCTGGACGACGTACTCTCTGCCACTGACGGCCGCACCGTCGTCATGGTCAGCCACCGACCCGAGGCCCTCGACCGGTTCGACACCGTCCTCGACCTCGGCGCGCGCCGCCCGGCCGCGCCAACCCAGAAGGAGTAGCCATGCCCCACTCGACCTCCGCGCCCCGCCTCGGCGACCTCGAGCGGGTCGTCATGGAGCACCTGTGGGAGGCCTCGACGCTGGGGGGCGACGTCGTTCGAGGGGGCCACCGTGCGCGAGGTGCACGACCGCTTCGAGGGCGAGCGCGAGATCGCCTACACGACGGTGATGACGGTGCTCGACCGGCTCGCGAAGAAGGACCTCGTGACCCGCGAGCGCGACGGCCGCGCCTGGCGCTACTTCCCCGCCGACACCCGTGAGGCGCTCACCGCCCAGACCATGCTGCGCACCCTCGACGACATGGACGTCACCGACCGGCGAGCGGCGCTGCTGCACTTCCTCGACGGCGCCACCACCGACGAGCTCGCCGACATCAAGGCCGCGCTCGCCGAGATCGAGGCGCGCGCCGAGGACGACCAGGCCACCACCGTGCGACGGAAGATCATCCGCCGCCGCTGAGCGCGCCGGCGCACCGCCGACCGCTCGGACGGGGTCGGCTATGAGGTCGCGAGCGCGCCTGTCACCATTGAGCCCGTGATCCCGTTCGTCCTCGCGGGGCTCGCGGTGCTCCTCGCGTGGGTGGCCCCGGGCCTCATGGCCCGCCAGAAGGGCTTCCGGCGCGCCCCGAGGGCGGCCCTCGTGGCGTGGCAGGCGGTGTCGATCGGCGGCATCCTGGCCGCGCTCGCCGCCGGCCCCGCGGCCATCCCGCTGCTGCTCGACGGCGACGACCCGATGCGGCACCTGCGGCTGGTCGTGCCGGCGCTGCTGGTGAGCGCCGTCGTCCTGGGGCGGCTGCTCTGGGCCGGCCACTCCGTCGGCACCCGGCTGCGGCGGGTGCGCGCCGACCACCGCCAGCTCGTCGACATCGTCGCGCGGCACGAGGAGCGGATGCGGATCCTGCAGCACCCGACCCCGACGGCGTACTGCATCCCCGGCCGGCAGTCGCGGGTCGTGCTCTCGCAGGGGGTGCTCGACGCGCTGCCCGAGGACCAGCTCGAGGCGGTCATCGCGCACGAGGACGCCCACCTGCGCGGCCGGCACGACCTGCTCCTGGAGTTCTTCGCCGTCGTGACCGAGGCCGTGCCGAGCCCGCTGCGCTCACCGGAGGCGCTCGGCGAGGTGCGACTGCTCGTCGAGGCGCTGGCCGACCGGGCCGCGGTGCGGCGCAGCGGCGAGGTCGCGACGGCCCGGGCGCTGCTGACGCTCGCCGGCAGCCGCGCGCCCGAGGCCGCCCTCGGTGTCGGCACCACGGCTCCGGTGCGCCTGCGGCTGCTCGCCGACGGCCCGCCCAACCCGGCGATGCCGATCATCGCCTACTCGTACGCCGCGCTCGCCGCCACGCTGCCGCTGGTGCTGCTCGGGCTGGCCTGGGCATGAGCGGCGACGCCGCGGGTGGGTTGCGCGAACGGATGGCGGCGGCGCTCACCGCGTCGATGAAGGCGCGCGACCGGGTGGCCGTGGCCGCGCTGCGCTCGGCCCTGGCGCGGGTCTCGAACGCCGAGGCGGTGCACGTCGACACCGTGGCAGCCGCCGGCGCGCTGCACGACGCCCCGATCGGTGCCGGCGCGGCCGACGCGCCCCGGCGCGAGCTGACCGAGGCCGACGTGCGCGAGATCGTCGAGGCCGAGGTGGCCGAGCACGAGCACGCCGCGACGCACTTCACCGACGTCGGACGGCCGGATGACGCGGCGCGCGTGCGTGCCGAGGCGGACGTGCTGCGAGCGCTCCTCGCGCGAGTGATCCGCTGCTCGGCCAGATCACCTCGACTCCGGGTCAGGCCCAGCTGGGCGGTGGGCGGCGGCGGGGGCGTCGAGCCCGGAGGTGCGGTCGGCGGGGGCGGCGGCCCGGCATCCGGCACGGACGGCGGCGGCGGGGGCGGCGGCGCGGCACCCGGCGGAGGCGGCGGCGGGGGCGTGCCACCGGGCGGCGGTGGCGGTGCGGTCGACATCGCGGCGGACGCGGCAGCGGCACCGGGCGGCGGGGGCGGGCCGCCGGGGGCGCCGTAGGCGGGGCTCACGCTGAGCTGGCCCAGCCGCCCGGTCGACTCGAGCTCGCGCAGGGTCGCCATCACCCGCGCCCGGTCGTCGGCGGAGGCCGGCCGCCCGGTCGCCTCGAGGTAGGTCAGCACGCCGAGGTCGCGCAGCGCCCGGTCGGCGCTCGGCCCACCGGCGGCCCCGGTCGGGCCCGGCGTGTTGATGCCGGCCTTCTTCATCTCGGCGTCCGCCTTGGCGGCGAGGTCGTTGGCCGCGGCCTTGGCGCGTTCGAAGAAGCTCATCGGGGACTCCTCGCTGTGGGGGCTCTCTCCCACG
This sequence comes from uncultured Actinomycetota bacterium, assembly GCA_963782695.1. Lineage (GTDB taxonomy): Bacteria > Actinomycetota > Actinomycetes > Actinomycetales > Dermatophilaceae > Fodinibacter. The sequence goes on along the minus strand of CAWAKY010000003.1, from coordinate 213,198 downwards.
AAACCCTAGGACCGTTGTGCGCGTTGCGCATAGCGTGTGTGTGTCAGCAGACATCGCACGCCGCGCGAGACGATCAGAAGGTGGGGACGACGGATGACGATCCACGGGTCGCTGTTCCAGGAGTTCAAGGAGAAGGACACGCAGGACCCCTTCTCGCTGCAGAACAAGAAGATGCTGCGGATCGACATGCGCTACGGGGAGGTGTGGGCCCGCACCGGCTCGATGGTCGCGTACCAGGGCGACGTGCGCTTCGCGAACAAGGGCTCGGGCGGCATCGGCAAGATGCTCAAGGCCGCGACCACGGGCGAGGGCGTCAAGATGATGCAGTGCTCGGGCAGCGGTGAGCTGTTCGTCGCCGACTTCGCCAGCGAGATCCAGGTGATGTACCTCGAGAACGACGCCATCTCGGTCAACGGCGCCAACGTGCTGGCCTTCTCCAACTCGATCGAGTGGGACATCCACCGCATCCAGGCTCGCGGGGCGACGATGACCGGCGGGCTGTACAACGTCGCGCTGCGCGGCACCGGCTACGTCGCCGTCACCACCAAGGGCGACCCGATCGCCCTCGACGTCGCGTCGGCGCCCGACCTTCGCCGACGCCCAGGCCGTCGTGCTGTGGACGGCCGGGGTGTCGATGGACATCCGGGTCGACACCGGCGGCCTGTCGTCGATGGTGCGCGGCGGCACCGGCGAGCTGCTGCAGATGGCCTTCGGTGGGCAGGGCTACGTGCTCGTGCAGCCCAGCGAGTCGGTGCCGCAGGGCGCCGGGGTCGAGCCAGCAGAGCCCCGGCGGCATGCTGGGCCAGTTCCTCCAGTAGCCCTGCCCACGGGGCCGTTGCGGCTCAGGCGTTCTCGCGCCGGAAGGTGGCCGTCCCCCACCACAGCGACACGGCGAGCAGGATGAACGTCCACGCGATGCCCCAGCCGAGCGCGCTGAGGGTGAAGTCGCCGAGGAAGCTGTTGCGCACGGCATCCACGACGTGCTTGGTCGGCATCACGTTGGCGACCTTCTGCAGCCACTGGGGGCCGAGCGTCATCGGCAGGAGGATGCCCGAGAGCAGCAGCACCGGCATCATCACCATGTTGATGATCGGCGCCATGACGTCCTCGCTCTTGGTGGTGAGGGCCAGGGCGTTCGACGAGGCGGCGCAGGCCCCGCCGAGCAGGAGGGTCAGGGTGATGCCGAGCACCGCGCCCCAGAACGGTGCCTCCATGCCGATCAGGTAGCCGAGGCCGACCAGGATGAGGGCCTGCACGAACAGCTGGAGCACGTCGCGCCAGAGCCGGCCCATGAGCAGCGCGGTGCGGCTGGCCGGGGTGACCCGCTCGGCCTCGATGACGCCGTCGCGCCACTCGCCGATCAGCGAGAAGCCGGCGAAGAACGCGCCGAAGATGCCGAGCTGCACGAGCAGGCCGGGGACGAAGAAGGTGTACGAGTTGGCGTAGCCGAACTGGGCGGCCACCGGCTTGAGCAGCGGGCCGAAGAGGAAGAGGTAGAGCACCGGCTGCATCAGGCCGATGAGCACCCACGCGGGGTTGCGCAGGTTCATCCGGAGCTGGCGGCGGAAGACGATGGTGCACTCACGCAGGAAGGTCATGAGGGGTCCTTTCGGGGATGGGGGGCTCAGCTCTCGCGGAGCGAGCGGCCGGTGAGGTCGAGGAAGACGTCGTCGAGGGTGGGCCGGCGCACCTCGATGGAGGACAGCTCGACCCCGGTGCGGTCGAGGTCGCGCAGCAGCCCGGGCACGGCTCGACCGGCTTGGCCGACCCGCCCGCGCACCTGGCGGCCGTCGACCTCGACGCCGTCGCCGTTGGCGACCAGGGTGGCCAGCTTCTCGGCGGCCGCGCTGACCTGCTCCAGGCTGGCGACCTCGAGCTCGACGAGGTCGCCCGCGACGGCGGCCTTGAGGTTGTCGGAGGTGTCGGACGCGACGATCCGGCCGTGGTCGATGATGACGATCCGGTCGCTCAGCGCGTCGGCCTCGTCGAGGTAGTGGGTCGTGAGGAAGACGGTGGCGCCGCGCCGCTCGCGCAGGTCGGCGATGTGCTGCCACAGGTTGGCGCGGGCCTGCGGGTCGAGCCCGGTGGTCGGCTCGTCGAGGAAGACCAGGGTCGGCTCGTGGATCAGGCCCATGACGATGTCGAGCCGGCGGCGCTGGCCCCCGGACATCGCCTTGGGCTGGCGCTTCCACAGCCCCTCGAGGTCGAGCTGCTCGAACAGGTGCTGGCCGCGGGCACGGGCGTCGGCGGCGCTCAGCCCGTAGAGCATCCCGTGGTCGACGACCTCCTCGCCGGCGCGGGTGACGCTGCCGGTCGACCCGGTCTGCGAGACGTAGCCGATGCTGCGGCGCACGTCCTCGGCCTGGGTCGCGACGTCGTAGCCGGCGACCGTCGCGGTGCCCGCGGTCGGCTTCAGCAGCGTGGTCAGGATGCGCAGCGTGGTGGTCTTGCCGGCGCCGTTCGGGCCGAGGAAGGCGACGACCTCGCCCTCGGCCACGTCGAGGTCGACGCCGTCGACGGCGGTCACCTCGGTCTTCTCGCGCCCCGCCTTCGACGTGAAGGTCTGGGTGAGTCCCCTGGCGGTGATCATGTGACTCCTTTGGTCAAGGTTGAATAGTTGCTGGTTCCATGGTGATCAACATTGATCAACAAGTCAAGCGCGCAAGGATGCCGCGCGCGTGGGTCGGGTGCTGAGGTGGTCGCCGGGGCAGCCGCCTGAGCACCCAACTCGGGTTGGATGGGCGCTCAGTCGGAGAGGCCGAGGGCCTGCCGGTAGCGCTCGCGGTCGGCCTGCATGGCCCAGCCCGGGTCGTCCGCCGGGGGCGCCCAGTCGGCGGTGTCGACGGCGTACGCACCGGTGCCGCTGCGGACCTCGGCGATGGTGTCGACCAGCCAGGCCCGCTCGGTGTGGGCCTGGGCCTGCCAGAGCCCGATCAGCGGGGGCAGGTGCGGCGGCAGGACGCCGTCCGGTGCCGCGGCCAGCGCCTCGCCCTCGGCGATCAGCGCGTCGATCGCCACCAGCCGCTCCTCGAGCAGGCCGAGGAACACCGGGCGGTCGACCAGCGGCTGCAGCGACAGGGCCGTCGTGAACCCCCGGGCCGAGCCGCGGTCGTGCACCCGCACCGCCTCGGCGAAGAGCCGCTGGAACTCGGCGCGCCCCTCGACGGTCGTCGTGTAGACGGTGACGCTCCGGTTGCCCTCGACCAGCGAGTGCCGCGCCAGGTGCCCGGCGCGGGCGAGGGTCTCGAGCCCGGAGTAGATCGAGCCCGGGTTGATGTGCGCCCACTCGTCGACCCGCCACGACACCAGCTCGCGGCGGATCTGGTAGCCGTTGACCGGCTCGAACAGCTGCACGGCGCCGAGGAGCAGCATCCGTGTCGAGGTGCTCGCCATGCGCGCAGTCTAGGGACGCGCCCCCACCGCGGGACCGGCGGTCGGGACGCGGGGAGGCGAGCACCCGGCATACGCAACAATCAGGGGCATGACGGCACAGGTGACCGGGACCGACATCCTCGACGTCGCGCGCGAGCAGGTGCTCGAGCGCGGGGTGCCGCTGACCCACCCGCAGATCGTCGAGGTCATGCGCACCGGCGACGACCGGCTCCAGGACCTCCTCGCGCTGGCCCACGAGGTGCGGATGAAGTACCAGGGCCCGAGCGTCGAGGTCGAGGGCATCGTGTCGCTCAAGACCGGCGGCTGCCCCGAGGACTGCCACTTCTGCTCGCAGTCCGGCCAGTTCACCAGCCCGGTGCGCTCGGTGTGGCTCAACGTGCCCGAGCTGGTGCGCGCCGCCAAGCAGACCGCCGCCACGGGTGCCAGCGAGTTCTGCATCGTCGCCGCCGTGCGCGGCCCCGACGACAAGCTGATGCAGCAGATGCGCGAGGGCGTCGCCGCCATCCGGGCCGCGGTCGACATCAACGTCGCCGCGTCGCTCGGCATGCTGAGCCGCGCACAGGTCGACGACCTGCGTCGACATGGGCGTGCACCGCTACAACCACAACCTCGAGGCCGGCCGCTCCTACTTCCCCAACGTCGTCACCACGCACTCCTTCGACGAGCGCTGGGACACCTGCCTGATGGTCAAGGAGTCGGGCATGGAGCTGTGCTGCGGCGGACTGGTCGGCATGGGCGAGACCGTCGAGCAGCGCGCCGAGCTGGCCGCCCAGCTCGGTGAGCTCGAGCCGCACGAGGTGCCGCTGAACTTCCTCAACCCGCGCCCCGGCACGCCCTTCGGCGACCTCGAGCCGATGGAGACGTCGGACGCGCTGCGCACCATCGCCGCCTTCCGGCTCGCCCTGCCGCGCACCATCCTTCGCTACGCCGGCGGCCGCGAGCTGACCCTCGGCGACCTCGGCACCCGCGACGGCCTGCTCGGCGGCATCAACGCCGTGATCGTCGGCAACTACCTCACCACCCTCGGCCGCGACCCCCGCGAGGACCTCGCGCTGCTCGACGAGCTCGAGATGCCGATCAAGGCGCTCAACGAGACGTTCTGACCGCGGTGGTGTTCGTGCTCGGTGAGGATGCCGTGGGGCCGGTCGCGCGCACCGGTGCGGTCGGGCTGTGGTGCGGGCAGTGCGGCGAGGCCGTCGCCGAGGGCGACCACGCGCGGTGCGCCCGGCGGGCCGAGCTGGAGCCGCCGCGCTGGTGCGTGCACTGCCGCCGGCGGATGAAGGTGCAGGTCACCCCGGGCGCCTGGACGGCGACCTGCGTGCAGCACGGCACCGTCGAGCAGCCCACCTGGGGCTGAGGGCGGCTCAGGCCCACGCGGTGGTGTCCCAGCCCTCGCGGCGGGCCATCAGCTCGTACATCGTCGCGCCGTCGATCGCCTCGCGGAGCAGGTCGGCGTGGCCGGCGTGCCGGGCGAGCTCCTCGATGAGGTGCAGCACCACCCAGCGCACCGACCAGTGGGTGACGTCCTTGGGGAACCACGGCACGTCCTGCGGCACCGGCACCGGGGTGTCGAGGTCGGCGGCGCGGATGGCGGCGAGCACCCGCTCGGCCTCCGCGTCGAACGCGACCAGCGCGGCATCCACGGTGTCGCCCTCGAGCCAGCTGTTGTCGCGCTCGTAGTTCGCCTGCTGCTCCTCGAGGGTGCCCGGCCACACCGGCGGCTCGGGCGCGGCCTCGATCATCAGCCGCCAGCCGACCTGCACCTGCGCGGCGTGCTTGACCAGCCCGCCGACGCTGAGCGCGCTGGAGGCGATCTTCTGCCCGGCCTGCTCGTCGGTGAGGTCGAGGACCGCCCCCCGGAAGCCGTCGTGCTGCTGCTGGACGTAGTTGGCGAGCAGCTCGCGCTCGTCGGTGCTCATCGCGGCGTTGCCGGACATGTCGGGCTCCTTCTCGGTGGTGGTCGCTGCCTGGTGTCACCACCCTCCGACACAATGAGGACAGTTCTGGTCCGCTATCGGTCGGAGGATTCCGGACATGACCCAGACCTCGCGCGTGCTGCGCCTGCTCGGCCTGCTCCAGTCGCGCCCCACCTGGACCGGCCCCGAGCTCGCCGAACGGCTCGACGTGACCACCCGCACGGTGCGCCGCGACGTCGACCGGCTGCGCGCGCTCGGCTACCCGGTGCGGGCCGGGCAGGGCGTCGGCGGCGGCTACCAGCTCGGGTCGGGCGCCGCCCTGCCGCCGCTGCTGCTCGACGACGAGGAGGCCGTGGCCGTGGCGGTGTCGCTGCGGCTGGCCGCGGGCGGCACGGTGGCCGGCCTCGGCGAGCCGGCGATGCGCACCCTGGGCAAGCTCGACCAGGTGCTGCCCGCCCGGCTGCGGGCCAGCGTCGAGGCCGTCTCGGAGGCCATGGTGACGCTCGGCCGGCGCGACCAGCTCGTCGAGGGCGCCGTGGTGGCCCTGCTGGCCCGGGCCGCCCGCTCGTGCCACGAGGTGCGCTTCGACTACGCCGCGGCATCGGGTGCGGAGACCAGCCGTCGGGCCGAGCCGTACCGCCTGGTCGCCACGACCTCGCGCTGGTACCTGCTGGCCTGGGACCTCGACCGCGCCGACTGGCGCAGCTTCCGGCTCGACCGGATGAGCGAGGTGCGCGAGTCGACGTTCACCTTCCGGCCGCGCGAGGCGCCGGATGCCGCCGAGCACGTCCGCGAGGCGCTGTCACGGGGGCCTCAGGGCATCGACGTCGTGCTCGACATCGACGCCCCGCTCGACGTCGTCGCGGATGCCGTGCCGGCCGGCATCGGTTCGCTGTCGGCCCTGGGCGACCGGTGCGAGATGCGGTTCTCGGCGTGGGACGTGCGGGCGGCCGCGGCCCGGCTGGCCTGGCTGCCGTGGGAGTTCCGCATCGTCGCGCCCGCCGGCCTCGGCCCCGAGGTGGCGGCCCTGGCGGAGCGCCTGGCCGCTCGGTCGGCGCCGCGGCTGACCCGCCGGGTCAGGCCAGCTTGCGACGGTAGGCTGAGCATCGCGAAGCCGTAGGCGACGGCCAGCAGCGCGAGGCACCAGGCGAGGGCGACCCAGATGTCGTTGCCGACCGGCTGCTCCGCGAGCAGGTTGCGGATGGCGTCGACGATGGCGGTGACCGGCTGGTTCTCGGCGAAGACGCCGCACCGGGCCGGGCATCGTCGCGGTGGGCACGAAGGCGGAGCTGATGAACGGCAGGAAGATCAGCGGGTAGCGAGAACGCGCTCGCGCCGTCGACGGTCTTCGCCGACAGCCCGGCGATGACGGCGAGCCAGGTCAGCGCCAGGGTGAACAGGGCCAGGATGCCGGCGACGGCGAGCCAGGCGAGCACGCCGGCCCCGGAGCGGAACCCCATGAGCAGGGCGACGACGATGACGATCGCGACCGAGATCGCGATGGCGGCCAGCGAGGTGAGCACGTGCGCCCACAGCACGCGACGACCGGGCGATCGGCATCGACTGGAAGCGTTCGAAGATGCCGCTCTGCAGGTCGAGGAAGAGCCGGTAGGCGGTGTATGAGACGCCCGAGGCGATCGTGATGAGCAGGATGCCGGGCAGCAGGTAGTCGATGTAGGACGTCGGATCCGGTGTCGATCGCGCCGCCGAAACGAAGACGAACAGCAGCATGAACGCGATCGGCATGACCGTGGTGGTGATGATGGTGTCGAGGCTGCGGGTGATGTGGCGCAGCGAGCGCCCGGTCAGGAGGGCGGTGTCGCCGAGGAAGTGGTCGTGTGCTCATCGCTGTGGCTCCTTGGTCGGTCGCCGGTCGGCCGTGCCGGTGTCGCCGACGAGGGCGAGGAAGACGTCCTCGAGGGAGGGCTGCTTCTCGACGTACTCGACCTTGGCGGGCGGGAGCAGCTCCTTGAGCTCGGCGAGGGTGCCGTTCTCGATGATCCGGCCCTCGTGCAGGATCGCGATCCGGTCGGCGAGCTGCTCGGCCTCGTCGAGGTACTGGGTGGTGAGCAGCACCGTCGTGCCGCCGCTGGCGAGGTCCTTGACGGTCTGCCACACCTCGATGCGCGCCTGGGGGTCCAGCCCGGTGGTCGGCTCGTCGAGGAAGATGACCGGCGGGTTGCCGATCAGGCTCATCGCGATGTCGAGCCGGCGGCGCATGCCGCCGGAGTAGGTCGACGCCTTCCGGTCGCCGGCGTCGGTGAGCTGAGAAGCGGGCGAGCAGGTCGTCGGCGATCGCGCCCGGGTCCGTCAGGTGCCGCAGCTGGGCGATCAGCACGAGGTTCTCGCGCCCGGTGAGGATCTCGTCGACCGCGGCGAACTGGCCGGTCAGGCTGATCGACTCCCGCACGTCGCCGGGCTTGCGCGGCGACGTCGAAGCCGTGGACCGTCGCGCTGCCGGCATCCGCCTTGCAGCAGCGTCGACAGGATGCGCACGACCGTGGTCTTGCCCGCGCCGTTCGAGCCGAGCAGCGCGAAGATGCTGCCCGCGCTCGACCTCGAAGTCGACGCCGCGCAGCACGTGCAGGTCCTTGAACGACTTCTCGATGCCCTGGACCCGGATGGCGGTCGACGTCGGTGGTCATTTCGCTCCTCCTCGCGTCCGCGTCCTCGATCGCCTCGGTCGAGGCGGGCACGCTCCTTGTCGATCCACTGCGTGCCGGCGTAGGCCTGCGGCGAAGGTCTCGGCGAACTCGACCGGGTCGTCGCCGACGATGTCGCGCACCGGCGTGCCGTCGGTGGCGGCGCGCTCCCACAGGTCGGCGAAGTCGCCGAACATCGTGATCGAGGGTGTCGCCGTCGGTGACGCCCGCCGTAGTACATGAAGTAGCGCTCGAACGCCTTCGCCGCGGCTGCCGTAGCGGCTCGGGGAGGGCCTCGATGCGGGCCTTGTACCTGCTTGTACTGCTTCTTCTGCTCGAGCGACCCGGTGAGGGTCTCGATCCACTTTGCGACCATGTCAGTTCTCTCCTTGCGTTCGTGCGGAGCTGTTCGATGCGTTCCTGCGAGGAAGCTCCACGTCCTCCAGAACTCCTCGAGCTGTGCCCGCCCCCGTGCGTTGAGCGAGTAGACCTTGCGCGGCGGCCCCTTCTCGGACGGGACCTTCTCCACGTCGACGAGGCCGCGCTGCTCGATCCTGACCAGCAGCGCGTAGACGGTGCCCTCGACGATGTCGGTGAAGCCCTGCTCGCGCAGCCGCGCCGTGATCTCGTAGCCGTACGCCGGCTGGCCGGCCAGCAGCGCGAGGACGATGCCCTCGAGCGTGCCCTTGAGCATCTCGGTCATCTGCTTGCCCATGCGACCCCACCTCCTTCACTACTCAGTCAGTTACAATGACTACCAGTACATAGTAACGCTGAATAGCGATCGCGCAAGCCCCTCGGCGAGGTGGGTGCCGAGGTGGCTGCCGGGGCGACCACCTGGGCACCCGACCCGGGAATGTGGATGATAGTTGACTGTTCAACCAACTGATCAGCGTCGATCGCCCTGTACTCGATCCGCATCCGTCACTCCTCAAGGAGTACCCCGTGAACGTTCTCGTCCTCGTCGGCAGCCTGCGCGCCGGCTCCACCAACCAGCTGCTCGCCGACGCCGCCATCGCGCACCTCCCCTCCGGGGTCGAGGGCACCGTCTTCGCCCGGCCTCGCCGACCTGCCCCACTACTCCGAGGACCTCGACCACGACGACCACCTGCCCGAGGTGGCCCGCGACCTGCGCGAGGCCGTCGCCGACGCCGACGCCGTGCTGCTCGTGACGCCCCGAGTACAACGGCTCGATGTCGAGCGCCGTCAAGAACGCCGTCGACTGGGTCTCGCGCCCGCGCGGCGCCGCCGCCATCGTCGGCAAGCCCGCCGCGGTCATCGCCGCCACCGGGTCGCCCCGCTCGGCCCAGTGGGCCCGCGAGGACGGCGTCAAGGTGCTCAAGGTCGCCGGCGCCGACGTCATCGAGGACACCGTGGGTGTCGGCTCGGCCTTCCAGGCCTTCGTCGACGGCCGCCTGTCCGACGCCGCGCTCGACGCCGACCTGCGCTCGCTGATGGGCCGCCTGGCCCGCGAGGTCGAGAGCGCCCGCGCCGCCGCCTGACCCCGCCCCTCTCCCACCGCGAGTGCGGAAGTGGTTGCCCCGGCGACCACTTCCGCACTCGCCGCGAGGGGTACCGACACAATGGGCGCGCGATGGACACCGACGCCGCACCCGGGCGCCCCGGCTCCGCACCCCGACCCGACCGCACGGCAGCGGATGCCGCGGCGCTGCTCGCGTTCGACCGCGAGCACGTGTGGCACCCGTACTCCTCCGCGCTGACGCCGCAGGAGCCCTACCTCGTGGAGTCGGCGCACGGCATCCGGCTGCGGCTGCGTGACCGCGACGGTGAGCCGCGCGAGGTCGTCGACGCGATGGCGTCGTGGTGGTGCGCGATCCACGGCTACGCCGTGCCCGAGCTCGACGCCGCGGCCCGCCGCCAGCTCGACTCGATGTCGCACGTCATGTTCGGCGGGCTGACCCACGAGCCGGCGGTCGGGCTGGCCCGCCGGCTGGTCGACCTGGCGCCGGCCGGGCTGAGCACGTGTTCCTCGCCGACTCGGGCTCGGTGTCGGTCGAGGTGGCGATGAAGATGGCGCTGCAGTGGCACCTCGCGGCCGGGCGGCCGCGCACCCGGTTCTTCACGATCCGCGGCGGCTACCACGGCGACACGTTCTCGCCGATGTCGGTGACCGACCCGGTCGGCGGGATGCACGCGCTGTTCCGTGGGGTGCTGCCCGAGCACGTCTTCGCGCCGCGGCCGCCGGGTGGCCTCGACCGCGCCCCCGACGACCCCGAGCTGGTCGCCTGGGAGCGCGAGACGCGGGCGCTCTACGCCGCGCACGCCGACGCGGTGGCCGCCGTGATCGTCGAGCCGGTGCTGCAGGGCGCCGGCGGCATGCACGTCTACAGCCCGCACGTGCTGGCCGTGCTGCACGAGCTGGCGCGCGAGCACGGCGCGCTGGTGATCCACGACGAGATCGCCACCGGCTTCCACCGCACCGGCCCGCTCCGGCGCCGGCCGAGCACGACCGTGGCGATCGCCCCGGACATCCTCTGCGTCGGCAAGGCCCTCACCGGGGGCTACCTCACCCTGGCCGCCGTGCTCTGCACCCGCGCGGTGGCCGAGGGCGTGAGCGCCGGCGAGGCCGGCGGCCTGATGCACGGCCCGACCTTCATGGCCAACCCGCTGGCCTGTGCGATCGCGTCGGCCAACCTCGACCTGCTCGCCTCGCGCGACACCGAGGCGCGAGGTGGCCCGCATCGAACGCGGGCTGGCCGCGGGCCTGGAGCGGGCGGCATCCCTGACCTCCGTCGCGCGACGTGCGCGTGCTGGGGGCCGTCGGCGTCGTGCAGCTGCGCGAGCCGGTGCGGGTGGCCGAGGTGACCGCCGCCGCGATCGAGCGCGGCGTGTGGGTGCGGCCGTTCCGCGACCTCGTCTACACGATGCCGCCCTACGTGACGTCCGACGACGACCTGTCGCTGCTCACGTCGGCGCTGGTCGGGGCCGTGGAGTCGGTGCACGGCTGAGCACGGCTGCCCGCGGTGACTCAGCCTCGGCGACGGGCAGCATCCGCCGGCGAACGCGCGCCGTGCTGACGAGGTCGCTCTGGTCGGGTCCCGGGCGAGATGCAGCGGCGACCGGCGGGTCAGCGGCGGCGCACCGAGATCGCGACGAGCACCGGCCCCGACCGACGGCTCGACGGGGCACTCGACCCGCACCCCGCCGTGCCGTCGTCGGTGCCGGACGCGCACGACCCGCACCCGCTGGTCGGGCAGCCGATGGCCAGCTCCTTGGCCTCGAGCCGGCCCATCCGCACGAGGTGGTCGACGCAGGCGCGCACCGTGTCGAGCGGCAGCGCGCAGCGGGTGGCGACCTCGTCGAGCGAGTGCGCCCCGGCGTCGAAGGCGGCGAGCACCGCGGTCAGCGGCCCGGCGCTCGTGCCGACCGTGGGCGTCGCGGTGCTCACCAGAACACCCGCCCGACCTGGAAGACCAGCACGGCGAGGGTCCACGCGACGACGAGCTGGAGCCCGACGCCGAACGCCGTCCACCGCGTGCCCAGCTCGCGCCGCTGCGCGGCAAGCGTTGCGACACAGGGGGTGTACGCGAGCAGGAAGACCATGAAGGCCGCGACCGCCGCCCCGGTGTGGCCGCCGCTGGCGACCGCGAAGGTCTGGTGCAGCTGCACCCCGAGCGCACCCGGGTCGTGCGACGACGCCGGCTCGGCGAGCGCGTAGGTCTGCGCCCACGACGAGATGACGGCCTCCTTGGCGACGAACCCGACGAGCAGGGCCGACACCGCCTCCCACTGGCCGAACCCGGCCGGCGCCAGCAGCGGCGAGACGACCCGCGACAGCTCGGCGTACAGGCTGCCCGAGACCGGCACGTCGCCGAACGAGCCCGGCCCCACCGGGATCGACTGCAGCAGCCACACGACGACGACGGTGGCGACGATGATGCCGGATGCCGTGCGCAGGAACCCCTGCAGCCGCAGCCAGGTCACCGACAGGCTGAGCCGCAGCGTCGGCCGCTGGTACGGGGGCAGGTCGATGACGAGCGGGTCGGCGCCGACCGCCCGCCAGAGCGTGGCGCGCAGCCCGAGCCCGACGAGCACGACGAGCAGGATCGAGACGAGGTACATCGCGAAGACGACGGTGCCGGCGTGCGCCGGGAAGAACGTCGTGGCGAGCAGCACGTAGACGGTCAGCCGGGCCGAGCACGACGTGAACGGCACGAGCAGCGCGGTGAGCACCCGGTGCCGCGCGTTCGGCAGGATCCGGGTCGCCGACACCGCCGGCACGTTGCAGCCGAACCCGACGACGATCGGCAGGAAGGCGCGCCCCGGCAGCCCGAGGCGGCTCATCATCCGGTCGGTGACGACCGCCGCGCGCGCCATGTAGCCGGAGTCCTCGAGCAGGGCGAGCAGCAGGAACATCAGGGCCATCAGCGGCACGAAGGTCAGCAGCATCCCGACCCCGGCGATCACCCCGTCGACGACGAGCCCGCGCACCGGGGTGTCGCCCAGCCCCACGGTGTCGACCAGCCAGCCGCCGGCCGAGGAGACCGGCCCGTCGACCAGCGCGCCGAGGGCGTTCTGCAGCGGCGCGGCGAGGGTGGTCGTCGCCTGGAAGACCAGCCACATGACGCCGAGGAAGAGCAGCGGGCCGACGACGGGAGCGGTCGCGAACCGGTCGATGCGGTCCGACCAGGTGCGTCGCGTCATCGCCTCGGTGCTCACGGATGCCGTGACGGCCGTGTCGATCCACCCGAACCGCTCGTCGGCCGCGGCCAGCTCGTCGGCGGGCCGGCGTGGCAGCGCCGCAGTTCCGCGGGTGCGCGACGCGCCTCGCGTCGAGCGCCGTGCCGACGGCCGCGACCAGGCCGTCGACGCCGGAGCGGCGGCGCGGGTCGAGCGCGACGACCGGGCAGCCGATGGCCAGCGCGAGCGCGCCGGCATCCACCCGGATGCCGCGGCGCGCGGCCACGTCGCCCATGGTGAGCGCGACGACCACGGGCAGCGCGGTCTCGCGCACCTGGGCGACCAGGTAGAGGCTGCGCGCGAGGTGGGCCGCGCTGGCGACCACGACGACGACGTCGGGGCGGCCGTCGCCCTCGGCGAGCACGACGTCGCGGGTCAGCGCCTCGTCGGGGCTGAGCGGGTCGAGGGAGTACGAGCCGGGCAGGTCGACGACGTCGGCGACCCGGCCCTCGACGGCACAGCCGCCGCGGCCGACCTCGACGGTCGTGCCCGGCCAGTTGCCGACCGTGCGGCGGGCGCCGGTGAGCGCGTTGAACAGGGTCGACTTGCCGACGTTCGGCGCACCGGCCAGCACGACGACCGGGGCGCCGACCGGGGCCGCGAGCGGCGCGCCGTCCTCGTGGCACGACGGCGCGGTCGTCGACCGCGGGACCTCCGGGGCGGTGCTCACGCGGGGGTCGCCTCCGCGACGTGGGCCTCGACGGTCTGCACCGAGTCGAGCACGTCACGGCCCAGGGCGATCCGCGACCCGGCGACGTCGATGATCCGGCCGCCACCGGCGGTCTTCTGCACGCAGCGGACGTGGCTGCCGACCCGCAGGCCGAGCTCGGAGAGACGTCGCGTCAGGGCGGTCGGCCCGACTGCGCCGATGACGCGCAGCTCGATGCCGATCGGAGCCCGCGCGAGGGACGTCGCCACCCCTCGACGCTAACACCGGGTAAGGCGAACCTAAGCATGGGAGAAGGCGATTGAAAGCAACCTCACACCTCCGCGGCGCCCGGGGCTACTCCGCCTTGGCCTGGCCCCAGCCGTGCCAGTGGTCGACCCGCATCCAGCAGCTGACCCGCGGCCGCTCGCGGTTGGGGTAGGGCCGCCCGCCGTAGTGCATCGAGAGCCGGTCGATGTCGGCCAGGCCCCTTCTCCGGGTCGTCCTCCCAGCGCACGATCGGGCCACGCACGCTGACGTGGGTGTACCACTCGTCCTCCTTGAGCGCGGTGAGCGCGACCTCCGGTCGGTCGCGCATCCAGTCGAGGCGGGCGCGGCCGGCATCCATGTTGAGCAGCACCGTGCCGTCGTCCTCGACGAGGTACCAGGTGGCGACCGACATCGGGGCTCCGCTCGGCATCAGCACCGCGACGACCGCGGGGTTGGGGCGCGCGAACAGCTCGGCGACGTCGGCGGGTAGGGGGGCCTTGGGCACGGGTGTCCTCCTGGGACGGTGGGGTCAGGTCTCGCCCGGGCTCGGGGAGACGGAGGTGATCAGGTCGTGGGAGCCGTCGGCGTGAGCCACCTCGGCGTACCAGCGCAGGCCGCCGCCGGGCAGCGCGACGGCGGTCGCGTAGCGCAGCGCGCCGTCACCGTACGGTGAGGATGCCGCGGGGCCACCGTCGTCGGCGACGAGCGCCTGGCCGTCGCCGCGCGACCGCGCGATGCCGGTGCGCTCGAACCAGTTCTCCTGCACCGAAGCCCGGCCGTCGTACAGCACGACGAGCGGGTCACGGGAGATGACGGCGGTGACCCGTGCCCCACGGGCGTCCCACGTGCCGGGGGTGCCGCGCAGCACCTCACCCCGGTCGGCCCAGGCCAGCCCGTCGTCGCTGCGGAACAGGCGGGTCGTCATCCGGTCCTCGTGGCCGGGCACGTCGAGCGGGTGGCAGCACAGCCACATCCACCAGCCGTCGTCGCCGACGAGCACGACGGGGTCCTTGACCCCCACGGCAGGGCAGCCCGGGTGCACCACCGTGCGCCGGCCGTCGGGCAGGCCTGGCGGGGTGTCGGCGTCGAGGGCCTCGACCCACCAGTGCTTCGAGCCGGGGGTCGCGCAGCTGAGGTAGAGGCGCCAGCCGCCGTCGGGGCGGCGCACCAGGGCCGGCCGCTCCAGCGATGCCGCGCCGAACGCCTCGCGCCCGACGTGCGCCACGGTCTCGAACCGCACCCCGTCGTCGGAGCGGGCCACGCACCACGCCGACGCCCCGGCCGTCGTCGACCGGTCGACGCACCCGGTACGCGAGCCAGACCGTGCCCCCGTCGACCACCGCGCTCGGCGCCCCCGCCCAGTGGCCGGGTCCGCGCCCCGGAGCCGGCACGACGACGGTGCCGTCGGCGGTCGGCAGGGGCGTGGCAGTCACCCTCCCGAGGCTAACCACCGAACCCGGCGCTCAGCCGCCGGCCAACCGCCGAACCGTGTCGACGGCATCCGCGGGTGCGACGCCGAGGGCCCGCGCCCGGTCGAGGTAGGCGGAGGCGGCCTCCTCCAGCGCGCGCTGCGGCGTGGTCGGCGACGGCGCGGTGGCGGCGACGCGGGTGCCCCCACCTCGCCGCGAGCGCACGTAGCCGGCCTGCTCGAGCTCGCGGTAGGTGCGGGCGACGGTGCCGGCGGCGAGCCCGAGGTCGGCCGCGAGCTGGCGCACCGGCGGCAGCCGGTCGCCGGGCGAGAGCACCCCCGACCCGATCAGGTCGGCGAGCTGGCGACGCAGCTGCTCGTAGGGCGGGGTCGGGTCGAGGACGTCGACGGTGACCGTGGACAGGGTCATCGCACCGGCGCCCCGACGGGCGCGACGTCACCGGGCAGCGGCCGCGGCAGGTCGTCGACCGTGATGGTGGGGGTGAGCACCAGCCCGGCCAGCAGTCCGCACGCGGCGCCCGTGGCGAACGGGCCGACGAGCGCCGCGGTCCAGGCCACGACCGTCTCGACGGTGCGCCCACCGCAGGTGTCGTCGACGAGCGCCGACGCCATCAGGATCGCCACCGGCCCGAGCGTGCCGAGCACGGTGACCGTGGCCGCCGTGAGCACGTTGCCCACCGACCAGCGGCGCAGCAGGGTGTCGAGCCCGCGGCTGTCGAGCTCGGGGCGCGGCCGGTTGACGATGGCGTACAGCGCGACGGCGACGAGCACCGCGAGCACGAGCAGGGCCACGGCGAGTGGCAGCGCGTAGAACGAGCCGGGCCACGGCCCGCGGCTGCTGCCCATGGTGACCGGGCCGAGGTCGGCGTCGACCACGGTGCAGAGCCGGGTGAACGCGCGGCCGGCCCGGCCCTGGTCGTCGGTGGCCCCCCACGCCGCTCCGATGGCCAGCGCCCCGACGAGCAGCGCGGTCGACCCCGCGAGCACCACGGCCCGACCGCGCGGCAGGACCGCGCCGAGGGTGCGCGTCTCGACGGCGGCCGAGCGGCGGATGCCGACCGAGGGCCGGGCGGTGAGCTCACCGGCGATGGTGCCCAGCAGGACGCCCGCACCCAGGACCGCCGGCGCGAGCGCGGTCACCCGGCCGAGCGCGTCGACCCGCTGGCCGAGCACGAGGGCGGCCACCGCCACCACTGCTCCGAGCAGCAGCCCGACGAGCCGCCAGCGCCGGGTGTGCCGGGCGATCTCGACCACCCCGGCGTGCTCGTTGACCCCCACGGTGACGACGACGCGGCGCATCAGCGCCACGAGCAGCCCCACGAACGCCACCGGCACCGCCAGCAGGAAGACCGCCATGACAACCCCCGTTGTATCGACTCATTGGTACAAGATCGAGGATGCCGTCGCAGTGAACTTGTGTCAAGTGGTTGTGACAAGTTGTCGTCGGTCAGTGCGCCGCGAGGGCCTGCAGTCGGGCCCGCTCGCGCTCCAGCCGCTCGCGCCCGGCGTCGGTCACTCGCACGTGCTCCTCGGGCAGTCGCGCCAGCCCGAGGAGGCGGCCCCCGCCGCGGGTCCAGCCCTGACGGCTCAGCACGGCGACCCACTGCGCGCCCACCGTCGGCGAGAGCCCGATCCGCTCGCTGAGCCAGCTCGGCGCGACCGACTCCACGCTCGCGACCCCCGAGAGCACGGCGTAGGCCTCGGACCCGGCCGGCCACGCGGCGGGCGGTGGCACCACCACGGGCTCCTGGCGCAGCTGCCGGTACCAGCGCCAGCGGGCCGGCCACGGACGGGGCACCACTCCCGGCGGCAGGCAGGGCACGGCTGAGGGCGACGCGCGAGGAGTGCCGCCGGTGTTGGTGATGAGGACACTCAGGGGCAGCACGACCAGCCACCACGCGGGCGTGGTGAGTCGCTCGTCGAGGAACTGCACCATGGCGACCACCACGACGACGACCACCGCGAGCGCAGAGCAGGAAGTGCACGTCCCGCATCCACAGCCGGCGCAGTCCCCGTGGGTCGAGCACCGAGGTCTCCGACTGCGCGCGCAGGGCCATGCGCGCGGCATCCGGGGTGTTCACCGAGGTCAGCGGGTCGTCGGGCGGCCACCCGGGCACGGCGCCGCGCAACACCGGCATCGGCGGGAAGGGCGCGGCCTCGAACTCCGGCATATTCGTAAGTGTGCTGGTCGGAGGGGGTCCTGAACAGCCGCTCCCCGAAACCGGCCCGGTCGCGTTCACTCGGCCGTGGCAGGATCGACGCCGTGACGAGCCCCCTCGACTGGATCCGGGACGCCGCCGCCACCCGTGAGGGGGCGGGGCTGACCCGCCGGCTCACCACGACCAAGACCGGCGACGGCCTCGACCTCGCCGGCAACGACTACCTCGGGCTGCGCACCCACCCCGCCGTCATCGCGGGCGCGGTCGCCGCGGCCGAGACCTACGGCGGCGGCGCCGGCGCCTCGCGCCTGGTCACCGGCACGCTCGACGTGCACGTCGAGCTCGAGGCCGCCCTCGCCGCCCTCACCGGAGCGCCCTCGGCCCTGGCCCTGTCCAGCGGGTACGCCGCGAACCTCGCCGTGCTGAGCACGCTGGCCGACGCCGGCACCCTCGTCGTCAGCGACGAGCACGCCCACGCCAGCCTGATCGACGGCTGCCGGCTGTCCCGGGCGGCCGTCTCGGTGGCCCGCCACAACGACCTCGAGCACATGGCCCAGCTGCTCTCCCGGCGCGAGAGCCCCCGCGCGGTGGTCGTCGTCGAGTCGATCTACTCGGTGCTCGGCGACGCCGCCCCGATCGACGACCTCATCGCCCTCACCGCCGAGGTCGGGGCGATCCTCGTCGTCGACGAGGCGCACGCTCTGGGCGTCGTCGGCCCCGCGGGTGGGGGGCTCGTCGCGGCCGCCGGACAGGCCGGTGCCGAGCACGTCGTCGTCACCGCCACCCTGTCGAAGTCCCTTGCGGCACAGGGCGGTGCGGTGCTCGCCTCGCCCGTCGTGCGCGAGCACCTGGTCAACACTGCGCGCCCGTTCATCTACGACACCGGTCTGGCCCCCGCGTCGGCCGGGGCCGCGCTGGCCGCCCTCGGCGTGCTGCGCGACCACCCCGAGCTCACCGCCAGGGTGCACGCCAACGCCGCCCGGCTCGCGGCGGCCTGCGGTGTCGAGGCGCCCGCCGGTGCGGTGATGTCGGTGACGATGCCGGGGCCGCACGAAGCGGTCGAGGCGGTCGAGCGGGCGCGGGCGCACGGCATCCGCGTCGGGTGCTTCCGGCCGCCGTCGACGCCCGACGGGTCCTCGCGGCTGCGGCTGACCGCCCACGCCGACCACGCCGAGCTCGACCTCGACCGGGCGTGCGAAGTGCTCGCCGAGCTCACCGGCCCCCGTGGCTGACCCTCGCTCGCTGACCTCCGTCGTGCTCGTGACGGGCACCGGCACCGACGTGGGCAAGACCGTCGTCACCGCCGCGCTGGCCGCCGTCGTGCGGGCCCGCGGCAGCGACGTCGCCGTCGTCAAGCCGGCCCAGACCGGGCTCGCGCCGGGCGAACCCGGCGACGTCGACGAGGTGCGCCGGCTGGTCGGCGACGAGGTCGTGACCCACGAGCTGGTGCGGCTGCGCGACCCGCTGTCGCCGGAGGCTGCCGCACGCCGCGAGGGGGTGCGCATCCCCCCGGTCGCGCAGCACGCGAAGCGGATCGGCGAGATCGCCGCGGAGTCGGAAGTCGTCTTCGTCGAGGGTGCGGGCGGCCTGCTGGTGCGGCTCGACGAACGCGGTGGCACCCTGGCCGACCTCGGAACGGGGTTGCGCTACAAGGGAGTCGGCTGCGGCGTGGTGCTCGTCGCCAGCGCTGGCCTGGGCACCCTCAACACCGCCGCCCTGACCGCCGAGGCGCTCGCCGCCCGCTCGCTGCCGCTGCTCGGGGTGGTCATCGGGTCGTGGCCGGCCGACCCGGGCCTGGCCGAGCAGAGCAACCTGGTCGACCTGCCCCGCGTCACCGGCGCCCCGCTGTGGGGGCGCATCCCGCAGGGGGCCGGCGCACTCTCCCGGGCCGACTTCCTCGCCGGCGTGCCCGCCTGGTTCAACTCGTCGAGTGACCCGATCGCAGATGGCGCATGGCGAGGATGGTCACATGAACACTGAGCCGTACCGGGTGACCGTCGTGTGCTGGGGGAACATCTGCCGGTCGCCGATGGGTGAGTTCCTGCTCCGCGAGGCGTTCGAGGATGCCGGGCTCGGCGACCGCGTCGTCGTCGACTCCGCGGGCACCAGCTCGGACGAGCTCGGCAACGGCATGCACCGGCGCACCGCGGCCGTGCTCCGCCGCAACGGCCACGAGGACCGCGGCTGGGGCGAGCACGTCGCCCGCCGCTTCGAGCCGAGCTGGTTCGACCACTACGACCTCGTGCTGCCCGTCGACCACGTGCACGAGGAGCGGCTCGAGCACCTCGCCCGCACCGACGCCGACCGCGCCAAGCTGCGCCTGTTCCGCTCCTTCGACCCCGAGGCCGTGGCCGCCGGCGACCTCGGCATGGACGACCCCTGGTACGGCACCGACCCCGCCTACGACCAGACCTACGCCGAGATCACCGCCGCGGTCCCCGGCATCGTCGAGCACGTGCGCGCCGAGCTCGAGGCGCGCGAACGGGCACTGACCGCCGCCCGGTGGGCACCCGGCATCCGCACCCCCGCCGCTCTGGGAGGATGGGGGCATGTCCGGCCCTGACCACGCGACCAGCCTCGCGGCATCCACCCGCCTCGCCGACGCCGAGCCGCCCATCGCCCTCGGTGCGCTCGACGGGCGCTACCGCGGCGTCGTGGCCCCGCTCGTCGACCACCTGTCCGAGGCGGCGCTCAACCGGGCGCGCGTGCACGTCGAGGTCGAGTGGCTGATCCACCTCACCGAGCACGAGCGTCGTGCCGGGCGTGCGCCGCCTCACCGCCGCCGAGCAGGCAGCCGCTGCGCGACGTGGTCGCCGACTTCGGCGCCGCCGAGATCGACGAGCTGGCCGCGACCGAGCGGGTCACCGCGCACGACGTCAAGGCCGTCGAGTACTTCCTCAAGAAGCGGCTCGGCGAGATCGCGCCCGGCCGCAGGACGCCGGCCTCGCCGAGCTGATCCACTTCGCCTGCACCAGCGAGGACGTCAACAACCTCTCGTACGCCCTCATGGTCAAGGGCGCCGTGCACGAGGTGTGGCTGCCCCGCGCCGGCGCGCTCGTCGACGAAGCTCGCCGACGATGGCCTCGCGACCTGCGCGACGTGCCGCTGCTCGCGCACACCCACGGCCAGCCCGCCACCCCGACGACGATGGGCAAGGAGCTCGCCGTGCTCGCCGCGCCGGCTGCAGCGCCAGCTCGCGCCGCATCGAGGACGCCGAGTACCTCGGCAAGCTCAACGGCGCCACCGGCACCTACGGCGCGCACGTCGCCGCCGTGCCCGAGCGCCGACTGGCAGGCGCGTCAGCCGCGCGTTCGTCGAGGGCCTCGGCCTCACCTGGAACCCGCTGACCACCCAGATCGAGAGCCACGACTGGCAGGCCGAGCTCTACGCCGACGTCGCCCGCTTCAACCGGGTGCTGCACAACCTGTGCACCGACGTGTGGACCTACATCTCGCTCGGGCTACTTCGCCCAGGTCCGCGGCCAGGGCACCGTCGGCTCCTCGACGATGCCGCACAAGGTCAACCCGATCCGCTTCGAGAACGCCGAGGCCAACCTCGAGGTCTGCAACGCCCTGCTCGACGTGCTCGCCGCGACCCTCGTGCAGAGCCGGCTGCAGCGCGACCTCACCGACTCCTCGATGCAGCGCAACATCGGCTCGGCGTTCGGCCACTGCCTGCTCGCCATCGACAACGCCGCGCGCGGGCTCGACGGCCTCGACGCCGTGCCCGCCGCCATGGCCGCCGACCTCGACGCCAACTGGGAGGTGCTCGGCGAGCCGATCCAGTCGGCGATGCGCGCCCTCGGGGCCCAGCGGCGTGCCCGGGCATGGAGGAGCCCTACGAGCGGCTCAAGGAGCTCACCCGCGGCCGCCGCATCGGGCAGGCCGAGCTGCGCGAGTTCGTGCGCGGCCTCGGGCTGCCCGCCGACGTCGAGGACCGGCTCGTCGGCGATGACCCCGCAGACCTACGTCGGGCTGGCCCCCGAGCTCGTCGACCACCTGAAGTGACCGTCGCGATCCACCCCGCCGACCTCGACGACCCCCGGGTCGCCGCGCTGCTCGACGACCACCTCGCCGAGATGGAGCCCACCGCGCCGCCCGAGAGCCGCCACGCGCTCACCATCGACCAGTTCCGGATGCCGGGGGTGCGCCTCTGGGTCGCCGAGTCCGGTTCCGCGGTGGTCGGGTCGGTGGCGCTGAAGGACCTCGAACCCGGGCACCTCGAGCTGAAGACGATGCGGGTGTCGACGTCGGTGCGCGGCCAGGGGGTGGGGCGCCTGCTGCTCGACCACGCCCTGGCCGAGGCGCGCCGCTCGGGCGCCACCCGGGTCAGCCTCGAGACCGGCGTCGCGCCGGTGTTCGACGCCGCTCGGGCCCTGTACACCGGTGCCGGTTTCACCCCGTGCGCCCCGTTCGGCGCCTACCGCCCCGACCGGCACAGCACGTTCCTCACCCTGGCGCTGTGATGAACGCCGCCGCCGTCGACACCACGCCGGTGGATTCCGTGCCATCCCGGCCGCGGGCGCCACTGGCCTTGGTCGGCGTGGCCGCCCTCTGCGTCGCCACCTGGCTCGGGGTCGCCCTGCTCGCCGCCGTCCCCCGGACGGATTCCGAGGGCCGCCTCGTGCTCTTCGTCTGGCACCGGACCAGCGGCTGGTGGCAGGGGTCGCTCACCCTCCTGGCCGCCGCCCTCACCGTCGTGCTCGCCGTGTGCCTCCCCGTGGTCGTCGTGCGACGGTGGGTACCGCGGTCGTGGCGCGCGTTCACGGCATCCGTCGGTTCCGTGCTCGTGCTCGCCATCGGTGGGTACCTCGCCGTGCTGTCCTTCCTCTCGGTCGCCCTGGTCGGGGCCGAGGGCACCCAGATCCTGCTGACCGGTGCCGGCGGGCGGCAAGTGCTCGTCACGCAGGACGGGTTCGACGGCGACGTCGTCGCGGTCTGGCAGCCGACCGGTCGCCTGAGCTGGGTGCGGGACGCCGCACCCACCACCCTCGACCCGCGGGCCGGGACCTGCCACCTCGAGCCCTCGCCGGGCGGAGCACTGGTCGCGTGCGGCCCGACGTCACAGCCGCTCGACCCGCCACCGGCCCGGTAGGCGCGGCGCCTCCCCGGACATGCAGTCGAGGGGCGGGCCCCCCGGAGGCGAGCGTGGCGCCCGGCGCCTTCGGGTCGACTGCATGTCTGCAGGCGCAGTCGCTGGTGTCCGGTGAACGCCGGGCGGCTCTCACGACCCTCATCCGCACGGGGTGATGCGCGCCCCGGGAGGCCGGGAGCAGAGTCGCCCTCGCAGGAGCGGCGCCCCGGGCGGCCCGCCATGAGCACGCGAGGTTGACATGGCCACAGCAACACGCCGGTTCCCGGTCCTCCAGGGCATCCTCCCGATCGACCGCAAGCGCATCCCGATGGACATCGCCGCCGGCGTCACGCTCGCCGCGCTCGGCATCCCGGAGGTGATGGGCTACACGTCGATCGCCGGGATGCCGGTCATCACCGGGCTGTACACGATCCTCATCCCGATCGCGGTCTTCGCGCTGCTCGGCTCGTCGCGGCACCTCGTCGTGGGCGCCGACTCGGCGACGGCCGCGATCATGGCCGCCGGGCTGGCCGGCATGGCCGCCGATCGCCTCGACCGAGTACGTCGCGCTCGCCGGGATGCTCGCCCTGATCACCGGCGGCTACCTGATCCTCGCCCGGCTGCTCAGGCTGGGCTTCATCGCCGAACTTCCTCTCCCGCAGCGTGCTCATCGGCTTCCTCACCGGCGTCGGCATCCAGGTGGCGATGGGGCAGGTCGGCGGCATGTTCGGCATCCCCGAAGCAGTCCGGCGGCACGATCGAGAAGTTCGTCGCCACCCTCGGGCGACCTCGGCGAGAGCAACGCCGCCACGCGTCGTGGGTCTCGGTGGCCGTCATCGTGGTGATCCTGGGCTCGAAGGCGATCTCGCCGCGCATCCCCGGCGCGCTCATCGCCGTGGTCGGCTCGATCATCGTCAGCTGGCAGCTGGGACCTCGCCGCCGACGGCGTCGCCACGCTCGGGCCGGTGCCCGGCGGCCTGCCGAACTTCGGCTTCCCGCTCGGTCACCTGGTCGCAGTTCGCGGCCTGCTCGGCACCGGCGGCGCCATCTTCATCGTCGTGCTGGCCCAGAGCGCGGCCACCTCGCGGGCCTACGCCGCGAAGTACGAGGAGCCCTTCGACGAGAACGTCGACCTCGTCGGCCTCGGCGCTGGCCAACGCCAGCGCCGGCCTCACGCGGCACCTTCGTCGTCAACGGCAGCCCCACCAAGACCCAGATGGTCGACGGCGCCGGCGGCAAGAGCCAGCTCGCCAGCCTCACCACCGCCGTCATCGTGCTCATCGTGCTGCTCTTCCTGACCAAGCCGCTGCAGTACATGCCCGACGGCCGTGCTCGCCTCGGTCGTCTTCCTCATCGGCATCGAGCTCGTCGACATCAAGGGCCTGCGCGCCATCCTGCGGGTCCGGCCCGAGCGAGTTCGTCATCGCCGCGATCACCGGCCTGCTGGTCATCGTCGTCGGGGTCGAGCAGGCGATCGTCGTGGCGATCGTCGTCTCGGTCATCGACCACCTGCGCCGCAGCTACGCCCCCAACGACTCCGTGATCGTCACCACGCGACGGAGGCCACTTCCGGTCGGTGCCGGTCGCCGCAGGGCGGCCAGCTGGTGCCCGGCCTCGTGGTCTACCGGTTCGCATCCGGCCTGTACTACGCCAACGCCAACCGGTTCAACGAGGAGATCCTCGGCCTCGTCGACGGTGCGGACCCGGCGGCGCCGGTGCGCTGCATCGTGCTCGACGCCGCCGGCGCTCGTCGACGTCGACTACAGCGGCTGCCCTGACCCTCAAGCAGGTGATCAGCGAGCTGCACGACCGGGGCGACCCGGTTCGTCGTCGCCCAGATCACCGACGACGTGCGCGCCGAGCTCGACCGGTTCGGCATCACCGAGCTCGATCGGCGCCGACGCCTACTTCGACACCGTCGCCGAGGCGGTGCGAGGCGCACGAGGCGACCGGCACGGCCTCCACCGATCCGGCCCCCGGCACCGCGCACGGGCTGACCCGCTAGACGTGCCGGGGCACCTTGCCGGTCAGCTTCAGCAGGGCGCACATCACCTTGTGGCCGCCGTCGGCGGTCGGGCCGAACATCAGCGGGCAGCCGCCGTCGATGACGACCATGCCGAGCTCGCGGCCCAGGCTGACCGCCGGCGGTGAGACGCTCCCCCGCGCCCATCGACCGGTGCATCCAGACCTTGGTCATGCCCAGGTTCGCGGCCTCCCGCACGGTGGCCTCGGCGTGCTCGGGCCGCGTCGCGATGACCACGGCCTCGACCCCACCGGGGATCGAGCTGAGGTCGGGGTAGGCCCGGTCGCCCTCGACCACGTCGGTGTTCGGGTTGACCGCGAACACCTCGTAGCCGCGCTCCTTGAGGCGGTTGTAGACGATGTTGCCCCCGTGCTCCTTGGGCTCCCGGGACACCCCGGTCACCGCGATCCGACGACAGGACAGGAAGTCCGTCGCGGCCTCCTTGATCGTGCTCATTGCCAGTCCCTTCCGGCGCGCGCGGCCGTCGACCGGCGTTCGTCGCATCGGCCCGCGGGCGCCCCTCCATCCTCCCGCCGGGCCGCGAGCCGGCCGCCCGGTGCGGGTGTGACGTCCGCGACGCCGAGGGCGTGACACCGGACACCCGCTGACCGCCGGAATACCCCATAGGGGTATCCTCGTTCCCGTGGACATGACCGAGCAGACCACCATCACGCCGGGCTACGCCGGCCACAAGGACGACCACCTCAAGCGGTTGCGCCGCATCGAGGGGCAGGTGCGCGGCATCGCCCGGATGGTCGAGAACGACGCCTACTGCATCGACGTGCTCACCCAGGTGAGCGCCGTGACCCGGGCCCTGCAGGCCGTCAGCATCGGCCTGCTCGAGGAGCACATCGAGCACTGCGTCGTCGACGCCGCCCGCGAGTCCGACGAGGCCGCCGCCGTCAAGGTCGCCGAGGCCACCGCCGCCATCGCGCGCCTGGTGAGGAGCTGAGATGACCCAGACCACCGACCGCCCCGCCCCGCAGCAGGTGCACGAGGTCGACCTCGCCATCACCGGCATGACCTGCGCCTCGTGCTCCGCCCGGATCGAGAAGAAGCTCGGCAAGCTCGACGGCGTGGATGCCGTGGTGAACCTCGCCACCGAGAAGGCCACCGTGCGCTTCGCCGAGC
Organism: uncultured Actinomycetota bacterium; assembly: GCA_963782695.1. Taxonomy (GTDB): domain Bacteria; phylum Actinomycetota; class Actinomycetes; order Actinomycetales; family Dermatophilaceae; genus Fodinibacter. Next base: position 187,815 of record CAWAKY010000003.1, on the reverse strand, counting down.
CGGTCACCGTCGAGCAGCTGCTCAGCACGGTGCGCGCCACCGGCTACGGCGCCGAGGTCGTGGTGCCCGCGCCGCCGGCTGAGCCCGACTCCACGCGACCACCTCGACCACCGGGTGGCCCCCGAGGACGCCCTCAAGCGCCGCGCGCTGGTCGCGGCGGTGCTCACCGTGCCGGTCGTCGTGCTCGCGATGGTGCCCGGCATCGACCTGCCCAACAGCGCCTGGATCCAGCTCGCGCTCGCGACCCCGGTCGTGCTCTGGTGCGGCCTGCCGTTCCACCGCGCCGCCGCGATGAACGCCCGGCACGGCGCCTCGACGATGGACACCCTGGTGTCGATCGGCGTGCTCACCGCCTACCTGTGGTCGGCCGTCGTCGTGCTCACCGGCCGCGCCGCCGGCATGTCGAGCATGGATGCCGGTGACGTCACCACCGCGCACATCTGGTTCGAGACCGCCACCGTCGTCACGACCTTCCTGCTCTTCGGCCGCTGGATGGAGGCCCGCGCCACCGACCGCACCCGCGACGCGCTGCGCGGCCTGCTCAGCCTGGGCGCCAAGGACGTCGCCGTCGAGCGGGTCGACCCCACCACCCGGGCCACCACCGAGGTGCGCATCCCGGTCGACGACCTCGTCGTCGGCGACCGCTTCGTCGTGCGCCCCGGCGAGAAGGTCGCCACCGACGGCCGGGTCGTCGAGGGCAGCAGCGCGGTCGACGCCTCGCTCGTCACCGGCGAGTCGCTGCCCGTCGACGTCACGCCCGGTGACGAGCTCACCGGCGGCAGCATCAACACCACCGGCCGGCTGGTCGTCGAGGCCACCCGGGTCGGCGCCGACACGACGCTGGCCGGCATCGCGCGGCTCGTCGAGCGCGCCCAGACCACCAAGGCCCCCGTGCAGCGCCTCGCCGACCGGGTGTCCGCCGTCTTCGTGCCGGTCGTGCTCGTGCTCGCCGCGCTGACCTTCGTCGGGTGGTGGATCGCCACCGGCGAGCCGTCCCGCGCGCTCGAGGTCGCCATCGCCGTGCTCGTCATCGCCTGCCCCTGCGCGCTCGGCCTCGCCACCCCGACCGCGCTCCTGGTCGGCACCGGTCGCGGCGCGCGCCTCGGCATCCTGATCAAGGGCGCCGACGTGCTCGAGGACACCCGTCGCATCGACGCCGTCGTGCTCGACAAGACCGGCACCGTCACCACCGGCGAGATGACCCTCGTCGACGTCACCACCGCCGGCCGGCTGCCCAAGGACCAGGCGCTGCGCGCCGCCGCCGCCGTCGAGGCCGGCAGCGAGCACCCGGTCGCCCTGGCCGTCGTCGCCGCGGCCGCGAGCCGCGCCATCGTCGTCCCGCGGGCCACCGACTTCGTGGCGCTGCCCGGCGCCGGCGCGCGGGCCCGGATCAAGGACACCGTGGTGACGGTCGGCCGCGCCGACCTGTTCGACGACGTGCCGCGCGAGCTCGCCCGGCCCACCGCCGACGGCACCACGGTCTGGGTCGGCTGGGACGGCCGGGCGCACGCCTCCCTCACCGTCGCCGACACCGTGCGCGAGAGCTCGGCCCGCGCCATCCGCGACCTCACCGACGCGGGCCTGCCCGCCTACCTGCTCACCGGCGACCACGACGCCGCCGCCCTGGCCGTCGCGCGCGAGGTCGGCATCCCCGCCGGCCGGGTGCTCGCCGACGTGCGCCCCGAGGCCAAGCACGCGATGATCGCCGACCTGCAGGCGCGCGGGAAGGTCGTCGCGATGGTCGGCGACGGCGTCAACGACGCCGCGGCGCTCGCGCAGGCCGACCTCGGCATCGCGATGGGCAGCGGCGCCGACGTCGCGGCCGACTCGGCCGACATCGTGCTGCTGCGCTCCGAGCTGCCCGCCGTCGTCGACGCCATCGAGCTGTCGCGGGCGACGCTGCGCACCATCAAGCAGAACCTCGGCTGGGCGTTCGGCTACAACGTGGCCGCGATCCCGCTCGCGATGGCCGGGCTGCTCAACCCGATGATCGCCGGGGGCGCGATGGCGCTGTCGAGCGTGCTCGTGGTGTCGAACAGCCTGCGGCTGCGGAACTGGATCGCGCACCGACTGACCGGGCGGGCCAGGGGTCAGATGGTGACCGCGCCCGACGGGGTGTCGAAGGTGACCGCCATCAGGCCCGGGGTGCCGTGCGGCGAGACGAACTCGAAGTCGATGACCGACGAGGTGCTGTCGGCCGGCAGGCCGAGCCAGTCGCGCACCCGGTCGGGGTCGCCCGCGATCTGCAGCGTCTCGATGGTGACCTCGGTGTGCGCGTCGTCGGAGGGGTGCGGCACGCCGTCCTCCCACTCGATGAAGTAGGGCAGCTGCGGGTCGGCCTGCAGGCCCTTGACGCCGACCTGCTTCCAGCGCAGCTCGACCCCGTCGGGGCGGTGCCGGTTGCCGAGCGACGGCCTCGCGCCCGAGGCGCGTCTCGACCTCGGCGATGTCGTCGACCTGGACGACCCAGCCGAGCCACCCGCCGCCGGCCTCGGAGCGGGCCCGTACGGCCTGTCCGAACGGCGCCTTGTCGCTGGCGGGGTGGTCGAGCACCTCGACGACCTCGACGTACCGCTCGTGGGCGAGCGGCAGGATGATGTTGCGCGTCCCGAAGCGCGGGTGAACTCCCCCATCGACCGGCGTCACGCCGATCTGCTCCGCGAGGCGCTGCGCCGTGGCCTTGAGGCCGTCGCGCTCGGCGGCATAGACGACGTGGTCAACTCGCATGCCCGTCATCGTCGCACACCGAAAGGGGTGCTCTTGACACGGCCCGGTCCACCTGCCCGACCGTGACGTCCGCGTGACCAACTGTCGCCACAGCCGTCACACCCGCCTCACCCGGACCGCTGGCGGACCGCCTCGTAGACCACGACCGCGGCGGCCGTGGCGGCGTTGAGCGAGTTGACCCGGCCGACCATCGGGATGCGGACCCGCGCGTCCGCGGCATCCAGGGCGAGGTCGGTGAGGCCCTCCTTCTCGGTGCCCACGGCGATCGCCACCGCGCCCCGGTAGTCGACGGCCGTGTGCGCCGTCTCGGTGTCGGGGGTGGTCGCCACCAGCCGGATGCCGTTGCGCCGCAGCCAGGCCAGCACCTCCTCGGTGCTCGCGGCGGCCACCGGCACGGAGAACACCGTGCCCTTGCTCGAGCGCACGACGTTCGGGTTGCCCCAGTCGGTCACCGGGTCGGCGGCCACGACCGCGGCCACCCCGGCGGCCTCGGCCGTGCGCAGCACCGCACCGAGGTTGCCCGGGCTTCTCGAGGCCCTCGCAGACCAGCACGAGCGGGTCGGCGGGCAGGGCCAGGTCGTCGAGCGCCACCCCGGCCACCGGCACGACCGCGAGGAAGCCGTCGGGGCCCTCGCGGTAGGCCACCTTCTCGAAGGCCGCGCGGCTGCACCGGATGGTGCTCGCACCCAGGGCCCGGGCCCGCTCGACGAGCGGCGACTGGCGCTCGGGGTCGAGCATCAGCTCGGGGCAGTGCAGCACGGTGTCGGGCACCACCCCGGCGTCGAGGGCCAGGGCGAGCTCCTCGTAGCCGTCGACGACGGTGCGGCCCTCCTGCTCGCGCACCCGGCGCCGGCGCAGCGCGAGCACCGCCCGCAGGCGGGGGTTCGACGCGGAGGTCACGTGCAGCTCGGCCATGGCGGCCCCAGCATCCCATGCGCACGCAGGACGCTTGGCGCGCCCGCGTTCGGGTAGAAAAGGCCGGTGACCAGCACGACGGCGGCGACGCCCACCCGCACCCGGGGTCGCCGGCTCGGCCGGGCGCTCGCCTACGCGGTACCGGTGGCGGTCGTCCTGTTCGGCGTCGGCTTCCTCGTGCGCAGCAAGTGGGGGCCGCTGCAGAACCTCGACGACGCGATCATCGAGGCGACCACGTCGTTCACCCGCCCGCGCGACGGGCTGCGGTCCTTCCTCATCGCCTGGCAGTGGGTCACCCAGCCGATCCGGCTCTACCTGGTCGGCACCCTGCTCTGCCTGTGGGTCTGGCTGGCCAAGGGGCTGCGCACCCGCGCCTGGTGGGCCTTCGGCACGATGATGGTCGCCTGGTTCATCGGGCTGGTCGCCAAGTACGCCTTCCAGCGGGCCCGGCCGGTGGTCGAGGACCCGGTGTCGCAGGCGCCCGGGTACTCGTTCCCCTCGGGCCACGCCCTGAACTCCGCCGCCTGGGCGACCACCGTCGTCATCCTGCTCTGGCCCCTGCTGAAGCCGCTGTGGGCGCGGGTCACCGCCGTCGTGCTCGCCGTGGTCGTCGTGCTCCTCACCGCGCTCGACCGGGTGCTGCTCGGCGTGCACTACCCCAGCGACGTCACCGTCGGCGTGCTCACCGGCGTCGGCCTCGTGCTCGCCTCGTACGCCGGCTACGTCGGCTGGAACCCCCCTGACCCCACCGAGGCCGACGACCCCGACGTCGGCCCCACCCCCACCCACCAGGAGACCTGATGTCGTTCCTCACCCGATGGGACGACGACCACAGCCGCCCCAAGTTCACCTCGGCCCTGCGCGACGTGCTCGTGCGCGCCGTGCTGCCCGCCGTCGCGCATCTTCGTCGCCATCGTCGCCTTCGGCTTCCTCCTCAAGGGACCACTCAAGTCGTACGCGAAGTGGGAGAACGGCATCAGCACGCGACTTCGAGGACGGTCGCACCGAGACCTGGAACACGATCACGAAGTTCATGTCGATGATCGGCAACACCGAGTACGTCATCGCGGTCGGCGTCATCGTCTGCGCGATCGTCTGGTGGCGCACCAAGGAGTGGTGGTTCGCGGTCGTGCCGCTCATCGCGATCTCGCTGCAGGCGACCGTCTTCGTGATCGCCACCACCGTCGTGGGTCGCGAGCGGCCCCCGGTCGAGCGGCTCGACCCCACCCCGCCGACGTCGAGCTACCCCAGCGGGCACGTCGGTGCCTCGACCGCCCTCTACGTCTCGTTCGCGCTGATGGCGACCCGCATCTCCAACGTCGTCGTGCGCCGGGTGGTCATCGTGCTCTGCATCGTGGCGCCGCTGCTCGTGTCGTACGCCCGGCTCTACCGTGGCGCCCACCACGTGTCCGACATCGTCGTGGGCATGCTCAACGGGGTGCTGTGCGCGCTGCTGGCGTGGAACTACCTGCGCCGCGAGCCGGCATCCGGCACGTCGTCGTCCGACGTCGAGGTCCCGGGGCGGGTCGACCGACGAGACCGCTCAGACCCGCGCGTAGCGCGAGCGGGCGAACGAGTACACGCCGTAGGCCGCGATGCCCGCGGCCACGAGGGTCAGCAGGAACGGCCCGAACGGCTGCGTCCCTGAGCGGTCTTGAGCGCGCCGTCGAGCCCCTGCGCCTTGTCGGGGTCGGCCTGCCAGGCCGCGACGAGGAAGAAGAAGCCGACGATCACCAGGGCGATGCCCTTGGCGATGTAGCCGATCCGGCCCGCGGTGACCGCCCAGTCGCCCGGGTGCTCACGCAGGTCCTCGAGGAACTTCTTCGTCCAGCCCTTGTAGACGTGGTAGCCGGCGATGCCGAGCACGACCAGCCCCACGACGCCGACGAGCAGCCGGCCGCCGGGGCTGCCCATCAGGCCCGCGGTGAAGTCCTCGGTCTGCTTCTCGGCGGAGGAGCTCGCGCCCTGGCCGACCTTGAAGGTCGACCACGCGAAGAACAGGTAGGTCACGCCCTTGGCCGCCGCCTTGAGCCGGTCGGCGGTCTCGCCGTGGCCCAGGGCCGCCTCGAACAGCTGCCACACGGCGAGCAGCAGGAAGCCGACGACACAGACCCAGAGCAGCACCACGCCGGTGCCCGACTGGGTCAGGGTCTGCAGGGCCCCGGAGGTGTCGGCCTTCTTCGAGCCGCCGCCGATGCCCCAGGCGACCTTGAGGGCGATCCAGGCGATGAGCAGGTGGATCAGCCCGACGGTGGCGTAGCCGAGGCGGGCGCCCCACTCGACGACCGGGCTGTTGCCGGCCTCACGGGCTGCGGTGGTGGCCGAGGTGGTGTCCATCCGCACACCTTCCCACCAGCGGGGATGCCGCGGCGGGTTCGCTACCGACGTTTGTGGCCCGTCGTCGAACGGCGGCTCGTCGTGGCCTACCGCGCGGTACGTGACGTGATCACCGCCAGTACGAGCGGTAGCCCGCGCCGCACCCGCCGGGTGGTCACCCGGCCCGGCGATCGGCTCGCTCTCGATTCAGAGCAGGGCGAGGAGCACCGGCACCAGGCCGTCGTCGTCGACGTGGCCGGTGACCTCGTCGGCAGCGGCCTTGACCTCGTCCGGGGCGTTGCCCATCGCGACCCCGCGGGCGGCCCAGTGCAGCATCTCGAGGTCGTTGCGCTGGTCGCCGACGGCCACCGTGTGCATCGGCTCGACCCCGAGCCGGCGGCGGATCGCCTCGAGCGCCGCGCCCTTCGACACGCCCTCGGGGTTGATGTCGAGCCAGGCGCTCCAGCCGACGGCGTACTCGACGCCGTGCAGGCCGATCTTCTCGGTGCGCGCGAGGAACTCCTCGCTGGTGCTCGACGGGTCGCGCAGGGTGAGACGGGTGACCGGCGTCGACATCAGCTCCTCGAACGGCACCACCTGCGGGGTGCCGTCGAGCTCGCCGTCGGGGAACGGCGCGGTCACCTTGAACCCGACGCCGAGCACCTCGACCGCGACCAGCGCCGACGGGAAGTGCTCGCGCAGCACCATCAGGGCCGGGCGGGGGTCGAAGGTCACCGCCTCGAGGATCTCGTAGCCGTCGGCGAGCGCGGGGTCGAGGCGGATGGTGACGGCGCCGTTGGCGCACACGGCGAACCCGGTGGTGAGCCCGAGCCGGTCGAGCACCGGCAGGGTGCCGATGACGGCGCGGCCGGTCGCGATGGTGACGTGGTGCCCGGCGTCGGCGACGGCCCGCACGGTGTCGCGGACGGCGTCGGAGAGCTCGCCCTCGTGGTTGACGGTGGTGCCGTCGATGTCGAGGGCGACGAGGTGTGGAGTGGTCATCACCACCGACGCTACCCGGCGCGGGTGAACGCCCGGTGTCGGCGCCCACGGACGGTGTCGGCGGCCGCGCGTAGCGTCGGCCCATGACCGAGAAGCCACCCCTGCGAGCTCGACCCTGCCGACCCGGTGCACGCCGACGTCCTCGCCCGGTTGGCCGCCGACCACATCGGCTGGTTCACCACCGTGCGCGCCGACGGGTCACCGCACGCCGTGCCGGTCTGGTTCCTCTGGCACGCCGGCCGGCTGCTCGTGATGAGCGAGCCGCGCACCGCCAAGGTCACCAACGTGCGGCGCGGCTCCCCCGCCCTGCTGCACCTGCACACGCGGGCCGACGGCAACGGCGTCGTCGTCCTGTCCGGCCCCGCGGTGATCAGCGACCGCACGGCCCCCGCGTGGCTGCCCGAGATCGGCGAGGCGTACACGGCCAAGTACGCCGAGGCGATGGTGGCCTACGGCATGGGGCTGGAGGCCGATCGCCGAGAAGTTCCACGTCGTCATCGAGCTCGAGCCCACCGACCTGCAGGCGTGGTGACGCGGGCGGGCGGCGGCTGCCCATCACTCGGGCGCGGACCACGCCTGGCGCAGCGAGATCCGGCCCTGGGTCTGCAGCAGCGAGCGCCGGTAGAGCCGCTCGGCCACGAGCACCACCACGGCGGACGTCGCGAGCAGGATGGCGAGCGCGACCACCGGCTCCCACCACTGGGTGCTGCCCTCGAGGATCCGCTGCGGCATCAGCACCGCCGAGGCCGGGGGCACGTACGAGAGCACGGTCTGCGGGGTGCCGCTGAGGAACGCCGACCCGAAGAAGATGGCCAGCAGCAGCAGCGTGATCGGGGTGGAGGTCGACTGGAGGTCCTCGGTGCGGCTGGCGAGCGCGCCGGCGACCGCCCACAGGCAGGCGAGCAGGAGGAACCCGAACAGGAAGAACACGAGGAACCAGCCCAGCGCCCCGGTGACCGACGGCAGCAGGTCGCCGAACGAGGTGAAGCTCAGCCCGACCAGGCCGATGGCCGCGTACATCGCCATCTGGGCGACGGCCAGGCCGGTGTTGCCGATCACCTTGCCGGCGAGCAGCTGGCGCACCGGGATCTTGGTGGCGATGATCTCGACGATGCGCGACTGCTTCTCCTCGACGACGCTGCCCGCGAGCGTCATGCCGAAGGCGATCGACGAGAGGTAGAAGAGGAAGGCGAGGGCGAAGGCCATCCCCTTGGCGAAGTCGCGCTGCTCGGCGTCCCCGACGAGCACGTCGGTGGTCAGCTCGCTGCCGCGGGTCATCGCGGCGACGGTGGTGCCGGCGGCCTCGGCGTTCTCGGCGAGGGTCGAGTCGCGGACCACGGTGCCGGTGACGGCCTCGAGGTTGCTCGGGCACCTCGTCACGGCCCACGAGCACCCAGCCGTCGGCTGCGGGCGTGAGCCAGGCGTCGGCCTCCTCGTCGGTCAGCGCGGCCCTGGCCGCGGCGTCGTCGGCCACCGGCACGACGCGCACGTGCACCTTGTCGTCGAGGCCGGTCGCCCGGTCGGCCACCTCCTGGGCCATCGAGGTCGAAGCCGGGGTCGCGGCGAGGTCGTAGTCGTCGACCCGCTCGGAGAGGAAGGCCTGCAGGACGACCATCCCGGCGATCAGCAGCAGGGTCACCAGGGTGCCGAGCAGGAAGGTGCGGTCGACCAGCTTGCTCGAGACCTCGCGCCTGGCCACCAGGGCCCAGGCCCGGGGCAGCGCCGCCTCGCGGCCGGTCGACCCGTCCGGCTCGCGGCCCGTGGTCGGGTCGTCGTGGGCGGAACGGTCGGTGCGCTGGGTGGTGGTCATGCGGTCACCTCGCGGTAGATCTCGGCCAACGGCGGCACGACCCGGCTGAACTCGCGCACCGCCCCCCGCGCCACCGCCTCGCGGAGCACGGCCTGCTCGGCGCCCTCGGTCACGAGCTCGAGCAGCGCGGACGACCCGTCGACGTCGTGCACGTGGATGCCGCGCACGTCGCGGACCCAGCCGGCGTCGGCATCGGTCACCAGCCGGTAGCGGGTAGGGCCCGCCGGCGCGCAGGTCCGCGACCGCGCCCTGGGCAACGACCCGGCCGCGGGCCAGCACGATGAGGTCGTCGCAGAGCCGCTCGACGAGGTCGAGCTGGTGGCTGGTGAACAGCACCGGCACCCCGGTGCCGCTGCTCGCGCAGGATGTCGGCCATCGCGTCGACGGCGGCCGGGTCGAGGCCGCTGAACGGCTCGTCGAGCACCAGGGCCGTCGGGCGGTGCAGCAGCGCGGCGGCGATCTGCACCCGCTGCTGGTTGCCCAGGCGAGAGCGTCTCGACGCGCGTCGCTCGGCGCGGTCGGCCGAGGCCGAACCGCTCGAGGTAGCTCGATCGGCCGCCGCGGCGCGTCCGCGGTCGTCATCCCGTGCAGCCGGGCGAGGTAGATCGAGCTGGTCGGCGACCTTCTGCTTCGGGTACAGCCCGCGCTCCTCGGGCATGTAGCCGAAGCGCCGGCCGGTCGGCGGCGGTCATCGGCCGGCCGTCCCAGAGCACCTCGCCGGCGTCGGCGGCGCAGCACGCCCATGATGATCCGCATCGTCGTCGTCTTGCCGGCGCCGTTGGCGCCGACGAAGCCGGTCAGGCCCGCCGCGGGCCGCACGACGAAGTCGACCGCCGTCGACGGCGCGCACGCTCGCCGAAGGTGCGGCTCAGCTCCCCGTGGTCTCGAGTCTGTCCCATGCCGTCCACGCTAGGCGCGGCGCCCGCTCGGCCCGGCGGATCAGCCCGCACGGGCGGAGCCGTGCGAGCCCTCGTCGCGCCGGGAGGACGAGGCCGGCCTCGTAGGCGAGCACGACGGCCTGGACCCGGTCGCGCAGGTGCGAGCTTCGCGAGGCACGTTCGACACGTGGGTCTTGACGGTGGCCTCGCCGACGAACAGCTGGTGCGGCGATCTCGCTGTTGCGACAGCCCGCGCGCGATGAGCACCGAGGACCTCGCGCTCGCGGTCGGTGAGCGTCGGCGAGGGCCAGGTCGGCGCGGCTCCGGCGCGTGTCGCCGGTCCGGCCGGTGAACCGCGCGATCACCCGGCGGGTCACCTCGGGGGCGAGCAGGGCGTGGCCGTGCCGCGACGGCCCGGACGGCGTCGACGAGCTCCTCGGGCGTCGGCGTTCTTGAGCAGGAAGCCGCTGGCCCCGGCCCCGCAGCGCCGTCGAACAGGTAGTCGTCGCGGTCGAAGGTGGTCAGGATGAGCGACCCTGGCCGAGGTCCGTCGGCGACGATCTGCCGGGTCGCCTCGATGCCGTCCATGACCGGCATCTGCACGTCCATCAGCACGACGTCCGGGCGCAGCGCCCGGCGCCGAGCTCGAGCGCCTCGGCGCCGTCGGCGGCCTCGCCGACCACCTCGAGGTCGGGCTCGACCGAGAGGATCATCCGGAAGCCGGAGCGGACCAGGTGCTGGTCGTCGACGATGCAGCACGCGCAGCGTCGGCGTCGCGGCTCACGGCACGGCCGGCGCTCGAGCGGGCACGCGGACCCGCACCCGGTAGCCGCCGGTCGGGCGCGGCCCGATCTCGCACCTCGCCGCCGAGCCGGCCGACGCGCTCGCGGATGCCGAGGTGGCCCAGGCCCGACCCGGACGTGGCGCGCCGCGCGGCCGCCCGTCGTCGAGCACCTCGACCTCGGCGTAGCGGCGACGCCGGCTCGCGGTCGTCGACCCGCAGCACCACCCGGGCCGAGCGCGCGGTCGAGTGCCTGGCGGATGTTGGCGAGCGCCTCCTGGGCGACCCGGTACAGCGACAGCCCGAGCGGCGCCGGAAGCTGCTCGCGCCGCACCGGGGCTGGACTCGACGACGTCGTAGCGGTGACCGCAGGCCGGAGGCCGTGCGCTCGGCGACGAGCGCCGGCAGGTCGTCGATGCCCGGCTCGGGGGCCGCGGCCGTCGCGCTCGCCCGGCTCGTCGCCGAGCTCGCGCAGCGTGCCGAGCAGCTCGCGCATCTGGGTGACGGCCTCGCGCGACGGACGCGCTCGATGACGCCGAGGGCGCGTCGCCGCGGCATCGCGGGTCGACGGTCGATGACCCGTCGGGCGCGCGGCGGCCTGGATGCCGATGACCGACACGTGGTGGGCGACGACGTCGTGCAGCTCGCGGGCGATGCGCAGCCGCTCGTCGGTGACGGCCGGCGGCTGCAGCGTGTCGCTCTGGGCGTCGGATGGTGCTGGCCTGCTCGGCGAGCAGGGCCTTCTGGCGGGCGTTGCGCCACGAGGCCTGGCCGCCGAGCACCGCGCCGCCGAAGTAGACGGTGTTGATCAGCAGGGTGAGGGCGATCGCGGCCGGGACGGGACCGATGAGGCCCTCGCGCGAGGTGCCGGTGTCGTCGAGCACGTCCTGGATCGCCGAGCCGACGGCGAACTGGCAGGGCCAGCCAGACGAACATCCCCAGCACGATCGCGCCGACGACGCCCAGCATCAGCCTCCGGTCGCGAGCCCAGGAGACGCCGGAGAGGATCGCGACGAAGTAGACGAGCTGGAGGGTGAACTGGGACATGACCACCGGCATCGTGAGGCCGACGACGAGCATGTGGGTGGCGGCCAGGGCGGCGACGGCCAGCGGCCAGCGGCGCCGGCCGACGAGCAGGGCGCGACCCGGTGAGCACCGCGAGCGACTGCACGCCCCAGTGGTAGGGGACGTCGCCGAGCGCCCCGACGCTGCGCACCAGCTCGAGCGAGACCAGGCCGACGACGGCGACCGTGGCGGCGAGCAGCACGTCCTGGCGGCCCACCGGCGGGCGGGGCCGCTCCCAGGCGTCGTCGGCGCCGAACCAGGCCCCCACCCGGGCCGACACGCTCTCCAGGCTGGACGGCATGCCCCCCACCCTAGGCACGAGCGGGCGGCGGGCGCCTCCCCCTGCCGGCGGACCCGCCTCCGTCAGCGGACGGGGGTGAGCACGTCGAGGCCGACGTACGGGCGCAGCGCCTCGGGCACGCACGACCGAGCCGTCGGCCTGCTGGTGGTTCTCGAGGATCGCGACGATCCAGCGGGTGGTGGCCAGGGTGCCGTTGAGGGTGGCGGCCACCTCGTTGCCCGTGCTCGCCCCTGAACCGGGTGTTGAGCCGGCGGGCCTGGAAGGTCGTGCAGTTCGACGTCGAGGTGAGCTCGCGGTAGCGGCCCTGGGTCGGCACCCACGCCTCGCAGTCGAACTTGCGCGCGGCGGGGCCGCCGAGGTCGCCGGCCGCGGTGTCGATGATGCGGTAGGGCAGCTCGACCGCGGCGAGCATCTCCTTCTCGAAGTCGAGCAGCCGCTCGTGCTCGGCCGCGGCGTCCTCGGGGCGGCAGTAGACGAACATCTCGATCTTGTTGAACTGGTGCACCCGGATGATGCCGCGGGTGTCCTTGCCGTAGGAGCCCGCCTCGCGGCGGTAGCAGGTCGACTGCCCGGCGTAGCGGATCGGGCCCTGCGGACAGGTCGATGACCTCGTCGGCGTGGTAGCCGGCGAGCGCGACCTCGGAGGTGCCGGTGAGGTAGAGGTCGTCGGCCTCGAGCCGGTAGACCTCGTCGGCGTGGTGGTCGAGGAAGCCCGCGCCGGCCATGACGTCGCTCTTGACCAGCGTGGGGGTGATCATCGGCACGAAGCCGGCGGCGATCGCCTTGTTCATCGCCAGCGACGAGCAGCGCCCATCTCGAGCCGCGCGCCGACGCCCTTGAGGAAGTAGAACCGGGCGCCGGCCACCTTGGCCCCGCGCTCCATGTCGATCGCGTCGAGGCCCTCGGCCAGCGCGAGGTGGTCGCGCGGCTCGATGCCCTCGGCGGCGAAGTCGCGGGCCGTGCCGACCGTCTCGACGACGACGTAGTCGTCCTCGCCGCCCACCGGCACCTCGGGCTCGACGACGTTGCCGATGGTGCGCAGCAGGGCGTCGAGCTCGGTCTGCGCCTCGTCGGCGGTCGACTGCAGGGTCTTGACCTCGGCCGAGATCTCCTTGGTGCGCGCCAGCAGCGCCTGCTTCTCGTCGCCCTGGGCCCGCGCGACGTCCTTGCCCATCGACTTCTGCTCGGCGCGCAGCCGCTCGTACGCGGTGAGGGAGCTGCGGCGGCGCTCGTCGGCGGCGCGGATGGCGTCGACGACACCCTCGTCCTCACCCCGCGCCCGCTGGCTGGCGCGGACGAGGTCGGGGTCGTCCCGGAGCAGCTTGATGTCGATCACCCGGCGAGTTTATCGGCGCGCTCTACGCTGCCCGTGCAGACCCCGATCGCAGGAGGCGCCGTGCAGGACCTGGTCGCAGGACGCGCCGCCGTCGTCACCGGCGGGGCGCGCGGCATCGGCCTCGCGGTCGTCGAGGCGATCGCGGCCCGAGGCGTCGGCGGTGCTCTGCCTCGACCACCCCGATGCCGACTACACCGCCTTCGACGAGGCCTGCCGGTCGGCCGGGGTGGCGGCCGACCACGTCGGTGTCGACGTGCGCGACCAGGGGGCGGTGCGGGATGCCGTCGCGCGGGCGGGCGAGCTCGGCCCGGTGTCGTACGCGGTCAACTGCGCCGGGGTCGACGGGCTCGTCGGGTCGGCGGAGGTGGATGCCGCGGAGTGGAGCCGGGTGCTCGACGTCGACCTCGACGGGGTGATGTTCGCCTGCCAGGCCGAGTACGCGCTGATGTCCGCGCACGGCGGCTCGATCGTCAACATCGCCTCGATGAGCGGGCACATCGTCAACCGCGGCGTCACCCACGCCGCCTACAGCGCGGCCAAGGCGGGCGTCATCCAGCTCAGCAAGGCGCTCGCGGTCGAGTGGGCGCCGGCCGGCATCCGGGTCAACTCGGTGAGCCCCGGCTACACCCTCACCGCGATGACCCGCCGGAACCCGCCGGAGGTCAACGCCGGGTTCGCGGCCCAGACCCCGTGGGCCGGCTCGCCGAGGTCGAGGAGGTCGCCGAGCCGGTGGTGTTCCTCCTCGGCGACCAGGCCTCGTTCGTCACCGGCACCGACCTGCTCGTCGACGGCGGCTTCACGCCTGGTGACACGGCCCTCGGCCGGGTGATAACCGCGCCCAGGCGAAGGACTTCACCCACGTTCGCCCCGGGGAGGGTCAGTCGGCGCGGCCGGTGAGGAGCAGCCCGGTGCCGAGGCCGACCATCATCAGCCCGCCGGCGCCGCCGACCCGCTCCATCCGGCGCGGCGACGAGGCGAACCAGTCGCGGGCCCGGCTCGCCACGAGGGCGACCGTGCCGTCCATGAGCAGCGCGAGCACCGCGAACACCGCGCCGAGCGCCACCAGCTGCGGGAACACCGGCGAGCTCTGCACGACGAACTGCGGCAGCAGGGCCGCGAAGAAGACGATCGTCTTGGGGTTGGTCACGCCGACGACGTAGCCGGCCCGCACGGCGTGCAGGCTCGGCGTCGCCACCGGCACCCCGGCCTCGAACGCCTCGGCGAGCGCCCGGCGGTGGCGGATCGCCTGCACCCCGAGCCACACCAGGTACCCCGCGCCGACCACCTTGAGCGCGGTGTAGGCCGTGGCGCTCGCCGCGATGAGCGGCCCGAGGCCGACGGCCAGCGCGCAGATCTGGGTCAGGATGCCGAGCGCGTTGCCGACCACGGTGAGCAGCGCCTCGCGGCGCCCGGACGACAGCGCCCGGCCGATGGTGAACAGCACGCTCGGCCCCGGGATCGCGATGATCACCGCCGACGCGATGGCGAAGGCGAACAGCGTGGAGGGCGACGGCATACGAGTCAGTGTGGAGCAGGGTCCCCGCGGCGCGCACCGGCATTCCGCCCGGCGTCGTCGCGCAGCCGGTCGAGCCGGCGCATCACCGGCGTCGCGAGGATGCCGTGGAGCACCACCGAGAGCGCGACCGTGAAGCCGACCGTCGACCACAGCCAGCGCTCCTCGGGGAAGGACGCGGCCCCGGCGGCGTAGGCGACGTAGTAGATCGAGCCGACGCCGCGCACCCCGAAGAACGCGACGACGAGCCGCTCGCGGTGGTCGAGGCCGGCCGTGGCCCCGACCTGGGTGCGGTGCCCGAGGAAGGAGAGGTACCCGGCCACCGGGCGGATGACGAGCACCAGGGCCAGGCTGACCACCACCCCGCGCCAGTCGAGGTGGGTCAGCAGCCCGTTGGTCAGGGCGAACCCGAGGCCGAGCAGCACCACGAGGGTCAGCAGGGTCTCGAGGCGCCCGATGACGTCGTGCATGTGCCGGTGGTAGTCGTGGTCGCGCTCCACCGACCGCACGGTGAGGGCGCACGCGAACACGGCCAGGAACCCGTAGCCGCCGGCGATCTCCGCGGCCCCGTAGGCCAGCAGCAGCGCCGCCAGGGCGAGCAGCGGCTCGCCGACCTCCGCGAGGCGCAGCGACCGGGCCGGCGACCGGAACGCGAGCCGCGCCATCGCCCACCCCACGGCCACCCCGACCAGCACCCCGACGACGACCTTGCCGACCAGCTCCCAGGCCACCCACCCCAGCCCCCACTGCGACACCGGCCCGAGCGTCGCCAGGAAGATCGCCGCGTAGACGAAGGGGAACGCCAGCCCGTCGTTGAGCCCGGCCTCGCTGGTCAGGGCGAAGCGCACCTCGTCGTCCTCGTCGATCTCCTCGACGTCGCCCTCGAGGGTCGGCCCCTCGACCTGCACGTCCGACGCCAGCACCGGGTCGGTCGGCGACAGCGCCGCCCCGAGCAGCAGCGCGGCCGGCGCCGCGACCCCGAGCGGGCCCCACGCGAGCAGCGCGACGGCGCCGATGGTCAGCGGCATCGCGATGCCGAGCAGCCGCCAGGCCGGCGACCACGCCCGCCACGACTCCCGGCTGCGCCACCGCAGCGGGCGGTCGAGGGCCAGCCCGACGCCCATCAGCGCCACGAGCACGGTGATCTCGGTGACGTGCTCGATGACCGGCCGCGCCGCCACCGGGTCGAGCTCGACGTCGGTCAGCGGCGGCAGCAGCCCGATCGCCATGCCGGTGGCCACGAGCACGATCGGCGCCGACAGCGCCCAGCGGTGCAGCAGCTGGGGCAGGACGGCGGCCAGGAGCAGCGACCCCCCGAGCAGGAGGTACACCAGCTCGGCCTTCACGGGGAGTCGACCCCGACGTCCCACAGGTGGTGGCGCAGGTCGTGCAGGCCGTACTGCCCGAGCGTGAGCACGGTGAACTCGGACCCGTTCGAGCGGATGCCGGTGCGCTCCCACCCGTCGTCCGGCACCTGCGCGTACGCCCGCGGCGAACGAGGCGCCGGCCGCCGTGACCTCACCGGCGACCGTCGCCGGGTCCTGCTCGCCGTAGCGGTCGGCGACGGCGGTCTCGTCCTGGTCCCAGTTGTCGAAGGTCGGGGCGTCGTGGGTGAGCATGAGGCGCAGCCGCTGCTCGAACAGCCGGCAGACGTCGCGCACGTGGCAGGCGTACTCCAGCGGCGACCAGGTCGACGGCGCCGGGCGCCGCGCGGCATCCGGTCGGGCGAGCACGCGTCGGCCACGGCTCGGTGAACGCCCTGACCAGCCCGGCGACCTCGGCGGCCGTGACGTCGGCGGCGGTGAACCCGCAGTCGGGGCAGCGCTCGCGCAGGGTCCAGGTCCAGTCCTTGTCGTCCGGGGTGATCGCGGCGTCTCCCGGGCCGGCGGGGCCCTCGGGCGGCGGGGTGCTCATGCGCGGAAGACTACGCAGCGAAAGCACCGTCGCCGCTGGTCAGTCACCCGTGGTGCTGTACCTTCCACACTGTGTCGGACGCGTGGTGGACCTGGGTGGGCATCGCCGTCGCCGTCGTTCTCGTGCTGGCCGGGCTCTGGCTGCTGCTGTCCTCGCGCGGTGACGGCAAGCGCGCGTCGAGCCGCCCGGCCCGCGACAGCTTCCGCGCCGTCGACGACACCCCGCCGCCCCCGCGCAAGCGGCTCGCGGTGGTGCTCAACCCCACCAAGCTCGACAGCACGAGCGACGACGTGCACGAGGTCATCACCCGGGTCTGCTCGGAGCACGACTGGGACGAGCCGCTGTTCATCGAGACCTCGGAGCACGACGTCGGCTTCGGCCAGACCCGCGCAGGCCCTCGCCGAGAACGTCGACGTCGTGTGCGCCTTCGGCGGCGACGGCACCGTGCGCGCCGTGGCCCAGGAGATGGTCGACTCCGGCGTGCCGATGGGGCTGCTCCCCGGCGGCACCGGCAACCTGCTCGCCCGCAACCTCGAGATGCCGACCGACGACCTGGCGAAGTCGGTGGAGGTCGCCATCACCGGGCGCAACCGGCACATCGACGTCGGCTGGCTGCGGCTGAACCCCGACGAGGCCCACCTCGAGGAGCACGTCGGCGAGGGGTCGACCGTCGGGCTCGCGGCGGCACGCGTTCCTCGTCATGGCCGGCCTCGGCCTCGACGCCGCGATCATGGAGGACACCTCCGAGAAGCTCAAGGCGAAGATCGGCTGGACGGCCTACGTGCCGGCCGGCCTGAAGCACCTGCTCGTCGAGCGGTTCAAGGCCCACCTGTCCGTCGACGGCGGGCCGCCCTCGACGATCCGGGCGCGCACGGTGCTGATCGGCAACTGCGGCAAGCTGACCGGCGGCATCAACCTGATGCCCGACGCCGAGCCCGACGACGGCACCCTCGACGTCGTCGTCATCGCGCCCAAGGGCCTGATGGCGTGGGTGGCCGTGGCGGCCAAGGTGCTCACCAAGAGCGAGCGCACCACCCAGACCCTCGACCGCTACCGCTGCCAGTCGGTCGGCATCCGGGTCGACCACGAGCAGAAGATCGAGCTCGACGGCGACATCATCGGCGAGGCGACCCACGTCGAGGTCGAGGTGCAGCCCCGCGCGCTCATCGTGCGCACCGAGACCGGCCGCGCGCCGGCCTGAGCGGCATCCGGATGCCGCGTGCCCGGCATCCGCTCAGAACTTGCGCTCGCGCCACTGCCGCTCGAACGGCAGCCGCCAGGTGTACGGCGCGATCGAGCTGGTGGATCTGGTTCGGCCCCCAGGTGCCCTGCGCGTAGGGCCGCACCGTGGGCGGGTTCTCGAGGAGCGGCTGGGAGATGTCCCAGAGCCGCTCGATGCCGGAGGCCGACGTGAACAGCGTGCGGTCGCCGCGCGCCGCGTCGTAGATGAGCCGCTCGTAGGCCTCGAGCACGGCGCCGGCCCAGGACGTCTCCTGCATCGAGAACTGCATCGACAGCTTGTCGAGGCGGAAGCCGGGGCCGGGCCGCTTTCCGTAGAAGGACAGCGACATCCGTGACTTGTCGGCGAGGTCGAAGGTGAGGTGGTCGGGCCCGTTGTCGCCGACGCCCGAGCCCGGCGGGAACATCGACTGCGGGGGCTCGCGGAACGCGATCGAGATGATCCGGGCGCCCTCGGCCATCCGCTTGCCGGTGCGCAGGTAGAACGGCACGCCGGCCCAGCGCCAGTTGTCGACGAAGCACTTCAGCGCCACGAAGGTCTCGGTCTCGGAGTCGGGCGCGACGCCCGGCTCGTCGTGGTACCCGGTGTACTGGCCGCGCACGACGTCGCTGGGCTGGATCGGCTGCATCGACCGGAAGACCTTGTTCTTCTCGCGGCTGATGGCGGCCGGCTCGAGCGAGGTCGGCGGCTCCATCGCGGTGAACGCGAGGATCTGGAACAGGTGCGTGACGACCATGTCGCGGTAGGCGCCGGTGGCCTCGTAGAAGTCGCCGCGCTGGGTCAGGCCGAGGGTCTCGGGCACGTCGATCTCGATGTGGGAGATGTTGTTCCGGTGCCAGATCGGCTCGAACAGCCCGTTGGCGAACCGGAAGGCGAGGATGTTCTGCGCCGGCTCCTTGCCCAGGAAGTGGTCGATCCGGAAGATCTGCTCCTCGTCGAAGACCTCGTGCAGCTGCGCGTTGAGCGCGACCGCCGAGGCGTAGTCGGTGCCGAACGGCTTCTCCATGACCACCCGGCTGCGCACGACCAGGCCGGCCTCGAGGATGGTGCGCACCGCGGCGAGCGCGGCCTTCGGCGGCACCGAGAGGTAGTGCAGGCGCTGGTTGACCTCGCCGGGCAGCAGCTCCTCGGCCCGGGCGACCGCCTCACCCAGCGCGAGCGGCCCGGCCGAGAGCGGCACGAAGTCGAGGCGCTGGGCGAACTCGTGCCAGTCGGCATCCCCCATCTCGCGGGTGCTGTGCTCGCGGATGGCGACCAGCGCCAGGTCGCGGAACGCGTCGGCGGACATCTCGTCGAGGGAGGTCCCCACGATCCGCATGTCCTCGACGAGCCGGGACTGGAACAGGTGCAGCAGGCCGGGGATCAGCTTGCGCTTGGCGAGGTCCCCGGTGGCGCCGAACAGGACGAAGGTGGTGGGCGCGGTCATGGGGCAAGCCTGTCGCGAGCAGGCGCCCGCACGCCACCCCTGTGTCGAGGCTTGACGCAGCGGTATCGTCGGGTCACCGACCCCCGAAGGAGCATGCGATGGCTGCGTTCACGGTGTGGAAGTTCGACGGTCCCAACGGCGCGGAGCAGGCCGCCGAGACCCTCAAGCAGTGCCAGCGCGACGGGATCATCAAGATCATCGACCACGCCGTCGTCACCTGGCCCGAGGGTGACAAGCAAGCCGAGGACCCACGAGGGTCACGAGGAGCGCTGGCACTCCAGCGGCTGGGGCGCCCTGTGGGGTGTGCTGATCGGCGCGCTGTTCTTCGTGCCGGTCATCGGCGGCGTGGTGGGCGCCGGCATCGGTGCGCTGAGCAAGATGACGGCCAGCGCCGGCATCAGCAAGGAGCAGCTCGAGACGATCCGCACCCAGGTCACCCCGGGCACGTCGGCGCTGTTCGTCGTCACCGAGGAGGGTGACCTCGACCGGGTCGGCGAGCGGCTGCACATGCACAGCACGCTGATCGCCACCAACCTCACCGACGCCGAGCGCCAGGTGCTGATGGAGACCTTCGGCAGCTGAGCTCAGCCGCTGCGCTCGACCACGAGACCGAGGATCGCCTCGGCGTCGGCCGCGTCGATCTCGAACGAGCCGAACCGGATTCGTGACACGGGCAGCTGGTCGCGGATCGCCGAGAGCGGCACCGGCTTCGACCTGCAGTCCGCGCAGCGCTCGCTCGGCCCGACGTGACCCCGCCACGCACTGTGCTCGTCGCGGGGAACTCACGTCCGTGCCGGTGAAGCTTCCCCGACCATCGCCGAACTTCCCCGCAGCCGTCACGAGTGACGTCGGTGGAAGTTGCAGCGCCTCCCGATGCCACGGGCTCAGGCGAAGAGCTGGGTGCCCCAGTCGTCGCCCGCACCGAGCCCGGGCGGGCAGGCGAACACGGCCGACCCGGTGTGCTCGATGTACTCGTTCATGTCGTCCGAGCGGGCGAGCGCGCGCTGCATCGGCACGAACTGCCGGTGGACGTCGCGCATGAAGGCGAGGAAGAACAGGCCGGCGTCGAGGTGGCCCTGGCCGTCGGACCCGTCGGTGAAGTTGTAGCCCGCGGCGCAGGATGCGCACGCCGTCGAGGTTGCTGTGGTGGGCCAGCCGCACGTGCGCGGTGAGCGGGATGCGCGGCTCGCCGTCGGTGCCCTTGGCGGCGAAGTCGGGCTCGTCGAACTCGGCCGGCTTCCCCAGCGGCGCACCGACCTTCTTGTCACGCCCGACGACCTGCTCCTGCTCCATGAGCGGCGTGCGGTCCCAGATCTCGATGTGCATCCGGATCCGCCGGGCCACGAGGTACGACCCACCGGCCATCCACCCGGCCGCCCCGGGCACGTCCGACGGCGCGACCCACACGTGCTCGTCGAGCGCCGCGGTGTCCTCCGACTTGATGTTGGCCGTGCCGTCCTTGAACCCGAACATGTTGCGCGGCGTCGCCTGGGCCTGCGACGTCGACGAGGTGCGGCCGAACCCGAGCTGGCTCCAGCGCACCGCGACCACCCCGAAGCCCATCCGCACCAGGTTGCGCACGGCGTGCACCGCCACCTGCGGGTCGTCGGAGCAGGCCTGGATGACGATGTCGCCACCGGAGCGCGCCGGGTCGAGGTCGTCGCCGAGGAAGCCGGGCAGCTCGCGCAGCGCCTCGGGCCGCCGGTCGGCCAGCCCGAACCGGTCGTCGAACAGGCTCGGGCCGTAGCCGATCGTCACGGTGAGGTGACCCGGCGCGAGGTCGAACGCCTCACCGGTGTCCTGCGGCACGTTCCACGGCCCCCCGCCGACGACGCCGCCGGGTGCCGCCTCGGCGCCCAGCGTCATCCGCTCGGCCGCCGCGGTCCACCGGGTGAGCAGGTCGCGCAGCGCGTCGCGGTCGTCGGTGACGACGTCGAGCGCCACGAGGTGCAGCCGGTCCTGGGCCGCCGTGGTGATGCCGGCCTGCCGCTCACCGCGGAAGGGCACGATGCCGTCGTCGGCGGCATCCGGCTGCGGCGTCCCGGCGCACCGGCCGGCCCCGCGGCGTAGGTCAGCCCGGCGGCCGCGCCTGGCGAGGGCGGCACCCGCACCGGTGGCGAGGACCGCCCGGCGGGTGGAGCCGTTCACTTCCCGGCCACCTCACCGGCCACGGTCGCCACCGGCTCGGAGAACGCGTCGAGGGCCGTCGTCAGGGCCTTGAGGTCCGCCGGGGTGAGCGCGGTGTAGAGCACGAAGCCGTCGCCGTACTTGTGCGAGTCGATCAGCTCGTCGAGGGCGGCGGCGCGCTGGTCGATGGTCGCCAGCGAGGGTCGGGTTCTTGGCCTCGAGGAACGGGCGCAGCGCCTCGATGCGCGGCCTGCGAGCCCTCGAAGTTCGCGTCGAAGTCCCACAGGTCGGTGTGGCTGTACCGCTCCTCCTCGCCGGTGATCTTGCCGGTGGCCATCTCGTCGAGCAGCGCCTTGGAGCCGTTCGCGAGCTGGAGCGGGTTGAGCTGCACCGCCTTCGCCTTCGCGACCAGCTCGGTGACGTCGGCGAGCAGCTGGTCGGCGATGGCCGACGAGTCGGGCTGCAGGCCGTCGACCCACAGGTCCTTCTCGAGGCGGTGGTAGCCGGTGAACGGCATCCCGTCGTCGACGACCTCGGCGCGGCCGTCGATCTTCGGGTCGAGGTCGCCGAACGACTCGGCGACCGGCTCGATCCGCTCCCAGTGCGAGCGGGCGAGCGGGTACAGCGCCTTGGCCTCGTCGACCTTGCCGGCCTTGACCAGGCGCCACGAACTCCGTGGTGCGCTCGAGGAAGGCGTCGGACTGACCGGCGACGAACTGCTGGTACTCGGCGACCGCGCCGTCGAGGGCGGCGTCGCTGCTCGTCGGGCCCGGCGGCGGCCGACCCGGTCACGGTGAAGTCGGCCCGGATGCCGTCGCCCACCATCCCCGGCTTGCAGGCGGTCTGGTAGGTGCCGGGGTCGGAGAGGTCGACGTGGAAGGTGCGGGTCAGCCCGGGCGAGATGTTCTCGACCTCGCCGACGATGCGGTCGTCCTCGGCGTAGATGTAGAACTCGTTGACCTTGCTGCCGGCGTTGGTCACGGTGAACTCGACCTGGCCCGCGGGCGCCGTGGTGCGCGAGACCTCGCACGCGGTGTCGGTGGCGTTCACGGTGATCGGCGTCACCCGTGGCGCCGGCGGTGTCGTCGGCGGCGCAGCCGGTCAGGGCCAGCGCCGGGACGGCGAACACGGCGGCGAGGGCGAGGGAACGAGGGCGCACGAAAGGGCTCCTGGGGTGACGTCGGGGTCCGGCGGTGGACCGAGGGCGAACGAGGGTGGGTGACCGGCCGGCGGTCAGGCGCTGGTGGTCTCCTGCACGGGGCGCCGGCTGCTCGGCCGCGGGCGTCGCGACCGCGGGGGCGGCGACCGGGGCGCGGCTCGCCCGGCCGGGCGGAGGAAGAAGAACATCACGGTGCCGACGTAGAGCACCCACGCGACGGCCTGCAGCACGGTGGTCGCCGGGGTGAAGTTGAGCGTGCCCTTGAGCAGGGTGGCGTACCAGCTGCCCGGGTCGATGGTGCCGGAGACGTCGAACGCGAGGTTGTTCAGGCCGGGCAGCACGCCGGCCTCCTGCAGGTCGTGGATGCCGTAGGAGAGGATGCCGCCCGCGACCAGGATCAGCGCGATGCCGGTCCACTTGAAGAACGCACCGAGGTTGATCTTGAGGGCGCCCCGGTAGATGAGCGATGCCGAGCAGCACCGCGCCGGCGAAGCCGACGACCCAGCCGAGCAGCGGCAGGTTGTTGCCGGCGCCGGCCGCCTGGGCGGTGGCGTAGAAGAAGATCGCGGTCTCGAGCCCCTCGCGGCCGACGCCGAGGAACGCGACCAGGGCGACGGCGAGCGGGCCGAGGTCGAGGGCGCGGTCGAGCTTGCCCTTGAGCTCGCCGGAGATGGTCCGCGCGGCGGACTTCATCCAGAACACCATGGCGGTGACGAAGCCGACCGCGATGATGCTCGCGAGGCCGCCGATCAGCTCCTGGGCCTCGAAGGACAGCTGCCGGGTGCCGTAGGTGAGCGACGCGCCGAGCACGACCGAGAGCGCGACCGCGGTGCCGACCCCGAGCCAGACGTAGCGGATGCCCCAGGTGCGGTTCGTCTTGGTGAGGAAGGCGAGCAGGATGACGACGACGAGCGCCGCCTCCAGGCCTTCCCGCAGCCCGATCAGGGCGTTGCTGACGAACATCCTCGGGGCTCCATCCGGTCCAGGTAAGGCTTACCTGACTTAGGGAACCCTAAGATCGGGTGGAGGTCAAATCCCGATCCGCCCTGCGGAACGGCACGGTCAGGTCGCCGGGGTGGCGAGCCGGATCTCCTCGGCGGTGGGCTCGCGGTGCTCACGGGCCTCGGGCGGCAGGCACTGCGTGATCGCCGCCATGATCCGCCTGGTGTCCGCGGCCGCGGAGCGCAGCTTGAGGTCGACCGGCGGGCCGACCCGCACCCGCACCGTCGGCGGGTCGGTGAGGTTGAAGATGCGGGGCACCGGCTCCGAGCGCGGCCACACGTTCTCGGTGCCCCACATCCCGAACGGGATGACCGGCGCACCGGTCATCGCGGCCAGCCGGGCCGCACCGGTGCGGCCCTTGAGCACCGGGTCGTAGAACTTCTCGCCGCGCGGGATGGTGCCCTGCGGCAGCAGGCAGACCAGCTCGCCGCCCTCGAGCGCCACGGCGGCGTGCTCGAACGACTCCTGGCCCCCGCTCGCGCGGTCGACGGGGATGCCGCCCAGCGCCGTCGCGATCGCGCCCAGCACCGGCACGTCGAAGATCTCCTTCTTGCCCAGGCCCGCGCGCGGTGCGGCCGGTGGCGCGCAGCAGCTGGATGATCGTCTGGAGGTCGAAGTAGGAGCGGTGGTTGCCGACGAGGATCGCCGGGCCGGTGCGCGGGATGTGCTCGGTGCCGGCGATGTCGAACCGGGCGTACGGGGTCAGCAGCGGCGGGCTGGCGAGGAAGAGCAGGCGCTGCAGCTCGATGCCGAGCACGGGCACCTTCAGCACCCCCGGCGAGACGTCGAAGTGCACGATCGGCCAGCCCCGGGCGACCGCGTAGACGGTGAGCCGCGGGTCGGGGTTCACGGCGGCCGGGCTGCCGACGGCCGACAGCAGCGGCAGGTCGTAGATCGAGTCGGAGTAGGCGAAGCTCTCGGCGAGGTCGACGTCCTCGCGGGCCGCCCACTCCTTGCACGGCCGCGAGCTTGCCGCGCGACCAGACGAAGTTGCCCGAGATCGAGCCGTCGAAGCGGCCCTCGCTCGTTGATCGTGTAGCGCGTGGCGATGACGTGGTCGAAGCCCAGCTTGTCGGCGAGCGGCTTGATCAGGTGGTGCGGGGTGGTCGTCGCGAGCACGACCGGGCGGCCGGCCGCGTGGTGCTGCTCGATGAGCGCGAGCGCGAACGGGTGCACCACGGCCGCGATCGACTCGGCGGCGGCCAGCGCCGCGGCGTCGAAGGTGGCACCGTCGCGGCCCTTGGCGAGCAGGGTCGCCTGGCGGGCCAGGAAGATCGAGGGAAGGGTCTCGCCGATCAGGTCGAACATCCCGTAGAGCAGGCCCTCGCCGGGCAGCTTGCGGGTGACGACCCCGAGGTCGTACATCGCCCGCGAGAGCAGCGGGCCGGTGCCGCCCTGGAGCAGGGTGCGGTCGAGGTCGAAGATCGCCGCGCCGGTCATGGGGGGAGGCTACCGGGCCGCGGGCCGGACGGGGCCGCACCGTCGAGGCCCACGGCATACATTGACCGGTATGCCGCGCGAGGAGCTCACCGCGTACGTCCTGGGGGGCGGCGGCGTGCTCGGGCTCCAGCGAGGTCGGGATGCTGCGGGCGCTGGCCGAGCACGGCATCCGGCCCGACCTCGTGCTGGGCACCAGCATCGGCGCGCTCAACGGTGCGTTCATCGCCGCCGACCCCGGGCCGGAGGGCGCCGACCGGCTGGCCGCGGTGTGGGAGGCGGTCGTGCGCGAGGGGGTCTTCCTCGACAACCCGGTGCGCCAGGCCGCGCGGGTCGCGAAGTACCGCACCCACCTGCTGTCGAACGCCCCGCTGCGGCACGTCATCGAGCGCTACCTGCCGGTGAGCCGGTTCGAGGACCTCGAGGTGCCCTTCCAGTGCGTCGCCGCGTGCATCGAGGACGCGAGCGGCGTGTGGTTCAGCGAGGGCGACCTCACCGACCCGGTCGTCGCGTCCTGCTCGGTGCCCGGGCTGTTCCCGGCGGTGCGGATCGGCGACCGGCACTTCCTCGACGGCGGGCTCGTGCACTCCATCCCGGTCGGCCGCGCGCTGGCCCTGGGCGCCACCCGCATCTTCGTGCTCCAGGTCGGCCGGGTCGAGCAGCCGCTCAAGCCGCCGACCAAGCCGTGGGAGGTGGCGACGGTGGCGTTCGAGATCGGCCGGCGGCACCGGTTCGTGCACGAGATGGAGACGGTGCCCGACGACGTCGAGATGCACGTGCTGCCCAGCGGTGCGACGCGAGAGCCCGAACCTCTCGATCGGCCAGGCCCGCTCCGGCCGGATGCGCGACCGGATGGACGCCGCGCACACCGCGAGCGGCGACTACCTCAGCGGTCTTGCAGGGCCGCTGACGACCTGGCGGCGCTGCACCTTGCCCATGGCGTTGACCGGCAGCGCGTCGACCACCACGAACCGCCGCGGCACCTTGTAGCCGGTCAGCGTCTCGCGGGCGTAGGCGTGCAGCTCGTCGGGGTCGAGCTCGACGCCCTCGACGACCACCACGGCCGCGACGACCTCCTCGCTGCCGCTCGGGTGGGGCACGCCCACGACCGCGACGTCGAGGATGCCGTCGTGCAGCCGCAGCGCCGCCTCCACCTCGGAGGGGTAGACGTTGAAGCCACCGGTGATGATGACCTCCTTGATCCGGTCGACGATCGTGATGAAGCCGCGCTCGTCCATCGTCACGACGTCACCGGTGCGGAACCACCCGTCGTGGAACGCCACCGCGGTGTCGTCGGGCCGGCCCGCGGTAGCCGGTGAAGACCTGCGGCCCGCGCACCAGCAGCTCGCCGCGCTCGCCGAGCGGCACGGCCCGGTCGAGGTCGTCGCGGTCGGCGATGCGCACCTCGACGTCGGGGAACGGCACGCCGATCGAGCCGGGCCGCCGGTCGGTCGTCATCGGGTTGCCGACCACGACCGGGGCGGTCTCGGTGAGGCCGTAGCCCTCGACGAGCAGGCCGCCGGTCGCGGCCTCCCAGCGCGCGACGAGCTCGGCCGGCAGCGGCATCGCGCCGGACAGGGCGTAGCGGATGCCGTGGATCGACACCCCGCGGCGCTCGGCCTCGGCGGCGATCCGGTCGTAGAGCGGCGGGACGGCCGGCACGAACGACGGCAGCCGTCGCTCGATGGCCTCCATCAGCAGCCCGATCTCGGGCTTGGGCAGCAGCACCAGGGTGGCGGCGAGGTCGACGCCGAGCAGCATCCCGACGGTGACCCCGTAGGCGTGGAACAGCGGCAGGGCCAGCAGGAAGGTCTCCTCGCCCTCGGCCAGGCCGGGCACCCAGGCGCGGCCCTGCACCACGTTGGCGACGAGGTTGCGGTGGCGCAGCGGCACGCCCTTCGGGCTCACCCGTCGTGCCGGAGGTGTAGAGCAGCAGGGCGACGTCGTCGGCCTTCGGGGCGGGGGTGGGTGGCCGACAGCGGCGGTGAGGTGAGCAGGCCGCTCCACGCGAGCGCGCCGGGCGCCGGGGTGGTCAGCTGCTCGCGGGCGGCCCGGGCCTTCGCGAGCGGCAGCCGCAGGGCGAGCCGCTTGGTCCACGGCAGCTCGGCGGTGAGGTCGACGGCCACGACGTGCTCCAGCGACGAGCCCGCCCGCACCTGCTCGACGACCGGCACGACCTTGTCCCACACGATCGCGACCGTGGCCCCGTGGTCGATGAACGGCAGGTGCAGCTCGCCCGCGGTGTAGAGCGGGTTGTGCTCGACGACGGTGGCGCCGAGGCGGAGCACCGCGTAGAAGGCGATGACGTTCTGCGGGCAGTTCGGCATCACCAGGGCCACGCTGTCGCCGGGCCCGACGCCGAGCCGGCGCAGCCCCTCCGCCACCCGCGACACCCGGTCGGCGAAGCCGGCGTAGGTGGTGGTGGCGCCGAGGAAGTCCAGGGCGACCCGGTCGGGGTGGCGCTGCACCGACCGGTCGAGCCGGTCGACCAGGGTGCTGTCGTCGTAGTCGAGGTGGAGCGGGACCCCCGGGCCGTAGGCGGCGGCCCACGGGGGCTGCGGTGCACTCATCGACGCCTCGTCCTGCTCGCCCCGGGCCGGCCCCGCGGATGTGCCCAACCTAGCGCCGCACCCGGGCATACGCTGGCGCCCATGGGCGCCCGCAGCATCCCCCCGCCGCCGCTGATGGTGCGTCGGGTGCTCCACGTGCTCTGGCCCTTCGTCGGGGTGGTCGTCACCGGGCTGATGGTGCCGGTGATCGTCGCCGGGGCGTTCATGGTCGTCGTCGACCGGCGGGCCCGGCTGTTCCGCGCCTCGTGCCTGGCCGTGGTGCTGATGTGGGTCGACATCCGGATGCTGCTCGGCTGCTGGGCGCTGTGGGCGAAGAGCCCCGACCACTCCTCGCCGACCTGGCGCGACGACCACGAGAAGCTCTTCTCGCAGGCGCTGGACTCGCTGATGTACTACGCCCGCCGCTGGGTGAAGCTCGAGGTGACGCTGGCCGACCGGATGCACTTCGGCACCGACGACGAGCCGCTGATCACCCTCGCCCGCCACGCCGGCCCGGCCGACTCGCTCGCCATCGCCTGGCTGATGTCGCGCACCGTCGGCCGGCTGCCGCGGATCGTGCTCGCCGAGGCGCTGCGCTGGGACCCGGGCATCGACACCATCCTCAGCCGGCTCGACTCGTTCTTCGTGCCCTCGGGCACCGGCGCCGGCGACGACCGGGTCGCCGGCCTGACCCGGATGGCCGAGTCGATGGTCGACGACGACGTCTTCGTGATCTTCCCCGAGGGCCAGAACTGGACCCCCGGCCGGCGGGCGGGCTACATCCGGCGGCTGCGCGAGCGCGGCGACCTGGCCCGGGCGCGGCGCGCCGAGGAGCTGCGCAACGTGCTGCCGCCCAAGACCCGCGGCGCCTGGGCGGCCCGCGTCGGCCCGGCCCGAGGCCGACGTCATGGTGCTCGCCCACGCCGGCCTGGCCCGGCTCTCGACGCCGCGGATGGTCTGGGAGGCCCTGCCCTTCGACGACCGGCCCTTCCTCGTCAAGACCTGGACGTACGCCGCGGCCACCGTGCCGCTCGAGGCCGAGGCGTTCGGGCTGTGGCTCGACGAGCGGTGGAGCGAGGTCGACGCCTGGGTCGAGGAGAACGCCGCGCCCTACCTGCCCGGGCACGAGCCCGGGCCCGAGGAGGTCACGATCCGATGAGAGACGCCCGCACGTTCCTGGTGGTCGGTGGTGTCGTGGCGCTGGTCGCCGTGGGCGCCCTCGCGGCGTCGCTCGCCGGTGGTGGCGGCGACGACACGGCCAACGGCTCGGTGCCGGTCGACGACGTCGGCCAGCTGACCGGGGTCGTGGCTGGTCGTCAACGACGCCTCCGCCCCGGCAGTCACGATCGGCACGGTGCGGCTGGACTTCTCCGACGACGGGCGGCTGATCGCCCAGACCGGCTGCAACGGCGTGCGCGGCCACGGCGTCGGTGGAGGACAGCGTGCTCGTCACCGGCCCGCTGATGTCGACCCGGATGGCGTGCGAGCCGGCGCTGATGGAGCAGGAGCGGTGGATCACCGAGATGCTCGAGAGCCGCCCGCGGCTCGAGCTGTCCGGGCCCTACCTCTACCTGCACTGGGGCGAGGGCGAGCAGTGGTGGCTCGGCCTCGAGCAGGGAGCCCGCAGGGCACCCAGCGCGACCGTCCCGGCATCCTGCACGCTAGTCGCCGATGCCCCACAACCGCGGGGCAGAGGACGGGCCTACGCGAGGGCGAGTCGGGGACTCGCCCGGCGGCGCTACTTCGGCCGGAGCGGATGCCCTGCAGCCACGACCGGGCGGCGGTGAAGTCGGTGTCGCTGGTCAGCGGGGCGATGCTCGCCCGCTGCCGGTCGGCCCGGGGGTAGGACCCGAGGAAGCGCACCTCCGCGCAGATCCGGCGCAGGCCCATCAGCGCCTCGCCGACCCGCTCGTCGAGCACGTGGCCCTCGAGGTCGATGGAGAAGCAGTACGACCCCATCGACTCCTTGGTCGGGCGCGACTCGAGCCGGGTCATGTTGATGCCGCGGGCGGCGAACTGCTCGAGCAGCGCGAGCAGGCCGCCGGCGTGGTCGTCGCGCTGGAAGAGCACGACCGTGGTCTTGTCGGCCCCGGTCGGCTCGGGCAGCTCGCCGGGGCGGGCGACGAGCACGAACCGGGTCACCGCGGCCTGCATGTCGCCGATGCCGTCGGCGAGCACCTCGAGACCGTGCAGGCGCGCGGCCGCGGGGGCGCAGACGGCGGCGTCGTAGGACTGCCGGCCCTGCTCGAGCCCCTCGGCCGCGGCGGCGGTCGACAGCGTGGGCACGTACACGGCATCCGGGAGGTGGTCGCCCATCCAGCCGCGCACCTGGGCCCAGGCGTGCGAGTGGGTGCCGACGGCGCGCACCAGGTCGACGGTGGTGCCGGCGCGGGCGGCCAGCACGAAGGTGACCGGCACGAGCACCTCACCGGTCACGACGAGCGGGTCACCGCTGGCGAGGGCGTCGAGCGTGGCGGAGACGCCGCCCTCGACGGAGTTCTCGATCGGCACCATGGCGCCGTCGATGTCGCCGGCGCGCAGGGCGGTCAGCGCCGCGTCGACCGAGCCGAAGGCCGTGCGCTCCCCATCCGCGGCGGGCGCCCAGGCGTCGAGCGCCATCGAGGTGAACGTCCCCTCGGGGCCGAGGTAGCCGAAGCGGGTCACGGGGTCTCCTTGCCGGTGCGGGCAGCGGCCAGGGCCTGCTGCTCCTCGGGGGTCAGGGTGGCGTCGGAGGTGCCCCCGACGACTCCCTTGGCGTAGGTGCGCGACTCGCCGCGCGCGTGGATCGAGCTGAAGACCAGCCCGTCGCCGTGGTCGTCGATGACGGCGGCGCTGAAGCTCAGCCGGCCGCCCATGTCGCCGAAGGCGTCGTAGCGCACGACCGCCACGTGGCGCAGCGCCTGGCCGAGGTCGGCGCGCAGGGCCGCGAGGTCGGCGTCACCCGCCGGCCGGTGCTGCTCGAGCGCGGTGACCCGGCGCCGCGTGTCGGCCTAGCGGCGCAGCAGCACGACCATGCCGCCGACCACGAACGCGACGACGGCGAGGGGCACCGCGAGCAGCAGCGCCTCCCAGCCGTCGAGTCCGAACATGGGCCTCAGGCTAGGCGCTGGCCGCCGGCGGGGCCGGCATTCCACCGTGCCCCGTGTGCCCGACGGTGCGCGCGGACCGGTGCGCGCGGCATCCGCTGCGCTGCCTAGGGTGGATGCCGTGGGACTCGACTTCGCGACCGTGGCCGTCGTCTTCGGCACGATCTTCCTGGTCGAGCTGCCCGACAAGACCTTCATCGCGACCCTGGTGATGTCGACCCGCTGGCGCCCGCTGCTGGTGTGGATCGGCGTCGTGCTGGCCTTCTTCGTGCAGACCGCGGTGGCGGTGCTGGCCGGTGGCCTGATCTCCCGGCTCCCGCGCACCCTGGTCGAGGTCGCGGCCTGCGTGATGTTCCTGATCGGCGGCATCCTGCTGCTGCGCGGCGCGGGCCAGGCCGACGAGGAGGAGGCCGAGACCGAGGCGGAGTTCGGGGCCAAGGCCGCCGCGCAGGTCGTCGGCTGGCGGGTCGTCACCCTCAGCTTCACGGTGCTCTTCCTCGCGGAGTGGGGTGACCTGTCGCAGATCCTCACCGCGTCGCTCGTCGTGCGCTACGACGACCCGGTGTCGGTGTTCGTCGGGGCGTTCGCGGCGCTCGCCGTCGTGAGCGGGCTCGCCGCGGCCCTCGGTCGCACCCTGCTGACGAGGATGAAGCTGTCGACCCTGCGCCGCATCGGCGGCGGGGTCTGCCTGGTGCTCGCCGCCTACACCGCGCTGGAGATCGCCGGCGTGCTCTGAGCGTCGGTGCCGGGGCCGGCATCCGGTTCGGCGTCGGCGCGCGGCCGGGTGACCCACCACAGCAGCACCAGCGCGGCCAGCGCCCCGACGACGTCGGCGTTCTGCAGCACCCGCCCCGGCAGCTCGGGCCAGTCGCGGTGGTTGAGCCAGGAGATGCCCCACCAGGGCAGCCGGCACAGGAAGAACGCGGTGACCCCGAGCCCGGCCCACAGCCGGCGGCGGTCGCGCAGCGGGTCGGCGCCGAGCAGCGCGAAGATCACCACGACGACCCAGTGGAAGTGGTGGATCCACGCCACGGGTGACAGCAGGCAGGCCATCAGGCCGACCGCGGCGACCTCGCCGATCGTGTCGCCGGCCAGGTAGAGCGCGCCGGGCCAGCCAGAACCCGAACACCCCGACCACGGCGACGCAGACCAGCCAGATGCACGGTGCCGGCAGTCCCGCTCGGGGCCGACCCGCAGCAGGAGGCCGCGGATCGACTGGTTGGACGTGCCCCCGTTGGGGCCGAGCCGGGCGGGGTCCTGCAGCGCGCCGCCCCAGAACGCGAACGACGCCTGCGGCAGCAGCACCCACGCGCCGAGGGTGACGGCCACGGCGGTGCCGACCGCGGTCGCGGCCTCCTTCCACCGCTTGGTGACCAGGAAGTGCACGACGAACACGCCGGGGGTCAGCTTGACCGCCATGGCGAGCCCGACGAGCACCCCTCGGGGCACCCGGCGCACCAGCCCCGGGCGCGGCTCGCGCAGGTCCATCAGGCAGGCCAGCACCATGAACGCGTTGACCTGCCCGAACCGGATGCCGTCGCTCACCGGGTGCAGCCAGAGCATCGGGGCGACGAGCAGGGCGAGGGCGAGCGGCATCCAGGTGCCGGCCCGGTGGATCAGCCGGTAGCCGGCGTACCAGACGATGGCGGTGGTCGCGAGCACCTGCAGGCGCGGTCCACAGCCAGCCCGCCGCGCCGAACGGCATCATCGCCAGCGGGATGCGCGAGCACGGCCGCGAACGGCGGGTAGGTGAACGGCAGCAGCTGCGGCGCCTCGGTGAGCGCGGCGTAGACCGGGCGACCGGTGAGGATCGAGACCCCCGCCTCGCGGTAGACCTCGACGTCGACCTGCCACTGGTCGAGCGGCCAGAAGACCAGGTAGCGCAGCACGACCGGCACGCGCCGCCAGCGCGATGAGGACGGCGGCGAGCAGCCACCGGTGGCGCGGCGTCGGTGCGGTCGGCCGGGGTGGTCACCGGCACCATTCTGGCGGGTCGACGGGCCGGTGCGGCACCGCGTCACGGGCGGCCGGTCCACGGGATCCTTCGGGAAACCTGAGCGTCGGCTGATTCGGGCGGCGCGCCTGACCGCCCCGTAACCTTGCCCCGTGCTGCGCAGAGCCCTCGCCGTGACGGTCGCCCTGGCGGCCGTGATCACCGGGCTCCTCCGTCGGCGTCGTCGACCTGGGCCAGCGCGAGCGCAGGCGCGACGAGCCCGCGGGCGCGGTCGTGCTCATCGGCACCGGCGGCATCAGCTGGTCCGACGTTCGACCAGCAGGCCACCCCCAACCTCTGGCAGCTGCTGCGCGACGGCTCCTCGGCCGCCCTGTCGGTGCGCTCGGTCTACTCCAACACCTGCCCGATCGACGGGTGGCTCGGGCCTGTCGGCCGGTGGCCCGCGCCGCCGCGACCGCGCCGCCGGCGACGCCCGCAACCCCGCGGACCGGCCCTGCCCGCGCGCCGCCGGCCGTGGCCAACGGCGCGGTGCCCGGCAGTGGCCGAGCTACCTGCGAGGCCGCCGCCGAGCGAGCACTTCGACGCCCGGCTCGGCCTGCTCGGCGACACCGCGGCGGCCGGCAGGTGCTGCGTCAAGGCCGTGCAGCCGTTCGCCGGCGGCCGGCGGCGGCCCGCCGCGACGGGCGCATCGAGCAGTACTCGCCCTGGTCCGACGCGCCAGCTGATGGTCGACCTCAACGGCTGCCCGGTCACCCTCGTCGACGTCGGGTCGCTGCGGGACCCCGACGACGTCGCCGACGGCGAGCCGCGCCGGCGCGTCGCGCCGGGCGCAGCTGACCGAGATCGACCGCGCGGATCGGCCAGGTCATCGACGCCGGCCCGAACGGCGCCGACTTCGTCGTGGCCTCGCTCTCGGATGCCGGGCGCAGCGAGCGGCTGCGGCTCGTCGTCGCGCGCGGCCCGCACTTCGGCCCCGGCGTGCTGGTGTCGCAGCTCCACCAAGCAGACGGGCCTGGCCCAGGCCCCGGACGTCACGGCGACCGTGCTGTCCGTCGTCGGCCTGCCGGTGCCGGATGCCGTGGCGCGGCGCGCCGCTGACCAGCGACCCCGCGCCGGACAACTCCGAGCGCCGGGCCGAGGCCCGGCTCACCTACCTGGCCGACTACGACGAGGCCAGCCACGACGTGCACGACCTGGTCGAGCCGTTCTTCACCGTGTTCGCCTACGGCCAGCTCGCTCATCTACCTGCTCGTGCTGCTCGTCTACAAGGGCCGGCTGGGCTCCGAGCGGCACCCGGGTGACCAGCTGCTCGCGGGTGCGCGTGCTGTCGGTGGCCGCGGCGTCGCGTGCCCGTCTCGACGTTCCTGGCCAACCTGCTGCCGTGGTGGCGCTTCCCGGTCGACGATGATCTCGCGTCGTCGCGCGCGGTCGGGCTGTTCGTCGCGATCATCGCCGACCGCCGCGCTCCGGGGCCCGTGGGGCAAGTGGGCGCTCGGGCCGATGGCGTTCGTCTCGGCCACCACGATGGTCGTGCTCGCGGTCGACGTGATGACCGGGTCGCGCCTGCAGCTGTCGTCGCTGATGGGCCTGCAGCCGGTCGTCGGCGGCCGCTACTACGGCATGGGCAACCCGACCTTCGCGCTGTTCGCGACGGCCACGATCCTGCTGTGCACCGCGGTCTCGTCGATGCTCGTGCTGGCCGGCCGGCAGAAGGCGGCCGCGGTCGGCGCGTGGCCGCTGATCGGCTGGCTTCGCGGTCGTCGTCGACGCGATGCCGTTCTGGGGCGCCGACGGCGGCGGCCCGCCGGCCCTCGTGCCCGGGCTGGCCTACCTCGTGCTCGCGGTGCTCGGGCTGAAGCTGACCTGGAAGCGCCTGCTCCTGCTGGCGGTCGGCGTCGTCGGGCTGTTCTTCCTCGTCGCCGGCGCCGACTGGCTGCGCGCGCCGTCGTCGCGCAGCCACCTGGGCCGCTTCGTGCAGGCGATCATCGACGGCAACGCCGCTCGACATCGTCGTGCGCAAGGGCCAGCAGAACATCGACATCCTGCTCGGCAACGCCCCGCTGACCCTGCTCGTGCCGGCCGCGCCTGCTCTTCGTCATCTACGTGCTGGCGCGGCCCACCTCGTGGGGGTCGCGGGCGATGCAGCGGTCCTACGACCAGGCGCCGACGCTGCGCGCCGGGCTGATCGCGCTGCTCATCACGCTGACCATCGGCTTCCTGATCAACGACTCCGGGGTCGCGATCCCGGCCGTCGGGGCGACCCTCGCCGTGCCGCTCATCGTGTCGGTGTCGGTGTCGTACCTGCTCGACGAGGCCCGAGCGGCCGCGCAGACCCGCTCCGCACGCCGGCGGCGATGACCACCACCCAGAGCACCAGCCCCACCCACGGCACGACGCCGCGGCGCACGCCGAGCGTGAGGTCCTCGACGGCCGGGGTCATGCCGAGCACCCGGCCCGGCACGTAGGCGATCGCCAGGGCGGCCAGGCGCACCAGGGCGACGAGGTCGACCAGGCCGGGCAGCACGGCCGGCAGGGCGCACCAGACCAGCAGGTCGTACCAGGGCAGCGAGTACGGCGCCGCGAGCGAGTAGGCCAGCGCCAGGCACGCGGTGACCCAGAGCGCGACGGCGGCGATGCGCGTGGGCGAGCCGGCGGCATCCTTCGCACCGGAACCTTCACCTTCGCCGGGGTTAGGTTCTGGTGCGAAGGTGAGGCTTTCCGCATCGGGCGGGAAAGTTGTGACGACGGCGGGGCGGCTGATCCGCAGGAGGCACCACGCGAGCAGCACCGCGAGCACCGCCGCCGCGAGGCTGATCAGCGTGCGGGTCGGCCCGTTGCCCCAGGTGTCGCGCCCCCACTCGAGCAGCGGCCGCCACGGGGTCGCCAGCGACACGGCCTGGCGCGAGCGCAGCAGCTGGTCGTAGACGTGCGGCCCCGCCCACAGGTGCAGCGCGCCGCCCACGACGACGACCCCCGCCGGCCAGCGCGCCGACCAGCCGGGCCAGCACCGCCGAGCGGTGGCCCACCACCCACCAGGCGGCGACCACCCCGACCGCCACGACGGCGTAGGTGAACTTCGTCGACCCGGCGAGGGCCACGAAGACGCCGCTCAGCGCCGCCCCCGTCCAGCCCGGCATCCGAGCGGCCACGACGACGGCGGCCAGCGCGAGGGCGGTGGCCACGACGTCGATGTGCGCCCCGAGCACGCCGATGCCGACCACGAGCGGGTTGAGGGTCCAGAGCACGTCGACGCGGCCGTGCAGGTCGGGGTCGAGCACGGCCCGCAGCAGCGCCCGCACGGCGAGCCAGGACAGCACGACGACCAGCTGCCACACCCACACGCCCTGGCGCAGCGAGCCGCCCCCGACCCAGGCCGAGAGCCCGTGCAGCAGCGTGCCGAACGGTCCGTAGACGCTCGGCTCGGTGGTCCACGGCGCCTCGACCCGGCTGGTCACGGGGTCGAGGCCGCCGGCCCAGGTGATCGGCGCGTCGACCCAGGGGTTGCCGCCCATGACCAGGATGCGGCCGTAGGCGAGGTAGTTGACGTGGTCGGCCGAGCCGAACGGCGCCGCCAGCAGGGCGGCCAGCGCGAGGATGCCGGGCGCGAGCCAGGTGCGCAGCGCCGCCACCCGGCCGCGCAGGCCGAGGTACACGGCGAGCGCGCCGACGAGGTACGCCGTCCACAGCACCGCCGTGACCGCCCCCGGCCCGAGCTCGACCGGCAGGCGGGGCGCGAGCACCCAGCCGGGTGGGGCGAGGTCGGGCTGGGCGGCGTTCGGGGCGCTGACAGCCCGACGAGGAGCAGCAGCCCCAGCGCCACACCGACGCAGAGCCGGTGCGCCCGGGTCAGCCCCGGTGCCACGGCCGCCAGCCGCGCGCACGAGCGCCAGCCAGACGTCGCGGTACTGCTCGGCCCGGTGCACCTGGCCCCGCCAGTCGCGGCCGCTGACCCGGTGCTGCAGCTCGCAGGGCACCTCGAGCACGGTGAGGCCGGCCCGCAGCACGTCGACGGTCAGGGCGGTCTCGACCCCCCAGCCGCGGGCCAGCGGGCTGGCCGCCTCGAACGCCGCCGGGGCTCACGCAGCGCATGCCCGAAAGCGGCTGCACGGCACGGAAACCGGTGAGGTGCTCGATGCCGCGCCGGGCCAGGCCGACGACGAGCCCGCGGCCACCCCCGGCGGTGATCTGGGCGGGCAGGGTCGCGATGGTCATGTCGGCCGCGCCGCTCGAGCACCGCGGTGGCGAGCACCCCGAGGTTGGCCGCGGTCTCCTGCAGGTCGCCGTCGACGAAGAGCAGGCGCCGCCGGCCACGCCGCGGTGGGGTCGGCGACGGCATCCGCGTCGTCCAGCTCGCGCACCCGCCGGACCCCGGTCTCAGCGCGGCGGCCTTGCCGCGGTTGCGCTCGTGGCGCACGACGTCGGCCCCGGCGGCCCGGGCGGCCTCGGCGGTGCCGTCGCTCGACCCGTCGTCGACGACGACGACCCGGCCCACCTGGGGCAGGGCGGCGACGGCGGCCACGGTCGCCGCGATGCGCTCCGCCTCGTCCTTGCACGGGACGACGGCGGCGACGCGCGCGGCGAGCGCGCTCATCAGCGGAGGGTGACCTGACGGCTCAGCAGGCCCGAGCGGGCCCGGCGCTCGTCGGCGGTGAGCGAGGCGTCGGAGGCGAGCGCCGCGGCGTACCGCTCGCCCCACGCGGCGAGCTCGCCCTCGTGGTCGGCGGCCTCGAGCTCGGGGTCGAGGTCCCACACCGGCACGAGCAGGCCGCAGGCGCGGAAGGCGCCGAGCAGGCGGGTCTCGCCCGCCGAGGGCGTCGTCGCCGGCGGCGTGCAGGCGGGCGAGGGCGTCGGTGGCGGCGTCCTCGTCGTCGGGCAGGACCAGGCGGATGTGCGCCCGCTCGCCGATGCGCACCCAGTAGGCCGACGGCAGGGCGGTCAGCGCGGCGGTGGGCACGACGGTGGCGTTGGCCCGCTCGAGCGACTCGGCGGCGTCGGCCTCGAGGTCCTGGCCCTCGACCCAGAAGTCGAAGCCCTCGTGCACGGTGACCTCGAAGGCCGCGTCGTCGACGAGCACGTCCTGCAGGCGCGGGCTGTCGGCGGTGACCTGGGCCGTGGTCACGACCGGGTGGCCGGGCTCGGCGGCGAGGGCGGCGAGCAGCTGCCCGGCGAGGTCGCGCGACGCGTCGCCGCTGGCGTTGCCGGACTGGGTGCCGATCAGCACGGTGCCGTCGGCGCGGTGCAGGCCGGGCCAGGCCAGCGGCAGCACGGTCGCGACGGTCACCTCGCTCGGGCGCGCCGTCGGGCACGTGCTCGGGCGCGCACGGTGACCGTGGCGGTGGCGGCCGGGAGGATCTCGCGCAGGGCGACCCAGTCGGTCTCACCCGCCAGCCCCTCGAACGGCCGGCGCTCGAACGGCGCCGGCCTCGGCTCGGGACTGCCCGGATGCGGTGTCGGTGCCGCGCTGACGTCGAGATGCCTTGCCCATGCGTGCACCCTAACCGGGTGGGGTCAGGTGGCCCGGCGGCGGCTCGGCCCACCGAGGGTGGCCCACACGACGTTGCCGGTGCGGTCCTCGGTGACACCCCACTCGTGGGCGATCGAGCGGACGATCCGCAGCCCGCGCCCGGAGGACAGCCACACGGTGCGCGGCGCCGGGCGGGGGACGCTCTCGCCGCCGCCGTCGGTCACCTCGACCTCGACGACGTCGCCGCGGATCTTCCAGCGCACCCGGATCGTGCCGTCGGACAGCGGGCGGGCGTGCCGCACCGCGTTGGTCAGCAGCTCGGAGGCGACCATCTCGGCCTCGTCGACGAGCTGCTCGGGCAGGTCGCGGGTCTGCAGGTCGTTGACCACCTCGCGGCGGACCTTGCCGACGGAGGCGGGCTCGTGGGGGGCGCGCAGGGTGCAGATGATGCTGTCGACACCCGGGCCCGGGGTCTCGGTGACGACGAGGCCGGTCTCACCGGTGCGGCGGCTGCCGCCGTCGCCCGGTCGTCGTCGTCGTCGTCGTGGTCGAAGTTCGCGGTCACGCGGCCAAACCTAGCCGGATCGGCGCCACCTGGCGAAGCACGTGGCCCGGACGGTTGGTGATGATGACGTCGACCCCGAGCTCGAGGCAGCGGTCGACGTCCTCGTGCTTGTCGACGGTCCACACGTAGACCTGGTGCCCCCGGCGCTGGAAGGCCTTGACCACCTTGGGCCGGCGCAGCATCCGCACGTCGAGCCCGACGGCGCCCACGCCCTTGGGCAGGATGCCGTCCCAGGTGAGCGCCGGCATCGTCGCGTCGACGAGGTAGACCAGCGGCAGCTCGGGCGCCAGCTTGCTGGGCCCGCTGCAGCGCGCGGTTCGAGAACGACATCATCCGCACGTGCGGCCGGCCCGGCTGGTCGCCGTCGGCGAGGTCGAACGCCCGCAGCACCTGCACCAGGGTCTTCTCGACGTCGCTGCCGTGCCGGGTGGGGTGCTTGGTCTCGATGAGGGTGACGACCTCCTGCCGGGTGTCGACCAGGGTGTCGAGCAGGCGGCGCAGGGTCAGCAGGTGGCCGCGCTCGGGGTCGGACTCGGGTGACTCGGTGTCGCCGGGCCGGTGGGCGGTCTTCCACGACGCCCAGTCGAACTCCTCGAGGGTGGCCAGCTCGAGCGAGGAGACGACCCCCGCGCCGTTCGAGGTGCGGTTGACCCGGCGGTCGTGCACGCACACCAGGTGGTGGTCGGCGGTGAGCCGCACGTCGCACTCGACGCCGTCGGCGCCGTGCTGGAAGGCCTTGCGGTAGGCGCGCAGGGTGTGCTCGGGCTCCTCGTCACTGGCGCCCCGGTGGGCGATGACGAGCGGGCGGTCCAACACCGGAGGCCTGGGCAGCACCGTCCGCTTCTCGACGTCCACCCCTGAATACTCACACGTCGGACCCCCCTACCGTTGGACCATCGTGAGCCTCCCGCCCTTCCAGCACCTCGTCGACGAGCACTGGCGCGACGTCGCCCGTCTCGCGCACGCCCTCGCGCCCGGCCACGGCGACGACGTCGCCCAGCAGGCGTGGACCCAGGCGCTGGCCGCCTACCCCCGGCTCACCCACGCGCGCAACCTGCGCTCGTGGCTGCTCACGATCACCCACCGGTGCGCGATGGACCACCACCGCGCGGCCCGCCGCACCACCCCGCACGAGGACCCGTCCCTGCTCGCCGAGGCGCCGACGCTCCCCCCGCCCGAGGCGCCCGACGGCGACCTGTGGGCGCGGGTCGCCGCGCTGCCGCCCACGGCAGCGGGATGCCGTCGTGCTCCGTTTCGTCGGCGACCTCGACCACCGCGCGGTCGCGGCCGCGCTCGGCACCTCGCCGGGCATGAGCCGCCGCCTCGTCAGCGACGCGATCGCCACCCTCCGCCTGGACCTACCCGCACCTCGAGGACCTGCCATGACCAACCCCTTCACCACCTTCGACCCGCCCGCTGGCCGGCCCGCCCGTGCTCGCGCCCACCGACGTCTCGTACGTGCTCGAGGACACCGAGGTCGGGCGGCTGCTCGCTCGCCGTGCGCGACGACGGCGCGGTCGTGACGTGCGCCTACGCGCCGGACACGGCATCCGAGGACCGCTGGCTCGACCCGCCTCGCGTCGGGCGTGAGCCCGCGGGTGCTGCGCCACGCCGGGCCGACGGATGCCGTGCGGCGGGCGTTGGCCGCCTACCTCGTCGGGCGCGGCCCGGTCGGTCGACGTGCGCGCCGACCTGGCCCTGGCCTCGCGCGTTCCAGCGCGAGGTGCTGACCGGGCTCGCGGCCCGGGTCGGGTACGGCGAGCGCACGACGTACGCCGTGCTGGCCTCGGCCGTGGAGCACCCCGGGGCGGCGCGGGCCGTCGGTACCGCGCTCGGCGCGAACCCGCTGTGCATCGTGCTGCCCTGCCACCGGGTGCTGCCCGCGGCCGGCGGGGTCGGCGGGTACGCCGGCGGGCCGGCCGCCAAGGAGCACCTGCTGGCGCTCGAGGCGGCGCACGCGGCCTGAGCCGGTCGACCGGTCCGGTCCGGCCGGTCGGGCCGGGTCGGATGGCGGGTGCGGGTGGGATCATCGGACGGTGACACCGCGCCGGGGACGAGCGGCACGTCGAGCCATCGTGGGGCTCGTCGCGGTGGCGGCCACCGCCCTGGCGTTGGCCTGGCCGGCGCAGGCGACGGTGACCGCCACGTACACGGTGATGACGTGGAACGTGGCCGGCTGGGCCATGCACCGGGGCTCCACGACCGACGCCCTGGTGCCCACCATCAGCAGCTGGTGCAGCGCAGCGGGGCGAACCTGGTGGCGCTCAACGAGGTCTGCGAGGGCCAGTACCGCGCGGTGCTGGCGAGCCTGCGAGCCGCCGGCTGGCCGGAGGACCCCACCGACTTCGCGCGGTTCGAGCCGCACGGCCCCACGGACTGCGGTGGCCAGGCCTTCGGGGTGGCGATCTTCAGCACCGCGCCGCTGGGGGCCGCGAACCGGTACGTCCTCTCCCCGGACGGCAGCCCGGAGGGGCGCAGGCTGCTGTGCGCACCGTTGGCGTCGCGCGCGCACCTGCGCTTCTGCACGACCCACATCACACCGGAGACCACCGTCATCGACGGCCAGCCGGTCAACGAGACCCAGCTGGACGAGGTCGGCAGCAGGCTGGAGTCGTTCAACGCCGCCGGCGACACCGTCCTGGTCGCGGGCGACCTCAACGCACAGCCGCACGACGGACGCCTGAACACCTGGTACTCGCTCTGCCGTCGCCACGGCCCACAACGCGCCAACACCGGTGACTACCGAGAGCTCGACGACACCGACCCGCGCTGCCCCGGGTACGGCGAGACGACGACCCCCGGCACCGGTGGGGGGCGGTGCGGCCAGTCGGCGAAGATCGACCTGATCTTCGTGCGCGCCAACCGTGTCGTCGGCCCCTACTCGGCCGACTCCCTGCCCATCCCGTCGTGCGGCGCCACTCCCTGCTCCGACCACCGGGCCCTGGTCGGCACCGTGCGGGTGTCCGTGGGCTGAGGTCGACCTGCACCTAGGGTGAGCACCCCGTCCTGCCGCCGAAGGAGCGACCTGTCATGGACATGCGCCTCGAGCTCGTGCCGCTCCCGTCGAGCGACGTCGACCGCAGCAAGGAGTTCTACGTCGACCGGGTGGGCTTCGGCCTCGACCACGACGTCTCGCCGGGCAACGGGATGCGCATCGTGCAGCTCACCCCACCGGGGTCCGCGTGCTCGGTCGTCGTCGGGGTCGGCATCGGCGACCCCCAGGCCGGGCCGGTGAAGGGCCTGCACCTGGTGGTCGACGACATCGAGGCGGCCCGCGCCGAGCTGCGCGGGCGCGGCGTCGAGGTCTCGGGCGTCGACGACATGGGCGGCGTGAAGTACGCGTACTTCGCTGACCCGGACGGGAACTCGTGGGCGCTGCAGGAGATCCCGGCGTCGATGCGCCCCTGACCGGCTAGAAGGCGACGCGCTCGAGGCTCGATGCTCGCGGAGCATGTCGCCCATCCCCCAGATGAAGGCCTCGCCGTGGGCCACCCGGAAGATCTGCGGATCGGCTGCTCGCCGCCACCGACGGCGGCAGGAACTGCATGTCCTCCTCGACGAGGCGGTGGCGCAGCGCCCGGTCGTCGAGGAACTCGACCGTGCCGGTCACCCGCAGGGTCTGGGCGGAGGCGAGGTCGCCGCCGTTGTAGAAGCAGACCTCGACCTTCGGGTTGGCGCGCAGCTGGCGGTAGACGTCCTGCTCGAGCGTCTGAAGTAGAAGCCGGTCTCGTCGGCGAACCAGAACAGCCAGCCGCGCACGTGCGGCTGGTCGCCCTCGGCCGTGCCGAAGAAGCAGACCGGGTGCTCGGTGGCGGTCGCCAGCCCGGTTCGGGCGGTCGACGTCAGCGGTAGAAGCCGTACCGGGCCAGGGGGTGGAGCAGCTCGCGCTCCTCGTAGGCCAGGTGCGAGAGCAGCGTGTCGGTGAGCAGGTCGACCACGTGCTGCAGCCGCTCCAGCGCCCCCGGCTCGTCGGCCACCAGCGCCACCAGCGACCGGTCGACGTCGTCGAGCACGTCGTGGATCACCTCGTGCTCCTCCTCGAGCCGGTCGATGACGGGCACCGCGTCGGGGTCGCTCGAGCGCAGGTGCGGGAAGATGCCGGTGTCCTCGAGGCCGTGGTGCCCGGTGACCACCCGGCAGTACGACTCGCAGTAGGCGCCGAGCGTCCAGTTGTTCTGGCGCATCGTCATCGCGTTCACGGCCGAGCGTGCCGACCCCACCGCGAGGTGCCCCTGCACCACCTGCTCGACGACGTCGCGCACCTGGGTCAGCTCGGCCCGCAGGTGGTCGTGCACCTCCTTGAGGTGCCGCGGCACCGCCAGCTGGGCCGGCCCGTAGGCCGCCTGCTCCGCCGGGTCGGGCCGCACCGGGTAGGTCGGCCGGCTCGCCTCGTCCCACGGCAGGATGCCGGTGAGCCGGGTGCC
The DNA here is from genome assembly GCA_963782695.1 of uncultured Actinomycetota bacterium. Lineage (GTDB taxonomy): Bacteria > Actinomycetota > Actinomycetes > Actinomycetales > Dermatophilaceae > Fodinibacter. Next base: position 144,824 of record CAWAKY010000003.1, on the reverse strand, counting down.
GTCGTCCGGCGTCGGTGTCACGACCGACGCCGGAGGCGCCGGATCGGGCTGCGGCAGAGGCGGTTCCACGCGACGAGACCTCCTCGCGCGCGGGCGCCGGCGCCGCAGCTGCCGCGGGAGGTGACGGCACGGCATCCGGCCGCTCCTCCGACACCGGCGCCGCGGCGCGCCGCTCGCGCTCGGTGGCCACGAGGTCGCGCACCGCCGGCGCGACCTCCTCGCCGAAGCGGCGCACGTCGTCGGCGTCGTCGGTGCCCAGGATGTAGGTGGCCATGCCCTGCTCGAGGGTCAGCTCGGCGAGCTGCTCGGCCCAGTCCGACGGGCCGACCGCGCAGGAAGCCGCCACCCGACCCGAACGACCCCGACACGTTGTAGAGCCGCCGCACGGCCTCGGGTGCCCGGCCCGGCCCCGACCGCCGCCTCGTCGATCCGCGCGTTCAGCTCGCCGAGCGACTCCGGCGCGGCGTACCCCTGGCTCGGCAGCCAGCCGTCGGCGAGCCGCCCGGTGAGCCGCAGCATCCGCGGCTTGTAGGCACCGACCCAGATGCCGACCGGGTGCGCCGGCGCCGGCCCGGAGTGCAGCCCGCGCGCCGCGGTGGTGCTTCCCGTCGACGCCGCACCGCGCCCTCGCCCACCCACATCGCGCGGATGACGCCGATCGCCTCCTCGAGCGCCTCGACGGCCTCGCCCGGGGAGAGCCGCACCCCGCCCGCGGCCTCGATGGCGTCCCAGAACGCCCCGGTGCCGATGCCCGAGCTCGACCCGGCCGCCGCTCAGGACGTCGAGCGACGCGACCGACCCGGCGAGCACCGACGGGGTTGCGCAGCGGCAGGTTGGCCACGTTGAGCGCCACCCGCAGCGTCGAGGTGCGGGCCGCGATGACCGACAGCAGCGTCCACGCGTCGAGGTGACGCGCCTGGTACGGGTGGTCCTGCACGGTCACCAGGTCGAGCCCGCTGACCTCGGCCACCGCGGCGAGCTCGAGCACGTGGTGCGCGGCCGCCGCGTCGGGCGAGGGGAAGAGCCCGAACTCGAGCTCGTGACCGTAGTCGGTCACCCGCGGGTTCCCTCGTCGTCACGCGGGAGGCGACCCGACGCGGCGTACCCGCCGAGCAGCTCGGCCATCGCGAGGTGCGGCTTCGCCTCGGCGTGCCGGCCCTGGCGCTGCAGCGTGCGCCCGAGCACGAGGTTGGCGTAGGCGTCGTCGGGCACGTCGGCGAGCACCGCCCGGGTCACCCGCTCGGCGCGGCCGAGCTGGGCGGAGTGGAAGTAGGAGCGGGCGAGCAGCAGCCGCAGCTCGGTGGTGCCGTGCAGGGGCGGCTCGAGCAGGCTCTCGTCGACGAGCGCGGCGAGCGCCTCGGCCGCGGCCTGGTACTCACCGTGCTCGAACAGCCCGCGGGCGCGCTCGTAGCGCTCGGCCATGTCGGGGCGGGAGGTGGTCATGGGCTCCACAACACCACATCCGGGCCCGCGATTCCGGATGCCGGACGACGCCGCCCGGCCGCCGCCCGCACGACGCCCAGCGGGTGCCCAGCGCCCGCCCAGCCCGCACCCCTAGGCTCGCGCAGGTGAGGACCACCCAGGCGCCCGAGCGGCTGCTCGTCGACGTGCCCGGGCACCCCGGTGCCACCCTGCGCGTCGAGGTGCACCACCCGGACGCCCCGGTGACCGCCCTGTTCAGCTCCGGCCTCGGGCTCCCGCTCGACCTGTGGCACCCGGTCACCGACCTCCTGCCCGACGTGCGGTGCGTGCTCTTCGACCGCCCGGGCATGGGCGGGTCCACGCCGTGGCACCGCGTCGTCGACCTCCCCGAGGAGGTCGACCTGCTCTCGACGGTGCTCGCGGCGACCCGGCCCGGCCGCGATGCGGAGGCCACCGCCGACCACACCTCCGACCCGGTGGTCGTGGTCGGCCACTCGCACGGCGGGCTCTTCGCCGAGGGCCTGGCCCGCACCCGCCCGGACGTGGTGCGCGGCCTGGTGCTCGTCGACGCGTCCGACCCCGGGCCTCGAGGCCGCCCGGCTCCAGCTCGGCGGCGCCCCCGCCACCTGGGCCGCATGGGTCGCCGCCCGCGAGTGGCTGGCCCCGCTCGCGAAGGACGTGGCCGCCCGGCCGTGCTCGTCGGCGGCGCCGTGCGCCCGGCATCCGGCCAGGCGCGCCGACGCGCTGGTCACGGCCTACGGCCAGCCGGCCCAGCTCGAGGCGACCGTGGCGGAGCTCGTCGCCGTCGGCGATGACGCCCGCGCCCTGGTCGCCCTCGCCAAGACCCACCCGCTGCCCGACGTGCCCGTGCAGCTGGTCGTCGCCACCCGCGCCGGCCGCCCCACCCGCCACCGCCGCACCGCGTGGCTACGCCGGATGACCGACCGCGCGGTCGAGCTCGGCCCCGGCACCGTGCGCACCGACGTCGACTCCGGTCACCTCGTCATGCTCGACGCCCCGGATGCCGTCGCCCGCGCCGTGCGCGCCTGCCTCACTGCTCCAGGCCGCTGATCGCCTTCTCGATGGCGGCGATCTCGGTGTCGGGCAGCGACGGCGGCCCGACGATCTCCGACCAGGCGGTGACCACCGTCGAGTCGTAGACGTGGCCGTGGCCCGGCGGGACGCCGTTGGCGTTGAACTGGTCGACCGTCGCCTGCCACCCGCTGACCACCGGCCAGGCGACCACCCGCGGGCTGACGTCGGGGCCCCGCGGGTCGAGCCACGCCTCGTGGTCTGCCGTCCACGCGACGATCGGGTCGGAGGCGTGGGTGAGGTAGATGATCGGGTTGTCCGTGGTCCAGGTGAGCGTCTGGTCGGTGAGGTCACCCGCGGTCGTGGCCACCCGCGCCAGACCACCGTCGCCGTAGAGCGGCCGCCAGACCGGCGACCCGGGCTCACGGTCGGCCACGACCTTCTGCCAGGTGGGGTCGAAGCTCGGCGGCCCGATGAGCAGGGCCCCGTCGGTGGTCGTCGACATGTCCTCGACGCTGGTGAAGGCGCTGTCCGTGGAGAACGCGCCCAGGCTCTCGCCGAAGACGTAGAGCTCCGGGCGCTGGTCGGCCGGCAGGCCGTCGAGCTCGACCCGCAGGGCGGTGATCAGCGTCTCGGCGTTGCTCGCCGCCCGGCTCTGGTCGACGAGGAAGGACAGCCAGCTCGGCAGGTAGGAGTACTGGGTCGTCACGATGGCGACGTCGCCGTGGGTCGCGTAGTCGAGCGAGTCGGCCGCCTTGGGGTCGATCCAGCCGCTTCCCGTGGTGCCGGCGACCGCGATCGCCTTGCGGTCGAAGCCGCCGAGCCTGCGCAGCTCCTCGACCGCGAGCTGCGCCCTCTCGCCCGGAGTGGCAGCGGCCTCGAGCCCGACGAAGGCCCGCACCGGCTCGACCGCCTTCGGATCGCCGACGACCGCGGAGATCTCCGCGGCCGTCGGGCCCGACGCGACGAACGCGCGCCCCTCGCGGCCGAGGCTCTCCCAGGTGACGACGGAGGTCGGGCCACCCGACCGGTTGGGCACCTCCGGGTTGACCACCCCGGGCTTGTCGTCGTTGTTGTTCTCCGCGAAGATCGCGTCGGCCACCTTGATCGCGCCTCCGTAGAGGAATCCGGAGAAGAACATCCAGCTGGCGACGCCGGTGACGACGATGGCGATCAGCCACGCGACCCGCGTCGGCAGCAGTCGCCCGAGCGGGCGGAACAGGGCGCGGCCCACCCACTTGATCGCGCGCCCGATGCCGATGAGCAGCCCGGCGACCAGCAGGCCGAGCAGCGGCCCGACCAGCCAGAGCAGCGGAACCGAGGTGTCCATGCCGAGCAGCTCGCGCTGCCCGGACTGGAAGCTGCGGCCGAGCCAGCCTCCGACGAGCAGCACGACCACGGCGAGCACCGCCAGCACCTGCCAGGCGATCCGCCGGGCGCCGGCCGGCAGGTTGGGCAGGCCGAGGGCGCGGTAGGCCCAGCCGACGAAGGCACCGAGACCGTAGCCGGTGGCGATGCAGAGGCCGGTCACGAGCGCCTGGAGGAACCAGGCCCGCGGCACCAGCGACGGGGTCACGCTCATCGCCCCGAAGGTGAGGCCGAGCACGGCACCGGCCAGCGACAACCGGCCGGGCCGCCGTCGGCGACGCGGTTCGGGAGCCGGCGACCCGGCATCCGGGGTGCCCTCGGCGGGGGCCACCTCGGTGGGTTCGGCCGTCATGGCGGTCATCTCGGCTCCTGGGGAGGTGCGCGCGGTCAAGTGGGCTTGGTGATCGGGAACAGGATCGTGTCGCGGATGCCGAGGCCGGTCAGGTTCATCACCAGCCGGTCGACGCCCATGCCCATGCCGCCGGTCGGCGGCATGCCGTACTCCAGCGCCTGGAGGAAGTCCTCGTCGACCTGCATCGCCTCCGGATCGCCGGCGGCCGCCCGCAGCGACTGCGCGACCAGCCGCTCGCGTTGGTCGACCGGGTCGATCAGCTCGGAGTACGCGGTGCCCTGCTCGGAGCCGAAGATCACCAGGTCCCACTTCTCGGCCAGCCGCGGGTCGTCGCGGTGCTCGCGGGTCAGCGGCGACTTCTCCTTGCGGGAAGTCGGTGTAGAAGACGGGGGTCGTGGTCTGCCCCTCGCACAGCTCGCCGTAGATCTCCTCGAGCACCTCGCCCCAGGTCAGGCGCCGGGTCGAGGTCGAGCCCGATGGCGCGCGCGTGCCGGTGCAGCACCGCGACCGGGGTGGCCGTCGGTGATCTCCTCGCCCAGCGCCTCGAGACCGCCTGGCAGATCGGTCTTGACCGGCCAGTCGCCGGAGAGGTCGTACTCGGTCGATCGTGCCGTCGGCGCCGGGCCGCCGCGCGACCGGGCGAGCCGTACACCGCGATCGCGGCCTCCTGGATGATCTCCTGGGTCAGCACCCGCATCGTGTTGTAGTCGCCGTAGGTCTCGTAGACCTCGAGCGAGGTGAACTCCGGGTTGTGCGTGGAGTCGACGCCCTCGTTGCGGAACTGCCGGCCGAGCTCGAAGACCTGCTCCATGCCGCCGACGACCAGCCGCTTGAGGTGCAGCTCGGTCGCGATCCGCAGGTAGAGCTCCAGGTCGTAGGCGTTGATGTGGGTCTCGAACGGGCGGGCGTTCGCGCCGCCGTGGATCAGCTGCAGGATCGGCGTCTCGACCTCGATGTAGCCGCGGTCCTGCAGCGACTCGCGGATGCTGCGGACGACCGTCGAGCGCAGGTAGGCGATGTCGCGGGCGGCCGGGCGCACGATCAGGTCGACGTAGCGCATCCGCACCCGGGCCTCGGGGTCGGTGAGGCCGTGTGCTTGTCGGGCAACGGTCGCAGCGACTTGCTGGTCAGCGCGAACGAGTCGCGCGTCGACGCGTCAGCTCGCCGCGGTCGGTCGTGATCACCTCGCCGGTGACGCCGACGTGGTCGCCGAGGTCGAGGCTGCGGACAGAGCCGGTGCTGCTCGTCGCCGAGCACCGAACGGGACGACCATGCACCTGCAGGTCACCCGAGCCGTCGCGGAGCGTGAGCGAAGCACGAGCCCGCCGCGGTCGCGCTTGAGCATGACCCGGCCCGACGACGGAGACGCGTGCGGCCGGTGCGGGTGTCCGGCGGCAGGTCCCCGGCGCCGGCGCGCACCTCCGCCAGCGCGTGGGTGCGCGGGTAGCCGACCGGGTACGGGTCGATGCCCTGCCTCCCGCAGCCGGTCCAGCTTGGCGCGGCGTACCCGCACCTGTTCGGGCAGCCGCCGGCGGACAGCGCCTCGCTCGAGACGGTCGGGCTCGGCCGGGATGGCGCTGGCGCACCTGCGGCGGCGTACTCCTCGCCGGCCTGTTCCAGCGCGCCGGCGTCGGTGCCGCCGTGCGGCGCAGGATCGAGCCGATCGACGGGGTGGTCAGGAAGCCCTCGGCGCTGCCCGCGGCGACGCCGACCCGGGGCAGGTCGGAGGAGTACTCGAAGCAGATGAAGCGCGGCTGCCACTCGGGCAGGTACTTGGCGTTCGAGCGGTAGAGCGACTCGAGCTGCCAGTTCCGGCTGGCGAGCAGCAGCGCCTGCCGCCAGAGGCGGGCCATCGGCCCGGCGCCGAGCTCCGCGCCACGGTCGAACGCCTCGCGGAACATCGCGAAGTTCAGCGACACCCGGCCCACGGCCAAGCCGGCGGCGCGCTCCGCCAGCGAGGCCGACCATCAGCTCGACCAGACCGTTGTCGGCGGTGGGGTCGCGGCGCATCAGATCGAGCGACAGCCCGTTGCGACCCCACGGCACGAAGCTGAGGAAGCCGCGCAGCTTGCCCTCGCCGTCGTGCGCCTCGACGAGCACGCACTCGCCGTCGAGCGGGTCGCCGAGCCGGCCGAGCGCCATCGAGAAGCCACGCTCGTCACCGCCGTCGCCGCGCCACGGCGAGGCCGAGGCGGCAGGCGGTCGAAGTCCTCCGCGGTCAGCGCGTCGTGGCGGCGCACCTCGTCGTGTAGCCGCGGCGTCTGCAGCCGGCTGACTGCCTGGCGCACCGGCTTCATGCCGGGCCCGTTGAGCGAGAAGCGTCCGCATGTCGAGGATCGCCTCGTCGCCGATCTCGAAGGCGGTCAGGCCGGCCTCCGTCGAAGGCGCGCGCCCCCTCGGCGCCCGGCCCCCATTACCGCGAGCGACCACCCGTTCGCGCGGGCGTCGCGACGCCACGCCTCGATGGCCGCGGCCCAGTGCTCGGGGTCGCCGACCGGGTTGCCGCTGGCCAGGCTGACGACCCGCACGACCCGGTACGAGACGCCGGCGCGGGCCCGGGTCGGGTCGCTCGTGGTCCCACACGACGGCCTTGTCGCGGCGGGTCGCGAAGTAGCCCAGCGAGTCGAGGTCGCCGAAGTCGCGCAGCAGCGTGCGCACCGCGGCCTCGTCGGCGGCACCGAGCGTGCGCGTGTACGCCGGCGACCGGAAGAGCACGGCCGCGCTGCCGAGCACGACGGCCGCGCCCATCACGTTGAGCAGCACCCGAACCCACAGCGGCGCGACGACGCCCGGGTCGGCGACCAGCCCGAGGTCGCCGAGCAGGACGTTCGCGACGGACTCGCCGGCGCCGACCTCGTTCGCGTTGGCGAAGGTGGTGAGCAGCCAGGTGCCCACGAGCGAGACGACGACCACGCCGACGACGAAGAGCAGCAGGGCGCGCAGGCCGGCCCGGCGCGCGGTGCGAGCGGTGAACTGCCGCCGCGCGATGACGGCGAGCACGAGCAGGGTCCCGGCGACGACGAGCCCGACCGCGTCGAGCACGTCCCGGTCCGACCCCGCCAGCGAGGCGACCCGGCCGATGGTGGGCAGCACGAGCAGGAGCACGACGAACGCCCACCACGCCGAGCGCAGTCGCCGGCGCAGGCCGACACCGAGCGCGAACAGCACCGCCGCGTAGACCAGGTTCGGCACGATCGGCACGGTCGCGAGCGAGACGGGGTCGTCGCTGCGGTCGAAGAACCGGTTCAGCGGCGGCACCAGCCACGCGACCACGACGACCGTCGCCAGCACGAACGCGAACGCCGCCAGCCAGTCCGGCCACCGGTCGTCGTTCAGCGACACCCGTCGAGCGGGTGCGCGACGCCCGTCCGACGCGCGATCACGCGCGGGACGGATCGCATCTTCGGTAGCGGTCATCTCAGATCCTCCAGACTGCGGTTGCCACGGAACAGTCAAGCAGTACGGTTGTTCCGCCGTGGGACATATCTCGCGGCGCGGACACTGCGGCCCCGGTCGCGCATCTCTCCCAGCGGATCGAGCGGAAGGCCACTGATGAGCTCGGGCGCCAGCGACCCCACGACGACCACCGCTCCCACGGTGCCAGCAGAGGCCTCGACCCGCACGATGGGGCTGCCCCAGGCGACCTCGCTCGTCGTCGGCACGATCATCGGTGTCGGCATCTTCAACGTCCCCGCGTCGCTGGCGAGCTACGGCCCGATCAGCCTGGTCGCGATGGCGCTGACCACGGTCGGCGCGGTCTGCCTGGCCATGCTGTTCGCCTCGCTGTCCCGCCGGATGCCGGCCGACGGCGGCCCGTACGCGTACGCCCGAGCCGCGTTCGGCAACGCGGTCGGCTTCTCCAACGCCTGGCTGTACTGGATCCCCGCGTGGGCGGGCAACGCCGCCATCGCCACCGGCTGGGTGCTCTACGTCGAGCGCTTCGTCAACACCGGTCACGGCACGGTCGGCACGGTCCTGCTGACCCTGGCCGGCATCTGGGCCGCGGCGGCGATCAACCTGCGCGGCATCCGCAGCATGGGCCAGATCCAGCTGTGGACCTCGGTCATCAAGTTCCTCCCGCTGCTCGCGATGTCGACGATCGGCCTGTTCTTCATCGACATGGACAACTTCACACCGTTCAACCTCAGCGGGCAGGCTGCCCTGCCCGCCATCGGCAGTGCGATGGCGCTGTGCCTGTTCTCGTACATCGGTGTCGAGTCGGCATCGGTGGCCGCCGCCAAGGTCGCCGACCCCACGCGCAACGTCCCCCGAGCCACGATCCTGGGCACGCTCGCGTCGGCGAGCGTGTACCTGCTCTCGCTCGTCGCCATCTTCGGCATCCTGCCCGACGTCGCGCTCAGCGCGACGACCGCACCGTTCGCCACGGCTGCCGAGACGATCAGCGGCGCCTCGTGGGTCGGGGGCCTGGTGGCCTTCCTCGTCGTCGTCTCGGGCTTCGGCGCACTCAACGGCTGGACGATGCTGGCCGCGGAGGTGCCGTACGCGGCATCCCGTGACGGGCTGTTCCCCAAGCGCTTCGAGCGGGTGTCGACACGCGGCGTGCCGGCGTTCGGCATCCTCGTCTCCGCCACCCTGTCGACGATCTGCGTGCTGCTGTCGCACGTCGGCGAGACCGGCATCACCGTGTTCAACACCCTGGTGCTGATGACCGGCATCGCCGCGGCCATCCCCTACGCGTTCTCGGCCCTGGCGCAGATCAAGTGGCGCATCGCCGACAAGCGCGTGATCACCCGCAGCCGACTGGTGCGTGACCTCACCATCGCGGGCGTCTCGTTCGTCGTGTCGGTGCTCTTCATCGGGTACTCCGCGAACACCGACGCCGAGGGCTTCGCGGTCTATGCGCCGTTCTTCTACGCGCTCGGCGCCTTCCTGCTCGGCGTCCCGGTCTACCTGCTCAACCGGAAGCGGATGACGCCCCCGCCCGGGCCACCCCCGCCCGTCGACGCGATCGACGTCGCCTCGGCGTCCGCGCCGCTGACCCCCTAGCGGAGACTCATCCCCATGTGGAACTGGTACGTCGACCACGTCGTCAACACGGGCCGTTCGCCCGCGCTGTGGATGCTGGTCGGCTTCGTGGTGACGTACGGGGTCACCCGCTTCGTCACGGTGCGGATCAAGAACCGCAAGGCGTCCGGCACCGGGGAGGAGACCGGCCCGATCAAGGACGTCCACATCGGTGGCGTCCACGTGCACCACCAGGTGTGGGGCATCCTCCTTGTCCTCGTGGTCGGCCTGCTCACCTTCCGGTTCCGCCCGGAGTCCCCGTGGGTCGAGATCCTGGCCACCCTGTTCGGCATCGGTGCCGCCCTGGCGCTCGACGAGTTCGCCCTGTGGCTGCACCTCGAGGACGTCTACTGGTCGGAGGAGGGCAAGAAGTCGATCGACGCGGTGATGATCGCGGTGGTCTTCGGGTTGGTGATTCTGAGCTCGACCTCGCCCCTGGGCATCGAGACCGACACCGAGGGCTACGGCGCCTGGGTGATCTTCACCGCCGTGCTGGTGCACCTGCTGTTCTGCGTCGTCTGCCTGCTCAAGGGCAAGCTCGTCATGGGCCTGGCCGGCCTGCCGGTGCCGCTGTTCTCCTACATCGGCGTGTTCCGCCTCGCCAAGCCCGAGTCGTTCTGGGCCCGCCGCTTCTACGGCGAGAAGAAGCTGGCCAGGGCGGCCAGACGGTACGCGAAGTACGAGGGTCGCCGACTCGCGCTGCGCGACCGCCTCTTCGGCGGCTGACCGCGGGCGTCACCTCGGGCGGCACGCGGGGCCAGACCCCCGGGGCTCGCAGGCGCGACAACGTCCTTCGCCGGTGACACACTTCTCCCACGCGGCGACACGCGCCGCCCAGCGAGGAGACGACGGTGACCGAGACGACCACGGACGAGGCGACCACACCGCCTGATCATGCGACCGGCCTGCGCGGCTTCATGAACAAGGGTGGCCTGTGGCGCTACCTCGCCTTCCTCGTCGTGTACATGGCGATCTACCTGGGGTCCAGCTTCGCCGGGAACCTGTTCCCCGACCAGGCCGACGCCGACCTGCTGAGCAGCCCCGGCGCGGTGTTCGCCCAGATGACCCTGCCGCTGATCGTGGGTGCCGCCGTGCTCTTCGGGGTGTCCTACTACCTCGGCTGGAACCGTCGCCCTGTTCGGTCGCCAGCCGATCTACAGGTCCTGGTGGATGTGGCTCGGGCCCGCCGTGGCCCTGGTGCCGGTCCTCCTGCGCGTCGCGGGGATCGACTGGGGCGGCCCCTCGTTCTCGGTCGTCGTGACCGTGCTGCTGAGCGGGCTCCTGGTCGGCGTCGTCGAGGAGCTGATGTTCCGGGGCTTCGCCGTGAAGATGATCCGCTCCGGTGGGCACGGCGAGCTCGCGGTGGCCGCCCTGTCGTCCGCGGCGTTCGCGCTCTCGCACAGCACCAACCTGATCGCGGGGCAGGCCGTCACCACGGTCGCGTTCACCGTCTTCTACACCTTCGGGTTCGGAGTGCTGATGTACCTCACCCTGCGGGTCACCGGGTTCCTCGTCTGGGCGATGCTGGTGCACGGCCTCACCGACCCCACGACGATCCTTGCCTCCGGCGGCATCGACAAGGCCGCCACCGGCGCCTCCACCGACGGCCTGCTGCATGCCGCGGGCCTGTTCACCTTCCCCCTGATGTTCATCGGCATCATCCTGCTGCTGTTCGTCCGCGGCCGGGTCGGCGAGACCAAGGATGATGCCGAGCCCGTCGAGCCCGAGCCCGGCGGGAGGCACGTCTCGGCCTGACCCGCCGGAGCCCCTCTCGCGGGTCCGGCCCCGTTCGGGGGAGGATCGAGGGGTCATGACCGCCGACGAGCGACCCCAGCCGACGGCGCCGCAGACCCCGCGGCGCCGGGTGGCCGACGCGGGCCGCAGCGTGGGGCGGGGCGGGCGCGCCGGCATCCGCCTCGTCGGGCGCGGCGGGGCGGCCGCCGGGCGGCGGTTCCGCAGCTTCGCCGACGCCGACGGCGCCGCCGACACCGGCCTGGCCCGGCTCACCGAGCTGCACGCCGTCAACGTCGCGGCGGATGCCGCGCTCACCGTCTCGCTCGCCGGCACCGTCTTCGCGCTGCCCACCGACGAGGCACGCGGGCGGGTCGCCCTGTTCCTCGTGCTCACCATGGCGCCGTTCGTGCTGCTGGCGCCGCTCATCGGGCCGCTGCTCGACCGGTTCCGCCACGGGCGGCGCTGGGCGCTCGGCACCACGCTGGCGACCCGGGCCTTCCTCGCCTGGGTGCTCGCCACGGCCGTCGTCGACGACAGCCCGTGGCTCTTCCCGGCCGCGCTCGGCTGCCTGGTCGCGAGCCGCTCGTACGCCGTGGCCCGGGCGGCGGCGGTTCCCCGGCTGCTGCCCGCGCGACATCAGCCTGGTCACCGCGAACTCCCGGCTGACCATCGCCGGGCTGATCGGCATGGCGATCGGCGGCGGCCTCGCCGGTGGCGCTGTCGCGGATCGGCCCGGACTGGTCGCTACGGCTGGCCTTCGTCGTCTACGTCGTCGCCACCGTGCTCGCCATCCGGCTGCCGGCCCGGGTCGACTCCACGGCCGGCGAGCTCGACCTCGACGGCACGCAGGCCGGCGAGGGCCCGCTGGCCCTGCCCTCGGCCGGTCGGGGCGCCCGGCGGCTGCGGGCGCTGCCGCAGTCGGTGCGCTACGTGCTGTGGCTGACCACCGGGGCCCGGCTCCTCTCCGGCTTCCTCACCCTCTTCCTCGCGTTCCTGATGCGCGAGCACCCGCTGCCCGGCTGGTCCGGGCCGGCGGTGCTCGCGATGGTCGCGGGGGCGGCCGGGGTCGGCAACGCCCTGGGCTCGGTGATCGGCAACCGGCGGCGCAGCCCGGCCCCGGAACGCCTCGCCACGGTGGTCGCAGGCGTGGCGGTGCTCGCCGCGCTGCTCACCGCGGTGTTCTACTCGCTGCCCACCCTCGTGCTGCTCGGCCTGGCCACCGGCCTGTTCGGCCAGCTCGCCAAGCTGAGCCTCGACGCGCTCATCCAGCGCGACGTCGACGACCACGTGCGGGCCCGGGTGTTCTCCTGGTCGGAGACGATCCTCCAGGCGTTCTGGGTGGTCGGCGGCGCCATCGGCATCACCCTGCCGTTGCTGCCGGTGCTCGGGTTCGCCATCGTCACGGCCGTCGTCGTGCTGGCCTGCCTGGTGGCGCTGCGCTCCCGCCGGATCCCGTGACGACCCGGGGTCGGTGACGACCCGCGTTCAGTGACGACCCAGCGTGTCGAGGTCGACGGTCAGCCGAGCGGTCCCGCGCCCGGAGAGCGCGCGCTCGAACTCGCTGGGGTAGTCGACGCGACCGTCGGCGGCCACGCTGAACTCGAGCACGGCGCTGGGCACCAGGCCGAGGCGGATCTCGTAGGCCGTGCCGGGCGGCATCCGGACGGTGCGCGCCCGGGTGCCGATCGGCTCGTGGCAGCCACCCCACATCGGCAGCAGCGGGCGCGGCGCGCCGGTCGGGTGCAGCGTCACCGGCACCCCGACGACGTGCAGGGTGCTCGTGCCGCGGCCGCGCAGCAGGTGGTCGTGCTCGGCGTCGAAGTCGACCGTGCCGTCGTCCGCCACCCGGAAGCCGACGTCGCACGGGCGGTCGCGGGTCTGCTGGAACGGGTAGTCGCCGGGCTCCAGCTGCACCACCGCACCGCCGGGCACCGACCCGTCGACGAAGTGGGCCAGGTGGCCGGGCACCCAGAACCAGGGGTAGGTCAGCTCGGAGGTGTCGATCCGGATCTCGGGCATGGCTGGTCCTCGCTGCGCTCGTCACGCCCCGGGGGTGGGTGGGACGTTCTCCCGGTCAGGAGCGCCACGGCCCCGCCCTGATACATCCGGGGTGGGCCGGTGTCGTGGGCTGCTCCTAGGCTGGTGCGGGTGACGGGCACCAGGGCGGCCAGGCTTCGCCTGCTGGGGTTGGCGCTGGCGGTGCTCATCGCCGGCGGCCTGGTGTGGCTGCTGCTGGGCGGCGAGCTCGACACGGTGCAGTCGGCGATCGCCTCGACGGGCGCCTGGGGCCCGGTGGTCTACGTCCTGCTGCACGTGCTGCTGACCCTCGTGCCGGTGTCGAAGAACCTGCTGTCCGGGGTGGCCGGCGCCCTGTTCGGGCTGGTCGGCGGCATCGCGATCTCGTGGGTGGCGTCGATGCTCAGCGCGCTGGTCTGCTTCGCGATCGCGCGCCGGCTGGGGCGGGAGTCGGTCGCCGAGATGACCGGCCCGCGCCTGGCGCGGGTCGAGGAGGTCATGCGCCACCAGGGGGTCGCGGCGGTGGTCGTGGCCCGGCTGACGCCGGTGCTGCCCTTCACGATCGTCAACTACGGGGCCGGCGTCAGCGCGGTGTCGCTGCGCGACTTCCTCGTGGGCACCGCGGTCGGCATCGTCCCGGGCACCGTCGGGTACGCCGCCCTCGGCGCCTCCGCCGGCAGCAGCCCGGCCATCGTCGCCGCCTCGCTGCTGCTCGGCCTCGCGCTGCTCGTCGGCTCGCTCGTCGTCGGACGGCGGATGGCGCGGCAGTCACCGAGGTGACCGCCGCGCCGCCGGTCGGTCACTCGGTGACGACGCGGTCACCGGGTGGTTGGCCACGAACAGCTCGTGCGGGTCGACCGATGCGCGCACCGCGCGCAGCCGGGCCCAGGCCTCGGCGCTCGTAGGCGGCGCTGGTGTCGGTGCGCTGCTCGGTGAAGTTGAGCAGGGCCTGCTCGCTCGACCAGGGCGCGAGCGCCGCCACGAGCCGTTCGGCGTCGGCCTGCCCACGGGCCGCCAGCTCCGCCGTGGGGCGAGCCATGGCGACGAAGAAGCCGGCGTAGGCACCCTCGAGCCGTGGCGAGCGCGCCGGCACCCGGGTGGGGGCGTGCCAGAGCGCACCCCCGAGCTGGCGCAGCTCGGCGGACAGCAGCGAGGTCGTCGACCCGGGCCCGACCTCGGCGAGGAACGCCTGCGACCGCCTCCTCGGGGAGCTGCGCCGAGCACGCGTGCCGGCGGCGACGGCCGGGGTGGGCCCCTCGGGGTCCATGTGCAGCCGGGTCAGGGAGGCGGACGGCACCCGGCCGAAGGTGTCGAGCTCCGGGCCGCAGCGCCCGCAGCGGCGCGAGGAGCGACTGCGCCGTCGACGTCGTCGGCGAGCACCGCCCCGTCGATGACGACGACCTGCCGGCCCGCGCAGGAACTCGGGCAGCTCGGGGATCGGCGGGAAGCTCATGACCCGCATCGAGGTGCGTGACCTCGTCGGGGCCGTCGCCGACCACGCCGGCCCAGGCGCGCACGACCTCGGGGGCGCGTTCGCGGTCCCACAGGAGCATGCCGGCGTACACGTCGGCGATCGCGTAGCAGCCGGAACTCGACCGCGGTGACCACCCCGAAGCTGCCGCCGCCGCCGCGCAGCGCCCAGAACAGGTCCTGGTGCTGCGTGGGCGTCCGCCCGCACGAGCGCCCCGTCGGCGGTGACGAGCTCGACCGCCGTCACGCTGTTCGTGGCGAGCCCGAGCTTGCGGGCGTACCAGCCGAGCCCGCCGCCGAGCGAGTAGCCGGCGACGGCGACGTCGGGCGACGAGCCGTGCAGGGCGGCGAGACCGTGCGGGGCCACCGCGGCGACGACGTCCTCCCACAGGGCCCGCCCTCGGCCCGGGCGATCCGGGCGGCCGGGGTCGACGCGACGCGCGGCCATCGCCGACGTGCGCACGAGCACGACGTCGTCCAGTCCTCCCTCGGCGAGCGGGCCGGCGCCGTGCCCGGTGCTCTGCGGTGCCACCCGCAGGCCGGCGGCGGACGCGGCGCGCACGACGTCGCGCACGTCGTCCACGGTCCGCGGCAGCGCCACGGCGGCCGGCCGCTGGTCGACGGCGACGTTCCACGGCATCCGCGGCGCCGTCGTAGCCGGCGTCGCCGGGCAGGTGCACGGCTCCGCCGCACAGGCCGCGCAGCGCGTCGGCGGGTCGGGGGGTGCGGGTCGGGTCGAGGGTGGTCTCGACGGTCATGGTGCTGTCCTTCGCTTTCTCGTGGGCGCGAGCCGTGTCCCGCGTCCCTGGTGGTCGTGGTGGTGCGTGGACGGCCCGCCCGTCGATGGCGACGAGCTGGCCCGGGAGCGGGCAGCACGTCCACTGCCGACGACCGTCGTGCGCGGGCCGGCCTCGACCTCGCGGAACCGCTCGGTGAGGGTGTCGAGCACCGCGAGCACGGCCTCGACGTCGGTGGTGCGCACGGTCACCTCGACGAGCTCGGCCGGGACCAGCCCGGCGGCCGTCAGGGCGTCCTCGAGGTTGGCCAGGGCGAGGGCGAGCTGCGCCGCGGGGTCGTCGGCGTGGACGAGCCGGCCCAGGCGGTCGCGGGGCCCGTGCCCCGACAGGTCGAGGACGGCCGGGACGGCCGGGGTGCCGGCCGTGGTGGCGTCGACGGTGGAGGTCATGGCGACGAGCGTCGTGCCGAGGGCGGCCCCCCACCATCCCGCGGGAGCGGGGACTTCCGGCCCCGGGCGGCTGGGAGGCCGCGGGTTCCCACAATTGTGGGATGGCGCACGGCGCGGGCCCTGCGTCACACTCGGCAGATGGCCAGTGCACTGACCGAGGAACGCGTGCGCCGCGACGTCGACGTCGTCGCCCGCGCCGGGCTCGACATCGACACCTTCCTCGCCGAGGCCGTCGACTCGCTGCAGCGGGCGGTGCCCCACGTCGCCGCCTGCCTCGCGACCGTCGACCCGAGCACCGAGCTGCTCACCGGCACCCGCAAGTACGGCGACCTGCTGGGCCGCGACGCCCACGACCACGAGTGGGGGCTCATCGAGTACGGCTCGATCGAGCGCACGGCCTTCAGCGAGATGTCGCAGGCCGGCATCGCCGCCGCCGGGGTGCACGCCGTCTACGAGGGTGACACCGAGCGGTCGAACCGGCTGACGCACGTTCATGCGAGCCGCACTTCGGCTACAGCGACGAGATGCGGGTCGTCTTCCGCGACTCGGGCTCGCAGGTGTGGGGCGGCGCCGCGCTGTTCCGCGACCCGGAGTCGGGGCCCTTCGCAGCAGGGCGAGATCGACTTCGTCGGGTCGCTCTCGGCGGCCTTCGCCGCGGGGATGCGCACCGGCCTGCTGGCGCGGATGGCGACCGTCAGCCGCCACCGCCCGCGTCCGCCGGGCCGACCGTGCTCATCGTGGGGGCCGACGACGAGATCAAGCAGACCAGCATGGGCGCGGAGCAGCGGCTGAGCGAGCTCGAGAGCCCCACCCACAACGCGCGCTGGACCGGCATCATCACCTCGCTCGTGGCGGCGCCCGCCGCTACGCCCGCGGCGAGACGACCGTGCCGCCGCGCAGCCGGGTGCGCGCGCGCAGCGGATGTGGCTGGTGCTGCACGCGACCCCGCTGCTCGGGCCGGAGGGCGCGAGCGGCGACGTCGTGGTCACCGTCGAGGAGGCCCGCCCGCCGGAGATCGTGCCCCTGGTCGTCGCCGCCTTCGACCTCACCCAGCGCGAGCGCGACGTCACCCAGCTCGTGCTGCAGGGCGTCGACACCAAGGAGATCGCCGCGACGATGCACGTGTCGACCTACACGGTGCAGGACCACCTGAAGTCGGTCTTCGACAAGGCCGACGTGCGCAGCCGCCGCGAGCTCATCGCCCGGATCTACTTCGACCAGTACGTGCCCCGGATGGGGGCCGAGCTCGGCCCGTCGGGGTGGTTCGCCGCGGTCGAGCCCGGCCGCAGCCTCAGGCGTCGCGGTAGCGGCGGGCGCGCAGCGCGGCGGCCGCCACGGCATCCCGGTCGGCCGGCTTCGCGCCCTTGGTCCAGTCGGACTCGTCGAGCGCGTACATCACGCCGTAGGCCGCGGTGTCGCGCTGGATGCGCCAGCCCTGCTCGAGCGCGCCGAGGTCGACGGTGTCGTAGCCGATCTCGTCGAGGGCCACCGCGCACGACCTCCTTGGCGTCGGCGTCGTCACCGGCGATGGCGAGCGCGCTGCGGTCGTCGGCGCCGCTGGGCCGGGCCAGCGCGGCGAGGTGCGCGGCGAAGATGTTGTTGAAGCCCTTGACGACCCTGGCCTCGGGGGCGAGCGCCTGCAGCAGCTCGGAGGTGGTGGTCGACTCGTCCTCGAGCTCGGGCACCACGCCGTCGCGCTGCGGGTAGTAGTTCATCGTGTCGATGACGACCTTGCCGGCCAGCGCGGCGTGCGGCAGGTCGCCGCGGGCCTTGAGCGGCACCGTCACCACGACGACGTCGCCGGCGCGGGCCGCCTCCTCGGGGGTGGCGGCGCGGGCGTGCGGCCCCAGCTCGGCGACGAGGTCGGCGAGCGTCTCCGGCCCGCGACTGTTGCTCAGCACGACGTCGTGGCCGGCGTCGACCGCCAGTCGCGCGACGGTGCTGCCGATGTTTCCGCTTCCGATGAAGCCCCAGGTGGTCATGCGGGCGCCAACGCGGTCGGATGCCGGCCGCATTCCCCGGCGCCCGGCATCCGCCCGACCTTCGACGCCTCAGCCCGCAGTTGGGTGCTCAGGTGGCTGCCCGGCAGCCACCTGAGCACCCAACTCCGTGGGCTCGCGCGTCAGTGAGCGGACGGGGCGCCGGCATCCTTCGGGCTGCGCAGCCTCTTGACGAGGGTCACGACGGCGACCACCAGGGCACCGACGACCAGGCCGATGACGGCCGACGCGAGGGTGTTGACGCACCAGCCGAGCGCGCCGCCGCCGACGGCCTCCTCGGCGTGGTGCACCCAGTCGTAGAGGGTGTGCCAGCCCGAGCTCGTCGACGCCGACGAGCAGGATGTGGCCGCCGACCCAGAGCATCGCGACGATGCCGATCGTCGACAGCGCCGAGAGCAGCTTCGGCATCCCCGCGACCATGCCGCGACCGACCGTCTGCGCGGTGCCCGACTCGCGCCCCGCGAGGTGCAGGCCGATGTCGTCCATCTTCACGATCAGCCCGACCACGCCGTAGACGAGCACCGTGATCAGGATGGCGACGACCACGAGGATGACCGCCCGGGACACGAACGGCTCGTCGGAGACCTCGTTGAGCGCGATGACCATGATCTCGGCGGAGAGGATGAAGTCGGTGCGGATGGCGCCGGTCGTCACCTTCTTCTCGTGGTCGACGTCGCCGGCGTCCACCTCCGCCTCGGCGTGCTCGTGGCCGGCGACCTTCTCCCAGATCTTCTCGGCGCCCTCGTAGCAGAGGTAGGTGCCGCCGAGCATGAGGATCGGGGTGAGCAGCCAGGGCACGAACTGGCTGAGCAGCAGCGCGGCCGGGGTGATGATGAGCAGCTTGTTGCGCAGCGAGCCCAGCGCGATGCGCTTGATGATCGGCAGCTCGCGGTCGGGGGTCAGGCCCTGCACGTAGCGCGGGGTGACGGCGGTGTCGTCGACGACCACTCCGGCGGCCTTCGCGCTGGCCCGACCCGCGGCGGCGGCGACGTCGTCGACCGAGGCCGCGGCCAGCTTGGCCATCGCGGCGATGTCGTCGAGCAGGGCGACCAGTCCGCCGGCCATGGGTGAGTCTCCTGTCGTCGAAGGAAGCACCAACGGTAGCGGTGCCGGGCTTGCGCACGGACTCCGGCGGGCTCGACAGTGGCCTCGTGCAGCGCCACGAGATCAGCCACCTCGCCCATCGCCACCACCCGGTCGCGGCCCCGCTGTCGGCGGCGTCGGTGACCCGGCTCCTCGACCGGCTCGACCCCCCGGCCGGCGGACGGGTGCTCGACCTCGGGTGCGGCAGCGGCCAGTGGCTGCGCGAGCTGCTCGGGCGGCGCGCGGACCTCACCGCCGTCGGGGTCGACCTGCACCCGGCCACCGACCCCGCCGCCTTCGCCGCCGACCTCGGCGGCCGGGCGGTGATCGAGGTCGGCGACGCCTCGACCTGGCAGGGCGGCACCTTCGACGCCGTCATCGCCGTCGGGGTCAGCCACGTCTTCGGCGGCCCGGGCGGGACGCTGGATGCCGTGCGCCGTCACCTCGCGCCCGGCGGGCGCGTGCTGTTCGGCGACGGCATCTGGGACACCCCGCCGACCGAGGCCGCCCTGCGCGGCGCTCGAGGCCACCGCCGAGGAGTTCCCCGACCTGTCCGGCCTGGCCCGGCTGACCCGGGAGCACGGCTACGAGTCGGCGCACGGCCACGTCAGCAGCCTCGAGGAGTGGGACGAGTACGAGTGGTCCTGGACCGGGTCGCTCACCGACTGGGCCCTCGAGCCGGGGCGCGACCCCGCCGACCGGGAGCAGGCGCTCGCCGCCGCGGCCGACCACCGGGACGCCTGGCTCGACGGCTACCGCGGGGTGCTCGGGTTCGTGACGCTCGTGCTCGTCGACCGCGCGGGGCTCAGCTGCAGGGTGTCGCGCCGGGCGGTGAGCAGGGCCTGCTCGGCCGGGTTGCCGGCGAGCGCGATCGCCCGGTCGTAGGCGGCCACCGCCTCGGCGTTCCGGCCCAGCCGGCGCAGCAGGTCGGCGCGGGTCGCGTGGTACGGGTGGTAGCCGTCGAGGTCGAGCCCGTCGACGACCACGC
This sequence comes from uncultured Actinomycetota bacterium, assembly GCA_963782695.1. Lineage (GTDB taxonomy): Bacteria > Actinomycetota > Actinomycetes > Actinomycetales > Dermatophilaceae > Fodinibacter. The sequence continues at coordinate 125,148 of CAWAKY010000003.1, read as the reverse complement.
AGGGCGGATGCCGGCCCCTCCACCTCGGCGAGCGCCACGGCGCGGTTCAGGGCCACGACCGGGGTGGGCGTGGCGGCGTACAGCTGGTCGTAGAGGGCGAGCACCTGGCCCCAGTCGGTGTCGGCGGCGGTCGCGGCATCGGTGTGCACGGCGTTGACCGCGGCGAGCAGCTGGTAGTGCCCGGGTCGGTTGCGGCGCAGGCACTCCCGCACCAGGGCGTGCCCCTCGGCGATCGTCGCGCGGTCCCACAGCGAGCGGTCCTGGAGGTCGAGCGTGACGAGCGCGCCCCCGGCATCCAGCCGTGCCGCCCGACGGGCGTCGGTGAGCAGCATGAGGGCGAGCAGCCCGGCGACCTCGGGCTCGTCGGGCATCAGCTCGCGCAGCACCCGGCCGAGCCGGATCGCCTCGGCGCACAGGTCGTCACGGATGCCGTCGCCGCCCGAGCCGGGCAGGTGGCCCTCGGTGAAGACGAGGTAGATGACCGCGAGCACGCCGCGCAGCCGGGCCGGCAGCTCGTGGTCGCGCGGCACCCGGTAGGGGATGTTCGCGGCGGCGATCTTGCGCTTGGCCCGGGTGATCCGCTGGGCCATGGTGCGCTCGGGCACGAGGAACGCGGCGGCGACCTCGGGCACGGTGAGGCCGCCGAGCAGGCGCAGGGTGAGGGCCACCTGCGCCTCGGGAGCCAGGGCGGGGTGGCAGCAGGTGAACAGCAGTCGCAGCCGCTCGTCGGTCACGGAGGTGACCGGGGCGCCGGGGACCTCGGGCGCGGTGAGCATCTCGGCCTCCTCGTGGCGGGCCTGACGGGTCGACTCGCGGCGCAGCCGGTCCAGGGCCTTGTTGCGCGCGGTGACGGTGAGCCAGCCGCCGGGGTTGGGCGGCACGCCCTCGGTGGGCCAGCGCCGCACCGCCTCGACGAAGGCCTCCTGGGCCATCTCCTCGGCGAGGTCGAGGTCGCCGAACCGCCCGGCCAGGGACGCGACGACCTTGCCGAACTCGGCGCGGTAGACGTCCTCGACCGGGCTGGCGGCCACCTGGGTCACTCGCCCTGGAAGGGCCGGACCTCGACCTTGCCCCGGCAGGCCTTCGACCCCCGGGCGGCGAGCTCGAGCGCGGCGTCGAGGTCGGGCGCCTCGACGACCCAGAAGCCGCCGATCTGCTCCTTGGACTCGCTGTACGGGCCGTCGGTCACGACCGGCTCGTCGCCGGTGCCGTCGACCACGGTCGCGGTGTTCGGCGAGTGCAGGCCGCCGGCGAACACCCAGTTGCCGCTCTGCCGGATCTCCTCGTTGAAGGCGCCCGTGTCGGCGTAGGCCTGCTCGCGCTCGGCCGCGTCGGGGTAGATGTCCTCGGGGGTGGCGTCCTTGTCGTGCCAGACGGACAGCAGGTACTGGGTCATGGTGGTCTCCTTCGTGATCAGGTCTGCGGACTCGACCGTAATGCCGTGTCCTCACCCACTCCACGAACGGGAACCCCCGAATGCGACAGGGTCGGAGAAGGAACTTCCGCGCGTCAGCGGGTGTGCGGCTCCCCACCCGCCGCGGCGGGCCAGCGACGGATCTCGAGGATGCCGGTGTCGGCCACCTCGCTCGCCACCTCCGCGAGCTTGCGGTTGGAGTCCTGGCTGGCCACCCGCAGCACGGCGAACGCCTGCTCGCGGTCGAGCCGGTGACGCTGCATCAGGATGCCCATCGCGACCCCGATCTCGCGGTTGCTCTCCATCGCCTTGAGCAGGTTGGCCGCCTTGTCGCGGGCCAGCTGCGCGGTCACCAGCAGGGAGCCGTGGGTGGCGAGCACCAGGCCGGTGCCGACGGCACGGTCGTCGAACGCCGCCACCCGGTCGGAGTAGACGTTCAGCGCCGCGATGGCACCGGAGTCGTCGAGCAGGTTGAGCCGGTAGGCGAGCACGCTGCGCAGCCCGACCTCGGCGCTGACCCGCTGCCCCCACAGCGCCCACCGCTCGTCGCGGGCGACGTCCTCGGTGACGTAGACGTTGTCGTCGAGGATGGCGTCGACGCACGGGCCGCTGCCGATCTCGTACTGCAGGGCGTCGGCGCGCAGGGCCACGTCGTCGGTGGTGGCGGCGGTGCTGAACCGCCCGGCCCGCAGCACGGTGACGCTGACGCGTGCTCGCGCCGGGCACCTGCTCCAGCGTGGCGTGGACCAGCTCCTCCAGTGGCGGACGCGAACCGGTACCCGACGCCCGGCCGGCCACCGCGTGCAGGGCCTCGGCGATGGCGAGCAGGTCGGCCGACCCCTCCGCGCGGGCGCTGCGAGGGCGCGGTCTCGGCGCTGGTGTCGTCCACGGCATCCTCCTCGACGGCTCGGTCAGCGGGGGTGACCCGCACGTTGGGAGCCAGTATGCGCGAGCGGGTCAGCGACCGGGGGGTGGCGGCATCCCGACATCCGTGGAGCGGGCGATCTCGTCGCACACCTCGTCGGCCGACCGGTAGACCTGGGCCCGGTCGAGCGCCGCCGCCCTCCAGAGCAGCCGCGAGGGCTCGTGCCGTGACACGAGCAGGGCCAGCACGTCGTCCTGGCGGGTCGGGAAGTGGTGCCTGGCCAGCACCTCGCGCAGCCGGGCGAGGTCGCGGTCGAGATCGGTGCTGATGACGTCGTCGATGGTCATGTCCCCAACTCCTGGTCCCTCGAGGGCTTCCCCCACAGCGCGGCCTCGACCAGCGTCCTACCCGCACCGCGACCTGGCAAACGAACTGTTCGTGACCCTCTTCGCCGTTCCACAGCATCCGAATGCAGCCCGGTTCCCGGCCGCGGACGGTACGGTCCGCCCATGCGCCTCGTTCGCCGCATCGCCGCGGTGGTCCTCGTCCTGCTGGTGGCCGTGCTGGTCGGCGGGTACTTCTACGCCCGACCGCTGCTGAAGACCGGCACCGGCTACGCCGCACACAACTCCTGCGCGGTCACCCTCGTCGCCGACCGCGACGACCCGGACTCCGACCTGCCGGACAACCCGCTGGTGCCGTTCCTGACCGGCTACGTCAACGAGGCCGGCGGGTCGAGCACGTCGCAGATCCTGTTCGCGCTGTCGACCCAGAAGGCCTGGTTCACCCGTGGCTTCGGGTGCACGCTGGCGGCCGAGCGCCCCAACCTGGGCGAGGCCACCAAGGTCGTGGCCGACACCAACCCGCTGTCCGAGGCCCCGGCGCCCGAGCCCGACGAGCAGGTCGACGCGGCCATCGGGCGGGCCTTCGGCGACGACCTGTCGCCCGCGGCCGCGCAGCGGCTGGGCACCCGCGGCATCGTGGTGCTGCGCGACGGCCAGCTGATCGGTGAGCGCTACGCCCCGGGGTTCGAGGCGACCACCCCGCAGCTCGGCTGGTCGATGGGCAAGAGCGTGACCAGCCTGATGCTCGGCCGGATGGTGCTCGAGAAGCGGATCGCGGTCGACGACACCGGGCTGCGCCCGGAGTGGACCGACGCGCGCAAGGACATCAGCGTCGACCAGCTGCTGCGGATGACGAGCGGCCTCACCTGGGACGAGACCTACGCGCTGGGCACGCCGATCACCCAGATGCTCTACGCCGAGCCGGACATGGCCGCGTACGCCGCGAGCCAGCCCGCTCGCGCACCAGCCCGGCAGCTACCAGCAGTACTCGAGCGGCTCGACCAACATCCTGTGCGGGGTGCTCACCGACCTCGCCGACACCCCGGATGCCGACCTGCCCCGCCAGCAGCTGTTCGCCCCGCTCGGCCTCACCTCGGCGATCTGGGAGCCGGACGCCTCCGGCACGCCGGTGTGCAGCTCGTACCTGTGGGCGACCCCCCGGGACTGGGCCACGATCGGCGAGTTCGCCCTCAAGGACGGCGTGTGGGCCGGCGAGCGGTTGCTGCCCGAGGGCTGGATGAAGCAGACCACGACGGCCACCCAGGTCACCACGAGCGAGGAGAAGGGCTACGCCGGGGGCTGGTGGGTCAACCAGCAGGCCGACGGCACGCTCGTCGACCCGGCCCTGCCCGCCGACGCGTACTGGGCCAACGGCCACGACGGGCAGCGGCTCTACGTCGTGCCGTCGGCCGGGCTGGTCGTCACCCGGCTCGGCTTCAGCCCCGAGGTCGACGCCGAGGACCTGCGCACCTCGCAGCTCGTCGCCGAGCTGGTCGCCCAGACCGCGAAGTAGTAGCCGGCCCTCAGAGCGAGGCGGTGACCTTGGCCGAGGTGGCGTCGCCGACGTCCCCGAACAGCGGCACGCACGAGACGTCGACCGTCGCGCCGGACGACCCCGAGGGCGCGGTGCAGACCGTCTCGACCGTGCCGCCGCCGGCGTCGGGGAACGACATCGTGAACAGCACCGGGAAGTCGTCGTCCGAGGTGAGCTGGGCCTTCATCCCGGTGATCTGCACCATCGCGACACCGCTCTGCGGCTCCAGCACCCAGCCCGACTCGATGGTCGCGCGCGGCAGCTCGAAGCCGCCGCCGACGGTGACGTCGACCGACTCGCCCAGGCCCTCGGTGGGCAGGTCGGACGGGAAGTCGGTCGGCAGGTCGGTGGGCAGGCCCGAGGGGAAGGTCTCGCTGATCGTGTCGGCGGCCCGGTTGAAGACGTAGATGCCCCCCACGATGGCCGCGCCGAGGACGAGCACCCCGATGAGGGCGGCGATCAGGCAGCCCTTGGCCAGCCCGTTGCCCTGGCGCGGCGGCGGGGCGTAGGGCCCACCGGTGGGGGTGCCGTAGCCGGTCTGCGGGTAGCCGGCCTGCGGGTAGCCGGCCTGCGGGTAGCACCGGGCGCGCACCCGCGCCGGCCGCCGGGTAGCCGTAGCCCGGCTGGGCCTGGTCGGGCGTCGGCGCGTAGTAGCCCGGCTGCGCCGGCTCCGCGTGCCGGTGCGGGGATCGCCTGGGTGTGGTCGACGTCGAGCGCCTGGGTCTCGTCGACCGAGGCGGCCCACGAGGGCGGCGGCGGCGGGGCGGTGGGGTCGCTCGGCAGCGGTGCCCGGAACTGGTCGGTCCACGCGGTGCCGTCCCAGTAGCGCTCCTGACCGTCTGGCTGCAGGTGCCATCCCGCTGGTGCCGACATGTGGGCCCTCCTGACGTGGTGCGGTGAGCGCAGCGTATCCCGCGTGGGGCGAGCCCGAGGTCAGGGTTCGAGGACTGCGAGCTCCGGCTCGGTCAGCATCCGCGACCGGATGATGAAGCGCACCCCCTCGGGGGCCTCGACGGAGAACCCCGCCCCGCGGCCGGGCACGACGTCGACGGTGAGGTGGGTGTAGCGCCAGTAGGCGAACTGCGAGGTCGACATGTACATCGGCACCTCGCGGTCGAGGCCGACGTCGAGGTCGCCGAGGTGGACGTCACCGTCGGAGATGATGAACTCGCCGTCCGGGAAGCACATCGGGGCCGAGCCGTCGCAGCATCCACCGGACTGGTGGAACATCAACGGGCCGTGGATGCCGGTGAGGCGGCGCACGAGGGCGGCCGCCTCACCGGTCACGTCGACCCGGGTGGGGGTCAGGTCGGCCATCGGCTCAGAAGAAGCCGAGGGCGTCGGGCCAGTAGCTGACGAGGAGGTTCTTCGTCTGCTGGTAGTGCTCGAGCATCATCTTGTGGGTCTCGCGCCCGATGCCGCTCTGCTTGTAGCCACCGAACGCGGCGTGCGCGGGGTAGGCGTGGTAGTTGTTCGTCCACACCCGGCCGGCCTTGATCTCGCGACCGGCCCGGTAGGCCCGGTTCCCGTCGCGCGACCACACGCCGGCACCGAGGCCGTAGAGGGTGTCGTTGGCGATCTTCGAGGGCGTCGGCCTCGTCGGAGAACCGGGTGACCGAGACGACCGGGCCGAAGATCTCCTCCTGGAAGATCCGCATGCTGTTGTCGCCCTCGAAGACGGTCGGCTGCACGTAGTAGCCACCGGACAGCTCGCCACCGAGGTCGGCGCGGGCGCCGCCGATGAGCACCTTGGCGCCCTCCTGCTTGCCGATGTCGATGTAGGACAGGATCTTCTCGAGCTGGTCGTTGCTCGCCTGGGCGCCGATCATCGTCTCGGTGTCGAGCGGGTTGCCCTGCCGGATGGCGCCGACCCGGGCGAGCGCGTCGCCGAGGAACTCGTCGTAGATCGAGTCCTGGATGATCGCGCGGCTGGGGCAGGTGCACACCTCGCCCTGGTTGAGGGCGAACATCGCGAAGCCCTCGAGGGCCTTGTCGTAGAACGCGTCCCGCTGGCTGGCGACGTCCTCGAAGAAGATGTTCGGGCTCTTGCCGCCGAGCTCGAGGGTGACCGGGATGAGGTTCTGGCTGGCGTACTGCATGATCAGCCGGCCGGTCGTCGTCTCGCCGGTGAAGGCGATCTTGGCGATCCGCGGGCTCGACGCGAGCGGCTTGCCCGCCTCGACGCCGAAGCCGTTGACGATGTTGAGCACGCCGTCGGGCAGCAGGTCGCCGACCAGCTCGATGAGCTTGAGGATCGACCACGGGGTCTGCTCGGCCGGCTTGAGCACGACGCAGTTGCCGGCGGCGATCGCCGGGGCCAGCTTCCACACGGCCATCAGGATCGGGAAGTTCCAGGGGATGATCTGCCCGACCACGCCCAGCGGCTCGTGGATGTGGTACGCCACGGTGTCCTGGTCGATCTCGCCGATCGAGCCCTCCTGGGCCCGGATCGCACCGGCGAAGTAGCGGAAGTGGTCGACGGCCAGGGCCAGGTCGGCGGCGATGCTCTCGCGGATCGGCTTGCCGTTGTCCCAGGTCTCGGCGATCGCGAGGTCGGTGAGGTTGGCCTCCATCCGGTCGGCGATCTTGAGCAGGATGCCGGACCGCTCGGTCGACCGAGGTCTTGCCCCACGCCTCGGCGGCGCCGTGGCCGGCATCCAGGGCGAGCTCGATGTCCTCGGCGGTGGAGCGGGCGATCTCGCAGAAGACCTGCCCGGTCACCGGGGTCACGTTCTCGAAGTAGCGGCCCTGCACGGGGGCGACCCACTGGCCGCCGATCCAGTTGTCGTAGCGGCTCTTGACGGTGACGGTGCTGCCGTCGGAACCGGGGGATGGGAACAACGTCATTGTCGATCTCCTGTGGTCTCTGCCCGTCCGGCGACGGGTTGCCCGGAGGTTAGGCAGCGCGACGTTGCAACCACGCTGCACCGCGCCTCCGCGGGCGCGCCGACGTGGCCGCGGGATCCCGGCGGGCGGCCGACTCAGTCGTCGTCGCGGCAGAGGCAGAACGGGTGGCCGGCCGGGTCGAGCAGGACCCGCACGTTGTCCTGCGGCTGGTGGGTGGCGAGCGTGGCGCCGAGCGCGACGGCCTCCTCGACCGCCTCGTCGAGGTCGCCGACCTGGAAGTCGAAGTGCATCATCGGGCGCTGCTGCCCGTCCTCCGGCGGCCACACCGGCGGCTGGTAGTCGTTGGCCTGCTGGAACACCACGTTGACCGAGGCCTCGCGGGACGTGGCCAGCACGGTCGTGCCGGGCTCCTCGTACACCACCGGCCACCCGATCAGGTCGGAGTAGAAGCGCGCCAGCGCGGCCGGGTCGGGTGCCTCGAGCGCCGGGCCCCACCACATCCCCTGGGTTCGTGATCGCATCGATCCAGCCTGCCGCACGGCACCGACACCGTCCAGACGGCCGCGGTCGCGGGTCAGGCGCCGAGCTCGCGCTCCAGCCGGCCGACCTCGGCCTCGGCCACCGACAGCAGCGGCGAGTGCGCGGGCAGGGTCTCGACCTGGCGCTCCCACATCTCCAGATCGCCTGCGCCCCAGCGTGATCGGGTCCAGCCGACCATCAGGTCGGGCTCGCCCGAGGCCAGCACGGCACCGCGCACCCGACCTTCGAGCACGTCGCGCAACGAGCACCACGGCCGGTGCCTCGGAGCCCGGCAGCAGCGGCCCCTTGTACGCCTGGAGCGCGTCGCGCACCCGCCCCGCGGCGAGGTGGGCGCCGACGCTGCCCCAGTCGCTCTCGGTGTCGACGACGAGGCGGTAGGGGCGCGAGGCGAGCACGTCCGGGCCGAGGAGGGTGCGCAGCCGGGTCATCTCGGCGCGCAGCGTCGAGGAGTGCACGTGGCCGGCGTACACCTCGACCTCGAGCTGCTCGGCGGTGAGGCCGCCGGGGTGCTCGAGGAGGGCGGCGACGATCTCGCTGTGCCGGCGGCTGAGCCGCACCGCGCGACCGCCCAGCTCGGCGACCGCCTCGGGCAGGCCGAGGCCGCGCACCCGCAGCACGCCGGTGGAGGCGCCGGGCTGCGGCGTCGGGCCGGGCGTCACGAGCGTGGTGCCGGTGAGCGCCAGCCGGGCCAGCTCGGACTCGGCCATCCGCGCGGCGGCCCGGATCATCGCCAGGCTCTGCGGCGACGACACGTCGGGGCCGCCGGTGATGTCGACGACCCCGAGCACCCGGCCGGTCGTCGGGTCGGTGATCGGCGCGGCGGCACAGCTCCACGGGTGCACCAGCCGGTTGAAGTGCTCCGACGCGTGCACGTGCACCGGCCGCCCGAGGTGCAGCGCCATGCCGGGTGCGTTGGTGCCGGCGTTGTGCTCGTTCCACACCGAGCCCTCGACGAAGTTGATCGTCTCGGCCTTGCGCATGACCCCCGGCGGCCCGGTCACCCAGAGCAGCTGGCCGTCGGCGTCACCGACGGCCATGACGCAGTCGCAGTCGACGGCCGCCCGGCCGAGCACGTCGTAGAGGAGGGGGAAGACGTGCGACAGGGCGTGGGTCGAGCGGTAGTCGGCGAGGTCGCTCGCCTCGAGCAGCACCGGGGCCAGGTGGGCCTCCGGGTCGACCCCGGCCGCCGACGAGCGCAGCCACGACTCCGCGACCAGCGAGCGCACCCCGGAGGCCGGCGCGGTCGCCACGGGCTCGGACCCGCGCGGCCGGGCCGGACGCCTCGTCGCGTCGCCGGAGCTCACCGGGTCAGTGAACCCCGTGCCCCGGCCCGCGGTAAACCACCTGTCCAGGGCCGGACCGGCCAACGGCCGCGGCGAGACCGACGAGCGGGACCTCAGCCGAGGCGTTCGGTGAGCCGCACGGTGACGGTGTCGCCGGCATCCTTGCCGATCGTGCGTCGCACGTCGGCCGCCACCGGCAGCTTGTGCCGCCCGTCGCCGAGGGCCATGAACGAGGTGCGCACCGGCACGCCGTCGATCGTGCGCGGCGACCTTGACCAGCCCACGGGTGCCGAAGAACTCGGCGGAGCGCGGCCAGACCAGGTAGGTCCAGCCGCCCTTGGCCGGGCTCTGCTCGAGCGCGGCCTCGAAGGTCACGTCGAGCGGGCCCACCCCCGCGCCGGCCGTCACTTGGGCCCGATCGCCGCGTCGATCCGGGCGGCCTTGTCGGGCGACCAGTTCGGCGGGCTCGGTGATGGCGGCCCAGGCCTGCATGTTCGCGTTGGCCGAGTACATGTGCCCGTAGCCGGTCGGCACGTTGCCGGCGCCCGGCATGTCGAGCAGCACCTGCCACATCGTCACCAGCGGCACCCAGCCCATGGTCGGCGAGACGTCGGGGCCGCGCTGGCCGTCGGCGAGCCACTCCGGCCGGTCGAACGCCAGGTCGCTGGAGAAGAAGACGACCGGGTCCGACGCGTGCTGGAGGTAGGCGACGCGGGTCGGGCCCCAGGCACCGGTGACCGGGTCGAGGGCGCTCTGCTCGTTGGTGAACCGCACCGTGCGCCCCTCCTCGTAGACCGGCAGGGATGCCGGTGAGCCGGCGTCGCGGTCGGCCTCGAGGCGGCCGTGCATCTGGTTGACGAACGGCGGGCCCGACCATCAGCGCACCGTCGACCGGCTCGTTGACGATGTTGACCGAGGTGAGCACGCTCTCGACCCCCATCGAGCCGAGCGACAGCCCGTAGAGGTACAGCTCGGGCCGCTCACCGGCGGGCAGCGTCGCCCAGTACTCGCCGCACGGTCTCGAAGACGGTGCGGGAGGTGGCGACGACGGCCTCCTGGTCGGCGAGCACCGAGATCCAGCTCGGCAGGTACGAGTACTGCACGCCCGCGATCGCGGTGTCGCCGTTCCACAGGTACTCGAGCGGGTCGGTGCCCCGGCTGTCGAGGAAGCCCATGCCGGTCGTGGTGGCGACGACGAGCACCTTGCGGTCGAAGGCACCGGTGCGCTTGAGCTCGGCGAGCACGAGGTCGGCCCGGCCCTGCACGGTGTCGGCGCTCTGCAGCCCGGCGTAGACCCGGATCGGCTCCTTGGCGCCGGGGCCGTTGACCGCCTCGAGCTGCGCCACCGTGGGGCCGCCGCGCACGAAGGACCGCCCGTAGTAGCCCAGCCCCTCCCACTGCGCGAGCGACTGCGGCTGACCCCGACCGCTCGGGCGCCCTGGGGAAGTCGGTGCTGTGCGAGCCGGTGGTGTCCTGCGGGGCGAAGATCGCGTTGGCGCCGGCGAAGAAGCCGTTGACGATGACGCCGGTCCACAGGCCCCAGAACGAGCGCCACGACCAGGCCGGTGCCGAGCACGATCGACAGCCGTGGTGGCAGGCGTCGCCCCAGCCACGAGACGGCGGTGCGCGCGAGCAGCCGCACCCCGCGGCCGGCCAGCGAGCAGCGCGATGGCGACGACGACGGTCACCGCCACGACGACCGGCCAGATCAGCGGTGACGTGTGCGGCATCCCGAACATCTCGCGGATCTCGTTCTGCCAGCCCACGAGGCGCCAGCCGTTCCACGACCGCTCCCCACGCGCCGACCCCGACGAGCACCCAGAGCGCGACGGTGCGGGCCCGGCCCCGCAGGCCGCGGGATGCCGAGGTAGCGCCAGAGCGCGGCGGCCCCCGCGCCGAGCCCGTAGCCCACGGCCACGGTGACGCCCGAGACCAGGCCCTGCAGCCAGGCGGCCCGGGGCAGGAGCGAGGGGACGAGCGAGGCCGCGAAGAACCACGTCGCGGTGGTGACGCCGACACCGGACAGCACGCGGTCGAACGGCCGCTCCGGTCGCCCGAGCGCGGGCACCAGAGGGCTCTGCCGCACGCGGTGCGCGGCGTTCTCGACGAGCGCGGCGGTCACGACGCTCCTTGCCTGGTTCGGATGGTGCCCTCATCAGGGTAGGCGCCGGGCGTGCCGGGGCACACGGCGTTTCGCCGATGCGGCGCCGGTTCCGGGGTCGCGTCAGGGGTTCCCCGGATGCCGTGGCGCCCCTACCGTGGTCGGGTGCCGGTCGGGGAGGGAGCAGGGCGCACGCCGGCATCGGGGTCCGGCGACCGCGTTCGCGCCCTCGGCGCGGAGCTGCGACGGCTGCACGACCGCATCCGGAACGTGCTCGACGACGCGCTCGACGGTGCCGACCCGGTGGCCGGCGCGGCCGCCCTGGGCGACGACCTGGTGCTGCGCTGCCGGGCCGTCTGCACGACCCTCGGCGACCACCACCGCGACGAGGACGCCGCGCTCTTCCCGTGGCTGCGCCGCGAGCACCCCGGCCTGGCCACCGTCGTCGACCGGCTGGAGCAGGACCACGCGATGATCGGGTCGCTGCTGGCCGAGCTCGACCGCGTGGTCCGTGCCGGCTCGGGCGCGGAGGTGGTGCGCCGCCACCTCGAGGGGGTCGACGCGATCATGGAGAGCCACTTCCGCTACGAGGAGCGTGAGCTCGTACCGGTGCTCGACGCCGTCGTCGGCGACGGCCCGCCGCTGCCGGTCCGGTTCTGGCGTGGTGGGTGAGAGGGTGACGCCAGGAGGTGGTTCGCGTGAGTGACGTGAGCGAGCAGGTCGTCGTGACCCGCAACGAGGACGAGTCGCGGTGGGAGGCCCGGATCGGCGGCGAGCTCGCCGGGTTCGCGGCCTACCAGCTGACCGACGAGCTCGTGGTGTTCACCCACACCGAGGTCGACCCGGCGTTCGAGGGCAAGGGGGTGGGCGGGGCGCTCGCCCGGCAGGCGCTCGACGAGGTGGCCGAGAGCGGCGACCGCAAGGTCATGCCGCTGTGCCCGTTCATCAAGGCGTGGATCGCGCGGCACCCCGACTACAAGCGGCTCGTGTACGGCGCGTAATCCGCTGGCGGCCCGTCGTCGCACCGGGTCATGATGGACGGACCATGGAGATCTGACGCCACGCCCCCGCTCGCGCCCGAGGCACCAGCCCGGCGAGCCCGGTTCCACCGTGGAGTCACCCGTGTCATCGATCCAGCCCATCGTCGTCCGTGACCTGTCCGTCGCGTTCGACGGCCGACCCGTGCTCGACGGCGTCGACCTCACCGTGCCACCCGGCCACCGGGTCGGCCTCGTCGGCGAGAACGGCTCCGGCAAGTCGACGCTGCTCGCCTGCGTCGCAGGGCTGCTCACCCCGGATGCCGGGTCGGTCACCGTCCCCGCCGACCTCGGCCACCTCCCGCAGGACGGTGGCCTCGACCCCGGCGCCACCGTCGGTCAGGTGCTGCAGCGTGCCCTCGACCCGCTGCACGCGATGACGCGGGAGGTGGAGCGGTACGCGGAGCTCGTGGCACGGCATCCCGAGAACGCCTCTGTCGCAGCGCGATTCGATGCCGCCCTGGAGGAGGCGACCACGCACGCCGCCTGGGACGCCGACCGCCGTACCGAGCTGGCCGCCCAGCGCCTGGGCGTCGAGCGGCTGCCGCGCGAGCGGCGGGTGGCCGAGCTGTCGGGCGGCCAGCGGTCGCGGCTCGCGCTCGCGGCGCTGCTCGTGCGCCGACCGGCGGCCCTGCTGCTCGACGAGCCGACCAACCACCTCGACGACCCCGCGCTGGAGTTCCTCGAGGCCGAGCTGCGCGAGATGACCGGGGCGGTGCTCGTCGCGACCCACGACCGGGTGCTGCTCGACGCGGCGTGCACCGGTGTCGTCGACCTCGACCCCAGGCACCGCGGCGTCGACGGTCGTGGTGGCGGCACGTGGACCGGTGCCTACTCGGAGTACCGCGCGGCCAGCACCGCGGCGCGGCGCCGGTGGGAGGAGGCGCACGCCCGACAGGGCGACGAGCTCGCCGAGCTGCGCGAGTCCGCCGGCCGAGGCGTCGGTGGGGTCGCGCCCGGGCGCGGGCCGCGCGACAACGACAAGTTCGTCCACGCCTTCAAGGGGGCGCGCGTGCAGACGGCGGCGGCCCGCCGGTCGCGCGACGCCGAGCAGCGCATCGAGCGGATCCTGCGCGACCCGGTGCCGCGACCGCCGGCGCCGCTGCGGTTCGCGGGTGGGCTGGGGTCCCGCGGGTGGCGGCGCTGCGACGGCGGTGGGGGCCGGGTGACCGTGCGCGACCTCGTCGTGCCCGGCCGGCTGCGGCTCGAGCGGCTCGACGTCGCGCCCGGCGAGCACCTGCTCGTCACCGGTCCGCAACGGCAGCGGGAAGTCGACGCTGTTGCGCGCGCTCGCCGCGCGGCATCCCGTGCCGGGGGTGAGGTGAGCGGGTCGGTGGCGCGGCTCGCCCAGGACACCGTCCTTCCCGGATGCCGGCCGCTCACCCCAGGCGGTCGCCGCGGCGGCCCTCGGGGTGGCCGAGGACGAGGCGCGGGCCGCGCTGTTGCCCCTGGGCCTGCTGCACCCGCGCGACCTGGGCCGGCCGGTGGGGGTGCTCAGCGTCGGGCAGCAGCGGCGGCTGGCCCTGGCCCTCGTCGTGCTGGCGGCTCCGGACGTGCTGCTGCTCGACGAGCCGACCAACCACCTGTCGCTGCGGCTGGTCGACGAGCTCGAGGAGGCGGTCGACGCGAGCCCCGGCGACGGTGCTCGTCGCGAGCCACGACCGGTGGCTGCGGCGGCGCTGGGGTGGCCGGGAGGTGCACCTCGACGTCGTCACGCCCGGTTCGAGGTGATCCGCCGGCGCGAGGGCCAGAGCATCACCTCGAACCGGCAGACCTCGGCCCGTTCGAGGTGATCATCTGGTGCGCGAGACCAGAACATCACCTCGAACCAGCGGCGCCGCGCCCGGGTGGCGATCTCGGCGCGGCTCGATCGTCATCACGGTGAGCGCCCCGAACAGGGCGGCGTTCGTACCATCGACACCAGAGACGAAGGAGAACCAGCGATGCGCTACCTGCTGCTGATGAACTACGCCGAGCCCGAGCCGGGCACCATCCCCGAGGAGGCCATCCAGGAGACCCAGGACGCCTTCGGCGCCTACGGCCGGGCCCTGCAGGAGGCCGGCGTGCTCGTCGCCGCCGAGGTGCTCACCTCGCAGGCCTCGACCACCACCCTCACCCTGCGCGGCGGCTCGCTCGACGTGCAGGACGGCCCGTTCGCCGAGACCAAGGAGGCGCTGGCCGGGGTCTTCGTCGTCGACGTGCCCGACCTCGACGCCGCGCTCGGCTGGGCCGAGAAGTGCCCCGGTGCCCAGTTCGGCGTCATGGAGGTGCGGGCCACCACCACGTCGTTCATCGACGGCGCCTGGACCGCGAGCTGCCCCCTGTGACCGAGCCGCCCCAGGCGGCACCCCACCGCCGTGCCGCGCTGGTGCGGGCCGAGCTCGCGGCCCGCACCAGCTACGGCCGGCTGCTCGCCCTGGTCGCGGCCGGCACCCACGACATCGCCGGCGCCGAGGACGCCCTCGCCGACGCCTTCGAGCGGGCCCTGCGCAGCTGGCCGGTCGACGGCGTCCCCGACCGCCCCGACGCCTGGCTGCTCACCGTCGCGCGCAACCGGCAGCGCGACCGCTGGCGCTCGGCCGAGGCGACCCGCACCACCGCCCTCGACCCCGACGCCCACGCCCCGGTGCACCTCGACGACGTCGACCCGGATGCCGTGCCCGACCGCCGCCTCGAGCTGATGCTGGTCTGCGCCCACCCCGCGATCGCCGTCGGCGACCGCACCCCGCTCATGCTCAACACCGTGCTCGGCTTCACCGCCGAGCAGGTCGCCCGCAGCTACGCGGTGCCCACCCGCACGATGGCGACCCGGCTGGTGCGCGCCAAGCGCCGCATCCGCGACAACCGGATCCCGTTCCGGCTCCCCGACCGCTCGCAGCTGCCGGACCGGATGGATGCCGTGCTCGCCGCCGTGTACGCGGCGTACGTCATCGAGTGGTCGACCGGCCCCGGCGAGCGCGACCTGCCGCCGGAGGCCCTGCACCTCGCCGAGGTGCTGGCCGAGCTGGCCCCCGACGACCCCGAGGTGCGCGGCCTGGCCGCCCTCGTCGAGCTCTCGGCGGCCCGGCGCCCGGCCCGCGCTGGGTGCGGACGGCCGGTTCGTGCCGCTCGCCTCCCAGGACACCGCCCTGTGGGATGCCGACCTGATCGCCCGCGCCCACGACCACCTGCGCGCCGCCCACCCCGCCCGCGTCGTCGGCCGCTACCAGCTCGAGGCGGCGGTCCAGGCCGTGCACTGCGCGCGACGCGAGACCGGGCGCACCGACTGGCCGACCCTGCTCGAGCTGCACCGGTCGCTGGCGGTCGTGGCCCCCAGCCTGGGCAGCGCCACGGCGCTGGCGGCGGTCACCGCGGAGGTCGAGGGGCCGGCATCCGGCCTGGCCCTGCTCGACGCGGATGCCGGGCGCACGGTCCGCTTCCAGCCCGCCTGGGCGACCCGGGCCGAGCTGCTCCGCCGGCTCGGTCGCGACGCCGAGGCCGCCGTCGCCTACGACCACGCCATCGCCCTGACCCACGAGACGCCCGAGCGCCGCCACCTCGAGCACCGCCGCGCGGCCCTGCGCGGTTGACCCGGTCGCCCGGAGCCGGACCTTCGACAGCCGCCGTCCACGAGGCGCAGGACCCCGGCGGCGGCGCGGTCGTCCGCGTACCTTGGCGCCATGCCCGCCTCCACCCTCGCCCTCGGCGCGAGCGACTTCATCCAGCTGACGACCTTCCGCCGCACCGGTGAAGCCGTGCCGACACCGGTCTGGGTGGTGCCCGACGGCGACGCGCTGGCCGTGTTCACCCCGGCCGGCACCGGCAAGCTCAAGCGGATCGGGCACACCCCGCGGGTGACCGTGGCCGAGTGCAGCCGCCGCGGCAAGGTCGCCGACGACGTGGTGCCGGTCGAGGCCCGCGCGACGACCACCGCCGACCCGGCCGAGGTCGACCGGGTCACCCGGCTGCTCGCCGACAAGTACGGGTTCCAGTTCAAGGTGTTCATGCTCGTCGAGCGGGTCTTCGCCCGCGGCGAGCGGCGGCGCGAGGTCATCCACATCGTGCCTGCGCCCGTCGCCGCCGAGGCCGACCCGCGGTGACCCCCGCGTCCGGCGGCAGGCAGGCACCCGGCATCCGGCTGCTGCTCATGTCGGACACGCACCTGCCGCTGCGGGCCAAGGACCTCCCGGCGGCGCTGTGGGCCGAGGTCGACCGGGCCGACGTCGTCGTGCACGCCGGCGACTGGGTCGACGTCGCGACGCTCGACCGGCTCCAGGCGCGCAGCCGCGAGCTGCTGGCCTGCTGGGGCAACAACGACGGCCCCGAGCTGCGGGCCCGGCTCCCGGAGGTCGCCCGGGCGACGCTCGGCGGGCGTGCGCGTCGCCGTGGTGCACGAGACGGGGAGCAAGGAGCGCCGCGACGAGCGGATGCGCGCGGCCTACCCCGACACCGACCTGCTGGTCTTCGGGCACAGCCACATCCCCTGGGACACGACGTATTCCGGGCTCCGGCTGCTCAACCCGGGCTCACCGACCGACCGGCGTCGCCAGCCGCACTGCACCTGGATGACGTGCCGGCTGGCCGACGGTGCGGTGCACGACGTGGTCGTGCACCGCCTCCCGACGACCTCAGGCCGGGGCGTCGGCGAACCGCAGGTAGGGCGCGCACCTCGTCGACGTTCGCGAAGCGCTCCTGCGCGTCGGCGGTCGAGATGGTCGGCGCGACGATGACCCGGTCGCCCGGGCACCCACTCGGCCGGGGTGGAGATCGGCGCGCCGTCGGTCGCCTGGAGCGCGTCGAGGGCGCGCAGGATCTCGGTGAAGTTGCGGCCCACCGACTTCGGGTAGGTGATCGTCAGGCGCACCTTGTCGTTCGGGTCGATGAGGAAGACCGAGCGCACGGTCGAGGTGTCGCCCTCGCCGGGGTGGATCATGTCGTAGGCCTGCGCCACGGCGCGGTCCTGGTCGGCGATGATCGGGAAGTCGACCGGCACCCCGGCGACCTCGGCGATGTCCGGGATCCAGCGGTGGTGGGCCTCGATCGAGTCGACCGACACCGCGATCGGCTTGGCGTTGCGCGCGGCGAACTCGCCCGACAGGGCCGCGGTGCGGCCGAGCTCGGTGGTGCAGACCGGCGTGAAGTCGGCGGGGTGGCTGAACAGGACCGCCCAGGAGCCGCTCTTCCACTCGTGGAAGGAGAGCAGACCGGCGGTCGTCTCTGCGGTGAAGTCGGGCGCGGTGTCGCCGAGGCGGATGGACATTTATCACTCCTGGTTTGGATAACGGTTACCTGACGTTATCGACAGCGGATGCCGTGCGTCTCGGCCTGCCCGCATCGTGGGCACCGGCCGAGGGCGTGACGTGCCAGTCACCGCACGCTCACGGCGGCGGCCCGGCCGTAGCGTGATGCCGTGGCCCACATCCGTGGCTCGATCACCGTCGCCGCGCCGTGCGCGGTCGTCTTCGACACCGTCGCGGACTCCCGCAACGAGCCGGCCTTCAACCCGGCGATGCGGTCCGTCGACCTGCTCACCCCGCTCCCGATCGGCGCCGGCACCCGCTTCCGCGCCGAGATGGGCCGGGCCGGGACCGAGCTGCTGGTGGAGCTCACCGACGTCGACCGGCCCCACCGGCTCGCCTCGTGCACCAGCAGCTCGATGATGACCACGTCCGGCGCCCTGACCTTCACCCCGACCCCCGACGGCACGCTCATGTCGTGGGACTGGCAGGTGCACCCCAAGGGATGGCTGCGCGTCACCGGTCCACTGGTGGGGCCGATGGGTCGGCGCATGGAGCGCCGGATCTGGGGCGGCATGAAGCGCCTGGTCGAGGCCCGCCAGGTGGGCACCGCTCGCTGAGTCCCGCGGCCTGCTGGCACCGGGTCAGGAACGAAGAAGCGGGCCGTGGGTGGGCCCGCCTAGTCTGAGCGGGCCGTGAGACGACGGCGGGGGCCGCGTCCCGGCATCCGCCCGACCTGAGGAGAGACGCGCGATGGCGACCAGCCCGCAGCCCACGACCCCGGAGGTCGCCGACCGTCACGACCTGATCCGCGTCGAGGGGGCCCGCGAGAACAACCTGAAGAACATCAGCGTCGAGCTGCCCAAGCGGCGCCTCACCGTGTTCACCGGGGTGTCCGGGTCGGGCAAGAGCTCCCTGGTGTTCGCGACCATCGCCGCCGAGTCGCAGCGGATGATCAACGAGACCTACAGCGCCTTCGTGCAGGGCTTCATGCCGAACCTGTCGCGCCCCGACGTCGACCACCTCGAGGGCCTGACGACCGCGATCATCGTCGACCAGGAGCGGATGGGGTCCAACCCGCGCTCCACGGTCGGCACCGCCACCGACGCCAACGCGATGCTGCGCATCCTGTTCAGCCGGCTCGGCACACCGCACGTCGGCCCGCCCACGGCCTTCTCGTTCAACGTCCCCACCCGCACGGCGAGCGGCGTGATGTCCACCGACAAGGGCGGCCGGGTCGAGAAGGCCGTGGTCAAGGCCGCCGTCTACCTCGGCGGCATGTGCCCGCGCTGCGAGGGCATGGGGCACGTCAGCGACATCGACCGCACGGCGCTCTACGACGACTCCAAGTCGCTGCGCGAGGGCGCCCTCACGGTGCCGGGGTACTCGATGGACGGCTGGTACGGCCGGCTGTTCGAGGGCATGGGCCTGCCCATGGACAAGCCCATCGCGTCGTTCACCGCCAAGCAGCTCGACACGATGCTCTACGCGCCCCCGACCAAGATCAAGGTCGAGGGCGTCAACCTCACCTTCGAGGGCATGATCCCCAGGATCCAGAAGTCGATGCTGTCCAAGGACCCCGAGGCGATGCAGCCGCACGTGCGGCGCTTCGTCGAGCGGGCGGTCACCTTCCAGGCCTGCCCGGAGTGCGCCGGCACCCGCCTCACCTCCGAGGTGCTGGCGTCGAAGGTCGAGCGGCAAGAACATCGCCGAGCTGTGCGCGATGCAGATCAGCGACCTCGCCGCGTGGGTCCGCGAGCTCGACGAGCCCTCCGTCGCACCGCTGCTCAAGGGCCTGCGGCACCTGCTCGACTCGTTCGACGACATCGGGCTCGGCTACCTCTCGCTCGACCGGCCCGCCGGCACGCTCTCCGGCGGCGAGGCGCAGCGCACCAAGATGATCCGGCACCTCGGCTCCTCCCTCACCGACGTCACCTACGTCTTCGACGAGCCGACGATCGGGCTGCACCCGCACGACATCGCCCGGATGAACCAGCTGCTCCTCCAGCTGCGCGACAAGGGCAACACCGTGCTCGTCGTCGAGCACAAGCCCGAGGCCATCGCGATCGCCGACCACGTCGTCGACCTCGGGCCGGGCGCCGGGCGCCGGGGGCGGCGAGGTCTGCTTCGAGGGCACCGTCGAGGGGCTGCGCGCGAGCGACACCATCACCGGGCCACCACCTCGACGACCGGGCGCGGATCAAGGATGCCGTGCGGTCCGGCCTCCGGCGTCATGGAGGTGCGCAAGGCGTCGACGCACAACCTGAAGCAGGTCGACGTCGACATCCCGCTGGGGATGCTGTGCGTGGTCACCGGCGTCGCCGGGTCGGGCAAGTCGTCGCTGATCCACGGCTCGGTCGCCAAGCGCGAGGGCGTCGTGGTCATCGACCAGGGCGCGATCAAGGGGTCGCGGCGCAGCAACCCCGCCACGTACACCGGTCTGCTGGAGCCGATCCGCAAGGCCTTCGCCAAGGCCAACGGGGTCAAGCCGGCGCTGTTCAGCTCGAACTCCGAGGGCGCCTGCCCCACCTGCAACGGGGCCGGGGTCATCTTCACCGACCTCGGCATCATGGCCACCGTCGAGTCGACCTGCGAGGAGTGCGAGGGCAGGCGCTTCCAGGCCGCCGTGCTCGAGTACACCCTCGGCGGCAAGAACATCGCCGAGGTGCTCGCGATGTCGGTGGTCGAGGCGGAGGCGTTCTTCGGCGAGGGCGAGGCGCGCACGCCGGCGGCCCACGCGGTGCTCGACCGGCTCGCCGACGTCGGCCTCGGGCTACCTCAGCCTCGGCCAGCCGCTGACCACGCTGTCCGGCGGCGAGCGCCAGCGGCTGAAGCTGGCCACCCAGATGGCCGAGAAGGGCGACGTCTACGTGCTCGACGAGCCGACGACCGGGCTGCACCTGGCCGACGTCGAGAACCTGCTCGGGCTGCTCGACCGGCTCGTCGAGTCCGGCAAGTCGGTGATCGTCATCGAGCACCACCAGGCCGTGATGGCGCACGCCGACTGGATCATCGACCTCGGCCCCGGGGCCGGCCACGACGGCGGCCGGGTCGTCTTCGAGGGCACCCCCGCCGCACTGGTCGCCGACCGCTCCACCCTCACCGGCGAGCACCTCGCGGCCTACGTCGGCGCCTGACCCGCCGGCGCGCAGTCGACCCATTGCCAGGTCGATCTTGCCCAGCCGGAGCTCGGGCCCCGACGACGAAGGAGGAGAGCGCTGCTCTCCTCCTCTACTTCCAAGGTATAGCCGACCGGGGGGCTTGCGGCAAGGCCCCCCTCGTGGCGCAGAATCGCCGGCCGAGGCCGGGACCGAACGGGGGGTCCGGCCCGCAGCACCACGATCGGAGCCGACCACCAGATGACGTCCACCACCGCCTTCGACCTGCCCACCCACCTCGCCGCCAAGGCCGACCCGGCGCTCATCGCCGACGACGAGCGCCACTTCGCGGCCATCGCCGGCAGCCTCGAGCACAGCGATCGCCGACCTGACCGGCCGGCTCGACGCCGCCCGGCGGGCCCCGGCCGGCACCGGTCAGGCCGCCCTCGACCGCGACCTCGAGGTGCACCGGCTGACCGCCCGGCTGCGCACCCTGCAGCGCTACGGGCTCGACCTCTGCCTCGGCCACGTCGTGCCGGCCGACGGCTCCGAGCCGGTCTACGTCGGGCGCCTCGGCCTCACCGACACCGACGGCACCCGGCTGCTCGTCGACTGGCGCTCCCCGGTGGCCGAGCCGTTCTTCGGCGCGACCCACGCCGACCCGATGGGCCTGGCCAGCCGCCGCCGCTACCGCTGGGCCCGCGGCCGGGTCAGCGACTACTGGGACGAGGTGTTCACCACCGACGGGCTCGTCGAGCACGCCGCCGCGCTCGACGACCAGTCGGCGTTCATCGCCAGCCTCGGCGCGACCCGCTCGCCCCGGATGCGCGACGTGCTGGGCACCATCGCCGCCGACCAGGACGCCATCGTCCGCGCGGGGTCGAAGGGGGCCCTCGTCGTCGACGGCGGCCCGGGCACCGGCAAGACGGTCGTCGCCCTGCACCGCACCGCCTACCTGCTCTACTCCGACCCGCGCCTGGGCCACCGGATGGGCGGCGTGCTGTTCGTCGGCCCGCACCAGCCCTACCTCGCCTACGTCGCCGACGTGCTGCCCAGCCTCGGCGAGGAGGGGGTGCAGACCTGCACGCTGCGCGACCTGGTGCCGGAGGGCGCCGCGGCGGTCGAGGAGCCCGACCCGCGGGTGGCCCGGCTCAAGGCCGACGCGCGGCTTGGTGGCCGCCATCGAGCCGGCGGTGCGCCTGTACGAGGAGCCGCCCACCGAGGGGATGGAGGTCGACCACGCCCTGGGGCGACGTCTGGGTCGGCACCGCCGACTGGGCCGACGCCTTCGACGCCCCGCCGCCCGGGGCCGCGCACAACGAGAGCCGCGACGTGGTCTGGGAGGCGCTGCTCGGCATCCTCGTCGACAAGCTGCGGGACGACGCCGACGTCGACGGGGTGACGACGCGGACGACCCGGATGCCGTGTGGCGCGATGACGACGCCGGCCCGGCAGACGACTTCGACGCCTACGGCAGCACGCCCGAGGACCCGGCGGAGCGGTTCCGCCGCGCGCTCGCGGCCGAACCGCGAGCTGGTGGAGGCCTTCGGCCGGGCCTGGCCGCTGATCGAGCCGACCGACCTGGTCGGTGACCTGTGGTCGGTGCCCGCCTACCTGCGCCGGTGCGCGCCGTGGCTCGAGCGCGACGAGCTGTTCGCGCTGCAGCGCGACGACCCGGCCGCGTGGACGGCATCCGACCTGCCGCTGCTCGACGCCGCCCGCCGGCGGCTCGGCGACCCGGAGGCGCCCCGGCGCCGCGCCCGGCGCGCGGCCGCGGACGCCGCCGAGCGCGAGCGGATGGCCGACGTCGTCGCCGACCTGATCGCGAGCGACGACTCCGAGATGCACGTGATGTCGATGCTGCGCGGCCAGGACCTGCGCACGGCGCTCGTCGACGAGGATGCCGTGCCGGGCGCCGACGCCGACCTGCTCGCCGGCCCGTTCGCGCACGTGGTCGTCGACGAGGCGCAGGAGCTGACCGACGCGGAGTGGCAGATGGTGCTCGGCCGCTGCCCGTCGCGCAGCCTCACCATCGTCGGCGACCGCGCCCAGGCCAGGCACGGGTTCACCGAGTCGTGGCAGGAGCGGCTCGAACGGGCCGGCCTGCACCGGGTCGAGGTGGCGTCGCTGAACATCAACTACCGCACCCCGCAGGCGGTCATGGCCGAGGCCGAGCCGGTCATCCGGGCCGCGATCCCCGACGCGAACGTGCCGACCTCGATCCGCCACACCGACGTGCCCGGTCGTGCACGCCGCCGCCCCGAGCTCGACGGCCGTCCTCGACGGGTGGCTGGCCGCGAACGCCGAGGGCGTCGCGTGCGTCATCGGCGACCCGGCCTTCGCGGCCACCGACCGGGTCAGCTCGCTGACCCCCCAGCTCGCGAAGGGGCTCGAGTTCGACCTCGTCGTGCTCGTCGACCCGCAGCGCTTCGGCGACGGCATCGAGGGGGCCGTCGACCGCTACGTGGCCATGACCCGCGCGACCCAGCAGCTCGTCATCCTCACGAGCGCTAGCCGGGTCGGCGGACGAAGCGGAGCAGGCGGTACTGCAGCAGGCCGGCGAGGTGGCACTGCTGCAGGGCGTCGCCGCCGACCATCGAGTCGGCCCACATCGAGCGGCCGCGGCCGAGGCGGAGCAGGGGCTGGGCGGCGTGGATGACCCGGTCGCGCGGGCGCCGGAGCCGCTGCATCGGCGACAGGTCGCGCGAGCCGACCAGGTCGAGGCCGGCGGCGGCGGCGAGCGCCGTCGGCCTCGTCGACGGCGAGGACGCTCGGCGCGTGCCACCCGGCCCGGAAGTCGGCGAGCCGCCGGGTCGGCCGGGTCGCCGGTGCGGACGTCGTCGATGACGACCAGCGCGCCGCCCGGGCGCAGGGCGCGGGCGGCCTCGCGGAAGAACGCGGCGGCCGGGTCGGCGTGCACGAACGACTCGATCGCGAAGGCCAGGTCGAACCCCGCGAGGTCGTCCGGGAGCGCGGTGAAGTCGGCCGTCTCGAACCGCACCGTTCCCGGCCGTGGCCCGCCCTGCACCGGCGTACCGCTCCGCGAGCCGGACCTGGGCCGGGCTGATCGAGACGCCGACCACCTCGACCGGCCGCCGCTCGGCGAGGTAGAGCGCGGCCGTGCCGACCCCGCAGCCGAGGTCGAGCACCCGTCGGTCGTCCGGGCCCGAGCTCGTCGAGCACCAGCGCGTGGGCGTGGTGCACGGCCTCGCCGCGGTTGGTGACACCGGGCCCCCACAGCTCGCGGTGGATGGCGCGCTGGCTGCCGGTGAGCAGGAACTTCCAGGTGTTCAGGTCGTAGTACCGGCGCACGTGGCCCCGCGACCGTCGTCGGTTGCCCCCGCCATGACCTCAGTGTGCCAACGGCCACGGTGGGCAGCCGCGCCGCGCTCACACGCCGCCCTGGAAGAAGCCCAGCAGGGTCGGCGCCGGGTGGGCGACGGTGCGACGTTGCCGGCGGTCACGACGGCGAAGAACGCGCACGACGCCAGCACCGCCACGACCGCCGCCGTGAGCAGTCCGCGAGCACGATGGGCGGCTGGGACAGGCGCGACCGCCGCCGCCACCCGAGAACGGCCGTCGCCAGCAGGCCCACCGTCACCACGACCCCGAGGACGACCATGGCGACGTGGTAGGTGGTGAAGTCGCTGCACCAGCGTGTCCAGCGCCGGGTTGCCACCGGCTCCCGCCATCGCCTGACCGCCCGACCACTGATACGTGGCCGCCCATGGGACGCCCAGCGAGCACGACGCGTGGCGACCGCGCTGCACGTTCGTCGGACGCAGCGCCAGGCGACATCGCGGCCACCGCGGTGCCGTCGCCACGCCGGCCCGGTCGCGGCGCGGGTGGGGACACGTCCGGGAGTGCGGACAGGGCCACCGGCACGCGGGAGGTGCCGTCGGCGCCGAGGCACCGGCCGATGCCGGGTCGGCGCCACCCGGGTGCCGGCGTCCCGACGTGGCCGACGAAGGCCGAATCAGCGGTCCTCAGGGCGGCACGACCCGCTCCACCCGATGCCGGGCACCGGCGCGCCGACGGAGCCGTCCAGTCAGCGGCCGAGCAGTCCGACGCCGGCGCGGGCCGGTGCGGGCGTGTTCGACGGACACTGGTCCTCCGACCCGCCGTGGCAGTGCTCAGGCGTGCTCGCGCAGGTAGCGGCCGAAGTGCGGCACGGTGAAGGCGATCCGGCCGCGCTCGCCGGAGTAGATCAGCCCCTTCTTCAGCAGGGCGTCGCGGGCCGGCGACAGCGACTGCGGCTTGCGCCCGAGGTGGGCCGCGACGTCGGCGGTGGGCACGGCATCCGTCTCGTCGCCCAGCTCGACGGCGACGTCGGCCATCGCGCGCAGGTACTCGCGCTCGGCCGGCGTGGCCCGCTCGAAGCGCGACCCGAAGAACCCGACGGCCAGCTCGGACTCGGCCTCCGGCGCGGCGACCGCGACGTCGTCGGCCGTCATCGGGGATGCCGGGGCGAGGTCCCAGACCGCCTTGCCGTACGCCTGGATGAAGTACGGGTAGCCGCCGGTGGCGGCGTACATCGCCTCGAGCGCCTCGGGGGTGAAGTCGGCGCCCTCGTCCTCGGCCGGCAGCGGCCAGCGCGACGTCGGCGGCGGCCCGGTCGAGCCGGTCGATGCGGGAGTAGCGGAACAGCCGCTCCGAGTAGGACTTCGTCGCCGACAGCACCGCCGGCAGGTGCGGCAGCCCGGCGCCGACGACGATGAGCGGCAGCCGCGACTGGCGAGATCTCGTGGCAGGCGGCGCACAGGGCCGAGACGTCGTCGGGCCCGAGGTCCTGCATCTCGTCGATGAACATCGCGATGCCGCGGCCGACGTCGGCGGCCAGTGCCGCCGAGGTCGGTGAGCAGCTCGACCAGGTCGATCTCGATGTCGCCGGAGTCGGCCCGCCCGGTGACCGCCGGGACCGTCGATGCCGGGGTTCCACCGGTCGCGCAGCTTCGCGGCCCCGCGCCCGACCCGCCGGCGCTCGCGCTGGGCGAACGCCTTGACCACGCCGAGGACCTGGTCGACGTCGTCCGCCGGCGGGTGCCGAGCTCGCGGACCGCCAGGTGCAGGGCCGACGCGAGCGGACGGCGCAGCGACTGGTCGGGCCGGGCCTCGAGCTTGCCGGTGCCCCAGCCGGCGCGCACGGCCGCCGAGCGCAGCGCGTTGAGCAGCACGGTCTTGCCGACGCCGCGCAGCCCGGTGAGCACGATCGAGCGCTCGGGGCGCCCGCGGGCCACCCGCTCGAGCACGACGTCGAAGGCGTCGAGCTGCTCGTCGCGGCCGGCCAGCTCGGGCGGGCGCTGGCCCGGCGCCGGGGGCGTAGGGGTTCCGGATCGGGTCCACGATCGGAGGGTATACGCCTCTCTAGCGTTCACGGCATACATCCGGATACAGCCCTAGGCCGTGTCGCCGCACGTAGGTTGGGCCCGTGCTCGAGGCTGCGTGGTGGGGGTTCGTCGGTGGTGCCGCGCTGCTGGTCGGGGCGCTGCTGGGGCTCTACCTCAAGGTCGGCCTGCGGGTCATCGGCCTGGTCATGGCCTTCGGCGCCGGGGTGCTGATCAGCGCGGTCGCGTTCGAGCTCACCGAGGAGGCCTACCGGTCGGCCGGCAGCACCGCCGCGGCCCTGGGCCTGGCCGCCGGGTCGGTCACCTTCTTCACCGGTGACTGGCTGATCGACCGCCAGGGCGGCCACCGGCGCAAGAGCCCGGTGCACGGCGGCGTCCGCCTCCCGGAGCCGGCGGCCGACACGGCATCCGCCGGCTCGCAGGGCGGGAAGGCAGCGACCGGCGCCGCCGCGTCGAGCGGCATGGCCCTGGTGCTCGGGGCCCTGCTCGACGGCATCCCCGAGTCGGCCGCGATCGGCATCAGCCTGCTCGGTGGCGGCGGGGTGGGCGTCGCCATGGTCGCGGCGGTCTTCCTGTCCAACATCCCCGAGTCGATGTCGGCGACCACCGGGCTCAAGGCGTCCGGGCGCTCGACCGGCTGGATCCTCGGCCTGTGGGCGCTCGTCGTCGGCGCCTCGACCCTGGCGTCGGTGGCCGGCTACTCGCTGCTGGGCGGGGCGTCGGAGGAGACCGTGGCCTTCATCCAGACCTTCGCGGCCGGCGCGATCCTCACCATGCTCGCCGACACGATGCTGCCCGGAGGCCGTCGAGCACGCCGGCCGGCTCGTCGGGCTGCTGACCGTGCTCGGCTTCGCGGTGGCCTTCTTCATCAGCGCCGCCTGACCGGCGGCCCGCGGTGCCTCAGGGCACCTGGGGGGCGGCGCCGCCCGCGGCCTCCATCGGCTTGCCGGCCGCGTGCCAGGCGCGCATCCCACCGGTCATGTTCGCCACCTCGTAGCCCTGCTGCGCCAGCCACGGCATCACCCGCTGCACCCGCCCGCCGGAGCGACAGGTGATGACCAGCGGCTCGTCGGCGTCGAGGAACGGCGCGAGCTCGTCGACCCGGCCGGGCAGCTCGGACATCGGGATGTGCACCGCGGTCGGGGCGTGCCCCCGGTCCCACTCGTCCTGCTCGCGGATGTCGAGCACGACGGCGTCGTCGGGCAGGGCGGTCACGGGCACGTCGGGGAACTCACTCATCGCCCCAGCATGCCAAACGGCCTTCACCCCGGAACCTTCACCTCGGCACCGGAACGGTTGGGGTGCGAAGGTGAAGGTTCCGGGATCGGGCGAGAAAGCTGGGACTGGCGGCTACTTGAGGAACTTGCTCGTGCGCCGGTCGGCGAGCGGCTTGCCGCCGGTCTGGCAGGTGGCGCAGTACTGCAGCGAGGAGTCGGCGAACGACACCTCGCGCACCACGTCGCCGCACTCGGGGCAGGTCTGGCCGGTGCGCCCGTGCACCCGCATGCCGGCCCGCTTGGCGTCCTTGAGCTCCTTGGCGGGCTTGCCGGAGGCCGCGGCCACCGCGGCGGCGAGCGTGCCCCGCAGCGCGGTGTACAGCCGCTCGACCTCGGCGTCGCCGAGCTTCGCGGCGATGGCGAACGGCGACAGCTTGGCGACGTGCAGCACCTCGTCGGAGTAGGCGTTGCCGACGCCCGCGATGATCGACTGGTCGCGCAGCATCCCCTTGACCTGCATCCGGTGCGAGGCCGCGATCGCCGCGAACACCTCGAGGGTGAACGCGTCGGCCATCGGGTCGGGCCCGAGCGACGCGATGCCGGGCACCGCCGCCGGGTCGTTCACGACGTAGGCCGCGAGCCGCTTCTTGGTGCCCGCCTCGGTGAGGTCGAAGCCCGACCCGTCGTCGAACCGCACCCGCAGCGCGATCGGCGACTTGCCCGGGCGCAGCACCGTCGCCGGCATCGCGTCGGACCAGCGCAGCCACCCCGCGCGCGCCAGGTGGAAGACCAGGTGCGTTCCGCCGCAGTCGATGTCGATGAACTTGCCGTGGCGCGACACGCCGTCGACCGGCGCGCCGACGAGCGCCTGCGGCGGCGGCGTGAAGGTCTTGAGCACCGAGATCGAGCCGAGCTCGACGCCGGTGACGACGAGCCCGTCGGTGCGCTCGCCCAGGAAGTGGACGAGGGCCTGCACCTCGGGCAGCTCGGGCATGGGCCGACGCTACCGCTGGTCGGGCGAGAGGTGCCGGCGGCTCCTCGAGCGAGTGCGATCGCGACGCGCGCTGGCACTCGGCACGCAGGCCCGCTGCAGCAGGCCGTACCGTCCGGCGCCCGCACCACCGGCACCTCGAGCTCGTCGGTCGGCGCGGGCACCAGGTCGTCGTTGGCGACCGGGATGACGTGCGAGAGCACCTGCTCGCTCGGCGAGAGCTCGCGGATCGCGATGCCGCGCACCCGGTCCGGGCGCCGGCCGGTGAACTCGGTGTAGATCTTCGGGTCGTGCTGGCCGTCGTCGCCGACGAGCAGCCACTTCACGTTGCGGCAGCTCGCGGGCGAGCCGGTGCAGCTGGGCGTGCTTGTGCTCCTGGCCGGACCGGAACCAGCCCGAGTTGGTCGGCCCCCAGTCGGTGAGCAGCATCGGGCCGGCGGGAAAACCGCTGCGGCGCAGGAAGCGGGTGAGCAGCGGCGCGGTGTTCCACGCCCCGGTCGACAGGTAGATGACGGGGGCGTCCGGGTGCTCGGCGAGCAGCTCGCGGTACATCGTCGCCATCCCCGGCACGGGCCGGCGGGCGCCCTCCGAGCGCATGAACGTGTTCCAGGCCGCGATCATCGGCCGGGGCAGCGACGTCGACAGCACGGTGTCGTCGATGTCGCTGATGATGCCGTGGGTCACCGTGCTGCCCACGACCAGCACCGGCACGTCGATGGTCTCGGCGCCGGGCGAGCCGATGTAGATGCGGTGCCACCCCGGCGACAGCCCGTGGCCGCGCACGGTGAGGTCGATGTAGCCACCCCGGTCGGTGCGCGTGGTGACGATCCGCTGGTCGACCCGCACGGTCACCGGCTCGTCGACCGCCGGGCGTGGCGAAGAAGGCCTTCCACCCGCGGGTCTCGAGCTCGACCGCCCGCAGCCGCGCGGCGTAGGTGGGCTCCTCGGGCTCGTCCTCGGGGCGGCCACGGGTCATGATGACGCGGCCGAACACGCGCAGCTGGGTCACGCTGCCGTAGCCGGTGAGCGGCACGACGCGGGTCGTCCACCCGCGCGACCGCAGCACGCGGCCCTTGCGCCCGTTGTAGGCGTCCTCGAGCACTGCTGCGGCATGGGGTCGCGGCATGGCTCGATGCTAGGGCAGCGCTCAGGCGCGCCCCGGCTCCTCCCGCGTGACGACACCGGTGACGATCTGGTGGGCCAGCTCGCGGACCTTGACGTTGCGGTCCTGCGAGGTCTTGCGCAGCACCTCGAAGGCCTCGTGCTCGGGCACCCCGCGCATCGCCATGATGACGCCCTTGGCCTGCTCGATGACCGCCCGGCTGGCCATCGCCTGCTCGAGCTGGCCGGCCAGCCGCTGCACGCCGTCGAGCGTCGAGACGGCGACCACGGCGTCGGCGCAGCGCGAGGCCGCGACCCGCACGAGCGAGGCGTCGAAGGCGTCGAAGGCGTTCGGGGCCCAGCCGTAGAGGTTGATCGCGCCCACGCACTCCTCGCCGCTCACGAGCGGCAGCGCCAGCAGGCTGCGCATCCCGTCCTCGCGGCACTCCCGGGCGAACTCGGGCCAGCGGCCGTCGTCGACCACCAGGTCGTCGACCCGGTTCTCGCGCCGGGTGCGGGCGGCATCCAGGCACGGCCCGTCGCCGAGGGCGTACTGCACGGCATCGATCTCGAGGGTCTGCACGGTGGTGTACGCGGCCGTGTGCGGCCGGCCCGAGCTGAGGATCGTGACACCGACCTCGTCGCAGCCGCTGACGTGCCGGCGCACCGCGTGCACCACCCGCTCGAGGTAGTCCGACAGCTGCTCCATCGACTCCAGGACCCCGCCGATGTCGGTGGTGAGTGCCTCGAGCGCGGCCGGTGGTGCGGCCGCGTCGATGGGCGCGGCAGCAGACTGGTCGGTCATCGGTCCTCCCCTGCGGTCAGGTGCCTGCCCAGTATCCACTCCGGGGCCCCTCGGTGGGGCCGACCTGCGACGATGGCCGGATGCCGGCCCGTCACCGCAAGCAGTCGGCGGCCGCGCCGCCGGGCTACTTCGCGTGGGAGGCGGCCGGCCTGCGCTGGCTGGCGGACGCCCGCGGGGCCGCCGTCGTGGGGGTGCTCGACGAGGGCCCGGACCACCTCGACCTGCCCCGGCTCACCCCGGCGCCACCGACCCCGGCGGCGGCCGAGCGGCTGGGCCGCGGCCTGGCGGCGACGCACGCTGCGGGCGCGGCGGCCCACGGCTGCGGCCCGCCCGGGCTGGCAGGGCGACGGCTGGCTGGGCCCGCTCGAGCGAGCCGTTGCCGCTGGCCCTGGGCGCCTGGGACTCGTGGGGGGCCTTCTACGCGACAGGCGCGGATCCGCGCGCTGCTCCCGCTCGCCCGTGAGCGCGGGGTGCTCGACGCGTCCGAGGTCGCCGTGCTCGACCGACTGGCCGACAGCGTCGCCGCAGGGGACCACGACACCGGCGAGCCGGCATCCCGGCTGCACGGTGACCTGTGGTCGGGCAACGTGCTGTGGACCGCCGACGACGCGGTGCTCATCGACCCGGCGGCGCACGGTGGCCACCGCGAGGCCGACCTCGCCATGCTCGCGCTGTTCGGGGCACCGCACCTCGAGCGGGTGCTCGCCGCCTACGACGAGGCCGCACCCCTGGCCGACGGGTGGCGCGAGCGGGTGCCGCTGCACCAGGTGCACCCGCTGCTGCTGCACGCGGTGCTGTTCGGCGGCTCGTACGCCGCGCAGACGCTGCGGGCCGCGCGGCGCTACGTCTGAGGGAGCGGCTCGGGGCCGGCCTCGACCGCCGGTGGCGCCGGCTCGGCGCTCCCGGTGGAGAGGCGGCGCTGCACCATGATGGCCACGGCGACGGCCGGTGAGGCCAGGGCCGCCCCGAGCATGCCGGCGATCGCGGCACCGATGATCGTCGCGCCCAGCACGACGATGGGGTGCAGGCTCAGCGCCGTGCCGGCGAGGCGCACCAGCACGATCGTCTGCACGATGTTCTGCACCACGAGGATGATGACCAGGATGGCGATGGCGGTGTCGATGCCGTTGGAGCCCAAGGCGATCAGCGTGGCGAACGCCCCCGAGACGATCGCCCCGATGTAGGGCACGTACGACGTGACCAGGGTGATGACCGCGATGGTGAACGCCAGCGGGATGCCGAGCGCCCACGCCGAGCCACCGATCAGCACGGCCGTGACGACGGCCGAGATCGTGAGGGCCCAGAAGTAGCGGCGCACCGCCACGGCCGAGTCCTCGACGATCTCCGCCCCGGTGCCGGCGTCCAGCCCGACGTGCCGGCCCACCCAGGCCGTCAGGTTGTCCCAGTCGACGACGACGTAGTAGACGAGGAAGGCGCCGATCGCCACGCCGATGCCGAGCGACAGCAGGCTCGAGAAGGTGCTCGACAGGGTCGAGGCGAGCCCGCCGAGCGCATCGCCGGTGGCCGAGCCGAGCTGGTCGGTGGCCGCCGCGCCGCTGCCGATGTCGACGCCGTGCGACGCGAGCCACGAGCTCAGCGTGTCGAGGCCCTTGGTGACCTCCGCGCTGATCTGGCCGGACTGCTGGAGCACGCCGGAGACGACCAGCCAGATCGAGCCGACCACGACGGCGGTGAGCCCGAGCAGCACGAGCAGCGCACCCGCAGAACGCGGCACGCCGCGAGCGCCCATCCGCTCGACGAGGGGCGCGAAGAGGGCTCCGAGCACGATGGCGATGACGAGCGGCACGACGAAGCCCGAGACCTGCGCGAGCAGCCACAGCACGGCGACGGTGAACGCGAGCACCCCCACGAGCAGCCACGAACGCACTCCCCAGCGCACCAGCCCCGGGGACGCGGCCGTCGACCACCCGGCACTACGCGGTTCACTCACGGACGATGCACCTCTTCCACGGCGTGCGCCGAGGGTCGGCCCGGGCGTGGCGCCATCGTAGGGCTCCTCGATCGACCCCAACGTGGAGCGGGGCCGTCACCGGGAGGGCAGACTGACCGCGTGGCGGTCATCGACGCATTCGGAGCACGGTGGACCTTCGACGTCTCCGGGCTCGACGACCACCTCGCCGACCGGCTGCTGCACCTGTGGGACCGCGCCCTCGTGGAACCCGACGGTGGATGCTGCGCCCCCGGCGTTCGTGGTCCGCCGCACCGAGGAGGGGCGGGTCGAGGTCGACGGCCTGGAGCAGGCCGGCGACGACCGGGACGTGCCCTACCTGGTGTCGCGCTGCCTGACCATCGCCTCCATCCGCCGCCGCTCCGGCAGCTGCGTGATGCTCCATGCCGCCGGCCTGGCCACGCGACGACGGCGGCACCGTGGCCCTGGTCGCGGGGTCCGGGCACCGGCAAGACCACCGCCGGCCGCCTCCTCGGCCGCAGCCTGGGCTACGTCAGCGACGAGACCGTCGCGGTCGAGCACGACCTGACCGTGCGGCCCTACCCCAAGCCGCTCTCGATCGTCACCGACCCCACGGTGCCCACGGGCAAGCACGAGGAGTCACCCGACGACCTCGGGCTGCGCCCGGCGGCGCCGGCGCTGCGGCTGGCGGCCGTCGCCGTGCTCGAACGGCGCGACGACGTCGGCGGGCCGGTGCCTGGAGCCGATCGGCCTGGTCGAGGCGATGAACCTGGTGCTGCCGCAGTCGTCGGCCACGCCCAGCCTCGACCGCCCGCTCGACCGGCTGGCCCGGGTGCTCGCCATCGGCCACGGGCCGTACCGGCTCACCTACCGCAACATCGAGGACTGCGTCGGCCTGGTCACCGAGCTCGCCCACGTCGGGCGCAGCCACGCCATCGGTGACGTCACCTGGACGTGGTTCGACGGGCACGGCCACCTCGGCACCGAGACACCGGTGCCCGACGACCTCGGCCCGTCGACCGTGGTGGCCCGCACCGCGTTCGGCGACGCCGTCCTGTCCGACGGCGTGGTGCTCCTCCTGCGCGACTGGGTGCCGATCACCCTCCCCGGGCTGGCCGCGAGCGTGTGGGTCGCCGCGGACGTGCCGGTCGCCGTGTCCGACCTGGTCGCCATCGCGGAGGACGAGCTCGGCCCCCACCCCGACGCCGAGGCGATCATCGTCGCCACCGTGCGGATGATGATCGACGCGAAGGTGCTGCACGTCGTGTGACGCCTGGCGGAACGACCCCGGGGCCGACGGCCGCTCGGGAGTAGCGTGCCCGCCATGATCATGGGACTGCTCGGCGCGCTGGGCGCGGCCGTCTGCTACGGCGCCGCCTCCATCCTCCAGGCGCTGGCGGCCCGCAGGGAGCGCACGGCCGAGGGCCTGGACCCCCGGCTGCTGCTGCGGCTGGCGAAGTCGTGGCAGTACCTGCTCGGCCTCGGGCTCGACGGGTTCGCGTTCCTGCTGTCGATCGTCGCCCTGCAGACCATGCCGCTGTTCGCGGTGCAGGCGATCGTGTCGAGCTTCCTGGCCATCACCGCCGTGCTCGGCGCGATCTTCCTCAAGATGCCCCTGACCCGCCGCGACAAGGTCGCCCTCACCGTCGTCATCGGCGGCCTCATCATGGTGGGGATGTCCGCGGCCGAGGACAAGGCCGTGGCCGTCAGCTCCGGTGAGCGCTGGGGCATCCTCGTCGCCGCGCTCGTCCTCGGCGCGATCGCGGTGCCGCTCGGCCGGGTCAAGGGTGCCAAGGGTGCCGCGGCCCTCGGCGCGGTGGCAGGCCTGGGCTTCGGTGCCGTCGCCGTGGCGGCGCGCGTGCTGCCCCAGATCGGTTGGGACACCCTCTTCTCCGACCTCGGCGCCCTCCTGCGCGACCCCGCCACCTACGCCCTGGCCGTCGCCGCCGTCGTCGCCCTGCTGTCCTACTCCACCGCCCTCCAGCGGGGCACCGTCACCCAGGCCACCGCGCCGCTCGTCGTCGGCGAGACCGTCGTGCCGGCCCTCGTCGGGGTCGTCATGCTCGGCGACGTGCCCCGCGAGGGCTGGACGTGGGTGGCCGTGGTCGGCTTCGCCCTGGCGGTCGGGGGCGCCCTGGCGCTGGCGGGCCACGGCGACATCGCCGAGGCCGCACCCGTTGCCGACACGGAACCGCGCGCACGGGTCCACTGGTCGCTAGGCGCAGGCGCAGGGCACCGAGCCGCACCGCGGGCACCCGTCGGCGTACCGCTGCACGGCCTCGGTGAGGTCGACGCCCACCTGGTTCGCGAGCGAGGCGACCCACGCGAGGACGTCGGCGAACTCGTGCACCCGCTGGGCGTGGTCGCCCTTGCGCACGGCCTGCGCCAGCTCGCCGACCTCCTCGGCCAGCCACGCCACGGTGCTCGGCACCCCGCGCTCGCGGTCACGCTCGCCGTAGGTGCGCTCGATGACGTCCTGCAGGTGCGCGAGATCCATGCGCGGCAACCTACCCCGCGTCAGTTCAGCGAGGCGCCGCTCGGGTCGGGCGGGGTCGGCAGGGCCCCGAACCGGCCGACGATGGCCGCCTCGCGCCGCAGCAGGGCGAGCACGGTGCGCAGCCGGGTCGCGGCATCCGCGCCCTCGAGCACCCGCTGCCGGTCGGCCGGGTCGAGCACCATCCGCTCGGCGATCGCGGTAGGCGACGCCCGACAGCGGCGCCTCGATCGGCTCCACCTCCGCGCCCAGGCCGGCGAGGTAGGCGGTGTGCGCGCGCAGCGCCCGCTCGGCGAGTGCCGCGACCTCCGGGTCGTCGCCGACCGGCGGGTCGGGCAGCCAGGTGACGACGCCCGGTGGTGAACGGCGTGCCGGCCGCCTCGTCGATGCCGTCGAGGCGGAACCGGCGCACCCCGGTGGCGACGAGGTGCACGACCGTGCCGGCAGCCCCCTCGGCCAGCGCCATCGCGTCGACCCGGGCCTCGCAGCCGATGCCGTGGAGGTCCTGCACCGCGTCGGGGCCGACCTCGTGACCCTTGCGGATGAGCGTGACCCCGAACCGTCGGTCGTCCTCCTCGCGCTCGGCGAGGGTGCGCGCCAGCACGAGGTAGCGCGGCTCGAACAGCTGCAGCGGCAGGCGGGCCCCGGGCAGCAGGGGGGAGCCGAGCGGGAAGAGCGGGCAGCGACGGCATACGCCACTGTAGGCAGTCGCCGCGCCGCGGCCCCGAACCCGACCCTCGCCGAGTCTCGTCGCCCAGCGCCACTGGCGACGGCGATCGCGATGCGGGCGTTGACAGGGCTGTCCCGTAGACTGGTCGCAGTGGCCCGCCTTCTGCCTCGGGCCGCGACTTCTTTGATGTCGATGCCTTCGCGCCGGGACCACGTTCCCGCCACGCGGCGCCGCGGCCCAGAGCCCCGCCCGGCAGAACATCCAGAGTCGACGCCGACCACGACGGTCGCGACGACCCCGTGAACCATGAAGGAATCTCCTTGTCCTCCCAGAACTTCGGCACGCTCGGCGTGCCCGCCCCCCTCGTCGAGGTGCTCGCCGCCGGCGGCATCACGACCCCCACCCCCATCCAGGCCGCGACGCTGCCCGACTCCCTCGCGGGTCGCGACGTGCTCGGCCGGGGCCGCACCGGCTCCGGCAAGACCATCGCCTTCGTGCTGCCCCTGCTCGCCCGCCTCGCGGCGAGCGGGAAGCGGCCGCAGTCGCGCCGCCCGCGCGCCCTCATCCTCGCCCCGACCCGTGAGCTGGTCGCCCAGATCGAGGAGGCCATGACGCCGATGGCGCAGCGCCTCGGCCTCACCTCGCGCACCGTCTTCGGCGGCGTCGGCCAGGGCCCGCAGGTCTCGGCCCTGCGCCGCGGCGTCGACGTCGTCGTCGCCTGCCCCGGCCGCCTCGAGGACCTCATCGGCCAGGGCCACGTGTCGCTCGACGCCGTCGAGGTCACCGTCATCGACGAGGCCGACCACATGGCCGACCTCGGCTTCCTGCCCGCAGGTGCGCCGCCTGCTCGACGCCACCCCCCAGTCGGGCCAGCGGATGCTGTTCTCCGCCACCCTCGACGGCGGCATCAGCGTCATCGCCAAGCGGTACCTGCACAACCCGGTCACCCACGAGGCCGACTCGGCCCAGTCGCCGATCTCGACCATGTCGCACCACGTGCTGCACGTGACCGCCGACGGCCACCTGCCGGTGCTGCTCGACCTCGTCGCCGCCCCCGGCCGCACCGTCGTCTTCACCCGCACCAAGCACCGCGCCAAGAAGCTGGCCCGCCAGCTCAACGGCTCGGGCGTGCCCGCGGTCGAGCTGCACGGCAACCTCAGCCAGAACGCCCGCACCCGCACGATGGACGCCTTCCACTCCGGCGCCGCCCGCACCCTGGTGGCCACCGACATCGCCGCCCGCGGCATCCACGTCGACGACGTCGCGCTCGTCATCCACGCCGACCCGCCGGTCGAGCACAAGGCCTACACGCACCGCTCGGGCCGCACCGCCCGCGCCGGCGCCTCGGGCACCGTCATCACGCTGATGACCGACGACCAGGTGCGCGACGTGCGCGACCTGACCCGCAAGGCCGGCGTCAACCCCACCACCACCCGGGTCACCTCGACCCACCCGCTCCTGCAGGAGCTCGCCCCCGGCGTGCGCTCCTTCGAGGGCGGTCTCGCCCTGCCCGAGTCCACCTCGCCCCGTCAGGGCGGCGGCGGTGGCCGCGGTCGCAGTGGCGGCGGCCAGGGTGGCCAGCGCAGCGGCGGCCAGGGTGGCGGCCAGCGCAGCGGTCAGGGCGGCGGTGGCAACGGCCAGCGTCGTCGCGGCGCCGGTGCGTCGTCCGCGCGCCCGGCCTCCGGTCGCCCGGCATCCGCCCGGCCCGCCTCGTCGCGCCCGGCCCGCTCGGCCGCGTCCTTCTCCGAGGGCGCGAGCCGCCGCTCACGCTGACCCCGCTCCGCGGGCGGTCCGCCCGCGGGTTACGGTCACTCCCGTCATGAACTGGTTCGAGCAGGTGTGGTCACGGGTGGTGCCCGAGCAGGGCATCGCCCTGTCCGGCACCCCGGTGCTCATCGTGCTCGTCGCGGCCCTCGTGGCCGTGGCGGTCGACCCGCTGTGGCGGGTGCTGCGCCTCGGGGTCACCCTCGTGCACGAGCTCGGTCACGCCGGCATCGGGATGCTGTGCGGCCGCCGGTTCACCGGCTTCGTGCTGCGCGGTGACATGTCCGGTCACGCCGTCACGGTGGGGCCGGCCCGCGGGTTCGGCCGGGTGCTCACGACCTGGGCCGGCTACCCCGCTCCCGGCGTCGTCGGCGCCGTCGTGGTGTGGCTCGCGGTGCGCGGCTGGTCCGCGCCCGTGCTCACCGGCATCCTCGCCGTGCTCGTCACCGCCGCGCTGCGGGTGCGCTCCGGCCTCACCGCCCTCGTCGTCGCCGTCGCCCTGGTCGGCGCCGGCGCGTTGTGGTGGGCCGGGCCGCCGCAGCTGCAGGCGCAGGTCGTCGTCGCGGTCGGGCTGGTGCTCATCGTCGGCGCCTGGCGCCACCTCGGCGCCGTGCTCGGCCGCGGCCGACCCCGCGGTCAGCGACCCCGGGGTGCTGACCCGGCTGACCCGGGTGCCCCGCCTGGTCTGGAACACGACCTTCGTCGTCGTCCTGGCCTGGGCCTCCTGGCTCGCCGGGTCCACCGTCCTCGACGCGTCCGGCGTCCTCGGCTGAGCTCGCGACCGGCGTAGGCTCCGGGCACGACGACCCGCTCACCCGGAGGTGTCCCGTGCCCGACCGCTCCACCTACACGTCCGACGAGGTCGAGTCCTGTCGCGACAACTGCGACGCCCTGCTCGCGGCGTGGGGGGCCAACGACGTCGAGGACAGCACCCTCGAGAGCCTGGTCTTCGGCCAGGCCGTGGTCGTGCTGCACACCTGGTTCGGGCACCGGCGGCGCGAGCTCGAGGGCGACGACGGCAACGCGATGAACGAGGTGCGGGTCATCGCCGACTCGATCGTCGACAACGACGCCGTCCTGCGGGTCGAGGGGCCGATCAGCTGGGTCCCCGAGCGCACCGTGCTGCGGCTCGCCGTCGGCGACGACGTCGAGATCACCGCCAACGGCTTCGAGCGGCTGACCGCCGCCTACCTGGCCGCGATCGAGGCGACCTACCCCGAGGCCGCCGGCTGACCGCCGGTCGGTGACCGGGCCACCTCGACGTGGGGGCGGCGCTGCCAGAGCGCCCAGTCGTCGCTGACCTCGCCCGCCGTGCGCTGCAGCAGCGGCAGCAGCTCGTCGAGCAGGCGCTCGGTCGAGGTCTCGGCCGCGTGCACGGTGACGTTCATCGCGGCCCGCACCGCACCGGTGCCGTCGCGCACCGGCACGGCCACCGAGCGCACCCCGGGGGCGAGCTCCTCGTCGGCCAGCGCCCACCCGCGGGCGCGCACCCGCGCGAGCTCGTCGTCGAGCGCCGCCCGGTCGCGCTCGACGCGAGGCACGAGACCGGAGCGGCTGGGGGTGGCGAGCACGGCATCCAGCGCCTGCGGGTCCAGGGCGGCGAGCAGCACCTTGCCCTGCGAGGTCGGCGGGGCCGGGAAGAGGGTGCCCACCTCGACGCGCAGCGCGATGATCTTGGGCACCGACACCCGCGCGACGTAGACGATGTCCGACCCGTCGAGCTGCGCCATCGACGAGGACTCGCCGGTGCGCCCGACCAGCGCCTCGAGCCGGGGGCGGGCGATCTCCCACAGCCCGAGCGACGCCACGTAGGCGGTGCCCAGGGTCGAGCACCCGCGGGGTCAGCGTGAAGACGCCGTCGCGGGACCGCACGAAGCCGAGCTCCTCGAGGGTGAGCAGCAGCCGCCGGGCCGTGGGCCGCGCGAGCCCGGTGGCCCCGGCGACGTCGCTGAGCGACATCGCCGGCCGCTCCCGGTCGAAGCAGGCGATGACGTCGAGCCCGCGGGCGAGTGCCTCGACGAAGTCGGGCCCCTGGCCCCGTCCGGCCATCACGCCTCCCGACTCGTTGGGTTCACCTCGGGCTCAGTCGTCCTCGCCGGCCCCCGGCTCGCCGAAGACCGTACCCCGTGCCCGGGTGGTGTCCGTGCGGAACTCCGTGTACTGGTACGGGTTGTCGAGCACCTTGTCGTCGTCGTCCTCCGGCAGCGCCGGGTTCATGCCGGCGACCCAGGCCTCCTCGCCCATCTCGGTGACGAGGTGCTCGACGGTCGCCTCGGCCCGGCGGCGCAGGTCGGCCAGGTCGACGCCGACCAGCTCGCCCTCGTGCTTGACGACCCGGCCGTCGACGAGCACGGTGTGCACGTCACCGCGCTGGGCCTGGAAGGCGACGTGGCCGTAGGGGTTGAGCAGCGGGAACGACACGGGCGACCGGTCGTTGCGGATCAGCACGACGTCGGCCTTGGCGCCGGGCACCAGGCGGCCGATCTCGTCGCGCCCCAGCGCCCGGGCCCCGCCGCGGGTGGCCCAGTCGACGACGTGCTCGGCGCGCAGGTGCACGTTGGTCACCGTGTCGCCGGCGGCGTGCGCCTCGAGGTGCTCGCGCGAGCGGTCGGCGCCGAGCGTGGTGCGCATCGCCGAGAACAGGTCGCTGCTCCACCACACGCTGGTGTCCATCGACAGCGACACCGGGATGTCGTGCTTGCGCAGCTGCCAGGTGGGCGGGTAGCCCTGTCCCGCACTCTGTTCCGACTCGGTCGACACCGAGGCCGAGCCACCGGTGGCGGCGATGCGGTGGTAGGAGTCGGTCGACAGGGTGGCGGCGTGCACGTAGACGTTCGACTCGTTCATGAAGCCGTTCTCGTGCATGAGCCGGATGCCGTCGTCGTTCGTCGCGCCCCAGACGCCGGCGTGCGTCGTGACCGGCAGGTCGAGCTCGCGCGCCACCTCGAAGGCCGGGCGCTCGGGGAAGGCCGGGTCGCCGGTGACGTCGAACGCGAGCTGCCAGCCGTAGAGGTCGCCGCGGCGGCGCTCGAGGAACGAGCGCAGCGCCGGGTCGGCCGTCCACTCCCACGGCCCGGCCTGGATGTTGCCGTAGGCGAGCACGAACCGGCCGGGCACGCTCTGCAGGGCGTCGACGGCCGCCTCGGCGTGGTCGACCGTCTGCAGGCCGTGCGACCAGTCGACGGTGGTGGTGACCCCGGCCTCGAGCGCGTCCCAGGCCGACAGCAGGTTGCCGGTGTGCACGTCCTCCGGCCGGAACCGGCGACCGTGCTCGAGGTAGTACCAGACGAAGTACTGGGTGAGGGTCCAGTCGGCGCCGTAGCCGCGCATCGCCGTCTGCCACATGTGCCGGTGGGTGTCGACCATGCCGGGCATGACGATGCCGCCGGTGGCGTCGATCTCGAGCGCCCCGTCGGGGGCGGTCAGCCCGGGCCCGACCTCGGCGATGCGGTCGCCGACGACCAGCACGTCGGCGCCGGTCAGCACCTGGTGTGCGTCGTCCATCGTCAGCACCGTGGCGTTCCGGAACAGCACCGGACGGCCGTCGGCCACCTCGTCGTGAGCCATGACCTTCTCCCGTTCAACGATCTCGGACAGGTGTCCGCCTGGTGGCACCCGTGTGTCGTGGACCCACTGTCCGCGCGCCGGGCCGGGGCTGTCAAGACCCTCGTGGCGACCGTCCAACGACGCTCGTCGGGTGCTTGACAGGGCCCGGCGGCGGCGCCGAGACTCGGAGCCACGCAACTGCCGCGGACACCTGTCCGTGGATGCCGACGCGCGAGGAGGTGGTCCGCGTGGCACCGCCCTCGGGGCCGCTCTCCGGCCTGCTCGTCGCCGACTTCTCCCGCATCCTCGCCGGCCCCTACGCCACGATGCTGCTCGCCGACCTCGGCGCCGAGGTGGTCAAGGTCGAGTCGCCCGCGGGCGACGACACCCGCACCTGGAGCCCGCCCGCTGCGCGACGGCGTCTCGACCTACTACCTCGGCGTCAACCGCAACAAGCGCTCGGTGGCCCTCGACCTCAAGGACGCCGACGACCTCGCCGCCGCGCGCGAGCTGGCCGACCGGGCCGACGTGCTCGTCGAGAACTTCAAGCCCGGCGGCCTGGCCCGCTTCGGCCTGGACTACGCCAGCGTCTCGGCCACCAACCCGCGCGGTCGTCTACGCCTCGATCAGCGGCTTCGGCAGCGGCCCCGGCGGGCGCGACCTGCCGGGCTACGACCTCATGGTGCAGGCCATCTCGGGGCTGATGAGCCTCACCGGCAGCCCCGACGGGCCGCCCTACCGCGCCGGCATCTCGGTCTTCGACGTGATGGCCGGGCTGCACGCCACGATCGGCGTGCTCGCCGCGCTCAACGCCCGCCACGACACCGGCCGCGGCCAGCACGTCGAGGTCAACCTGCTGTCGTCGGCGCTGTCCGGGTCTGGTCAACCAGGCCAGCGCGTTCGTCGCCGGCGGCGTCGTCCCCACCCGGATGGGCAACAGCCACCCGAGCCTGTTCCCCTACGAGCCGCTGCCCTGCTCCGACGGCGACCTGATCATCACGGCCGGCAACAACGGCCAGTTCCGCCGGCTGGTCGAGGTGCTCGGCGTGCCCGAGCTGGCCGACGACCCCCGGTTCCGCGGCAACGAGGACCGCACCGCCAACCGCGACGAGCTGCGCCCGCTGCTCGTCGAGCGGCTCGCCGACCCGCACCACCATGGAGTGGTTCGAGCGTGCATCACCGCGGCGGGAGTGCCGTGCGGCCCGATCAACACCATCGACGGGGGCGTCGCGTTCGCCGAGTCGGTCGGCCTCGACCCGGTCGTCGTCGTCGGGCGAGGGTGACGCCGCGGTGCCCTCGGTGCGCAACCCGATCCGGCTGTCCGCGACCCCGCGCCGACTACCGGCTGCCGCCGCCCGGCCTCGACGAGCACGGCGACGAGATCCGGCGCTGGCTCGCCGAGCCGGCCACCCGCACGACGGAGCGTGACGCATGACGACCTACC
Organism: uncultured Actinomycetota bacterium; assembly: GCA_963782695.1. Lineage (GTDB taxonomy): Bacteria > Actinomycetota > Actinomycetes > Actinomycetales > Dermatophilaceae > Fodinibacter. Next base: position 83,562 of record CAWAKY010000003.1, on the reverse strand, counting down.
CCACGTCCCTGGGCACCTCGAGCGCCGACGAGATCCGGCTGCTCGGCCAGGACCTCACCGCCGACCTGATGGGGAAGGTCGGCTTCGGCGAGCTCGCCTTCTGGCTCGTCGCGATGCGGCGCCCGACCCCGTCCGAGACCAGGGTGTTCGAGGCCGTGCTCGTGGCGCTGGCCGACCACGGGTTCACCCCGACCGCGATCGCGGCGCGGCTCACCTACCTGTCCGCGCCCGACTCGCTCCAGGGCGCCCTGGCCGCCGGGCCTGCTCGGTGGCGGGTCGCGCTTCCTCGGCGTCACCGAGGACTGCGGGGCGTTCCTCGACGCCGTGGTCGTCGACCTCGGCGACGACCTCCCGACGACCGACGAGCAGTGGGATGCCGTCGCGCTCGCCGCCGTGCGCCGCACCAAGGAGGCGGGCCGCTTCGTCCCCGGCCTCGGCCACCCCGTGCACAAGGACGGCGACCCGCGCACGCCGGTGCTCATCGGCATCGCCGAGGAGGAGGGCCTGCGCGGCCCGCACCTGCGGCTGTTCGAGGCCGTCGGCCGCGTGCACGAGCAGGTGCTCGGCCGGCACGCTGCCGCTCAACGGCGCCGGCGTGTGCGGTGCCGCGCTGGCCGACCTCGGCCTGCCGGTCGAGATGCTGCGCGGGTTCGCGCTGCTCGCCCGCGCGGCCGGCCTGCTCGGCCAGCTCGCCGAGGAGCGGCGCCGCCCGATCGGCATGGACGTCTACCTCGCCGTCGACCGCAACGCCGAGTACGTCGACCCGCAGTCCTAACCGGAAGGAGACCCCGCACATGGCGCAGGTCGTCGCCGTCATCGCCTCGACGCACCACCCGTTCTACTACCGCGCGAGCACCGCGGTGGGAGAGGAGCGCCCGCCGTTCGCGGACGAGTGGGTGGCCAAGATCGAGCGCTTCCGCGAGACGCTCGACCCGGGCCCGGCCCGACGTGCTCGTCATGGTCGGCAGCGACCACTTCCACCAGCTGTGGCTCGACAACATGCCCCAGTTCCTCGTGGGCAAGGCGCCCGTCTACGACGCCAACTGGTACAACGAGGAGCGCGAGTTCGGCCTCCCGCGGTTCCGGCTCGACGGCCACGAGGAGCTCTCGTCGCACATCCTGCGCGGTGGCCTCGACTCCGGCTTCGACCTCGCCTTCAGCAACGAGCTGCGGATCGACCACTCGATCACCTGCCCGATCATCACGCTGCGGCCGGAGGCCGACCTGCCGATCGTGCCGATCTACACCAACATCTTCGCGCCGCCGCTGCCCCAGCCGAAGCGCTTCGTCGAGCTGGGCCGCGCGATCCGCCGAGCTCGTCGAGTCGTGGCCGAGCGACCAGCGGGTCGCCATCATCGGCACCGGCCACCTCTCCCTCGAGCTCGGCGGCCCGCGCCAGTTCGGCCCGCACGGCCCCGACCCGGAGTTCGACCAGCGGGCCGTGCAGTGGATCGCGAACGGCGACCTCGACGGCTGCCTGCGCGAGGTGAGCCTGGACAGCCTGCACCTGCCCGGCAACGCGACCCACGGCTTCATGGACTTCATGCTGATGATGGGGGTGGCCGGCGAGAACGCGAAGGCCGACCACGTCGACAGCCTCGACCTGTTCCACACCATGGAGGCCTACTTCACCTGGTACCCGAACGGAGCGCCGGCATGAGCAAGTACCTGCTGAACAAGTTCCTGTTCACCGTCGACCGCGACCCCGACCTCGTCGAGCGCTACCGCGAGGACCCCGCCGGCTTCGTCGCGTGGTGGGAGGAGACCCAGGCCAACCGCATCCTCAACGTCACCGACGGCGAGGCGAGCACCTGGCTGGCGTTCACCGACGAGGAGCGCGCGGCCCTCGTCGCGCACGACCACGTCGCCCTGTTCGAGTTCGGGGCGCACCCGTTCCTCACCCTGACCCTGTTCATCGCGATGTTCGAGCGCGACCACCCCGAGCCGCTGTCGTACCAGAAGGGCTACGGCGCCGGCGCTGGCCCACCTGTCGCTGCCCTACCCCGACATCGCCACCTGAGCCGTGCGCGCCGCGACGATCACCGCCCACGGCCGGCCCCCCGAGGTGCTCGACCGCGCCGACCCGGTGCCCGGGCCGGGCGAGCTGCTCGTCGCCGTCACCGCCGTGCCGATCACGCCGCTCGACCTGCTCTGCGCGTCGGGCACCTCGTACTTCGGGCCACCGGCGCTGCCCTACGTGCCGGGGGTGCAGGCGCGTCGGGGTGGTGCGCGCCGGGCCCGCCGGAGCTGGTCGGCCGGCGGGTGTGGTTCCCGACGACGGCCGGGATGGCGCCCGGTGACGGCGGGCTGGCCGAGCTCGCGGTGGCCACCGCCGCCGAGGCCGTCGTGGTCGAGGCCGACCTCCCCGACACCACCGTGGCCGCGCTCGGGCTCTCCGCCGTCGCCGCCTGGGAGGTGCTCGAGGGCCGGGCCGCCCTGCGCGCCGGCGAGACGGTGCTCGTGCTCGGCGCCGGCGGGGTCGTCGGCCAGGTCGCGGTGCAGGCGGCCCGCCTGCTCGGCGCCGGCCGCGTCGTCGCGGCCGCGCGCTCGACGGACGCGCTGCACCGGGCCACCGCACGCGGCGCGGATGCCGTGGTCGACCTGCGCGCCGACGACGACCCCGCCGTCCCTGGCCGAGCGGCTGCGCGAGGCGTGCCACGGCGGCGCCGACGTCGTCGTCGACCCGCTCGCCGGCATCCCCGGCACGGCCGCGGCGCTGGTGCTCGCGCAGGGTGGCCGCCTGGTGAACCTCGGCAGCACCGCCGGCCCGGCCCTGTCGGTCGACTCGGCGGCCCTGCGCAGCCGGTCGGCCGCCGTGCTGGGCTACACCAACACCGCCCTCACCGACGCGCGGCGCCGAGCCGTCTTCGGCACGGTGCTCGACCACGCCGCCGCACGGTCGCCTCGAGGTCGACCACGACGTCGTGGGCCTCGACGACGCACCCGCGGCCTGGGACGCGGCCGGCCGCGGCACGGCATCCCGGCGGGTCGTGGTCAGCCCCCTCGCCCACCGGTGACGACGCAACGGCGGGGCGGACCTGTGGGCCCGCCCCGCCGTCACGCGTCGTGCCTCAGCGACGCAGGCGCAGCGTGCCGGTGACCGTCTGGCCGGTCTCCGGCACCGTGACCGTCACCGTGTAGGTGCCGGTGGGGTTCGGCAGTCGCGACGTCTTCAGGTCGTACTGCCACTTGCCGTCGGTGAACGCCATCGTGCCGGTGAGCACCGTCGACCCACCCAGGCTGACCGTCACGGTCGGCGCCAGGTCGGTCGGCACCGAGCCGTCGCAGTCGGTGAACCCGACCTTGAGCGGAACCGTCGACCCGGCCTTGACGGTGCTGCCGTCCTTGAACGGCGGCAGCAGGCCCGTCGAGGTGAGCTCGACGACGACGTCCGCGGTGGTCGTCGTGACGTGGCCGTGGCTGTCGGTCACGGTGACCGTCGCCGTGTAGCGGCCGGCCGCGGCATACGTGTGGGTGCGCGTGAACGAGGCGGATGCCGGGTCCACGGTCTCGCTCGACCCGTCACCCCACGCGATGGTCGCCGTGTGGGTGTCGGCGGCGTCGCGGTCGGTGATGCCGACCGTGAGGCTCGCGTTGCCGGTGCCGCACGACACCGAGGCGTCGTCGAACGCGGCCGTGACGGTGGCCGGGGAGTTCGGCGACAGGCCGACGACGACCGGGTCGTGGTCGGAGACGCGGAACTGGTCGGGCGCGTAGAGCGTCGACTGCAGGTTGGGCGTCTTGAAGTCGGTGTTGTAGTCGAGCACCGACGGCTCGTCGGCGTTGATGTGGTACTCCGCCACCCCGGTCACCTGCCGAGCGGATCGACTGCGAGCCGAGCGCGTGGTCGAGGTAGCCCCACTGGCCGTCGAAGACGTAGCGAGTAGGCGTCGGCGCCGATCCGGTCCTCGATGAGGTTGGTGAACCCGGCCGTCCTCGAGGGCCGTGATCGGGTCCTCCTTGGCGTACGAGTTGTAGTCGCCGACGAGGAGCACGTCCGGGTCGCCGGTGCCGGTCGGGTCGGAGGCCAGCCAGGTGGCCAGCGCGTTGGCGGCCACGGTGCGGGCGGCGTTGCAGTTGCCCTGGCCGTCACCGGCATCGGGCACGCTGCAGGCCGAGCCCTTGCTCTTGAGGTGGTTGATGTCGACGATGAAGACGCCACCGGTCGCGTTGACCTCGGTAGGCCTGGGCCAGCGACGGACGGCTGCGGGGAGCCGGGTCGCCACCGTTGACGAACTCGGTCGTGTTGAGCACGGCGGTGTCGCCGACCGGGGTCACCTTGGCGGGCTTGTAGATCTGGCCCGACCTTGATCGCGTCGGTGCCGAGCGCGTTGACCTGGCCGGTCTCGGCGTCCGACGTCGATGAAGGCGTAGGTGCCGGGCGCCGTCGCCGCGTTGAGCTTGTCGACGAGGTGCGCGATGGCGCTGGTCGGGGCCGTAGCCGTCGTTCTCGATCTCGTTGACGCCGACGACGTCGGGGTCCATCGCGAGGATGGCCGCGACCGTCTTGGGCCACTGCCGGTCGAACTCGGCCTGGGTGTCGGCGCCGCGGCAGTCGGTCAGCGCGCCCTGGGTGCCGAGGCCGCAGTTGTCACTGGGTGTCGGGCAGCCCGTCGAAGGTGTTGAAGTAGTTGAGCAGGTTCATGCCGACGACGCGCACGTCACCGCCGACGTCCGCGGGCTGCGTCGGGCCGCGGGTTGGCCGGCCGTGAAGTCGACTGACGCCGCCGAGCGCGTTGACCGGGCGCAGCGCGGTAGGCGTTGCCGCTGGCGGCGTTGCCCGCCCAGGTGTAGGTCATGACGCCGACGATGCCGGTGGCGGTGTCGCCGCCGCGCAGCGTGTTGCTCGCGCTGAGCGGCTGGCCGCCGCGGCCGAACACGATCGGGTCGGGGTTCTGGCGCCTGCGACGCGTCGTCGACGATGAGCTGGTTGAGGTCGTTCTGGGCCTGCAGCGCGTTGGCCGCGGCGCCCGGCGCGACGACGTTGGTCGGCTGCTGCAGGCGCCCGCCGGAGGACAGCAGCACCTGGCCGAAGCGGCCGAGCTGGAAGTGCTCGGTGACGGTGAGCTCCTGCGGCATCCGCACGAGCATGCCCTCGTACCGCTCGAAGGCGGTCGCGCTGGCCATCGGCAGGGTGACGTCGGTCGGGGCGACCGTGCCCGGTGCCGCACGTCGGCGACGTTCGCGGCGGTCGCCGAGATCTGGGTCTGGCCCTGGTTCTCGCCGACGTTGCCGGTGACGCGCACGACGTCGCCGAGCTGCGACGAGGTCGCCGCCGCCGCCGTTGAACACGAAGATGCGCGTCGGAGGTGGCCGGGTCACCGTCGCCGGTGGGGTCCTGGAGGTAGAAGCCGCGCAGCGCCGGGCGACGGGCCCTCGTAGTCGCCGACGACGACGCCACGGGTGGTGCGGGTGCCGGTGAGCGCCGCGGTGTCGCCCGGAGCCCTGCAGCTGCGGGATGGGCGTGTAGCCGCCGGCGCACGAGTCGGCGACGCGTGAACGTGCGACGTCGCGTCGTCGTTCATGGTGTCCGGCGGGTCGTTGGTGTCGACGTCGGTGACCCGCGAGCGCCGCCGACGGTGAGGGTGCAGGCTGCCGGGCGAGGTCGTCGACCGGGTCGACGGTCCAGGTGCGTCGGGCCCCCGGTGACCGTGAAGGCCGCCGGCGCCGCTGACCGTGCAGTCGAGCGATGATCGCGGCGCCACCGAGGGTGACCGGCTCGCTGAAGGTGACGGTCGGGCTCACCGTGGCCGGGGCGGTGCCCCCGGTCGCCGGCGTCATCCGGTGACGCTGGGGGCCTCGTCGGCCGGCGGCTCGGAGCCGCAGGTCGTGGTGTGGGCGCCGAGGCCGTCGAACGTGTCGACTGCGCGAAGCCGTCCCACTGCGCCGCCGGGTCGAAGGCATCGGATGCGTCGGCGTCGCCCGCGCAGACGGTCGGCCTTGCGGCGCAGCGTGTTGTCCGCCGTGCTGCGTCGAGCCCGTCGCCCCACTCCGCGCCCGGGTCGAAGCCGACCTGCCCGATGACGTCGAGGACGACCGTCGTCGCCCTTGCGCAGCGTCGACCGCGTCGTCGCCGTTGAAGCTGACCGACCCGCTGGTCTGCGTCGCGCCTGGGCCAGGATCGTCGCGCTCGCCGACGGGTTCGCCATGACGCAGACGTCGCCGGCGGCCACCGACCCGGTCAGGGCGATCGTCGAGTCCGGCCGTCGCGCCCCGTTGGCGAAGACCTGGACGTTGTAGCCCCCCGCAGCGAGGTCGACCGCCGCCCCGGTGCCGTTGTAGATCTCCAGCGCCTTGTTGTTGCTCGTCCCCTCGACGTACTCCGAGAAGAACAGGTCGGTGGGGGCGGCCGCGGACGCCGCCACGGGCGTGATCACGACGGGGACGGCCACGGCGAGGACGCCGACGGCGACCCTCCCCACGAACCGGCGGAACGACGAAGCCATGAGTCCTCCAGGGTCCAGCGGGGTGCCCTGCCGCCTGTCGCGACGCCTCGCCCGCACACGATGCGGCGCGAACCTAACACCGTTGGCGGGACCCCGCGACTTGTAGGAACAGGCCCGTCGGCGAACGGCCGGTGAACGTCCGGGAACCCCGCCGTGAGGGCGCAAGTGGCTGCCCCGGCAACCACTTCCGCACTCGGGGCGGGAAGGTCTCGGCGGCAGCGGGCGTTGGCCACCCTCGTCCCATGCAGCATCCAGCAGTCCGAACGAACCACAGGAGTTGAACGCATGCAGCAGCGCGCACTTGCAGATCTCTTGGTCAGCGCGATCGGTCTCGGCGGGATGCCGATGTCGATCGAGGGCCGGCCCGACACCGAGCGGTCGGTGGCCACCATCCATGCCGCGCTCGACGCCGGGGTCACCCTGATCGACACCGCCGACGCCTACCACCAGCACGCCGACGAGGTCGGCCACAACGAGCAGCTCATCGCCGACGCCCTGCGCTCGTGGGGCGGCGACGCCACCTCGGTGCTCGTGGCGACCAAGGGCGGGCACCTGCGCCCCGGTGACGGGTCGTGGACGCGCAACGGCGACCCGGCGTACCTCAAGCAGGCGGCCCGCGACTCGGCCAAGCGGCTCGGGGTCGACGCGATCGGGCTCTACCAGTTCCACCGGCCCGACCCGAAGGTGCCCTACGCCGAGTCGGTGGGGGCGCTCGTCGAGCTGCTCGACGAGGGCGTCATCGTGCGCGCCGGCATCTCGAACGCCACGGTCGCCCAGATCGACGAGGCCAACGAGGTGCTCGGCGGCCGGCTGGTGTCGGTGCAGAACCAGTTCTCGCCGGCCTTCCGCTCGAGCCTGCGGCGAGCTCGAGCACTGTGCCGGTCTCGGCATCGCGTTCCTGCCGTGGAGCCCGCTCGGCGGCATCTCGAACGCCGGCGAGCTGGGCGCGAACCACGGCGCGTTCGCCGAGGTGGCGCAGGCGCACGGGGTGAGCCCGCAGCAGGTGGCCCTGGCCTGGGAGCTGTCGCTGGCCGACGTCGTCATCCCGATCCCGGGGGCCTCGCGCCCGGCGTCGATCCAGGACTCGGTGCTCGCGGCCGACCTGCGCCTCACCGACGACGAGCTCGCCCGCCTGAACGCCGTACCTGACCCCGCCCCTCCATCAGCGGCGAGTGCGGAAGTGGTCGCCATGGCGACCACTTCCGCACTCACGGCGGATGGATGCCGTGCCAGAGTGGGTGCGTGACCGGCTTCCACGGCATCCCGACCGACGCCCTCGACTTCTACGAGCAGCTGGGTGCCGAGAACACCCGCACCTGGTGGCTGGCCGAACAAGGACGCGGTACGCGGCGTCGGTGCGCGAGCCGCTCGAAGGCCTGCTCGACGCGCTCGAGGACGAGTTCGGGCCGGCGCACCTCTACCGGGCCAACCGCGACGTGCGGTTCAGCAAGGACAAGTCGCCGTACAAGGACCACCAGGGCGCCCTCGCCACGACCGTGCCGGGCATGGGCTTCTACGTGCAGGTCAACGCCGACGGGCTGATGACCGGCGGCGGCTTCTACCCCACCGGGCCCGACCAGCTGCCCCGGCTGCGGGCCGCGATCGACGCCCCGCGCTCCGGCCAGGACCTGCAGCGGGTGGTCGACGACCTGACCGCGGCGGGGTTCGAGCTCGGCGGCGACGCGGTCGCGACCCGCCCGCGCGGCGTGCCGGCCGACCACCCGCGCCTGGAGCTGATCCGGTTCAAGAACCTCATCGCGAAGCGCGAGCACGGTGCGCCGCCGTGGCTGTCGACCCCCGAGGTCGTCGACCACGTGCGCGCGGACTGGGCGCGCGGTGCGCCCGCTCGTCGCCTGGCTCACCGAGCACGTCGGCGCGACCACCGCGCCCCGCACCCGCTGAGCCAATCCGCCGCCGCCGCGCTCAGGCCAGCGGCAGCACCAGGCGGGTGCGCCAGGCCGACGGGTCGCCGGTGGGCTCGGTGAGGTACTCCTCCCAGAAGTCGTCGCGCCCCTGCCAGCCGCGGGCCACCACGGCCGAGGCGAGCTCGGCCCAGGTACCGCCCAGGCCCGTCGTACGACCCGGCGTGCACCGTCACCAGGGCCCGGCCGCCGGGGCGCTCGACGCACGTGCACCCCGCCGTCGGGCACGTGCACGTCGCCGGCCACGGCGAAGCCGGCGGAGACGTCGACCGTCTCGCCCGGCATCCCGTGGTACCAGGCGAAGGGCGGCCCGGTGATCCGGCCGCCGGCGGCGGGCACCGCACCGGCGACCCGCCCGTAGGCCTCACCGAAGAAGGCGGACAACCCGTCCATCGGCACCACGCTGCGCACCACGGCCACCGTCTCGGACGGCAGCTCGACGATCTCCTGACTCCACCATCGTCATCATCTCCTCGCCCCCAGCGTCGCAGCCCGGCCACCGCGCCACCAGAGCCCGCCGTTGTCTGCCCCACCACTTCCCGCACGGCCGCGACGCGCCTACCGTGGAGGACCACGACCTCGAGGAGGCGGCCATGGCGCAGGCAGGTGCCGACCGGATCACCCAACCCACGGATGCCGACGTCACGGCCTACCTCGACGGCGTCACCGACGCGCGGCGCCGCGACGACGCCCGCGCCGTGGTCGGGCTGATGAGCGAGGTCACCGGCGCGCCACCGCGGATGTGGGGCACGTCGACGATCGGGTTCGGGCGCCAGCCCTACCGCACCGCCGACGGCAAGGAGCGCGAGTGGTTCGCCGTGGGCCTGGCCCCCCGCAAGGCCGCCCTGACGCTCTACGGGCTGACCTACTACGGCAGCAACACCGACCTGCTCGACCGGCTCGGCCCGCACACCACCGGCAAGGGCTGCGTCTACGTCAAGCGGCTCGACGACGTCGACCGCGAGGTGCTCACCGACCTGGTCCGGCGGGCGTGGGAGACCAACAACGAGCAGCCCTGCTGAGCCGCCGGCGCACGGCCGACGCCCTCCGGTGAGGGACAATCGAGCACGATGACCCTCACCGACCGCCTCTCCGGCGCCCCCACCGCCGGCGCGGACGCGGCGTTCGACGTCTTCCTCGACTGGGCCGGTGAGCGGGGCTTCGCCCTGTACGCCGCGCAGGAGGAGGCGGTGCTGGCGCTGGCCGGCGGTGCCCACGTCGTGCTGGCCACGCCGACCGGGTCGGGCAAGTCGCTGGTCGCGGTCGCCGCCCACGCGCTGGCCCTGGCCGAGGGCCGGCGCAGCTGGTACACCGCCCCGATCAAGGCCCTGGTCAGCGAGAAGTTCTTCGCGCTCGTCGAGATCTTCGGCGCCGGCGCAGGTCGGCATGCTCACCGGCGACGCGGCGGTGAACCCCGGCGCCCCGATCATCTGCGCGACCGCCGAGGTGCTCGCCAACCACGCGCTGCGCGACCGCGAGCTGGCCGACATCGGGCTGGTCGTCATGGACGAGTTCCACTTCTACACCGAGCCCGACCGCGGCTGGGCCTGGCAGGTGCCGCTGCTGCTGATGCCCGAGACCCAGTTCCTGCTGATGTCGGCGACGCTCGGCGAGACGGCGGTCTTCGAGGAGGACCTCACCCGCCGCACCGGCCGCGAGACGGTGGCCATCACCGGCGCGGAAAGGCCTGTGCCGCTGGAGTTCTCGTGGGTGCTCACCGCGGTGCACGAGACGATCGAGCTGCTGCTGCGCGACGACCGCGGGCCCGATCTACGTCGTGTCGTTCACCCAGGCGTCCGCGGTGGAGCAGGCCCAGGCGCTGACCAGCGTCGAGCTCGTGTCGAGCGCCCGCAAGGCCGCGATCAAGGATGCCGTGGGCGGCTTCCGCTTCGGCAAGGGCTTCGGCACGACCCTGCGCCGGCTCGTGCTGCACGGGGTCGGGGTGCACCACGCCGGGATGCTGCCGAAGTACCGCCGGCTCGTCGAGACCCTCGCCCAGGCCGGGCTGCTCGCCGTCATCTGCGGCACCGACACCCTCGGCGTCGGCATCAACGTGCCGATCCGCACCGTGCTGCTCACCTCGCTGACCAAGTACGACGGGCGCAAGCAGCGGGTGCTGCGGGCCCGCGAGTTCCACCAGATCGCCGGGCGGGCCGGGCGGGCCGGCTTCGACACGATCGGCTACGTCGTGGTGCAGGCGCCCGAGCACGTCGTCCTCAACGCGAAGGCCCTCGCCAAGGCCGGGCGAGGACCCGAAGAAGCGCCGCAAGGTGGTGCACAAGAAGCCCCAGGAGGGCACCCTCACCTACAGCGAGGCGACCTACGACCGCCTCGTCGCCGCCGCCGCCCGAGCCGCTCACCTCGAAGATGCGGGTCAACCACGCGATGGTGCTCAACGTGCTCGACCAGTGGGAGGGCCAGCAGGCCGCGCTGCACACCCTGCTGCTCGACAACCACGAGACGCCCGAGCGCCGCGAGGCCCTCGTCGAGCGCGCCGTGCAGGTGCTGGCCTCGCTGCTGCGCGCCAAGGTGGTCGAGCCCGACGACGGCTCGTCCGTCGAGGACTGGCTGCCCGCCGACCTCCCGGATGCCGCGCGCCCGACGCCCGGACGCGGCGACCCGCCGACCGGAGCCGACACGCGGCGAGGCGGACGGCATCCCCCGGTCGGGCGAGGACCTCGGCCCGATCGGCGAGCTGCTCGCCGCCGCCGGCCATCGGCTCCGCCCCGGACGCCGACTCGCCCTGCAGCGGACGGCGACACCCGCGCCGACCGTCGAGGAGCACCGGGTCGTCGGCACCCTCGAGCACTTCGTGCGCGGCGACGAGCACCGCGTACGCCGAGGGCCCGTTCCAGGTGGCCCTCGACCTCGGCGACGGGTTCGCGCTCAACCAGCCGCTGTCGGCGTTCGCGCTGGCGGTGCTCGAGATGCTCGACCCGGAGGCCCCCGGCTACGCCCTCGACGTGGTCAGCGTCATCGAGGCCACCCTCGACGACCCGCGGCCGGTGCTGATGGCCCAGCGGTTCGAGGCCCGCGGCGAGGCGGTCGGCGCGATGAAGGCCGACGGCATGGAGTACGAGGACCGGATGGACGCCCTCGACGACGTCACCTGGCCGCGCCCCCTGGCCGAGGAGCTCGAGGCGGCGCTGCGCGTGTACCGGCAGACCCACCCGTGGGTCGACCCGCGCGGCCTGTCACCGAAGTCGGTCGTGCGCGAGATGTACGAGCGGGCGATGACCTTCGGCGAGTTCGTCGCCCACCACAAGCTGTTCCGCGCCGAGGGCGTGGTGCTGCGCTACCTCACCGACGCCTACCGCGCGCTGCGCTCGACCGTGCCCACCTCGGCCCGCACCGAGGAGCTCGACGACATCGTCGAGTGGCTCGGCGAGGTGGTGCGGCACACCGACTCGAGCCTGCTCGACGAGTGGGAGGCCCTGGCCAACCCCAGCGACGAGCCGCTCACCGAGGTGCGCACCCCGAGCGAGAACCGCGCCCTCTCGGCGAACCCTCGCGCGCTGCGGGTCATGGTGCGGCAGAGCATGTTCCGCCGCATCGAGCTGGTGTCGCTGGGTCGCTTCGCCGCGCTCGCGGCGCTCGACGGCGGGCTCAGCCAGGAGGAGTGGGAGGCCGCGGCCGCCGGCTACCGCGCCGAGTACGACGACCTCGGCACCGGGCCGCAGGCGCGCGGGCCGGCGCTGTTCCGCGTCGTCGAGGAGGACGACGACCACTGGGTCGTGACCCAGATCCTCGAGGACCCCGACGGCGACCGCGACTGGCGGATCACCGCCGAGCTCGACCTCGCCGCCACCGACGAGGCCGGCGAGCTCGTGCTCGTGACGACGGGCTTCGGCCCGACCTGACCGGCTCGGGCCCGCGGCGCCGGCTCAGGCCCCGGCCAACCGCTCGGCCAACCGCTCGGCCAGCCGGCCGAGCCCACCACTGACCATCGCGCCGTACGCGTCGTCACCGAGGGCGTCGGCCGCCTCCAGCCCGGCCGCGAGCTGCACCCGCGCCTCGCCGACCCGGCCCTGGCGCAGGTAGCCGTCGCCCAGGTTGAGGTGCAGGCTCGGCGCCATCCCGCGGACCGACGGGATGCCGATCGCGGCGAGGGCGTCGTCGGCCAGCAGCGCGTGCTCGCGCAGCGCCACCTCGTCCCAGGCCACCTCGTCGGCGAGCTCGGGCTCGCGGTCGGCGAGGTAGTGCGCGAGCACGCACCGCTGGGCGTGGTCGTCGGGGGTGGTCGCCGCCCACTGCTGCAGCAGCGCCTCGTGCCCACCCTCCAGCGCCCTGCTGGGCCTGCCCGACCGCCGCGATGACCTCGTCCCACCCGCTCATGCCCGGAACGCTACGACCCGACGGCGACACCCGTCGATCCCCCGCACCCGCCGCCGCTAGCGTGGAGCCGGGTGACGACGATGCGGCCCGGCACGGTGCACGACCTGCCCGGGGTCTACCGGGTCTGCCTGCTCACCGGCGCCGCCGGCAGCGACGCGAGCGCCCTGCACGACGACCCCGACCTGCTCGGCCACGTCTGGGCCGGCCCCTACCTCGCCTTACCCGCACGCCGTCACCCGCGTGCTGCACGACGAGCACGGGGTCGCGGGCTACAGCCTCGGCGTGCCCGACAGCCGGGCCTTCGAGCGGTGGCTGGAGCGAGGTCTGGCTCCCGCCCCTGCGCGAGCGCCACCCGGTCGGGCAGCGGCAGCACGCCGGCCGACCGTGCGCTGGTCGAGCGGCTGCACCACCCCACCCCCGCGGATGCCGGGCTGCTCGTCGCGTACCCGGCCCACCTCCACGTCGACCTCCTGCCGCGGCTGCAGGGCCAGGGCTGGGGTCGGCGCGTGGTCGAGTCGGTGCTGGCGGGGCTCACCGCGGCCGGGGCCACCGGCGTGCACCTGGGCGTCGACGAGGGCAACACCGGGGCGCAGCAGTTCTACCTGCGGCTCGGCTTCACCGAGCTCGAGGGCCCCCCGGGGGCCCGCTACTACGGGATGGACCTGGGGTCACGGAGCCGCTGAGGTGTCCATCTGCTGCGACAGGTACTGCGGCAGGCCGATCCGCATCAGCGCCTCGATCTGGCTCTCGAACCAGTCGGCGTGCTTCTCCTCGTCGAGGGCCATCGCCTCGAACAGCGAGGCGGTGGCGTGGTCGCCGAGGTCGTGGCACTCCTGCGCCGAGGCGTTGAACTGGGCGACGGCCGCGATCTCGCTCTCGAGGGCGAGGCGCAGCATCTCCTCGGCGTCCTCACCGACCCGGATCGCGTGCAGCCGCTGGATGTTCGGGTGCCCCTCGAAGAACAGCACGCGCGAGATCAGGGCGTCGGCGTCGCGCATCTCGTCGATCGACAGGTCGTAGAAGACCTTGCCGAGCTTGGGGAAGCCCCAGTTGTCGAGCATCCGCGCGTGCAGGAAGTACTGGTTGACGACGCTCAGCTCGAAGGTCAGGGCGTCGTTCAGCCGGTCGACGATCTTGGGGTCAACTGGCCGCATGGCACGCCTCCGCGTTCTCGGGGACCTCGGGTGCCACATGCTCGCACACCAGTCGTCGCACCGAGAAGACGCAGGCACCGCAGTCCCGACCCGCACCCGTGGCCCGGCACACCTCGGAGAGGGTGCGCGCGCCGGCGCCGACGGCCGCGGCGACGGCCTTGTCGTTGACGACGTGACAGTGGCAGACGATCACGGCATCCCTCTCTGATGTCGGTGGCCCCCGGAGCCCGGGCGGTGTAGGTGAGGCTTACCTAACCAGATTGTCCCCGACCGGCTCAACTCCGCGCGCCACCCCTTCCGCAGGGCGGAACGGGGGGTGTGGCCAACCCCACAGCCGCGGGGCCGGGAGCAACGTTCGACACCGGCCGCGCGGGGCGACCTGCGGGATGCCGGTTCCCACGCCCCCGTCGTGGACACTGGCGAGATGCGCGTCGCCGGTTCCCACGTCCTCCTGACCGGGGCCACGGGTGACATCGGCGCCCGGCTCGCCACCCGGCTGTCCGCGGCCGGAGCCGACGTCACGCTCGTCGCGCGCGGTGGCGACGCCCTCGACGCGCTCGTCGGCCAGGTCGGCGGGCGCGCCCTGACCTGCGACCTCACCGACCGGGACGCCCTGCGGGCCCTGGTCGCGCGCGTCGAGGCCGGCCACCGGCCGGTCGACCTGCTGGTCAACAACGCGGCCGTCGAGCTCACCGCCCACTTCGCCGACCTCAGCGCCGACGAGCTCGAGCGGGTGATCGCCCTCAACCTGCTCGCCCCCGCCGAGCTGTGCCGCCAGGTGCTGCCCGGCATGCTCGCGCGCCGGCGCGGCCACCTGGTCAACATCTCGTCGATGAGCGGCGTCGCCACCTTCCCGGGCCTGGCCGCCTACGGCGCCACCAAGGCCGGGCTGACCCACCTGACCTCCGGGCTGCGGGCCGACCTGCGCGGCGGGCCGGTCGGCACGCTCGCCGTCGAGCTCGGCCCGGTCACCTCCGACATGATGGCCCGCATCGCCGGCCACGCCCCGGCCGCGGCCGCCTTCGACCGGGTGCTGCGCGCCCGCCTGCTCACCATGCTCGACCCCGACGCCGTCGCCCGCCGGGTCGTCACCGCGATCGAGCAGGGTCGCCACCACCTGCGGATGCCGCGCCGCGCGGCTCCCGTCGCGGCCTTCACCCACGCGCCCCGCGCGGTCGTGCGCGCGGTGCTCACCGGCATCCCGGCGTCTGCCGCTCCGACGTCGTCCGCGGCACCCGCCGCCGCGGTGAACCGGTGAACCGCCGCCGCACCCCGGTGCGCCGGCAGATCGCCGTCGCCACCTGGCGCCCGTCGCGCGACGGCCGGATCTACGCCCGGATGGAGGTCGACGTCTCGGCGGCGCTGGCCTACCTCGAGCGGGTGCGCGCGGAGTCGGGGGAGCGGGTCACGCTGACCCACGTCGTCGGGGCCGCCCTGGGCCGGGCGCTGCACGACGTGCCGGAGATCCGCGCCCGGGTGGTGTTCGGGCGGCTCGTGCCGCTCGAGACCTGCGACGTGGGCTTCGCCGTCGACATCGGCAACGGCTCCGACCTGGCGCCGGTCAAGGTCGCGGACGTCGACCGGCTCAGCCCGCTCGAGGTCGCCCGGGCCGTCGACGCCGGTGCGGCCAGGCTGCGGCGCGGCACCGACGCCGCCTACCGGCGCACCTCACGCCTGGTGCACCTCGTGCCGGCCTGGACCATGCGCCCGGTCATGGCGGCCTCCAGCCTGGTGTCCGGCGGCCTGGGGCGCGGCCTGGTCGGGCAGCCCGGCTTCCCGCTCGGCACCGCGTTCGTCTCCAACGTCGGCACCCTCGGCCTCGACGAGGCCTTCCTGGCGCCGCTGCCGTTCGCCCGCACCCCGGTCTACCTGGCCGTCGGGGCCGTGCAGGACCGGGCGGTCGTCGTCGACGGGCAGGTCGTGGCCCGGCCGGTGCTCGTGCTCGTCGCCACCGCCGACCACCGCGTCGTCGACGGCGTGCACGCCGGCCGGATGGCGACCGTCGTGCGCGAGCTCGTCACCCACCCCGAGCGCCTCGACCAGCCCGCACGCTGAGGTAGCGCGCCCGACGGGTTTCGGGCGGATCCACAGCCGGCGTGGAGGTGGCTCCCAGCCACCGGGTCGATCGTGCCGGTGGGAGGTGCGAACGCGATGTCACTGACCGGCTCGGGTCTGCTCTGGGTCCTGGCGGCCTGCTCGCCGCGGCCCTGTTCGTCGGCATCGTGTCCGGCTGGCCGCGCCGCGGCCCGGCCGCCCTGCGGTCGCCGGGCGGGCCGCTTCCCGTCCTCGCTGCTCAACGGGGTCGTGGTGCTCGCTCTGCCTCGCGGTGCTCAACGACCAGTACGTCTTCTACACCAGCTGGGGCGACCTGCTTCGGCTCCCGCCAGACCCAGGCGTTCGCCCACCACGGCGGCACGACGTGCGACGGCGCTCACGGCATCCGGTCGTGGGGCCGGGGCTGGCCGGGGTCGTCGGGCCGCGCGACTACACCCTCCCCCAGCCGGGTCAGCCGGATGCAGACACTACACGGTGCACGACCCCGCGACCGGTGCCTCCGTGCCCGTGCTCGTCTACCTGCCCACGGGGTACGACCCGGCCGCCAGCCGCGACCTACCCGGTGATCCTGGGCCTGCACGGCTGGCCGGGCGTGGCCCAGCAGCTTCACCCGCGGTCGCTTCCTCAGCACCGTCGACGCGCTCACCGCCACCCACCGGCTGGCCGCGTCGATCGTGGTCATCCCCCAGATCAACGACCCGCGAACCGTCGACACCGAGTGCGTGGACGGACCCTCCGGGTGACCCCCACACCGACACCTGGCTCTCGAGCGTGGTGCCGCGCTGGGCCGTGTCAGCACCTGCACGTGCAGACCCGACGCACCTCGTGGACCACGCTCGGCTACTCCTACGGCGGCTGGTGCGCGGCCTCGGTGGCGATGCGCCACCCGGACGTGTTCGGCGGTGCCGTGGTGTTCGAGGGGTACTTCCGGCCCGACTTCCTGGCGGGGTACGACCCGCTGGGCCCGGCCCAGCTCAAGGGCTACGACCTGGTGCACCTCGCGGCCCACGCACCGCCACCGATCGCGATGTGGGTCTTCGCGTCGCGGCAGGACTCCCTGGCCTACCCCACGACGGCCCGTTTCCTCGCCGCCGCCCGGTCACCGCTCAGCGTCTCGGCGACCATCGTCAAGGTCGGCGGGCACCGGACGTCGATCTACTCGCCGTACGTGCGGCCGGCCCTGCAGTGGCTCGCGTCGACCCTGCCCGGATTCCGACCCTGAGGTGGCCGGTCACCGCAGGTCCGCACTCCTCACCGTCCTGGTGCTCGTCCTGCTCGGGACTGCCGTCGGCATCACGGTGGCCGAGCGGGCGGGCCACGCCTCGACACCCCGCGGCGGCGGAGTCGTGTCGTCGGCTCCGGTACCGCGCTCGACATCCACCCGGGGGGCCGTGCCACCGCTGCGCGTGGTGGGCCTCGGCGACTCCGTGCCGGCGGCCGACACCTGCGACTGCAACGGCTTCCTCGAGCAGCTGAGCCCGGCCCTGCACGCCACCACCGGGCGCGTCGTCACGCTGCGCAACGACGCGGTGAGCGGCTGGACGACCCAGGACGTGCTCGACGACCTCGCCGGTGGTCGGGCCCGGGCCGACCTGGCCGACGGGGCCGACCTCGTCGTCGTCGAGATCGGCGCCAACGACTTCGACCTCTCCCGGCTGACCGACCCGTCCTGCGCCCCGGCCGGGAGCTCCGCGTGCTTCCACACCACCCTCGCCGGGCTCCGGTCCGGCCTCACCAGCGTCGTCGACCGGGTCCGGCACCTGACACCGGGCGCCCGGGTCGCCCTGGTCGGGTACTGGAACGTCGGGGTCGACGGTTCGGTGGGCCGCTCGCTCGGGCCGACGTACGTCGCCGGCAGCGACGCCCTGACCAAGGCCGTCAACCAGGTCGTCCTCGACGTGACCCGCCGCACCGGTTCCACCTACGTCGACGCCTACACCCCGCTCAAGGGCACCGGTGGCCACCGCGACCCGACCGAGGACCTCCTCGACGACGGCGACCACCCCGACGCGTCCGGCCATGCCCGGCTCGCGGATGCCGTGCTCGACGCCCTCCAGTCGAGCGGGGCGGTGGCTGCCTGGCGAGGGTGAGCGACGCCTCCTTCGTCCCGCAGGACGCCATCCGCCGCCGACCCTAGGCTGGTGACGTGACGGACCCGGGTCAGGTCGTGGAGGTCGACGTCGCCGCGGTCGTCGCGGAGGTGCTGGCCGAGCACGCGCCCGGCACCTCGGTGGCGGGGCAGGAGTCCGGCGGGGTTCAGGTCATCCGGGTCTCGCTCGACGTCGACGCGTTCCGCGAGCTGCTCGTCGCCCTCGCCGCCACCCTCGACGAGGGCTCGCACCTGCGGCTCGACGTCGTCGGCGGCCTGCTCTTCCTCGACGTCACCGGCAGCCACCTCGGCGCCGAGCAGGTCGACCCGCTGCGCGACCGGGCCCAGGCCCTGGGTGGCCGGCTCGTGCCGGACCCGCCTGCGGCCGAGGGGTTCTCGGTCCAGGTGCCCTCCGGCCTCATCGAGTGGGGCTGAGCCCCGCCCCGAGCCGGTGGGCGGTGAACCCGTCCGTGGAGCGAGCGGCGACGCCCGAGCGGAACACCAGGCTGAGCATCGTCTCCAGCGGCACCCGGCCGATCCGGCCGGGGATCTTCGCGCTGCTGCTGCGCGCCCCCGCCTTGACGATCGCCTCGACCCGCTCGCGCCGGGCCCGCTCGTAGGCGGCCAGTCCGTCGGCGCCGTGCGCGGCCACCGACCGGGCCAGCACGACGGCATCCTCGAGCGCCATCGCCGCACCCTGGCCACTGCTCGGCGACGGGGCGTGCGCGGCATCCCCGACGAGCACCGTGCGGCCGCGCCACCAGGTGGGCACGTGCGGCAGGTCGAAGGTGCTGTCGCCCGCCAGCTCGAGCTCGCCGGCGGCGACGAGGGCGGATGCCGGGCCGGCGTCGTCCGCGACCAGCTCGGCCAGCCAGCCCAGCCACTGTTCCTCGGTGGTCGCGGCCCGCTCCTCGCGGCCGATCTCCGGGCGCGGCACGTTGACGAACCACACGACGTCACCGGTCGGCAGGGGGTGGGCGCCGAAGAACGACCTCCGCCCGAACACGAAGTGCCACGCCTGCGGGGTGAGGTCGTCGCCGAGCCGGGTGCCGCGGGTGATGCCGCCGAAGTTGGTCAGCCCGACGTACCGCGCGTCCGGGGCCTTCGGGTCGATCGCCCGGCGGACCCGCGAGCGCACCCCGTCGGCGGCCACGAGCAGGTCGCCCTCGACGACGGACCCGTCGGTGAGCACGGCCCGCACGCCGTTCGCGTCGTCGTGCACCGACCCGACCTCGGCGCCCAGCCGCACGTCCGCGCCCTGCGTGGCGGGCGGCATCCTCGAGCAGGACGGCGAGCGCCGACCGCTTCATGGTGAGCGCGACCGTGCCGTCGGCGAGGGGCACGCCGAGCGAGACGTCGCCGAGGTGGCGACCGGTCGCGCCGTACATCCGGTTGACCCGGCTCGGGTGGCCGATCGCGCGGGCGTCGTCGAGCACGCCCAGCACGTCGAGCGCGTCGAGGCCGTTGGGGGCGACGGTCACCCACGAGCCCTCGTCGGGGTCGGCGACCGGGCGGCGCTCGAGCACGGTCGCGTCGAGTCCGAGTCGGGTGGCGGCGAGCGCGACGGCCGGCCCGGCGACGCCTCCGCCGACGACGAGTAGTCTCATGTCCGGTCCTTCTGTACGAGGTTCGTATATTTCGATTATCGAAAGGGTAAGCGAGATGGTCGCGCGTCGTCAACTGGTCGGTGAGCTGGGGGCCTCGCTGCAGCGCTACCAGCGCAGCGTGCAGGCCTACGACGACGCCGTGGGGCGGGCGCTGGCCCTCGGCCCGGCCGACCTGCGCTGCCTCGACTGGCTGGCCGACGGCCCGAAGACCGCCGGGGTGCTCGCGACCGCGACCGGGCTGCGGCCCGCCGCGACGACCGCGCTCATCGACCGGCTCGAGGCCAAGGGCCTGGTCGAGCGGGTGCGCGACGAGACCGACCGGCGACGGGTGCTCGTGCGGATGACCGACGAGGGCATGCGCTCGACCTACGCGATGTACGCCCCGCTCGTCGAGGAGGGCCAGGGGCTGTTCGCCCACCACACCGTGGCCGAGCTGACCGCGATGCGCGAGCTGCTCGACGCGATGCGCGAGCTCACCGACCGGCACCGCGACGGGATCACCGCGCGGGACGCGTAGCGTTGGAGCGTGCCCACCGGCCCCCGCACCCGCTCCCACGTCGACGCCCGCTGCCCGGTGCGCGTGGGGGAGGCCTGCACGCTGTGCTTCCCCGGTGCCACCGGGCCGCAGGACTGCGGGCTGGTCTACCTCGTCATGGACGACGACGAGCTGCGCGTCGCCCTCGCCGACAACCGTCGCGAGCACCGGGAGCGCGCCGCGGCCGTGAAGCGCCGGGCCTCCGGCGGCTGGCGACCCGGAGCACGTGAACAGCCCCCGAGGTTCTCGGGGGCCGTTCGCATCTGTGCGCAAGGGGGGACGCCGCCGTCCTCGCTCCGCTGCGGCGGCTCCCAAATCCGCTCCAACCCCAGAAAATGTGATGGACCCCGACGAAAAGCGTGTCGGGGTCCATCACATTTGTGCGCAAGGGGGGATTTGAACCCCCACGCCCTTTCGGACACTGGCACCTGAAGCCAGCGCGTCTGCCGTTCCGCCACTTGCGCGTGACGCTCGCGTGAGCCGTCCTAGTGTGCCCGATGCACCCGGCATCCGACAAAATGGCCCCCGGAAACGGCACTGGTGATGCACGGCGCGCGCTCCGTCGCGCCCTCTGCATCACCGCTCACGACAGCGCCGGGGCCTCCGCACCGCCGGCGAACCCCTCGCCACGACGCGCCCCGGTTGCCGCGCGGCTTGCAGCCGCACCCCGGGCAGCGCCGGCGCCGGGATCCGCGGCACCGGCCCCACGTAGCCCTCGACCGCCCCGAAGCGCGCCGAGCCCGCCCTCCCAGGCCTCGCGGGCCGCCACGACGTCGTCGCCGCGAGCGGCCGATGAAGTTCCACCACATGACGACCTCCTCGCCGAACGGCTCCCCGCCGAGCACGAGCACCCGCGCCCCCTCCGCTCCGGCCGTCACCGACACCCCGTCCCGGATGCCGTGCCGCACCCACCACGCCCAGCTCACCGCGCGCGACGGCCCGGTCACCGACCGTCACCGACCCGGCATCCACGAGCACCGACACCTCGAAGCCGTCCGGCACCGGCAGCAGCCACCGACGCCCCAGCGGCGAGCACCACCTCGGCCCCCACCAGCGGCGTCTCGACCCGCACCGGCGACACCGACCCCCACAGCGCCCCCACGAACACCTGCGCGCGCACCCCGTCGGCCACCTCCACGCACCTCGGGCACGTGGTGCTCGAACCGCGGCTCGACGTCGGCCACCGCCGACGGCAGCACCACCCACAGCTGCGCCCCGTGCAGCACCGTCGTGCGCGGGCGTCGACACCTCCGAGTGCGAGATGCCCCGCCCGGCCGTCATCAGGTTCACCTCGCCCGGACGCACCAGCGCCACCGTGCCCAGCGAGTCGCGGTGCTCGACCTCGCCGCTGAACAGCCACGACACCGTGGCCAGCCCGCAGTGCGGGTGCGGCGCCACGTCCATGCCCCCCGTGGCCGACACGTCGTCGGGCCCGTAGTGGTCGACGAAGCACCAGGCCCCGACGAACGAGCGCTCCCGGGCCGGCAGGGTGCGCCGCACGGTCATGGACCGCGGACCCCCGAGCGGCACCTCACGGGGCACGATGACCTGCGACACCGTCGTTCATCCGTCCACGGTACGGGCCGCGCCGTTCAGGGATCACCCAGCCCCGGCGGATAGTCTTGCGAGACCGCTGCCGACTTGAGCCCACATGGAGGAGGTGCGCCGATGGGTCTGTTCGACCGCCTCGAGGCGGGGCTCGAGCGTGCCGTCCAGGGCACGTTCGCCAAGCACCTGCGCTCCGCCGTGCACCCCGTCGAGATCGCCAGCCACATCCGGCGGGCCATGGACGACCGCGCCGTCACCAGCTCGGGCCGCGCCATCGTGCCCAACGTCTTCACCATCGAGCTCTCGCCCGGCGACTACGACCGCCTGCACCCCGACCTGCAGAACGTCGAGATGGACCTCGTCGCCGCCGCCGAGGAGCACTGCGACGGCCAGCACTACCAGCCCGCCGGCCCGATCGACATCATCTTCGAGGAGCACGACGACCTCGAGACCGGCGTCTTCCGCATCCGCCCGTCCAAGGCCTCGCGCCCGCGCGCGACCGGCCAGACCGGCGCCGAGCGCGCCCTGCGCCCGCACCAGCAGCCGGATGCCGGTCGCGACGCGGCTGCCGCACCCCCCGGTCCCGGCGTGGTCCGGTCCGGCGCCGCCGGCCCGAGTGCCGTCGGCGGCCGCGCCGCTGCCGCCGCCCGGCCGCAGGCCGAGCAGCGGCCCGGGCGCGCGACGAGCTCGACGCGACGGCACGGCATCCGGCACCGCCCGCGCCGGCCCGGCCGAAGCGCGCCAACCCGGCCGACCGGCCCTGGCTCGACGTCGACGGCGAGCGCTACCCGCTGATGGGCGCGATCACCATCCTCGGCCGCGACGACAGCGCCGACATCATCCTCGACGACCCCGGCATCTCGCGGCGGCACAGCGAGCTGCGGGTGACCACCGACGGCCCGCACTTCGTGACCACGATCCGCGACCTCGGCTCGACGAACGGCACCTTCGTCAACGGCGAGCGGATCACCAGCGAGCACCTCGAGGACGGCGACCGGGTCACCGTCGGTCGCACCTCGATCACCTTCCGCGGGGGCCGGAGGTGACCCCGGCGTGCTGAGCGAGCTCACCCTGACCGTCATGCGGCTGGGGTTGCTGGTGCTGATGTGGTTCTTCGTCTTCGCGGTGGTCGGCGTGCTGCGCGGCGACCTCTACGGCACCCGCGTCAAGCGCCGCTCCGCCGGCGGCGGCAAGAGCGGCAAGGCCGCCGCGCGCGGCGCCGCGCCCGCACCGCCCAGCGCCGCACGCCCGGAGAAGAAGAACCGGGCCGCCGCGCGGTCGCAAGGGCCCCACCCGGCTCGCCGTCACCGCCGGCCCGCTCGCCGGCACCACGCTGCCGCTGCGCCCGGCCGGCACCCTGATCGGCCGCAGCCCGGAGTGCGCCCTCGTGCTCGACGACGACTACGCGAGCGGCCGGCACGCCCGCATCTTCCAGGACGACGACGGCACGTGGAAGGTCGAGGACCTCCGCTCCACCAACGGCACCTTCCTCGGCGCGACGCGCCTCACCGAGCCACGCGAGGTGGCGGTCGGCAGCGTGCTGCGGATCGGCCAGACCGTCGTGGAGCTGCAGAGGTAACGGATGCCCTTCGCGTTCCACTACGCCGCCCGCTCCGACGTGGGCATGGTCCGGTCCAACAACGAGGACTCCGGGTATGCCGGCCCCCACCTGCTGGCCATGGCCGACGGCATGGGCGGCCACGCCGGCGGTGACGTCGCGAGCTCCACGGTCATCGGCGCCCTGGTGCGGCCTCGACGGCGAGGCGCTCGGCGGCCGCGACGTCAGCCACGCCCTGCTCGACCGCATCCACCGCGCCAACACCGAGATCGGCGACCAGGTGCACGCCGACCCGCAGCCTCGACGGCATGGGCACCACGCTCATCGCGATGCTCCGGGCCGGCGACAAGATCGTGCTCGCCCACATCGGCGACTCGCGCGCCTTCATGGTGCGCGACGGCGTGGTCACCCAGATCACCAAGGACCACTCGTTCGTGCAGAACCTCGTCGACGAGGGCCGGATCACCCCCGACGAGGCGCAGACCCACCCGCAGCGCTCGCTCGTCACCCGGGTGCTCACCGGCGCCGACGACGACGAGCCCGACCTCGTCGTGCGCCAGGGCCGCATCGGCGACCGCTACGTCATCTCCTCCGACGGCCTCACCGACTACGTCGCGCGCGACACCATCGACGAGGTGCTCACGACCACGGCCGACCCCGGCGAGACCGCCGACCGGCTCGTCGCCCTCGCGCTGCGGGCCGGGGCCCCCGACAACGTCACCGTCGTGGTCGGCGACCTCGTCGACATCGCCAGCCGGCCCGCCCACCCAGCCCCAGGTCGTCGGCGCCGCGGCCGCCCGCCAGACCGGCACCCGGCCGATCCCCACCACCCCGGCCGCCAAGGCCGCCGCGCTCACCGCGCAGGCCACCGCGCGGGGCCGACACCGACGACGGGGTCACCCTGGCCGAGGAGGGGCCGCGCTCCGCGGCGGGCCACCGTGCTGCGCCTGGCCGCGCTGCTCGTCGTGCTCGTCGTCGTGCGTCGCCGGCGGCTCGTACGCCGTGTACGCGTGGTCCCAGCGCAGTACTACCTCGCCGCGCAGGACGGCGTGGTCGCCGTGTTCCGCGGCGTCGAGCCAGAACCTCGGCCCGATCTCGCTGTCGAACCCCGAGTACGCCACGACGATCGCCATCGAGGACCTCCCGTCCTCCTACCAGGACAGCCTGAAGCAGGGCATCGAGGTCGACGACCGCGCCGCGGCCGACGCCCGGGTCGCCGAGCTGCGGCTGCAGGCGCAGGCCTGCCGGTGGGCCCAGCTCAACGGCGAGGTGTGCCGCACCGTGCCGTCGACCTGGACCGTGCCGACCCCCACGCCCAGCCCCGCACGTCGCCCACCCCCAGCGCGTCACGCCGTCCACGCCGGGCACCCCGACATCCGCCACCGTGGCGCCCACCGTCCCGCCGGCCCCGGCCCCCGCGGCGACGAGCTCACCGGTGACCTCATGAGCATCGTGTCGTCGTTCACCGCCCGACGAAGGGCCGCAACGTCGAGCTGGCCCTCGTCGTCGGCGCGGTGGCCATCGTGCTGCTCGCCTACCTCAACGTCGAGCTCGCGGCCACCGGCACCGATCCCGCCCGGCACGCTCACCCTGGTCGGCGGCTACCTCGCGCTGGCCATCGGCTTCCACCTCGTGCTGCGCTGGCGGGCCTCGTACGCCGACCCGCTGATGCTGCCGATCATCACCCTGCTCAACGGCCTGGGCCTGGTGATGATCCACCGCATCGACATCGCGCACGGCAAGTCGATCGCCGACGGGGTGGCCCTGCGCCAGCTGATGTGGACCGCCGTCGCCATGGTCATCGCGGCGATCGTGCTCGTCGTGCTGCGCGACCACCGGGTGCTGCGGCGCTACACCTACCTCGCCGGCGCCATCGGTTTCGGCCTGCTGCTGCTGCCGCTGCTCCCGGTCATCGGCACGTCGATCTACGGCTCGCGGATCTGGATCCAGATCGGCCCGTTCTCGTTCCAGCCCGGTGAGATCGCCAAGATCGCGCTGGCCATCTTCTTCGCCGGCTACCTCGTGCAGACCCGCGACGCGCTGTCGGTCGCCGGGCGCAAGGTGCTCGGCCTCACCCTGCCCCGGGCCCGCGACCTCGGCCCGATCCTCGTCGCCTGGCTGGCCAGCCTGGCCGTGCTCATCTTCGAGCGCGACCTCGGCTCCTCGCTGCTCTTCTTCGGCCTGTTCGTCGCGATGCTCTACGTCGCCACCGAGCGGGTGTCGTGGATCGCCATCGGCCTGACCCTGTTCTGCGTCGGCGCCTACGTCGCCTACCTCGCCTTCGGCCACGTGCAGACCCGCGTGCTGCTCTGGCTCGACACCTTCAGCCCCGAGGCCCTGCAGGCCTCCGACCAGCTCGCCAAGGGCCTGATGGGCATGGCGTCCGGCGGCATGTTCGGCACCGGGCCTGGGCCGCGGGCGCCCCGACCTCACCTACTTCGCCGAGTCCGACTTCATCATCCCGAGCTTCGGCGAGGAGATCGGGCTGATCGGCCTGTTCGCGATCCTCATGCTCTACGCCCTGCTCGTGCAGCGCGGCCTGCGCACCTCGCTCGGCACCCGCGACGGCTTCGGCAAGCTGCTCGCCGCCGGCCTGTCCTTCTCCATGGCGCTGCAGTGCTTCGTCGTCGTCGGCGGCGTCACCCGGGTCATCCCGCTCACCGGCCTGACGATGCCGTTCCTGTCCTCCGGCGGCTCCTCGCTCCTCGCGAACTGGACCCTGGTCGCCATCCTGCTGCGCATCTCCGACCACGCCCGGCGCCCGCTGCCCGAGGCGAACGCGCCCGAGCGCCGTCGCGGAGGCCCGCACCGAGGTGGTGAGGCTGCGATGAACGCCCCCGTCCGCCGCCTCTCGCTCGTCGTCGGCCGCCCTGTTCGCCTCGCTGCTGGTGTCGACCACGCTCATCCAGTACGTCTTCGCGGCCGACCTCAACGCCCGCCCCGACAACCGCCGCACCCTGCTGTCGACCTTCGCCCGCGAGCGCGGCGAGATCCTCGTCGGCCAGACCGCCGTCGCGAAGTCGGTGCCGGTCGACGACGAGTACAAGTACCAGCGCGGTCTACGACGAGGGCGAGCTCTACGCCCACGTCACCGGCTCCTACTCGTTCTTCGGCGCCTCCGGCGGCCTCGAGCAGGCCGAGAACTCGCTGCTGTCCGGGTCGAGCGACAAGCTGTTCTACCGCCGGGTCTCCGACCTGTTCACCGGCCGGCGGGCGCAGGGCGCCAACGTCGAGACCACCCTCGACCCCAAGGTGCAGGCGGCGGCCGCCGACGGCCTCAAGGGCATCAAGGGCGCCGCGGTCGCGCTCGACCCGAAGAGCGGCGCGATCCTGGCGATGGTCAGCAACCCGACGTACGACCCGAACGACCTCGCCAGCCACGACCTGCGCGAGGTCGAGAAGAACTACGCGGCGCTGAACAAGGACCCCGACAAGCCGCTGCTCAACCGCACGATCAACGAGCTGTACCCGCCGGGCTCGGTCTTCAAGGTCGTCACGGCCGCGGCGGCGCTGTCGACGGGCGAGTACACCGAGAACTCGGTGCTCCCCGGGCCCGGCGGTGCTCGACCTGCCCGAGCACCTCGGCCGACCTGCCCAACCACGACGACCGCGCCTGCTCGCCCAGCGGCGAGGTCACGATGACCGAGGCGCTGGCGGTGTCGTGCAACACGGCGTTCGCCTACCTCGGGATGCAGATCGGCGCCGACGCGCTGCAGTCGCAGGCCGCGAAGTTCGGCTTCGGCGACGCCCTCTCGGTGCCGATGCGGGTCACCCCGAGCAGCGTCCCCGGCGAGCTGAACAAGCCGCAGCTGGCGCAGAGCCTCGATCGGCCAGTACGACGTGCAGGTGACCCCGCTGCAGATGGCGATGGTCGCCGCCGGGGTCGCCAACCGCGGCGTCGTCATGAAGCCCTACCTCGTGGAGTCGGTCATCGGCTCCGACCTGTCGGTCATCGAGTCGGCCGACCCGCAGGAGCTCTCGCAGGCGGTGACCCCCGAGGTCGCCGCGCAGCTGACCCGGATGATGGAGGCCGTCGTCGAGGACGGCACCGGCACGCGCGCCCAGATCGACGGGCGTCGCCGTCGCGGGCAAGACCGGCACCGCGCAGCACGGCGAGGGCCGCAAGGCGCACGCCTGGTTCATCTCGTTCGCCCCGGCGAACGACCCGAAGATCGCGGTCGCGGTCATCGCCGAGGACGGCGGTGTCGCGGGTAGCGAAGCCGGCGGCGGCACCGTCGCCGCCCCGATCGCCAAGCAGATGATGGAAGCACGGTTGAACCGATGAGGAGAGCACAGCATGCCTGAGGTCCCGAAGCTGCTCGGGGGACGCTACGAGGTCGGTGAGCTCCTCGGTCGCGGTGGCATGGCGGAGGTGCACCGCGGCTACGACACCCGGCTCGGGCCGCCAGGTCGCCATCAAGATGCTGCGCAGCGAGCTCGCCCGCGACCACACCTTCCTCGCCCGGTTCCGCCGCGAGGCGCAGTCCGCGGCCGGGCTCAACCACGCCTCCATCGTCGCGGTCTACGACCACGGCGAGGACGTCCTCGACCGAGACCGGCGGCGCCCAGGTCAAGGTGCCCTACATCGTCATGGAGTTCGTCGACGGCAAGACCCTGCGCCAGGTCATCACCGAGCGCGGCACGGTCGGCGCCACCGAGGCGCTGCGGATCACCGAGGGCGTGCTCGACGCGCTCGGCTACAGCCACCGCAACGGCATCGTCCACCGCGACATCAAGCCCGCCAACGTCATGATCGCCCCCGACGGCTCGATCAAGGTGATGGACTTCGGCATCGCCCGGGCGATGGCCGACGCCAACGCCACGATGACCCAGACCTCGGCCGTGATCGGCACCGCCCAGTACCTCTCCCCGGAGCAGGCCCAGGGCCAGTCGGTCGACGAGCGCTCCGACCTCTACTCCACCGGCTGCATGCTCTTCGAGCTGCTCACCGGCCGACCCGCCGTTCCTCGGCGAGAGCCCGGTGTCGATCGCCTACCAGCACGTCGGCGAGCAGCCGATCCCGCCGTCGCGGCTCGTCGAGGGCATCTCGGAGGACCTGGATGCCGTCGTGCTCCACTCGCTCGCCAAGCCGCGCGACGCGCGCTACCAGAGCGCCGCCGAGTTCCGCGCCGACCTGCAGGCCGTGCGCCTCGGCCGCCCGATCAGCGACGCCGCCCGCGGCTCGGCCGCCGCCCTCGCCGGCGCGGGTGCGCTCGCCGCCGCGACCCAGGTCGTGCCCGCCCTGGGCGGTGAGCCGACCCAGGCGTATGCCGCCGCTGCGCGGCACCGTCGACCCGGGTACCGAGACCTTCCCCGGGCTGGGGGAGCCGGAGGAGAAGAAGCGGGGCGCGGCGGCTGGATCGTGCTCACCCTCGTCGCCATCGCCGCGCTGGCCGCCCTGGCCTACGGGCTGTCGACGTACTTCGGCACCGACGAGACCCCCAAGGTCGCGGTGCCGCGCGTCGTCGGCGACCCCGATCCAGACCGCCACCGCCAAGCTGGCCGCAGGCCAAGCTCGTGGCCGACGCCGGTGCGCCAGCCGAGCGACACCGTGCCCGCCGACGACGGTGATCAGCCAGAACCCCGACCGCCGGCACCGAGGTCAGCCCGAACAGCACGGTGCGCCTCTCGTGTCCGCCGGGCCGACGCGCGGTCGCCGTGCCCGACCTCAAGGGGCTGACCGTGCAGGAGGCCCAGACCCAGCTCAGCGACCAGGGGCTCGTGGTGGGCACCGTCACCGAGGTCGACGACCCCGACACCGAGGCCAGGGAAGATCATCGACTCCAACCCGGGCGCCGGCACCTCGGTGGCGCCCGACACCAAGATCAACGTGCGGGTCGGCACCGGCAAGGTCCCGGTGCCCAACGTCGTCGGCAAGTCGCAGAGCGAGGCGCAGACGACTCATCGCCGGCGCCAACCTCCAGGTCGAGACCAAGTTCAAGGCGACCAACGACGTGCCCGAGGGCACCGTCATCTCGCAGAGCCCGAGCGAGGGCACGGTCGACATCGGCGGCACGATCAAGATCGACCGTGGCCCAGAAGGCCGCCCGACCCTGACCGCCGACCACCGTGACGCCGACCCACGCCCACCCCGACCCCGTCGAGTCACCGGCGAGCCCCCGACGGCGCCGCCCGAGCCACCGTCAGCGGACGTGCCGCGCGGGCTCAGCCGGCGGCGACCATCCGGGCGACGCCGGCGGCGTCGTGCACGAGCGGGCTCAGGCCCGCCGAGCGCGCGACGGCATCCGGCATCGCCGCACAGCTGCAGCCAGTTGGCGAGCATCCGGTGGCCACCGTGGGTGAGCACCGACTCCGGGTGGAACTGCACGCCGTGCAGCGGCAGGGTCGCGTGCCGCACCGCCATGATGATGCCGCTCTCGGTGCGGCCGTTGGCGACGCAGCTCGTCGGGCAGCGTCGGCGGGCTCGATGGTCAGCGAGTGGTAGCGGGTCGCGGTGAACGGGTCGGGCAGCGCCCTCGAGCACCCCGGTGCCGTCGTGGTGCACCTGCGAGGTCTTGCCGTGCAGCAGCTCGGGCGCCCGCCCCACGGTCGCGCCGAGCACGACCCCGAGGGCCTGGTGGCCCAGGCAGACGCCGAGCATCGGCTGCTCGCGCTCGCCGCAGGCCTCGATCATCGCCATCGAGACCCCGGCCTCCTCGGGCGTGCCCGGGCCCGGGTGAGACGAGCACCCCGTCGAAGCTCGGCGCCGTCGGCGGGGGCGACCGCGTCGTTGCGCACGACCTCGCACTCGGCGCCGAGCTGCTCGAGGTAGCCGACGATCGTGAAGACGAAGCTGTCGTAGTTGTCGACGACGAGGATGCGGGTCATGGCGTCAATGGTGCACCGTCGGCCGTCAGGGGCCGACGGTCGAGTCCGTGAACGGCAGCAGCGGGCTCACGCGCCGGGAACACCCAGGTGAAGCAGACGGCGACGACGAGCAGCGCCAGCACGAGGCACTGCACGGCCTTGGCCCAGCGCGGGCCGGGCAGGTGGCGCCACAGGGCGGCATACACGGGTCAGCCCTCCGTCGGGGTGGTCGAGCCAGCCGGGACGGCACCCACTGCGGCGCGCGGGATCGCCTCCACGAGCCGCCCGTGCACGACGAACCGCTGCGGTGGCGCTGTACTTCGGGTGGCACGAGGTCAGCGTGATCAGCGCCTCGGTGGGCGTGCCCCCCGGGTCGCCGGGCACCGGGCCGATGACCTCGACGTCGCTCGGGCGCACGATCTCGCGCGAGGTCACCTCGTAGACGTACACGTCGCCGGCGGTCTCGACGACCACCCGGTCGCCGTCGACGAGCCGGTCGACGTCGTGGAACGGCCGCCCGTAGGTCGTGCGGTGCCCGGCGACGGCGAAGTTGCCGACCTGCCCGGGCCCGGCGGTGCCGACGTAGTGCCCGACGCCCAGGGCCAGCACGGGGCGGCCGGTGCCCTCGATGACCGGGCGCACGAAGTCGCTCCCGAACCGCGGGATGCGCACGACGGCGAACGCCCCGTCGCGTGCCGATCGCCGCTGGGATGCCGTTCGTCGCCCACCGGCGCCGGCGTGCCGCGGGCGAAGTCGTCCTCGAGGGTCTGCACGATCTGGGCCTGGGCCCGGTCGGCGACGACGTCGGTCCACCACAGCTGCCAGGCGGCGAAGAGCAGCAGCAGCACGCCCAGCGTCACGAGCAGCTCGCCGGACCAGCCGACGACGCGGCGCACCCTCACGAGGCGGGGACCTCGGCGTGCTCGCGGCACGATCGAGCCGCTGTAGGCCGGGAAGGTCTGCTCGCCCGACGTTCTTCACGTCGTAGCCGAGGCCGACCGCGATCGACCAGTCGCGCAGGTTGGCGACGGCCGGGTCGGTGTCGAGCGAGGCGCGCATGGCGTCACGGTCGCCGATCGCGGTGATGACGTAGGGCGGGGAGTAGACCCGCCCCTGCAGGATGAGCGTGTTGCCGACGCACCGCACGGCGCTGGTCGAGACCACCCGCTGGTCCTGGAGCATCATCGCCTCGGCGCCGCCCTGCCACAGCGCGTTGACGACCGACTGCACGTCCTGCTGGTGGATGACGTAGTCGTCGGGGTCGGCGCCGGCCGGCACCTCGCCGCCGGCGAGCTTGGCGTCGTCGAGGGTGACCCGCAGGGCCGGGCCGCGCACCTCGGTGCGGCCGGCCGCGGTGGCGATCTCGTTGGCCTGGCGCTCGAGCTTCTGGGTCTGCAGGTCGCCGGGGGCGAGCGCCGCGGTGGCCTCGTCGACCTGGCCCTGCAGGTCGTCGAGCTCGGAGGCGCGGGTCTCGTTGGTGCGGTTCTGGGCGCGGATCAGGTCGGGCAGCTGGGCCTGGTCGGTGCGCAGGTCCTCGCCCTGCGAGGCGCGCACGCTGGAGGCGAACAGGGTGCCGGCGACGAGCGCCGCGACGGGCACCAGCCAGGGCCACGGGGAGGGACGGTTCACCCGTCCCGCGTGTGTGCCGGCCACGGTGACCACCTCCCTTCCGCTAACACCGTCTACGCTAGGCCAACACCATCAACGCCACGAGGAGACCGTTCGTGCCCGAGTCAAAGGGTCGCTCCAAACCCGCATACACCCCGCCGCGCACGGCGCAGAAGAACACGACGCCGAACGCGCGCTGGTTCGTGCCCGTCATGCTCGGCCTCATGGTGGTCGGTCTGCTCTGGGTCGTCACCTACTACATCTCCGGCTCGGCCCAGTACCCGGTGCCGGCCCTGGGCCGCTGGAACCTCGGCGTCGGCTTCGGCCTGATGCTCTCCGGCTTCCTGATGACCACCCGCTGGCGCTGACCGAGCGCCAACCCCGAAGTTATCCACAGGGGTTGTCCCCACTGGGGACGAATGACACGCGTGTAATCCACAGCCCGGCGCCTCAGCCGGCCAGGGCGTACTTCCCGAGGGTCAGCACGACGAGCACGATGAGGATGCCGCCCATCGAGACCCAGTGCACCCGCGGTGTCGGGCGCGGGCTCCAGCGGGCCGCGGTTGCGGCCGGTGTAGGCGATCGCCGCGGCCACGGCCGCCCCGGTGAGCAGCCCGCCGAGGTGGGCCTGCCAGGCGATGCCCGGGATGACGAACCCGATGACGGCGTTGATGCCGATGATCACGTACATGCCCGCCGACGACCGGCCGAGCCGGCGCTGCAGCACGAGGAACGCCCCGAACAGGCCGAACACCGCGCCCGAGGCGCCCACCGCGCCGGTCCACCACATCCCGTAGTCGCCGCGTCGGCGATCTGGCGGCGGTCGGGGGCGTGGACAGCAGCAGGTACATGACCGAGCCGCCGAGGGCGCTGAGCAGGTAGATCGCGACGAACCGGGCCCGCCCGAGCATCGGCTCGAGGTAGCTGCCCATGACCCACAGCGCGTACATGTTGAACGCGATGTGGGTGATGCCGCCGTGGGCGAACGCCGAGGTGAGGAAGCGCCACGGCTCGCTCTGGCGCCAGGGCCGGCACGAAGGCGATCCGCGTCCTGGAGGCCCGGCACGGCGTACTGCGCGACGAAGACCACCAGGCAGATGCCGATCAGCGTCATCGTCGCGACGGGTCGCCCGTCGGTGACCGAGCCGCCGAAGACGGTGCGCGCCTGGCGCACCGTCTTCGCGCCCTCGGCCACGCAGTCGACGCACTGGATGCCGACCGCGGCCGGCCGCTGGCACTCCGGGCAGGTCGGCCGCATGCACCGCTGGCAGCGCACGTACGACTCGCGGTCGGGGTGCCGCGGGCACACGGGAACCGGCGCGACGGCATCCGGGTAGGACGGTTGCTCACTCACGCCGTGTACCCGTTCCTCGTAGCCGGCCCGCGAGAGCGGGTCAGTCCTCGATCTCGACGCGCTCGATGACGACGTCGTCGATCGGCTTGTCCATCGAGCCGGTGGGCACGGCGGCGATCGTGTCGACGACCTCGCGGCTCGGGCCGTCGGCGACCTCACCGAAGATGGTGTGCTTGCCGTTGAGCCACGAGGTGGCGCCGACGGTGATGAAGAACTGCGAGCCGTTGGTGCCCTTGCCCATCCGCTTGCCGGCGTTGGCCATGGCGAGCAGGTAGGGGCGGTCGAACTGCTTGTCGGGGTGGATCTCGTCGTCGAACGCGTAGCCCGGGCCGCCCATGCCGCGACCGAGCGGGCAGCCGCCCTGGATCATGAAGCCGGGGATGATCCGGTGGAAGACCAGGCCGTCGTAGAACTTGGTCGGGTTGGTGCGGCCGGCGTCGTCCTTGTACTGCTTGGTGCCGGTGGCGAGACCGGTGAAGTTGGCGACGGTCTTGGGGGCCTCGTTCGGGAACAGCTCGACGACGATGGGCCCGTGGTTGGTGTGCAGAGTTGCCTTCATGGCGGTCGATCCTCTCACGTGGCGCGGGAGGTCCCGCCGCGTGATCCCGCCGACCCCGGAGCGCGTGGAACAGCGCAAACAGGGCAGGATGGGGAGCAAGACCAACGTCCAACACGAGGAGGACACGTGTTCCGCACACCGAGCAAGACCGACCAGGCCAAGGACGCCGTGGCGGCCGGGGCCGAGAAGGTGACCGACGGCGCCCAGGTCGCCGTCGACAAGGCCGCCGAGCTCAAGGTGAAGGCCGGCGAGGCCGCGACGGCCACCGCCGCCGGTGCCGCCGTCGCCAAGGAGAAGGCGTCCGACGCCGCCGAGGTCGCCCGCGAGACCGCCGAGACGGTCAAGGAGTACGCGCAGGAGGCCGCCGAGACCCTCGCCCCCAAGGTCGAGCACGCCCGCGAGACGTTCGTCGAGGACGTCCTGCCCAAGCTCGCGAGCGCGATCGCCGCGATCGCCGCCGGTGCCGCCGCCGCGAAGGAGTCCGCCGCCGAGGCCGCCGACCGCGCGCCCGACGCCTACGCCGTGCTCAAGGGCGACGCCGTCGCGAAGAAGGGCGGCAAGGGCAAGTGGATCCTGCTCCTCGGCGCCCTCGCCGCGGGTGCCGCCGTCATGGCGTGGCGCAAGAGCAACGAGCGCCCCGACCCGTGGGCGACCGCGGGCTCCTACACCCCGCCGAAGCCGGTCTCCGAGAAGGTCAGTGACCTCGCCGGTGCCGCCAAGGAGAAGGCCACCGAGGTCAAGGACGCCGCCGTCGACAAGGCCGGCGAGCTCAAGGACAAGGCCACCGACGCCAAGGACGCCGCGAAGGACAAGGCGGCCGACGCCAAGGACGCCGTCGACGACAAGGTCGCGGACGCCGAGGACGCCGTCGAGCGACGCCGTCGACGAGAGCGACGACACCGCGGTCCCCGCGCTGTCGGAGACCTCCGAGGGTGCCGACCTGTCGACCCCGAACCTCGACACCGGTTCGACCGACAAGGCCTGACCCGCACCGCCAGCACCACCACGACGCCGGCCGTCCCCGACAGGGGCGGCCGGCGTCGTCGTGCGCCCCGGGTGCCCCGCACCGCGTTGGGTGCTCAGGTGGCTGCCAGGGCGCCACCTGAGCACCCAACTCGGAGTCTCTCGTCGTGAGTGCGGAAGTGGTCGCCCGGCGACCACTTCGCACCCGAGGCGAGGGCGGCCTGGTCAGATGGTCAGGCCGTGGCCGAAGGCGAACAGCGGGTCGTCGTAGCCGGGCACGTCCTCGCCGTGCGCGCGCACCTGGTCCATCGAGCGCGGCAGGTCGAACGGCAGCCGGCCCCGCGGCGGGATCCGCCCGGTCAGCGCCTCGAGCAGCGCGTCGTCGCTGGTGCCGTAGCTCGCGACCACGGCGTCGGCCACCGGCAGCAGCGGGGTGAGCACGGCCGGCCGGTCGAGCACCACGTCGACGACGAGGCGGCAGTGCGCGGCGATCCGCTGCATCCGCACGACCAGCCCCGGCGGGAAGTCGAGCGACCCGGCGTGGAACCACGACTCGAGGAAGAGGTCCGAGCGCGGCTCGAACGGCGCCATCAGCCGCACCAGGGCGACGTCGGCGTCCTCCGGACGGTCCACCGGGATGCCGTGCCGCGCCACCACCTCGTGCGCCACGTTCTCGGCGTAGATCCGCAGGCCGCCCGCGAGCGGGAGGACGGGACCGGCATCCGTCGCGTCGTTGGTCAGCACGGTGACCGAGCGGGCCTGGGCCTCGTACCCGGCGGCCCGGAAGTCCTCGCGGCCGACGATGCGGGTCGCGGCGTCCTCGTCGACGAACGGGTCGTCGAAGAGCCCGAGGCGGAACTTCACGGCCAGCAGGCGCCGGGCCGACGCGTCGATGCGCGACTCGGTCACCCGGCCCTGGGCGACGAGGTCGAGCAGCACCTCGACGCACTCCTCGCCCCCGAACTGGTCGGCGCCGGCGAGCAGGATGCGCTCCATCCGCTCGTGCGGGTCGAGGTGCTCGACGCCCCAGGCCCGGGCCGGCAGCACCTGGTCGCCGACGTGGTTGTCGTTGACCAGCTCCCAGTCGGTGAGCACCACGCCGTCGTAGCCGAGCTGCTCGCGCAGCATGCCGGTGACGACCTGGGCGTTGAAGCCGAAGCCGACCTCCTCGATCGGCACGCCGTCGACCTCGAGCCCGACCGGCATCCCGTAGTAGGGCATGACCGCGGCGGTACCGGCCTCGATGACGGCCGGGAAGGGCGCCAGGTGGTCGGCGAACCGCCCTCCGGGATAGACCTGTTCGCGCCCGTAGGGGAAGTGCGCGTCCTCGCCGTCCTGCTGCGGGCCGCCGCCGGGGAAGTGCTTCGAGGTGCAGGCGACGCTGTCCGGCCCCAGCACCTTCTGCTGGAAGCCCTCGAGGTAGGCCGTGCCGAGCTCGGTCACCAGCGCCGGGGTCCTGGCCGAAGGTGCCGGCCTGGCGCGCCCAGCGGGGCTCGGTGGCGAGGTCGAGGGTCGGGTGCAGGGCGGCCCGGATGCCGACGGCCACGTACTCCTGCCGGGCGATGTCGGCGAACTCGCGCACGGCGTCGGCGTCGCGCAGCGCGGCCAGGCCGAGCGGCTCGGGCCACTGCGAGAACGACTTCGCGGTGAACGAGACCCCGGCGTTCTCGATGAACGCGTGCCGGGGGTCGGTCGAGATCGTGACCGGGATGCCGTGCGGCGCGCGCTCGGCGACCGCCTGGAGGGCGTTGTGCCAGCGGGCCGCCATCCGGGCGTCGTCGAGGCGCGTGCACGTTGAAGTGGTTGAGGTGCTTGTCCAGCACCACGACGCTCGTCGGCGACTTGCTGATCGCGCCGGCGGCCTCGATGACCGTGCCGTCGGCACCCGCCTCGATGACGGTGTGGAACATCAGGCCGACCTTCTCCTCGAGGCTCAGCCGGCCCAGCAGGTCCTCGACCCGTGCCTCGACGTCGAGCCGGGGGTCCTCGTAGGGGTCCATCCGCCCGTTGCCGTTGAGGTCGCGGTAGCGGCACCCCGTCGGGGCCGACGCCGGCCGCTGCGGCAGCGGGCGGCAGGGGCGTGGTCATCGTGGTTGGTCCCTTCTCAGACCTGTCGTCGGTCAGTGATCTCGAGCTCGTCGCCGCCCGGGCGCAGGGCCTCCTCGAGGTCGGCCAGCTCGACGACGAGCCCGCCGCGGCGGTACGGGTTCGCCGAACGGGTCGCGGGCAGGTCGCGCCGCCCAGCCGGACGGCGGACGGTCCGTGGCCCGCGCCGCCCACGCGGTAGCGGACCCGGAGCAGGCCGCCCGCCGAGCGGCACGGTGGCCGTCAGCCCGTCCAGCCGGGCCGGGAGGACCGGGTCGATCGTCGACCTGCCCCGCCGGCGGCGCACCCCGAGCACGAGTGGACGACGATCCGCAGCAGCACCCCCGGGCCGGACGAGTAGATCCGCCAGCCGCCCTCCAGGCCCGTCGCGCCCGTGAGCACCTCGGCGTACCGGGCGGCGAACTCGGCCCGGTCGAGGCAGGCCGCGTCCGAGCTCGACGGGTAGGTGTTCGCCTGGCGCCGTCGGGCCCCGGGCACCACGTGCGACCGTGGCGGGCGGCAGCACCTGCGTCAGCCCCAGCCACAGGGCGTCGGCGTCGCCCCAGCGGGCCATCGCCTCGCACCAGCGCAGGTGCGCGTGCACGTACATCAGCCCGATCTCCCGGCCGACGAACGTCGCCGTCTCCGCGCGCTGGAAGTGGCTCATCAGCCCACCGGAGTAGGGCGGGGGCCGGTCGAACAGCCGCACGCCGTCGACCCCCATGAGGTGCTCGCGGACCAGCGCGACGTGGTGGGCGGCCTCGTCGGGGTCGAGGAGGTCGTCGCCGAGGGCGTGGATCATCTGCAGCGAGCCGTGCCGCAGCCCCGTCTCGCCGTCCCGCGGGGTGCGACCGAGCAGGCGGCTGACCTCGACCTGCCCGCGCTGGTCCGGCGGGTCGAGCTGGGCGTACCCGGCGAGCTCGCCGTCGACCAGCAGGTGCCGCCGCAGGTCGCCGGCGACGGCGGCCGCCTGCGCGCGCAGGTCGCCGACGAGCGCCTCCTCACCGCCCACGGTCTCCAGCCCGTCGGCGAGGGTCCGCAGCGACTGGTGGTGCAGCGTCACGGTCCACGCGCTGCACATCGTCACGGCCATCGCCGGGTCGGCCGGTTGCAGCGAGTCGTTCCAGTCGCCGTGGCCGTACGCGACGAGGTGGGTCCCCGGCAGGAAGTGCTCGCGGGCGACCTCGAGCGCGCGCTCGACGTGGGCGCGCACCGTCGAGGCGGGCGCCGGATCGGCGTCGGCCGGGGTGTACCAGGGCACCTTCTCGTCGAGCGAGCGTGGCGTCACCCGGACGCCTGGAGGTACCGGCCGACGGCGAGGACGGGCCAGTGCACGACGTCGCCGTGCGGCGGCTCCATCCGGAAGTCCTCGTCCCCGGGCAGGAAGCCGAACGCCTGGGGCCAGGTGCCGTCGGTGTTCTGGGCCGCGAGGATGCGCAGGAGCAGGGCGCGCACGTCGGCCTGCCGGTCCAGGGCGAGCAGCAGCTCGACCGGGCCCTGAGCCACGTCGCGCGTCCCCCACGCGCCGCCGGAGTACTGCTCGAGCCCGCGCGGCGACAGGAAGTGCACCAGGGCGTCCCGCACCAGCCAGGGCAGGCTCACGTCGAGCGCTTCGGCCTCGGCCCGGGCCTCGGAGCCCGCGTCGCCGCCGACGCGCAGGGCGGTGACCGCCGGCCACCAGTCGCCGGCACTCCCTGCTCGTCGTGTCCTCCCGTCGTCGGGCACCGGCTCGTAGCCGGCCCCCGGGGTCGACGGTGACCTCGACGTCGAGCCCCGGCCCGGGCTCGGTCCACAGCGTCACCACGGCAGGAACCGCGGCCGGTGCCGTCGTCGAACAGCGGGCCGTCGTCGCCGACGGTCAGGGGCGTGCCGCTGCGCAGCGTGATGGTCCCGGCCGGGAGCGCCACCGCGATGCCGTCGGGCCGCTCGCGGACCTCGGCCACCCCGGGGGCGGCGGGGAGCGGGTCGTCACCGGTGGCCAGGTGCAGCGCGAGCAGCACGCGCCGCGTGCGGGCCGGACGTGACGCGCACCGACATCCGCACGGCGTGACCGGCGGTGGCGGCGGTCGTCCGCACCTCCAGCACACCACCGGCGCCCTCGCCGTCGGGCTCGAGCACGTGCACCCAGCGGGCGCCGTCCGGCGTCATCGCGAAGGCGGACGGCAGGTCGAGCAGCCGCCACCGGTCCGCCACCTCCACGAACACGCGCACGCCGTGGTCGGGGTGCAGGCCCAGGTAGCCGCGCACGGTCGTCAGCACCCGGTCGTCGGAGGCGTTCCCGCGGGTCAGGTACGACAGCGGGGACCCCGTCATCCAGCACGTCACGGTGAGCGACCCGGGGGTCGGGCGCAGCGGTGTCGCCGGTGCGCAGGATGGTGCCGTGGGGGCGGAGGACGCCCACCTCCTTGGCCCGGGTGACCACGTGTTCGTCGTCGGCGGTGAAGAACGACAGCAGCGTGCCGTCCTCCCGGCGCTCGACGGCGCGCCACGGGCCCGGCCAGAGCTGCTCGACCTCGGCGTCGGTCATCGGCCGGGCGGGCAGGGTGCGGTCGAGGTCGTACGCGCCGGTGGGGGCGGCGAGTGCCGCACCGGCCGCGGTCTCCCGCTCGGGCAGCATCGCCGCGAGCACCGCCGCCACGGTGCGGGCGAGGTCCAGCGCCTGGTGGACGAACCGGACGTCGGCGTCGGACGTGGCGTCCGGGTGGTCGGCGACCAGGAGACCGGCGAACGACGTCGCCAGGCGATGACCGGGCTCCAGCCACCGCCGTTCGGTCTGCAGGGCGGCGAGGGTGTGCTCGTGCTGCCGTCGCCGCGAGGGCAGGTCGCCGCCGAGGCCCGCGGGGGGTTGCCCGGCCCGTGCCGCCAGACCGTGCACGTCGAGGGCATCGGTCGCCCACGCGACCACCGGGGTCGTGCACGCGAGCACGCACCACGGGGTCAGGCCCGACTGGGCGAGGTTCTGGCGCACCGCGAGCGCCGTGCCGAAGCCGTCGCCGTGGAGCGGCGCGATGTCGAGGTACTGGCTCACGTACAGCTCGTTGGTGCGCAGCATCCCGGGTGCCGCGAGGGCGACGTCGTGGGTGTGCACGACGTCCACCTCACGTGCTCCAGGGCCCGTCGTTGCGCACCTCCACGTGCCACGCCCAGGCGGTTCGGGGCGGGGTCGAGGGTGAGCACGACCCGCCACCCGAGTCCCCCGTCGACCTGACCGGTGACCACCAGGGCCCCGTCGTGGAGGCGGGCGGCGGACCCCGACCCGGCCCCGAGCATCGGCCAGCTCCGGCCGCTCACCCGGTCGCGCAGCCACAGCTGCACCAGCGCCGGGGCGAAGGCCGAGGCGGCGTGCTGCACCAGCTCGACCCGGTCGGTGCCGAGGGAGGCCGGGGCGCCGCCGTCCACGATGACCGCGCGCAGGCCCCCGGACGACTCGAGCACCCACGGCGGGCGGTCCACGACCCGGCTCATCTCGTGGCCGCCCTCAGCGCGCGCCGCCACGACGCGTGCTGCCGGGCCCAGGCGGCAGCACGCGTCGTGAGTTCGTGGGGTCGGCTCACTCGCCGACGATCCCGGCGCCGAACTCCTCGATGCCGATGACGGGGCGCAGCGCCTTCTCGACGTCCGGGGTGCTGAACGCCTTGCGCAGCAGGCCCTTTCCGAGCACGTTGCCGAGCGCGCCCATGACCATGGCCTGGTCGAGGGAGAGGTAGCGACGGGCGATCGTGCCGCTGTGCACGGCGACCGCGTCGAAGAAGCCGCCGGCACCGTAGGCGCCGAGCTTGTCCTGGATCCGCATCAGGTTGGCGGTGGCCGTCGCCGCGCTCGAACATCATCGCGAGGAACGAGGCGTGCGGGGTGACCACGCCGTCGCCGTAGGTCGGGGTCGGGGTTCGTCGCCGGCGCGGCAGTCGCCGAAGCCGACGTCGAGGTTGGTCCTCTCCTGGTCGGAGGAGTAGCCCTCGGGGTTCAGCCCGAGCGCGTCGACGCCGTACTCGCGGTAGCCGCCGGCGGGGTTGCTCGACGGCGAGAAGCCCCAGTAGCCGTACCCGGCGTCCTCGAGGCCGTGCTCGCGCTCGGCGCGCACGTGCAGCGGGTGGTTGACGCCCCAGCTGCGCGGCGCCCACTTCTCCTCCGGCACGAAGACGGCCGGCATCAGCTCCTCGAACATGCTGCCGCCCCAGCCGGGTACGACGTGCATGCCGCGGTAGGTGTACGCGCCCTCGTAGACGTCGATCCCCATGTAGGTGCGGGTCTCGCCCACCGGCTGCATCTCGTGCCACGACCAGTCGCAGGTCGCCGGGAAGGTGCGCCACGGCGCGAAGTAGTGGTGTGCCGGGCACCTGCCCGGTGAGGATGCCGAGGTAGCTCGTGATCCGCGGTCTCGGAGACGATCGTGTCGTAGTGGTGGGTGGTCAGCCAGACGTCGGGTCGCCGCCGATGTGGGTGCCGAGGAAGGCTGCCACCGGGCGGCCGTCGGCGTAGGGGAAGAAGCCGCCGTGCATCAGGCCGCCGGGGCGGCTGCTCGGGTGGCCCGGCGATCGTCGCCGGCGTCGTAGAAGGCGTCCCAGCGCATCCGGTCGAACAGCGCGGCGGCGAGCGGGGCCGGCCGCGCCGCCGGCGTTCTTCACCACGAGCAGCGCGGCACCGAGCCAGCCGCTGTCGACGCTGGAGACGAACGGCTCGACGTGGCTGCCGTCCTCGGGCCAGGTGTGCAGGGTCGCGCCGGTCGCGGGGTCGTACCAGTTGAAGAACATGCCGCTCGGCTCGTGGTGCTCCATCGTGCCCAGCGTCGTCAGCGTGCGGGTCAGCCGCGCGGTGCACTCGCGCGCGCGTGATGATGCCGAGCTCGCGGGCGACGATCGCCGACCACAGGTAGCCGCCGATGTTGGTCGGCGAGGTGTAGCCGGAGCGGTCGCCCGCGGCCAGCGACTCCGGGATGTTGTCGGCCGGCAGGCCGGTCGCCGGGTCGGTCATCGCGGCCAGGCTGCGCCACGTGTCGCGCGCCCAGCGCTGCAGGCGCGAGTTGGAGGCGCCGGTCACGGCATCCGGCAGGGATGCCGTGCGCGGTGCTCGCCTCGGCGTGCGGGCTGAGCCCGAGGGCGGCGAGCATCGCGGTGCCGCCGACGATGAAGTGGCGGCGGCCGGGGGCGGCCAGGCCGCGCTCGACGCGGGAGGCGCCGGCGGGGGTGGACGAGGAGGCGGGGACGGTCTGGTCGGACATGGTCGGGCCTTTCGTGCGTGGGGGCTCACGGCCGTCCGGGGTCGCCGGGCGGCCGTGACGGGATGGGCTACTTGATGCCGGTGGTGGCGATGCCCTCGATGACCTTGCGCTGGAAGGCGAGGAAGAGCAGCAGGATCGGGATGACGACGACGGTCGCCCCGGCGAGGAGCAGGCCGTAGTTCGTGGCGTTCTGGCCCTTGGAGTACAGGGCCAGCGCGACCGGCAGGGTGTAGGTGTCCTCGGTCTGGGCCACGACGAGCGGCCACAGGAAGTTGTTCCAGCTGCCGAGGAAGGTCAGGATGCCGAGCGTCGCCAGGGCCGGCCCGCACAGCGGCAGGATGATCCGGGCGAAGATCCGCAGCTCGCCGGCGCCGTCGACGCGGCCGGCGTCGAGCAGGTCGCGGGGCAGGCCCGAGGATGAACTGCCGCATCAGGAAGACGCCGAACGGCGCGACGAGGAACGGCAGGATCAGCCCCGGCAGCGTGTCGACCAGGCCGGCGTTCGCGACGAGCACGAACAGCGGCACGAAGGTGACCACGCCCGGGACCATCAGCGTCGCCAGCACGGCGACGAACAGCGACCTTCTTGCCCGGGAAGTCGAGCTTCGCCAGGGCGTAGCCGAGCATCGAGCAGAAGAGCAGGTTGCCCGCCGTCACGACGACGGCCACGATCGCCGAGTTGATGAAGTAGGTGCCGAAGCTGAGCTCGCGAGAACAGCTGCGGAGTAGTTGTCGAGCGACGGGTTCTCGCGGCCACCAGGTCGGCGGCACCTGGCGCAGCTCGGTCGTCGGGCTTGAGGCTGCCGAGCACCATCCAGATGAACGGTGCCGCGACGACCACGACGGCCGACCGGTGAGCAGCACGTAGAGCCACCACTTGCCCTTGGCGTGTGATCGAGTTCATGACGGCCTCACTGGTTCTCTCGCAGGAACCGGAACTGGATCGCGGTGACGACCGCGATC
Source organism: uncultured Actinomycetota bacterium (assembly GCA_963782695.1). Lineage (GTDB taxonomy): Bacteria > Actinomycetota > Actinomycetes > Actinomycetales > Dermatophilaceae > Fodinibacter. The sequence continues at coordinate 40,756 of CAWAKY010000003.1, read as the reverse complement.
ACGACGAAGATGAGGTAGCTCGAGCGCGGCCGCGTACCCGTAGTTGCCGAAGCCGAACTGCTTGTAGGTGTACATCGACATCGAGATGGTGCTGTCGAGCGGGCCGCCGTTGGTCATGACGAAGGGCTCCTCGAAGAACTGCAGGTAGCCGATCATCGTGATGACCGCTGACGAACAGGATGCATCGGGCGCAGCAGCGGGCAGCGTGATGTGGCGGAACCGTTGCCACGCACTGGCGCCGTCGATCGCGGCGGCCTCGTGCAGCATCCACGGCACCGCCTGCAGACCGGCGAGGAAGATGATCATCGAGGTGCCGAAGTTGCGCCACGACGGCCATCATGATCAGCGCCGGCATCGACCAGTTCGGGTCGCCGAGCCAGTTCGGGCCCGTCGATGCCGACCCAGCCGAGCGCGGTGTTGATCAGGCCGAAGTCCTGCTGCAGCAGGAACTGCCAGACGACGGCGACGGCGACGATCGAGGTCACGACCGGGGTGTAGAAGCCCAGCCGGAAGAGCCGACCGGAACTTCGTGATGCCGCGGTCGAGGGCGACGGCGGCCGCCAGCGCCGAGGGTCATGGTCAGCGGGACCCCGACGAGGACGAAGTACGCCGTGTTGCGGGCCGCCTGCAGGAAGGTCTCGTCGGACAGCGCCTTGCGTGTAGTTCTCGAGGCCGACGACGTCGACCGAGAACGGGCGTCCTCAGGTCCTTGGCCCTGGTGTCGGTGAAGCTCATGAAGAGCGACTGGAGCACCGGCCAGACGCGTGAAGACGAGGAAGAGCAGCAGGAACGGCAGCGCGAGGATCCACGCGGCCCGCCCCTCCCGCAGGCGGTCGGATCCGACGCGCCTGCGGGAGGGCTGGACCGGCCGGTCGGGGCCGGCCTGAGCGGCGCCGACGGTGCCGGCGTCACGCTCGGTGGCGGTGGACATGGTCAGCTACCGGTGCCGATGGACTCGGCCTGCTTCTGCACCGTCTTCAGTGCAGCGGCCGGGTCGGCGCCGGTCTTGGTGACCTTCTCCATCTCGCTGTCGAACGAGGTCACGACCTGCTCCCACGTCGGGAACGCACGGCGGGGCCTGGGCGGTCTCGAGCTGCTTGCCGAACACGGCGAGCTTGGTGTCGGCGGTGAGGGCCGGGTCCTGCCAGGCGCTCTTGACCGGCGGGCAGGTCGGTCGACATGCCGTACCACTTGACCTGGGTCTTGGGGTCGGACGAGCCAGTTGACGAGCTTCCAGGACGAGTCGCGGTTCTTGGTGTTCTTGAAGACGACGAGGTTGCGAGCCACCGACGAACGACGAGGACGTCTTGTCGGCCGGGATCTGGAAGACGTCGTACTTGTCCTTGAACTTGCCGCCGCCGCCGGCCTTCTCGACCGCGGACATCATCCACGGGCCGGAGATGAACATCGGCACCTTGCCGCTGGCGAAGTCGGGCTCGGTCGTCGGGGTCGCCGGCGCCGCCTTGTCCGAGATGCCGTCGGTGAAGAACGACTGGTAGTACTCCGAGGCCTTGAGCACCTCGGGGCTGTCGAAGTTGTACGCCTTGCCGCCGTCCTTGGTGAGGTCGGCGCCCGCGGACCACGCGAACGGCATGACCGACTGCCAGGAGCCGGTGCCGCCCGCCTGCAGGCCGATGCCGTACTTGGCGCCGGCCTTGTCCTGCATCGCCTTGGCCATCGTCTTCAGGCCGTCCCAGTCGGTGGGGGGCGTGGTGATGCCGGCCTTCTTGGCCAGGTCGGTGCGGTAGTAGACCAGCCGGGTCTCGACGTACCACGGCACGCCGAACGAGGTGCCGTCGACCTCGGTGGTCTTCTGGGCGCCGTCGAAGAAGGCGGACTTGTCGACCTCGCCGGGCGTGGGGTCGAGCGCGCCCATGCCGGCGAACTCACCCATCCAGGTGGTGCCGACCATGGCGACGTCCGGGGTCTTGTTCGCGGTGATGGCGGTCGTGAACTTGTCGTGCGCGGCATCCCACGGGATGGCGGTGACCTGCACCTTGACGCCGGGGTTGGCGGCCTCGAACTCCTTGGTGAGCGCGGGCAGGTTCTCGCCCTCGGCGCCCATGGCCCACACGGTGATGGTGCCCTTGGCCGCGCCGGAGCTCACGGCCTTGCCGGTCTCGGCGGCGCCGCTGCCGGCGTCCTCGCGTCCACAGGCGGACACGGTCAGGGCCAGTGCGGTGACGCCGGCCAGGGTGATGGCGGAGGTGCGTCTCATCGGTCTCTCTCTTTCGGGGTGGGGGCAGTGATCGGTGGTGGAGGTGGATGGATCAGGGATGCCGTGGCGAGCCGGCGGTGACCGGGTCGCTACCCGGCGGGGTGGCCGGGTGGGCACCCGCAGGAGCTGCGGATGACCACCTGGGTGGCCAGGACCCGGCGTTCGGCGCTCGGGGCGGCGCCGGAGACCAGGTCGTGGAGCCGGTCGGCGGCGAGCGCCCCCAGCTCCTGCACCGGCTGGCGGACGGTGGTCAGGCCGGGCCGCACGTAGCGGGCCGTCATGACGTCGTCCCAGCCGACGATCGCGATGTCCTCGGGCACGTCGACGCCGCCGTCGGTGAGCCGGGCCATGACGGCCAGGGCGAGCTCGTCGTTGCCGCAGACCAGGGCGTCGGCGGTGAAGTCGCCGGCGAGCAGCCGCTCGGCGACGGCGGTGCCGTCGCGCTCGCGGAACTCGGCGCGCACCGGGTCGGCCGGGGTCAGGCCGTGCGTCGCGGTGGGCGGCGGCGAAGCCCTCGTAGCGCTCGAGGAGGTCGGCGGCGGCGTCGATGTCGCCGACGAAGCGCAGGTTGGTGCGGCCGTGGTCGACGAGGAGGTGCTCGGTGAGCAGGCGGGCGCCCTCGACGTTCTCGGCGGCGATCGCCTCGATGCCGTCGCGGGCGTGGCCGGCGATCACGACGACCGGCTTGCCGCTGCTGGCCACGTAGCGCGTCCGAGCCGAACACGGCGATGCCGTCGACCCGGGTGGCGAGGGTGCGCAGCGCGCGGTCGCGGTCCTCCTTGGTGCCGGCCAGCACGAGCATGACGCTCTTCTCGAGCTCGGCGGCCCGGGTCTCGAACCCGACCAGCAGCTCGGCGTAGTAGGGGCCGCTCAGCTCGGGGAGCACCAGGCCGTAGGTGTCGTGGTGGCGCACGGCCAGGCTGCGGGCGGCGCCGGAGGGCAGGTAGTCGAGGGCGGCGACGGCATCCAGCACCTTGCGGCGTGGTGCGCTCGGACACCACCGGGGACCCCTGGAGCACCCGCGACACGGTCGCGATGGAGACGCCGGCCCGGTCGGCGACGGAGTAGATCGTCGCCCCTCGGCGTGCGTCATCGGTGACTGCCATGGTCCTGCCTTCGTCCTTGAAAGCGCTTACATTTCTGACTCCAGAGTGCTCAGGGCGGGCCGCCAGCGGGGGCTAAGGATTGTCACGAAATGGTAACGGTGCCGGGAGGACCATCCGGATCCCCGCCAGGCGCATTTCGGATGTCGCAGGTAACTCGGTGGTGCACAACGTCATTCGCGCAGACGTGCACCACGTCTGCGCGGTGGAGGAACGGGCCGAGAAGACCGCCGATAGATCGCCGCATCCAGGGCAGATGCCCGGTGTGCACCCGGTGCCGGCGCCGTCGCCGCCGCGGAGGGCCGTGCGCGGTTCGGGGTCAGCGGTGCGCCCGGCTCCGTGAGCATCCGGGCGGACCGGGAGCGCTTCGGCGCCCGGATCGGACCGCTCGCCACGCTGGGTGACGGCCGGCTCCGGCTCGTCTACGACCGGTTCGACCGGGACGGGCCGCCATCCGGGGGGTGCACGGGATCGGGGCCGCTCGTTGCCGGTGGCCCGGGACGCGCCTAGTGTCGTTCGAACGGCGGGTCAGCGACCCGCCACGACCACAGTGGGGCATCGCGATGAGCTTCGACACGACGAACGGCACGCGGGGTGGGCGCCAGCCCAAGGGCGCCTTCCTGAAGTGGACGAACAAGGTCATGGCCGGGCGGATCGCCCGCAAGGGCAAGGCCCCCGGCATGGGGTTCGACGCCCTGGTGCTCGTCACCGTCGGCGCGAAGAGCGGCGAGGAGCGGCGGATCCCGCTCGGCTGGTTCCCGGGCAAGGACGGCAGCTGGCTGGTGGTGGCCGCCGCGGCCGGTGCGCCGAAGAACCCGGCCTGGTACTACAACCTGGCGGCCCACCCCGACCGGGTGTCGATCGAGGTCCCCGGCGGCCCGATGGCGGTGCGCGCCGAGCAGCTGCACGGCGCCGAGCGCGAGGAGGCGTGGCAGCAGATCGTCACCGCCTCGGCGCAGTTCGGCAAGTACCAGGAGAAGACCGACCGCGAGCTGCCCGTCATCCGGCTGGTCGCCACGGCGCCGTAGCGCACCCGGTACAGTGCGGCGCCGGCCGTCCCGAGGTCGACCGGCGCCCGGACACCCGGCCTCTGTTCCGTCGTCGCCATCACCGATCCAGCGACTATGGCGCAGGGCGCGGCCGGTGCCATGGCCCGTTGTGACTACTCCTACGCGGCAGCCGGCACCAGGTGCTTGCGGCCGGTGAGCAGGGCCAGGGTGTAGCAGACCGCGACGACCCCGAGCAGGGCGTTGAAGCCGAGGATGAGGGCGAGGTACTCGAGCGCCCCGCCCACCATCGCGCCGAGCAGGTTCGCGCCGAAGGCCGTGGTCGACTCCCCGACGCCCTTGAAGCGCACCGCGAAGATCAGGTTGGCCACGAAGATCGGCAGGAACGCGATCGTCACCCCGGCGACGAACCGCGGCACCGGGCCGAGGTCGAGCAGCAGGTCGCCGGGCACCAGCCAGGCCAGGGCCAGCGCCGCCAGCAGCGCGGGGTAGAGCAGCACCGGGCGGGCGATGCGCACCCGCCGCGCCACCTCGATGGCCGCCAGCACGCTGAGCAGCACCCCGGCGAACACGGCGGCGTTCACCGCCCAGGTCGTGCCGAAGAGCAGGGCGAACTGCACGACGTTCTTGGTCTCGAGCAGCAGGAACGCGACCCCCATGAAGAACAGGTCGGTGTAGGGCGCCATCTGCTTGAGCGGGCCGCCGACCCAGCGCACCAGCACGAGCGACGCGACCAGCACCAGCCCGAGCATCCACAGGTAGAACGACGGGATGGTGCGGGTGCCGAGGTAGGGGAACGGCCGGTCGTCGACCGACGGCTCGAGCTCGCCCACCCGCGGGGTCCACGTGGTCGTGCACCCGCCGGTCGAGGCGTCGTCGCGCAGCGACAGCACCGCCTGCTGGCGCTGGCCGTGCGTCGGCCCGAGCTGCACGCAGGGCGCGGTGCCGTAGACGGTGCGGATGGTGTTGGCGTAGCGGTCGAGCAGCCACGGCTCGTAGTAGTTGTACATCGCGAACGTGCCGCCCGGCTCGAGCAGCGAGCGCGCCCGGGTCAGCGCCTGGGTGGTGAACAGGTAGTTCTCCAGGCGCAGCGCCGACTGGCCCGGTGACGATCGTCGCCGAGTCGGGCAGCGCGAAGAGCACGAGGTCGTAGCGCCCGGCGGTGCGCTCCATGAAGGCGCGGCCGTCGTCGACGTGCACCGTCACCCGGGGGTCGGAGTAGGGCCGGTCCGGATGCCGGTCGCGCCCGATCTGCACCAGGGCCGGGTCGATCTCGACCGCGTCGACCCGCTTGGCGCCCTGGCTCAGCGCGACCGCGACGTCGTTGCCGGTGCCCGCACCGATGACGAGCACGTCGTCGTGCGGGCCGGCGTACGTGTAGGGGTAGAGGTAGAACGGTGAGTCCTTGGTGATCTGCGCGACCGAGGCCGTGGTCTGCAGCGGGGTGTTGTTGACGTCGATGCGCACGTTGCCGCCGGACGCGGTCTCGGTGTGGATCTTGTAGTACGGCGACCACTGGTACGAGCCGACGAACGACTCCAGCCCCAGCATCACGACGACCGCCGTGATGCCGGCCGCCGGCAGCCACCGACGCGACCGCACGCGGGGCCCGAGGAGCACGACGAAGACGGCGGCCGACGACGACCGCCCAGGCGAGCGGCGGCATCCGCAGGAACGACAGCCCGGCGAAGGTGACGATGCCGAGCAGCGAGCCGCCGATGTCGAGCCGGTAGGCGTCGAGCGGCTCGAACAGCGCGAAGGTGCGCGCGACCTCCTGGGCGAGGGTGCCCAGGGTCGCGACGGTGACCAGGAAGATCACCGTCAGCGACAGCCAGCGCGGGAGCGGGCCCATGCCGAACGACCCGACCAGCGCCCACCCGCCCGCGTCCGGTCGTGCCGGTGCGCACCGAGAAGGTGAGCACGAAGGCCACGAGCAGCGCGAGCAGTGCCGGTGCGAGGGGGAACAGGTCGCGGCCGCGGCCACCCCGCAGGAACCCCAGGCCGATGCCGAGGAAGCTGGCCAGCAGCACGAAGTTGGTGAGGTGCACCAGGTAGAGGTTGTTCGACGACGTCCACCGGATCAGGGCGAGCTCGACGAAGAGCATCAGCGCGCTGGCCAGCACCAGCCGGACCCGCGGCGAGAGCGTCACCCGCGCCACCCTAGGGGCAGCCTCGACGGGGGCTGCCGTTCCGCGCCGACCTGGGCCATGATCGGTCCACGAACCCGAGGACGGACCATGCACTCCTTCGAGCACGACACCGACGCGTCGCGGACCGTCTTCGGCGCGGGCACCGTGTCGCGCGGTGCGCGGACGAGCTGACCGCGGATGGGCGGCCGGCGCGCCCTGGTGCTGTCGACCCCGGGCCAGCGGGGTCTCGCCGAGCAGGTGGCCGCCGTGCTGGGCGACGCCGCGCGCGGGCGTCTTCGACGGCGCCGCCGCGCACACCCCGGTGGAGGTGACCGAGGCCGCCCTCGCCCGGGCGCGGGAGGTGGCGCGCCGACTCGGTGGTCTCGGTCGGCGGCGGCTCGACGACCGGGCTCGGCAAGGCGCTGGCCGCCCGCACCGGCATGCCGCACCTGGTGGTGCCCACGACCTACGCCGGCTCCGAGGTCACCTCGCTGCTCGGTGAGACCGCCGACGGCGAGAAGGTGACCCGCACCGGCCCGGAGATCCTGCCGCGGGTGGTCGTCTACGACGTGGCGCTGACCACCACGCTGCCCGTGGGCCGTCACCGTCACCAGCGCGGTCAACGCGATGGCCCACACGGTCGAGGCGCTCTACGCGGCCGACCGCACCGCCGAGACCGACGCGATGGCCGTCGACGGGCTCGGCGCCCTGGCCCGCGGGCTGCGGTCGCTCCAGCACGACCCCGACGACCTCGACGCGCGCGGCCGACCTGCTCTACGGGGCGTGGCTCGCCGGCCGGTGCCTCGAGGCCGTCGGCATGGGGCTGCACCACAAGCTCTGCCACACCCTCGGCGGCAGCTTCGGCCTCCCGCACGCCGCCACCCACACCGTGGTGCTTCCCCACGCGATGGCCTACAACGCCCCGGCGGCGGCCGACGCCATGAGCGCCGCGGCCGCGGCGCTCGGTGTCGACGACGCACCCTCCGGGCTGCAGGCCCTGGTCGCCCGGCTCGGCGGCCCGACCGACCTGCGCCACCTCGGCTTCACCCTCGCCGACGTGCCCCGGGCCGCCGACCTGGCCACCGCACGTCCGTACCCCAACCCGCGACCGGTCCAGCGCGACGGCATCGTCGAGCTGCTCACCCGCGCGACCGACGGCACCACCATCCACCCAGACGAAGGAGAACCGATGACCACGCCCGACCCGTCCACCCCCAGCCCGGCCGAGCTCGAGGCCCGCCGGCAGGAGATCCGCGCAGGCCCACCTGCGCCCCACCGGGTCACGACCCGCCTCCACCGCCCGCGGGCTGCACCACACCGCCCTGATCAGCGGTGACGTCGAGCGCACCGTGCGCTTCTACCAGGACGTGCTCGGGTTCCCCCTGACCGAGCTGATCGAGAACCGCGACTACCCCGGCTCCTCGCACTTCTTCTTCGACATCGGCAACTCCAACCTGCTGGCCTTCTTCGACTTCCCCGGGCTCGACGTCGGGCCCTACGCCGAGGTGTTCGGCGGCCTGCACCACATGGCGATCTCGGTGGAGCCGGAGCGCTGGCACGCCCTGGTCGACCGGCTCACCGAGGCCGGGGTCGAGCACGAGGTGCACAGCGGGGTGTCGGTCTACTTCCGCGACCCCGACGGCGCGCGCATCGAGCTGATCGCCGACCCGCTCGGCGAGATGTACGGCAACCAGGTGCTCTAGAGCCGGACCTCGGCCTCGGCCTCCGGCCTCGGCATCGTGTCGGCCTCGACGAAGCCGCGGTGCAGGGCGTACAGCGCCTCGGTGATGACCCGCCGGTCGGCCTCGGCCCGCGGCCGGGCGTGCCGGTGCAGGGCGAGGCCGTCGAGCAGCGCCACGACCATCGGCGCCCGCTCGTCGGCGTGTGCGACCCCCAGGGCGACGCAGTGACGCCTCGGCACCGCGCTCGATGCTCGCCATGATCCGGTGGGCGGTGGGCTGCAGCTGCGGCCGGCGGCGGCACTCGAGGTAGATCTCGAACTGCGCGACCGTGTCGGGTTCCGGCTCGGACATCACCGCGTCGACGAACCGGTCGATCGACTCGCGAGGGCCCAGCTCGGCGTCGGCGACCTGGGCCGTCACGGCATCCACCCGTTCCACGATGCGCTCGCCGACCACGTGCAGCGCGGCGGCGACCAGCTGGTCGAGCGAGGAGAAGAAGTAGCTCGTCGTCGACGTCGACATCCCGGCCCGGGCCGCGATCGACCGGTGCGTCGTCCCCGGCGACGCCCTGCTCGGCGATGACCTCGACCGCGGCGTCGAGCAGGGCGGCCCGGCGCGCCCGGCCGCTGGCCCGGTGGGTGGCTGGTCGGATCGGCATGACCCGATTGTGCCAAGAGTCTGGACATTCGTCCAGACTTGCTGGCACCCTTGGACTCGGGCCGACCCGGCCCGCGTCACCACAGGAGGCACCGTGGAGCACCTCTCCGCCCGCCAGCACGTCATCGACATGTGTCGCACGATGCTCGAGCGCGGCTACCTCAAGGCCACCGAGGGCAACGTCTCGGTGCGGGTGCCCGGTCGCCGGCTCTACGCCGTGACCCCCAGCAACTACTCGTACGACCGGATGCGCGTCGAGGACGTCTGCATCGTCGACTTCGACGGCAAGCACGTGCCCGACGACGACCGGCGCCGGTGCCGCCCTGGCGCCCTCGATCGAGTGCGGCATGCACGCCAACATCTACCGCGCCCGCCCCGACGTGCACGCGATCGTGCACACCCACCAGCCCTACGCCTCGGCCCTGGCGGTGCTGCGCCGCCCGATCCCGGCGCTCACCGACGAGCAGGTGCGCTTCCTCGGCCGCGAGGTCGCGGTCATCGACTACGCCCCGTCGGGCACCGGCTTCCTGGCCAAGAACGTGCAGAAGAAGATCACCAGCGGCGACAACGCGTTCATCCTCGCCAACCACGGCATCGTGGCGGTCGGAACCGACCCCGAGCGCGCCGTGTTCAACATGGCCCTGCTCGAGAAGGTGTCGATCGCCTACCTGCTGGCGCTGACCACCGAGTCGGGCAAGGTCTACACGATCCCCACCCCGATCCGTGAGATCGCCTTCGCCAAGCTGCGCAAGGACGAGAAGCGCATCGCCGCACAGATCACCAAGTCCGTTCCCGCGCGAGCGAGTTCCGGATGCCGTGCCGCTCCCCAGTGCGGACGCGGCAGCCAGCGCCGTGGTGGCCGAGCGCGAGGCCTTCGCCGTGGCCGAGCCCGTCGCGCCGGCCGAGGCGCCCGGTGCCGAGTCGGCCCGGCTCGGCTACGCGATCAGCAGCTACCCCGACGTCGAGGACACCATGGAGCGCCTGCGCGCCCTGGTCGACCAGCCGGTGCGCGGCCTGCGGCACGACGCCCTCAACGACGTGCTCGAGTGGTTCGAGACCAAGTGCCAGGGCAGCAAGCAGCTCACCGACCGGGCGAAGTCGCGCATCCCGGGCGGCGTGCAGCACAACCTCGCCTTCAACCACCCGTTCCCGCTCGCGATCGACCGCGCCGACGGCGCCCACCTCACCGACCGCGACGGCAACGTCTACATCGACTTCCTCCAGGCCGGCGGGCCGACCCTGCTCGGCAGCAACTACGCGCCGGTCAACGAGAAGGTCGCCGAGGTGGTGCGCGAGTCCGGGCCGGTCACCGGGCTCTTCCACGAGTACGAGCTCAAGCTCGCCGAGTCGATCCACCACTACATGCCGCACATCGAGATGTACCGCTCGCTCGGGTCGGGCACCGAGGCCGTCATGGCGGCCGTCCGGGCCGCGCGGGCGTTCACCGGCAACAAGGTCGTCATCAAGGTCGGCGGCGCGTACCACGGCTGGTCCGACACGCTCGTCTACGGCCTGCGGGTGCCGGGCACCTACCGGATGAACGCCAAGGGCATCCCGTTCGGGGCCACCAGCGCGACCCGGGAGGCGTTCCCGCACGACCTCGGCGCCCTGCGCCGCAAGCTCATCGAGAACCGGGTGCGCGGCGGCACCGCCGCCGTCGTGCTCGAGCCGCTCGGCCCGGAGTCGGGCACCCGCCCGGTGCCCGAGGACTACAACGCCCGGGTGCGCGAGCTGTGCGACGAGTTCGGCGCCCTGCTGGTCTTCGACGAGGTCGTGACCGGCTTCCGGGTCGGGATGGGCGGCGCCGCGGGCTACTTCGGCGTGACCCCCGACCTCACGGTGCTCGGCAAGGCGGTCTCGGGCGGCTACCCGATGGCCGGCGGGGTCGGCGGCCGCGAGGACGTCATGGCCGTGTTCGGCTCCGGCCTCGACGGCAAGAGCGGCGCCCACGTGCAGGTCGGCGGCACCCTGTCGGCCAACCCGCTCTCCTGCGCGGCCGGGTACTTCGCCATCGAGGAGATGGCCCGCACCAACGCCCCCGTCGTCGCGGGCCGCGCCGGTGACCGGCTCGCCGCCGGCCTGCAGCGGCTCGTCACCAAGCACGCGCTGCCGTACGTGGTCTACAACCAGGGCTCGATCGTGCACCTCGAGTGCAGCGGCGTGATGCTGCTCGACATGCACAACCCGGTCAAGCTCTTCAAGGAGAACAAGCCCCGCAAGCAGCTGATGGAGCAGATGGGCGCCGCCTACACGGCCAACGGCATCATCACCCTGGCCGGCTCGCGGCTCTACACGTCGATGGCCGACACGGATGCCGTCATCGACGACGCGCTGGAGCGCTTCGACCGGGTCTTCTCGATGGTCGACGGTGTCTGAGCCGCGCGCTGGGGCGCCCCCTCGCCCCGGTCCACCGGGTGCGCACCGCCCGCTGGGCCCTGCTCTTCGCCTTCGCCGCCCTCGTCGCGTCGACGCAGGTGCTCTGGCTGTCGTTCGCGCCGGTGACCACCCGCGCGGCCGACGCGCTCGGCGTCTCCGAGGGTGCGATCGGCGACCTCGCCGTCGTCAACCCGGTGCTCTACGTGCTGCTCGCGATCCCGGCGGGCCGGTGGGCCGACCGCCGGTTCGGCCTGGCCCTGTCGACCGGCGCCGCGCTCACCGCCGCGGGCGCGCTGCTGCGAGCGGTCAACCCCGACTCCTACGGGTGGGTGCTCGCGGGGCAGATCGTGCTCTCGGTCGGCCAGCCGCTGGTGCTCAACGCGACCACCAAGGTCGCCGCCCGCTGGTTCCCGGCGACCGAGCGCACCCGCGCGATCGCCGTCGGCAGCGGCGCCCAGTTCCTCGGCATCCTCATCGCCGCGACGACCGCGGGCGCCCTGCATGGATGCCGGGGGCCTCTCGCTCCTGCTCGGGGTGCACGCCGCGTTCGCGACCGTGGGCGCCGCTCGCCCTCGTGGTCGCCCTCGCGCTGGTGCCGCCCGCCTTCGCCCCGGATGCCGGGCCCGGCACCGTCGCTGCGCTGGCTGCGGCACGACCGGCTCCTGCTCAAGCTCGCGGCCATGCTCTTCGTCGGGGTCGGCCTGTTCAACGCGCTGGCGACCTGGCTCGACCCGATCCTCGCCGACCTCGGCATGCCGAACGCCGGCGGCACCATCATCGCGACGACCACCATCGCCGGGCTGGTCGGCACCGCCGTGCTGCCCGACCTCGCCGCGCGCCGAGACCGGCGGCGCACCGTGCTGCTCACCACGACCGTGCTCGCCGTCGTCACCTTCCCGCTGGTCGCGGTGCTGCCGACCCTGTGGCTGGTCGCGGTCGCCCTCGCGGTCGTCGGGTTCTTCCTGCTGGCCGGCCTGCCCATCGCCCTGGACTGGTCCGAGCTCGCGGCCGGCCCGGAGCGGGCCGCCACGGCCACCGGCTTCCTGCTGCTGGCCGGCAACCTCGGCGGCGCGGTGCTCGTGCTCGTCGTGCAGGTCGTCGTCGGCAACCCCTACCTGGCCCTCGGGGCGTTCGCGCTCCTCGCCCTGCCCGGCGTGTTCGTCGCGAGCCGGCTGCCCGTCGCACGCCGGGTCGCACCGTGACGACGAGACCGCCGCCTCGCGGGACGCGGCCGGATGAGCGGCTTCGTCCTCGGCGTCGACCTCGGCACCGGCGGCCCCCGGGTCGCGCTCGCCGGCACCGACGGGGTGCTCGTCGCCCACGAGAAGGAGACCGTCGAGCTGCGGCTGCTGCCGGGCGGGGGCGCCGAGCAGGACCCCGACGACTGGTGGCGAGCGATCCTGGCGGCGAGCAGCCGTCTGCGCGAACGGCATCCGGCTGAGTACGCGCGGGTCACCGCCATCTGCATGAGCAGCCAGTGGGGCGGGCTGGTGCCGGTCGACGCGGACGGCCGGCACGTGCACCCGGCCCTGACCTGGATGGACGCGCGCGGCGCCCGCTACTCCCAGGAGCTCACCGGCGGCGGCCTGCGGGTGCCCGGGGGCTACAACGCGCGGGCGCTGCGGCACTGGCTGTCGCAGGACGGGCGGGGTGCCGACCCGCACCGGCAAGGACCCGGTGGGGCAGGCGGCGTGGCTGCGCCACGAGCGCCCGGAGGTCGATGCCGCCGCGGTGTGGCTGCTCGACGTGCCCGAGTACCTCACCATGCGGCTCACCGGTCGCGCGGTCGCCGGCTGGGACACCGCCGTGCTGCGCTGGTGCACCGACAACCGCGACCCGTCCGCCGTCGTCTGGGACCCGGCCCTGGCGCGGCGCTGCGGCCTCGACGTGCGCCGGCTGCCCGAGCTGGTGCGCCCCGCGAGCGTGGTGGGCACCGTGCTGCCGGCCGTCGCCGCCGACTTCGGCCTGCCCGACGGGGTGCGCGTCGTCGCCGGCACCGGCGACACGACGGCCGCGGCCGTGGGCGCCGGCGCCACCGAGGAGTACGACGCGCACCTCTACGTCGGCACCTCGGCGTGGCTGAGCTGCCACGTGCCGTTCAAGCGCACCGACATCGTGCACAACATCGCCTCGCTGCCCTCCGTCGTGCCCGGCACCTACTGGGTCGCCACCGTGCAGGACGTCGCGGGCAAGGCCGTCGACTGGCTGCTCGACTCGGTGGTCTACGCCCAGGACGGCATGCTCGAGGCCGCGCCCCGGCCGGCCGACGCGCTGGACCGGCTCAACGCCCTCGCCGCGAGCGCGCCACCGGGCTGCAACGGGGTCGTGTTCACCCCGTGGCTCAACGGCGAGCGCACCCCGGTCGACGACCCGACCGTGCGCGGCGGCTGGTTCAACGTGTCGCTGTCGACCGACCCGGGCCGACCTCGCGCGCAGCGTCTTCGAGGGCATCGCGCTCAACACCCGCTGGATGCTCGAGGTGGTGGAGCGGTTCACCAGGCGCGGCGCGCCCGGCGGGGTTCTCGTCGCTGCGGTTCATCGGCGGCGGCGCCAGCTCGGCGCTGTGGTGCCAGACGATGGCCGACGTGCTGCAGGTGCCGGTGCGCCAGGTCGCGGACCCCGTCGTGGCCAACGCCCGCGGCGCCGCGCTGATCGCGGCGATCGGGGTGGGCGAGCTGGACTGGGCCGACGTGCCCTCCCGGGTGGAGGTCGCGGCCACGTACACCCCCGACCCGGCGGCCCGCGCGGTGCACGACCGCCAGTACGCCGCGTTCCGTGACATCTACCGCCGCACCCACGGCCTGTACGCCCGCCACAACGCGGGTCGGGTCGACGCCCGGTAGGCACCGGCACGGGGGCGGCCTCGCTGCCCACCCCGAAAGTGGTGCGCTGACAGGCGCGGCATCGGCGGATGATGCCGAGATGGCCCCATCGCATCGGGCCCGCAGGGGTTCCATCGTCACCGTGGCCGCGCTCGCGGTGGCGGTGCTGCCGTGCGCCCCGGCGGCCTGGGCCGACGCGGCCGCGCGACCGGGCGCGTCACCGTCGCCCACCGGCAGCACTCCCGGCCCGACGGTGCCCAGTGCCGCCGAGGTCGCGAAGGCGAAGGCGGCCGCCGCGGCGGCGGCCAAGGAGGTCGCCGACATCACGGCGCAGGTGGCGCAGGCCGAGGCCCGGCTCGAGGCGCTGCAGCGCGGCGTGGCCGAGGCGGTGGCGCGCCGCAGGAACAGGCGCAGCAGCAGCTGGCCGACGCCGAGGCGTCGCTGCTGCGGGCGACCGCGAACCTCGCGACGGCCGCGCTGGTGCGCGCGAACGCCGACCGCTCGCTCTCCGCGACGGCCGCCCAGCTGTACATGCAGGGCAGCGACCTGCAGGACCTGACCACCCTGGTGCTCGCCCCACCCAACGTGATGTCCGACCTCGCGATGGTGATGGACACCAACGCCCACCGGGTGCGCGACGACCTCGACGCCGCCACGTCCGCGGCGCAGGACGCCGCCACCCAGGAGCGGCTGCTCGGCGACGCCCGCGACGCCCGCGACCTCGCGGCCACGGAGGCGCTCGGCACGCTCGCACGCCGCCAAGAAGGAGGCCGACCTGGCCGGCGCGGAGGCGGCCACCCTCGGGCAGCAGCAGGAGGACGCTCACCGCGCGGCTGGCCGTGCTCGAGCAGGGCGCCGCCGACCTCGAGGGGCTGCGCGAGGCCGCTGCCCGGCTCGGCAGCACCGGTCTGGTCGGGGTGCAGGCGGCCGGGGGCGCACCCCGGGCCGCCCAGGAGATCGCCCGCACGAAGATGGCGTCCTACGGCTGGGACGCGGGCGAGTTCACCTGCCTCGTCGGGCTCTGGAACGCCGAGTCGGGGTGGAGCTGGAGTGCCACCAACCCGTCGTCGGGGGCGTACGGCATCCCGCAGTCCCTGCCGGGCTGGAAGATGGCGAGCGCGGGCAGCGACTGGCTCACCAACCCGGCCACCCAGATCACCTGGGGGATGGACTACATCCGCTCGATGTACGGCTCACCGTGCAAGGCCTACGACCGGTTCCTCTCCCGGTCGCCGCACTGGTACTGACCGCACCCGGCCGCTCCGCCGCGACCGTCGATGCCCCGTGGCCTGGGATGCCGTGCGCTAGGTTGCGCTGATGAGCGAGCCCACCGGGGCGCAGACCCCGGGGACGGAGGAGGGCGTGGGTGAGCGCGCCATCGACGCGCTCCTCGCGCAGGCCCGGTACGCGGCGCCGCACGAGCTGCCCGAGCTGGTGACCGAGCAGGCGGTGCGCCTGGGGGCGCTCGACGCGACGATCTACCTGGTCGACCTGCAGCAGGTGTCGCTCACCCCCTTCATCGGGCAGGCCGGCCCGGGTGCGGCACCGCATCCCACGCTCCTGCCGGTCGACTCCACCGTGGCCGGGCGGGTGCACCAGCACGGGCAGGCCATCGTGCAGCCCGGCCCGGAGACCGGCGCCACCGTGTGGTTGCCGCTGCACGACGGCGCCACCCGCCTCGGCGTGCTCGCCGTACAGGTCGCCGACCCCGACGACGTGGCCACCCCGCAGGATCGGCTCTCGGTCTGGCTCGGCCGGTTCGCGTCCCTCGTCGGCCAGCTCGTGGCCCTGCGCGCCCGCTACGGCGACAGCATCGTCGTCGCCACGCGGTCGGCGGAGGTCGGGCTGGCCGCGGAGATCCAGTGGGGCCTGCTGCCCCCGCTGACCTTCGCCTCCGCCCAGGTGTCCGTCGCCGGCATCCTCGAACCCGCGTACGACGTCGCCGGCGACTCCGTCGACTACGCGGTCGACCCCGGCGTCGCCCGCATCGCCATCTTCGACGGCATGGGGCACGGGCTGCGCAGCGCCCAGCTGGCCGCCCTGTCCGTCGCGGCCTACCGCAACGCCCGGCGAGGTGGCCGCTCGCTCACGGCGACGGCAGCCGCCATCGACGAGGCCGTCGAGGCGGGGTCGGGCGGGGAGTCCTACACCACGGCCGTCCTCGCCGAGCTCGACACCGGCACCGGGCAGCTGTCCTGGGTCAACGCCGGCCACCCGGAACCGCTGCTGCTGCGCCAGGGGCAGCTCGTGCGCAGCCTGCACGTCGACCCCGGCCTGCCGTTCGGGCTCGGGCTGCGCGACACCGACCACGCCTATGCCGTGGGCAGCGAGCAGCTCGAGCCCGGTGACCAGGTGCTCTTCCACACCGACGGCGTGACGGAGGCCCGGTCGCCGTCGGGTGACCTGTTCGGGGTCGACCGGCTCGTCGACCTCCTCGCCCGCACGGTGGCCGAGAACCTCTCGCCCGCGGAGTCGATGCGCCGCGTGGGACGCGAGCTGCTCGCCCACCAGGAGGCCCACCTCACCGACGACGCCACCCTCCTGCTCCTGCTCTGGCCCGGCCAGGCTGTCGCGGACGAGGGTTCGGGCTGAGCCCCGACGCCCTACCCGACGTCGAAGGCGGCCCACACGGACTTGCCGACGTCCGCGTCGACCACCACGCCCCAGTCGCGGCTCACGACGTCGACGATGGCCATCCCACGGCCGACGACGTCGTCGTACCCCGGCCTCCACGAGCACCGGCATCGAGAGCGAACCGTCCTCCACCGCCAGCGACCACGTCGTCCGGCGAAGGCCGTGATCGTCACCGTGAACGCCGTCCCGGCGTGCCGCAGGGCGTTGGTCGCCAGCTCGCTCGCCACCAGGGTGACGTCGTCGACGAGCGGCGCCAGGTCGTGCCCGGTCAGGTGCTCGCGCACGAACCGGCGAGCGGTGGCGACGCTCTGCCGCTCCGGCGCCAGCGTGATCCCGTGGGCCCACAGGGGGCCGACCTCTCCGACTCACCCTCCACCGCCCCCGCCCTCGCCGCCGCAGACACTGCCGCTACGGCAGACGTCAGTGCAGGGTCTGGGCACGAATGTGACGCCGTATGCCTCCACCGTAGCCAGACGTCGCGCGCCGTGGTCGCTCGCGTGAGGGCCATCTGGTGTGACCCTGGGCCGACCCCGAGATCGGCGGGAGCGATTGCCGCTATGGTCGAAGCGATCAGAACCGTTCGCCCGTGACCGCGGTGACGCTCGAGCCCTTCCGCAGAGGCCAAGGAGAGCGCATGCGCGAGTCGACGGCTCGGATGAGCGGTGGTCGTGATGGATGACCTCACGGCTCGGATGGCCCACGCCAACCGGCTCATCGACGACGAGCCGCGCCGGGCGCGGGCCGCCGCGGCCACATCGGTCGGCTGGACCGGCTGTGCTCCGTCCTGACCCGGGTGCTGCCGGCGTCCGGGGTCGGGCTCAGCCTGCTCACCGATGACAACCACGGCGGCACGGTCGCCGCGTCCGACGCGAAGAGCCGCACGCTCGAGGAGCTGCAGTTCACCCTGGGCGAGGGCCCCTGCATCGACGCCTACGCCTCGCGCCGGCCGGTGCTGGAGCCCGACCTGGACACGCACGGCTCCCGACGCTGGCCCGGCTACGCGCCGGCCGCCCAGGAGCACGGCGTGCACGCCGTCTTCGCGTTCCCGCTGCAGGTCGGGGCCGCCCGCGCCGGGGCACTCGACGTCTACCGCACCGAGACCGGGTCGCTGAGTGCCGAGGCGCTCACCCAGGCGGTCACCTTCGCCGACGTGGCGATGGGGCTCCTGGTCGACGGCCAGGCGCAGGCCGGCGACGGCGGCGCCTCCGCCGACCTGGACCACGCGCTGGCCAACCGCCTCGAGGTCTACCAGGCCCAGGGCATGGTGATGGTCGACCTCGGCGTGGGCATCGAGGAGGCGATGGCCCGGCTCCGGGCCCACTCCTATGCCGAGGGGCGGCCCATCGGGGATGTCGCCCAGGACATCGTCGCCGGTAAACTGACCCTGGATCGGGACCGCACATGAGCCCCACAGCCGCGACGCGCTGGCGCGCCACACGAGCGAGAGGCCGGACAGCATGATCGCCGTCGATCGCCTGGCCGAGGTCTTCGTCGAGGTGGCTGACACCCTCGTCGACGACTTCGACGTCATCGAGTTCCTGGAGTCACTGACCAGACACACCGCCGAGGTCAGCGACACCGCTCGGCCGGGCTGCTCCTGACCGACCCCCACGGCCGGCTGCAGTACATGGCGTCCTCGGCGTCGTCGGTGAAGATGCTGGAGCTGTTCCAGCTGCAGTACCAGGAGGGCCCCTGCCTGGACTGCTTCAACACCGGCACCGCCGTCGTCAACAGCGACCTGCACCAGGCCGGGGAGCGGTGGCCACTGTTCGCCCCTCGCGCCGTCGAGGCCGGGTTCCAGTCGGTGCACGCCTTCCCGCTGCGGCACCGCCAGAAGGTGATCGGGGCCCTGAACCTGTTCAGCACCGACACCGGCCGCCTCCAGGACACCGACGTCCGCATCATCCAGTGCCTGGCCGACATCGCCACCATCGGGCTGCTCCAGGAGCGCACCATCCGCAGCGGCGAGATCCTCACCGAACAGCTGCAGAGCGCCCTGAACAGCCGGATCACGATCGAGCAGGCCAAGGGCGTGCTGGCCCGCACGCACGGCATCAGCGTCGACGCCGCGTTCGAGCGGATGCGCGGCTACGCCCGCGCCCACCACCACCGGCTCAGCGACGTGGCCCGCGACGTGGTCACCGACCCCGGCGCCACCCCGAGCTCACCACCGCGTCCTGACCCGGTCGAGCACCGGTCAGGCGAACGGGCGGGGCCGCATCAACAGCTCGGCCGGGCGAGCGAGTGAGCGGTACATGGGCAGCCGCTGCGTCTGCAGCACGTCCAACAGGTCGAACACGCGCTTGACCGACCCGGTGGCCCCGCTCAGGACCAGCGGCACCCGCCGCCGCGCCGTCAGGAGCAGGTGGGCGGAGGCGACGTCGCAGAAGGTCAGGTCGGTCACGTCGACCTCGGCCATCGCGTGGTCGACCGTGGTGAGCAGCGCCAGCTCGCGCCGCAGCATGCCCATGGTGGCGATGTCGGCCTCACCGGACAGCTCCAGCACCCAGGGATCGCCGTCCAGGTGACGCGCCCGGAGGGTGGCACACGAGACGGTTCGCGACCACAGAGGTGTTGCGACGACGGATCCCATGTGGACTCCCGCGGTGGTGGGTGACGCCACCGGGGTCCAGGGCAGCCGTGCTCGCTTCAGTGTAGGGCGCAGCCGTGCCCGCGAACAGGGGCTCGGGGCAGGCTCGGCCACGGCGACGGCCGGGCCGGCAGAGAACGACTCAGCCGGCGGTCAGGGCATCGGTGAGCAGGGACACCAGCGCCTCGAGCTGCACGTCGGCCGACGAGCCGACCTCCTCGTCGGACCCGTCGAGGGCCCGGGCCGCGAGCCCGGCCTTGTCGTCGATGAGCTCGGCGAGCCGCGAGTCGATGGTCTGGGCGGCGATGATCCGCCACGCGGTGACCGGCTCGGTCTGGCCGATGCGGTGCACCCGGTCGATGGCCTGGGTCTGTTCCGCCGAGGTCCACGACAGTTCTGCCAGAACGAGGTTCGAGGCGACCTGGAGGTTGAGGCCCACCCCGGCCGCGGTGAGGGAGCACACCGACGACGGCGACGTCGGGGTCGGTGAGGAACGCCTCGATGTTGGCCTTGCGCACCTTCGGCGTCTGGTCGCCACGGATCGAGGCGTAGCCGAGGCCGCGCTTGGCGAAGGTCTGCTCGGCGGTGTCCATGACGTCGATGTGCTTGGCGAAGAACACGACCTTGCCGACGTTGCGGGCCAGCTGGGCGGCGTAGTCGGCGGCGAGGCCGGCCTTGGCCTGGCCGATCTTGCGCATCACGGTGAACACGTTGTCGCCGGTCTTGTCCGAGCCGGCGTTCTTGCGCTCCGCCACGGCGACCCGGCGCACCAGGTCGTGGTCGATGCCCTCGATGTCGACGACGACCGGGCGGGCGGCCAGCGCCGCCTCGTACCGGGCGACCAGGCGACGGGCGAGCTCCTGCTCCGCGGCGCGGATCGAGCGGCCGGCCTCGTCGTCGAGCTCGACCGGCAGGTCGGCGACGCGGCGGGCCGGGATGTCGGAGGCGACGTCGACCTTGCGGCGGCGCACGATGCCGAGGTCGATGACGCTGGTGCGCGCGGCCGCGTAGAACCCGCGGTCGGCGGGGGTCAGGCCGGTCTCCTCGAGGGCCGCCATGAGGGCGCGGTTCGGCTTCTTCTCGCCGATCCAGCCGAGGAACTGCCAGATCGCCTTGAAGTCCTCGATGTCGTTGATCAGCGGCGTGCCGGTCAGGGCCATCAGCAGCGCGTTGGCGCTGCGCGACCGGATGCGCTCGGACAGCTCGAGCACGTGCTGCGAGCGCTGCGAGGACTTGTTCTTGATGAAGTGCGCCTCGTCGACGACCATGCCGCGGAAGCCGTGGTTGCCCAGCCAGCCCACGTGCCGGTCGAGGATCTCGTAGTTGACGATGACGATGTCGGCGAAGCCGTCGATGGTGTTGCCGTCACCGTGGATGACCGTGGCCTTGCGGCGGGGGGTCCACAGCTCGGCCTCGTGCGCCCAGTTCGTCTTGACGACGTTCGGCACGACCACGAGCAGGGGGAAGGCGTCGGCGGCATCGGCGGCGAGCAGCGCCTGCGCGGTCTTGCCCAGGCCGGGCTCGTCGGCGAGCAGGAAGGTGCGGTGGCCGGCCGCGGCGGCCGCCACGACCTGGGCCTGGTGGTGCATCAGCTCGAGGCCCCGGATGCCGTGCACCACGTCGGCGGGCTCGGGCAGCGGCATGCAGGTGGCGTCGCCGCCGTACTCGAAGGCGCGGAACAGGGGGGTCAGCAGCTCCCAGCTCGCCGAGCCGGTTGGTGGTCGGGCGGGCGGCCGGCACCGCCGAGAAGTCGGGTGCGAGGAAGGGGTTCGCCAGCTGGCGGGCGATGACCGTCTGGGGCACCACGCGCCGGGTGGTGGTCGGCCGCCTGGGCGGGGGCCTCGGGTTCCGGCTCCGGTGCGGGCTCGCGCCCGGCCGCCCGCAGCAGGTCGTTCTTCAGGTCGACCGCCTGGGGCGAGACGAAGGCCCCCTCGGCGAGCAGCTCGAGCAGGGAGGTGTCGCGGGCGGCCGTCTTGGCCAGGATCGTGGCGATGCCGTCGAGCCGGGACAGCATCGCGACCCGCTCGGACTCCGGTGCCGTGGTGTCCGCCTTGACCCGGGCGCGTTCCTCGCGCACCAGCAGGGCGACCACCTGGTAGGCCGTGCGCCCGCTGGGCCGGACCTTGCCGCGCTGGGCGGCGGCCTCGACCTGCCGCACGGTCTTGGCGAGGACGGGGATGATGCCCTCGTCGTCACCGGCGCGCGAAGGGCGCCGGTCGCGCGGCGGGGTACGCGGCGCACCGGCTCGGCGCGATGTTCGCTGTGCCAAGCGGTTCCTTCTACTCAGTCGGACACGGCGTGGAGCCGACGGCGCGGGGTCCGCCGAGCCTCGAGGCGACGCGACCGCGTTGCCGACAGGACGGCATCCAGACCACCGCGGACGCGCGCCAGGGACCGAGCCCTGGCCCCCGTGTCACTGATGCGTCCTCGCCGAACGACGGGACGCACCCCAATCGTACGTCGTCCGCGACCCGAACGGATGCCCGGCCGTCACAAGCCTCTGGCCCGGGCTGTCGCGCGGCGTCCGCGATGGCCGATCATGGGGTCGTGCTCTCCGGGACCTCGAACGACAAGGCAGCCGCCCTCCTCGCCCTGCACGCCGGCCCCGGCTTCGTGCTCCCGAACGCCTGGGATGCCGGTTCGGCCCGGGTTCTCGAGCAGGTCGGCTTCCCGGCCATCGCCACCACGAGCGCGGGCATCGCCTGGGCCTGCGGGGTCCCGGACGGGGGAGCCGTCGACCGGGACTCGATGCTCGGGCACATCGGCGCGGATCGTGGATGCCGTGGGCGTGCCCGTGACCGCCGACCTCGAGGACGGGTACGGCGCGACGGCCGAGGAGGTCGGCCGCACGGTGGCGCGAGCCGCCGAGCTCGGCGCGGTGGGCGCCAACCTCGAGGACGTCGACGGGTGGGCGGCTGTACGACATCGAGGAGGCCGTCGACCGGCTGTCCGCCGCCCGGGCCGCGGCACCGACGGGCACGTTCGTGCTGAACGCCCGCACCGACACGTACTTCGTCGGCGTCGAGGGCGACGTGTTCGCCGAGACCGTCGAGCGATCTCGGCGCTACCTCGAGGCGGGGGCCGACTGCGTCTTCGTGCCCGGCGTCGTCGAGGCGGACGACCATCCGCCGGCTCGCGGCGGCCATCCCCGGCCCGCTCAACGTGGTGGCCGGGTTGGCGAACACCATCGACGCGCCCACGCTGTTCTCGCTCGGCGTCGTGCGGGTCAGCCTGGGCGGGAGCCTGGCCCGGGCCTCGCTCAGCGGGCTGGAGCGCGCCGGCCGGGAGCTGCTCGAGCACGGGACGCTCGGCTTCCTCGACGGTGCGATCTCGTACGCCGACCTGCAGCAGCGCTTCGGCCCGTGACCGTGTTGCTCGGTGGGCTGTGAGCACCGCGTCCCGCGGACGTGCTCGACGGGCTCGTGGCCGGTGGGCGGGAGCCCGGCGGTGCGGTGGCCGTCGTGCGTGACGGGGTCGTCGAGGTCGACCACTGCGCCGGCACCCGCGACGGTGCCGCGCCGTGGACCACGGACACCCTCGTGATGACCTTCTCGGTCGCCAAGCCGTTCGCCGCGCTGGCGTTCCTGGATGCCGTGGCCGAGGGGGCCGTCGGGCCTCGACCAGCTGGTCGCCTCGGTCTGGCCGGAGTTCGGGCAGGCGGGCAAGGGCGCCACGACGATGCGGCACCTGCTCTCCCACCAGGCCGGCCTCCCCGCGTTTCCCGAGGACGCGCGGCGGGTCGAGTACGACGACCGTGAGGCGCTCGTCGACCTCCTGGCCGCGGCCGCCCCGGTCCACCCGCCGGGTGCCGGGGTCGCCGAGCACGCCCTGACCTACGGTCACCTGCTCGACGAGGTGCTGCGCCGGGCCACCGGCGAACCACTGGCCGAGCGGTTCGCCCGCATCGCGGCCGCCGGCGGGTGGGACCTGCACCTGCGCGTCGAGGCGCGCGACCTGGCGCGCGTGGCGACCCTCGTGGAGCCCACCGGCCGCTGGCGCTCGGACTACCTCGCGGACCCGCGCTGGGGCCCGGCGCTCGGCCGGCCACCCGGGCTGCTCGACGTCGAGGTGCTGAACTCCGACCGCTTCCGGGGCACCCCGTTCCCGGCCGTGGCCCTGCACGCCACCGCGCTGTCCCTGGCGTCCTTCTACGACGACGTGATCCGGCCCGTCGGGTCTCGTCGCCGGCCGCCTCGGCCACGACCTGTGGCGCGCGTACGTCTCGCCCGCGGCGACCGGCCACGACCTGGTGCTCGACCGGCCCGTCACCTGGACGCTCGGCTTCCAGGTCGACGAGGAGGACGGGCGGGTCGCGCTCGGGATGGGTGGGGCCGGCGGCTGTTCGGCCTGGGCCGAGCCCGCCGCCGGCTACGGCGCGGCGTACCTGACCCGGGGGCTGGGCGGCCACGACCGGGCCGAGCTGGTCTGGGACGCCGTCGCGGCCGGCATCCCACCGATTACCGGATAGCCGCAGCGTCACCGATGACCGCGGCGGAAGGCCGCCGTGCGCGGCCGGTCTGCAGGGACGCTGGCCACGCACGACGGCCCGGGGCCCGTTACTGCGTCCGGGGGTGGGCCCCTTGGGGCCGCTGATCCATCGCCCTAGGAGGGAGACGCGGGAGGATCGGCGGTTCTTCGATCACCGCTGGCGCCAGCGTGCTCATCACTACTGGCGCCAGCGTGCTTGTGGACGCCGGGTCCGTCACCGCTCAGGGTGAGGTCCGGCTGACGGTGGATCCGGCACGACTCGGGGCGCCGAGAGATGCTCGGTGGACGGGCGACGACCCGTGCTCGACCGAGCGCTCGCGTCTGCGGTGCGTGCCGCTGCGCAACGATGGCTGCCATGCCGGACTCCTGCGATGGTGCTGTGTCGCCACCGGGGTCCAGGGCAGCCGTGCACGTTCAGATTAGGGCCACCGGCTCCGTTGCGACAGGCCTCGACCCCGTCGACCACCGGCCCGGGGGCGTACCGGCCCGCTGACCTGCGCTGGAGCCATGGGGAAATCCGGGTCCAGCTCCTGCCCGCGGGCGGGTCAGCCAGGTGGGGCGAGCCAGACCGTCGTCTCCGCGGGCACGACGTCGGGACGCACCGGCCCCGACGACAGCAGCACCTTGACGCCGTCCATGGGGAAGTCGGTGGTACCGAAGTTCGTCACGACCTCCCACCCCCCGTGCCGGGCGAACCGCAGCACGTCGGGCCGGCCGGTGTCGCGCCACTCGAGGTCCTCACCCGCGAGCAGCTCGCGCCGCAGCCGCAGGGCCCGGCGGTAGAGGTTGAGCGTCGAGTCCCGGTCGTCCTCCTGCCTGGCGACGGCGTAGCCCGCCATCCACGCCGGCTGCGGCAGGTGCGCCGGCTCCGGAGCCGAAGCCGAACGACGGGCCGGTGGCGCGCCCACGGCAGGGGGACCCGGCATCCGTCACGGCCGACGTCGAACCCGCGGCTCCGGCAGTGGGTCGGGTCCTGCCGCAGCGTCGTCGGGGATCTCGGCCACCTCGTGCAGGCCGAGCTCCTCACCCTGGTAGAGGTACGCCGAGCCGGGCAGGCCGAGCAGGAACAGGGTGGCGGCCCGCGCGCGCCGCAGGCCACCGGCGACGTCGAGGTCGCCTGCCCGCGCCGCCGACAGCAGCCACTCGCGGCCGTGCCGGTTCGCGGGGCGGCCGTCGGCGGCGCGCCCGGGCGCGGGCAGGCCGTACCGGGTCGCGTGCCGCACGACGTCGTGGTTGGACAGCACCCAGGTGCTCGACGAGCCCGAGCGGCCGGCCAGGGCGAGGTTGTTCGGTCGACGATGCGTGCGGAACTGCTCGGCGTCGAAGTCCGCCTCGAGCAGGTCGAAGTTGAACGCCTGGCCGAGGCGCTCGGCGCTGGCGTAGAGCGGGACGCGCGACGGGTCGACCCACGCCTCGGCGACGGCGGTGCGCGGCGGGTCGTACTCGTCGAAGCACCGCGCGCCACTCGCGCGTACACCTCGTGCACGTCGTCGCGGTCGAGCAGCGGGTGGCTGCCGTCGCGCGGGCAGGGCGTCGAGCGTCGGCCTGCGACGGGCAGCGGCTCGGTGAGGTCCTTGGTCAGCATGTGGGCGACGTCGATGCGGAACCCGTCGACGCCGCGGTCGGACCAGAACCGCAGCGTGCGCACGAAGTCCGTCGCGCACGTCGCGGGTGCGCCCAGTTCAGGTCGGGCTGCTCGACGGCGAAGAGGTGCAGGTACCACTGCCCGTCGGCGACCCGCTCCCAGGCCGGGCCGCCGAACAGCGAGACCCAGTCGGTCGGGCGGCTCTGCGCCGTCGGGCCCGGTGCCCTCGCGGAAGATGTAGCGCTCGCGCGCGGCCGAGCCGCGGCCGGCGGCCAGCGCCTCCTGGAACCACTCGTGCTGGTCGGAGGTGTGGTTCGGCACGATGTCGACGACGACCCGGATGCCGTGCGGCGTGCAGCGCGCGCGACCAGCTCGTCGAAGTCGGCGAGGGTGCCGAGCCGGGGGTCGACGTCGCGGTAGTCGGCGACGTCGTACCCGCCGTCGGCGAGCGCCGACGGGTAGAACGGGCTGAGCCAGACGGCGTCGATCCCGAGCGCCGTCGAGGTAGCGGCACGCGCGAGGTGATGCCGGGCATGTCGCCGAGGCCGTCGCCGTTCGGCGTCGGCGAAGCTGCGCGGGTAGATCTGGTAGACGACGGCCTGGCGCCACCAGTCGGGGCGTCGAGGCGGCATCGGTGGCGGGGTGGGGTGCGGTGCGGCAGTGGTCACGAGGACGCTTCCTGGTGTCGTGACGGTGGATCGGGTGGGTGGCGGGCGCGGATGCCGGCGGGCTCAGCCCTTGACGGCGCCCTGGGTGACGCCGTCCATGACCCAGCGCTGGGTGAAGAGGTAGACGAGATCGCCGGCGCCATCGCCATCAGGTACGACGCGAACGAGACGTTGTAGTTGTTGCTGAACTGGGTCTGGAAGAGCTCTGCACGCACCGGAAGGGTCTGCAGCGCCGGGTCGGCGATGATCAGCGACGGCATCATGAAGTCGTTCCACGAGGCGAGGAACGCGAAGATGCCGACCGTGGCGCTCATCGGCGCGAGCAGCGGGAAGATCAGCTTCCAGAAGGTCTGCCAGGTGGTCGCGCCGTCGATGCGGGCGCTCTCCTCGAGCTCGAACGGGATCGAGCGCAGGAACGCGGTGAACAGCAGCACGCTGAAGCTCAGCTGGAACATGATGTGCGAGGATGATCACCCCGACGCGGGTTGTCGAGCCCGACGAGTCCGGTCAGCTGCATCTGCGGCAGGGCGAGCACGGGGAACGGGATGAACATGGCCGCGAGCAGGTAGAAGAACGAGTACCGGAAGAGCTTGCGCTCCCAGTTGCGGACGATCGCGAACGAGGCGAACGCTGCGAGGAGGATCGTCGCCGACGACGGTGCCGGCGGTGACCAGCACCGAGATCGTGAACGCCCGGCGGGAAGTTCGGTGAGGTTCCACGCTCGCGACGAAGCCGCTCGACGCTGAACGGCGCGGGCAGCGAGAACGCGTTGCCGTCGACGGCCTGCTCGGTCGTCTTGAACGCCATCGAGACGGTGACGTACAGCGGCAGCAGCACCGTGACCGCGCAGAGGATCAGGATGATGGTGCCGCGACCAGTTGACCCGCTCCATGCTGAAGCGGCCCCTGGCCGGCTTCGGCGGCGCGCCCTCGAGGACCTCGGTGGCCTCGATGTTTCGACGACGAGTGCTGGCTGGACAGACATCAGAGGGCGCTCCTTCCGCGGGTGATCGAGAGCTGGACGAGGGCGATGACGATCGTGATGAGGAAGAAGATGGTGGCGTTGGCCATCTGGTAGGCGTAGTCGCCGCCGGTGAGACCCGTGACGATCGTCATCGCGATGCTGCGGGTCGAGGTGCCCGGGCCGCCGCCGGTGAGGCCGACGATGATGTCGTAGGCGTTCAGGAAGCCCTTGAAGCCGAGGATCACGTTGATCACGATGTAGCCGGCCATCGAGCGGGAGCGTGATGCGCGTGAGCTGCTGCGACCTTGCTCGCGCCGTCGAGGTCGGCGGCCTCGTAGACCTCGCCGGGGATCGACAGCAGCCCGGCGATGTAGATGAGCAGCGTCGCCGGGGATCGCCTGCCACGCCGTGACGATGACGATGGCGAGCCACGCCAGGTCGGGGTTGGCCAGGATGCTCTCGCTGGAGCCAGCGTGATGCCGAGAGATCGTGCCGAGCGCCGGCAGCGAGTTCGAGAACAGGAACTTGAAGACGAAGGCGATGATGATGGCCGAGATGACCATCGGGATGACGAAGATCGCGCGCAGCCGCGTCTTCAGCCGGATCTGCGACGTCAGCGCCGACCGCGAGGAGGAAGGCGATGATGTTGACGACGACCACCGTCACGAGCGGCGAACCCGAAGGTGAACAGGTAGCTCTGCAGGATCAGCGGGTCGGTGAACAGGGCGATGTAGTTGTCAGCCCGATGAACTCCCACTCGCCGAAGCCGATGGAGTTGGTGAAGCTGAAGAAGATGCCGATCACCGCGGGAACCGTGATCGCCAGCGTGAACAGGATCAGGGTCGGGAGCAGGAACCAGTAGTAGATCGGCTCGACGCGCCGGCGGGTGCGCGCCTGGCGCTCGGTCGGCGCGGCCGCGTGACGGCGGTCGACGCGGTGGCGGTGTCGTCGTTGCCATGGGGTGACGTCCTTCGTGGTCCGGGATCACTGGCGGAAGGCCAGCCGCGCCCAGTCGGCGTCGATGTTGCTGAGGTCGCGCTCGGATCGCTGCCGAGCACGATGGCCTGCACGTAGTTCTGATCGGGATCGTCAGCGGGACGAGCTGCGACGCCCCCTGGTAGAAGCGCGCCTGCGTCGATAGTACTCCTTCATGCCGAGGATCCGCGGGTCGGTGACGGGCGGGGCATCCGTGTCGGCCGTAAGCCGAGTTGCGACTCGTTGTAGGCGTTCATGACCTCCGGCTGGAAGAGGTAGTCGAGGAACTCGCGGGCCGCGTCCTTGTGGGTCGGAGGCCTCGGGGATCCAGGCGGCGAGGTCGATGTTCACCCGCACCTTGAGGTCCTGCGGGTCGTCGGTCATCGGCAGCGGGAACGTGCCCAGCTCGAGGTCGGGGCCGCTCTTGGCGATCTCGCCGAAGGCCCACGGGCCCTGGAAGTACATCGCGGCCTCGCCCTTGGCTGAACGCGAGGTTGCCGTCGCCGTAGCCGCGGCTCGCGGCATCCTGGTTGGTGTACTTCTGCGCGAGCTCTCCATCCTGCTCACCGGCTCGGCCTGAGGTCCTTCTGGAACGAGACCGCCGAGTTCGGCCCGACGTTCGTGCCCTCCTTGCGCAGCTGCGTCGAAGAAGGCGGCCGACGTCGACCATGCCGCCGACGGTGTAGTCGAACAGCCCTGCGCGACGTCCAGGCGTCCTTGAACGTCGAGTAGAACGGCGTGATGCCGGCGGCCTTGAGCGTCTCGCACACGGCGATGAAGCTCGTCCCAGGTCTCGGGCACCTCGAGGCCGTTCTCGGCGAAGATCTGCTTGTTGTAGATCACCGAGGCGCGCCATCACCGAGTAGGGAGCACGCTGGTGCGGCCCGGGTAGGCCGCGAACTGATCCATGAGCTGCTGTCACCTCGGGCAGGATGCGCCCGCGCCTCGGGCATGTCCGAGAGGTCGCTCAGCGCGCCGCGCTGCCATGAAGCGCGCCATCTCCTTGTTGTAGTTCAGCAGCCCGAGGTCGGGCGGGTTGCCGCGCAGGAAGCCGGCCTGCAGGTTCGACGAGGTGTCGAGCACCACCTCACGTCGTCCTGCGAGGTGTTGTACTTCGCGACGAGGTCGCGGAAGTAGGGGATCGCCTCGGGTTTGCTGAGGTGGAAGCTGCACGGGTTCTCGGCCGCTCGAGCTCGAGCAGCCGGCCGCGCTGGTGGCGAGCGCCGCAGCCGGGATCCCCGCGAGGAGGCTCCGTCGGGTGATCTGTGGGAGTGAAGGCACGTCGTTGTCCTCTCGGGTCCCGCCGGTCGGAGAGGGACTAAGTTACGAGTAGTAGATTTTGTTATCGTATCAATTGCCCCACCGGCATGATGGCGCAGGGAGAGGTCGGTGAGCAACAGCTGTGACAGAGAAGTTTGGAAAGAAGGCGCGCGGGCCGGGGCGTCCCGGTTCCGCGACGAGCCAGCCTGGACGCGCTGCTCCATTTCGCCTGGGATGCCGACGTCTTCACGGCGGGCGACGCGCTCGCCGGGGTCGGGCTTTCCCGCTCGACGACGATCGAGGCCATCGACGACCTCCTCGACCTGGGGCTGGTGCGCGAGCTCCCCAACGCGCGGGCCGGGGGCGAGTACCGCAAGGGCCGGCCCTCGCGCCGGTTCGAGCTGCGCGCTGATGCCGCGGTGGTCGTCGGGGTGGATGCCGGCCAGGGCCACCTCGTCACCACCGTTGCCGACCTGCGCGGTCGCCCCTCGCGCGCCCGACCGACGACTTTCGGCGGTGAGGACGACTCCGCCGCCCGTCGACGGCGCGCTCATCGTCGACGCGATCGATGCCGCCCTCGCCGAGGCCGGGCACGACGCGCGTCGACGTGCTGTCGGTGTGCGTTGGCGTCCCGGCACCGGTCGACCGGACGGGCCGCTCGCCGGTGCATCGGGACGGCTTCTGGGCGCGGATGAACCCGGACCTCGCCGGGCTGCTCTCGTCCTGGGTCGCCGATCGTCCGGGTCGAGAACGACGCCGTGCTCGCCTCGGTGGCCGAGCATGCGCGGGGGGCGGCGGTGGGGCTGCGGAACACGGTGACCCTATTGGCCGGGCACCGCCTCGGCGCCGGCGTCGTCATCGACGGCACCCTGCTGCGGGGTGCCCACGGTGGCGTCGGCGAGGTGGTCGTGCTCCGCCACCTGCAGGGGATCGACGCCGCCTATGGCATTGGCCACCAGCTCGAGGCCTTGGCCGCTGAGGCCGTGGCGTCCGGGTCGTTGCCACCCGGCCACCCGCTGCGCGACCTGACGGCGGATGCCGTGACGGCGAGTGCCGTTATCGACCTCGCCAGAGCTGGGGACCCGCAGGCTCGACGCGCTGGTCGAGCGGGCCGGCGCCACGCTGGCGCGGATCGCGGGGGTCTTCGGCAGCCTCTACGACCCGGAGCGCATCATCGTGTCGGGTGGCCTCGCAGCGGGGGTCGAGGAGCTGCTGAGGGTCGCCCGGCGGCTGCTGCCGGACCGAGCTCGACCTCCCGGCACCCGAGCTGGTGGCGTCCTCTCTCGGGGCGGACGTCGTGTCGATCGGGGCGGTGGCCGCCGCCCTCGAGTCCGCCCGCGACGGGGCGCTGAAGATCGGCTGATCATCCATGCGGGCACGAAGCGGTGGTCATGCGGCAACTGGCCTGCGACCGGACGGACGCCCGCGGGGTTCACGACCCCGGCTCACTCGTGGAGCTCGACCAGCCCCGCGCTCCCGTCGACGGTGACGACTGGCCGTTGTGGATGCGCTGGTGGCGTCCACGAGCGCCACGACGGCGGGGATGCCGTACTCGCGGGCGACGAGGGAGGCGTGGGCGGCGAGGCTGCCGCCGTCGGTGACCACGGCGGCCGCCCGCGCGAACAGAGGTGTCCAGGCCGGCGTCGTCGCGCTGGTCACCAGGATCTCCCCCGTCGCCGAGCCGGTCGGTGTCGGCGAGGTCGAGGATGACGCGGGCCACGCCCTGCACCCGGCCGGCGCTGGCCGGCATCCCCTCGAGCATCCCCGGGCGGCGCTCCGCCGGGGAACGCATCGGGGCGAACGCATCGGCCTGCATCTTCGTCACGACTTCGGCAGGCGGCCCGACGACCAGTGGCGGACAGCTCGCGGTGGCGCGCCCAGTCCGTCCGGCGTTCCGCCACCGACGACGCGCGCGAGTCGTTCGCGCCGACCTCGTCCCGGTCGAGGAAGTAGACGTCCTCGGCGCGGCCGATGACGCCGCGGCGGACGCAGGAGTCGCCGAGGCGGGCGAGCGCCCGCGCAGCAGCGGCCAGCCGAGGGTCAGGTACGGGACCTGCTCCTCGCGGATGCGGCGTACTTCTGCGCCAGCGCGAGGAGCCGGTCGAAGTCGTGCGCGCCGGGAGGGGGGAGGGCGGCACGGCACGCGGCCTCCAGGCCGTGCCGCTCGCTCGACGAGCGCGCGAGTGGGCCTGTGGCACGCCACCCGAGTGCCGGCTCCCCGGCCGTGGGGCGGAACCAGTCGAGGCTCTGGATCGCGTACGGCCCGATGGGTCGTGGGCGGCTCGAGCCCGGACACCAGCGTCTGGTGGCTGCCGCCGAGGGTCGGGCGAAGGTGCCGGGCGTAGAAGGCGGCGAGCACGCCCTCCATCTTCCAGGCGTAGCCGGCGACCATCGAGATCGACTGCAGGTACTCGCCCGCGACCTGCGCCACCTCGTCGACGATCGCGGCGAGGGTCGCCCGTCTGGCGGTGTCGAACTGCCGCGCTGTGCCGCTCGACGAGGGCCTGGTAGCGCGGCAGGAGGTCCTCCCGCCAGCGCTGGATCCGGGCTCGAGCACGACCCGGTCGGCCACCTCGGGCCGCTGCACCGGGACAACGCCCAGAGGACCCCGGGTCGCCGCAGGACGCCCAGCATCGGCCGATGCCGCTGGGCCGACGGCGTGTGGAAGTACCAGCCGTTGATCGTCACGTGCAGGGGCGGCGCGGGACACGCCGAGCCGACCGCGGGCCATCTCGGCGTATCGGCGCTCTCGAGGCGTGGCAAGAGCCAGGTGTCGCACAGCGGAGTCACCGGCTCCGGCAGCCACTCGCCGACCGCGGAAGTTGCGTGTCCACCCGCCGGGCAGCGGCGACTCCCAGCGCACCGGCTCGGGCAGCGCCGTCATCGGGCCGCGCCTGAAGGAGGTACAGCTCGTCGTCGGCGAACGCCCACTCGATGTCCTGGGGCACGCCGTCGAAGGCGGCTCTCGACCCGCCGCGCCAGCTCGGCGACCGCCAGGCCTGGCCCTCGCCGAGCGACCGCGACGGCGCCCGCCGGTCGCGCACGGCCACGCCGTCGCGCACGACCCACTGCTCGCCCGCGGCCTCGCCGCCGACCAGCGCCTCGCCGAGCCCATGCGTCGCGGTGACGACGGTCTCCTCTCGGACGCCCGTGAGCGGGTTCGCCGTGAACGCCACGCCCGAGGCCTCCGAGCGCGACCATCCGCTGCAGGAGCACCGCAACGCCGTCGTCCCCTGCGGGTCCGTGGGCGCGCCGGTAGGCGCGCACCCGCTCGTCGTCGGCGGTCCCGCCGGACGCGGCGGACGGCGTCGAGCACCGCCGCCTCGCCCGAAACGCCCGAGGACCGTCTCGTACTGGCCGGCGAACGAGGCGTCGGCCAGATCCTCGGCGAGCGCCGAGGAGCGGACGGCGAGGGCCCGTCGCCGCAGCACGACGAGCGCCTCGGCGACCCGGGGAGGGAGCGCCTCGTCCGGCTCGCCGGCCTTGACGACGACCCGTGGCGGAACGGGGAAGCCCTGCTGGGCGAGCAGGCCGAGGTTGGCCGCCTTGTGGCCGGCCGATGGCCGCGTCGCCGGGACGAACGTCCTCGAGCCGGCGCACGTGTGGTGCGTTAGGGTCGTGGGGCCGTTGCCCGGCATCGTGTGGTGTTGGGTCCACTGCTACCTCCCGTGGGGATGTGCCGCCGGCTGAGCAGGAGCACTGCCCTGGGCGACCGGGGGCGGCACGTGCCAGTCGGCCACTGCGGCGTCTGCTGCAGGCTGTCCCGCTGTGGAGGGCTGCCATCGTCCGCCGGTCTACGTCAGGGCCAGGGCGGCGCGCGGCTCCACGACCGGCCAGATCTCACGTCCGAGTTGCCGAGCGTGAAGGGGTTCTCGGCCAGGGTCGCTCCACTCGGCGGTGTCGTCGAAGTCGGCAAGGGCGAGCCCGCCGCCGTCGACGAAGAACTCGAACGTCGCGAAGCGCGCTCCCGTACGTCTCTACCCACTGGCCCGGTGCCCCGACGAACATCGGGGCGAAGCTCCATGGGAGCCGCGCTCCTCCGGGCGGTAGATCATTGCGACTCGCATCCGTCTCTGTACCCTGCTGCGCCTGCCCATGGGCTTCGCGCGTTCGACCGTCTGCCTCCGTCAGGCGGTCCGGATGCGCTGACCCCGCCGATTCTAGCGAGCGACGCCGGCAGTGACATCACTCGATCGAGTGATGTCAAGGCAGGCGGCGGGAGAGCCGGGTCACTGCGCCGGCGGTCCGGAGCGAGAGCATGGTCGTGTGGACGCCGTCATCGTCGTAGAGCACCTGGCCAAGCGCTATGGCGACCTGCAGGCGGTCGCGGATGTCTCCTTCGAGGTGCAGCAGGGGGAGATCTTCGGGGTCCTGGGGCCGAACGGTGCCGGGAAGACGACGTCAGTGGAGTGCGTCCAGGGGCTGCGGACACCGGACGCCGGCCGCGTCGACGTGCTGGGCCTGGACCCCGCACGCCAGGCCTCGGCCCTGCGCGAGCGCATCGGCGCCCAGCTCCAGGAGTCCTCGCTGCCGCAGCGCCTGCGGGTCGGCGAGGCGCTGCGGCTGTTCTCGTCCTTCCAGGTCGGCGGTCCACCGTGGCGCTCGGTCATGCAGGACTGGGGGCTCGAGGCCAAGGAGAAGGCTCCCTTCGGGAGCCTGTCCGGAGGGCAGCGCCAGCGGCTGCTCGTCGCCCTCGCCCTCGTCAACGACCCGCGAGGTGGTCTTCCTGGACGAGATGACCACGGGGCTCGACCCGGCGGCGCGGCGCTCCACGCTGGGAGCTCGTCGAGCGCATCCGGGCTCGGGGCACCACGGTCGTGCTCGTCACGCACTTCATGGACGAGGCGGAGCGGCTGTGTGACCGTCTGGCCGTCGTGGTCGCCGGTCGGGTCGTCGCGTCCGGGACGCCGGCCGAGCTGGTGGCAGCCCACTCCGACGGCGTGACGGTGACGTTCACCGCGGCGGGGACGGACGTGGGCTTCCTCGAGGCGGTCCCCGGCGTGCGCAAGGTCGAGGTGGTGGGCGACAGGGTCTCCGTGCACGGCGGCCCCACCGCGCCTCCCCACGTCGGGAAGGCCCTCGTCGACCGGGGCATCACACCCGCCGACATGGACATCGAGCGGGCCTCGCTCGAGGACGTCTACCTGCGCCTCGTCGACGGGGAGGCTGCGTCGTGAGCAAGGTGCGGGCACTGTCCCTGACCGAGCTGCGGCTCTTCCTGCGCGAACCGGTGACGGTGCTGTTCACCCTCGCCCTGCCGCTCATGGTGCTGTACGTGCTCAACGGCGTGTTCGGGCAGGAGCCGGCCGGCGCGGACCCCGGCGAGATGGTCGTCTACCGCGGCTTCGCCGCCCCCGACTGGTACACCCCGGCCTACGTGGCGATGGCGGTCGCGGGCTTCGCGCTCATCGCCTTACCCGCGCACCTGGTCGAGTACCACGAGAGCGGCGTGCTGCGCCGGTTCCAGGCGTCGGGGCTGCCCAAGGGAACCGTCCTGCTGTCCCAGGCCACGGTCGCGATGGTGGTCGCGACGGTGGGCTGTGGGCTGCTCGTGGCCGCAGCACTGGCCTTCACCGGCGCTAGCCCACCGATGAACCTCGGGCTTCTCCTCGCCGCCTACGTGCTGTCCGCCGCCGCCGTCATCGCCGTGGGCCTGATGCTCGGCGTGCTGTTGCCCACAGCCCGCGCGGCCCAGTCCGTGGGGCTGCTCGCCTGGTTCGTGTCGCTGTTCGTGTCGGGAGGCGGCCCGCCCCCCGAGGTCCTGCCGGAGGGCCTGCGCACGGTGGGCGACTGGTGGCCGCTCACGCCGGTCATCCGCACCCTCCAGGAACCCTGGCTCACCGGCCAGTGGGCCACCCGCGACTCACTCGTCACGCTCGGCATCGCTGCCGTCGCGCTCGCGCTGGCCTGGCGCGCCTACCGGTGGGACTGAGCCGCTTCTTCCGCCCCCCGGACGGTCAAGTTGATGCATGCGCCAGCACCGGCACGCAAGTCCCAATCTGCGGGGGAGTCAAGGACTGGGGCCGCCGCCGCCCGACCCCCTGCTTGCAAAATCCCCGAACGGGGGCCGCGAGAGCCGATGCATAAGCACAGGTGAGGGCGCTCCAGAAGCCACCCGATCACGCCAATCTTCGGCCCCACTGCAGTACTTTTCTGGGGTACCGCCTGGTAGTGTGACTCTTGCCCGTTTAGCGTGGGCGTAGACCAGGCGCCGGGGCGGTCGTGAGGGGTCGGGGAGGGGTCGAGGGCCTCCACGATGAGTGAGCATCATCCCTGCTGCGAGCCAGCACCGCAGTGCGCCCGTTGCGACGGGCTGGTCGGGCCCGGGGTGGCTGCACGTGACGCGCGGCGCGCAGACGTCACATGGCTAGATTGCTTGGTGCGATCGCACGGATGTGATGGATCCCCCAGAGTCTGTCGGCGTGTGGGCTCGGCGCCGACTCACAGTCTTGGACGCTCGAGTCATGCCCCAACATCGACGGAGAGGATACCAAGTGGAGACATTCGTTGCGCGCCCGAGTGCAGCCATCCTGATTCGCAGTCTAGGGGATTCTCGTACACGCTTGAGACCGCCTTGCAGACGTCATCGACAACTCGATCACCGCTGGTGCCTCCGAGGTGCGCATCTTGGCCGACGCCAACTCCGGGTTCCCTCGACTGGCAGTTATCGACGACGGCTCGGGAATGACCGCCGAGGAACTGCACCCGGCGATGCGGCTTGGTAGCAAGGACCCTGCCGACGAACGCGACGCGGGCGATCTCGGCCGCTTCGGGTTGGGACTGAAGACGGCCTCCTTCTCCCAGTGCCGTCGCCTGACCGTCGCGACGCGCCAGGACGGGGAGTGGCACGCGGCCCGGTGGGACTTGGGGTACGTGTACGAGACGGATGAGTGGAACGTCCAGGTGCTGCCGACGCCGGAGGCACTTCCTTGGGCGGATCAGCTCGCTGAGCACGGGACGCTTGTGCTCTGGGAGGACCTCGACCGTGTCATCGATTCCGAGTCGCTCGATGAGATCGCGAAGGAGTTCAATCGCCGTGTCTCCTCGCTGCCGAACATCTCGAGCTGGTCTTCCATCGCTTCCTGGAGGGTGAGCGTGGGCTCCCGAGGTGTCCATCGTCCCTGAACGGGAGGTGCCTGAAGCCCACAACCCCTTCAACCCCAGCACCCAGCCACCATCAGCGACCCCGAAGAGGCTCATCGGGGTCTCCGGGGCCAAGGTCGTCGCGAAGGCCTACACGCTTCCGCACTTCAGCAAGGTCAGCCCAGACTGAGCGGGAGAGACTACGCCGGCGAGCGCGGCTACCTGAGGAACCAGGGTTCTACCTCTATCGGGCGGGTCGGCTGATCGTCCACGGGACCTGGTTCGGCCTCATGAAGCAGACAGAGCTGACCAAGCTCGCGCAGGGTCCGTGCTGGACATTCCCAACGGGATGGACGAGCTCTGGAAGATCGATGTCCTTAAGGCCTCGGCGCATCCGCCCCACGTTGTGCGCCAGCGTCTCCGCCGGATCGTTGAGCGGCTCGGATCCACCTCCAAGAGGGTGCATGTGAACCGTGGGCAGAAGTTGGCGTCCAAGGAGCAGTACCCGGTGTGGCAGCGGCGGGCGGTTCACGAGGGCATCCGATACGGGATCAACCCCGCGCACCCGGCAATCGAAGGACTCCGGAGGTCACCTGGACAGCTGAGGGGGAGAAGTACCTCAGCCGTGTGCTCCAACTCGTGGGAGCCAGCCTGCCGATCGACTCACTGATCGTCGACCTCGGCGACAACCCGCATAAGGTGAAGGGCGATGAGCATGGCGGACGACGCTCTGGAGCTGTTTGCCACCACGATGTGCCACCCACCTGCGCGCCGCCGAGGTTCCTTGGGGTGAAGTCGAGAAGGTCCTTGAGGCGAATGCCCGTTCTCGGTGCGAACTGGGACCGGGCTGGTGGCAGTTGCTCAGATGCACGAAGTGACGCCAGTGAGCCACGAGCTGTTCCCCTTGGTCCCAAGTTGGAGGTTGAGTAGTCGATGGATGCCCGGGAAGAGCTCTTCCAGACCGCGTATCCGCTGTGTGCTTCGACAGATCGAGCAGGGGGCGAAGCCGACCCCGTGCCTTCCTGGGATTCTGTGGGGCGTTCGCGAGCCTGTCATGCTTATGAACCCCGGACTCGACATCAGATGAGGCCGACGCTGCAGCCGTGGCCAAGCGGATCGAGACCCTGATCGACGTCGTCCTCGACGCGGGAATCGTCATCGAGAAGGGATACCAAGCCTTGGCTTGACCGCCGCCGGCTCGACATCCATCCCTTCTACTGGGAGCGCTACCGACCTGGCTCGGGCAAGACGGAGCTTCCCGGCTGTTGGTCGCCGAGATCGGCGCTGGCACTGATCGGGTCCTCGATCTGCTCGCTGATCCGCAGAGGAACGGATCCTGGGATCGTCGCGGGCTGGTCGTGGGCAACGTCCAGTCCGGCAAGACCGCCCACTACACGGGCCTGGTCGCCAAGGCTGCCGACGCCGGCTATCGCGGTCATCATCATCATCGCGGGCATACACAACAACCTGCGTAACCAGACCCAGGGCAGGATCGACGAGGGTTCATCGGCGAGCACCGGGTCCGGGAGCGCGCCGTCCGTTCGTCGGGAGCTGCTCGGCGTTGGGAGGATCGATCCGGACCGCCGGCCCGTCGGACTCACCTCGAGCAACTCATGACTTCACGAAGGCCACGGCCGACGCCATGGGGTTCTCCTTCGACGCCCTCAGCAGAGCCTGCCGTCTTCGTGATCAAGAAGAACCCCACGACGCTCCGAACCTGCTCGAGGGGCTGCAGGCCTCCGGTGACGGCAGACCACTTGCCGTTTCCTTGCTGCTCATCGATGACGAGGCAGACAATGCGTCGATCAACGTGGCCTACTCGAAGAATGAGATCTCGGTGATCAACGGCTGGATCCGCGACTGCCTCCGACCTTCGGCCGGAGCGCCTACGTGGGCTACACCGCCACGCCCTTCGCGAACATCTTCATCGACCCGGCCACCCCGGACGACAGATGGTCAACGAGGATCTCTTCCGCGAAGCTTCGTTGTTAGCCTTGACGCCCCATCCAACTACCTCGGAGCTCGTCGGGTCTTCCTCGAGGAGCCCGACTCCTTCCTTGCGTTGGATCGACGACGCGGAGGACATCCTGCCCACCAGGCACAAGAAGGACCACGCGTTCTTCCAGGTCCCGGACTCCTTGGTCGATGCCGTCCGGGCTGTTCGTCCTGACGAGGGCCGTCCGGATCATTCGAGGAGATGGCGCCGAAGCATTCGTCGATGCTGATCAACGCGTCACGGTTCGTCGGTGTCCAGAGCGGATCCGTCAACCATGTCGTGATCCACCTTGAGGCGATCCGGGATTCGGCCCGCCTTAACCATGCGCTCCCCTCGGAGAAGGCCAGTACAGACCCCGAGATCGCGGCCCTGCAGAGAGTCTTCCTCGCTGAGTTCGCCGACACGGGGGTGAGCTGGCAGGACGTGTTGGCGCAGCTCTGGGAGGCCTCCGCTCCATCAAGGTGGTCGCTGTCAACAGCAAGCCGTCTGACAACCTCCACTACGACGACTACCCGAAAGGCTCCACGTCATCGCCATCGGTGGTCTCGCGCTGTCCCGGGGGCTGACGCTCGAGGGCCTGTCGACCACGTACTTCCTGCGCAACTCCCAGATGTACGACACCCTTGTTCAGATGGGCAGCGTGGTTCGGCTATCGACCGCGGCTACGAGGACCTTTGCCGGATCTGGATCCCCGAGGAAGTCGCTGGATGGTACGCGCATATCGCGCGAGAGCGTGGAGGAGCTGCGAGAGGAACTGCGCGAGGATGGCTGCCGATGGCAGGTCGCCCGCGGAGTTCGGTCTCAAGGTCCGGTCGCATCCCGGCGACGCTTGATCGTGACTGCCCGCAACAAGATGGGGGCCGGGGAGACGAGGACCGTGCGGATCGGTCTTGCGCTCCGGAACATCCAGACACGAGCGCTGTCTCGTGGTGACCGGGAAGACAACATCGCGTGCTGGTGCACGACTCATGGGGCTCGCTGCAGGGAGTCGGGACGGACGCCACGACCGCGGAGCCAGTCACAGGCGGGCTGCTTGTGCGTGATGTTCCGCTCGAGCTGGTTCGGACGTTCCTCAGGGAGTTCCGGAACAACTCTACTCGATGCTCACGGACCGCGGATGCGGTTCTCGGCGTATATCGACGGGCGTCCTGAGGAGATGGAGTTGTGGGATCTCTTCGTGGCCCAGCTGAAGGACGAGGGCGACGGAGGGAGTCAGCCACGCCATTGGGCCTTCCCTTCGGATCCTGGTCGCGGACCGTTGACGGGAGGCAGGGCCGCGTGGAGTTCCGACAAGGCGAACTTCCTCGATCCCAACGACGAGAAGGTCGGTTTGAACGACCAGCAGATCGAAGCCGCTGAGGCGTCGTTCCGGGGCACACCTCGGCTCCCGAAGGCAAGTACAACTACTCGGCGCTCTGCTACCGAGAGAAGCGGACCAGGCCGCAGCTCGGCCTTCACCTATTGCACCTTAAGAGCGGCGGCGACCAGGCAGATCTCCCCCAGCCTTGGCTCGCGTGGAATATCAGCTTCCCCGGCACCGCGCGCGCGAACGAGACCACTGAGTACGTGGTGAATGCCGATCTGGCTCGCCGATTATCTCACGGACGAAGAGGCAGAGGACGGAGATCTTGATGACGACTGAAGTGCCGTGGGCCCAGATCGCGCCAGGGATCGCGCGCCGAGTCGATGCCGACCACGTTGCGGACTTCTACTGGGGAGTCAACTCCGACGGTGAGACGCGCAGCTTCTCCTCGATTTTCCCGAGGCCCACCGACGTTCCTCCGCTCCCAAGCTCCGTGGGCTCACGGTCAAGCTCGTCGATTCCGGGGAGAGCCGGTCTCGGTCTGGTTCTCCGCCTTGTGGACTCGTCGCTCCGCGACGTGTTCTGCGGCTGTGCCAAGACATCGTTGAGGCCTCGCGGATCGCGAACGGTGAGGAGTCCGCAGCTCACGTCGCAATCCGGCGTACGTGGCGCTGGCACCACCTCCTACGAGGCGGGGCCAATGGAGCGCTGTCCCCTGAGGAGCAGAAGGGCTTGCTCGGGGAGATCCACGTCCTGAGACATCTGCTCGAGGTCAAGCACGCCAGCGACGCGATCGAGTCCTGGCGCGGGCCGCTCGGAGCGCCCAAGGACTTCGAGGTCGGCCCGCACGCGATCGAGGCGAAATCGCGAAGAGGCGCGGCTTCGCCGCATGTCTCGATCAGCAGCGAGGACCAGCTGGATGGCGACGGTGTTGACGTCCTGCTCCTGCACGTGGTTGACCTGAGCACAGCAGTGGATGGAGGTGGCTTCACCCTCAACGAATCGGCTCGGGCCCTGTTTGACCTGGTCCGTGACCTTGACGAGGCGCTTCTGGAGCCTCTGGAAGACTCGTTCTCCGCCGCGGGTACTACTGGACCGACGACTACTCGGAGTAGGATCGGTCGGAGGGACAACACAGGCTCTACCGAGTGAGCGGTGACTTTCCTCGGCTCCAAGCTTCCGCCGTCCCCACCGGGGTATCACGGGTCCGGTATGCG
>CAWAKY010000002.1:0-24778 GCA_963782695.1 uncultured Actinomycetota bacterium | reverse complement strand
TGACGGTCAGTCCGCCAGGACGACCGGCGGCGCCTCGAGCAGGGCGGTGCCGACCCGGCGCCTCCCGGGTGGCCGCGCGCACGCTGCCCGCGGTGGCTTCGCTCGGTGACGCCGGTGCCCCGAGCGAGCCAGTTGCGCGGGGAGCTCGACGAGCTCGTCGACGGCCGCCGGCCGGCACGCGGCCGGGAGAACAGGAAGCCCTGCGCCCGGTGGCAGCCGAGCTTGCGTGAGCGCCTCGAGCTCGGCCTCGCGCTCGACCCCCTCGGCGACCACCGTGGAGCCGATCCGCTCGCTGAAGGCGACGACGCCCCAGACGAACCGGCGGCGGGCCTCGTCGTGGTCGAGGTTGCCGATGAACGACCGGTCGATCTTGACCTCGTCGACGGGCAGGTCGCGCAGCCGCGACAGGGTGCTCTGACCGGTGCCGAAGTCGTCGAGGGCGAGCTGCACCCCGAAGGCCCGCAGCTCGTTGCACACCGCCCGGCTGGCCGCGGTGTCCGCGAGGCGCTGCGTCTCGGTGATCTCCAGGCAGAGCTGCTCGCGGTCAGCCCGTGGCGGCGAGCTCGGCGGCGATCAGCTCCGGCAGCTCGTGCGACGCGAGCTGGCCGGGCGTGATGTTGACCGCGACCCGCAGGTCGGCCCCACCCGGCAGGCCGGTCCACCGCGCCAGCTGCGTGCAGGCGTCGCGCAGGACGAACCGGAACAGCGGGTCGATCAGGGTGCACGCCTCCGCGACCCGCACGATGACCTTGGGCGAGACGGGGCGGTCCGCCGAGGCCCAGCGGGCCAGGGCCTCCAAGGTGTGCAGGCGGCCGGTCGCAGGTCGACGATCGGTTGTTGACACGGTGACCTCGTGGCGCGCCAGGGCCGGCCCGAGCGCCAGGCCCAGCGCGACGTCGTCGACCTCCGCGAGCTTCAGCCCGGGGTGTGCAGGAGGACGTCCCCACCGCCGCGCTGCTTCACGGCGTACATCGCCAGGTCGGCGCGCACGAGCAGCTCGTCGACGGTCGGGGTCGGGTCGAACAGGTCGACCCGCGCCAGCCCGATGCTGGCCAGACCCACACCTCGCGACCTCCGACGACGAAGGGGTCAGCGAGGCTGGTGAGCAGCTCCCTGGCGACGCCGACGGCATCCGGCTGGTCCTCCATCAGCACGGCGAACTCGTCGCCGCCGAACCGGGCCAGCGTCTCCGGCCTCGGACAGCCGTCGCCGGAAGCGGAGGGCGACCTCCTTCAGCAGGGTGTCACCGGCCTGTGGCCGAGCTGGTCGTTGACCGCCTTGAAGCTGTCGAGGTCGAGGAAGCAGATCGCCAGCGGGCGCTGGTCGCGGCGGTGCAGCTCGAGCGCGTGCGTGGCGCGGTCGATGAACAGGGCGCGGTTGGCCAGCCCGCGAGCGGGTCGTGGAAGGCCTGGTGGCGCAGCTGGGCCTCGCGGTGGGTGAGGGCCCGGGCCAGCCGCTGGTTGTCGCGCACGGTGAGGAACTGCCGAAGAACACCAGCAGCACGAGAACCGAACAACGTCATCTCGACGCCCGAGACCGCGTTCGTGGCGGCCATCTGCCACGTCATGAAGCCCAGCGAGCCACCGAGGATGACGTACGGCATCGCGGCGCCGGCCACCGTCGGCAGCTCGTGGCGCTGGCTCCCCACCGTGGCGCCCGGCATCAGCGGTGCGAGGGCGAGCGCCCCGAACGCCAGGAACCAGCCCAGGTCGATCGGGCTGTTCGTGACGTAGGCGCCCGTCTCGGTCAGGTAGGTGTACCCGCTGTCCGCGACGGCCATCAGGGCGAGCCCGGCGGCGACCAGCGCCAGCGGAAGGCGGTGCGTCCTGGACCGGGACATCACCAGCACGCAGACGACCAGCAGGGCGACGTCGGAGGCCGGGTACGAGACCGACACCGCCAGAGCGAGCGCCGAGTCGCTCCCGGCGCTCACGACGGCGCCCAGGGCGGTGGCCCACGAGACCAGGCCGATCGCGCAGGCGATCATCAGGCCGTCGAGGGTCATCCGCCAGCGGCCGACGCCGGAGAGGTCCGAGGGGAAGATCGCGAGCGCGACGATGGCCGCGAGCGGGAAGCCCAGGAAGCCGATGTCGGCGACTCCGACGGCCGGGACGTCCACGCCGAGCACGAGCTCGTACCAGTCCCAGACCAGCTGCCCGAGCCCCCAGGACAGGGCCGCCACGGCCAGGGCGCCCCAGGCGAGCCGGAGGCGGCCGGACGACGAGGTGGCGGCCAGCCCGCAGTTGACGGCGGCCAGGAGCGCGACCGCGGTCTCGCCGAGGTCGGAGAACGTGGCATCCACGGAGCGGGTGCTGTAGAGGGCGATCGCCCACAACAGCAGGGCAGCGGTGAGGGCCCCGACCATCCATCGGGCCCGGTCGAGCCTTCCGATGCCATGTTCGTCATCAGCCGTGTCCCGTCGCGGTCAGCCCTGCGGTGCGTGCGGCACTGACCAAAACGTACCGTCGGGCCATCCGTGACGCAGGGCAACCGGGCTGGTTCGGACCCGTTGTGACGCACATCAGCCCGATCGGCCCTCTCGTCGTCCGTCGCCGATCGCCGATGAGGGCAGCACCACCACGCCGCGCCGATGGGGGCGCGTGGTGACGGGCCGGCTCAGTCGATCTGCAGCTCGT
Organism: uncultured Actinomycetota bacterium; assembly: GCA_963782695.1. Taxonomy (GTDB): domain Bacteria; phylum Actinomycetota; class Actinomycetes; order Actinomycetales; family Dermatophilaceae; genus Fodinibacter. The sequence goes on along the minus strand of CAWAKY010000002.1, from coordinate 22,142 downwards.
CGCCGTCGACGGTGACCGTGCCGCGGTGCAGCGGCCAGGCCTTGGTGAGCGCGAGGTACGCCGCGTCGAGGCCGGGGATCTTCGCGAACACGCCCTGCGGGCCACGCGTCATCCGCCCGGTCTTCACGTCGTACTTCGCCTGGTGCCACGGGCAGACCAGGCAGCCGTCGGCGTCGACGCTGCCCTCGGCGAGGTCGGCGCGCAGGTGCCGGCAGCGCCGGCCCACGGCGAAGTACTCGCCGTTGTCGCCGACCGCGTAGCCCTCGACCCCGGTGACGGAGTCGGGCGGAACCTTCGTGCGGGAGATCCGGGTGGTGGACATGGCCAGCTCCTTCGTCCGATCCGCCCATCGTGGCACGTCGCTCGCGACCGTGCGCGGATCGGCGATGCCGGAGCGCCGGATGCCGGCCAGTCAGCGGATGCCGGTCAGGCGGCGGACGCGGGGGCGACGTCCCCGGCATCCTGCGCGAGCACGTCACCGGTCGCCCCGTCGAGCACGGCGGCCCGGCCCACGACGAACACGTACGCCAGGAACAGCGACTCGACGACGACGCCGATGCCGATCCGGGCCCAGGTCGGCAGGCCGGACGGGGTCACGAACCCCTCGATCGAGCCGCTGACGAACAGCACCGCGACCAGCCCCAGGGCCACCGCGATGGCCGTGCGGCCCTCCTTCGCGAACGACTCGACCCGGCCCATCGCCCCCGGTTCGATCCACGACCAGAACAGCCGCAGCCCCACGCCGCCGGCCACGAAGACCGCGGTGAGCTCGAGCAGGCCGTGCGGCAGGATCAGCCCGAAGAACAGGGCGCCGCGGTCGTTGCTGAGCATCAGCGCGGCGGCGATGCCCACGTTGACCACGTTGCTGCCGATGAGCAGCAGCACCGGCAGGCCGAAGACGCCCAGCGCGATGCACAGGGCCGCCACCCGGGCGTTGTTGACCCACACCAGGGTGCCGAACTCGCCGTGCGGGAACTCGGAGTAGTAGTTCTCGAAGTCGGTGCCGACGTAGGCCTGGATCTCGGCCGGCGTCATCGACCTGGTCCACACCTCGGGGTGGTTCACCGACCACCAGGCGACCAGGGCGGCCAGCGCGATGCTGGCCAGGGCCGTCGTGCCCCACCACCACCGGGTGCGGTAGAGCGCGGCCGGGAAGGTGCGGGTGAAGAAGCCGAGCAGGTCGGCCCAGGTGGAGGTGCGCGCGCCGGCCGAGGCCCCCCGGGCCCGGGCGAGCAGCGACGACAGGTAGGTGACCACCGACGGGTCGGGGCTCGCCGACCGCACCACGGACAGGTGCGTCGACACCCGCTGGTAGAGGTCGAGCAGCTCGTCGGCCTCGGCCCCGCTCAGCCGGCGGCGGGTGGTGAGCTCGTCGAGGCGCTGCCACTGGGCCTGGTGCGCCATGAGGTACGCGTCGAGGTCCACCCGGGCAGCCTAACCGCCGGTACCCCTGTGCCCGGGCGGGTTAGCATCACCGGGTGACCGACCCGGGGGGCTACCGCAGCTACGCCACCGACGACCTCGTCACCGGCGAGGGCGTGGCGGTCGAGGTGCCGGTCGCGAGCGTCGCGGCCCGGATGGCCTCGTGCGTGATCGACGTCGTCCTCGTGGTGTTCACCCTCGTGGCCGGGCTGCTCGTCTTCGGCATGCTGTCGGCGCAGTCGTCCGAGGCGGTCCAGACCATCGTCGTGATCGTGCTCAGCACGATGGTGTTCATCGGGATGCCGGCCGTGATCGAGACGATGAGCCACGGGCGCTCGCTCGGCAAGCTCGCCCTCGGCCTGCGCGTCGTGCGCGACGACGGCGGCCCGGCCACGGCCCGGCACGCCCTGGTGCGCGCGCTGGTCGGGTACGTCGAGATCTACCTGCTGCTCGGCATCCCGGCCCTGGTGACGTCGATGATCCACCCGCGCGCGAAGCGGCTCGGGGACATGGCGGCGGGCACCGTCGTGGTGACCCAGCGGGCCCGGCTGCGGCTCACCCCTCCCCCGACGATGCCGGCGAGCCTGGCCCAGTGGGCGCACACCGCCGACGTGGCGACGCTGCCGTCGGGGCTCACCGTGGCCGTGCGGCAGTTCCTGTCGCGGGCGCCGGGGCTGTCGCCGCAGTCGCGGCACACCCTGGGCATCGAGCTGCTGCACTCGACGATGCCGTACGTCAGCCCCCCGCCGCCCGGCGGCCACCACCCCGAGGTGGTGCTCGCCGCGGTCGTGGCCGAGCGCCGGCGCCGCGACCTCGACCGGCTGTGGCGCGAGGAGCAGCTGCGCGCCCGGGTCGTACCCGGCCGACCCCTTCACCACCCCCCGCTGACCCGGGGTTTCCCGACTTCGTGCGACTTACACACGGTTCTCGCAGCCTCGGGGCGGTAAGAACCGTGTGTAAGTCGCACGAAGTGGCAAGAGTCCTGGCGTCAGTGGGCGGCGCCGAGGGCGGCGTAGCCCGGCTTGACGACGTGCTCGATGATCTCGAGCCGCTCGTCGAACGGCAGGAACGCCGACTTCATCGCGTTGATCGTCGCCCACCGCAGGTCGTCGAGGGTCCAGCCGGCCTCGTCGACGAGCAGCTGCATCTCGCGGCTCATCGAGGTGCCGCTCATCAGCCGGTTGTCGGTGTTGACCGTGACCCGGAAGCGCAGCTCCTGGAGCATCCTGATCGGGTGCTCCGCGATCGAGTCGGCGCGCGCCGGTCTGGATGTTCGAGGTCGGGCACATCTCGAGCGGGATGCGGCTGTCGCGCACGTACGCCGACAGCCCGCCGAGCACCGGGATGCCGTCGTCACCGACCGTGATGTCGTCGACGATCCGCACGCCGTGGCCGAGGCGGTCGGCGCCGCACCACTGGATCGCCTCCCAGATGCTCGGCAGCCCGAACGCCTCGCCGGCGTGGATCGTGAAGTGGGCGTTCTCGCGGCGCAGGTACTCGAACGCGTCGAGGTGCCGGGTGGGCGGGAAGCCGGCCTCGGCCCCGGCGATGTCGAAGCCGACGACCCCGCGCTCGCGGTAGGCGCACGGCGAGCTCGGCGATCTCGCGGCTGCGGGCGGCGTGCCGCATCGCGGTGAGCAGGGTGCCGATCCGGATGGGCGTGCCGGCGGCGGCCGCCTCGCTGCTCGCCCTCGCGGAACCCGGCCAGCACCGCCTCGACCACCTCGTCAGGGCGAGCCCGCCCTCGAGGTGCTGCTCGGGAGCGAAGCGCGACCTCGGCGTAGACCACGCCGTCGGCGGCCAGGTCGAGCGCGCACTCCCGGGCCACCCGGGCCAGCTGCTCGCGGGTCTGCATCACCGCGACGGTGTGCGCGAACGTCTCGAGGTAGCGCACCAGCGAGCCCGAGTCGGCGGCGTCGCGGAACCAGCGGCCCAGCGCCGTCGGCGTCGGTCGCGGGCAGGTCGGCGTAGCCCGACGCCGTCGGCCAGCTCGACGATCGTCGCCGGGCGCAGGCCGCCGTCGAGGTGGTCGTGCAGCAGCGCCTTGGGGGCGCGGGCGACGATGGTGGCGGGGACGTCAACGGTGGGCTCGGGCACGGCCTCACCCTAGTGGCGCCGCGGGCGGGCCCGCTCCAGCGCCGGGGTCAGGCGATCCGGTCGATGACGATCGGGGTGCGCTCGACCGTGGTGCCCTCGGGCGCGATCGTGATCGCGCCCTCGAGGGCGCCCTGCGCCCGGTCGAACCGGTCGGGCTCGTCGGTGTGCAGGGTGAGCAGCGGCTCGCCCTCGCGCACCGGGTCGCCCGGCTTGGCGTGCAGCTCGATGCCGGCCCCGGCCTGCACCGGGTCCTCCTTGCGGGCGCGGCCCGCGCCGAGCCGCCACGCGGCGACGCCGACGGCGTAGCGCGTCGAGCGCGGCGAGCGACGCCGTCGCGGTGCGGCGCGCACCTCGTGCGTCTCGCGTCGCGACGGGCAGCGGCGCGTCGGGGTCGCCGCCCTGGGCGCGCGATCATCGCGCGCCAGGCGTCCATCGCGCGGCCGTCGGCGAGCGCGGCCGCGACGTCCGGCGCCGCCGCGCCCGGCGGCGTCGAGCATCTCCCGGGCGAGCGCGACGGTCAGCTCGACGACGTCGGCGGGGCCGCCGCCGGCGAGCACCTCGACCGACTCGCGCACCTCGAGGGCGTTGCCGACGGCGAGGCCCGAGCGGCGTCGACATGTCGGTGAGCAGCGCGACGGTGTCGACGCCGGCGTCGGTGCCGAGGTCGACCATGGTGCGGGCCAGCTCGCGCGGCGTCGTCGAGGTCCTTCATGAACGCGCCGCGAGCCGACCTTGACGTCGAGCACGAGCGCGCCGGTGCCCTCGGCGATCTTCTTGCTCATGATCGAGCTGGCGATGAGCGGGATCGCCTCGACCGTGCCGGTGACGTCGCGCAGCGCGTAGAGCTTCTTGTCGGCGGGCGCGAGCCCCGAGCCGGCGGCGCAGATGACCGCGCCGACGTCCTCGAGCTGCGCGCATCATCTCCTCGTTGCGACAGCGCGGCGCGCCAGCCGGGGATCGACTCGAGCTTGTCGAGGGTGCCGCCGGTGTGGCCGAGGCCGCGGCCCGACAGCTGCGGCACCGCGACGCCGAACGCGGCGACGAGCGGCGCGAGCGGCAGGGTGATCTTGTCGCCGACGCCGCCGGTGGAGTGCTTGTCGGCGGTCGGCCGGCGAGAGCCCGGAGAAGTCCATCCGCTCGCCGCGTGGCGATCATCGCGGCGGTCCAGCGTCGCGATCTCGCGGCGGGTCATGCCCGTTGAGCAGGATCGCCATCGCGAGCGCGCTCATCTGCTCGTCGGCGACGACGCCGCGCGTGTAGGCGTCGATCACCCAGTCGATCTGCGTCGTCGGAGAGCTCGTGGCCGTCGCGCTTGGTGATGATGACGTCGACGGCGTCGAAGGATTCGGTCATCCGGACATCATGGCAGGGCCGCGGGTCGTCGACAGGGGCGACGGCGTCGAGGGCGTCGGGCCCGAACGCCTCGGGCAGCACCTCGCGCATCGTGCAGCACGCCCTCGGGCGTCTGCGAGCAGCGTGTCGGGAGAGCCGTTCTCCCACAGCAGCTGGCGGCAGCGGCCGCACGGCATCAGGCTGTCGCCGTTCCGGTCGACGCACGCAGACCGCGACCAGCGTGCCGCCGCCGGTGCGTGCAGCTCGCGACACCATGCCGCACTCGGCGCACAGCGTGACGCCGTAGGCCGCGTTCTCGACGTTGCACCCCGACACGATGCGCCCGTCGTCGACCAGCCCGGCGACGCCGACGGCGAAGTGGCTGTAGGGCGCGTAGGCGAGGGTCGTCATCCGCACCGCCTCGGCGCGCAGCGCCTCCCAGTCGACCGCCTGCTCGGATGCCGTCATGTCGTCTCCAGCTCGCTCGACGTGTGGTGGCCGGGGTCGCGCCGCCGCAGCACCGCCACGGACGACAGCAGCCGGGCACCGAAGGTGATGGCGTCCTCGTCGACGACGCAGGTCGCCCTGGTGCAGGTCGAAGGTCGGGCCGCCGTGGGTGCGCGTGCCGAGCCGGGCCATCGCGCCGTCGGTGTGCGCGAGGTACCAGGAGAAGTCCTCACCGCCCAGCGACTGCGAGGTCGGCACCGGGTGCATGCCCCCGGCCAGCGACGCGAGCCGGAAGGCCTCGATGCCGGATGGCGTGTTCACCACGGGCGGCACCCCCTTGACCCGCTCGACCTTGGCCTGCACGCCGTAGGGCTGCGACGACCGCGTGCACGATCTCCTCGAGCAGCGGGCCGACGGTGAGCCAGGCCTGCGCGTCGAGCATCCGCAGCGTGCCCTGGCACTCGCCGGTCGACGGGATGACGTTGGGCGCGCGGCCCGCGCTGATCACGCCCCACACCAGAGCCGCCCCGGCCCGGGGGTCGAGGCGGCGCGACAGGGCGGCCGGCACGTCGGTGACCACCTTCGCCAGCGCGAAGGTGAGGTCCTCGGTCAGCTGCGGGCGCGAGGTGTGCCCGCCGCGGCCGTGCAGCGACACGGTACCTGGTCGCAGGCGGCGGTCAGCGGGCCCTCGCGCAGCCCGACCTGGCCGACGTCGAGGCTGGGGTCGCAGTGCACGGCGAACACGGCATCCACGCCGTCGAGGGCGCCGGCCGCGATCGCGTCGTGGGCGCCGCCGGGCATGATCTCCTCGGCGGCCTGGAAGATGCCGCGCACCGCGATGCCCCGCTCGACCAGCGCCGGCTCGCAGGCCTTCAGCGCGAGCAGCGCCCCGACGAGCGAGGTGACGTGCACGTCGTGGCCGCACGCGTGGCAGACGCCGGGGGTGCGGGAGGCGAAGTCGAGGCCGGTGCGCTCGCGCACGGGGAGGGCGTCCATGTCGGCGCGCAGGGCGACGCGGTGCTCGGCGTCGGGCGCACCGATGTCGGCGAGCAGGCCGGTGCCGGGCAGCAGGCGCACCCCGACGCCCGCGGCATCGAGGCGGCGGGCCACGGTCTGGGTCGTGCGCACCTCTTCGCGGGACAGCTCGGGATGGGCATGGAGGTCCCGCCGGATGTCGATGAGCTCGGCTGCGAGTGAGGAGATGCGCTCGCCGAGTGCGGCGAGAAGGGCATCGTCGTTCATCAGGCAACCAACTCTACTCGGATGCCGTGGCGCGCCGGGCCGCGTTCAGGCATCGCACAGCCCCGATTGCGCTGCCGGCTTAGCCCGCGGTCCGAGTGGGTGCCAGTGGCTGCCCGGCAACCGCCTCAGCACCCGACTCGGAACCGGGCGGATGCCGTCAGGCGCGGCCTCGCCTTGTACGTGCCTCCCAGCGCTCGGTCATGCCGCCCATCTCGCGGGTGACGAACTCGAGGAACTCGACGGACAGCTGCATCCGCTCCCCCGCCCGGGTCGACGCGCCGAGCGCCCCGCGGGCGGCCACCAGCGCCGCGAGGATCGGGGCGTAGAGCTGGTCGTGCTGCATCAGCATGTCGTGCCAGGCGTCGTCCATGACGACGTAGACGTCGCGCCGGGAACCGCGCTCGCGCTCACGCCGGATCATCCGCAGCTGGGTGAGGTAGCGCACCGCCACCGGACACCCCGGCCGGGCTGATCTCGAGCAGGGTCGCGAGCTCGGCGGAGGTGAGCCGGCCGTCCTCCTTGGCCATCAGCGCGGCGAACACCCGCGCCGGGAGGCGCGGCAGCCCGGCATCCGCGAGCGCGCCGCCGAGGTGCTCGACGACGTCGTGCAGGCGCGGGTCGTCGAGCGGCGGGTCGGGGGCCTGCGACGGCACGGCAGCGGCACGACATACGGGAACATTACAACATTCACAGACTTCTGAAACAGGTGTAGCGTCTGTGACATGTCCGACGTCATCACCGTCTCCGGCCTGCACAAGTCGTTCGGCCACACCGTCGCCCTCGACGGCCTCGACCTCACCGTCCGCGAGGGCGAGGTCCACGGCTTCCTCGGCCCCAACGGCGCGGGCAAGTCGACCACCATCCGCATCCTGCTCGGCCTGCTGCGCGCCGACGGCGGCATCGCGACCGTGCTCGGCCGCGACCCGTGGCGCGACGCCACCGAGCTGCACCGCCAGCTCGCCTACGTGCCCGGCGACGTCGTGCTCTGGCCCACCTCGAGCGGCGGCGAGGTCATCGACCTGCTCGGCCGGCTGCGCGGCGGCATCGACGAGGAGCGCCGCCGCCGGCTCGTCGAGCGCTTCGAGCTCGACGAGACCAAGAAGGGCAAGGCCTACTCCAAGGGCAACCGGCAGAAGGTCGCCCTGGTGGCCGCGCTGGCCAGCGGCGTGCCGCTGCTCGTGCTCGACGAGCCGACCGCCGGGCTCGACCCGCTCATGGAGGAGGTCTTCCAGAGCGAGCTCACCGCCCTGAAGGACGACGGCCGCACCGTGCTGCTGTCGAGCCACATCCTCAGCGAGGTCGAGAAGGCCTGCGACCGGGTCAGCATCGTGCGCGCCGGCCGCATCGTCGACAGCGGCAGCCTGGCCGAGCTGCGCCACCTGACCCGCACCCGGGTGCACGCCGTCCTGCGCGACGGCGCCAGCGCCGAGGGCCTCCACGGCTGGCCGGGCACCCACGACGTGCGCCATCGACGGCGCCGACGTGCGCCTGTCGGTCGATGCCGAGCACCTCGGCGACCTCGTCGCCACCCTCGGCAGCCGCGGCGTCGCCAGCCTCACCTGCCAGCCGCCCACCCTCGAGGAGCTCTTCCTCGCCCGCTACCAGACCCAGCCGGATGCCGGGGGCTCGCCTCAGGCGCCGCGCTCGACGCAGGAGCAGCCGGCATGACCACGGCCACCGCCCCGACGGGGCACGTCGCCTCGTCGATCTCCCTCGGCACCCGGCTCGCCGGGTTCTCGCACCTGCTGCGCCTGGCCTGGCGGCGCGACCGCATCCTCATCCCGAGCAGCGTGCTCGGCCTGGTGCTCCTCGCCGTCGGGCTCGGCGCAGGCCACCCTCGCGCTCTACCCCGACCGACGAGGCGGCCTCGACCGGCCTGGCCAGCGTGCTCACCAACCCGTCGGTCATCGCGCTCTACGGCCCGATCTCCGTCGCACACCGCCGACGCCCTCGCGGTGTTCAAGACGGTGATGATGGGCGCCTTCCTCACCGCCGTGCTCGGGTTCGTCGTCGTGCGACGGCACACCCGCACCGAGGAGGACGAGGGTCGCCTCGAGCTGCTCGGCGCCGGGGTGGTCGGCCGCTGGTCGGCGCTCGCCGCCGCCGTGACCCTCGGCACCATCGCCGTCGTCGCCGCCAGCGTGCTCTCCGGGCTGGGCTCGCCGCCCTCGGCATGGACCCCACCGGCAGCATCGCGTTCGCGGTCGCGTGGATGGCGGCCGGCCTCGCCATGGTCGGGCGTCGGCGCGGTCGTGGTGCAGCTGGCCTCCACCACGCGAGGCGCCGCCGGGCTCGGCTTCGGCTTCCTCGGCGCGATGTTCGCGCTGCGGGCCATCGCCGACTCCGCCGACCACGGCACCTTCGTCCACGCGCCTCGGCTGGCTGTCGCCGCTGGGCTGGACCGGCCGGGTCGAGGCCTACGGCGCGAACCGCACCTGGTCCTGCTCGCCCTCGGCGTGCTCGCCCTCGTCGTGCCGGTCTCGCCATCGCCGTGCGTCGTGCTCGACCGGCGCGACCTCGGGGCCGGCGTCATCCCGGCCCGCAGCGGCCCGCGCGCGCCGGCGGCCTGCTCGTCGGTCCGCTCTCGCTCGTCACCCGGCTGGCTCGCGGCACGATCATCGGCTGGGCCGTCGGCATGGTCGCTCGGCGGCGTCGTCGTCGGCTCGCTGCTCGGCTCGGTGGCCGACATGGTCGCCGACCCCGGCATCCAGGACCTGCTCGAGAAGCTCGGCGGCACCACCGGCACGGTCGAGAACGTCTACGTCGCCACCGAGGTGCACTTCGTCGCCGTCGCCGTCGCCGCTGCGGGCGATCGCCCTGGTGCTGCGCCTCGTCGGCGTCCGAGCGGTCGGGGCTGGGCGAGGTCGTGCTCGCGACCCCGACCAGCCGGGCCCGGCTGGTTCGCCGCGCACGTCGTGCTGCCGGTCGTGCTCACGACTGTCGCTCCTGGCGCTGCTCGGCGCCGTGGTCGGGCTGGTCGGCCCGACGGCCAGCGCCGAACGCCCCGTCCCTCGGGGCCTCCGTCGGCGCCACCCTCGCGGCACTCCCCGCGGTGTGGGTGATGGTCGGCGTCGCCGCGGCGCCTCGCGGGCGCCGCTCCCCGGTTCGCGCCGTTCTCGTGGGGCGTGCTCCTCGTGACTGTTCATGGTCACCGAGATCGGCCCGCTGACGAAGCTGCCCTCGTGGGTCATGAACCTCTCGCCGTTCACCCACCTGTCGCACCTGCCCGGCGGCCCGTTCGAGGTCGTCTCGGCCGTGGTGCTGACCCTCATCGCGCTGGCGCTGATGGCTGGGCGGCGTTCCTCGCCTACCGCCACCGCGACGTCGTCTGACCCCTCACCCATTGCCCGCTTCGAACGGCCCGATGACCCTGGCGGCTCGCTAGTCGGCAGTTGCACCTCGGAAGCCGGGGTCAGGTGAGGTCGGTGCGACCTTCGGCCTTGAGGGCGTCGACGACCAGCTTGACGTCCTGGGCCCGCGCCCGGGTGGTCACGAGCAGGGCGTCCGGGGTGTCGACGACCACGACGTCGTCCAGCCCCACGACGGCGATCCGCCGCCCGGTGCCGGGCACCACCACTCCCCCGCCGTCGATCGACCGTGACGTCGGCCGGGTCGCCGAGCACCCGCAGAGTCCGGATGCCGTCGCCCTCGCCGCCACCCTCACCCCCAGCGGAGGCCGGGAGCAGCGTCGCCAGGCTCGCGAAGTCACCGACGTCGTCCCACTCGAACGGGGCGGGCACGACGACCACGCGACCGGCATCCGCCGCGGGCTCGGCCACGGCGTGGTCGATGGCGATCCTGGTCAGGCCCGGCCACACGCTCGGCCAGCCGCGACGGGTCGGCGGCGATCTCCCGCAGGCCGGCCGCGAGGTCGGGGTGCCACTGCGCCAACAGCTCGAGCAACGTCGCGGCGCGAACCACGAACATGCCTGCGTTCCAACGGAACTCGCCAGACGCGACGTACCCGGCAGCCCGCTCGGCATCCGGCTTCTCGACGAACTCGACGGCCCGCAGAGCGGTCGCGGCACCGGGCAGGGGCTCACCCGCCCGGATGTAGCCGAAGCCGGTGGCGGGCCAGGTCGGCTCGACCCCGATCGTCACGAGGTGGCCGTCGAGAGCCACCGCGGCGGCCTCGCGGATCACCGCCTCGAAGGCGCCCTGGTCGGGGATGACGTGGTCGGCCGCGAACGAGCCGATCACGGCATCCGGGTCCTGACGCTCGATGACGGCGGCGGCCAGCCCGATCGCGGCCATCGAGTCGCGCGGCGACGGCTCGGCCAGCACCTGCGACGCCCCCAGCCCGGGCAGCTGCGCCCGCACGGCCGAGGCGTGCGCGGCACCGGTCACGACGACGACGCGCTCCGCGGTCAGCGGCTCGAGCCGGTCGACGGTGGTCTGCAGCAGCGAGCGGCCGCTGCCGGTGAGGTCGAGGAGGAACTTGGGGTGGCCGGCGCGGCTCAGCGGCCAGAGCCGGGTGCCGGCGCCGCCCGCGGGCACGACGGCCCAGAAGCCGGGGATGCTCGCCACGAGGTCAGCCGCCCAGCGCGAAGCTGTCGATGACCCGCCAGACCCCGTCGTGGTCGTGGTGGTACAGCTCGACCGACGCGACCCGGAAGGCGCACCGGAAGTCGCCCAGCGACTCGAACGCGCGGTCGAGCGCCGGCTCGTCGAGGTGGTGGGCCACCGTGACGTGCGGGTGGTACGGGAAGTCGAGCGGCCGCTCGACCGGCCCCGACCGCACCGCGCGCTCGAGCGCCTCGCAGTTCGGGATGCCGCGCGAGACCTGCACGAAGACGACCGGCGAGACCGGCCGGAAGGTGCCGGTGCCCGAGAGCACCATGTCGAACGGCTCGGCGGATGCCGTGACGGCGAGCAGGTGCTCGAGGAACGCGTCCATCGCGTCGGGCTGGATCGCGGTCGGCGGCAACAGGGTCACGTGCGGGGGGATGGCCGACGCCATCGGGTCGCCGAACTCCTCCCGGGCGAGCTGGAGGGTGGTCGACCAGGGCTCGGGGACGGTGACGGCGACGCCGTGGTGCGGCATGGGCAGGGACCCTACTCCGCCGCCGGGAGCAGCCCGACGGCATCCCGGACGCGGCGCATCGTGGTCTCGGCGATGACGGCGGCGCGCTCGGCACCGCGGGCCAGGATGCGGTCGAGCTCGGCCGGGTCGGCGAGCAGCTCGGCCATCCGCTCACGGAACGGCGTGACGGCGTCGACGACGACCTCGGCGACGGCCTTCTTCAGGTCGCCGTAGCCGCGCCCGGCGAAGTCGGCCTCGACCTCGGCGATCGGGGTGCCCGACAGCACCGAGTGGATGACGAGCAGGTTCGACACCCCGGGCTTGGTCTCCGGGTCGTAGCGCACCTCGGCCTCGGTGTCGGTGACGGCCGAGCGGATCTTCTTCGCGATCCGCCCCGGCTCGTCGCTGAGCAGCACCAGCCCCTTGTCCGACGACATCGAGCCGCTCATCTTCGCGGTGGGCTCCTGGAGGTCCATGATCTTGGCCGACTCCTTGAGGATGTACGGCTCGGGCACGGTGAGCACCGGGCCGAACCGCGCGTTCATCCGCTCGGCGAGGTCGCGGGTGATCTCGAGGTGCTGGCGCTGGTCCTCACCGACCGGCACGAACGCCGCGTCGTACATCAGGATGTCGGCGGCCATCAGCACCGGGTAGGTGAACAGCCCGACGTTGGCGTTGTGCCCCTTGGCCGTCTTGTCCTTGTACTGCGTCATCCGGTTCATCTCGCCCATGGCCGTCTGGCAGGCGAGCACCCAGCCGAGCTCGGGGTGCTGGCTGACGTGGCTCTGGCAGAACACCGCGGAGGTCTCGGGGTCGACCCCGCCGGCGATGAACTGCGCGGCGGTGACCCGGGTGCGGCGGCGCAGCACCTCCGGGTCGGTCGGCACGGTGAGCGCGTGCAGGTCGGCCACGAAGTAGTAGGCGTCGAAGTCCTGTTGCAGCCCGACCCAGTTCACGAGGGCACCGAGGAAGTTGCCGAGGTGGAGGGAGTCGCTCGTCGGCTGCATCCCGGAGAGGATGCGCGGGCGTGCGGAAGCGGCCGCTGCGGGGGTGGACATGCGCCACATTGTGTCAGGGGTGCGGCCCCTAGACTCACCGGCATGAGCCGGGTCGTCGAGACGCACCGCCACGTGTTCGGAGCCGACCCCGAGGGGGTCTGGTCGGCACCGGGCCGGGTCAACCTGATCGGCGAGCACACCGACTACAACGACGGCCTGGTGCTGCCGATCGCGCTTCCGCACCGCACGGATGCCGCGTGCTCACCGCGCGCCGACGACCTCCTTCGGGTGTGGTCGGTGCAGACCGACGAGCTGGTCGAGGTGCCGCTGGCCGACGTCGGGCCGGGTCGGCCCGAGGGCTGGGCGGCCTACGTGGCCGGGGTGCTCTGGGCGCTGCGCGCCGAGGGGCACGTGGTGCGCGGGATGGACGTCACGGTCGACAGCGCGGTGCCGGTGGGCGCGGGGCTGTCGAGCTCGGCGGCGCTCGAGTGCGCCGTCGGGGCCGCCGCCAGCGACCTGTTCGGCCTGGGGCTGCTCGCCGACGACGCCGGCCGGGCGCGGCTCGCGGCGGCCTGCGTGCGCGCCGAGAACGAGGTGGCCGGCGCGCCCACCGGCGGCATGGACCAGTCGGCGGCGCTGCTCTGCCGGGCCGACCACGCGCTGCTGCTCGACTGCCGCAGCGGCGCCACCGAGCAGGTGCCCTTCGACCTCGCCGGCCACCGCGCCGCGCCGGTGACGGCACGGCGGCACGGCCGGTGACGGCACGGCATCCGGCCACGTCCTGCTGGTCACCGACACCCGCGCCGAGCACGCCCTCAACGACGGCCAGTACGGCGAGCGCCGCTCGGCCTGCGAGCAGGCGGCGACCGAGCTCGGGGTCGTCCTCGCTGCGCGACGTCGACCCCGACGACCTCGACGAGGCCCTGGCCCGCCTCTCCGACGACGTGCTGCGCCGCCGCACCCGCCACGTCGTCAGCGAGATCGCGCGGGTGCGGGCGACCGTCGCGGCCCTGCACGCCGGCGACCTGGCCGAGGTCGGGCGGCTGTTCGACGCCTCGCACGCCTCGCTGCGCGACGACTACGAGGTGAGCTGCGACGAGCTCGACGCCTCCGTCGAGGCGGCCCGCTCGGCCGGGGCGCTCGGTGCCCGGATGACCGGTGGCGGCTTCGGCGGGTCGAGCATCGCCCTGCTGCCGGCGGGTGCCGTCGACGACGCGATCGCCGCCATCACCACCGCCTTCGCCGAGCGCGGCTGGCGCGAGCCGACGTGCTTCGCGGTCACGGCCGGCGCGGCCGCCCACCGCAACCCCTGACCCCGTCGTCCCAACTTTTTCGCCCGGTGCCAGAAGCTTCACCTCGGCACCACAACGGTTCCGGTGCGAAGGTGAAGGTTCCGGGATCGGGCGAGAAAGTTGTGGCGCCTCAGAGGTCGTAGACGACGCTGACCGGGGCGTGGTCGCTCCAGCGCTGGTCGTACGACGCGGCCCGCCCCACCTCGGCGCTCACCGCCCGCGCGGCCAGCGGCGCCGACGCCAGCTGGTAGTCGATCCGCCAGCCCGAGTCGTTGTCGAACGCCTTCCCGCGCCACGACCACCAGGTGTACGGGCCCGGCCCCGGGCCGTGCAGGTGCCGGTGCACGTCGACGAAGCCGTGGGTGCCGACCCACCCGTCGATCTGGGCCTGCTCCTCGGGCAGGAAGCCCGACTTGCCGCGGTTGCCCTTCCAGTTCTTCAGGTCCTCCACCCGGTGCGCGACGTTGAGGTCGCCGGTCAGCACCGCGTGACGCCCGTCCGCGGCCCAGGCCTCGAGCCGCGTCGCCCACCGCCGCGAGGAAGCGCATCTTCTCCTCCTGGCGCGGGGTGCCGGCCTCACCGGTGTGCACGTACGCCGAGGCGACCGTCACCACGGTTCCGGCCCGTCGGCCCCGTCGGCCCCGTCGACCACCACGTCGGCCTCGACCCAGCGGCCCGACCCGGCGAACTCCTCCCCCACGTCGGTCCGCACCTCGACGAACGGCCGGCGCGACAGCACGGCCACGCCCGAGCGCCCCGGCACCGAGCACCGGGCGTGCGCCACGTGCCAGTGCTCGAAGGCCGAGCCGGCGAGCGCCGCGGCGAGCTGGTCGTCGTCGGCGCGCACCTCCTGCAGCGTCACGACGTCCGGGGCCGCGGCCTCGAGCCAGGTCACCCCACCGCGGCGGGCCGCAGCACGGATGCCGTTGACGTTGGCGGAGACGAGGAGCACCGGCCCATGGTGGCAAGCGCCCGGGGCGGCCCGGTGGGCGGGGTCGGCCCGGGCCGGCCGCAGCGGCGGGTCAGCCCGCGACGTCCGCCGGGTGCTGCGTCCAGGGCCCGAGCGGGTCCTCGGCCGTGTAGACCCGTGCGCCCACGAGCAGCCAGTACTCGCTTCGGCGGCGTTCGACACCGAGATCCGCCCGTCGATCGTGGGTCCCGTCACGCACTGCCCGCCCTTGGCCGGCTTGCCCGAGTCGAGCGGAACCGCGACGACCCCCTTGCAGGTCGGGTCGGTCTGGATGAGCACCCCGGCGCCGCCCTCGGCGACGGTGAGGGCCAGCGCGCGCTTGGCGATGAACGCCTACGGCCAGCGCTGCCCGCCGTCCGTGGAGGCCCGCACGTCACCGTTGGCGCAGAGCACCGTGGCACGGTTGCCGTCGAGCACGCTGAGGTCGATCACGCTCCGGGCGCCACACGGTCGCACGACCAGGTCGCCGGAGGTGTGCACGGCCTGCGGGTCGTTGGGGTCACGGGTCCACGCCTTCGCCGCGGACTGGCCCTTGCCCCACTGCTCACCGGCGTCGACGGTCTGCCAGAGCCTGCAGCTCGCACTTCGCGTTCTCGTCCGCACCCACGGCCTGGGCGCTCGTCGCCGACTCGGGCAGCAGCCGCAGCGCTCGGCCGGGCAGGCCGTTCTGCGTCCAGGTGTCGCCCTGGTCGTCCGTCACCCACATCCCGTCGGGGTTGGCGCACGAGCCGGCCCGCGCCACCCAGGCGATCTTGGGGCCGACGGCGGTGATGTACTGCTCGACCGGCACGGCCTTGGGCGCGGCGAACTTCTCCGTCGACGTCTCGCGACGGGGTCGGCGTCGGTCGGGCCGTCACTGGCCGTCGACGACGTCGCCGCGGGCACGTAGCCGTCCGCGGGCGCGGGTCGGAAGGCCCACCCGATCAGTACCGCGTCGGCGGCCAGGAGCGCGACCAACCCGACGACCGGCGCCACCCTGCGTAGCTCCATCGGCACAGCCTGTCAGACCGGCGGCTCCCGCACGCGCATTCGTCCGCAGCCGGTCGCGAAAGGTGGGCGTCCGGATGCCGGATGACGCGGGATGCCGGATGCCGCGGCTCACGCTCGCGCCGGCACCCGGGCTCAGCCGGTGGGCCAGTCCGAGACGCGGGCGAAGGCGGCGTCCGGAGCGTCGGCGCGCAGCACGGCATCCCCGGCGGTGAGCCAGACCCCGCTGGGGGCGATGCCGACCGCCACCTCCCCCGGTGAGGGCTCGACGCCGTCGACGCAGCGGCCCTTGCCGAGCTTGCCGTCGGCGAGCACCCCGACGACGACGCCGTCGCATTCTGGTCGAGCCACGCGACGACGCCCGTTCCGGCCGAGCTCAGCGCCAGGGCGACCCCGCCCTTGCGGGTCAGGCCGGTGCTCCAGTCGGCGCCGCCGTCGGTGGTGCGCCGCAGCGTGCCGTCGCCGCAGAGCGCGGTGGCGTTCGACCGCGTCGACGGCGACGAGGTCGAGCACCGGCGAGCGCCCCGGGCAGGGAGTGACGGGGTCGCCGCCGGGCCGGTGCACGAGCCGGGCGTCCTTCGGCGAGCGCCCCCACGCCGCCGCGGCCGACCGCGGGCCGTTCCAGGTGCCGCCGGCGTCGGTGGTCGTCCACAGCCGCGTCTGGCACCTGCGCGTGCCGCCGACGACGAACGCCGTCGTCGCACCGTCCGGGCGGATCCGGGTGACCGACCCGTCGGCCGCGCTGGGCCGTCCACGTCTTCGCCCGGTCGTCGCTGACGTGCACGTTCCCCGGCTTCTCGCAGGTGCCCACGTCGGCGGCCCACACCGCGTTCTTGCCCACGGGCACGACCAGTCGGGTCAGCGGGCGGGGAGCGGCGACGGCATCCGTGCTGGGCGTCGCGCTCGGCCGCGGGGGCTGGGCGTGCCGACGACGTCGGGACTGCCGTCGACGCCACCGTGCTCCGGGGCCAGAGCAGCCGGCTCGGCGACGAGGGCCACAGCGCCCACACGACGAGCACGAGGTCGAGGACCAACAGCGCGGCCAGCCCGATGGTGGGCCAGGCGCGGCGGAGGTCCATGGGCGTCAGCATCCACGACACCCCCGCACGACCAAGCCAACAGGCCGATCCGCGGCCGGTGCGTCGGGCTACCATGCTCACGCCGGGCCGTCAGGTGGTTCTCGTCGAGACCCCGCCCGAGCACGTCGACCCGAGGAGAGCTGTGGAGCTGCAGGACTACCTGTCGGTGGTTCGGAAGCGCTGGCGGGTGATCCTGTTGGTGGTGCTCGATCTGCGTCGGGCTGGCCAGCGCCGCCACCCTCGCCGCGACGAAGATCTACGAGTCGAGCACCCAGTTCTTCGTGTCGACGACCGGTTCCGACGACAGCGGCGCCCTGCTCCAGGGCAGCACGTTCACCCAGCAGCGGGTGAAGTCGTACGCCCAGCTGCTCACCACCCCGCGCATCCTCGCTCCGGTCGCCGCAGCGGTCGGCGTCACCGGCGACATCGCCAGCCAGGTCACCGCCACGACCCCGCCCGACACCGTGCTCATCGAGGTCTCGGTGCGCGACAGCAGCCCCGAGCAGGCCAAGGCGATGGCCACCGCGATCGCCAAGGAGTTCCCCACCGCGGTCAGCGAGCTCGAGACCCCCGCCGGCAACGACGCGAGCCCGGTCAAGGTGACCGTCGTGCAGCCCCCGTCCACCCCCACGTCGCCGGTCAGCCCCAAGCCGGTGCGCAACATCGCTGCTCGGCGCGGTGCTCGGGCTGCTGCTCGGCCTCGGCGCGGCGCTCGTCCGCGAGACGCTCGACAAGACGGTCAAGACCCAGGACGACGTCAAGGCCGTCACCGACACCCCGATCATCGGCGCGATCATGCGCGACCCGGATGCCGTCAAGCGCCCGCTCATCGTCGAGGTCGACCCCCGCTCGCCGCGGGCCGAGGCCTTCCGGTCGCTGCGCACGAACCTGCAGTTCATCGACGCCGCCAACCACCCGCGCACCCTGGTCATCACCTCGTCCCTCGCGGGCGAGGGCAAGTCGACGATGTCGGCCAACCTGGCGCTCACCATGGCCCAGGGCGGCTCGCGGGTCTGCCTGGTCGAGGCCGACCTGCGCCGCCCCAAGGTGCTCGACTACCTCGGCCTCGAGGGCGCCGTCGGCCTGACCGACGCGCTGATCGGCCGTGCCGAGGTCTTCGACGTGATCCAGCCCTACGGCGGCACCAACCTGTGGGTGCTCGGCGCCGGGCCGATCCCGCCCAACCCCTCCGAGCTGCTCGGCTCGACCGCCGATGCGCAGCCGCTCACCCACCTGGCGTCGCGCTTCGACTACGTCGTCATCGACTCCCCGCCCACCCTGCCGGTCACGGATGCCGTGGTGCTCTCGAGCCTGGTCGACGGCGTCATCGTCGTCGTCGGGCTCCGGGCGTCGTGCAGCGCGACCAGCTGGCGCGCGCGCTCGAGAGCCTGGAGTCGGTGGCCGGTCGCGTGCTCGGGCCTCGTGCTCAACCGGGTGCCGCCGAACTCTGCCGGGCGCGTACGGCTCGTACTCGTACGACGGCCCCCGAGGACGAGGCGACCCGTCGCGAGCGCAAGCGGGTCGAGCAGCCCTGAGCCGGCCGCGAGCGCCGCGGCGTCAGCCGGCTCGATCGCAGGCTCGGCCGCGACCGACGCAGCGCCGGCACCACCGGCACCAGCGCGTCGTCGACCTCGGCCGCCATCTGCGCGAACACGGCTCGGCGGCCCCCCGATCGGGTCGGTGACGTCGACCCCGTGCTGGCGCGCGGGCACCAGCCCGCGGCGGCGCGATGCCGTCGCCGGCCACCTGGCGCACCCACGTGGCTCGTCGCCGGCGGCCGCCGAGCTCGTCCGCTGAGACCCCGCTGAGGAGGTCGGCGAGGTCGCGCAGCGTGAAGGTGCGCGCCATCGCCGCCGGGTGCAGGCGGGCGGCCGCGGCGCGGTGCTCGCGGGCGGCCGTCGACCACCAGGTCGGCACCGGCGCACGAGGTCGGCCGTCAGCTCCCGCGCGCGTGAAGCCGTCGACGTCGACACCGCTGTGCTGCAGCAGCTCCCGCGTGCCGGCATCCATGTCGTGCCCCACCAGCGCGCGGGTGCCGGCGCTCGACACCTCGATGCCGGTGCCGGCCAGCTCGTGCCGCAGCCGCCGCTCGATGTAGGGCGACCGGCAGACGTTTCCGGTGCACACCACGAGCACGCTTCCCGCCCTGACCACGTCTCCCTCCTGTTAGGGTTGTTCCCACTGGCCCACCGCCGGCAGGGGAGCACGCACGATATCCCGGAGGGTGGGACAGATCTCGCGTGCCCGTTCGACGGGCGCCGACGCCTGTCGCCCCTAGCATGTGACTGCTGTTACCCCTGTGACGTGCGATTTCTGAGGACCTCTGCCCTGTGACGTACGCGAAGTGGACACCCGTGACCCGCCAGGCCGCCCCCGCAACCGGCCGCACCTTCGAGGAGATCTTCCGAGGAGCGCAACAGCGACGGCGCCGCCGCCTTCGCAACCCCGGGAGGGTGCAATGACGAACACGCAAGATGATACGCCGCCGGGCAATCAGCCGGCAAAGAACGGGCCGAAGGGGAACTACGATGTGGGCTATGGCAAGCCACCCGTCGTGCACCGGTTCAAACATGGCAACAAGGCCAACCCGAAAGGCCGCAAGAAAGGCACTCGCAACCGCAAGGTCGTGATCCACGATGTGCTTTTCGAAGCCGTGACCGTGCGGGAGGGGGGCGAGATCAAACAGATGTCCGCGCTCGAGGCAGTGCTCAAGAAGATGCTCTCCAAGGCGCTTGCAGGGGACAACAAGGCGGCGTTCGCCATCGTCGGCATCACGCAAGAAGGAGGGTATACTCACGCCCGAGCAGGAACAGGTCGTCGACGGTCGAACAACCTGGCGATCATGGAGGACGTAAGGAGGAGGCCGCAGCATCAGAATTAGAAGCACCGCTGAGCCGGTAACACCATGAACAGCATGAAGGGGGCGTCGCGGTCGCCGCGCTACAGCCAGCAGGAAATGCTGCGTGTGTTCCTGCAGGAAACGATTTCTGCGGTTTCGTTCAGAAGGTATTCAAGTGATGCGGGGTCACGTTCTCTCGGAACTGGTCCACCGAGGCCGTGAGCCATGCACTCCAAAAGGTAGCCAGCGGCGCCACTACGCGCTTGATCATCAACATCCCGCCTCGGAACCTTAAATCCATCTGCTCTTCCGTGGCGTTGCCCGCCTACCTGCTGGGGCACAACCCGACCAAGAAGATCATCTGTGTCAGCTACAGCGACGATCTCGCGGCGAAGTTCTCCAATGACTGCCGCGCGGTCATGCGGACCGATTGGTACAAACAGACCTTTCCGAGAGCCCGTATCGACAAGGCCAAGGATACCGAGTCCGAGGTGCGCACCACGGAACGCGGATATCGCCTGGCCACCTCTGTTGGGGGCACGCTGACCGGCCGGGGCGGCAGGCATGCATCATCATCGACGATCCCATCAAGCCTCAGGACGCCCAATCCAAATCTGTCCGCTGAGGAGGCTGGGGTGGGGGCGATAATCAGCAGAAGCTTGATTGGTTGCTGGAGCCGAGAAGTGCTCGAGCGCGCATGGAAAACTTTGTACCGATGCTTGGGCCACCGTAAACGCCCAGCTTGGCGATTGACACCAATAAGCCGATCGGTCGAAGTCCTTCAGCTCCCTACTTCAGGAGATGGCTAAAGCGGCGTCAGACTATGCTTTGAAAGAAAATATTGATCCGGATGAATTCGAGCACGGTGAGTTGGGCTCGTACGGATAACGGCCGTTGCGACCCGCTCGAAGTCTTCGCCGGGGGTGCCGGATACGATATTCCGGCTTCTGACCGTCAAGTGCGGGCTTAAGCGCCGTAACGATGTACGTCCGCGTGGCGCGCTTACCACGCGTCCCCCGGTTGGTAGTTGACGACGGTGCCGATCCACAGACCCCTCTAGCGCGACCCAATTCCGTATGCGTTGGAGACGGACTGGCTGGCTCGGGGAGCAAACTGGAATCCGACGTTTCTCCACCTCGGGCCTGTCGGGCGGCTGATTCTGAAATAGGCGGTTTCGAGGCCCGCTCGCTGTCCGGTTTCAATAAGAAGTCCTGGAAAAAGGAAGCCAGCGGCAGCGCATGTTCGGCTCAAGCACTTGGGTCCGCTTGGCCGCACCAGCTCGGCGCACCTGGATGGACCGATACGGCAGGCCCCCCATCATGCTACATTCTAATTACTGAAGATAATGGCGAGGCCTCAGCCAGGAGGGAATGGGCATGAGGCGGAGAGAGTTCACCATGCTTATCGGCGGCGCGGCGGTAGCGTGGCCGCTCGCTGCGCGGGCACAGCAGTCGGCGATGCCACTGATCGGCTACCTCGGCGGTCTATCGCGCGACACGTTTGCTCCCGCTTGGCCGCATTCCGCGAGGGGTGGCGGAGACGGGATACGTCGAAGGCCGCAATGTCGCGATCGCATATCGTTGGGCGAGTGGTCAATACGAACGGATGCCGGTTTTGGCGGCCGATCTGGTTAGCCGCCAGGTGGCCGTGATTGCCGCGATGGGCGGCGATGCTTCGGCATTCGCCGCCAAGGCAGCGAGCACGACGATTCCAATCGTCTTCGCCGTTACCGCGCGACCCCGTCAAAGCTTGGCCTTGTTTCCAGCCTCAACCGACCAGGCGGGAACGTCACGGGTGTGAACTTTTTGCTCAATACGATAGCGACGAAACTGTTTGAGGTGCTGCACGAGGCGGTGCCCAAGGCGGCGGCGATGGCTTCCTCGTCAACCCGACCGGTTCGAAGCCGAGCCCGAGGTCAGCGAGATACGCCTTGTCGCCCCGGCGAGGCCTCGGCCACAAATTGGTCTCGTCAAATCAAGCACCAGCGGCGACGAATCGATGCGGCCTTTGCGACTTTTGCCCAAGATCGAGTCTGCGCTCCTCTCGGCGACGATGCGTTTCTCTACAGTCGGCGCGAGCAGATCGTGGCGCTGGCAGCACGCCATGGGATGCCTGCGATGTACAACGTGCGCGATTCGTTCAGGCCGGCGGACTTATGAGTTACGGCACCGCGTGAACGATGCGCAGCGACAAGCCGGCGTCTACGTCGGCCGCATTCTCCAAGGCGCTAAGCCCAGCGATCTACCGATCCAGCAGGCGGTAAAAGTAGAGTTGGTCGCTTAATCTCAAAACCGCCAAAGCGTTAGGCATCACAATCCCGACTTCGCTGCTGCTCCGCGCCGACGAGGTGATTGAGTGAGTGCGCCAGGCAAAGCTGGTGCGATCCAGCCGGTGGAAGTCCGGCCCAAGTAAGG
>CAWAKY010000001.1:0-21626 GCA_963782695.1 uncultured Actinomycetota bacterium | reverse complement strand
CATTGGTGGGCCGGCCACGAGGATTCCCTCCCCGCGGGCTGGAGTGGCTGTCGGCGCGTGAGCGGGCCCGGCTCGAGGCCATGCGCTTCACCAAGCGGCGCAACGAGTTCCTGCTGCGTCGGTGGGTCGGGAAGCGGACCGTGGCGGCGCGGGTCGGGCTGGACGCCGACGAGGCCTCGCTCGCCCGGATCGAGGTGCTGAACCGGATCACCGGCGCCCCGTACGTCTTGATCGAGGGGGCGGTGGCCCCCTGGGAGATCTCGCTGTCCGACCGGGCGGGATGCGCCGTCGCCCTGATCGGTGCCGTCGGCAGCCGTTCCCGGGGACGCTCGGCATCGACCTCGAGATCGTCGAACGACGCAGCGAGGGCTTCGTCACCGACTTCCTCACCCCGCGCGGAGCAGGAGTGGGTCCGGGGCGCAGCTGCCGAGGACCCCCGGCTGGGTCAGGACGCAGCGGCCAACCTGGTGTGGTCGGCCAAGGAGTCGGCGCTGAAGGTGCTGCACCTCGGGCTCCGCGCGGACACCCGGTGGGTGGAGGTCACCCTGAGGTCCGCCGCACGCGGCGACGGGTGGGCCCGGTTCACCGCGGTCTGGCGCGGCGGCCAGGTCATCCCGGGGTGGTGGCGTCGGGACGGCGCCTACCTCCTCACCGTCGCCGCCGAGGTCGACCTGGACCCTCCGACGGGTGCTTCCGGGAGCCGTCGAGATGAGCCTGGCCAAGCCCGTGCACAGCTGGGTCGATCGGCCGGTCGTCACCCCGGGGGAGTAGCCGCGGAGGTGCCCTCGGCGGTGCGCGACATGCCCCGTTCCAGCGCGTCGACGATGTACGGGCGCAGCGTCGACGCCGGGATGATCCGGTCCACCGACCCGACGCGCAGGGCGCGCTCGATGGTGTGGATGGCGTCGAACTCGTCGGCGACCTCGTGCAGCTTGTGCGAACGCACCTCCTCGACGACCCTGGCCGCCCGGGACCGGAGCGAGGCCGCCTCGGGGCCGCTCGCCGACGCCGCCTCCGCGCGGGCGCTCTCGACCCTCGGGTCGCGCTCGACCCGCCGCTTCACCTCACGGGCGAAGACGGTCGCCGCGGCCGGAGCACCGCCGATCACCGAGGCGAAGGACCCCTCCACCGCGGCGATCTCCATCGCCTCGGTCAGGGCCTTGGAGAACACGACGAACGCACCGCCGTGGTACCGCGAGACGACGACGAACACGATGGGACCGTCGAAGTTCGTCACCGCACGGCCGATCTCGGCGCCGTACTCGAGCTGCCAGTGGCGCATCGACTCCGGCGACCCGTCGAAGCCCGACAGGTTGGCGAGCACGACGAGCGGGCGGTTCCCGCTCGCCGCGTTGACGGCCCGGGCGACCTTGCGCGACGACTGGGGGAAGAGCGTGCCGGACGTCCAGGACGGGGGCCCGTAGGAGGGGACGAAACCCGTGCGCCGAACGGTGTGCGACTCGATGCCGATCAGGCACACCGGGATGCCGCCGACGGTGGCGTCCCAGACGATCGCCGTGTCCGCGTCCTGCCACGCCCGCCACCGCTCGAGCGGCTCGACGTCCGCGTCGGCGACGGCACGCATCACCGACCGCATGTCGAACGGCAGCTTGCGCTCGGGGTTGGTGCCGGAGTCGAAGACGTCGCCGACCGTCGTGAACCCCGACTCGGGCAGCGCGCGTGTGCGGGGAGGTGCGGACGTCGCGGTCGACCGGGTCGGTCGTCGGTCTACGCCGGGGGAAGCGCTCGCCCGGCACGGCGTAGGTGAAGTCGTAGTGCCGCAGCAGCAGCGTGCACGCCTCCGGGAAGCTGGGCGCCCAGTACTGGGCCTGTCCGTTCGGCCCCATGACCCGGTCGAACCCGCCGATGCCCTGGTTGTCGTCCGCGGACACCGCGCCGGAGAAGTCGAGGGCCTGCTTGCCGGTCAGGACCATGGTGCTCGCCGGGGTCATCACGAGGATGCCCTTGGTGTGCATCAGCATCGTGGCCTCGGCGTTCCAGTACGGCTGGCCGCCGACGGTGATCCCCGTGATGACGATGTTGACCTCGCCGCCGGCCTGGGTGTACTCGATCAGCCGGCGGAGGGTGAGCGCGATCCAGTCCATGTTCTCGGTGCCCGAGTCCATGGCGATGAGGGCACCGGACGACACGGCGTACCACTCGACCGGTATGCCGCGCGCCAGCGCCAGCGCCAGCGCGGCGTTGACCCGCCGGCACTCCGGCTCGGCGAGGTTCCCCAGGCCCTGGGTCGGGTCGGCGAGGATCGCCACCCTCGTCATCCCGTCGGGGTGGACCGGCGTGCGGTTGGTGAGCAGCCCGACGACGACGTGGGCCGTGTTTCCACCCGGCTCCCGGTCGACGGGGACCAGCTCGTCGCCGGCTCCGAGGTCGAGCTCCTGGAAGTCGCCGGGCGGGAACGGCGACGCGTCGCCCTCGGCGGGGGTCAGCATCCTGACGATCTCGTAGGGGTAGGGGGTGCCGAAGCGGCTCGCGGTGAGGACCTTCTGGGCGTACGGCGTGAGGGTGCGCACCGGGTTGGGGCCCGGGTGCCGCATGCGGATCGTCGGTCCCCCGGCGCCGAGCCCCTCGAGCACGACGATCCGGTCCTCGAGCACCGGACGGCCGCGGCGGTCGGTCTCCGGGATGGTGACGTGCAGGACCACCTTCTCCAGGCTGGCTCCGCGCGCCAGGCCCTCGTAGGTCATGGCGAGATGGCGCCACTCCTCCCGAGGGATGTGCCAGGTCGGCCGTATCGACACCACGAGCCGGTTGGCGACAGGCCGCTCTCGCGAGGGGTAGCGGGCCATCGCGCTCCGCATCGCGGCGAGGGCCGCGAGACCGCTGCGGCCGAGACGCGGGTAGGTGACCCGACCGGTGGTGGGGTCGCGGACGGGGGTGAGGTCGCGCACCTCGGCCAGCGCGAACAACCGGTGGTCGCGCGGGTTGTCCTTGGCGACGCCGTCGAAGACGTAGACGTCCTCGGGCGACGGGAGGCGGGTGAGCTCGAAGTTCGACAACCGCCACAGGTCGAGGCGCTTGCCGAGCATCGGGTGCAGGTTGCGGTAGATCGTGTCCTCGACGAAGCCCGGGCCGTCGGGGTCCGATCGGTAGGTCACGTGCTGGGTGCGGTCGCGCTCCGGCCCGCCTCCCTCGAGCGAGGTGATGGTGAGGTCGAGGCGGTGAAGGGGTCGCCCGAAGTCACACTCGGCGAGCAGGCCGGCGGTCTCGGCAGCGGTCACGTCGATCTCGGTGCGCGGGCCGTGCCGCCACACGCACGAGGTCGACGACGACCTCCCGGTCGCCGGCGTGCTCGACGAGGTGCCGGCCGATGAGCCGGGACGCCCTCGTGAGGTCGTCGACGGGAAGGTATCCGGCGACGACGTGAACTCGCAGACCGTCGAGCTCGTAGCGCGCGTAGGCGAGGTCGAGGCCCTCGCTGGCGGTCGAAGTCCAGTCCGTGCAGGTCCCGCATCCGGTAGAAGCGGCGGAGGTAGGTCTCGAGCAGCGCCCGGCGGAACGCTGTTCCCCCGCCGGCAGGTGCGGCGACTCCGCCGGCCACCGTGACTGCTCGGAGCGGTCCCCGTCCTCGGGCCCGTCGTCCCGCGCACCCAGCCACGCACCCAGCAGCATCGAGCGCATCGGCTGGGGGCACCAGACGAGCCTGCCGATCCGGTCGGCGCGTTCGGGCCCGGTCGGGTCGGCGGCGAGCTCGGCGAGGTGGTCGCGCATCTCGGCCTCGGTCTCCGCGACCACGCGGCTGAGCACCGGCTCCTCGAACCAGTGGTAGACGACGTCGCGAGCGGCATCGGTCACCTCAGGCTGGCGTCCCTGCGTCGCCCCGATGAGCCGTTCGAGCCGCACCCGGTCCTCGGCGGTCGCTCGCCCGAGCAGCTCACCGGCGTGCCGCAGCCGACGGCCCAGCACCTCCGTCACGAGGTCGGCGAGCTCAGGGACCCGGGAGAACGCGCGGAACAACCAGAACGTCGCCCGCTCGAGCCCGCCACGGTCGCCGTGGCTGTCGACGCCGTACCGCGCGATCACCCGCTCGAGCCGCCGCTGGTAGCGCGCCGGGAGCCCCGCGCGGTCGGCGTCGAGCCACCGCAGGAACTCCAGGACGTACTCCTGCGTGCTGTTCTGGTCCACCTCGTCCGCATCCCCGAGCGCCTCGGCCTCGGTCCGTGGGCGGAAGAGCGAGCCGATGTCCGCGAAGAGGTCGAGGAACGCGTCCTCGCGTGCCATGAGGTCCCGGTCGGCTGCGGCTGCGACCCGTCCACGCGGCTCCGGTACGCGGTCCGCAGCGCCCTGGCCGCGCCCGGGTCGAGGTCGAACCCGAGCAGGTATGCCGTGAGGTCGTCGAAGACGTCGGCCGCCGGCCCTCGGTCGCCCACGAGGAGCGTGCCGAAGTCCACGACCTTCCCGTCGCTCCCGGCGGGCAGGTCGGGCAGCAGGTGTGACTCCTCCGTGGACTTCACGCGCATCAACGGGTCACCCTGCTCGACCTGCTGGTTCGGCAGCACCGCCAGCGTGGTGACGGTGCCGGTCAGGGGCGCGGTGAGGGTGCTCAGCATCTTCATCGACTCGAGGCTCGCGACCGGCTGGCCGGCGGTCACCCGGTCGCCCACGGCCACGAGCAGCTCGCAGACCAGGGCCGGGGCGGGTGAGCGGACGACGACGCCGTCCTCGCGGGTGACGGTGTGGGCGACACCGTCGATCTCGAGGCGGATCGCCTCGTCCGAGGTCACCGCGAGGATCCGCCGGGTCCGGCCGGCGACGAGAATCCGCCTCTCGAAGGGGCTGAGCGAGTCCACCACGACGTCCAGGCGCGCACCGTCGTGGACGCGGTAGCGGTCCGGCGCCGTACGGTCCACTCGCAGCCGGTACCGGCTGCCGCGGTAGCCGAGGTCGATGGCGACGCCGACGCGTTCGGGGTGCTCGGGACGTCCCCGCTCGGCGCTGGCCCGGAACGAGCGCTGGACGAGGGCGAGGTCGGCGTCGTAGACCTCGATCGCCGCTGCCACGAGGGCGACGGGGTCGGGCTCGGGCACGAAGGCGCCCGAGGCGAGCTGGGCGGCATACCACTGCGGATCAGGTGGACCCTCGATGACGGCAGGCGCCCCGAGGACGGCGATGAGACCGGTGCGGTTGGTCGCCCCGCCGGAGAGCACGACACCGGTGCGCTCCAAGCGCCCGACGCAGCCGCGAGAGCGCCTGGGCGCGCTCGCGGCCCCAGGACGTCACCGTGGCGACGACGGGGTCGAGCACGGCGTCGACGACGTCCCCCACCCGCAGGGCCGCGTCGACCCGTACGCCGGTCCCCACCGGAAGCGTCAGGACCTCGACGCGTCCCCCGGTCGGTGCGTACCCGCGGTCGGGGTCGTGGGCGAGCAGGCGCGCCTCGACCGTCCAGCCCTCCCCGGCCGGAGGTGTGGGTGGCAGTGGGTCGCCGAGGTCGGCCCGCAGGCGCATGCCGAGGATGCCGGCGCCGGTGCGCTCCTCCACCCCGGAGTGGGTGACCCGACCATCGGTGTCGACCGACGTGACGGCGAAGGATGCCGTCGCGCTCGAGCGCGAAGTGGACCACCGCACTGCCGCGGTATGCCGCGTGCTCCAGGAGTGCGCGCGCTGCCGCCTCCATCGCCGCGGCGGTCTCGTCGGGCACCCCGGTGGCGGGAAGCTCGGTGAGGATGGCCCAGCTGTCCCGCAGGACCGTCACCTCACGCAGGCCGAGCGTCCACACGGTTCCGACGGTGTCCCGCACGGCGTCGACCTCGAGCCGTCGGGCACCCTCGGGGAACGCGCCGGTCGCCCGGGCGGGCACCCCGGCCGCCGACGCCACGGCGGCCAGAGCGGTCGGGGTGCCGAACGCGCGGATGGCTGCCGCATCGGGGCCGAGGACGAGGATGCCGGCCCCGGCACACTCCTCGGCGAGCACGGCCCGGTCGGCGCAGGGCACGAGCCCGAGCCAGACCGCATCGGCCCGGGCGGCCACCAGGGCGGCGACGAGGTCGGGCACGTGCGACGACGCCCCCCGGGGTGCCTCGATGACCAGCGTCTCGCTCGCCTCGCGGGCCCACCAGGCCCCGGCCCTCGGCACGGTGCTCACCGCGATGGTGCGCAGCCGCTCCCCGGTGACGGGGTCGGTGAGCTCCCCAGCCGCGGAGAGCACCCGAACGGCGGGCTCCCCCCGGTCGACGACTGCGAGGCGTCGCACGTTCCTCACTCCTGCATCCCGGAGCCGAATGTCCTGTGCAGCGAGCGTGCGCACGTCGCCCGGGACACGCGCTCAGGGGCACGGTCGTGTAGCCGTCGAGGCGGACCACGACCCGCCCCTCGTCGTCGACGACGAGGGCGTCGACGTGCCCGTCGTGGACCTCCGCGTGGGCCACGAGCGGGCCCGTGGCCTCTCCCGGGTCGAGCAGCACACGCGCGCTCCCGACGTGCAGCGGCAGCCCCAGCCCGTCGCCCCGGGCGGCCTCCCAGAGGCCGGCGGTCTGGAAGCACAGCTCCACGAGCCGTGGTGCGAGGGTGAGCGGGGCGCCCGCGGGTGAGCGGTCGTCCGGCAGCGACTCGGGCAGGCGGGCCGTCGATCCCGTGGCCGTCGCGCCACGCAGCCTCGACGACCTGGTAGGCCGGCCCGTGGAAGTAGAACCCGTAGACCTGCTCTGCCTCCATCAGGGGGTCGTGCTGCGACCGGTCGAGCTCGCTTCGCTGCTCCTGGGCCGGCGCGGCCGTGAGCCGCACCCGACCGGTGAAGTGCGTCGTGCGCACCGGCGCGTCGTGGCCGGGGAGCGTCCGCTCGGCGGACAGGGTGCACCGGGCGACGAGGTCGTCACCGCCGTCGGGGTCGGGCCCGGTCACGGCCGAGACGGTCAGGGTGCGTGGCTCGTCGCGGTAGAACTTCACGGGCGCCAGGAAGGCGACGTCCTCGACGGCCGCGACGCGGAACCCGGGCGGCGCCACGAGCGACGCCACCTCGGCGAAGGCCTCCATGCCCATGACTCCCGGGAGGACGGGCGTGCCGTCGATGCGGTGGTCACCGAGGAAGGCCTGCTCGGCCGGGTCGAGGGTGACCCGGTCGACGACACCGTCGTTGGTGCTGAGCGTGACGTCACCGACCATCGGGCCGTGGGCGCCGTCGGCGGTGAGCGCCCCCGGCGCCACCCCGCCGCTCTCGTGCTGCTCGCCGGC
Organism: uncultured Actinomycetota bacterium; assembly: GCA_963782695.1. Lineage (GTDB taxonomy): Bacteria > Actinomycetota > Actinomycetes > Actinomycetales > Dermatophilaceae > Fodinibacter. The sequence continues at coordinate 14,438 of CAWAKY010000001.1, read as the reverse complement.
CATGAGCCCGAGCTCGCCCGCGACGACGACCTCGCCGGAGAACCCCGATGACACGAGCTCGCGGCGGATCCACGCCACACCCGCCTCCGGCGGGAGCACCTGCACCCCCGCCATCTCCATGATCTTGGGGATCGAGCCGCGGGTCGCCATGCCGATACCACCCCAGGCGGTCCAGTCCAGGGCGATGGCCCGGGTCGTCGGCCGGGAGGAACGCAGGTTCGAGACCGTCTTGCACAACAGGTCGTTGGCCGCGGCGTAGTCGGTCTGACCGTTGTTGCCGAAGCGCCCGGCGACCGACGAGAACGCGACGACGGCACCGACGTCCATCGTGCGGGCGGCCTGCCAGACGTTGAACCACCCGGTCGTCTTCACGTCGAAGACGAGGTCGAACTCCCCGGGCTCCTTCTCCGGCAGGTTCCGGCTGATCTCGAGGCCCGCCGCGTGCAGGAGCACGTCGACGTGGCCGCTGCGTTCGCGCACCCGTGCCCATCGCCGAGGCGACGGCCTCTGCGTCGGTGAGGTCGACGGAGTAGTAGTACGCCGTGCCGCCGGCCGCCTCGACGGCCTGCACGCACGTGAGGGCAGCCTCGAGCCGCTCGATGCGCGCCAGCTCCCGGTCGATCGCGACGGGGGTCGGTTTGTCCCCACGCTCCTTCATCCGAGCCGCGATGGTGCCCTTGAGCGAGGTCCGGTCCGACCGGAAGGCCGCGATGTCCGGGTCGGCGGGGTCGGGTGCCGGGGTGAGGTCGAGCAGGTGGAAGACCCCTCCCGAGGCGGCGGCGAGGTCGGCGGTGATCGCCGAGACGATGCTGCCGGCGGCGCCGGTGACGAGCACGACGGAGTCGGACGTCAGCGGCATCCCGCCGTCGGCGTCGGGGGTGCCGTCCTCCGCGCGGGCCGGGAACGGCTGCTCCACCAGGGCGATGCCGAAGCGTCGCCCGTCGACGCGGCCGACCTCGACGCAGCCGGGGTCGCGCAGGGTCTCCTCGATGAGCAGGTCGGCCACGGCGGCGGTCCTGCGGTCGACCGGAAGGTCGACCGCCTTGACGAGGGCGCCCGGGCGCTCCTTCTTGTAGGACTTGGTGAAGCCGGTCACCGCCCCGCCGAGCGTGGATGCCGCGCCGGCGGCCGTGTAGCCGTGGTACCCACCGAGCCGGGTGGCGGACACGAGGAACGCGTCGGCCTCCCAGAGGTGGCGCATCGTCGCGTAGAGCGCCTTGACCCGGCGGCGGAGGGCCTCGCGCCAGGTGTCCAGGTCGTAGGCTCGTCGACGTCGCCCTCGTCGTCGAGAGCCGGCGAGCCAGTAGACGCCGGTGACCGGGCCTTCGGCGGTCCACGCCGCCAGCTGGGCGAGCACCTCGTCGGTGGGCGTGCCGGGGTCGAGCACCAGGGCGGTGGCGCCGCGCCTTGCGCAGTCGCTTGACGAGCGCGTCACCGACGCCGCCCTCGTCGCGCATGACGACGACGCGGGCGTCGCGGAGCGACACACCGGTCGGCAGGCACTGGTCGGCCGGCGGGCGCAGCGAGGGCGTGGGGACGCGCCGGGGGAGCGCGTCCACCGCGTCGAGGTCGCCGACCACGGTGTGCGGAGCGGCGTGGACCGTGGCCGCAGGCTCGCCCTCGACGGCCGGTCGGTCGAGGGTGCCCGCGGCTGCGACCGGTTGGGCGGCGGTCGAGCTTGCCGCGGACCCAGCCGGCGACGTGGTTGAGGGTGGGGAACTCGCGCAGCTGGAGGGTGTCGTCGCGTTCGAGGTTCCACTGGGCGCGGACGGCGGCGAAGACCTCGGCCTGCTTGACGGTGTCGACGCCGAGGTCGGCCTCGAGGTCGAGGTCGGGGTCGAGCAGGTCGGCGGGGTAGCCGGTCATCTCGCGCGACGATCCCGGTGACGGTGTCGAGGACGGCGTCGGCCGCGGGCGCGGTCGCGGTCGCAGTGCGGCGTGGCAGCGGCAGGGCGTCGCGGCGACGCGGTGTCGGCGGCGGGCGTCGGGTTCGGGCGCGCCGAGCTTGCCGCGGACCCAGCCGGCGACGTGGTTGAGGGTGGGGAACTCGCGCAGCTGGAGGGTGTCGTCGCGTTCGAGGTTCCACGGGCGCGGACGGCGGCGAAGACCTCGGCCTGCTTGACGGTGTCGACGCCGAGGTCGGCCTCGAGGTCGAGGTCGGGGTCGAGCAGGTCGGCGGGGTAGCCGGTCATCTCGGCGACGATCCCGGTGACGGTGTCGAGGACTGGCGTCGGCCGAGGGCGCGGGCGCGTCGCCGGCAGGGCGGCGGCGAGCGGCCGGCGGCGGTGCCGGTCGCCGGGCGGTTGCGGGGTGGCCGGTTCGGGCTCGCCGAGCTTGCCGCGGACCCAGCCGGCGACGTGGTTGAGGGTGGGGAACTCGCGCAGCTGGAGGGTGTCGTCGCGCTCGAGGTTCCACTGGGCGCGGACGGCGGCGAAGACCTCGGCCTGCTTGACGGTGTCGACGCCGAGGTCGGCCTCGAGGTCGAGGTCGGGGTCGAGCAGGTCGGCGGGGTAGCCGGTCATCTCCGCGACGATCCCGGTGACGGTGTCGAGGATCGGGTCCCCGGTCGGTCCCGCCGGAGCGGCAGCGGGAGTCGCGAGGGCGGCAGCACGTCGCCGGTGCAGCCGGGCGGCCGGAGCGGCGGCTGCCGCGGCGGCACCACGGTCGGCGCGGGCACGCCCAGCCGGTTCCGGACCCACGCCGCGACGTGGTTCAGGGTCGGGAACTCCCGCAGCTGCACGGTGTCGTCACGCACGAGGTCCCACTGGGCGCGGACGGCGGCGAAGACCTCGGCCTGCTTGACGGTGTCGACGCCGAGGTCGGCCTCGAGGTCGAGGTCGGGACCCAGGAGGTCGGCGGGGTAGCCGGTCATCTCGGCGACGATCTGGGTGATCGTCGCGAGGATCGGGTCGTCGCCCGCCCCGAACGGCCGCGGCGAAGGGGAGAGCACCGGCGACGCGGACGCGGTCGAGGTGACCGCGGTGACCCCGAGCTTGCCGCGGACCCAGCCGGCGACGTGGTTGAGGGTGGGGAAGTCGCGCAGCCGCACGGTGTCGTCGCGCTCGAGGTCCCACCGGTCGCGGACGGCGGCGAAGACCTCGGCCTGCTTGACGGTGTCGACGCCGAGGTCGGCCTCGAGGTCGAGGTCGGGGTCGAGCAGGTCGGCGGGGTAGCCGGTCATCTCGGCGACGATCCGGTGACGACGGCAGGACGGCGTCGCCGGTCGGCTCGGACGGCTCCGCGGCCGGTGGCGCCAGCGGCGCCGGGCACCGGGCTGCCGGCGGCGCGGCGGCGGCCGGCGACGGTGCGGACGTGGCGCGGTCGCCGTCGTCGGTGCCGGGGGCACGACGCGTGGTCGCGGCCGGCGCAGCGAACCCGCGCGTGGGTGCCAGCCGGCCGGCGTACGGCACCGGGACGTGCCGGACCTCTCGACCGGGGAGGTGGCGGGGCCGGTGTCGACGACGCGCAGGCGCCGGTGGTCGACCTCGAGCCGGCTGTCGGTGTGACCGGCGAGCCGGTCGAGCCACCGCTGCCACGCGGCCGGGTCGACGACCCGGTAGGCGTAGCCGAGCTCACCCGGCGCCCGGCGCCGACCGTCAGGGACCGGGGTCCAGCGCAGCAGCGACATGGCGACCTGGGACCCGAAGCCGGCCGCGAGGCGCAGCGCGTACTCCACGGGGTACTGCCCCCCCGTGGAGAGGTTGAGCGAGCCGAGGTCGGGGTCGGGCTCCCGGTAGTTGGGGACCGGCGGCACGATGCCGGTCTCGAGCGCCTTGAGGGCGACGACGTCCTCGATCCCGGCACCCATCGCGTGCCCGGTGAAGCCCTTGGTGTTCGTGATGACGATCTGGTTGGCCGCCGGCCCGAAGACCCGGCGCAGCGCGTTGATCTCCGCCGCGGCGCTGCCGCCGCGCGCCGGGGTGTAGGTCTCGTGCGAGACGAACATCGTCCGAGGGGCGATCTCGCGTCGGTCGACGCCACGCCCCTCGGCCTCGCTGACCAGCGCCTCCATGACGTCGCAGATGTGCTGGACGTCGAGGCGCGAGCCGTGGAAGGCGCTGTTCGCGGTGACCGTGGCGAGCGCCTCGGCGATGGGCTGGATGCCCCGCTCGCGGGCGGCCTCCGCCGACTCGACGACGAACGCCGCTGCCCCGGCGCCGACGACCATGCCGTGCCGGCGTCGGTCGAACGGCGTGGCGGCATCCTCGACCCGTTCGTCGGTGGCGGCGGCCCCGGACGCGAGGAAGCCGGCGGTGACCCACGGCAGCAGGTGCTCACCGGTGGCGTCGTCGGCGGAGACGACGACGACCCTGCGGCACCGTCCTGCCCGGATCCAGTCCTCGGCCAGGGACAGGGCCTGGGTGGTGCTCGCGCACGCGGCGTTGATCTGCGTGTTCGGGCCGCGTGCCCCGATGATCTCGGCGAACTGGGAGTGCCCCATCGACAGGGCCCGGAAGAGGAAGCGCCGGTCGAACCGGTAGGGCTCGCGCTCGAGGGTCGTCGCGCAGCTCGGCGACGAGCGCGTCCACCTCGGTCGTGGCCGGGTCGTCCGTCGGCCATCCGGGCGCGCAGCCCCTCGACGGCCAGCAGACCCTCGCGCCGGCCGCGGTCGAGCGCGTAGCCCTCGACGGCCTCGGCGAAGCGGTCGTAGCCGGGGAATGCCGAGGCGAAGATGACTCCGGTCTCGTCCCGCAGCGCCTCGGGCAGTCCCCAGCGGTCGGGCAGCTGGGTGCCCAGCGTCGTGGTCTTGTAGCTCATGACGAGCGGGATGCCGGCGTCGCGCATCGCGTCGAACCCGGCCCCGATCGCCAACCGGGTCGTGGTGTCGAGGGCCTCGTCGCGGGCCTTGTCGACCCCGAACTGCTCCACGACGTCGAGGGGTGCGTGCACCCCGGCGAGCTTGATGACGTCCTGCGGGTCGTCGATCGTCGCGAAGCTCCCGCCACCCGTGGCGGCGTCCTTGACCAGCCGGGTGATCCGCATGTCGACCATCCGCCGGCGGGTGTCCTCGCCGAGCACGCTGATGAAGTTCTGGCCGGCGAGGATCCTGGCGACGTTGTCGTCGTCGAAGGTCTGCTCGGTGCCCGGCAGGCCGAGGGCCGCGCCGGAGATGACGACGGGCTCGAGGGCCGGAGGACCCGCCGGCCGCGCCGGCTCCGGCGCGGAGCCGGGGTCGGGGTCGCACTGGGCTGCCCGGCGGCGCCGGGCCCGGCATACAGGTGCATGCCCTTCTCGAGCGACGTCGGCGAAGAGCAGCCCGAGCTCGCGGATCGTGGCGTCGGCGGGGGCGCCCGGGCGCGGTCGTCGGGCGCTGCGTGGCGCCGTCGCGGCGAGGCCGGGCAGGCCGAGGTCGGTGGCCGGTGCGGTCGGCACGGCCGAGCCGACCGGGACGCGTCGGGGCCTCGTGGCGGTCCAGGCCGATGCCGGCCGCGTAGAGCCCGCACAGGGCCTGGTTGAACGCCACGTCGTCTCCCACCTTCGGGTGGTTGGTGAAGAGCGCGACGACGTCGTCGTGCTCGGAGCCGAGGACGTCCTCGACGAAGCCGTGCAGCGCCTTCTTCGGGCCGACCTCGACGAAGACCCGCGCGCCCGCGGCATACAGGGTCTGCAGGCCCTTGACGAACTGGACGGGCGAGGCGATCTGGCGGCCGGCGTACTCGAGCACCGTCTCGGCCGTCGGCGCCCTGCGGGTAGAAGTCACCGGTCACGTTGGCGACGACCGGCTTCGTGGGCGCCCGAGGTCGAGCCGGCGCAGCGCGTCGACGAACGGCCCGGACGCCGGCGCGACGATCGAGGTGTGGAAGGCGTGGCTGACCGGGATCCGGGTGGCGGTGAAGCCCTCCGCGGTGAAGCGCTCGATGATCCGTTCCACGGCGTCGGTGGCCCCGCCGACGACGGCCTGGCTCGTGCTGTTGATGTTGGCGATGACGACATAGCCGTCGGCCTGGCCACGATCCGCTGGATCTCGGCCATCGGCGCGAACACGGCGGCCATCGCGCCGTTGTCGGCGACGGAGACCTTGGTCATCTCGCGCCCGCGGGCGCTGACTGCCTCGAGGCGCGCTGTCGAGGGTGAGCGCGCCGGCGGCGACGAGGGCGCCGTACTCGCCCAGGCTGTGGCCCATGACCATGTCGGGCTGCACCCCGTAGGCCGCGAGCAGCCGGGTGAGCGCGATGTCCGTGGCGAGCACGGCGGGCTGGGTGATCTCGGTCTGCATCAGCTGCAGGTTGAGGGTCTGCACGGCGGCCGGGTCGTCGCCGTCGATGAAGATGTACGAGCTCAGGGGCCGCCCCAGGAGCGGCTCCATCACCCGGTCCGCCTCGTCGAAGGTCGACCTGACCAGGGGCTCCTCGGCAGCAAGGGACTTGAGCATGTTGACGTACTGCGAGCCCTGCCCGGTGTAGAGGAAGGCAAGCTTGGGCGCCGGACCGCGCCCGAGGAAGATGCCCTGCTGGCGCAGCAGCCGGAACGCCGCCGGGTTGCCCGAGGCGAAGGCGTCGGCGAACCTTGGTCGAGCTTGGTCGCCAGGTCCACTGCGTCGGTGTGGTCGATGGCGACCCGGACGGCCGCGGTGGCCAGCGCCGGGTCCGGCGCGGTGCGTGGGGGGGTGGCCCCCGCGCGGGCCCGGGCGAGGGCAGCCTGCACCTGGAAGGCGAGGTCCGCGTCATCGTGGCCGCCGAGTACGAGCGCGCCGCGCAACGGCGCCTTCGCCGGGGCGGCGGAACCGGACGCGGGTGCGCCGACGGTGCCGGCGACTGCCGGCGGTGCCGGGGTTGCCGGCGGTGCCGGGGATGCCCGCGGACGCGAGCTCCGCGCCGGTGGGCGGTGCCGACCGGGGACGTGCTCCTCGACGACGACGTGGAAGTTCGTGCCGCCGAACCCGAAGGCGCTCACGCCGCCGCGGCGCACGTCGTGTGCGGGCGCGGCCCAGGGGCGCAGGCCGGTGTTGACGGCGAACGGCAGGGTGTCCCAGTCGACGTTGGGGTTGGGGTCCACGAAGTTCAGGCTGGGCGGGAGCTGCTTCGCGTGGAGCGACCGCACCATCTTGAACAGCCCGGCGGCGCCGGCGGCGGCCTTGAGGTGACCGATGTTGGACTTCACCGAACCGAGGGCGATCGAGCGTGGGGCGGCTCCGGCCGCGCCGAAGACGGCGGTGAGGCTGGCCAGCTCCGAGGCGTCGCCGACGCGGGTGGAGGTGCCGTGGGCCTCCACGGCACCCGCTGTTGCGGGGTCCACCCCGGCGCGCTCCCAAGCGCGCTCGACCGCGAGCCGCTGGCCCACGGGGTTGGGGGCGGTGATGCCCTTGCCCTTGCCGTCGGAGGAGCCGCCGACGCCGAGGATGACGGCGTAGACACGGTCCCCGTCACGCTCGGCGTCCTCGAGCCGCTTGAGGACGAACAGCGCGGCGCCCTCGCCCATGACGAACCCGTCGGCCCCGGCGTCGAACGGTCGGGTGCCGGTCGCCGAGAGCGCACCGATCTTGCAGAACTTCACGAACGCGTCCACGCCCATGTTGCGATCCAGGCCACCGGTGACGACGGCGTCGAACTGGTGGTCGGCCAGGCCGGTGACGGCGGAGTTGAGCGCGGCCAGGCCCGAGGCGCAGGCGGCATCGGTGGTGAAGTTCATCCCACGCAGGTTGAACAGGTTCGCGACCCGGCCGGCGATGACGTTCGCGAGCTCGCCGGGCATGGTGTCCTCGGTGATCGCGAAGACGTTGTCGAGGTAGCCGCGCCGGGTCTCCTCGACGATCCGCTCGCGGGTGTCGGGGGAGAGGGTGGCGAGCGTGGCCGACTCCTCGAGCCGCCGCAGCATCTCCGGGAACCGGATCCGCATGCTCGACTGGTAGTGCTTCTCGCCACCGAGGGCGTTGCCGAGGATGACGGCGACCCGGTCGCTGTCGACCGGCCAGCCCGGCCAGCCGGCGTCGGTGAGGGCGGCCCGGGCAGCGGAGATCGCCCACCGCTGGCCCTCGTCCATCTGTGCCGCCACCATCGGGGGGACCGGTAGCCGCCACGCGATCGGGTCCCAGTCGAACCCGCGGACCCACCCGCCGATCAGGCTGTACGTCTTGTCGGGGACGCTGTGGTCCTCGGCGTAGTACAGCGCCGGGTCCCAGCGGTCCTGCGGGGTGGGCGAGATGGAGTACCTCCCACCGGTGATGTTGTCCCAGAACGCGTCACTGTTGGGGGCGTCGGGCATGATCGCCGACATGCCGACGACGGCGACGGGGTGGCTCTCGTGGTGCGTCATGGTGGTGTCCGAATCGGTGGGTTGCGGGTCGAGGTCGGTGTGGGGGCTGGCCCGCCGGGTGGCGGGGTCAGGCGGGGGCGCGGCCGTAGAGCACGTCCGCGACGCGGTCCATGTCGGCGACCAGGCCGGCCTGGGCGGCGCGGATGGCGTCGGCAGGGATGCCGGCGAGGCCGGCGAGGACGGGGCTGTCCGGTTCCAGCGGCGCCGGCGACCCAGCGGGAACCGTCGAGGCGACCTGTGCGCGGCCTCCCGGGCGAAGACGCGGGACATCGCGGCGAGGGCGTCGCCGGTGAAGCGGGTCGGCGACTTCTCGAAGGCCGCCCGCGATCGCCCGGTCGGAGGCGCGGGCGAACACGACGGCGGTCTCGGCGTGGCGACGAGCTCACCGATCCGGAACAGGACGTGCTGGTTGCGGGTGAGCCGGCCCAGCCCGGCAGCAGTCGAGGACGACGGCGAGGGACTGCGCGGCCAGCGAGGCGGCGTCGGCGCCGACCAGCGGGTTGCGGGCGTGCAGCGCGGCCAGCTCGGCCGCGATGTCGACGTAGTAGCGGCCGCCGGACTTCAGGTGCTCCTGCCACCGGCCCCGGGCGATCGTCATCTCCATGATCTCGGAGGTGCCCTCGTAGATCGTCGTGATCCGCACGTCGCGGCGGATCTTCTCCACGACGTAGGGCCGGGTGTAGCCGTACCCCCCGTGGGCCTGGATCGCGGCGTCGGCGGCGGCGTTCCCGGCCTCGGTGGCCATGTACTTGGCGATGGCGCCCTCGGTGTTCATCGCGCCGTTGTCGCCGAGGCCGCGGTCGAGCCGGTCGGCGGTGTCCTCCATGTACGCCCGGGCCGCCTCGAGGCGCACGGCGTGCGGGACGACGAGCTTGTGCGTGAAGCCCTGCTTCTCGCTGAGCGGGCCGCCGCCCTGCTCTCGCTGCGTGGAGTAGGCGATGGCGCGGTCGAGGGCCTCCCAGCCGCCGCCGAGGCCGAACGCGGCGACCATGAGGCGGGTGTAGCCGAAGACCTGCTGGGCCTGGACCAGCCCGAGCCCGCCGCGCGTGCCGACGAGGTTGCCGGCGGGGACCTCGACGTCGTCGAGGAAGAGCGAGGCGGTGTTGGACAGCCGGATGCCGTGCTTGTCCTCGGGGGTGCCGGCGGTGAAGCCCGGGGTGCCCTTCGCGACGACGAACCACGTGCGGCCCTCGGGGGTGGCGGCGAGGATCGTGCAGTAGTCGGCGATCGAGCCGTTGCGAGATCCACTGCTTGCGGCCGTTGAGCCGGTATGCCGTGACCGTCCCGGCCTCGTCCGTGACCGGCGTGGCAGTCGTCGTCATCGCGCCGAGGTCGGAGCCGGCATCCGGCTCGGTGGCGCCGTAGGCGAAGACCACGCCCTGCTCGGCGATGGCCCCGAGCCACTCCTGCTTCTGCTCCTCGGTGGCCCCGACGACGATCGGGTCGGAGCCGAGGAAGGTCGCGAACACGGCCGTCGCCAGGCCGATGTCCTTGCGCGCCATCGCCTCGCAGACCCGGTAGGAGTCGAACGCGCCGCCGTCCATCCCGCCGTACTGCTCGGGGATGAAGACGAGCTGGACGCCGAGGGTCATCGGGTCCGACATGGCCCGCACGATGTCCTCGGGGCAGCGGTCCTCGTGGTCGAGCTCGAGCTGGAGGTCGGGTGAGAGCGCGGCGTCGACGAAGTCGGTCAGCGCCTCGAGCATGAGGTTCAGGCTCGGCAGGTCGAGCCCGGCGCCGCCGAAGTGGCCGGCCGGCTGTGGAGTGGTCGTGGCGGTGTCGGTCATGGTGGTCCTCACTGTCGGACGTGGGCGTGGTGGTGGCACCGGACGATGCGGCGTCGTCGAGGTCGGGTCGGACCGAGCGCAGCAGCACCTCGGCGATGTCGAGCACCTCGACGGACTCGCCGGCGGCCCCCTCCATCCGGCGCTGCGCGACGCCGTCGGTGAGCATGGTCACGCAGAACGGGCAGGCGGCGGTGACGAGGTCGGGGGAGAGCGCGAGGGCCTCGTCGGTGCGGTTGAGGTTGATCCGGGTGCCGAGGTCCTCGTCCATCCACATCCGCGCCCCGCCGGCGCCGCAGCAGAACGACTGCTCCCGGTTCCGCGGCATCTCGGTGAGGGTGAGGCCCGGGACCGCACCGAGCACCTCGCGCGGGGCGGCGAAGACCCGGTTGTGCCGGCCGAGGTAGCAGGGGTCGTGGTAGGTGACCGACTGGGCGACCGGGACCACCGGGACGAGCCGTCCGTCGGCGACGAGCCGGGTGAGCAGGGTCGTGTGGTGGACCACCTCGTAGTGGCCGCCGACCTGCGGGTACTCGTTGCGCAGGGTGTTGAAGCAGTGCGCGCAGGTGACGACGATGCGGCGTGGCCCCGGCCTCGTTGAGCACCTCGACGTTCTGCTGGGCGAGCATCTGGAAGAGGTACTCGTGGCCCATCCGGCGGGCCGGGTCACCGGTGCAGGACTCGGCGTCGCCGAGCACCATGAACTCGACCCCGGCCTCGTGGAGCAGGGTCGGCGACCGCGCGCGCTGTCCGCTGGGCGCCCTCGTCGAGCGCACCGGCGCAGCCGACCCAGTAGAGGTACTCGACGTCGTCGGGGATCGTCGTTCCTCCGTCGGCGCCCAGGACCCGGACCTCGAAGTCCAGCGGCTCGGCCCACTGCAGGCGCTGCGCCGCCCCGCGGCCCCACGGGTCGGCGGCGTGCTCGAGGTTGCTCAGCATGATGCCGGCCTCCTCGGGGAAGGCCGACTCCATGAGCACCTGGTAGCGCCGCAGGTCGAGGATGTGGTCGACGTGCTCGATGTCGACGGGGCACTGCTCGACGCAGGCGCCGCAGGTGGTGCACGACCACAGCACGTCCTGGTCGATCACGGCATCCGGGCCGTGGGGGTTGTATGCCGTGAGCGGCGCGTCGGCGGCGTACCCGGTGCTTCCGACGAGGGGCACCGACGCGAGCGCCCGCAGCTCCTCGTCGAGGCCGCCGCGGGCTTCCTCGGTCGCGGTGAGCCACGGGCCCTTGGCCAGCGCGTGGTCGCGCAGCGTCATCATGAGCAGCTTGGGCGAGAGCGGCTTGTCGGTGTTCCACGCGGGACACTGGCTCTGGCAACGGCCGCACTCGGTGCAGGTGCCGAAGTCCAGCAGGCCCTTCCAGGTGAAGTCCTCGACCTTGCCGACTCCCATCAGGTCGTCCTCGCCGGGGTCCTCGAAGTCGACGGCCTTCCCGCCGGAGTGGACCGGCAGCAGCGCCCCCAGCGCGCGGGGGCGACGGGCGAGGGCGACGTTCGGGAGCGAGAGCAGGATGTGCAGGTGCTTGCTGTAGGTCACGAAGACGGTGAACCCCAGCAGCACGCCCAGGGCGAGCAGCAGGGCGACCGTGGCGATCACCTGGTTGGCGGTCTGCCCGAGCGGAGCCAACAGGGAGGCGATCCACTGCGAGACGAAGGCGCCGCGCAGGAACGGCAGGGTGTCGGTGGTGTTGACCTCCTCGGCGTTGATCTGGGCGCCGCGGGCGAGCATGAGCGTCCACACGACGTTGACGATCATGAAGAGGGTGAACCAGGCCGCTCCCAGGTGCGAGCCGAAGAACCGCGAGGTCCGGCCGTGCTCCCTGGGCGACTCGCGGAGCCGGATCACCGTGAACGCGGCGACGGCGAGGAGGCAGAGGACGGCGAAGAGGTCCTCGAGGAAGCCCAGAGCGGGCCAGTTCCCGATGACGGGGATGTGGAAGGTCGGGGAGAACAGCGCCCCGAACCCCTCGATGATCGTCAGGACGAGGACCACGAAACCCCAGAAGACGGCGAGGTGGGCGAGTCCCGGAGCGGTCCACCGGAGCAGCTTCTGCTGTCCGGCGACCTCGACGACCTCGGCCCGGGCGATGTCGCCGGTCCTGCCGACCCGGCCCGGCTCCACGGGCTGGGCGGAGGCACCGATGCGGTAGAGGTACAGCAGGCGCGCGCCGGCGATCCCGAGCAGCACGACGGTCATGCCCAAGCCGAGGACCAGCTTGACGATCGCCATCGATCACGCTCCTTGCGTGGGTGCGCCCTTCGCGGGCGCGGCGTCAGGCTCGGCGCTTGCCGATCTCGTCGACGAGCGCGGGAAGGACGGTGTGCAGGTCGCCGACGACCCCGAAGTCCGCGATCGCGAAGATCGGGGCCTTCGGGTCCTTGTTCACCGCGACGATCGTCTTGCTCGACTGCATGCCGGCGCGGTGCTGGATCGCCCCGGAGACGCCGGCGGCGACGTACAGGCTCGGCGCGACCGTCTTGCCGGTCTGCCCGATCTGCAGGTCGTGGGGGGCCCAGTGCAGGTCGCTCACCGCGCGGGTGACCCCGACGGCGCCGCCCAGGGCGTCGGCGAGGGCCTCGATGACACCGAGGCCGGCCTCGGAGCCGACTCCGCGGCCGCCTGCGACGATGACGGCCGCGTCCGCCAGGTCGGGACGGGCGCTCGAGACCTTCGGGGTGCGGCTGGTCACCGTGGCCCCCCTGGCCCGCTCGCTGAACTCCACGTCGACGCTCTCGACCCGCGGCTGCGCCGGCGCAGGCTCGGCGGTGACGGCATTGGGCATGACCGTGATGACCGGGGTGCCCCGGACCACCTGGCTGCGGACGTGGAAGTTCCCGGCGACGACGGACTGGGTCGTCGTGAGGGTCCCGCCGTCGGCGACGATGTCGATGGCGTCGGTGACCAGACCGCTGTCGAGCCGGACGGCGACCCGGGCAGCGACGTCCTTGCCCTCGGGCCCGGAGGTGATGAGGATGGCGGCCGGCTGGGCCCGTTGCACGACCGCGACGACGGCCTCGGCCTTGGGCAGGGACAGGAACTGCTCGATCTCCGGTGCCGACACGGCATACACGGTCGTGGCGCCGTACTCACCGAGCGTGGCGACCACGCTCGTCGGTGACCTCCCCGCACACGAGCGCAGCTGGCTCGCCCAGACCGCGCGCGATGGTGAGCAGCTCGAGGGTGGCCTTGCGGACTCCGCTCGGGGTGAGCTCGGCGAGGACGAGGATCTCGGACACGGTGGACTCCTACCGGTCGGCGGGTGCGGGGGCGGTCGGGGTGGCCGACGTGGACACGACCCGGTGCGCGGTCACAGGGCACCGCGCGAGACGAGGAAGTCGGCGAGCTGGGCCGCGCCGGTGCCGTCGTCGACGACGACGGTGCCGGCCGTGCGGGCGGGTGCCGGGGACACGTCGACGACCCGGGTGGCGGCGGCCGCGAGCCCGACGGAGGCCGGGTCCACCCCGATGTCCGCGAGCGTGAGGGTCTCGACCGGCTTCTTCTTCGCGAGCATGATGGCCCGGAAGGCCGGGTAGCGGGCTTCGTCGGTCTGGTCCGTGATCGACACGACGGCGGGCAGCCCGGTGCTCACCTGCTCGGTGGCGGTGTCACCCTCCCGCGTGATCGAGACGGTGCTGCCGTCCACGGACAGTGCCCCGGCGAAGGTCGCCTGGTTGACGTCGAGGCGCTCGGCGACCATCGAGGGGACGACCGACATCTCGGCGTCGGTCGACGACATCCCCGCGAGGACGAGGTCGAAGCCGAGGTGCTCGAGGGCCTTGGCGAGGACCAGCGAGGTGGCGAGCGAGTCCGAGCCGTGGATGGCGTCGTCCATGACGTGCACGCCCTTGTCGCCGCCCATCGCGAGGGCCTTGAGCAGACCGTCCCTGGCCGGCTGAGGACCGACGGTGAGGTAGGTGATCTCGGCCTCGAGCCCTCCCTCGACGAGGCGGACGGCCTGCTCGACCGCGTACTCGTCCAGCTCGGAGAGCCGTCCCGCGACTGCGCCGCGGTCGAGGGTGTGGTCGGCCGCGAACGACCAGACGGCTGTCGGTTCGGGGACGTGCTTCACCAGTACGACGATCTTCATCGTGACTGCCCTTCGCTCCCTTGCGCGAGGCGCTTGAGCACCCTGCGCGGGTCTGCTCTTGGCTTCGACGTTACCCGCGACGATCGCCCGACCGCGCCCCCAGACGGGCGTGAGCGGGGTATCCTTCGCCACTCTTTGTCGAACCCGCCGGTAACATGCGGCCCTTCGCCGACCGATCTCGCGCGGGGGCTCGCCGACCGTCCCGCCGTCGGTGATGTCCACCCTGACGTTGACGGGTCCGGGTTGTCCACAGGCGGCTGCCTTCCGGATGCGCCATCGCTCGACCTCGGGTTTGCTATGTCCCGCAG